>NZ_JACIHG010000011.1:0-372086 GCF_014198315.1 Bradyrhizobium sp. CIR48
GGATACTGCTTGATGGTGAAGTCCCAGAGCAGGCCGGCCGAGGAGTTGATGATCGCGTACAGTGCGATGAAGCCGGCGACGTTGGTCAGCACCGGTGCCTTCGCGAGCGGCTTGAACAGGATGCGCTCGATCGCGATGCCGGCGACGAAGGAAAATGCCAGCGTGATCAGGAAGGCGGCCCAATAGGGTACGCCCCATTGCATCAACTGCCAGGAGATGAAGGTCGAGAACATCGCCATCTCGCCTTGCGCGAAGTTGAGATGGTCGATCGCCTGGTAGATCATGACCACGGCGAGCGCCATGCAGGCGTAGATCGCGCCGGTGGCGATGCCGGCCAGGACCTGGTTGGTGAACAGCTCCATTGTCCCGGCTCCCTCAGTAACCCAGATAGGATTTGCGGATTTCTTCGTTGTTCGCGATGTCCTTGGCGTTGCCCGACATCACGATGCGGCCGGTCTCGATCACATAGGCCTGGTCGGCGAGCTCGAGCGCGAGCTGGGCGTTCTGCTCGACCACCAGGATCGACACCTTGTCCTCGCGGTTGATCTTGCCGAGGATGCCGAACAGGTCGCGCACGACGAGCGGCGCAAGGCCGAAGGACGGCTCGTCCAGCAGCATCAGCCTCGGCCGCAGCATCAGCGCGCGGGCGACTGCGAGCATCTGCTGCTCGCCGCCCGAGAGCGTGCCCGCCTGCTGCGTGTGCCGCTGCTTCAGGACCGGGAAATGCGCGTACATGCGCTCGATGTCGGAGACGATGCCGGCGCTGTCCTTGCGGGTGATCGCCCCGAGCTGGAGGTTCTCCTCGACCGTCATGGTGGTGAAGGTGCCGCGGCCCTGCGGCACATGGGCGATGCCGAACCGCACGATGCTCTCGGTGGAGCGGTTGTTCAGCGGCTTGCCGTCGAACTCGATCGCGCCGGTGGAGCGCACCATGTTGCAGATCGCGCGCAGCGTGGTGGTCTTGCCGGCGCCGTTGGCGCCCAGCAGCGTCGTCAGCGAGCCCTCGTTGAGCGAGAAGGACAGGCCATGGAGCGCCTGGACCTGGCCGTAATAGGCGCGCAGGTCCTTGACGTTGAGCAATGTCGTCATTGGTCCTTGCTCCCGAGATAGGCCTTGATGACGTCGGGGTCCGCCTGCACCTGGGCCGGCGTGCCTTCCGCGAGCTTCTTGCCGAAATTGAGCGCGACGACGTGGTCGGCGATCGACATCACGAGGCCCATGTGATGCTCAACCAGCAGCACGGTCATGTGGCGGTCGTCGCGGATGCGGCGAATGAGGTCGCCGAGCACGTAGACTTCCTCGTGGTTGAGGCCGCCGGCTGGCTCGTCGAGCAGAAGGATCTTCGGATCGGCCGCGAGCGCACGCGCCAGCTCGACGCGCTTCTGCGTGCCGAACGGCAGGCCCGACACGACGGTGTGGGCGACGTCCTCGAGGTCGAGATAGGCGAGGATCTCGTGCACCTTCTTGTTCACGTCGGTCTCGCTGCGGCGGATCCAGGCGAGGCGCAGCGAGTCGCTGATGATGTCGCTGGAGGTGCGCGCATGCGTGCCGACGCGGACGTTGTCCATCACCGACAGGTTCGGAAACAGCGCCACGTTCTGGAAGGTGCGGCCGATGCCGATCTCGGCGATCCGGTGCGGCGGGCGCGTCAGGATGCTGGCGCCTTCCATCAGGATGTCGCCGGACGACGGCTGGTAGAGCCGCGAAAGGCAGTTGAACAGCGTGGTCTTGCCGGCGCCGTTGGGACCGATCAATCCGAGGATCTGGCCCTTGTGCATGTCGAAGGACACGCCGTTGAGCGCGACGATGCCGCCGAAAGCGACTGTCACCTCACGAATCGAGAGCAAAGCCCCTAGATCCCTCATCTGCCTCACTTGATACATCCACTCCCCACAGGCCGGCGGGCCGGCATTCTCTTCAAACCGGAAGGACTTCAGGCTTCAGCAATCCAGCGAGCCGCCCACGAATGGTGACCTTGGCATCGGCAACGATCCGCTCGACCAAGTCCTTGCACGTGGGTACGTCGTGAATGAGCCCTTGGACCTGGCCGGCCCAGATCAGCCCGGCATCGAGGTCCCCTGTCTCGAGCGCAACGCGTCCCCTCGCACCGGACACTAACGGTCGGACGTCATCGAAGGCGGCATCAGGTACGCTCGAAATCTCAACGACCTTATCGGACACGCTATTCCTGGCGACGCGACCCGTATTCCGGAACTTGCGAAAAATGAGGTTCGTTGCGCGCTCATCGTTCTGAACAAGAAACTGCTTCACTGTTTCGTGGATCGGAGCTTCGACGGTCGCGCAGAACCGCGTCCCCATATTGATTCCGTCGGCACCAAGCGCCAAAGCAGCCGCGAGACCACGACCATCGCCGAAGCCACCACTGGCCAGCATCGGAATCGTAATCTTGTCTGCGGCGGCAGGAACCAGCACGAGACCAGGTACGTCGTCTTCTCCGGGATGGCCGGCACACTCAAAGCCATCGATCGAGACGACGTCGACTCCCATTTTCTCGGCGGATAAGGCGTGTCGAACCGAAGTGCACTTGTGAATGACAATGATGCCGTGAGACTTGAACTGCTCGACGTGCTCTTGTGGCCGGGCCCCCGCCGTCTCGACCACCCTGATCCCGCTTTCGATGATGGCCTTACGATATTCGGCGTAAGGCGGAGGCGTCACCGAGGGCAGTATCGTAAGATTGACCCCGAAAGGCTTATCGGTCATCGATCGGCAGCGATCGATCTCCCGCCGCAGATCGTCCGGCGTCGGCTGGGTCAACGCCGTGAGAACGCCCAAGCCGCCAGCGTTGGAGACCGCGCTGGCGAGCTCGGCACGCCCCACCCACATCATGCCGCCTTGCATGACGGGATGCCTGATACCGACGAGCTCCGTGAAGCGAGTTTGGAAGGTCATCCCAAGGCCTCGACGATGGTTACGTTGGCGATGCCTCCGCCTTCGCACATGGTCTGAAGGCCGTATCGCTTGCCCCGAGCCCTCAGAGCGTGGACCAGAGTCGAAAGGAGCTTCGTGCCCGAAGCGCCAAGCGGATGACCGAGTGCGATCGCGCCGCCGTTGACGTTGAGCTTTGCAGGGTCGGCCTCGATCGCTTGAAGCCAAGCGAGCGGTACCGGCGCGAATGCCTCGTTCACTTCGTAGAGATCGACATCACCGATCTTCATTCCAGCTTTTGCGAGAGCGCGGCGCGTCGCATTGATCGGCTCCTCAAGCATAATGACGGGATCGCCGGCGGTTACTGTAAGACCGACGATTCGCGCGATCGGCTTCAGATTGTGTTCTTTGAGAGCCTTCTCACTCACGACCAGCGCCGCGGATGCACCATCGCAGATTTGGCTGGCGTTAGCGGCACTCACCACGCCACCGTCCTTCAAGAGCTTCACCGAGCCGATCGACTCCAGCGACGCGTCGAACCGAACTCCCTCGTCCACGGTATGCTCGCCGCTGTCGATCTTGAGCGGAACGATCTCGTTCTTGAACGCTCCGGATTTCGTGGCCTCTGCGGCACGCCGATGGCTTTCGAGCGCGAAGCGGTCCAAGGTCAGCCGATCAAACCCGTACTTCTGTGCAATCATTTCGGCGCCCTCGAACTGGCTGAAGGATTCCACACCGAACCGCTTCTGAATGCGGTCGCTGACAGGGCCGGTGCCAATACCTTCCTTTTGGTGCAACGAAACGTTCGAGAACATCGGCACGCGGGTCATGCTTTCCGCGCCGGCAGCTATGACGACGTCTTGCGTGCCCGACATCACCGCTTGTGCGGCAAACTGCACCGCCTGCTGGGAGCTTCCACATTGGCGGTCGATCGTCACGGCCGGAACGGATCCGGGGAGGTTGGAGGCGAGCACCGCATTCCGCGCGAAGGCGAACGCCTGCTCACCGGCCTGCGTCACGCAACCCAGGATCACGTCCTCGACAACGGCAGGATCAATCCCAGAGCGGTCCACGACTGCATTAAGGGTCTCTGCCGCCATATTGGCGGGATGCCAACCAGCAAGCTTGCCGTTGCGCCTACCACCCGCCGTCCGCACTGCTTCGACGATATATGCTTCTGCCATGGCCTGTTCCTTTTCATCCCTTTGAGTTTCGGTGGGCGACGAACGCCGCCACACGACGACGCGCTTCTTCGGAGTTGCCGAGCGCGGCGATGCTCCGCATCTCCCGGTCAAGCTGGGTCTCCAACGAGCTATCGTAGCTTTCGAGGAGGAGATGCCGAGCAGCCCCTAGCGCTGCCACGGGCTCGGCAACGAGTTTCGTCGCGATCTCGCGGCCAGCGGCAAGCAGTTGCTCACCATCAACGATGCGCGTGATAAGGCCAATTCGCTCGGCCTCATCGCTCTGCACGCGACGGTTTGACAGGATGATCTCCTGAGCCCGCCTGAGGCCAACCACCCGCGGCAGCAGCCAGCTCATTCCACCGTCCGGGCTCAGGCCCAGGGCTGTGTAAGCTGGCGCAAAATGAGCTGAGCGGGCTGCCAACGCGAAATCGCCGATCATTGCCAGACTCATGCCGGCTCCGGCGGCCGGGCCGTTCACGAGCGTGATCAGCGGCTTTTTCATCTGCATAAGGCGTATCACGGCCGCATGCAGCGTCTTCGCCAGATCCTCGAGGAAGGCCGAGACGTCGGCACCCGCTGCGGCAAAAGCGCTAACATCCCCGCCTCCGCAAAAGAGCTTGCCGCGCCCAGTCAGCACGACGCATCGAATATCATCATCGTCATTGCAGCGTTCGGCGGCCTGCAAGAGGGCGCGAGCCATGGCCGGATCGATTGTGTTGCCTTGGTCAGGGCGCGCCAGGGTCAGCGTCGCGATCTTGTCGGCGCAGGATAACTCGATTGGAGCAGTCATGGGAGGTTTTCCAGCGCACGGACAGCCAGAGTCGCCAGCTCCGGGAAGGTCTTGCCGCGTTCCATCGCCTGTACCGACGAAGCCGTACCGCGCAATGCTCGCCCGGCGATGCCATGCATGATCGCCGCAAGGCGGAAGAAGTTGAACGCGACGTAGAAGTGCCAGTCGTCAATTGCGTCGCGGCCGGTCGCTCGACAATACCTGTCGATGTAATCTGCTTCTCCCGGGATATTCAGCGCCGTCAGATCTGTACCCGCCAGACCGGCAACAATGTGTGGAGGCATGCGATACATCATCGCGTGGTAGGCGAAGTCAGCAAGTGGATGCCCGAGCGTCGAAAGCTCCCAATCGAGCACGGCAATGATTCGAGGCTCCCGGGGATGAAAGATGAGATTGTCGCAGCGAAAGTCCCCATGGACGATCGCAACCTCCTCACCCTGGGGAATTCGCGCCGGCAGCTCTTTGACGAGGCGGTCCATGTTCGCGTCGCGCCCGGCCTCCGGGTCTTCCTGATACTGGCGGGACCAGCGACTGATCTGCCGCGCGAAATAGCTGCCCGGCTTTCCATAGTCGCCCAACCCGATCGAAGTGGGATCGATGGAGTGCAGTTGCGCGATAACGTCGCACATGGCGTCGAAGTAGGAAGGACGCTGTTCACGGCTCACGTCCGGGAAGGTTGCATCCCAGAAAATGCGGCCTTCGATAAGCTGCATCACATAGAATTCGCTGCCGATAACTGACGTGTCGGCGCAATACCCATAAATGCGCGCGACGGGAAACCCAGCTTGCGATAGCGCGCGCTGCACGCGCGCCTCGCGATCGACGGCGTGTGCTCCAGATACCAATGGACCTGGCGGTTTCCGCCGAAGCACGTAGACCTCGTCTGCTGACTGAAGGCAGTAGGTCGGGTTTGACTGGCCTCCCTTGAATTTCGACACGTTGAGCGGCCCTCGAAAGCCCTCGACATTGGCCGTCATCCAGCGCGCCAAGGTATCTTTATCGAGACGATGGGCGTCAGAGGGCTCTGCCAATCCGGAGTTTGCAGCTTCGTCGAGAGCGCTCACGAGTTTGCCTTCTGCCAATCGCGCTTGATCTTCTTCGCGAGCGACCATTTGTGCACCTCGGTAGGACCGTCATAGATGCGGAACGCACGAATCTCGCGGAAGACCTGCTCGACGATGGTTTCGTTGGTGACACCCGTTCCGCCCATGACCTGGACGCAACGATCGGCGACCCGCATGAGCGCCTCGCTCACCGCGACTTTGGCCATGGAGCTCTCGTTTGTTCCGAGCGATCCGGTGTCCAGGACGCTCGCACACCAAGAGATCATCAACTCAGCTTGTTTGAGGTCGATGAGGTTGTCAGCAAGCATGAAGCCAACGCCCTCGTGATCGATGAGCGTCTTGCCGAAAGCCTGTCTACGGTTCGCGTACCTGGTCGCGATCTCGTTGGCACGAATGCAGGCGCCGAGCCAGCGCATGCAATGCGACAGCCGGGCCGGCGCAAGCCGGATCTGCGCGTACTTGAAGCCCTCACCCACGTGTCCGAGCATCTGGTCGGCTGGGATGCGCAGATTGCGGATGGTCACAACAGCGTGTCCGCCTGGCATCGAACTGTCGATCGTATTTGGCACATGATCGATAGTGATCGCTGGATCGGGCAGATGGACGAGGAACATGCAGGCGCCCTCCTCGGCCTTTGCCATCACGATGCCGACCTTGGCTCCGCGGGCCCCGGTGATGAAGGCCTTGCGTCCATTCACAACCCACTGGTTGCCATCAGGACGACAGGTCGTCATCATCATCGATGGGTCGGATCCCGCTCCGCCTTCTTCCGCCGGCTCGGTCATGAAGAAGGCCGACCGCGCGCGGCCCTCGACGAGCGGCTTTAGAAAGCGCTCCTTGATCTCAGGCGAGCCGATTTTACCAAGAAGGTACATATTGCCTTCGTCGGGAGCCGCCGTGTTGCATGCGAGCGGGCCGAGCGGCGATAGACCCGTCTTGACCAGGACGATTGCGGTTTCACCTTGCGAGAGGTGTGAACCGTCGGCCAGGATGTGCGGCGTCAATACCCCCGCAGCCCGCGCGAGTTCGCGCAGCTCCGTGACCAATTCATCCTTTGGACAGTCATGATGATCTCGCCGGAGGTCGCGCTCGAACGGGACCACGACATCCCGAACGAAACGCTCAACGCGATCCGCGATCTCTTGAGTACGCTCCGCGCCGACCCCGCTCATTTCGGTGCCATCCGGATCGCGCCGTCGAGTCGGATTGTTTCACCGTTGAGCATTGGATTCGCGACGATGGACTCGACCATCTGAGCGAATTCGGACGGCTGCCCGAGCCGGCTGGGAAATGGGACCTGCTTGCCCAGCGACTTCTGCGCCTCTTCCGGAAGCGACATCAGCAGTGGAGTAAGAAAGATGCCCGGTGCGATCGTCATTACGCGAATGCCGTAGCGCGCGAACTCGCGGGCGAGCGGCAGGGTCATGCCGACGATTCCGCCCTTCGATGCGGAATAGGCAGCTTGGCCGATTTGACCATCGAATGCGGCAACGCTCGCGGTGTTGATGATGACGCCCCGCTCCTCACTGGCAGTCTCGGCCGTGTGAAGGCGGGCGGCAAACTTCGACAGCACGTTGAAGCTGCCGATGAGATTGATGTTGATGGTCCTGGCGAAATCTCGCAGCGGCAGGGCCTTGCCGTCTCGACCGATCGCTTTACCGGGTGGGCCGAGGCCTGCGCAGTTGACCAGGATGCGCGCCTTGCCGGCAGCGCGCTCGGCTGACTCGAGCGCCTGCTCGACACCGTCCTCGTCAGTAACGTCCACCTTGACGAAGTGCCCGCCAATGGCCTTGGCGTGCGCCTCGCCCAGCTCGGCGTTGAGGTCCAGAATGGTGACCTTGGCGCCGGCAGCGGCCAGTCCCTCCGCTGTCGCGCCGCCAAGGCCTGACGCGCCGCCCGTCACAATCGCGGCTGTTCCTTTGATTTGCATGGTGCTTCCTTGCGTTTTCCGATTTCAGATTTCGATGGCCATCGCCGTCGCTTCGCCGCCGCCAATGCAGAGACTGGCGACGCCCCGTCTGAGGCCGCGCGCTTTGAGTGCAGCGAGCAAGGTAACGATGATCCGCGCACCGCTGGCGCCGATGGGGTGGCCGAGGGCGGTCGCACCGCCGTTGACGTTGAGCTTCTCGGCCGGAATATTGAGCTCCCGCGCTGCGATCATCGCCACCACGGCAAAGGCCTCATTGATCTCGTAAAGATCGACGTCCGAGGAAGACCACTGGGCCTTGGCGAGGACCTTCTGGATCGCAGGGACGGGAGCCGTCGTGAACAGAGCCGGCGCATGGGCGTGAGCAGCGTGCGCGCGGATCGTCGCGGCAACCGGCAGTCCCAATTTCTCGGCGATGCTGCGCCGGGTCATGACCAGGGCAGCAGCCCCATCGGAAATCGATGACGCGTTGGCCGGAGTAATGGTGCCGTCAGGAGCAAATGCCGGCTTGAGGAGAGGTATCTTCTCCGGCTTGGCCTTTCCGGGCTGCTCATCGGTATCAACCACCGATGCAGCCTTGGCTGCCGGCGGCAGACTCACTATCTCGTCAGCGAATGCTCCGCTTGACATGGCGGCCTTGGCCCGATCCAGGGACCGCAGCGCATATTCATCCTGAGCACTGCGACTGAATTGAAATTCGCGCGCGGCATCTTCCGCAAACGCGCCCATTGCCTTGCCGGGAGTGTACGCGTCCTCCAGGCCATCCATCATCATCGTGTCGACGATGCGGTCGTGCCCGATACGGGCGCCGCCGCGATGTTTGGGTAGCGCATACGGCGCGTTCGTCATGCTTTCCATGCCTCCCGCGACGACAACATCAGCGGAGCCCACCGCAATCGCATCGTGAGCCAGGATTGCGGCCTGCATGCCCGAGCCGCACATTTTGTTGACCGTTGTGGCCTGAGCGCTAAGCGACAACCCCGCCCCGATTGCGGCTTGGCGAGCGGGAGCCTGACCGAGAGCCGCCGGCAATACGCAGCCCATGATGACTTGACCGACGTTTTCCGTCGCGACGCCAGCCCGCTCGACCGCCGCTTTCACGGCCGCGGCTCCAAGCTCGGTCGCCTTGAAACGAGCGAGCGCCCCCTGAAACGAGCCGATGGGCGTTCTTGCGTAGCTCGCGATGACGACTGGATCTGACATGGAGGTTCCTCGGGGCACTTCGTTGCTAGTTGCGCGCTGCCGCGCCTCTCGCGAGGTCGCGGGCGATAACCATCCGCTGGATGTCCGATGTGCCTTCGTAGATCTGGCAGACGCGCACATCGCGATAGATCTTGGCGACGGCAAAATCTTCCAGATAGCCGTAGCCGCCGAATGTCTGCAGCGCGCCGGAAACGACGGCCTCGGCCGTTTCGGAAGCGACGAGCTTGGCCATGGACGCTTCCTTGAGGCATGGAATAGCGGCGTCCTTCATCGCGGCCGCATGCAGCACGAGCTGATGAGCGGCCTCCAGCCTTGCGGCGAGATCCGCAAGGCGAAACCCGACGGCTTGATGCGAGATGATCGGCGCTCCGAAACTCTTGCGCTCACCGGCGTACTTCACCGCTGCATCGAGAGCGGCGCGTGCCATCCCCACACATTGAGCCGCAATACCGATGCGGCCGGCCTCGAGGTTGGAGAGCGCGATGGAATAGCCGGCACCTTCCGGACCGAGCCGCATTCCCTCTTCGACGAAGACGTCATCGAACCGAAGGGCGCAAGTGTCCGATGCCGCCTGCCCCATCTTGTCTTCAATTCTCTCGACGCAGTACCCAGTGCGGTCGGTGCGGACCAGAAAGGCCGAGATGCCGCGCTTGCGCGCAGCGGGATCGGTTACGGCAAACACGATCGCGAGCCCGGCAGTCCGCCCCGACGAAATGAACTGCTTCGCTCCGTTTAGCTTGTATCCACCATCTGCGCGGATGGCACGCGTCCTCAACGCCGAGGCATCCGAGCCCGCCTCCGCCTCTGTTAGCGCGAACGCGCCGATCATTTGCCCGGCGACGAGCGAGGGCAGAAATTCCGCTTGCTGCTCCGGCGTACCGTCCTTCAACAGACCAGATACGACCAGACTGTTTTGGATGCTCAGAATCGTAGAGAGAGCGCCGTCCGCCGCGGCGATTTCAATGAGCGAAAGTGCATAGGATACGTAGTCCGCGCCGGATCCGCCGACTGCTTCGGGAGCCGTCATCCCCATCAGCCCAAGACTCGCAAGCTCTTGAAAGAGCTGCGACGGATACGCCTTGGCTTCTTCGTATTCGCGCGCGTGAGGAGCAATTCGCTCCTGAGCAAACTTGCGCACCTCGTCGCGGATAGCGAGTTGCGTTTCATTCAGAATCACAACGCGCCCGCCGTTTGACATTCGACAGAAGCGATAACAGGGCGGACCCGAGCGATCGCGCTCAGGACAGGTCGGAAAGGCAATAAAGCAATTGTTTTCATTGACCTTTATGCCGATTTGATCGGCTCCTCCCATGTCGAACTGCTGCACTTCTGCAGTGGTTTTTAAAAGTGACATTGACGTCATATTACTGATTGGAAGCCTCGTCAACCGGGCTTCGCTGGAGTGTGCCAAACCAATCCGCGGGCTTCTTTGATGACGAGCGCTCGACCGCAATTCGCGGTTACGACTCTTATGACCAAGTGGGATGCTTGTTTGCCGCAGCACGCGGTCGTATCGGTGGCGGACCGCGTCTCCTGAATAGGGCTATAGGGCTAAGACGCCGTGACGTTAGTTCGGAGCGACGGGATCTTCTTTGACCGCGCCAAATACGCCTCGGTACCAGACCTTCGCGCAATGCGACCCAATGTGCTCAATTTCCGCGTCGCTCGGATCTCCCGAGGCGAGATCAAATTTCATATAAGCAACCTGCTCCATCGTGGCGCCGAGCACTTCAGCAGCCATTTCGGGATCCAGTTCACGGCTCAGTTCGCCCAGTCCCTGAAGCCGAGTCAGCCAAGTCGTCGTGCGTCTTACGAAGCGGCTGCGCTCCTTGACATAGAGAGATAGAAATGTGGCTTTCTCACCGCGCGCTGCTGCTTCGCGCATGACGCGCAATAGCTTGCGGTGTCGGGCATAGATCTTGAGGTACGCGATAGTATTCTCAATGAACTCTGCTTCGCTTGCCTTCAGTGAGCGACCAATCCTTCGCTTACTCGCGACGTAGATCTCGTCGACCAAAGGCTGCAATACCGCCAGCAGAATCTCGTCCTTGTTCCGAAAGTGGCGGTAAAAGTTGCCGTAGGATGTTCGAGCGATCTTGACGATGTCCTCGACCCGAGTGGCCTCATATCCTTTGCGCGCGAATACACGCGCCGAGGCGTTGAGGAGGCGCTGACGCATTGCCGCCCCCTTTGCCGTGGCAGGGGCTAGGGGCTCCAAAACAGAATCATCGGTCTCCAACATGTGCCATCCGTAGCATCATGGTCCCTTGACCACCAGCTTGCGATCAGTAACGTGACATCAATATCAATTCCCGTTCAAGCTCGAAGTTCAAGCAAATCAAAGAATGGAGAGGCCAAAACAGGGGCGGCCTGTCCTTACCGGCGCATTGCAGTGAAGCCCCGTCGCGGGTGGGACCGAGATCGGGCGATCAGCTCGATAATCACAAACCTCGCCAGCCATTCAGTTCGAAATCCAACTCCGCACCTTCCTCGGAAAGAGAGCGTCCAATGAGGATTTGTGTATCTGGAGACCCAAGCGCTTCGACCGCCCAATCTTCATCATGACGGCTACCCGGCGAGGTCGTGAGTTAAGCCTAGCTAGAGGATCGTTCACCACGCGTTGCAAAGTGGCTTTTCGACGGCGGGCTTGCAGCCTAGCGATGTGGTGGGCGTACTCTCCGACAACGGCCCTTGGATGTTCGATTCTACTGGGCGGCTCAGCGGTCGGGTGTGTACCTGATCCTGCGGCGACGCCGCCGACGATGATTTCGCGGCCCGGCCTCTTCAGTGCGGTCTTCAGCTCGGGCACGGCGCACTGTGGGTCAACGGGGGCGCGCAAGCGCGCGCCCGATGACGGGCTCAGCAAGGCAATTCATCCCGTCCTGTGCCAGGCTAGCATCTGCTCGAAGCCCAGGCCGAGATCGCGGTTCAGTCGAAAAAGACGTCCGTGCGCCGTGACGTCAGCGCGCGTTGTCCCGAGTTCAGTTCGAGGTCGCACGCTGCGTCCACCTGCACAAAGTGCGATCGCTGCTCCACGAGGGTCAATCGCGCCCGCAGCCGAAACATATCGCCCGGACGCACCGGGAAACGAAACCGAACTGAGCGGAGAGCAGCCGCTCGGCTTTGCGTGGCACCGATGACCACATAGGCCTCCTGCAGAAAAGCAGGAACGAGCGCCAGGAGCAATTGGCCCGGCACGATCGTCGCTCCGTCCAGTTCGCGCCTGGCCCGCTCCACATCGGTGTGAACCCAGTTTCGATCACCCGTCAGCGCGACGAACTGGTCGACCTCATCCTGCGTTACCGATCGCCAGCGGCCGGGAGCGAGTTCGGTCCCCACGAAGGCTGCAAGATCAATCGCCCGCTCGACGCGAAGCGCCTCCGCCTGTGGCAGCGGTTCGGAACCTGGCGGCATTTCAATCATCGCGGCATCCCTTCTTCAGACCATCACAAGCAGTGCGCTGCCGAGCCCGCCCGCTGCCGCGATCGCCGCCAGCCCTATCGCACCGGATGATTCCGACTGCATTTCGTGCCAAAGGCGCACGGCCAGAATCGCGCCCGATGCACCGATCGGGTGTCCTCTCGCGAGTCCGCCGCCGCCACGATTGAGCGAAGACTCCGGCACCCCAATGCCGTCGACGCAAGCAATCGCCTGGGCAGCAAAGGCCTCCATGACCTCGGCCACCGCAATCCGCGCCGGCGCGACCCGCTCCGCCGCAAGGAGGCTCTCAGCCGCCGCAATCGGTGCTGTGCCGGGCATCGCGGGGTCGCCGCCGCGACGGGTCGCCGACACGATCCGCAAAGGCCGCCTCGCGTTGAGCCGCCGGGCCATTGCCTCGGACACGACGAGCAGGGCTGCTGCAGCATCGGCTTCGACCGCCACCGTCGCACGCGTCACGCCGAACGCAGCGTCGCCCGCGAGCGGCGCAAGGCGTGCACAGGTGGTCCCCGCCAGGGCGCGGGGAAAGGCATCGTGCGACAGGTCGGCGAGCGGCACGATCTCCGCCGCGCCGGGCGGATTTTGCAGCGCCTTGCGATGGCTTCCGATCGCATATTCATCCTGTCGTGCGCGCGAAATGCCGAACCTTTCGGCCAGCGTCGCGGCAGCGGCAATCATGTCAGGGTCCCGCTCCGGCCATGGCGCGAACGGAGGACGATCGTAGGACTGCGGCGCCTCGTCGGCATGGCGCGGCCGCCGCGCGCGCAACGGCGCACGGCTGAAGCTCTCAACACCACCGGCTATGACGGCGTCTGCTCGTCCGCTCCCGATACGCTCGGCGGCAAACATGATCGCGTCAAGGCCGCCGCAGCATTGGCTATCGATGGTCAGGGCCGGGACGTGATCCGGAAGACCTGCCCGCAGCGCGGCGAGCCGTGCCGGGTTTCCGCCGCCGTACAATGCGTTGCCGAAGATGACGTCGTCGATCGCCTCCGGCGCGATGCCGGTGTCGGCCAGCACGGCCCGAATGGGCGCCGCTCCGAGTTCATCGACCTCCACTGCCTTAAACGCGCCGCCCCGAGGGGCGACCGCCGTCCGGCGTGCAGCGACGAGATATGCGGCGCTCATCGCAGCACCTCGCAGTCGCCGGCTTCCCAGAGCCGGCGCAGCGCATGGAAATCGGTCTTGCCGGACGAGGTCAGCGGCCAGTGCGATGGCACGGCAAAACGGCGCGGGATCTTGTAGAGCGGCAGGCTCAGGCGGGCATGGCTGATCAGATCGGAAGACGCTATGCGCCCTTTCGGACCCAGCCTCAGCAAAGCCACCAGCCGCTCGCCCCGACGTTCGTCGACGGCGCCAAGAACCCCAGCCGCGGCCACGGCGGGATGGCCCTCGAGCACACGCTCGATCTCCTCCGGATGCACATTCTTGCCAGCTGTGATGATCATGCGGCTGGCACGGCCGGCGAGCCGCAGGAAGCCGCGCGCGTCGAGCATGCCGATGTCGCCGACCGACACCGCGTCGCCGTATCGTGGCAGCACTGTTTCGCTTCCGCAGGCATACTCCATGAAGAGGAACGGACTTGCCACGAACACTAGACCGGTCTCTCCGGGCGGAAGGCAGCGCCCGAGTTGATCGCGGATGGTGAGACTGACGGCTGCGAACGAACGCCCGACGGAGTCCGACGGGACGTCCTCGTCGTCCTTCGCCACGGTAACGAAGCTCAGTTCAGACGCGCCGTAGAACTCGGAAAAGCGCGCCGCGGGAAATTGCAGCCGCAGTTCGGCCAACGCGCGACCTTGCCATTTGGCACCTGACGACAACATCCACCGCACCTTTGGGAACGGCGGCAGGCCATCGCGCGTGGCGGCCTCGATCATCATTTCGAGCTGGGTCGGCACGCCGTAAATCACGCTGACCTGATGGACCGCGATCAGGCGGTTGACGAGATTCGGCCGGAACTGGCGGCACAGAATGACGGTTGCCCCGACATAGAGCCCATGCGCAAGGCCGTAGAGGAATAGGGAATGCGTCAGCGCCCCCGGTGCGAGGACGATGTCGCCGGCGCCGATATCGAACTCGCGGTCCCCGGCCCGAAAGCTCTCGATCCACGATTGATGGTGGCGGCGATATCCTTTCGGCATTCCGGTCGATCCCGAGGTGAAGCCGATATAGAACGGAGTCAGCGGATCGGGCTCGGCCATCGCTGCGGTCGACGGGCCGGCGCCAATGGCGTCCGCGACGGACTCGAACGAGCCGTGAGGATCGACAACCGCCAGCACCTCGGTGTCCCCGGCCAATGTTGCATCGCCACTCACGACGATCCCCGGCACCAGCGCCGTGATCGCAAGCCGCGCCGTCTCTGTCGGCCAGGAGGGATCGAGAATTTGAGCTTCCCTACCTGCGCGGCAGGCAGCGAGAAACAGCAGCACGAGCGCCGGCCCGTTCGGCAGGTGCAAGGCGACGCCGCGGCCGGCCGGCACCACCTTCGCCAGATGTCCGGCTAGACGATTGACGGCCTGATTGAGATCTTTCCAACTCACTGCATGATTGTCGCAAATGACGGCCGGCCGGTCCGGCGTTTCGCACGCATGGCGCGACAGCGTTGCAGTGATGGTGGCGGCCGTGGTCATGAACGGCTGACGATTGCGGCCGGATAGCTCCGATGCGACGCCCCCGCGACAAACGCGGTGGCCAGCGCCTTCAAGAGATCGCCCGGCACGAACACCGCGATTGCAGTCAAGGCCTGCGGCAAGCTCATCCTTGCCATCGCCATCAGGCCGAGAATGCCGCAGACATACCCCACCACGATGCCGCCCGTGATCGCGGCAACGAGCGCCGCCGCGAATACCGGCAAGGTCCTCAGCCGCGCCATCACAAGACCCGACACGAAGGCGGCGGGAACCCAGCCCAGCAGGAAGCCAACCGACGGTCCGAAAAGCACGCCGAGACCGCCGCGTCCACCCGACAGCAGCGGCGCTCCGAGCAGCACCACGAACAGGAACAGCAACACCGCAAGCGCACCATGGCGGGGGCCGAGGACGATCCCGGCCAGCATGACGCCGAGCGTCTGGGCCGTGATCGGCACACCCATGGCGATCGGCAAGACGATGCCGGGCACCATGCCGAGCGCTGCGATGATGGCGGCAAGCAGGGCGATACGAACGAAAGCGCGGGACGCCACGAGATCTTCTCCTACAACGGGGGTGAGTGATGATTGGCGGCGGAGCGGTCGAAACCGCGCGCATCGAGCGCTTCCGCGACGCGGTCCGCAAGCTGGAGAATGTCGGCGACGAAAGCGGCCACCAATCGCAGCGGAATGCGTCGGTGCGTGCGTGCCTTCCAGGCCTCCTCGCGCGCGCGCCATCGCGTCATCAGGACGGGCACGAAACGCAAAACAAGTGCCACGGCAAGCGCCATCTTGCGCGGATTGACGCCAAGCGGGCGTAGCAGGCGGAGCACCGGCGTCAGCACCTCCACCAGCGCGCTCATCGTGGTGGTCATGCTGACGAGATCGGCGAGCAGAAGCATCGCCAGAAGCCGCATGGTGACGACGGCGCCGGCATTCCAATCGCCCGATGCAGTCTGCACGCCGCCGACGACCACAAGCAGCGGCAGCAATGGCCGCAGCAAGCTGAGGCGTGCCATGCCGACGCGGCCGGAGCCGGCATAGACCATGGCAATCAGGGCCAACACGCCCGCCAGAATTCGCCAGTCGCCCACCGGCAGCAGTAGCACACTGAGGAGGGCAAGGCCGGCAAGCTTGGCGCCGGCCGGTACCCGGTGCAACCACGTCTGTGGCGCAAGGCCGTCGGTTATCATGACGCCAGGGCGTCCTCTGCCGCTACGACCGCTGCATGGGCCCGGTAGGCAGGCAGCACTTCTGCGGGTCGGCCATCGAGGCGGACGTGGCCCGCATCCAGCCAGATGATGCGGTCGAACTCCGCGAGCAGTTCGAAATCATGAGACGCCATCACGACCCGCTGCGGAAGCGTCGTTATCCTGCGATGCATCCGTAATCGTGTCGGCAAGTCGAGACTGGCGAAAGGCTCATCCATCAAGAGGATCGATGGCTCCGTTGCGAGGAGCGCCAGGATGCAGACAAGCTGCTTCTGGCCGCCGGACAGCTCGTTGACGTTGCGGTCCGCCCATTGAGCGCAGCCCTGCCGCTCGAGCAGTGCCATCGCCTGTTGGCGCGCCTTTGGCGCTGACATTCCCCGCTCCGCAGGTCCAAAGGCGACCTCCTCGACCACAGTAGGAAAGATGAGCTGGTGGTCGGGATTCTGAAACAGAAAGCCGACCTGCGCCGGAAGGTCTTTGCGATGGCGCACTGTATCGAGGCCCGCCACCTCGACGCGCCCGCGAGTCGGCAAGAGCAACCCGTTCATCAGCCGCAACATCGTGCTCTTGCCTGAACCATTGTCACCAATCAGGCCGGTCCGGCGCTCAGCTAGGTAAAGCTCGGGAATGGCTAGAACCTGGCGGTCCGCACGCCGAAACTGCACTTCTTCGAAGATGATCCCCTCAGTCGCGCCCCGAAGGTGAGAACGGTCTGCGGAAGGCGCCTCGCGCCGGACAGCTTCAATCAAGACGATTCTTTCGCTTCAGTCGCACTACGGAGTTGGCTGAAGTATCACGTTGTCGATCAGCCTCGTCGAACCGACGTAGGCGGCCACGCATAGTGCCGCGGGGTGGCGCAGCGGACTTACAGCGGGCATGAGCGTATCGCCGTCGACGAGCTCAAGGTACTGCAGCCGATCGACCGCTTCCAAATGCTTCTTGGCTACTGCGATCAGCCTGTCCACGTTCCGCTCTCCCAAGCGGAACTCCTCCGCTGCGGCGAACAGTCCACGACTGATGGCAAGGGCCTGCCCTCGGTCTTTCTCGCTGAGGTACCGGTTGCGGCTGCTCATTGCGAGACGGTCCGCTTCCCGAACGGTCGGCACGATAACGATCTCGATCGGAAGGTTGAGATCGATGGCCATGCGACGCACGACTGCACACTGCTGAAAATCCTTCTGCCCGAAGAACGCGACGTCGGGCTGCACCATGTTGAACAGTTTGGATACGACCGTCGCGACGCCGCGAAAATGTCCGGGCCTGAAAGCGCCGCAAAGTGATTTTCCGAGCTCGCCTGGCTCGACGAAGGTCTCGAATTGAGCCGGATAGATGTCCTCCACACCCGGAGCGAACACAATCGCAACTCCGGCATCGCCGCATAGTTTTTCATCGCGCTGGAAGTCGCGCGGATACGTGCTGAGATCCTCGTTTGGCCCAAACTGGGTCGGATTAACGAAGATGCTAACCACGGTGACGTCGCATTGCGCCCGGCTGGCCTCGATAAGCGACAAGTGGCCGTCGTGCAGGTAGCCCATTGTCGGTACAAATCCGACGCGCTTGTCGGCTCTACGTGCCTCGGCGAGAGCCCGGCGAAGCTCGGCGACCGTCGTGATTGTCTGCATCTTTACGCCTCACATCGGATTCTGTTGGAAGGCGCCCAGTTTGCGATCGTTTCACCTATGCCTTGGGGAAGCCGATAAGACTCTTGCGGTGCCGGGAATGTACGGTTACGCACATCGACAGCCCAACGCGACAGCGCCTCCTGCAACAGTTGGAAGCCATCGGCATAGGTGCGAACGAATTTAGGGCGATGGCCTTCAATCAAGCCCAAGACATCGTGGAAAACCAACACCTGACCTGAACAATCGGGACCCGCGCCGATCCCAATGGTGGGTATCGTCAGGGATTCAGTTGCTCGGGCAGCGAGCTCGGCCGGGATGGCTTCAAGGACCAGAGCGAAGCAGCCGGCCTCTTGCAGCCGTTGAGCGTCGTCGAGCAGGCGCAAGGCATCATCGGCCTTCCGGCCCTGCACCTTGAATCCACCCATTGCATTGACGCTCTGCGGGGTCAGACCGAGATGACCCATCACGGGAATCTCACAGTCGACCAAGCTACGTATCACTCCTACGCGCTTGGCTCCCCCCTCTAGCTTTACGGCGTCGGCGCCACGCTGCAAAAATCCTCCGGCGTTGCGGATCGTGTCCCCTGGGCTGAGGTGAAAGCTAAGGAATGGCATATCGGCCACGAGCAAAGCTCGCGGTTTGGCGCGCGCGACTGCATCGAGATGGTGATTCATCATCGCCATGCTGACTGGAAGCGTATTATCAAAGCCGAGGCAAACGTTACCGACGCTGTCTCCGACAAGGATCATATCCACGATCGGGTCCGCAATGCGGGCAGTAACTGCATCGTAGGCGGTCGTCATCACGAGGCGCCGCCCGTCCTCCTTCCAACGTTGCAGCATCGGAAGCGTGATTCGCTCGACCGTCGACTCGGAGGTGTGGCTCATTCTTCATCCTGTGCCGTCAGACTGCCTCAGTTGGATTCCGGGGCTCGAAGCGGTATGGGTTTTACGTCGCCTGCCTCACCCAGGATCTCGAAGGAATAGCGCCCCGTATCATCCCGATTGACCGAATATGTCATGCGATCGGTCCTATGATTATCGCGATCGAACGTGAGGATCTTCGGCGTCTGCTGGACTATTTCCGTATGTACGACGTACGCCGAGCTGCAGACGATAATCGCGTCACCCACCTGGCAGGTACGCGCGGCAGCTCCGTTGAGCACGCAACACCGCGAACCCCGTGCGCCAAAAATTACGTAGGTCGAGATCCGCGCACCGGAGCTCTTGTTCCAAATCTCCACGAATTCCATGGGCAGGATGCCCGCTTCTTCGCAGTGATCTGGGTCAAGGGTGATCGAACCGTGGTAATGAAGATTGGCCTCCGTAACGTGGATACCGTGCAATTTGGCGGCAAGCACTTTCCTCATCTGAATCTCCTTGAGCTTTTGCACGGATCGGAAGGGCCGGTGCCTCCTAAGAGGCTTAGGAAACAACTGTCAATGGCAAGGCCAAGAAAGAAACTGGCGCCTCGGAAATGACCGGACTGCAGACGAAACCTCTGTTGGTTGCGCGATCATCAAACGAAAATTCTTCATCGATCAACGATCCTGCCAGGTCCTTCTCCGACCGCACGGCTCCGAGTGGCGACGAGCAGTCCGCCAAGGAACAGGAATATGTCTCACCATTTCCGATGTCCGACCTTACCCTTCGTAGCGTTTGGCACGACTTTCCTTAACTCGTTACGTTGAACGCAGAGTTCGTCAATTCTGGCCAGCATCCTGCCTATAAGCGCTTCCGTAGAAGCTACCTCTAGTCCGGCTTGTTGAAGCCGAGAGATTTCTCTGCGGTGGCGGCCAACCTTAACGCGCATGTGGTTTATCTCGTCACGAATCAGATCAAGGGTGTGCATGATCGTCTCTTGGTACTCACGGGATTAGCATGCCTTTAGATGGACGACTTCTCGCATTTGCTCCCTCGACCAACTCGAACCATCCGCACTGGCCGCACAACCAATCTATGCTGCCTCACTATGTCCAAGGCGTGCGTTGAGTTTCTCGATCAGCTCCTCGGCCGCGTCTGCGATCACGGTGCCGGGCGGGAAGATGGCTTCGGCGCCGGCGGCGTAGAGCGCGTCGTAATCCTGCGGTGGCACCACGCCGCCGACGATGATCATGATGTCCTCGCGGCCCTGCTTCCTCAGCGCGGCCTTGAGTTCGGGCACGGCCGTGAGGTGGGCGGCGGCGAGCGAGGAGACGCCGAGGATGTGGACGTCGTTCTCGACCGCCTGCCGGGCGGCTTCGTCCGCGGTCGCAAACAGCGGCCCGATGTCGACGTCGAAGCCGATATCGGCGAACGCAGATGCAATCACCTTCTGGCCGCGGTCGTGGCCGTCCTGGCCGATCTTGGCGACCAGGATGCGCGGGCGGCGGCCCTCTGCCTCCTCGAAAGCGTCGATCAGCGCCTGAACCTTCTCGACGTGGTTGCCCATGCTGGACGCCTCCCGCTTGTAGACGCCGGTGATGGATTTGATCTCGGCGCGGTGCCGGCCGAACACCTTCTCCATCGCGTCCGAAATTTCGCCGACGGTCGCCTTCGCGCGCGCCGCGTCGATCGCGAGCGCGAGCAGATTGCCGTTGCCTTCGCCGGCCGAGCGCGTCAACGCGGCGAGCGCGGCATCGACGTCCTTCTGGTTGCGCTCGGACTTCAGCCGCGTCAGCTTGTCGATCTGCAAGCGGCGGACGTTGGTGTTGTCGACCTTGAGGATGTCGATCGGCGCCTCGTCGGTCGGCTTGTACTTGTTGACGCCGATCACCGCCTGCTTGCCGGCATCGATGCGGGCTTGCGTCTTGGCGGAAGCTTCCTCGATGCGGAGCTTGGGCACGCCGGCCTCGATCGCCTTGGCCATGCCGCCGAGCTCCTCGACCTCCTGGATGTGGACCCACGCCTTCGCGGCGAGATCGCGCGTCAGCCGCTCGACGTAATACGAGCCGCCCCAGGGATCGATGATGCGGGTGGTGCCGCTCTCCTGCTGGAGGAAGAGCTGGGTGTTGCGGGCGATGCGGGCCGAGAAATCGGTCGGCAGCGCCAAGGCCTCGTCGAGCGCATTGGTGTGCAGCGACTGGGTGTGGCCTTGCGTTGCCGCCATAGCCTCGACGGTCGTGCGCATCACGTTGTTGAAGACGTCCTGCGCGGTCAGCGACCAGCCCGAGGTCTGGCTATGCGTGCGCAGCGACAGCGAGCGCGGGTCCTTCGGGTTGAACGGCTTCAAGAGCTTCGCCCAGAGCAGGCGCGCGGCGCGCAGCTTGGCGACCTCCATGAAGAAGTTCATGCCGATCGCCCAGAAGAACGACAGACGCGGCGCGAACCGGTCGACATCCAGGCCTGCGGCAAGGCCGGCACGCAGATATTCGACGCCGTCGGCGAGCGTATAGGCGAGCTCGAGGTCCTGCGTCGCGCCGGCCTCCTGCATGTGATAGCCGGAGATCGAGATCGAATTGTATTTCGGCATCTTTTGCGAGGTGTACGCAAAGATGTCCGAGATGATCCGCATCGAGGGGGCGGGCGGATAGATGTAGGTGTTGCGCACCATGAACTCTTTCAGAATGTCGTTCTGAATGGTCCCTGAGAGCTTCTCCGGCGCCACGCCCTGTTCGCCCGCAGCCGCAACATAGAGCGCGAGGATCGGCAGCACCGCGCCGTTCATGGTCATGGACACGCTCATCTGGTCGAGTGGAATCCCCGCGAACAGCGTGCGCATGTCGTAGATGGAATCGATCGCCACGCCGGCCATGCCGACGTCGCCGCCGACGCGCGGATGGTCGCTGTCATAGCCGCGATGGGTGGCGAGGTCGAAGGCGACGGAGAGGCCCTTCTGTCCGGCTGCGAGGTTGCGGCGGTAGAACGCGTTGGAATCCTCTGCCGTGGAGAAGCCGGCGTATTGCCTGACGGTCCAGGGCTGGTTGACATACATGGTCGGGTAGGGACCGCGCAGGTAAGGCGCGATGCCGGGATAAGTCTCGAGGAAATCGAGCCCGGCCAGATCAGCCTCGCCATAGCCGGGCTTCACCAGAATGCCCTCGGGCGTCAGCCACGGCTCGGCGCTGCCGGCTGGCGCGGCAGCGGCAGCGCGCTCGAAGGCGACGTCGGCGAAATTGGGAATGCGGGTCATGTGGACTCCGTCCAACGATATGCATCTTGCAGGGTGGCGAGCGCGTCGGTGCCCGCGAAGATCAATCCGCCGATGCCTGCCGCACGCAGCGCCGTTTCTGAGTCAGCGGGACGCCCTGCCAAATAGATGCGCCGCGCGCCGGCGCCCTGCAGCGTCTGGGCTGCGGCTTCCGCCTCTGCCACATAGACCTTGTCGCTGGAACAAAGGCAGGCGAGCGCGGCGCCGGAAGCCTTGAAGGCGGCGGTCAGTTTGGCGGGATCATCAAAACCGTCGCTGTCGATGGCCTGGATGCCGCCGGCCTCGAAGAAGCTTTTTGCAAAGGTTGCGCGCGCCGTGAAATCCGCGGGCGTGCCCAGATTGGCCAGAAACACGCTTGGCCGCGATCCCCGCGCCTTCAACGCCGCATCGGATTTGTCGCGCAGTGCCTCGAACGGCTGGGCAAGCCGGATCGGGGCGAGTGCATCGAACTTGTATTTGGCCTCGCCATAAGGTGCCAGTGCGATGGGCGTTGCCTTCAGCACCGCCGTCTCGCTCTCATGCAGGTTCGGAAACTCGCTGGCACCGGTCAGCACGTCGCGCCGCTTTGCGATGTTCGCGTCGCGCGCCTTTCGTGCGGCTGCGACCTTGCTCTGGAACAGGCTCTGCTGAAGCGCGGCGAAGGCGCCGCCGGCCTTCTCGCTGTCCTGGAACAGCGTCCAGGCGGCGTCGCAGAGCTGTGCCGTCAACGTCTCGATGCCGCCGGCACCGGCCGCGGGATCGCTGACCTTGGCGAGGTTGCTTTCCTCAAGCAATAGAAGCTGCGTGTTACGCGCCACGCGGCGCGCGAACGGATCGGGCAGCCCGAGCGCCAGCGTATGCGGCAGCACGGTGATCGCATTGGCGCCGGCAAGCCCGGCTGCGAATGTCGCGATGGTCGCGCGCAGCATGTTCACATAGGGATCGCGCTGCGTCAGCATGCGCCAGGCGGTGTCGGCGGCGATGAACAGCGGCTTTGGCGTCAGGCCGCAGGCGGTCTCGACGCGCGCCCATAGCAATCGCAGCGCGCGGAACTTTGCCATGGTCAGGAACTGGTCGGCATCCGCGGAGAGCCGCGCATAAATCATGCCTTGCGCCTGCTCCAGCGGAACGCCCGCGCTTTCGATGGCGCGTAGGTAAGCGACGCCGCAGGCGAGCACGAAGGCAAGCTCCTGCACCTCGGAGCCGCCGGCATCGTGGATCACCCGTCCGTCGGCAGACGCGAACGGTCCCTTGAAACCGAGCGCGGCGAGGCCCTTGATCGCGCCGGTGACGGCAGGGACGATCTCGTTCCAGCTATAAGGGCTGTGGCCCCACACCGCACCGGCCGCGAGCGGATCAAGCCCGAAGCGGATATTGCAGGCGGCGGGATCGAGGCCGTTGCTCTTCACATATTCCGCGACATGGATCGCGGCCATCCGGGATTGCGGGCCGACCTGAAGCTCGATGCCAATGCCGGCATCGAGATGAATGTCCTTCAACACTTTCGCGACTGCATCGGCCGTCGGTTCCAGACCGAAACCGTGGCTGCCACTGCCGCCGGCGAACACCAGCGCAAGGCCCGTCGCGCCGTTCTCGAGGTCGGTCAGTGCCTGCGCATTCGCAGCAGTCACATCGGGATGATCGATCCGCTGCATGATCTGCCACGGCGCGGCCGCCGGCCGTCCTGTCACCGGCGCAACACCTTTGGCACGGGGATAGAGCGGCTCGATCCTGAGGCCGTCGTAAGTCTTGCCGACCAGCTTCTCGAACGGCGCGCCCTTCAGCACGCCGTCGACCAGCTTGCACCAGTCCGCGTGCTGCGCCTTTGGAAACTCGGCCGCGAGCGACAGGTCATCGGGCGTCACTGTTTGAGCCTCCTTCAGATCGGCGCAAAATATGGATCACCGCCAATTGGAAATGACTAGGCCTCAGGTCACCTAGACCTATCGGCGAATCTCCAGGAGCTCACGAGCGCCGCGAGCGGCAGTTCTTCAGGCTCGCGGACCATTGAGGGTGTCCTCGAGAACCGTGGCGCCGGAGCCGGCTGGAGGACCCCGTGGCGAGTGAGAAAGGCTTCACGCGAAACCATGTGGTCGTGTCGCGAGGACTCTGCCATCGTCAAGACTGGGGCGAAACAAACGTCGGTGCCTTCCATGATCTTGCACCACTCCTCGCGCGTCTTGCTCTTAAAAACGTCTGCAAGTCTTTTCTTCAGTTTTGGCCAGGCGGCACGATTCATCTGAGCATCGAACTCAGGATCATGCAGGTCTGCGTGCCGTCGCAAGAGCGCGTAGAATTGCGGCTCAATAGATCCAACCGAGACGAACTTGCCGCAAGCACATTCGAAGACACCATAGAAATGCGCGCCTCCGTCCAGCAGGTTCTGCTCGCGGCCTTCCACCCAATCCCCTGTAGCGCTCATATCGAAGAACATAGTCATCAACGAGGCCGCTCCGTCGCACATTGCGGCGTCC
The DNA here is from genome assembly GCF_014198315.1 of Bradyrhizobium sp. CIR48. NCBI lineage: Bacteria > Pseudomonadati > Pseudomonadota > Alphaproteobacteria > Hyphomicrobiales > Nitrobacteraceae > Bradyrhizobium > Bradyrhizobium sp. CIR48. Next base: position 24,539 of record NZ_JACIHG010000011.1, read on the forward strand.
ACAATCTGTCCCTTGCCCGACTTTGTCGCTTCCATCAGCGCGGCAAGGATTCCGACGACAAGATAGAGCGCACCTCCGCCGAAATCACCGACCAGATTGAGCGGGGGGATGGGCTGTTCGCGCGTGCCGATCGCGGCGAGCGCACCTGTGATTGAGATGTAGTTGATATCGTGACCAGCCGCGTTAGCGAGAGGTCCATGTTGCCCCCAACCGGTCATCCGCCCGTACACTATTCGAGGATTGCACTTGAAAATCACTTCGGGACCGAGCCCTAGGCGTTCCATCACACCCGGACGAAATCCCTCGATCAGGGCGTCGGCCGTGTGGAGAAGCTCGATGACGTCGCCTCTGCTCTTGTCGTCCTTTAAATCGACATGCACCCACTTACGACCGCGCTCCGCAATGCCCTTCAAGTTTCTGGCAGCACCGACGCGATCCAGAGTCACTACGTCGGCCCCCATATCCGCTAACATCATACAAGCGAACGGGCCGGGACCAATGCCGGCGAATTCCACGATACGAACGCCGGCAAGAGGGCCGTTTCCTCCGACCGTTTGCGAACCCGAAGCGGCTACCATTTGCATCTCCCTTCAGAATTTTTCGTCGATTGCGTACCGAATGCGCTATCCGAACTCCAGGATCAGCGCATCCACCGCGAGTGTCGCGCCGGCGCTGGCGTGGACCTTCTTCACGGTGCCGTCCTGCTCGGCACGCAGCACGTTCTGCATCTTCATGGCTTCGACCACCGCCAACGTTTCGCCGGCCTTGACCTCCTGCCCCTCGGTCACCGCGATCGAGACGACGAGGCCGGGCATCGGGCACAGCAGCTTCTTGCCGCTGTCCGAGGCCGTCGTCACCGGCATCAGGCGCGCCGAGGCAGCTTCCGCTTCGGTCCAGACATAGACCGGCACTTCGACACCTTGATGCGCGAGGCGGATGCCGTTGGCGATCGGGCGCGCCTGTACCGCAACGAAATGACCGTCGATAGTGCCCTGCCAGACCGGATCGCCGGGCTTCCAGGGCGACTGCAACAGATGCGCGTTGCCGGCCTTGCCCTCGGCGTCGACGAAGCGAATCGCGATCGCCTCACCCTCGCGGGCAACCTCGAGCAAAATCTCCTGGCGATCAAGCCACACCGCGCGGCGGCGCTCGCGCTGCACGATGCGGCCGCCCATCTGACCGGAGATCTGCCGCTTGCGCTCGCCGAGCACGTGATCGATGGCGGCGCCGACCGCGGCGATGCGCCGGGCAACCTCGCCTTCGGGCACGCGCACCACAAAGCCCTTGGGGAATTCTTCCGCGATGAAGCCGGTCGACAGATTGCCCTCACGCCAGCGCGGATGGTGCATCAGCGCCGACAGGAACGGGATGTTGTGGCGGATGCCGTCGACATAGAACGAATCCAGCGCAGTCGCCTGCGCTTCGATTGCCGCCGCGCGCGACGGCGCGTGCGTGACGAGCTTTGCGATCATCGGATCGTAATGGATCGAGATCTCGCCACCCTCCTGCACGCCGGTGTCGTTGCGCACGGTGATGCCGTCCTTGCTCACTTCCGCTGGCGGGCGATATTTCACCAGGCGCCCGATCGAAGGCAGGAAGTTGCGGAACGGATCTTCCGCATAGAGGCGCGATTCCACGGCCCACCCCGTGAGCGTGACGTCCTTCTGCGCAATGGCGAGCTTCTCGCCGGCGGCAACCCGGATCATCTGCTCGACGAGGTCGACGCCGGTGACGAGCTCGGTCACGGGATGCTCGACCTGGAGGCGCGTGTTCATCTCCAGGAAGTAAAAGCTCTTGTCCTGGCCTGCGACGAATTCGACGGTGCCGGCGGAATCGTAGTTCACGGCCTTGGCCAATGCGACCGCCTGCTCGCCCATCTGGCGGCGGGTCGCTTCGTCGAGCAGCGGCGACGGCGCCTCCTCGATGACCTTCTGGTTACGGCGCTGGATCGAGCATTCGCGCTCGCCGAGATAGATCACGTTGCCGTGCTTGTCGCCGAGCACCTGGATCTCAATGTGGCGGGGATCGACGATGAACTTCTCGACGAAGACGCGGTCGTCGCCGAACGAGGCCTTGGCCTCCGCCTTGGCCAGGTTGAAACCTTCGGCGACCTCGGCCTTCGAATGCGCGATGCGCATGCCCTTGCCGCCACCGCCGGCGGAGGCCTTGATCATGACGGGGTAGCCGATCTCGTCGGCGATCCTGACCGCGCGCTTGTCGTCCTCGATGACGCCGAGATAGCCGGGCACGGTCGAGACCTTGGCCTTCGCAGCCGCCTTCTTGGATTCGATCTTGTCGCCCATCGCGGCGATCGCGCCCGGGTTGGGGCCGATGAAGACGATGCCGGCGGCTTCCAGCGCGCGCGGAAACGCCTCGCGCTCGGAGAGGAAGCCGTAGCCGGGATGCACGGCTTCAGCGCCCGTCTTGCGGCAGGCCTCTACGATCTTCTCGATCACCAGATAGCTCTCGGCCGCGGCCGGCGGCCCGATCAGCACGGCTTCGTCGGCCATCTCGACATGGAGGGCGTCGCGGTCGGCCTCGGAATAGACGGCAACCGTCTCAATTCCCATCTTGCGGGCGGTCTTGATGACCCGGCAGGCGATTTCGCCGCGGTTGGCGATCAGGATTTTCTTGAACATTGTCATAGCGGCAAATTGTCGTGCTTCTTCGCGGGCATCTCGACCTTCTTGTCCTTCAGCATCGCCAGCGCCCTTGCGATCCGCTTGCGGGTCGAGTGCGGCATGATGACGTCGTCGATATAGCCGCGTTCCGCAGCAATGAACGGCGACAGGAAGCGGTCTTCGTATTCCTTGGTGCGCGCGGCGATCTTGTCGGGGTCGCCGATGTCGCTGCGGAAGATGATCTCGACCGCGCCCTTGGCGCCCATCACCGCGATCTGGGCGGTCGGCCAGGCGTAGTTCATGTCGGCGCCGATTTCCTTCGACGCCATAACGTCGAAGGCGCCGCCATAGGCCTTGCGGGTGATGATGGTGATGAGCGGCACGGTGCACTGCGAATAGGCGAACAGCAGCTTGGCGCCGTGCTTGATCAGGCCGCCATATTCCTGCGCGGTACCGGGCAGGAAGCCCGGCACGTCGACGAAGGTGACGATCGGGATGTTGAAGGCATCACAGAAACGAACAAAGCGCGCGGCCTTGCGAGACGCATCGCTGTCGAGCACGCCGGCCAGCACCATCGGCTGGTTGGCGACGAAGCCGACGGTGCGGCCGGCGATGCGGCCAAAGCCCGTGACGATGTTCTTGGCAAACGCATCCGCGATCTCGAAGAAATCGCCCTCGTCCACGACCTTCAGGATCAGCTCCTTCATGTCATAGGGCTTGTTCGGATTGTCGGGGATCAGCGTGTCCAGGGAATCGTCGAGGCGCTCGATCGAATCGAAGCTCGGCCATTCCGGCACGCCGTCGGTGTTGTTGGACGGCAGGAAGTCGATCAGGCGCCGCATCTGCAGCAGCGTCTCGACGTCGTTCTCGAAGGCGCCATCGGCGATCGAGGAGCGCGTCGCGTGCACCGAGGCGCCGCCGAGCTCTTCCGCCGTGACGACCTCGTTGGTGACGGTCTTCACGACGTCGGGGCCGGTGACGAACATGTAGCTGGTGTTCTTCACCATGAAGATGAAGTCGGTCATGGCCGGCGAATAGACGTCGCCGCCGGCGCAGGGGCCCATGATGACGGAGATCTGCGGGATCACGCCCGAGGCCAGCACGTTGCGGCGGAACACGTAGGAATAGCCGGCGAGCGCGGCAACGCCCTCCTGGATGCGGGCGCCACCCGCGTCATAGAGGCCGATGATGGGCGCCCGCGCCTTCATCGCCATGTCCTGGAGCTTTGTGATCTTCAGCGCGTGGGTCTCGGACAGCGAGCCGCCGAACACCGTGAAGTCTTTCGCGAAGACAAAGGTCTTGCGGCCGTTGACGGTGCCCCAGCCGGTGACGACGCCGTCGCCGGGCACCTTGGTCTTCTCCATGCCGAACTCGGTGGAGCGGTGCTCGACGAACATGTCGAACTCCTCGAACGATCCCTTGTCGAGCAAGAGCTCGATGCGCTCGCGCGCGGTCAGCTTGCCGCGGGCGTGCTGCGCTTGGATGCGCTTCTCACCGCCGCCGAACCTGGCGCCGGCACGTCTTTCTTCGAGTTCGGCCAATGTAGTCACGGCGGCGTAAGTCCTCACAGTTAGGTTCGACTCGGGGCGAACCAAAAAAAGCGCGCTCTACGTAGGGTGCAAGCCGCGCTTGATCCGGGCGTGATCCGCGGGTTCTGCGGTCACTTTCCCAAAGCCTCGCAAGACGGCGGCGCCAACCGGGACGAGCCCGTAGCGGCCACTGTTTTCCGAACTTCACGATTGGGCGGCTAGGCCAGTTCCCCGGATCGGCCGGCGACGTTTGATGGCCTTTGCACCTCACTCGAATGTATGCAAACTTAGCAAATTGGGCACGTTTGGAGGACTAAGAAAGTGCTTAAAACTGCTGACGACACGGCACATTTTGTAAAGTCTGTAAAGTGACAAAACTACACAAGATCTTTGCGGGCGACCGGCTGCGGCGACTGCGCGAACAACGCGGGACCACTCAAGCCGAACTCGCAGACGCTCTTGGCATTTCCGCGGGTTATCTCAGCCAAATGGAGGGAGATCAGAGGCCAATCACGCGCAAGTTGCTAACTCGGCTCAGCCGGTTACTGGGCATTGAGCCCAACTACTTCGCAGCCGACGACGATTTGCGTCTCGCGAGCGAACTGCGTGAAACTGCCAGCGACCCGCTGTTCGGGTCAGCGATATCAGCCGACGAAGCGAGCGCGGCTGTTCGTGTCGCCCCAGACATCGCGCAGCGCTTTCTTCATCTTTATCGCGGTTATCTTGCGCTCGAAGAAGAGCATCGTTCCCTTCAAACGCGCGTTGCGCAGAATGATGTGGCTGCAGCGAGCCGTTTTCCTTACGATGAGGTCCGAGATTGGGTGCAATCGAAGCGAAACTATTTCGACACGCTAGACCGGGCTGCCGAACGGCTCGCTGAAGCAAGAAATTTCCACCCCGAGAATCGCAGCGAAGACTTCATCAGATATCTGCGCGACGCGTATGGAATCAGAACGGAGTACGCTCTGGAGGATCTTGGCGAGGGCATGATCTGGCGACTCGATAACAGCGCCAAGACACTCTTTCTGTCCGCAGATGCTCCGGTAGAAAGCCGGCTCTTCTGGATCGCTCACGTAATCGGCCTCCTGGAAGAGCGAGAGAGCATCGAGCGCCAGATCAAACAGGCACGATTGAGCAATAAGGAGGCCGCTTCGCTGGCACGCGTCGCCCTCGCCAATTACTTTGCCGGAGCCCTGGTCATGCCGTACGAGGCATTTCTCAACACCGCGCGCGAAGCTCGGTATGACATCGAACGCCTTCAGCGGCGTTTCGGCACGAGCTTCGAACAGGTCTGTCATCGCTTAAGCACACTGCAACGTCGGAACTCTCCTGGAATCCCGTTCTATTTTCTGAAGATCGACATTGCCGGAAACGTGCTGAAGCGCAGCAGCGCCACCCGCTTCCAGTTCGCGCGCTTCGGAGGTCCCTGCCCCCTCTGGAACGTGCATCAATCGTTTTCGCATCCTGGGCGCATCCTGGTCCAGTTAGCTGCCACCCCGGATGGGACCAGGTATCTTTCGGTAGCTCGAACCGTGAGCCTCTCGGCAGGTTCATATCTTAGCCGGCCGCGCGCCGTTGCGGTCGGACTCGGATGCGAGATTGCCTATGCAAACGAGACGATCTACTCGAAAGGCATGGACCTGGACGATCTCGATGCGATCGACCCGATCGGGCCAGGATGCAGGGCCTGCGAGCGCAAAGATTGTCGTCACCGGGCGCTACCGCCGATCGGGCACCCGCTTGACGTAGGTACAATCGAAAGAGGAGTCGTACCGTACCAAATAGACACGAAGATTCCGCGGACCGGCGGCATCGAATGACAGCGCAGGAGCGGCCCAACGATAGGCCGCCGACGGGCAATCCTCGGGAAAACGGCCCCTAACGGCACGAACCCGAACCAGCTCTGCACACGAGCCCAGCGTACAAGGGAATACAGTGCGGAATTCCTTCACCGCCGTGGCTGCCCCCCAACTGTAAGCGGCGAGTCTTCGCCAAGCGCCACTTGGCCTGCCTACTTGGCCTGCCGGCTTGGGAAGGCGGCGACATGCAACGACCCGCGGGCCAGGAGACCTGCTGTCACTCGCGGTCACACCGCATTAGTCGGGGTGTCCTGGTTGGTGTCGCCAGACCTGTTGTAATTTCGATCTAATTTCTCAGTGCAGGGCGACTATGCCCGAAATTGCGGGCGCGTAAGAACGCATTTGCGGGCGAACATGCGGTCTCTGCGGGCAAACTATGCCCGGACTTACATCAGGTCGATCCCGAACGATATCAGGATCGCGCCGATTGGACCGCGCGCTGCCCGATCGCCGCGATCTTCGCAGCCAGATTGATCGACGCCGTCACTGTGCGCATGAGCTGCCATTGTCGCGCGCTGGCGCGCTCTGCTTTGGGATCAGCTTCTATTTCCTGGTCGGCAATCCGAGATGCTCGGGCGCTTCAAGGGCCTGACCGGGATGATGTGCTCTGACGGACCGGTGACGAGCCTGCGAGATTGGACAATTTAATCCACGCCGAGCTCTGTCCATACGTCCGGAATTACCGTCCGAACATCTTCTTGACATTGGCCAGTCCGATCCGCAGGAACGGGTCCGAATGGATATAGAAATATTTGACGCCCCGCTCGAGCCAGAGCGGTAGTTCGTCAGATGTCACCAGCGTCCCCGCGATCTTGCCAGCCGCGCGAATCTTCTTGACCGCAAACTCGACCCGCTCGATCACCGCTTGCGGACGAGGCTGTCCGAACGGCGGAGCCGGCGGATAGCCCATGTTCTGCGAGAGGTCGCCGGGACCAATGAAAAAGACATCGATGCCTTCCACTGCAAGCAGCGCCTCGATGTCGTCAATCGCCTTGGGCGTCTCGATCATGGCAATGACGAGCCGCTTCTCGTGGTCGGCGGGACAGGCATAGCGGACCGCCTCGACGATGGCGCGGGCCTGATCCGCGGTATCGACCATCGGCACCATCAGGCCATCGGCGCCGGCATTGAGGTAGCGGATCAGGAGCGGCCGTTCATGCGAGTGAGGACGAACGATCGCCGCACCGCCGGCCCCGCGGATCGCCTGGGCCGTGACGCGCACGTCCTCGAAGCTCCAGGTGCCATGCTCGCAATCGACGAAGATGGCGTCCGCGCCGAGCTCGACGAGGCGCACCGCCAGTCCGGATGAGGCATGATGCGGCGTGAACATCGTGATCGCCTCGCCCTTGGCGAGACGTTCGCGCAATTTGGCTCCGTTCATGGAAAATCCTCTCAGTTCAGCTCTTCTTGTCGGCAAGGCCTTCGGGCGCGCCGACCCAGCGGGCCGCCTCGATGTCGGCCGATGTATCGCGCATGAAGGTCGGGCAGATGTGCAGCTCGGGGATCACGGCGCCCTTTTGCAGGCTCGCACAGAGCAGCACCGCACGCGCGACGTCGTGCGGATTGAGCATCACCGCCCGCTCGCCCTCGAGCGGCGGCCGGGCGCGATTGTCCATGATCGGGGTGTCGGTCTCGCCGGGCAGGATGGTCGTCGCGCGGATGCCCTGATTCCGGTAGGTGTTGTGCAGGAAGGTCATGAAATTCTTCACGCCGGCCTTGGCCGCACCATAGGCCGCGCCGCCGAGCAGGTTCGGATTGACCACAGCCAGCGATGACACCGTGATGATGGTGCCCTCCTTCTTCGCGATCATGTCCTCCAGCACGGCCTGGGTCAGGTTAAAGACCCCGGTGAGATTGACGTTCACCGTGGCGTTCCACTCGGCTTCGCTGAGGAAGCGCGCATTCAGCACCTTGCTGGCGCTGCCGGCATTGTTGACGAGGATGTCGATCGCACCGACATTGCGCTTGGCCCAGGCGACCGTCTCCAGGATCGCCTCGCGCGAGGCCACATCCAGCACGTGGGCAACGGCCTTGCCGCCGGCCTTCTCCATCACGGCCACAACGCCCCGCAGCGGATCAATCCGGCGCCCGGTCAGGACGACCGTTGCACCATCCTGTGCTAGCAGAATCGCGGTCTCGCGCCCAATCCCGGTTCCGGCTCCGGTGACGAGTGCGATCTTTCCATCGAGCAGACCCATGATGTCCCTATTCGGCGGCGGTCGCCGCTACGCTTGAGCGCTGATAGCCGTAAATCTGCCTCGCGGCCGCGGGCGTAATCAAGCCTTCGGCGAGGTCGAGCTCGATCGCCGCGGCCGCACGCTCGGCTGTGCGTCCCCAGCCGCCGCCGCCCGGCGTCTCGACCTCCAGGCGGTCGCCGGTCTTCAAGACGACCCTGCCCTTGGGGAATTGCGGCTCGCCGTTCCGGTACACCTTGCCGGCGCTGCCCGACTTGCCGCCGACGACGCCGAAGCAGGGATGGCGCACGCGTTCGGACGCCAGGTAGATGTTCATCGGGTTACGTCCGAGATTGCGCAGCACGACGCGCTGGCCGAGGCCGCCGCGGCTCTTGCCGGCGCCGCCGGAATCCGCAATCAGCTCCTTGCACTCGGTGAGCACAGGCACCGCGATCTCGAACATCTCGATCGCCGTGACCTTGCAGTTGGACGGGAAGCTCAGCGTATCCAGACCATCGAATTCGGCGCGGGCCCCCTGCCCCCCATGAAAATTCTGCACCGAACCGTATTGCGAACCATCGTCACGCCGTCCGACGCAGTTGGCGGCCCAGATCGGCGCGCCGCCGCTGTCACCCATCACCTTGTCAGGCACCACGCCTTCCAGTGCCTTGAAGATCAGCGAGGGGATGACATGCCCGATCAGGTTACGCGAATTGCCCGCCGTCCATTCCTCCGGATTGAGAATCGAGCCGAGCGGTGCCTCGTCCGTGATCGGCGTGATGCAGCCCTCGTTGTTCGGCGTATCCGGGTCGAGCAGGCATTTCAGCGCATAGACCGAATGAGCGTAGCGATAATTGGTGCGGCAATTGATCGAGTGAAGGATCTGCTCGGATGTTCCGGCGTAGTCGACGTGAATGGAATCGTCGCGGACGATCACGGCGGCCTTCAGTGTCACGTCGGTGTCGTAGCCGTCGAGCAGCACTTCGGCGCTGTAAGTGCCGTTCGGCCATTGCCGGATCGCGCGACGGGTCTGCGCCTCGGAGCGCGTGTGGATCGCATCGGCCAGCTCATCGATGCTGTCGAGATCGTATTCATCGAGGAACTTGACCAGCTCGCGGCCCATCACGTTGTTGGCCGCGACCATGGATTCGAGATCGCCCATCACCTCGGTCGGCAGGCGAACGGAAGCGGCGATGATGTCGAGCACGTCCTGGTTGGGAACGCCCGCCTTGTGCAGCTTCACGATCGGGAAGCGAATACCTTCCTCGAAGATGTCGCTGGCCTCGGAGTGCAAGGGAGCGCCGCCGATGTCGGGCAGATGCGCGATCGAGCCGGCATAGGCCACGACCTTGCCGTTCCTGAAGATCGGCGTGATCATCGTGACGTCAGGCAGATGGCCCGTGCCGATCTCCGGATCGTTGGTGGCGAGTACGTCGCCCTCTTGCAACGTCTCGACCGGAAACTTCGGCAGGAAATATTTCTGCGCGGCGACCGGCAGCGAGGTGATGAACACCGGGATCGACCAGGTGCATTGCGCCAGCGCGCGGCCGCGGCTGTCGAGCAGCACGGTCACATAGTCGTGGTTCTCGCGCACGATCGGCGAGAACGCCGTGCGGCCGAGCACGATGTCGGCCTGGTCGGCGATGAAGATCAATCGATTCCACATCACCTGCAGGTTGATGGGATCGTTGAAATCGGCAGCATTCACGGACATGAGGCGTCGTCCTTAGGCGATGTTGATCACGAGATTGCCGTTGATGTCGACATGCGCCGTACCGCTCGGGCCGACAACGGCGGTCGACTCTCGCTGCTCGACGATCGCGGGTCCCTGGATCGGCGCGTCCACGGGCAGCTTGTAGTGATCGTAAACCGGCGTCTCGACGAAGCCGCCGCGCTCGCTGAAATAGACCGAACGCGACCCCTTCTTGGCCTCGGCAGCGTGGCGCGTGTGCGGGCGGGTGACCTGATCCTTCTCGCCGCTGGAACGCAGGCGCCAGGTGATCACCTCAACGGACGAGCCCGCGACGGTGCGGCCGAACAGTTCGCGATAGAGCTTGTAGAAATTGCCGAGCAACTGCTCGAAGAATTGCTCGCGCGGCAGGCTGCGATCGGGCAACGTTACCGTGATCTCGTGGCCCTGACCGACGTGGCGCATGTCGACCGTGTAGGTGTTGGTGATGGTCTCGGGCGCGACGCCGGCGGCACGGACGACTTCCGCGCCCTGGGCTGCGAGATCGCCGAGCAGCCGATCCATCGCGGCAAAATCCCAATTCTCGACCTGCATCGGGAAGCTCGCGGAGAGATCGATCGCGACCGGCGCAATCAACAGGCCGATCGCCGAGGTGACGCCGGCGCCGGTCGGGCAGATGATGCGCTTGATACCGAGCTTGCGTGCGATGCCATAGGCATGCACGGGACCGGCGCCGCCGAAGGCGACCATCGGCAAGCTGCGCGGATCGACGCCGAGATCGGTCGCATGCACCGCCGCCGCCTTGCTCATGGATTCATTGACGAGGTCGTGAATGCCGAAGGCGCAGCGGGGCACGCTGACGTCGAGCGAGGACGCAAGCTTCGTCATGGCCGTGAGCGCCGCATCCTTCGACACCTTGAACGAACCGCCGACGAAGGATTCGGTGCCCATATAGCCGAGCAGGATGTCGGCATCGGTCACGGTCGGCTCGGTGCCGCCACGCTGATACGCGGCGGGACCCGGCAGCGCACCCGCAGAACGCGGTCCGACGTCGAGCAGGCCGAGCGGATTCTTCGCCGCGATCGAACCGCCGCCGGCGCCGATCTCGATCATCCGGATCGACTGGATCTTTAAGGGAAAGCCCGATCCCTTGCGGAATCGATGATAATGCGCGACTTCGAGATCGGTGCCGACGGTCGGCTCACCGTTCGGGATCAGGCAGAGCTTTGCGGTGGTGCCGCCCATGTCGAAGGACAGCACGCTGGCTTCGCCGGCGATGCGGCCGAATTCGGCGGCGGCGACGGCACCGGCCGCCGGCCCCGACTCAATCAGGCGCACCGGCAGCTCCGCAGCGCGGCTGCTCGGCACGAGGCCACCCGACGACGTCATCCAGAGCACCTGGCGATTGATGCCCTTGGCGGCAAATTCGCGTTCGAGATGGGCGACGTGGCCGGACATCTGCGGCCGGGTATAGGCGTTGACGACGGTGGTCGAGGCGCGGTCGAACTCGCGGACTTCCGGGCAAACCTCCGATGACAGCGACACGAAGATATCGGGATCTTCCTCGCGCAGCAACGCGGCGATGCGCTGCTCATGGTCAGGATATTTGTAGGCATGCAGCAGGCAGACGGCGACGGACTTGATGCCCTCGTGGCGCAAGCGTCCGGCGATCTCGCGAACGGTGTCCTCCTCTAGCGCGGTGATAACCTCGCCGTCGGCGGACATCCGCTCGACAGCGCCGAAACTGTTCGCGCGCGTCACCAGCGGGTCGGGATATCTGAGATTCAGGTCGTAGAGATCGTAACGTCCTTCGTTGCGGATGCGCAGCATGTCCTGAAAACCGGCGGTCGAGATGAAGCCGGTCTTGACGCCCTTGCGCTCCAGCACCGCATTGGTGACGACGGTGGTCGCGCCTAACACCTGCAGATGATCCAGATCGACGACGTCGCCGAATTCCGCGAGCAACTCGGAGACGCCGCGAACCACGGCTTCAGCCGGATTGGCCGGCGTGCTCAGCACCTTGTGGAGATGCAATTCGTCCTTGTCGTCGAGCAGCGCGAAATCGGTGAAGGTACCCCCGGTGTCGAATGCGAGCTTGGCCATCTGTTTCCTCGGAGCGATTATCTTCGAGGGTAGGAAATGCGCCTCCACGCGACCACCACAACTCCGGTCTGCCGCCATAGGTTTTGTTTATGGCCTGACGAAACCGGCGCGCACACCACCACAAAATCGCGAAAACAACCCCATGCACAGTAGAACGGCCGAGACCAGCAGCCGTGCTCAGACCGCCCGGATCCCCTGCGGATGGCTGCGCATCAGCTTCTCGACGACGGTCAGAAGCACCGAGCGCGTGGCCAGCGCGGGCTCCGACAGCGGCAGATGATCGGAGACGCACAGCGAGACGGTCGCCTCGATGGCGGGGCGCACCAGCCGCCGCACCTCGACACCGGCAAAGCTCGACGCGCTGGCGGCGGCGACCGAGGCCGGCAGGATGGTCGAGCCGAGCCCCTCGGTCACGGCCGCACCGAGCGCGGAGACGGATTCGATCTCGGAGGCGACGTTCGGCGTCACCCGCGCCCGCGCCAGCGACTCATCGATCAGACGCCGCAGGAAATGCCCCTGGCTCGGCAGCAGCAGCTTGACATCGGCCAGCGCCGACAGCGGCAGCGGCTCGTCGGTCGGCTTCTTCGCCATCGTCTCGGCGCGCGAGACCAGATACAGTTCCTCGCGGAACAGCGGCTGCAGCTTGACACCCTTGATCGGGCCGGAGCCGTAGATCATGGCCATGTCCATCTTGCCGGTCATGATCAGCTCGCTCAGCACGTGACCGAAGCTGTCGTTGATGTGGACGATGATCTGCGGGTGCAGCGCGGACATCTCCTTCAAGATCGGCAACGACAGCGTGCTCGACGCCGAATAAGTCGCCAAGCCAATCGACACCCGTCCCGCCAGCGCCTTGGTCGATTGATCGATGTCGATCTGCGCCTGCTCGATCTGCTTCAGCAGCAATTGTGCGTGACGGTAGAGGATGAGGCCGGCTTCGGTCGGCACGATGCCGTGATTGCTGCGCAGCAGCAGCTTGTGCTTGAAGTGGCTCTCCAGCGCCGCGATCTGCTGCGACAGCGCCGGCTGCGCGGTGCGCAGCAGGCCGGCGGCGCGCGAAACGCTGCCGGCATCGACCACCTTGACGAAGCTCTTCAGCTTCCTGAAATCGACGCTCATGAGGATCGAATGCTGCTCTGGAACCACGCTCCTGACCGGCACTATTCCTTATCTAGCCCATTGATTTCAATCGGTTTCTCAGCGTAGCGCCCGGCAGGCTTGCTCAATCCGGTCGCAGGCGTCCTTGATCGCCTCCATCGAGGTCGCGATCGACAGCCGGAAATACGGCGACAGCCCGTAGGCCGCGCCCTGAACGGCGGCGACGCCGACACCGTCCAAGAGATAGAGCACGAAGTCGAGATCGTTCTCGATGACCTTGCCGTCGGGCGCGGTCTTGCCGATCACGCCGGCGCAGCCGGGATAGAGATAGAAGGCACCATCAGGCACCAGGCACGACAGGCCCGGGATCGCGTTGAGCCGCGCGCAGGCATAGTCGCGGCGCTCCTTGTAGAGCTTGACGCTGTCGCGCACGAACGACTGGTCGCTGGTCAGCGCATGGGCCGCCGCCGCCTGGCTGATCGACGACGGGCAGGACGACATCTGTGATTGCAGCTTGTTGATCGCCGAAACCAGCGGCGCAGGACCCGCGGCGTAGCCGATCCGCCATCCGGTCATGGCGTAGGTCTTGGAGACGCCGTTGGTGAGCAGAATGCGATCCTTCAAGGCGGGCACCGCGGCGGCCAGCGTCGTCGCCGGCTCGTCGCGATACCAGATCTGGTCGTAGATATCGTCAGACAGCACCAGCACATTGGGATGGCGCAGCAGCACGGCGCCAAGCGCTTCCAGGTCGCTGCGGGAATAGGCAGCGCCGGTCGGGTTCGACGGCGCATTGAGGATCAGCCAGCGCGTCTTCGGCGTGATCGCAGCCTCCAGCGCCTCCGCCGTCAGCTTGAAGCCCTGGTTCTCGGAGCAGCGGACGATCACAGGCTTGCCGTCATTGGCGATGACCATGTCGGGATAGGATACCCAATAGGGCGCGGGAATGATGACCTCCGCCCCCTCCTCCACGCTCGCCATCAGCGCGAGGAACAATATTTGCTTGGCGCCGCCGCCGACGCAGATCTCGTTGTCCGCGTAATCCAGCCCAAGGCGCCGCTTGTAGTCGGCAATAATACCCTTGCGCAGCGCGACGGTGCCGTTGACGGCGGTATATTTCGTCTCGCCGCGATCGATCGCCGCATGCGCCGCCGCCTTGACGTCATCAGGCGTATCAAAGTCAGGCTCCCCGATCGCCATGTCGACGATGTCGCGGCCGGCAGCCTTCAGCTCGCGCACCCGCGCGGACGCCGCCGTGGTCGGAGATATCTTGATGCGCGAGACGCGCGCGGCCGGCACGAAGATCGTCACAGTGGTCGTCCTTTAAGTTGCAAGTCGTATCAATGTTCGACATCGGTCTCACCGCGCATGCGGCCGGTGAGGAAGAGCTCGCCGAGCTCGTCATGGGTGATGTCGGCGGGCCGGCCGTCCCAGATCACCTTGCCGAGCCGCAGGATGACGGCGCGCTGTGCGACCTGCATGGCTTTCTTCGTGTTCTGCTCGACCAGCAGGATGGTCTGACCAGCCGCGTTGATGCGCGCGAGCTCGTCGAACACGATGCCGATCGCGGTCGGCGACAGGCCGACCGACGGCTCGTCAACCAGCAGGATTTTTGGCCGCTGCAGCACGGCCATCGCGACCTCGAGCAGTTGCTGCTCGCCGCCGGACATGTTGCCCGCCAGCGTGTTGCGGCGCGTCTTCAGGATCGGGAAGAGATCGTAGACATAGTCGCGCTCCGCCTTCACCCTGGCATCGCGCAGCGTGTAGGCGGCCATCTGCAGATTCTCGTCGACCGTCATGACCGGAAAGTTGCATCGGCCCTGCGGTACCCAGGAGATGCCTTCGGCCAGGATCGCGCGCGACTTCAGCGCGCTGATGTCCTTGCCCTGCCAGTTGATGCGGCCGCCCTTTACGGCGGTCATGCCATAGAGCGTCTTCAGCAGCGTCGACTTGCCGGCCCCGTTCGGCCCCATCAGCGCGACGAACTGGCCCTGCGGCACGTCGAGATCGACACCGTTGAGAATGTCGAGCGAGCCGTAGCCCGCGCGCAGGCCCTTGATCGAGAGAGAGGTTTCAGCCACCGAGATAGGCCTCCCGCACCGCCTGGTTCTGCACGATCTCGTCCGGTGTTCCCTCCGCGAGCTTGCGGCCCTGGTCGAATACGACCACGCGCTTGCAGAGGCTCGTGACCACGTCGATGTTGTGCTCGATGATCAGGAAGCTGACGCCGAACGAGGTGTTGGCAAGGCGAATGCTCTCGACCACACGCTCGATCAGTTTCGGATTGATCCCGGCCATGGGCTCGTCGAGCAGGATGAGCTTTGGTTCCGGCATCAGCATCGAGGCGAACTGGATCAGCTTCTGCTGTCCGCCGGAGAGTTTTCCCGCGGGCTGGAAGCGCACATCCCAGAGACCCGCGATCTGGATCAGCTCGCGCGCCCGCTCCCGCAGAGCGGCGACGCGGTTGCGCGCGGCAGCGCCGATCCCGAAGGTCGACAGGATCCCGGGAAAGGTGAACATCTGCCCGGCGATCACAAGATTCTCCTCGATATCGAGCGCCGAGAACACCACGGTCTTCTGGAACGATCGCAGCATGCGGCCTTCGTGGGCGATGTCGCTCAGCGACCAGCCCGTGATGTCCTGACCATCGAGCTTCACCGCTCCGGCACTTGGCCGCGCGAGCCCGCTCACGCAGTCGAAAAAGGTGGATTTTCCGGACCCGTTGGGTCCGATCAGCCCGCAGATCTCGCCGCGATCGACATGCAGGTCGACACCGTCGACCGCGCGCACGGCGCCGTAGGATTTGCAGAGGCCGGAGATGTCGAGGATCGGTAGCCCGCTCATTTGCGCCTCTCGAGGAATGACCAGAAGCGGCCGATCAGCGGCGCGAACCCGTTCGGGAAGTAGAACACGAGGGCGAGCAGGAAGAAGCCGTAGGCGATCATGCGAAGTTCCGGCGCGACACGCAGCGCTTCAGTGAGGCCGACGAACAGCAGGCTGCCAAAGATGACTCCCGATATGGTGCCCGCCCCGCCGCCAAGCACGATGATCAGCATTGTCGTCGAATAGTACATCTGGAAGGTCAGTGGGCTGACCACGGTCAGGTAATGCGCATAGAGACTGCCGCCGAGCCCGGCAAAGGCGGCGCTGATCATGAAGACGACCAGCTTGTAGTGCCAGGTGGGAATCCCTACGGATTCCGCCAGCGTCTCGTTCTCGCGGATGGCGATCATGTTGCGGCCGGCCGGCGAGCGCACAATCAGGTAGACCGCCAGCGTTGCCAGCGCGGCAATGACGAGTACGAGATAGTAGAAGCCGACGGTGCCGCTGACGGTGAACGAGGCCGGTCCGAGCGCAAAGTAAGGCTTGGGCACTGCCGCCAGTCCCATGTCGCCGCGCGTCAGGCTGATCCAGTTCTTGGCGATCGCCTGGCCAATGATCACGAAGCCGAGCGTACACATCACGAACGACGTCGATCGCAAGCGCAGCGCGGGAATTCCGAGCGGCAGCGCGACCACGCCTGTGACGAGCCCGGCGGCAAGGAAATTCAGGTAGAACGGCGTGCCGAAATGCACCGCCAGCAGCGCCGAGGCATAGGCGCCGATGCCGAAGAACGCCGCCTGCGCCAGCGACAGCAGGCCGGTGTAGCCGAGCAGCAGATTGAGACCATGGGCCGGCAGCAGGAAGATCAGAGCGATGATGATTGCGTGCAGCGGATAGTTGCCGAGGAACAGCGGCGCGGCGCAGGCGAGCGCTGCGAGCACGAGGCCGAACGGAAGCCGCAGATCCCATCCCGTCGCAACTTTGCGTTCGGCTGGTGGCATGGTCTGGTCTCGGGCGATCTCGGTCAAGGTGTCACATCCCTGCGATCAGAAGCGCGCCTGCGCGGAGAACAGCCCGTGCGGACGCCACATCAGCACCAGCATCAGGGTCGCAAACCCCACGGTGTCGCGGAACTGCAGCCCGACATAAGTCGCAACCAGGCTCTCCGCGATGCCCAGAATCATCGCCGCCACGAACGTGCCGCGGACATTGCCGAGCCCGCCCATGATGATGATCGGCAGGGTCTTGAAGGTGATGAGCTCGCCCATGCCGCCGTAGACGCTGACATTCACGGGCGCGGTCAGCACACCCGATAATCCCGCAAGGCCGGCGCCGAGGATGAAGGTCCAGAGCGCGACGTGGCGGACGTCGATGCCAACGACGGCGCAGCATTCGATGTTCTGCGACACCGCGCGCATCGCCTTGCCGATCCGGCTGTAGGTGACCATCAGCTCGAGGCCGACGAACACGATGAGACCGACGATGATGATCAGGATGCGTTGCTCGGCCAAGGTGAAACCGAACACCGTGACCGGCTCGATATAGCCGCCCGAAAAGAACTTGTAGCTGCCGCCAAACACCAGGATGATCGTGTTCTGCAGGATCAGCGCGACGCCCAAGGTCGCGAGCACGCCGGCTTCGGCCGGCGCCCCGACGATGCGCTGCATCACCAAATTTCCGATGACGACAGCGATCACCGCAGTCGCCACCACGCCGATCACGATCGCCACCGGATAGGGCAGATCGAAATACTCGATCGCAAACCAGGCCCCGAAGGTGCCGAGCATGTAGTATTCGCCATGGGCGAAATTGATGGCGCGCAGCACGCCGAAGATCATCGTCATGCCGACGGCAACGATCGCATAGACCGATCCGGATACGATGCCGTTAACGACCTGCTCGATGATCGTGTAGAACATGTGCTGAGTCCTATTTGGGATAGTCGATCTCGGCCGAATAGGCTCCCTTGATAGCCGGCTTGCCGTGCTCGATCTCGAGCAGGATCATCGGCAAGCGGGCCTGATTGTGATCGTCGAAGGTGACATCGCCGACCGCGCTTGCATAGTGGATTTTGGAAAGCGCGTTGCGGACTTTCTCGCCGTCGATACTCTGCGCCTCCTCGATCGCCTTGGCCAAGAGGTGCACGGTCTCCCAGTGCACATAGGCGTGATTGTTGGGGGCCTCGCGGAACTCGGCGGTGAATTTCTCGACGAAGGCCTTGCTCTTCGAGGAGTCGTAGGCTGGAAGCCAGGCAGCGGCCTCGATCGCGCCTTCGAGCGCCTTCGGCGCCGCCTTAATGGTCTTCTCGGTGTTGAACTCCGCGTTGCCGATCAGCGGGATCTTGCCGGCGATTCCGACCTCCATCATCTGGCGCCCCACGATCGGCGTGGAGTCGGCGTTGCCGTACATGATGATCGCCTGCGCGCCGGAATCGCGGATCTTGGAGAGCACGCTGCGGAAATCCACCTCGCCTTCCTTGTAGTAATCCTCGGTCAGGATCTGGCTCTTGAAGCGCGGCAGATACTTCTTGGTGAACTCGATCGCCGCGCGGCCGTAGTCGCTGTCAACCGAGAGCACGGCGTATTTGGTGAAGCCCTTCTTCTCGGCGGCGTATTGCAGCACGACCAGCGCGCGGTTCTCGTCGGTCGGATAGTTACGATAGGTCCATTTGAAGCCGCCGACGCCGGCCTTGTAGGTGATCTTCGGGTTCGACGAGGCCGCGTTGAGCAGCAGCACGCCGGCATCCTCGGCCACCGGCTGCATCGCCAGCGTCACCGAGCTCGAGACGTCGCCGATGATGTAATCGACTTGATCCTGGTCGATCAGCCGTTTGGTCGCCGAGACGCCCTCGACCGGGGTGCCCTGGCTGTCACCGGCCAGGATGTTGATCTTGCGCCCGCCGATACCGCCGGCCGCCGTGATCTCCTTCGCCGCCATCTGGGCGCCGCGCAGCGAGAAAGCACCGTAGCGGGCATTCGGCCCGCTCATCGGTGCGACGAGGCCGAGCTTGACGGTGCCGTCCTCGGTTCGGGCGAAAGCGCCGGACGAGATGGTTTGAAGTCCGACCAGGGCCGTTCCGAGGCAAAATCGCCGCCGACTCAACTCGATCGTCATGTCCCTCTCCCTTGCTGCTGCAAATTGCCTTTGCCAACTCCGCCGCTTTTTTTGGCCATTACTGTTTGAATTTTTGCTGCGGCTGACGGTAAAAAAATAGATTTACGTCGCTCGTCGGGGGAAGCACGACTGCGGTCTGCCGCCATAGCGAATTCTTATGGCGGCGCTCACTGCGTTCCGTCTGTTTGCCGCGCCGATATGCAGGTGGCGCGCGAGGGCACTCGGCAGTCTCGGACGCACTGACCATCTACCTGTGCGATGTGCCGCCAGGCACACTTTGCATCGGTGCTGCGTAGCTGAACTCCGGATTGCGAGACCAGCACGGGCGAGAGCCCATGCGGGCAGGCCGATGTGATGCCATCGAGCGCACGGTGTCGCGGAAAATCGTGCAAATGGCGGAGGAGTCAGTCAATCCCCATTAAAAGATAAAGTATTTTCGACTTTCCAGGGTCAAAACCTACCAATTGAGCTACGGCCAGAGATGGAGTTTTCGCCTGCCGCAAAGGCTCAAATCCAGGAGGCGCAACCACCGATGCCGACATTCAGTCCAAGTTGCGATCTTACCAGGTGCGACGCCCGCGTCTCGAACGCAGTGAGCATATTCTAAGTTATTGATCTTCTTCATGTGGTGGTCATCCCCGGCCGGTTTTGTTCACGGTGTTTCACCCAATTTGATGCAGGTCGGCCGCAGGCGCTCAGCGACGCGCCCCAAATGTGGCGGTGAGCGGGGTCCGGCCGCCAAACTTGGCAAGCACCATGATCGAGTCGTCACCGTTCATGGGCGGACTCGACGGGCAGCTTCCGGTTAAGTCGCTGGGCCAGCTCGGAATAGAGAACCTGCGCGCGACGAATATCGCCGATGGGAATCCGCTCCCCAGGCTTGTGCGCTTGGTCGACGCACCCGGGTCCGAGCACTAAAGACGGCGCGAGGCGCGTATATTCGGAAGCTTCCGTGCCGAAGCCCACAACGGTGGCCGTGTCTCCTATGATTGCCTCAACGGCGCGCACGAGTGGCGCGTCGGCCGAGAGTTCGGGCGGCGGCGCTTCCCGCTGCATGACGAGGTCGAGCCCGCTTGCTTCGGCCATCTTCGACAGCTCATCGATCACGAACTGCGGATCGAACGATTTGGAATAGCGAAGCTTAATCTTGCACGTGGCTAGGCCGACAGTCGTATTCGGAAGGGTGCCATAGTTTTCGATCGTGAAGTTCAGATCGCAGAACGGCGGGTCGTATTGCCTGTCATGAAGGGTCGTGTCTTCGCGCAATCGCAGATGCAAACGTCGGAGCTCGCTCAGAAACGGAATGAGCTGGATATTTGCGTTCAAGCCCTTGCCGGTCGAGGAGTGAGCCTGGCGTCCGCACGCAGTGACCACGAATTGGACGTCAACGCGATGTCCCCGAACGAGCCTAAAGTTTGTTGGCTCGCCTACGATGAAGCAGTGCGGGCGAAACTCGCGGAGGGTTTCGCTTCGGCCAAGGACCTCGCGCACTCCACGCTTCGTGGATTCTTCGTCAGCTGTAAGCACTATCAACGGCCGACAATCGTGAGGTAGCCCGGTCGCCGCCGCCAACATGGCGCTGATCGGCCCCTTCATGTCGACGGCGCCGAGCCCCACCATCTCGTCACCTTCGAGGTCGGCCGCGAACGGGTCGGTCGTCCAGCCTGCATCGGTGACGGTATCGAGATGGCCGGCGAAGGCCAGCCGGCTCGTGCTCGTGGGCCAGCGCGCGACGAGATTACCTTTCGGCACCCCACCTTCATCGACGTAGTCGACTCGCTCGAGCTGCCAACCCGAAAGATGGCGCTGAATGAGCTCGAGCAGCGGCACGTTCGACACGGAAGGGCGCGAGTCGCACGCAATCATCGAGCGGGCGAGCTCGATCCCATTCAATGAAGTCTGGGTCGCGCTCACGGACGAGACACAATCGCCTTCAGGACCTCTGGCGAAACCGAAGGGATATTGATTCCAGACTTCTCCTGCTGGATTTTGATGTGGACGTTGGAGTCTCGGTCGCCCCAGCCGCGGTCCATGGCCTCGTCCAACTTCGCCAAAGTCAGGCGCGTGAGGTCGAGCGGCACCCCGAGTTCTTCACCCAGCTCCAGCGCGACCGCCATATCCTTGCGAGCGTGCCTCAGCCGAAACAAGGGCGTATCGAAGGTACCATCCAAGATCTTGCCTGCCATGCTGTCGAAGGTGCGCGTGCGACCATGTGAGCCGTTGCGGACTGCGGCAAGAAGCTCCTCCGGCGCGATGCCGCCCTTTACACCAAGCGTGAGAACCTCGCCCAGCATCGCCGTCCGAATGTTCGCGACGACGTTGTGGGCCAGTTTCGTAATAGTACCGGTGCCGATATCACCCATGTAGCTGATATACTTGCCGATCGCCTCGAGCACCGGCAACGTCTTCTCGAATGCTTCGCGGCTTCCGCCAACCCAGATTGCCAAGGTGCCATCGGCAGCGCCGACGGGGCCGCCGCTGACCGGCGCGTCGAGGAACGCAATGTTTCGCTCGCCCAGCGTCTTGTTCAAGGCGCGCACCATCGCAACCGAGTTGGTCGAGAGGTCGACGATTTGGGCACCCGGGTTGAGCGCCGCCGCCAGCCCCCGCTCGCCGACGCAAATCTCCTCCACTTCTTTTGGACCCGGCAACGATAGCAGGACAGTATCGCTGGCCTTGACCACTTCGGCTGGGCTCTTTGCAAATCGCAGTCCTTGGACATCGCCTTCGGCTTCAGGACGGACATCGTAAGCCGTCACATCGAATCCCGCCTTCACGAGATTTGCCGCAATCGAGCGGCCCATCAGCCCCAGACCGATCATTCCAACACGCGTCATGAATCTCCCTTTCAAGTCACTGCGGGCGGCGCCACTACACGCCGCGTCCGGCCATTCTCGCCCGCCACGTGGCGGGCTGAATCAACCCTTTTGTCGAGCCCGCGCGCGAGCGCCGCAAAGCTTACTTTTGGTCCTTGCGCTAGAGCGCGGGGTCTGCCCTCATTCTGGTCTGAGCGCACTCGAGATGACCGCCTCCCAGAGTTCGATCCCTAGCGGGATCACGTCGTCATTGAAGTCGAAATAAGGTGAATGCAGCCCGGGATTCTCTCCGGGCTTCCCGGCGCCAAGCCAGACATAGGCGCCGGGGACCTCGCGGAGCATGAAGGCAAAATCCTCCGCAGCCATGCTAGGTTTGGCATCTTGGCAGGCCAAGATGCGCTTCTCGTCAAGGACGCTCCGAACGAATTCCGCGCAAGGCTTGTGATTGATGGTGGCAGGATAGCGGTGCGTGTAGGCAATTTCGGCGGTACAGTCGAAAGCCTCTGCGACGCGCGCGGCAATCTTGCCGATTCGTCGTTCAATCAGTTCACCAACTCCAGAATCGAACCAGCGCGTGGTCCCGCGGATGATGCCCGTTTCCGGAATGACGTTCCATGCATCGCCTGCGTGTACCTGTGTCACGGTTACGACGGAGGCCTCAAGCGGCGCTACGTTTCGACTTGCGATCGTCTGCAAGGCACAGACGATCTGGCTCGCCGCGACAACGGGATCGTGGCCCTCGTGCGGCATTCCGCCATGCGCGCCCTTTCCCTGTACTTTGATCTCGAATGTCGCGAATGCGGCCATCATCGCGTCATCGCGGACAACGCATGTTCCGATGGAGAGCGCGGGCCAATTGTGAAGTGCGTAAACTGCGTCGACCGGAAACTGTTGGAACAACCCTTGTTCGACCATGGCACGCGCGCCGCCTTCATTCTCTTCCGCGGGCTGGAAAATGAAATGCACGGTTCCGTCGAACTGTCCGTGAGTAGCGCACTCCCGAGCGGCGGCCAGGAGCATGGCTGTGTGGCCGTCGTGTCCGCAGGCGTGCATGATGCCAGACCGCGACGAGCGGTGGGAGATGTCTGAGGCCTCTAGGATCGGGAGGGCATCAATGTCGGCTCGGATTCCGATTGTTCGTCGCGACGAGCCGCGCGAGAGGGTCCCGACCACGCCCGTACCAGCAAGTCCCGTCTGAACGGCCAGCCCCCAACCAGTTAGCTTCTGCGCGATAAAGGCGGAGGTTTCGCGCTCCTGAAACCCAAGCTCCGGGTGCCGGTGCAGATGGTGGCGCCACCTCACGACCTCTTCGAATCGATCGACCGGGTTCATCTCACCTCTCAGTTTCGGCAAGGCCTGTGACGAACGCCTTGGGAGTTGCAAGAGTGTTCGCATCCCAGGTACCCGCTGTGGACGAGTGCCTCCTGCATCGGACCGGCGGCACGCTGGACTGGCGTCGACTGCTTCTCTGGTGAGACCTTGACGGAGGCAAAGGTCGGGGCGCGATTGCCCCCGACCTTCAACTCGTCAGGTGCGTCAGCCCTTATTCGCGAATTCGGGCTCCGCAAAGACTTCGCGGGCCACCTTGAAGGCCTCGCCGGCGGTGGGAACGCCAGCGTAGATGCAGATCTGCATGAAGATGGCCTGGATCTCCTTGCGTGTCACGCCATTGGTAAGGGCTCCACGCAGGTGAATCTTGAGCTCGTTCGGCTTCGCCATTGCCGCCAGGGTCGCCAAGTTGACGATACTGCGCATCCGACGGTCGAGATCCGTGCTACCCCAGACTTCGCCCCAGCAATATTTGAGGGCCAGTTCTTGAAATGGACGGTCGAAGTCGGTGGCGCTTTGCAGAGCAGTTTCGGATCGCTCCTGCCCGATCACTTCGCCTCGGATCTTCTTGCCCAACTTCAGTAGTTCGTCGCTCATATCTTGTCTTCCTCGAGTTGTGTGGACTAAAGCCGCGTGGCGAACGGACTGTTCCAGGCCCCTGACATCATCACCGTGGTCTTGACTTTCATGTATTGATCTGCGGCTTCCAGGCCGTATTCGATCCCAAGGCCACTTGTTTTGTGGCCGCTCACCGGCGTTCCCGCTGACAGAGAGTGGACGCAATTGATCCATACGATACCGCACTGAAGGCGGCGTCTGGCCTGCTCGGCTCTGTGCAGAGAGGAAGTCCAGACGGACCCTGCCAATCCGTAAGCCGTGTCGTTGGCAAGCGACCAGGCCTCTTCATCGCTTTGGAAACTCCGGATCGCCATCACAGGACCGAAGATCTCTTCTCGCGCGAAATCGCTGTCGGCAGGGAAGCGCGACACGATTGTCGGCGGGAAGAAATGGCCGCCGCCGATTGGACGATATTCCTTTTTCGCCACTTGTTCGCCGCTGACACCAGCGGTCAGACGCCGGACCCGCTCAAGCTGTTCGACCGACACAATCGGTCCGATCTGGGTCTCGGGGTCGAGAGGGTCGCCGACCCGGAGCGAGGCAGCTTCTGCCCTGCAATGTGCTTCAAACTGCTCCAGCACATCGTGAGCTACGAGTACGCGCGCGCAACTCGTGCACGTTTGACCTGCATTCATGAATGTCGAGAATACAGCCGCGCGTGCGGCCCTTTGCAGGTCGGCATCCTCGAAGACGACGAGCGGAGATTTTCCGCCAAGCTCGAGGACAACGCCCTTCAGCGATCGGCCGGCTTCCGCAGCGATATGACGCCCTGTCGCGCTCGAGCCGGTGAAGCTGATCTTGCCGACGTCAGGGTGCGCCACTAGCGGGGCGCCAGCCTCAGCACCGAAGCCGGTCACGATATTGACCACACCATCCGGGAGCCCGGCCTGTTGCATCAATCGAGCTAGTATGAGTGTCACGAGAGGCGTCTGCTCGGCCGGCTTGAGAACGAGCGTATTACCGCATGCGATGATCGGGGCAATTTTCGTCGCAGCGTTGAGTAGCGGATAGTTCCACGGGGCGATCGCGGCGATGACGCCGAATGGCTCACGCTCCACGAGGGCGGTCGCCTCGCGGCCCATGGGCACCGTGCTGCCGTGGAGTTTGTCGGCCAGGCCTGCATAATAATCGAATAGGCCGGCCGAATGAACTACCGAAGCCCCAGCGGTATCCGCGATTGCGCGCCCGCTGTCGAGCGTCTCGATCGTGCCCAATGCCCGGGCCTGCTGCCGTATCTCGTTGGCGATCTGCCTCATGACGGTGGCTCGAGCGCTTCCGTCCGCGCCCCAGGAAGGCGCTGAAGATGCGGCCGAGCGAACAGCCGCATCGACGTCCGCAGCCTTCGCTCGCGACACGTTCATGAGAAACGAGCCGTCGATCGGGCTGGTGGTTTCGAACACGGCACCATCGGTGGCACAGTGCCACTCACCTCCGATCCAAAGTGTCCGCCCTTCAAGGCACCGCGAGTGCACTAGTTGCGCAATCCGGGGATCTGCCGAAGAAGACTTCGATTGGATCATGATCCGCTCCGCATGAGAGCTTCGGCGATCAGTGTCGCGAAGATGAAAGTCCCCGCGTTGGCAGCCAGCGACGTCACGACAATCCGCCAGCCGAGGGCCCGGAAGGCCGCCAGATCTTTGCCGAGCGAAAGGCCGGCGTAGGTCAAGACTGGCGTCGAAAGCGCGAGGAAGTTCATCTTGCCAGTCGTTGCGGCGAACCAGGCGCTCCCCGGCCAATACGGGGCCGTCAAAGCCATTCCGATCAGCGTTGCCCAGAATACTGCCGGTACTCGGAACGGAAGCACGCGCTTCAGAATTTCACCGGCAGCGGCAACCGCGGCGATGATGACCGCTCCGAGCACCGCATTCGTCGGAGGGACATGATATGTGATCCAATTCCCAAAGATCAGCGCATAAATCGCGACAATTGCGAGCAAGCCGACCAGTCCGAGCAGCGGCAGAACTGATTGGTCATGCTCCTTGACCTCGACGTCTGATGCCGGCTTCGTGCGAGCACGAGCCAGACGGCCGAGCCGCGGCTCGAGCAGCCGATACATGAAATTCGAGAACGGTAGCGAGAGGAATAGCGTAAAGTACGTCCCGACGGTGGTCGTGATTAGGTTGGATGCGGCCGCGAATGCTGCGACCTGCTTGCTCAATTCCGGCGTCTGTTGTGCTGCAATCGCGCCCGATGCAGCGGCCATCATCGAGCCGGAGCCGACGCCCGCACCCATCGCGAGCGCGAGCGGATTGAAGATGTGGAGGCTTGTTAGAAAACTGGCGACGAGCGCGATGAAAATCGCGCCGATCACCGTACCAGTGATGTACTCGGCCATCACTCCACGGCCCTCGGGAGAGTTCATGCCGTACCGCTCGCTAATGATGGCCAGGCTCGGCTCGCGACCGACCGAGAACGTGGCGCCCACGGCTTCACGTTTGATGCCTAGCAACAACGCGATCGGTAGACCGAGCAAGGCAGTCCCCAGGAAGTGGCCGACCTCCTGAAACACAAGCGCCAGGCCGGATTTCACAAGCTCCGGGATGGCGCCGCCGACCAGCAAAGCGAGCTTGGCGACAAAGATCAGGACTGCCGCTTGGATGATGGTCGAAGCGGCCTTCTGCTCGCCCAGGCTGAGCCCGATAGGGCTCGGCAAGCGCGCAGATGCGATGCTTACCGCGGCGCCAAGAATCATCGCCCATACGAGAGGCAACAGTACGACGGTGCCGATTCCCAGCGGAACACTCACGTTGCCGATCATTTCCGCAATGAGGGTAATGACCAGAACCCAAACGTGCACGCGCCACGCTCGAAGGGCGCTCGGCGTCGAGCTCAGCATGGTGTCGGCTTGTTCTTGCGTCGTTACGCTCATCGTGACTTTCCTCCCTCTGCACCCCGATCGCGATGGATCCTGTCTACTCCGCCAAGCTTTTCCGATATCCAGCCATCCGGGTGAAATCGTCGGTGTCCGCGACGACGGAACGATCCGCGAGCCAGAGCCGGGCGACTTCCTGGCTCAACGGCAACTCGATATTGACCTGCCGCGCCAAGTCTGCGGCGAGGCCGACATCCTTTCTCATCAGTCCAGCCGAGAAGCCGCTGTCGAAACGGCCCGACATGATCCACTTCGGGAAATGGATTTCGCTTATCGCGCTGCGGCCGGTCGCGGCATTCACCACCTGGAGCACTGCCTCGGCTGAGACGCCAGCTGCTTCGGCCAAGCGGAGCGCTTCGCCGGTCGTCACCATATGGGCCGCGACCAGCATGTTGTTGATGAGCTTCGCGACGTTTCCGGCTCCGGACGGACCGACGTGGACGGCTTTCGCGGAGACAGCCTCAATGACCGGACGGGCCTCCGCGAAATCGTGCTCGGTCCCGCCGATCATCATCGTGAGCTTGCCATCGGCAGCGCCGGAAGGGCCTCCGCTCACCGGCGCGTCGAGGTGGCCGTGTCCGGCTTCCGCGAGAAGCTTGGAAAGGCGGCGAGTGGTGGCAGGATCGGCTGTCGAGGTATCGATCACGGTGACCCGTCGGTCGCTGCGCGCCAGCAACCCATTTGGAGTAGTCAGTACCGACTCGACGTCGCGACCGAGCGGCAACGACGAAACAATGGCGTCGGCGGTGCGCAGCAGTTCGGCGAGCTCGAGCGTAGCGATTCCTTGCTGGCTGGCCAGTTCGCGGCGAAGAGCTGAAAGGTCGAATCCCGAAACCTGAAATCCCTTGCGGGCCAGCGTGGTGGCCATGGGGAGGCCCATGTTGCCCAGCCCGATCACACCGACATGTGCTATCTGCATCGTCATCCCTTTCGCGATCCGTTCATGGTCGTATTTCTCGACATGACGGGGGCTGGGACAACGGCAATTTTCGGAACGCTTGTTGCGCTTACGGCAACGGAGCACTTACGTGCTCGAGACGACCCGATGAGACCCGGCAGAAGCCGGCCGGAATGCACTCATCCCGGTCGTGAGCGCGAGAACCAAGCGCTCGAGATTTCGCGTCATGCGGCGCTGCGAGCGGATCAACAACTGTACGCTCGCCTCGGCCAGCAAAGGGTCCGCGAGCGGGACGGCGACCAGACGCCCCGCCGTGATGTCCGACAGGGCGGTGAACGCCGGCAGCAACACGACGCCCATGCCGGCAAGAGCGAAGCGCCGCAGGAAGTCGATCGAGCTCGTCTCGAGCATCGGCACCAGGTGAATGCCGCGCTCGGCTTCGACGCGGTCGGTAAGCATCCGAAGTCCATGAGTCCGCGGCGCCATGGCCAACGCATCGCCAACGAGCTCGGAAAGCTCAAGACTGGCGCGCAATGCGTAGGGATGGTCCGGCAGCACGAGTGCGCAAAGCGGTTGGCGCGCAATCGACACTGCCCGGACGCCGACATGTGGTGGTGGACTGTAGGCGAGGCCCACGTCGACGCGGCTCTCCGCGACCGCGGCTAGGATTTCCGGTGTAGTGCCGAGAAGCACCTGCATCCGGACCTGAGGGTAGGTCTCCAGGAACGCTCGAACGGCGTGATCGAATAGATCGCTGATAAAGCCTTCGCCGCACATGACGCGAAGCGAACCCAGGCGGAGACCATGCAGTTGGCGGAGGTAGTCTATTAGCCGATCGGAATCGTCAATTTGCTGCCGGGCATGCTCAGCGATCGCGAGGCCTGCTTCCGTCGGGGTGACACCGCGTGGAAGACGATTTAGCAACGGAAGTCCGAGCCGATGTTCTAGTTCACTGATCTGGCGGCTGACGGCGGAAGGGGCGACGTTCAGGGTCTCCGCGGCGCCGCGGATCGATCCTTCACGGATGACGGCGAGAAAGTATCGAAGCAGCCGCCCCTCGAGGTCGGCATGAGTAAGGAGGGTTGTTCCAGGCTCAGCACTCAATGACGTTGACGGCTAAGCCGCCCTCACTGGTCTCCTTGTATTTGGATAGCATATCTCGTCCTGTGTCGCGCATGGTCCGGATCACCTGATCCAGACTCACAAAATGCGCACCATCTCCATGGAGCGCGAGCCGCGCCGCATTAATCGCCTTTACCGAGGCAAGGGCATTCCGCTCGATACAGGGGACCTGAACCAGACCGGCCACTGGATCACATGTGAGACCAAGGTTGTGCTCGAGCCCAATTTCGGCGGCGTTCTCAATTTGGGCATTGCTGCCGCCGAGAGCTGCGGCGAGACCGGCCGCAGCCATGGCACAGGCAGACCCAACCTCGCCCTGGCAGCCAACTTCAGCGCCTGAGATGGAAGCATTGTGCTTGATGAGCGCACCCACCGCCGAGGCTGCCAGGAAGAATGTTTCGATGCCTTCGGCGGCAGCCCCGCTGACGAAACGGTCGTAGTAGTGCAGCACCGCCGGAATGATGCCGGCGGCTCCGTTGGTCGGTGCAGTGACGACGCGACCGCCGGCTGCATTCTCCTCGTTAACGGCCAGAGCGAAGAGATTGACCCAATCCATGCCATAGAGCGGGTCGTGTTCGTTTCGTCCAGCCGTAGCGCACAGTCGCGCGTGCAATCCGGGTGCTCGGCGTCGCACGTGCAACCCGCCCGGAAGCTCGCCCTCCGAGCGCAATCCGCGCTCGACGCACGACTTCATTGCCGCCCATATCCGTGCGATCCCCGCGGAAATCTCCGCGTCCGTGCGCCGGGTTCGCTCGTTCGCACGCTGCAGCTCGGCAATCGAGAGGGCCGCGGTCTTGGAGCGATCCAGCAACTCAGCGGCGGAATTAAAGGGGTACGGAACCTGCCCGTCCGACGCCACGCCTGCTGCGGCGTCTGAATCCGTCACGACGAAGCCGCCACCGACCGAATAGTATGTTTCCGTGAGCGCACCCAAGCGGGTTCGTGCTGTGAATGTCAAAGCATTCGGGTGCCGAGAGAGAACGCGCCTCGTAAAACGAATGTCCGCAGCGGGATCGAATGCAATGGATTGCCCGTCCGGTAACCGTATGCGCCGATCGTGCGTCGCGCGCGCGACCAGTACGGGGACCCGGTCCGGATCGACCAGATCCGGAGCCTCGCCGAGTAGCCCCAAAATTACGGCTGTATTTGTTCCATGACCTTTCCCGGTGAGCGCGAGCGAACCGAATAGTTCCACCTCGATCGCCTCGATTGGTGTCGCGGGAGGCAGCCCAGCGACGAAACGCGCAGCCGCCACCATTGGGCCGACCGTGTGCGAACTGGAGGGCCCGATTCCGATCCTGAAAAGATCGAAGAGGCTGATCCAAAAATGGGCGGGCTGGCTTGCGATCATAGCTCTTTTTACCGGGACGGCCTTGGTCATCAGGGGTCACAATGCCCGAACTGGTCTGCTTTCTCGTACCGCACCGTGGGCCTCCACGTACCTTCGCTTGATGGCTTCGATCAAACGATCGATGTCGTCCTCGATGTTGAACATACCGAGCGAAACCCGGATGCCGTCGCGTTCAGGCGAAACTCGAATGTCGCTCTCCGCGAGATAGTCCATCCAGTCGTTCGCGGGCAGCGCTAGGACGTAGATATGCGGTGCACGATACCGGCGGTCGCGCGGACCGACAAGTCCGACGCCGATCTCGTCCAGGCGCTCGATCAGATGATCGCCTAGATCGAAGCAGTGTGCCTCGACGTTTGCCAGTCCGATCTGATCGATCAGATCGATGGCGGCGCCAAGAGCCTGGATAGCGGGTAGATTGTAGTTACCCAGCTCAAACCGAGTCGCGCCCGGCGCCGGTCGCATGTTGTCTGGTCTTGCGATAAAATCTGCCGGTGGCTCGGCGAGGCTGGCGGCTGCAAGATAACACGGCTCAAGCTCGGTCAGCGAACTATTCCAATACAAAAGGCCGAGTCCCTGCGGAACGAGCAGTCCTTTGTGCGTTCCGCAACCCATGAACGATGCTCCGCTCTTCTTTGCGTCGATTGGCACGATTCCAATTGCCTGCATGACGTCTACTACAAAGTCGATGCCGTGCTCCTTGCAGAGAGATCCGACGGATTCGATGTCGAACCTGTGGCCCGCGTGGAACGTAACGAGCGACATCGATATCGCTCGTGTCCTCGCGTCGATATGCGGGCGAAAGCTTTCGGAGTCCACGACGGCTGTCATGGGGATGAAGCGCACTTGGACGCCCTTCCTTGCCAGATGCAGAAAGGCATAGGCGTTGTTTGGGTGATCACCGTGAAGCATCAACACGTTGTCTCCCGAGACAAGAGGCAGTGCGTTGGCCGCGATGTTCATTGCCTCGGAGGTGTTCTTCGTGAATGCGATCTCGTGTGCGGGTACGCCGAGGAGCCGCCCCACTTTGGAGCGCGTGTGCTCCAACCGCTCGAGCCACACATGCTTTGGACCTGCGTTCGCGAGGCCTTCATTCAGAAACAGGTCGAAAGCCGCCTTCACCGGGCGTGCCAGCGGCGTCTGAAATCCGGAATCGAGATAGGTTATCTTCTCGACCGCCGGAAACTCTTTTCGAACAGCCTTCACATCATAGTGACGAGACATCTGTCTTTCCTTCCATCGCGTCGCTCCTTCGTGCCTCAATTCGGGCCCCGAGCGCGGGCAACATTTCAATACTCATCGAAGACTTCTTGAATGGCTTCGCGCCCCAGACCCTGAGCGAGGGCAAGCGCCAACAGAACGCGCGCCTTCTGTGGATTGAGCGAGCCTGCGGCGATCGTGCCGGCCTGATCGTCATTGAATTCGCCTCCTCTCACCACGGTGGCCGCGTTCGTCCTGCTCGACCTGACGACCGCCTTGCCTCGCCCCGTCAGTTCGGCGATGGTTTTCCGCAGAGAGGTCGGGACATTCCCATTTCCGGTTCCGGCAAGCACAATTCCAGCGGCTGGCTCTGCCAGCCTCGACAACGCTTCGGCACCGGCTCCCGCGAAGCTGTAGAGGATGCCGATCTCCGGAAGTGCGCCGTCAAAACCGGCGAATCTCGAACCTATCGTGTGCCGCCGCGCGGGCAGTCGCTCGAATGAAGGGCCGCGCGGCGTGAAATAGCCGAGCGCTCCGCACAGCCCACTGCCGAACGCGTCCGAAGTGCTCGTGCGCCGTTTCGAAACATCGCGCGCGCACTCTATCCTGTCGCCCATTGCAACGAGCACGCCGGCCCCCACGGCGGCCCTCGAACCCGCGAGCTCGATAGCGCACTGAAGATTTCGAGGGCCGTCGGCATCGAGTGCGTCTGACGGACGCATTGCGCCGGTAAGTACCACCGGTTTGGCCGATCCGATCGTCAGGTGCAGGTAATAAGCCGTCTCCTCCAACGTGTCGGTGCCGTGCGTCACCACGACGCCAGCAATTTCAGCATCGGACTGGATTTCTCGAATGCGCCTCGCCAGCAACCTCCAATGTTCGGGCGTGATGTCTGGGCTCGGTATCTGAAAGAGCTGCTCGGTCCGGACGGCAGTGGGCCCATCGGCGCTGCGAAGCAGTTCCTCGATTGGCACCGTTGGTGCGTGCGGGCCAAGCTGAGCAATCGTACCGCCGGTGGCGATGACAGCCACCTGCTGTACTTCTCTGTCGACGGCCCGTGACATCCGTTTGATCCCCAAACTCGTAGACTGCCTCTGACAGGCCTCGTTTCAGGCTTCGCCCGTAGCGGAAGGTACCGCGAAGGTTAGGAAGACGTTGCCGTAGTACTTGGCATCGCTCAGCAAAAGCGATTCTGCTGTCCGAAGGTGAGGAACGCCGGCGGCTTCAACGAAGGGTACGACTCCTTCGACCGAAGGCACGCGGATGTCGATCGCGATATAACAAGGTCCCGGTTGGGCCAGGATCTCCGCGGGAATTGCACCATATCGCCGTTCGGCTTGCTTCGGATCGAGAACAATGAAGCTGCCGTTTCCTGTCTTTGCTCCAAATCCTTCGTCAGACTGAAATAATGCCGCTTCTCCATAGAGACCAGCCAGACGCCGACGTACTCGGTCGTGATCCTGCGCCTCCGCCAAGATTGTGACCTGACTGATTCCGTACGATTTGTTCGGATGCGAGAGCCAGGCCGGTACATAGATCAGATCCGGACGGTGCTGCTGGCACGCGAAGTTCGAGAGTCGCGGCAAGCGGGGATCGTTAAAAATCTTGAGCGTCGTCCGCGTTCGATCCTTTCGACCATCGGGCAACACGACGTCTCTGCCAAATTCGATCGTTCCCTGACAAGAGATCCCCCGCTGCACCACGATCGCCGCGTCACCTTCGGCGTCCTCGCTGTGGAGGGCGCAAAGTGAGATTCCCTCCCGTTCAGCCAGGTGATCGCGTACGACCCTGCCGAAGCGAAAGTCACCGACGGGCTTTTCGTCGATCAGGCTTTCGTCATAGACCCCCATCAATTCGAGCAGACATCCCTCGAACATTGCAACGGCCGTGCTTGTACCCCAGGGATGTCTGGTTACTGGAGTGATCGTGAAGCCCAGCGACTTGTAGCGCCGTACCGCCTCATCGATGTCGCGGACGACGATAAGCGGATGATCAATTCCTAGGAACGAGGTCATTTATGCGCACCCGCTTGCTATACAGTACCGAAACCAGCAAACGATGCCGTAGTGCGCGTCTTCTGCTTTGCCGGCACCCCCGCAACAGTCGTGGCTGGAGGCACTGACGTGACCACCACCGAGCCGGCCGCGACCACCGCTCCCTCCCCGATATCGATATCGCCTAGGATGACTGCATCCGCTCCGACCGTCGAACCACGCCGCAACCTCGGATGGCGCGTTGGTCCCTCGTCCTTGAGGGTGCTGCCCAGCGTCACACCGTGCCAGATGCTCACTCCGTCCTCGATCTTTGCCGTCTCCCCGACGACAAACCCGAGCCCGTGATCGAGCCAGATTCCCGATCCGAATTCCGCCGCGGGGTGAACGTCGGTTCCGAACGTCCGGCCAAAAATCGCTTTCACGGCCAGCGCGATTTCCTTTTTTCCGGCGCGCCACAGCGAATGCGATACCCGATGCGCCATTAGAACGTGGACTCCGCGTGCAAACAGCAGAGTTGCGATCTCTCCGCCGGTCTCGAAATTTCGACTGGTCGCAACCGCTATGTCGATCATCGACGCTAATGGCGTTGACGTGTCGTTACGAAATACTTCCAGGATGGTCGACCGTACAATGGACCGCACACCTGCGTCACCAATCGTCCCAGCAAGCACCGCCGCCATCAGCTCCCAGTCATCCGAGACGCCGGCCAAATCGAGTGCGAGCATCTTCATGACCATCGGTTCTCGGGCTGCCAGTTCCAACGCCGTGGCGAGTAGACGTTGGCCCGAGGGATCGCCGCCTCCCACCGAGGCGCGTTGGTCCGCAAGAGTTGTCAAGTTCCCGTCTCCTGATCCTCTGTCAGCTTTGGCACACCAGTCAGTCCACGAAAGACGGGATCGGATGCGCCGTCGCGAGCTGCCGCAGGCGGTCTGCCCGAGGTTGATCGAATGCGGCATCCGGACCAGCGACGAAGATTGACGCGATCTCACGTCCGAGCTCATGGACATCAGCGGAGCTCATGCCTCGGATCGTCACGCCCGTAGTGCCAAAGCGGAATGACGTAAGCGGAGCCCCCGATCGATCTGGGGCTCGCATGGCATTGCCGAGAACGCCGTACGAACCAAGCACTGCGACTAGCGCAGCTTGCGACCACTTCTCGCCCGAATAGGCCATGACGATGTGGGAATCGGTGCCTCCTGTGTAAAGATCGAGGCCGCCCTGCTCCAAACCAGATGCAAGCGCCTTTGCATTTGCTACAATATTCCGCATGAGTTCCGCAAACGCGGGGCGCGAAACCATCTCCAACTGAGCGGCGCGTGCCGCGATCATATTGGAGGCCGCCGGGCCCTGCAGCCCAGGATAGATAGCGGCATCAATCGCGTCCCCGAACCGCTGCTTGGCGAATACGAAGGCGCCGTTTCGGGGGCCACACAATGTCTTCTGCGTGGAGGTAGTCGACACGTCCGAAATCGGAACGGGATTTGCGTGAAGACCGGCCGCGATGAGTCCTGCGACGTGAGCAATATCGCTGAAAAGAAGTGCGCCCACTTCGTCGGCTATCGCCCGAAGAACCGAGAACTCTATTTCACGGGGATAAGACGAAGGCCCAGCAAGGATCACATGCGGACGGGCTTTTCGCGCGAGATCCCTCGCTTGATCGAAATCTATAGCGCCCGTCGCTGTGACGCCGAATGAAGCGACCTCGCGGGCATGGCGCGTGATGTGGCGCTCCGCTCCATGGCTGACGTGTCCACCGGCCAGTTCATCAAAGGTCAGAAGGCGCCCTCCATCGCGCGGCAGAAGCGCCCTGAGCACCGCAACATTGGCGATTGTAGAGGAAAGCGCCTGCGCGTTGACATATTCTGAACCGAAAATCGATTTGGCTCGGTCGATCGCCAAGTTCTCGATCAGATCGAGGAACTCGCAGTTGGCTACCGAGCGGCGGCCGGGCAACCCCATCGGCGCGCGATTAACGAGGTGAGTGCCTTCGATCTGACGCAGCCCGAGCGGGCAATATGAGACCGACGCGATAAGGTTGAGCGACCGCGCTTCGAGGTCCCGATCCTTCGCAATGAGATCGACCACGTCCGCCCCGACCTGACGAGCATCCGCTGCGAACATCTCCACAAATTTGCCCTCGGATGGCCTGACAGGCATCGCGGCGATCGACTGTTTCATTTCGTGTCCTTCTTCTGTTGGAGCGGCGCCCGTTGTGCTTTGAACAGTCGCTCGCGATCTCCGACGATCAATGCTTCAGTACCCTTGATAAGAAAGTACGCGTCCGTTCGTGAGCCGGGCAGTCGAAGAATTGATCGGGCTTGCCGATCTCGAGAATTCGACCGTGATCGATATAGACGATGCGGTCTGCCACCTCGCGCGCGAAGCCCATCTCGTGCGTCACGATCATCATGGTCATTCCTTCGCGGGCGAGTTCTCTCATGACGTCGAGTACTTCGCCGACCATCTCCGGATCGAGCGCTGAGGTCGGTTCGTCGAACAACATGATGTGAGGCTCCATGGCCAGCGAGCGGGCGATCGCCACACGCTGCTGCTGCCCACCGGACAGTTGCGCTGGAAATTTGTGAGCGTGGTCACGAAGCCCGACGCGCTGAAGAAGACGAAGCCCGCTTTCGTGAGCTTGTTCTCTGCTCTTGCCCCGTACTCTGACCGGTGCGATCGCAACATTGTCCAGCGCGCTCATGTGCGGAAACAGATTGAACTGCTGAAACACCATACCGACACCCTTGCGGATGCTGGCGAGTTCCTTTTCTCCTCCAACCGCCCTGTCCGCCTCCGTCGGCATATCGTAGCCATCGACCCGCAAGCGGCCGCTTTGATACGTCTCAAGACCGTTGACGCAACGTATCAGCGTCGACTTGCCCGAGCCGCTCGCGCCGATAACGACGACGACTTCGCCGCGCGCGACATCGAGATCGACATCCTTGAGCACATGAAAGGCGCCGAACGATTTGTTCAGGTGCGCGATGCTCACGATCGCATCACGCGCGGCGAGAGAGGGCTGTACATGACCTGCGTTCATCGCGATCCTCTTGCGAGACGAGCTTCGATCTGTCGCGACGCGTAGGTGATCGCCGCGCCAATGGCGAGGTAGACAACGAACAGGAATAGATAGATCTCGTTGATCCTCCCGCCGTTCTGAGGATCGGCGAGTATCATTTGTCCTGCGCGCAGGAAATCGGTCAGCCCGATGATGAAGACCAGGGTGGCACCATTGAAAATATCGAGAATTTGCCCGACCAGGGCGGGCACGACCACGCGCAGGGCCTGTGGGAGAACGATGTCGACATTGCGCGACCACACTCCCATTCCGAGCGAGCGCGCGGCTTCGACTTGGCCCTTCGGCACTGCTTGCAAGCCGCTGCGGACGTATTCCGCGACATAAGCCGCAAAGAACAGCGAATAGCCTGCCATTCCCCGCAACAAGCTCGGGACCGTCGTTCCGGGCGCCAACAGCGGAACTATGATCCAAACCCAATAGACCACCAGGATGAGCGGCACCGAGCGCATCGTTTCGATGTAAGCCGTGCAAATGATCCGCAGGCTGGGAATCCGGCTTTGGCGTCCAAATGCGAGAAGAACACCGAAAGGAAGGGAGAGAAGCGAAACCAAAAGCGTCAGGATGACACTGAGCAGCAGGCCACCCCAGACTTCCAGTCCGGGCGGAGAGAGAACGACGAAAATGGACACGATCCCGAACAGCGACCCGGCGATGACGAAGCGCTGTGCTCTCCGATTCACGGCAACGAATTTCCAATTGGCGATGAAGAGAAGCGCGCACGCCACCACGAGTGCCCCCTGGCCAACACCGTAGACTGAGCCGACCACTGCGCCGAGCCAGCAACTTAATAGACCGATCGCCAGGAGCGCTTGCTTGCGCGGAGGAAGGGACAGCCCTAAGCCGGCGCCAAACATGGCGACGATTACGGCCACCGAGAACCACGCCCGCCACAATTGATCTGGAGGATAGATACCGATCATAAGGACGCGCATACTGTCGCCCAAGACGCCCCAGCGTGCTTCGAACAACGACCAACGCGCAAAACCGTAGGCCGCCCATGCCAAGAGTGGGATGATCAGGAGCGAGAGCGCGATATCAAACGGCTTCGCGAAGAGATTGTGGCGCAGCCAGCGCATTGCGACGGCACTCATCTCGACGTCCTCGTAGCATTCACGCGCGCATTGACGGCATTCACGCAAGCACTGATGACCCAACTCAAGATCAGGTATGTCACCATGACAATGATGACCCCTTCCAGGTTGCGCCCGGTCTGGTTTGAGACCGTTCCGTAGACGTTGAAGAGGTCCGGGTAACCTATCGCAATGCCGAGCGAGGTGTCCTTCGTAAGGCTGATATAGCGGTTTCCCAGAGAGGGCAGTACAATCCTAAACACCTGAGGTAGAATGACATCGCGCAACGTAAAGGAGCGCGGCAGGCCCAGCGAGGCAGCCGCCTCCCATTGGCCCTTCGGCAACGAGTCAATGGCGCCACGAACGATCTCGCTTACGTAGGCCGAACTGTTCACCACGATCGCAACCAGAATAGCCGTCACCTCCGGTGAAAGCGCTGTGCCGCCGCTGGCTCCGAAACGGGTGGCTTTCGGGAACTCAAGCGCCAACGGAAACCCGCTCAACACCGCTCCTATCAGGGCGGCTATGGATAGCGCCAAGATGACTTGCGCTCCCTTGCGACGCCGGAAAGGAATGAAGGCGAAGAGTGCAACGCAAGTAGCCGCAAGGAGGCTCCAGGATGACGGATTTGCCGCTTCAGAAGCGATGACCGCGGGAAGGAAGACGCCTGATTGGCTTGCAATCATCACCCCGAACAGATCCGATGCGGCGCTGGCTGGGGGAAAGCGGAGAACCACCGCAAAGTACCAGAACACGATCTGGATCAAGAGCG
This sequence comes from Bradyrhizobium sp. CIR48, assembly GCF_014198315.1. Lineage (NCBI taxonomy): Bacteria > Pseudomonadati > Pseudomonadota > Alphaproteobacteria > Hyphomicrobiales > Nitrobacteraceae > Bradyrhizobium > Bradyrhizobium sp. CIR48. Next base: position 62,665 of record NZ_JACIHG010000011.1, read on the forward strand.
GCGTGTTGCGGATGCATTCAACCAGTCCAAATGAAAGCTTGCGGACGAGCCAGTTTGTCGACAGACGGCCAATACCGACCAACGTTCCGAATAATGTCGACAGAACGATCGCGGTCAGGGCGACTTTGAGCGTATTCCAGAGGCCGGCGAGCAGTGCCTGCAAGTTGGTATCGGAGGCGTTGAATGGTGCCAGATTCGGAAGATAGCCATCGAAGACGAGCGTTAGCCCTTCACTGAGGCTGATGTTTGCCGTGGTCCAAAGATAGCTGAACGAAAATTCCACGCCCTTCTTGGCCAAAGCCTCGCGAACCGCGACGCCGAACCACACGAGCAACGCGAGCGCAAGGACCACGATCGCGGCTTGCAGAGTCCACCGCGACGTGAGCAGCAGCCGCCGACGCGAAGTGCTGATAACATGCGTACTAGTTATCTCTATCGCCATGCGCATCTCTCTGGATTTGGCGCAGGCCAACGGCCTGCGCGCTCCAAGACGTCAGCTTAGTTCCACGGCGGGGAGTACTCGGCGCCACCCTTGGCCCAGGTTGCGTTCGGAGTGCCCGTACGGTCGATGAAGTAAGGCGTCTTCTGGCCAAGGTTTCGATCATAAATCTCACCGTAGTTTCCCACGGCCTTGATCATGCTGGCGATGAAATCATCTGCCACTCCAAAGTCTTTGCCGAACCCTCCTTTGACACCGAGAAACTTTTGCAGGAAGGGATCTTGGCTCTTCAGTTTCTCTCCGAGATTCTCCGACGTGATTCCCCATTCCTCAGCCTGGAACAGCGCGAATGTGGCCCAGCGCAATACATTGCGCCATTTCGAGTCGTTGGCGACGACGAAGCCTGCAAACGGCGACTTGTCCAGGGTGTCGGGCAAGATCACGTAGTCTGCCGGTTGGGCGGAGTTGCCTCTCCAGGCGGCAAGGGCGGACTTATCCGTGGACATTGCATTGCAACGACCTCCTTCGAGCGCGGCGAATAGCTTCTCAAGATTCTCAAAGGTCAGGACTTTGGTGCTCTTGAAGCCGCGCGCCTTGATCGTGCCGGCGAGCGTGCTCTCGGTGCCCGAACCCTGAGTCGTGCAGATCGTCGCCCCATCAAGCTCCGATACGGATTTGACGCCAGATGACGCCTTCACCATCACACCCGTGCCGTCGTAGAAGTTGATCGGCAGAAAATCGATACCGATGGCGGATTCGCGCACGGGCTTCACGGTGGTATGGGCAAACACGACGTCGACCTGACCGGTTTGCAGCGCGTTGAACCGGCTCTTGTCGGTTACGACAACAAAGTTGACCTTTGAGGCGTCGCCGAGCACGGCAGCGGCCATCGCGCGGCAGAAGTCAACGTCGAGCCCCTCCATCTTGCCGGTCTTTGTGTTGAGATATCCAAATCCCGGGGCGGTATTGTCTGTACCGCAATTCAGCGTGCCGCGCTGCTTCACCGCATCTAAGACGGTAGCTGAAGCTGGATTTGCCGCCAGCGCGCTCGCTGTCAACGCCAATACAAGGAAACAATTTGAAAGTCGCATAGTCATTCTCCTCACTGCCTATTGTCGTACGGCGCTTTGTCACGCTCTTAGCTGCTGATTTGCTTGGCACTGCCAAATGGTCGCTGCCACTTGCGGAGCCTAAGTGCTCCGCCCGGTAAACTCGTCGCCCGACACCAGCCCAGGATGTCTGGCTGGCAGGGCAGTCAGGAAAAAGCTAGGGGCGAACCGATCGTTAGGTCTACTTAATTCGCCTTGACTAATACGTTAGCAAAATTGCAGTGTAGTTTTTGGGCAGGATCGGTGTGCAGACGATGGATTTCGGTCGTTTGAGAGCGCTTCGTGAACTCGCGCTGCGCAAGACAATGGCAGCCGTCGCCGAAGCTTTGTTCATTTCACCGTCAGCCGTCTCGCAGCAAATCACTCAGTTGGAAGCCGAAGCCGGCTTGGCGTTAGTCGAGCGCCGGGGCCGCGGAGTCAATTTAACCCCGGCGGGTCTACGTCTCGTCGAGCACACGAACCGCATCATGGCGGCTCTGGAGGAGGCGAAGACCGATCTCGCTGCCATGAAGCAGGTGGTTGCCGGCGAACTGCGCGTGGCCGCTTTTCCTTCCGTCGCAGCGGTGCTGGTACCGCCAACGATCGCCGCTCTCGCCGATCTGCATCCAGAACTTAGAGTGAGCTTCCACGAGATGGAGCCGACTGACGGCTTGGCAGCTTTGAGAGCATGGCAGACGGATATCGCATTGATAGACGACCTCACGGTACCCCCAAGTCAGCTCGAGGCAAACGTGGAGACCATGCAAATCACCACGGATACGCTTTTCGCGATGCTGCCTGCTGCTCATCCATTGGCGGCAAAGAAGTCCGTGCACCTTTCCGACCTACGACACGATAGCTGGGCCCTGGATACGGCATCAAACGCATATGGCGAGATGATCGTCAGGGAATGCCGCGCGAGAGGTTTCGAACCGAACATCAGGGGATACTGTAACGGATTCGAAGTGGTCCTTGCGTTCGTCGAATCCGGGCGGACGGTCTCGGTACTCCCCGGACTTCGAGTGCACCGAGTCAAGCATTATCGGGGACGAGTTGCTATGCGGCGTGTCTCCCCTGCTCTTCCTCGGAAGATACTGCTTGCGTTTCGAAGAGGCGAACTCCGAAATCCAGCAATCGCCGCCTTCGTCCGTGAGCTTCAAGGAATCGCGAAACGTTTGGAGACATAGCCCTCGAGATGGGTTGCACTGCGCACTTGTCGCAAGCTCACACGTCGCGCAACTGTGCGGCACCCCTAGGCCGTCGGCGGTTTGCCAACCGGCCAGCCATGGCAGCCATAGTTGCTTTGAGATTCGATTACTGCTGCCTCTGGGACACCCACAGCGAGTTTGGCGACATCGTGGATCTATGCCGGATCAAAGCCCGAAACTTGCAGATGTAATTCTCGGCTCCTCTGCTCGAGCGAGGCGTCACCGCGCCAGTTTCGCACCAGAAAAGCCCCAACCAAAGCGCAACGAATGCGATCGATCCAAAAGAAAGGACTGCGAAACCAACCTAGCTGATCGATAGTCTGCCGCTCATAACCGTCTGGTTGGGGGGTTCGAGTCCCTCCGGGCCCATCAAGAAATCAAGCACTTGGCTGCTCCTCAATTCACAGCCTGTTCCCGCCGCACCAGAAATGCGTCGCTTCGTTGTGCCGAGCAGCGTTGCCAGCCTAGTTCGCGTCCAGCCTTCGCCTTTTGGTGCGCTCAGCATGGGCGCACTCCTGCACTTTTTCCGCCGTAGGTTGAACAAGTTGTTTTAGGCGAATGGCATGTCGATGAGCCGAAGCTGGATCGCCTTCGCTATCGCATGCGGCCTGTTCGACGCGTTGAGGTGCGCGATCGCACGCTTCATGTGAGAACGTACCGTCTCGCAGGACAAGCCAAGGATCAGAGCAATGTCATCCGAGGTCTTCCCTTGCGCGGCGAGGGACAGGCACTCCTTCTCACGCGTGCTGAGCCAAGCCTTGGTGTCGGCGGCTTGGTTCCACAACCATCTCCGAAGAGAGGTGTTCTGGAATTGATGACATAAAGCGAAGAGCGCATTGACGACCGTCGGTGAAGAACCGTTTTCGTACTTGGTGGCGCTTTCCGAAATCGCACTGACGAATGCAAATGACCCGTTCGGCATATGCATCGGAACCGTGATGCCGTAGTGCAGGTTCTTGTCGTTCAGGTGGTCCACGCACGCCCGCTCGCCAGCGCTCAGGCGTTCGAGTGCCTGCACGTCGATCCACCTCAGGGGCAAGGTCGTCGTGAAGCAAAACCGGTAGTACGGGTCGCAAAGGTGGCTCCAGTGCCGGTCCCATCGATTTGGAAAGGCTCGCGTCTTCACGATGGGTGATACGAAGCTGCCGTCTTGCGCTCTCGGCGTGCTGGCCATGCCATAGGCGAAGGCGGAAAAACCCAGACCCGACAGGGTTTGATGCAACGCATCCAAAGCGGACTCGAGGTCGCTCGCCCGTTCGAGGTCGGCCGCGAAGCTTTCCATCAGAGCTTCGCGGCCGACGGTGGGAAATGCGTGAGCTGCCGGGAGAGACATCAAGGTCCATCTCTCATCATGGGCCATAATGGTCCTCCTGCGGCCCGCCTGTGTCAAGCCAGGCTAGGCAGCCAGCTTCGGTCGCCGATGCTGCCAGGGGTGCGTCGCGCCTTCGAATGCGGACGCGATGCGGAACACCTTCAAGTCGTCATAGGCTGGACCGACAATCTGCATCCCGGTGGGCACGCTTGTTTCAGCATCGAAACCGGTGGGCACCGACATCACGGGAAGGGTGCCGACCAGGTTGAAGGGATACGTCATGAACCAGCCGATAAACGGGTTCACCGACTTCCCGTTGATGGTGAGCGGCTCTTCGCTGCTGCGCCCTGCGACGATCTTCGTCGTTGCCGTCGTCGGGCAGATCAGTGCGTCGTGGGTCTCGAAGATCTTCGTCATCGACGCGTACATCTTCTGCCGCACGGTATTCAGGTTGTAGAACTTCGTGACGTCGTGCTTCTTGCCCTCTTCGAGGATCTTGATGACGTACGGGTCCACGTCGTTGCGCGACTTGGTCAGAAGACTGCCCGCCAGCGCGTAGAACACGCCCTGCCACCTTGTATTCCATGTCTCTTCGACTTCCTTGGTCCAGCCGATGTCGACTTCATCGACCACGGCGCCGAGCGAACGCAGGACCGACACAGCATTGCGTGTGTTCTTCTCGACCTCGGGATCGACCGCGAAATAGCCGAGGTCCATCGACAGTGCGATCTTCATGCCGGCGATGCCGTCGAAGGCCGGCGGAATGACCATCTTGTCCCGCAGGGACGACATGTCGGCCGGATGCTGGCCGGACGTGACGTTCTGCATCAGAGCGCAATCGCCCACGCTGCGGGCCAGTCCGCCATAGTGGATCAGCCACTCATTCGGGTGCTCGCGGTCGTCGGGGTTGCGTCCCCATGGCGGCTTGTAGCCGAACACGCCGTTCATCGCGGCCGGGATGCGAATGGACCCGCCACCATCCGTGCCGTCCTGCAAGGTCGTGTAGCCGGCAGCCAGGGCCGCGCCGCCTCCGCCTGTCGAGCCGCCGGGGGTATAGGCAGGATTCCACGGGTTATGCGTGACGCCCCAAAGCAAGGACGCCGTCACACCTGAATGCGCGAACTCCGGTGTCGTCGTGCGGCAATGCATGATCGCCCCGGCGGCGAGAAGGCGCTCCACAGTCGGCGCGGATTGGTCCGGAACGAAATCCTTGTAGAGCCGCGAGCCGTAGGTGGTGATCTTTCCCTTGACGGAGTGATAGTCCTTGATGGAGCACGTGATGCCTTCCAGCGGGCGGACCGGTTCACCGCGCGTGTACTTGCCCTCCGCAATCCGTGCCTGATCCAGCGCCTCGTCGAAATAGGTGTACGTCGTTGCCTTGAGCGTCGGCTCCCACACTTCGACCTGTTTGATCTGCGCCCGCAACAGTTCGACCGGCGATAGCGTCTTGGCCTTGAATCTCGCGAGCGCCTCGCCGGCCGTCAGGTAGGCAATGTCGTCGACATCGACCTTTTCGGACGGCGCACCAGTGGCCGCGCGCGACGCTGCCGGCAGGATCGACCCGGCGACGCCTGCGAGGGCGATGCCAAGGAGACGGCGGCGCTCGGGATCCGGCTGGCCTTCAAAACTCTCGTAGGGGGCTTGGCGCATGATGTCTCGTCTCCCTGTTGGTTCAGTCTGGTGAGCGACCGGATTGCTTGCGCCAATTCGACGCCGCGCGATTCCAAGTCGCAATTCCCCGAAAGGGTGAATCGAGATGAGAACGAGACGGAAATAGTGGCTGCGTCGTCGGGAAGCACGCGCTACGCGAGCGGGCATTTTGCGTTCGTGACTCGAACTTGCGCGCCGCTGCTGATCTCTTGACGGAAGGCTCGTGACCCGAGCTCGTACCGGTCTACGGGGAGGAGCACACCATGTCAGCAAACACCGCGCAAGGCAGCACGAGATCAAGATGTGGGCAAGAGCCCGAGCCACGTTTTGTAACTGCCGGTCCCCTCGACCCGTTGCATCCAGCCGATTGCGGTGCTGATCGCGATCCCAAGACTCCTTGGGTGCCTGATTGTGGGACATCCCTCCTTCGATCGCGGCTACGACACTCTTGCGAAGATCCAGAGAGTAAGGCTTGGCCATCCATGCTGGCCTGCAATCCAGGCAGCACGGTGAATCAGAAACATATCGATCTGGAGCGGCGGGTCAGTCAACGATTCGATTGCGCTGGGTCCGTCGGGTGCCGAACGTACGCTACCTTCCGACTTTCCGCGAACTCGGTCGTTTTCGCGCGACACATCTCTGGCAGTTCAAGAGCTCCTACAGGCGGCAATGCCGGATACCGAGACTGCGTTAACCATTTCATCGCGGTAAGGCTGGTATCTCGCCGCTCGCATGAGCATATTTTGGGGAGCTTCTTAGAACATACGAAGCGAAGCGGCTGCCGCCCGGTCTGGAACACCGAACGGCAGCCTAACCACAACCGATTGTAAGGAATCGATCATGGCTAGATTTGACTATATCGCCGATTCGGCGCCACTGCCCCACCCCTCTCTGGCGTTTCAGGTCCGGTCTAATTTGACCGCCATTGGCTGTGTGCCCACCGCCAATCCGGTGACCACGGCAACCGACACGACCACCGCCATCACCCAGCTGTCCAACGGCTAGACCAGATCGCAAGGCCCTTCGTCGTGTGACGCAGATGCGCCACATGGACTGATCGGTTTTCGTCCCACGCTCCGGCCGAGCTTGCAGATGTAGTGCATCTGCTCTCAACGCAGCTGGAAGGCGCAGATCGAAGAGCCGATGATGCCAAACACGCTTCATTGCGGTGATCCGCTGTGAAGGCGTGACGGCTCAAAGGTCCGGTCCGGTTCAAACGACGTTGGCCTCGTGATCTCTCAACCCAGAGAGATATACAATGTCCTTTTTCTTCAACCACACCTCCGTGCAGCCTGCCTGCACTAGCAACATCCATCGCCCGATGGGCGGTATCGCCGGCCTTCGGGAGGTCCACGACGACGTCGGTCGCCTCACCGTCTCGGTCTTCCCGTTCGCGATGGTGAAAGACATCTCGCTCACTCTCGCTGCTGTGCCGGCCTGCTACATCCTTGCGGATCATGCGACGGCCTATATCGGCGAAACCGGCAATGCCGGCCGCAGGCTCGGCGAGCATTCCGGCGATCCGTCGAAGGCGTTCGCCCGTGAAGTCTACGTCATCTCGGGGTACCAGCGCGCCTGGTTCGACAAGACGGCCGCCATCTACTTGCAATTCCGTCTCACGCAGATTGCCGAGCAGGCCGACCTGGTCGACGTCATGAAGGGGACGAACCCGCAAGTGCTGGAGCTCCCCAATCACAAGCGGGCCTCACTCGACCACTTCGTCGAGCACGGCGAGCGGCTCCTGTTCGATGCCGGTTGCCGCGTGCTGCGCAGTAACTTCGCGAGCCAGCGTCGCAAGCCTGAAGCGGCCGAGGCCGATATGGCGATCGAGCCGGAAGACACCGGGCCGATGCAGATCGACGTGACGGGCTTGCCTCCGCTCGGCAGTGAGTTGGAGCTCGCCTACGGCGACCTCTGGGCCCGCGGCTACCCGGTCCGCGACGGTTTCGTGGTGACGGCCGGGTCGGAGGTGCGCAGCCTCGTGAACCCGAGCGTCAACCCGATCCTGCATACTCGCCGGGCCGAACTCGCCGCGGCCGACGCACTGGCCGTCATCCCCGGCATCGAAAACCGGGCGCGCCTCCGCGTGGCCGTCTGCTTTCCCTCGGCGGCCATCGCGGCAAAGGTCGTGACCGGTGCGCATGTCAGCAGCGGCAAGTGGGTCAATTCCCGCTATCCCGAGCCGATCTTGATCGCAGGCTGAGGGATCCAATCATGTCGAACAAAATGGAAATGCCGGCGCGCAAGCGCCGGCATCAGGACCTCGGCGTCCCCGCTGGCGATGCTGCTGATCGGGCCAATATCTCCAGGCCGGCCAACTCCGGGTGGCCTCTCGCCGCTCAGGATCTCACGCCGCTCGCGTGGTGGCGGACCCTACCCTCTAACCTCCTTCGCGATGCTGAGCACCAACTGATCATCGACACGCTCGACACTATCTACGTGATGGACCGTCGCGAGGAGTTTGCTGCGGCCCTCTACGGTGACGCTGCCGCGGCCATCGGCCTGGCGCTCTCGCTTCTGCCCATCCACGAGGTGACGCTTACGGTCGACATTGCCATGACGGCGCTGTTGCGCTGCGCCCTCGCTGGCGACGCGACAGCCACCCTGGTCGTTGCGCATCTCCTTCGCAGTATCGAACTGGACCATCCATTCATAACCAAGTTGTCGACCTCGTGGTGTACGAGCGTCGCCAGCCGTTCTTGCGAGGGCACTAGCCGCGCCCTCCAGAACTCCGACCTCAACGAGAGCGTGGTGCTGGGCTCGGCCAGCTACCGCACGGAGGCCGACGCATGAGCGCCAAGAGCGACGACGGCGACGATCTCGATCTGCCGGCAGCTGAGGACGCGGCCTTGATCGGCGCGGCGGCCGATTCGGCCGATTGGGACGAGCGGCTCAAAGGCCTGCCGCGGCTTCTGCGCTATGGCCTGCTCGCCGTCGACGGAGCCGATCACCTTGAGGAGCGGCTTATCGCGGAAATCAACGAGCTTTGCCCGGGACTGCCCCACAATGTCGCTTGGGCCACCAGCAGGTCGTTGGAGGCCGCAATGGCACTGGCGACTGAACTTGATCGCCGCGCTGCCGCTCAGAATGAGCCTGAGCTCAGAAGTCTTGCCGATAGCGTCCGGCTCGTCAGCTTGCCGACGCCGCGTGATGACGAACATTTCCAGCAGCATCGCAGGGTCGCCAAGGCGCTGGTCAAAGCCTTTCAGGTGAATTCGCTGCGGCTCGAACAGAAGGTTCGCTGCGATCTCGAACGGTTCACCTATGGCTGGGCCGCGCTGCCGGCCTGCACGCATTTTCTGCCGAGAAAGTTTTCTGCTGCGATGAACGCTTCCGTGGTAGGGCACCGCATGGCCGAGCACCGCACCACCGCCGCCAAGGCCGCGTTACGGCTCCAACTCAAGGAGGAGGAAGACCGCCGGAAAAAGCGGGAAGCCGAGGACCGGACCGAAACTGTCAAGCAAGAAGCCGTCCCGGACTCTGAACTCATACCCGACCATCATCTCGTCGTCGCGCGTCTGTCCGAGGCCGAGATGAAGAACGTCAAACTCAAAGAAATCCTGGGCCCGCTGAAGAATGTCATTAACACTGCTTTGCCGCTCGTTGAGGTGCCGCCGCTCCACGAGGCGCGCAGCGTTCTGCAGTTCGAGTTCCCGTACGCCATCGACGTCATCGATTTCGTGCTTGCTGATCTTGTTGGGCGCACCACGGTCCGTTTGCGCCCGCTCCTGATTGTCGGCGAGCCCGGCGGCGGCAAGAGCCGGTTTGCCCGGCGCCTTGGCGAGGTGTTGGGCATCAGCGTTTGGCGCACCGACGGCAGCCGCTCGGATGGCGCCGTCTTTGGAGGTACGGATCGCCGCTGGTACTCGGCCGAGCCGTGTCACGCCTTCCTCGCCATCGCGCAAGGGCGCGTCGCCAATCCACTTGTGCTGATCGATGAGATCGAGAAGGCGGCGACCAGGTCGGACCATGGTCGGCTCTGGGACACGCTTCTGCGCTTTCTGGAGCCGGAAACGAGCGCCCGCTACCCCGACCCCGCGCTGCAGACCAATCTTGATCTGTCGCAGGTGTCGTACATCGCCACCGCCAACCGTCTCGATCCACTGCCAAGTCCAATCAGGGACCGTTTCCGCATCGTGACCTTTCCCAAGCCGACCGCAAATGACCTCGACGCGCTGCTGCCGGCCGTGATCGTTGATCTCGCCAAGGAGCGCGGCCTCGACCAGAGCTGGGTGACGCCGCTCGATGGCGATGAGCGTGAGGCCGTGGCGAAGCACTGGCCCGGCGGCTCGGTGCGCCGTCTGCGCCGCATTGTCGAGGCTGTCCTGCGCGAACGCGACCTCCGCGCATCGAGGAACTGATCATGGCGGCACAGGACGACGGAAAGACCCGGCCGCTATGGCCGCGGCCGCCGCAATTGCGCGGGATAACCCGCGCGCAGGGCTTAAACGGCGCTCCCTCGCCCAGTACTATCGCGGGCAATCATCCGAGGACCAATACCGTGACTGATCCCCAGATCGTCTGCCCGAGCTGCCGCACCGAAATCAAGCTGACAGAGTCGCTCGCCGCGCCCCTGATTGCCGAGACGCGCCGGAAGTTCGACCAGCAGCTTGCTGCCAAGGAAGCGGACTTTGGCCGGCGCGAAGCGCTGCTCAGGCAGGCCAGCGAAGAAATCGCGAAAGCTCGCGAGGCCGTCGACGAACAGGTCGCCGCAAAGCTGAAGGCGGAGCGGTCCAGTATCGTCGAAACGGAAGCAAAGCGAGCACGCCTGGCGATCGCCGATGAACTCGGCGCGCGCGACCGGCAGCTGGCGGATTTGCAGCAGATGCTCACAGCTAACAACGAGAAGTTGGCCGCGGCCCAGAAGATCCAGGCGGACATGCTCCGCAAGGAGCGCGAGCTCGACGATGCCAAGCGCGAAGTCGAGCTCACGATCGAGACGAAGGTCCAGCAGGCACTTGCCGCCGTGCGCGAGAAGGCCAAGCTGGAGGCCGAGGACGGCTTCAAGGCGAGAGTCGCGGAGAAGGAAGCCCAGATCGCCGGCATGAACCGGCAGATCGAGGAACTCCGCCGCCGGGCCGAACAGGGCTCACAGCAGCTGCAAGGAGAAGCCTTGGAGCTCGAATTGGAATCCCTGCTTCGCAATCAGTTTCCGCGCGATCTCATCGAGCCGGTGCCGAAGGGCGATTTCGGCGGCGACGTCCTCCATCGCGTGTTCGGTCCTGGTGGACAGACCTGCGGCACAATCCTGTGGGAATCGAAGCGGACCAAGCGTTGGAGCGACGACTGGCTGACCAAACTGAGGAGCGACCAGCGCGCAGCCAAGGCGGAGGTCGCCCTCATTGTCTCGAGCGCCCTGCCAAAGGACGTCGAAACCTTTGGACTGGTCGACAACGTCTGGGTCGCTGAGCCTCGGTTCGCCGTCCCGCTGGCGATCGTACTCCGGCACGGGCTGATCGACCTCGCCGGCAGCCGTCAGGCTCAGGAAGGCCAGCAGACCAAGATGGAGATGATGTACGGCTATCTGACCGGTCCCCGCTTCCGCCATCGCATCGATGCGATCGTGGAGAAGTTCACCGACATGCAGGCCGACCTCGACCGCGAACGCAAGACGATGATGCGGCTTTGGGCAAAGCGCGAAGAACAGCTCCGCGGCGTGCTCGACTCCACCGCCGGCCTCTACGGCGATCTACAGGGCATCGCTGGTCGGGCAATGCAGGAGATAGAGAGCCTTGATGTGTTAATGATCGAGGCGAAGGGCGAGGCGGCGGAGTAGATTTGAGCTTCATGCAGCTGAATCTGAGCACTGATAAGATCTGCGACCAACGTTCATCAGTGTTAGGTGGCTCGAAATCACAGCATGACAGCGCGCTTCACGTATAAAAGGCCAATTGATCGAGGGTAAGCAGGGCCTGAAGCGCTCGCACCATCGTATAAGTTTCAGGCGCTGCCGCACCGTGGCCGACCGCATGCCGCGAACTGGCATTGCCTGTCCGAGCTGCGGGATCGAAGTCAGCGAAGGTGTGCGATCTCAAATAATGAGCGAAGGCGGCCGGGAACAAGAGCGTATCCGGATGCCCCGCCTTTGCCTCAGCCGACGCGACTGCGAATTCCAGCAGCTTCTTAATCCGCGCGCCTTTTCCATGAACCTTGCGATAGGCGTCACCCAAAATTCCTTCGATCTCGGTCAAGGCGATTTTGAGCACGGGTACGGCGTCGCCTTCCGCGAAGGACTTTAGCGCCGAGCGCAAGAGCCGTTCCTTGCCGGCAAAATGCGCTTTCGCCATCCACCGGCCGAACATCCGCTCGATCCGCTCAGAGTCGAACTTCGCCAGGATCTTCGTTTCCTCTTCATCGAGCTCAAATCCGGCTTCGCTGAACTTTAGGAGCCCTCCAAATTCGGGGCCGAGAATTTCTACGAATGGAAACTAGCCTGCGGCGACGAGCCGTGAAAACACGGCCTGGTCGGCGATCGCATCGTAGAGATCCCGGTACTTCAACCTGCGATGCAGCGAGCCAAGGTCGCGCTGCATTTCCTCTACGGAAAAGTCGGCATCAGGGTTGAAATCGAAGAACATGCCAAAGCGCCAGCCTTCGCGAAAAATGCAGACGACACGATCTTCTTTGCCGATCGGGACAAGAGGAAAACTCATGCCGGTAACGTCAGCAATGTCGTACTCGAACACCACCGCCCCAGCGACCATGTCTCGCTTGGCCCTGATTTGAAGTGCGACCGCTGCGGTATCGAGCCACAAGTCGCCCGTGTCGTCCAGATGTACGACGAGGAGGACGACGTCGGCGCGCTTGAGGTTGACGGCGCGTCCGGACTGCCGCGCGACGTATTCGATGTGATTGCTCAGGCCCTCCGCCACGCGATGAAAGAACTGATCGTCCGAAGTGAGGCTCAGCCTTGTGTAGACCTGGATGGTATTCCCTCCGCGGCTGTTTTCCGCGGATACGCCGTGCAATTGGAGGCCGGACAGCTTTATGGGATCGGCGATGTTTCGCGCCATGATACCGGGTGAGCGAGGCTGGTCCTGTTCGGGCGGGGATTCGGTCATCGCGCCATTCTAACACGAGCCGCATCGATATCCTTGAGCCTATGGCTCAAAGATCGAAATTCCCGGCACGGCCACATCACCATCGTGGATAAAAGCGATGCTCTGATAAGCACGGGTAATGCCGACATAGACCTCGTCTGCCGACCCGGCAACGTGCTCCGGCTTACCTGTGCGGAGCCATTTGGTGATCCCTCCGTAAGGAATGATCAGAACGCGTTCGAAACCGAGGCCTTTGACCACGCCAAAGTTCTCGGCCGGGAGACCGGCGCCAAATCGCCGGTCGAGCCGAAGCACCTTCGGTTGATACTGCCTCCGGTATTCCTCGACGTGGATCGTCCGCACCACGAAGACGCCGTCGTGTACGGTCTGGCTCTCGTTCTTCGATTGAGCTTTGGGGAGATCAGGAAAAATGAGGTCGGCCACATCGCAGATCGGTTGGATGCAACGGCGACTTTGTGCCATGTAAGTGACTTCACACAGCCCAGCTTTCTTCCAGGCTTCGGCCTTCAGAATGAAGCCGCGTCCGCAAAACTTCTTGTTCTTTGTCGCGTAGCTGGTGCGATATGTCGACTGACGAATGTCGCCGACAAGTGACATGGCAATGGGAGAGCGGAGCAGCAGCTCCAGGACATCGATGTCAAATCCGGCAAGGTCCTGCACCTCATGAACGAAGATGTGGGCAAACATATCGTTCAACCTGCGAATGACTTTCCCATCGCTCGCCTCATTGCACAGCAAGGCAAAATCGCCAAGGCGGTCGGAGTAGGCCTGGTTCTCGCGGTCGCAATAATACCGGGCAACGTCTGCCTTCTGGACATAGGTACGGGTGGCGCCCTTGGCGAAGTGAACGCCCGCGACCCGCTCCTGATGAACGAAGCCTTGATAAGGGCGCACCATCTCGTGAAGGACGAAGGTGTACCACGGATAGATCGTGATCTCCGGCGGCACGCATCCGCTTAGCTCAATCAGCTTGCGCCTAATCTCCTCCACGTTCTTGAGCGTAAACGTGGTAATCGCAACCTTCCGCGGACGCATCGAAAGCGCCTGCGTCACGATTTCCGTTGTTTTGCCCGCGCCTGCCGACGCAAAGACGATCTTATTCGACGGCGGCATTGATATAGCCGGGGAAAGCTATCGCCTCCGTCGTGTCGAAAATCTTGAGGGCGACGTCGGTTTTGTTAGCGGGCTTGGTCATGTATTCGGTCAGCTCGCTTGAATCGGCGTAGTCGGTGCCGAGCACGCTGTTCAGGAGCTCAAGGCTATTGGCCTTGAGCATCTGGGGCTCAAGCGTTGGGAATGCTTCGTCATCATCGTAACGGACGTTTATCTTACCATCCGCAGGGTAATCGGCGTATTTGGTTTTCAACGCTTCAACATCGCCGTCGTTGTCCGTGACCACGTCGGTCTTGATGCCGAGAAGCTTTGCGATTTCGAGAAACCGTTTGAACGCCAGCCCTTTCACCGAAATCACGTCTACGCCCTTTTCGAGCGGGCTTACGCCGTGCTTTTCGATAAACGCCTTTTGAACAACAAGCTCGTCGGACGGACCTTCGACAAGAATGCTTCTGCTGCTCAACAGCAGCCGCAGCGTGTCGTGTCCGGGCAGCTTCTTGAAATATTCGTAGGTATCCGCAGTCAGCGCATCGAGCCTCATGGAATCGCCGTTCCTGAACAGGATGACGTTGTTGATGCCTAGCTTGTTGAGGACAAAGCTTGAATGCGTCGTGATGATGAGCTGGCGCGAGCCCGCCTTCTTCGTTATCGCATTGATGAGACCGTGCAAGCGGGAAAAGGAAAGATGGTTCTCGGGCTCTTCGATAAGGAACACATTTGCCTCGGAGCTATTCTCAAGCGCCAGCTTGATCTTGACGGCGTTTTGTTCCCCCTTGCCTACGAGGGTAATGGGAACATCATCGAGGCTCGGCATGACGGCGTTTTCCCAGCCGCCCCGCGCCGTTGGATCGAGTGTCATCGAGAGGGTCTTCTCGGAGATTTCCCCGTGGCGCTCCACGAACTTTGCGTTGATCTGCTTTATGCTGTCGTCGGCGAGAAAGAGCTCCCTGAGCTTCCGATAGGCGACGGACAACTGAACCTGCTCTTTCGCCGGCAATGCCTCCCGAATGAGACCTGTCACATAGCGGTTCGCACCCGTGATCGTGGTGATGCGGCTGGCATCCACGATGAGGGGAGATAGCGGAATCTGACGCGGCAATACGGATTTTCGCGCGAAGGATCGACAGACGGCCTGATAGTATTCGACCGGGATCGAGCGAACGTCGTCGCGCTTGGCTATATATTGCTCGTAGGCGTCCTTGTACGCGTCGTTGAATTCGATCGAATAGATAATGCCCGGGAGATCCCCTGGCTTCTCCGAATGGTTATCACCCCTGAACTCGGCGAGTTCCGGGATATCGCCAAAGAACAGCTCGATCGTGATTGCCGGAAGAGTTGCGGGCTTTCCGCCATGCAGCGCCGCAAGGTAGTCGCGGGTCGCCTGCACGGAAAAAAGAAACGGGTGTAGCTCCTGGGCAAGAGGCCGTCCGGTCAAGGAGCCAGTCAACGCCAGGCTGATGGCTTCGAGGAGCGTTGATTTTCCAGCTTCGTTGTCGCCTACGAGAATGTTCAGGCCGTCACGGAATTCAATATCGCAATGTGCAAGTGATCTATAATTTCTGATCTTCGCTTTCGTGATGTGCATGCGAATCGCCAATTCCTCACGTAGTGGGGGCTGGCCGAGATTGTAGCAGGAAGGCCCCTCTTGCAACCGAGGAGCGAATAGGAAGTCGATAGCGCATAAGGACAACGTCGTGGCGTTCGGCAAGCGCCTCTACGGCCCTGGACCGCCCGCAGATCGGAGGGATAGATCTATGGATCGGTGACAAAAGGATCGGCGAAACTTCAAAGACTTAAGAGGACTTGGGCGATCGCGGCAGCGGTGAAGCGTTACGTTTCGACCGCGACGGCTGAGAAAACGGCGCAACCTCCTTCTTCAACACCCACGGCAGCAGCTGCACCTCCTGCGGCCGCAAATGCGCTGTCACGACCGGCAGCTTCTCCACGAACTTAAGGAGGGTCGCGATTTCATGCGGCTCGCAATAGCGCTCGCTGGTCTCGCTGTCGCCACCGTGCCCAAGCAGGTCGGCCCGATCCTCCTCCGCTACCAATTTCTTCTTGAGCTGCGCGCCGAACAGATGGCGCACCGCATGGGAGCCCAATCCTTCCTCCGTTACTCCTGCGCCTTCCAGAATGGGGTTGAACTGCTTGTAGAAGCGATCGCCTAACGGAGATCGGCTGGAGGGAGAATAAAGGTCAGGGAAAAGCAGCTTGTAACCAAGCGCTTTGATGGCCTTGACGTAGGCAACGAAATTGAGCCGAAGCACCTCCACATGCAACGGGATGTTCCGCTGCGACTGAGGATTCTTGATCCGCCTCCGTTGGTTCTTGGCAATATGGAGATAGGGACTATCGCCATTGTCGAGGACGACGTCGTCCACCATCAGCCCGCACAATTCCTCCCGGCGGCAGCCGGTATAGTAGATGAGGATCGGCACGAAATAGAGAGCGCAATGGAAGATCTGGTTAAGGCCTTCCGGTCCCGGTTCGTCCAACCGATCCCAAGCTGCACAATTGTTGAACGGAGGCGTCCGAAAAATGGCCGCAGCCTGCTCGAAGGGCAACTTGGCCCTCTCGTCCCGCGCGCGCTTCTTCTTGCCCTTCGAGCGAAGTGCAACGAGGTCGATCTCTGCGAGGCTGCCAACCCCGCGCGCAACTGCGTGCCGGAAGATTTGAGCAAGGAACGTAAGGTGACGATTGAGCGTATCGCCGGCGATCCCGCGTTCGCTTGAATGATGTGCCATAGCAACAGCGCGCAGCTCGGCGATGCTCCGGCCTTCATCCTTGGCGGACTTTCCGTAATTCTTGTAGATGCCCGACCGAAGAAAATCGACGAACTTGCCGACATGCTGTTGGCACAGGGCGTTTAAGTCCTGGACGTGTTGGTCCTGCAGCATGAACTTGATGAACAGGTTCGAAATGCTTCTCGCCTGCCGCTGGGTCTTGTCGTCCCAACGACCGTCTCGGGCATTATGCAGGATGACATCGTCCGCGAATTTCGAGAAATCCGCCATTGCGACCGACGGCGTAGGGTCGCTCTCAGCCTTCGGTGGATCGCTGGGACCGGCACGGCTGCCGGCCTCGGACGGCAAGACCTGCTGCGGTGGATCGCTCCTCGCAAGCAGCATGCGATCCACAAAACCCTCATCCTCGACGCGACGGCTCCCGTAGCGTCGGTCGATCTCAGCCAGCGCGAGCCTCATTCCCCGGAAGTACGTCCCCTGCGCGACATTGATGTTCATCGCCGTCGGGGTCGCGCCGACCGCATCGACCATTCGCCGGAGGATGTGCCCATTCGTCGGGACCATTTCGTTGATCCGGAGCATGGCGAGATGATTTTGCACGGCGTCGATATCTGCGTCCGAGAGCCCGTCGGCGCTCATCCGAATGCGATCCTCTGCGCGCACGGCGGCAGTAGAGCCCTGCGCGTCCAGTAAGGCATAGGCCCAAAACGCTCGCTTATCGCCCAACCGTGCTTGTTCGAAGTCGAACCCGGGCGAAGTCTTGGCAGCGTGCGCGACGCGCTCGAGCTTCGTCAGATGCTTGTCGACGACGCCCCGGAGCATTGTCTCAATTTGGGACCCTGACAGGTGCAGGTCTTCGGTATCGGCGAGCATCGCGGCATCTTCCAGGATGAGGTCAAGCTGAGCAGCCAGCCGACGTGCCACCACGTGGCTGGTCGTTCGGAGGCTCAGAAAAAGATGCGGGCGATCCAGGACATTGGCAAGCACACGCGGCGGTCGGCGCCGCCAGTAATACACGGACGGCTTCCCGGCGAAGATGTGGACAGCCATCGCGAAACACACCCTGTGCAGCAGCAGTGTGTCGCAGAGCTGTGCAGCAGCTCCCCAGCCAGGCCGGTTTCGTGAGGTATTTCAGGCGGGGCGGGCAATCTGGCTGGGGCGGGAGGGATCGAACCTCCGAATGGCGGAATCAAAATCCGCTGCCTTACCGCTTGGCTACGCCCCAACAGGCGACCTGGGGGCCGGCGGAAGAACTGGCTACCGCAGATTCCCTTGGTCGCAGCCGGTCTATAGGGAGCGGCGCAGCATTTCAACCGCCTGAAGGGCCAAAATACCACAGCCCCGGGTTCGGCGCCGCTACACTCTCTTTATGGGCCCGCGACGGCCCCGTTCTGACCGCCACCGTCCGGCCCCTCCCGCCCCATTGAGACCTCCCCCATTTCATGGGAATAGGGCGCCAAGACCTGTCCACGGGAGTGAGCCATGACCTACCGCGCGCCGATTTCTGACATGCTGCTGTCGCTCAATCACGGCGCCGGCCTCAAGGCTGCCGTGGAGGCCGGTCATTACGGCGATTTCGACGCCGACATCGCCGCGGCCGTGCTGGAGGAGGCCGGCAAGTTCGCAACCGACGTGCTGGCCCCGCTCAACAAGGTTGGCGACGAGCACGGCATCAAGCTCAGCGACGGCAAGGTGACGACCGCGCCGGGCTGGCCGGACGCCTACAAGCGCTGGACCGAGGGCGGCTGGAACGCGGTGTCCGGCCCCGAAGATTTCGGCGGCCAGGGCCTGCCGATCGCGATCAATGCGGCCTGCACCGAGATCTGGAGCGCCTCGAACCTCGCCTTCGGCCTCTGCCCGCTGCTGACGGCGTCGGCGATGGAGGCGCTGGACGCGCATGGCAGCAGTGAGCTGAAGACAATCTATCTCGAGAAGCTCGTCTCCGGCGAATGGACCGGCACGATGCAGCTGACCGAGCCGCAGGCCGGCTCCGACGTCGGCGCGCTGCGAACCCGCGCCGAGAAGCAGGCCGACGGCACCTATCGCATCAAGGGGACGAAGATCTTCATCACCTATGGCGAGCACGACATGACCGACAACATCGTGCATTTCGTGCTGGCGCGCCTGCCCGATGCGCCCGCCGGCACCAAAGGGATCTCGCTGTTCCTCGTGCCCAAGTTCATGGTCAATGCAGACGGCTCGCTCGGGCAGCGCAACGACATCTATGCGAGCGGCGTCGAGCACAAGCTCGGCATGCACGCTTCCCCGACCTGCACCATGACCATGGGCGATCATGGCGGCGCCATCGGCTTCCTCGTCGGCGAAGAGAACCAGGGCATGCGCTGCATGTTCACGATGATGAACCAGGCCCGTCTCGGCGTCGGCCTCGAGGGCGTCGGCGTCGCCGATCGCGCCTACCAGCAGGCTTTGTCGTATGCGCAGGAGCGCAAGCAGGGCCGCGCCGTCGGCAGCAAGAGCGAAGGCTCGGACGCGATCTTCGTGCATCCCGACGTCAAGCGCATGCTGATGCGGATGCGGGCGCAGACCGCCGCCGCGCGCACCATCTGCTATGCGACCGCGGTCGCGATCGACGTCTCGACGCGTGCCAGGGATCCCAAGGTGCGAGCGGATGCCGCCGCGCGCGCGGCGCTGCTGACGCCGATGGCCAAGGGCTATTCCACCGACATCGGCAACGAGGTCGCCTATCTCGGCGTGCAGGTGCATGGCGGCATGGGCTTCATCGAGGAGACCGGTGCGGCCCAGCATTATCGCGATGCCCGCATCACCGCGATCTACGAGGGCACCAACGGCATCCAGGCGATCGACCTCGTCACGCGCAAGCTCGCGGCCAATGGCGGCGCTGCCGTCTGGGCGCTGCTCGACGAGCTCGCAGCGACGGTCAAGAAAGTCGAAGCGTCGAACGATCCGGCTTTTGGCACCACGGGCGTCAAGCTGCGCGAAGCGCTGGAGGCCTTGACCCGCACCAGCAAATGGCTGCTGGAGCGCGTGACGTCCGCGCCGAACGAGGCGCTTGCCGGCGCGACACCCTATCTGCAGCAGTTCGGCTCGACGCTCGGCGGCTGCCTGCTCGCCTCCGAAGCACTCGCCGCCAAGGCCGACGGCCTCACCGATGCGCCACGCTACGTCTCGCTCGCACGCTTCTTCGCCGAGAACATCAGTGTGCAGGCCGGCGCGCTCGAGCGCACCGTGACCGAGAGCGCGGAGTCCGTCGCAGCGGCGGATGCGGTGTTGCTGGGGTAAGGAGGCCTTGTAGCCCGGATGGAGCGCAGCGCAATCCGGGGCCGACCTCGCTCATGGCACGAATCCCGGATTACGCTTCGCTCCATCCGGGCTACGAGGCCACGGCCTTCGCGCTTCTCCCAGGCCGCCACAACACGACGCCCGCCGCCACGAGATCCAGCACGACGCACATCGCGAAAGCCGCGGTGTAATTGCCCGTCAAGCTCCGCACGAGCCCGACGATGCCCGGACCGAAGGCGCTGACGACGCCGCTGATCGAGGTGCCCAATCCCATTGCGGCGGCGAAGGCGGCGGCACCGATCTCGCGTTGGATGATCAAGGGCGGGAACGTGATCATGTTGCCGATCGAGAAGCCGTAGACGGCGCAGCACACCAGCAGCACCGTCGGGCTCGTGCTCTGCACGAGAACGAACAGCGCCGCCGCCTGGCTCGTCATCGACGCCGCGCAGGCGAGCCGGGGATCGAGCCGGTCGACGAACAGGCCGAGCGACAGGCGGCCGACCACCGCCATCGCCGCCATGATGGTGACCGCGCCGCCTGCGGCCGAGCGGCCGATCAGCGGCTCGAGAAACGTCACCTGGTGGATGATGAATCCCATCTGCGCCAGCAGCGCGATCGCGATCGGCAAGACCATGGTCCAGAACGCCGCGTTGGCGAGCAGCGTCTTGCGGGAATGGCTTGGTGCGGCCGTGCTCTCACCGGAAGGGCGTCCGCCCGAAGCCGGCGAGGTCCCGGCAGGCCAGCCGATGAAGGTCACGACCACCGGCAGCACCAGCACCATCATCGCGAGCGTGGCCGCCAGCATGGCGGAGCGAAAGCCGATGCTGCCGGTCAGCGACAGCAGCAGGGGAACGAGGATGATGCCGCCGCAGGTCGCGCCGTTGAATGCGAGGCTGAGCGCCAGCCCGCGCCGGCGTTCGAACCAGGAGTTCAGCACGGTCGCGATCACCACGGTGCCCATGCCGGTCCAGCCGACCGACATCAGCGCATAGGCGAGATAGAGCTGCCAGGGCGTCTGCATCAGCGCCAGCAGCACCGTCGAGGCGCCGAGCGCCGCCAGGCCGCACAGGATCAGCGACCGCAAGCCGATGCGCGCGAGCAGATCGTCGGTGAAGATGACAAGGACGGAGGTCAGGAGAAAGGAGAACGTGCTGGCCGTGGAGACCAGCGTGCCCGGCCAGCCATGGGCGCGCTGCAGCTCGGCGAGATAGACGCCCTGGCCATACAGGCCGAAGCCGAACATGAAGAAGGCCATCAGGAAGCAGGCCAGCACGACGCGCCAGCCGCGGTAGTGCAGCGAGGATTCGTCGATGCGGGTTGCGGCAATCATCAATCGGGCAATCGGATCACATGGAACCGCGGGATCGTGCACCACAACCACTGGTTTTTCAAATGAAACATTGTAGCCAATTGTTGCGATGCGTTGGCTCCGAAAAGGTTGACTCAGCGCATTGGCACGCCTGCGGGATCATGTAGGCTGATGCTCGGCGAGACTCGCGAAGCGGCGAGCATCGCGGCGAGCGCAGGGGGCTCTCATGCCGAATGGCAATATCGTCGTCACCGAAGAGCGCGGAACGCGTATCATCACCCTGCGCCGCCCGGGCAAGAAGAATGCCATCACCCAGGATATGTATCGGGAGATGAGCCACGCGATCGACACCGCGCAGAACAACCCCGACATCCGCTGCATGATCATCACCGGCGGCTCAGGCGTGTTCACTGCCGGCGACGATATCGACGATTTCATGCACGCCGACACCGCGCGCCCCGAGACGTTGTCGGAAGGCGCGAAGTTCCTCTATTCGCTCGCCCTCAACGTCAAGCCGATCATCGCCGCCGTCGACGGCGCCTCGATCGGCATGGGCACCGTGATGCTGTTTCACTGCGACTACGTGCTGGCCTCGAACGCTGCGACCTTCTCCGCGCCCTACATCCATCTCGGGCTGGTGCCGGTCGGCGCCGCCAGCCTCTTGATGCCGAACACGATGGGATATCAGCGCGCCTTTGCCATGCTGGTGATGGGGCGGACTTTTTCCGCCGCGGAGGCGCACGCGGCGGGCTTCGTCAACACCGTGGTGTCGCCCGGACATACCGAGGTCGAGGCGCGCAAGGTGGCGCGCGACATCTGCCGGCTGCCGGCCGAGGCGGTCGCAACCTCCCGCAAATTGCTGCGCGCGCCGGCCGAAGAGCTCACCCGCCGCATCGACCAGGAAGGCCATCTGTTCGGCGAGCGGCTGAAATCTGACGAAGCGGTGGCGGCGTTCAATGCGTTTGCGAACCGGAAGAAGAAGTAGCGGGCTCTCTCCGCGAGTCCAGTATCGTAGGGTGGGCAAAGGCGCACTTGCGCCGTGCCAACGCCTTAAGACGTGGGCACGCTTCGCTTTGCCCACCCTACGATACTGAGGTTGGGGAGAAGTCCAGCACGGTTACGATAATGCTTCGTGAAATCTTCGCGTGGACCGACTAATCTTGGTTCCATGCGAAATGCCTTACGATCCATCCTTGCCGCCCTCGCTCTCGCCTCCGCCCTCCCCGCCTCGGCCCAGACCGCCGCGCCGGTCGAGCTGCGCGTGCTCGCCATCAACGATTTTCACGGCAATCTGCGTCCGCCGCCGGGCGGCATTCGCATCAATGATCCCGAGGACGGAGCCCGGAAGGTGATGGTGGCGGCCGGCGGCGCCGAATACATGGCGACGCTGGTGAAGCAGCTGCGCGAGGGACACAAGAACACGATCTTCGTCGCCGCCGGCGACCTGATCGGCGCGAGTCCGTTCCTGTCGGCGATGTTTCACGACGAGCCTTCCGTGGAGGCGCTTTCGCTGATGGGGCTTGCGATCAGTTCGGTCGGCAATCACGAGTTCGACGAGGGCAAGACCGAGCTGCTCAGGATGCAGAACGGCGGCTGTCATCCGGTCGACGGCTGCCAGGGGCCGCATCCGTTCACGGGCGCCAAATTCCGTTATCTCGCCGCGTCCACCATCGAGACCGCGACGGGCAACAGCGTGCTGCCGCCCTACGAGATCAGGGAGTTCGACGGCATCCCGATCGCCTTCATCGGGCTGACCTTGAAGGAGACCGCGGGCATCGTCTCGCCTGCTGGCATCGCCGGGCTCGAATTCCGCGACGAAGCCGAGACGGTGAATGCGCAGGTCGCCCAGCTGAAGGCGCGCGGCGTCGAGGCGATCGTGGTGCTGATCCACCAGGGCGGCGAGCCCGCCGGCGACTACAATGAATGCCCTGCCATCACCGGGCCGATCGTCGATATCGTCAAAAAATTCGACCGCGCCGTCGATGTCGTCGTCAGCGGCCATACCCACCGCGCCTATGTCTGCGACATCGACGGACGGCTCGTCACCAGCGGCGACAAATACGGCACGCTGGTCACCGCGATCGATCTCAAGCTCGATCCTGTAACCCGCGACATCGTCAGCGCCAAAGCCGAGAACGTCATCGTCGCCAACGCCTCGCTGGCGAAGGACGCCGAGCAGACCGCGCTGATCGAGGCCTATGACAAGCTCTCGGCGCCGATCGCCAACCGGCCGGCCGGATCGGTGACGCAGACGCTGTCGCGCGTGCCGAACGAGGCCGGCGAAAGCGCGCTCGGCGACATCATCGCGGACGCGCAGCTTGCCGCGACCAGGGACGCCAAGGATGGCAGCGCTGTCATCGCGCTCACCAATCCCGGCGGCATCCGCACCGACATCGTCCCGAAGGAGAACGGCGCGATCTCCTTCGGCGATGTTTTCGCCAGCCAACCGTTCCGCAACCGCCTCGTGACGATGACGCTGACGGGCAGTCAGCTCAAGGACATGCTCGAGCAGCAATGGCTGGACCCGAAGCGGCCGCGGATTCTCCAGGTATCGAACGGGTTCAGCTATGCCTGGGATGCGTCGAAGCCATTCGGCGAGCGCGTGATCGCCGACAAGATGACGCTGGGCGGCAGGCCGATCGAGCAGGCCAGCGGCTACCGCGTCACCCTCAACGATTACCTCGCGGTCGGCGGCGATGGTTTTACCGTCGCCAAACAAGGCACGGCGCCGCAATATGGCGGCTACGACGCGGACGCGCTGTTCGCGTTCTTCCGGGCGCACGGTCCGATCGGCCCGCTGCCGCTGAGTCGCATCCTGCGCGTGAATTGATCCGGATCAAACGGGCCAGAACCGGACGACCCTTTGCCATTCCCGTTCAAACGCATAGATTGGGATTTGCATTGCGTTTTGGCGCCGGATGCGCCAAGCGACGTCGAAAGCCCGGATCCATGAGGCCGACCTGATGAGCACGCTTCTCCTTTCCCACAAGGCCTGCCTCGACCATGTCACGCCGCCGGGACATCCTGAAAGGCCGGATCGCCTGCGTGCGGTGGAGGAAGCGCTGTCGCATGAGCGCTTCCAGTTCCTGGTGCGCGACCAGGCGCCGGAGGGCGATCTCGATCTCGTCACGCTGTGCCACAACGAGCACTACGTCACCGAGCTGCGCCACATCGCACCGAGCAGCGGGCAGGTCTATATCGACGGCGACACCTCGATGTCCCCTGGCACGTGGGAAGCGGTGATGCGCGGTGTCGGCGGCGCGGTGGCGGCGACCGAAGCGGTGATGGCGGGCGAGCATCGCAACGCCTTCGTCGCGGTGCGTCCGCCCGGCCATCACGCCGAGATCGGCAAGCCGATGGGCTTCTGCTTCTTCGACAATGTCGCCATCGCCGCGCGCCACGCCCAGCGCAAATACGGCATCAAGCGCGCGGCCATCGTCGATTTCGACGTGCATCACGGCAACGGCACGCAGGACATCTTCTGGTCGGACCCAACCGTGATGTACTGCTCGACGCACCAGATGCCGCTGTTTCCGGGCACCGGCGCGACGGGCGAGCGCGGCGACCACGACACCATCGTCAACGCACCGCTCGCCTCCGAGGACGGCGGGCCGGAATTCCGCTCCGCGTTCGAGAATTTGATTCTGCCGCAGCTCGAGAAATTCAGCCCCGAGCTGCTCATCATCTCCGCCGGCTTCGACGCGCATTATCGCGATCCGCTGGCCTCGCTGAATTTGCGCGCGGAGGATTATGCCTGGGTGACGCGCAAGCTGATGGATCTCGCCGACAAGTCCGCGGGAGGGCGCGTTGTTTCGGTGCTCGAGGGCGGCTATGACCTGCAGGGACTGAAAGAATCTGTTACGGCGCATGTCGGCGCCCTGATGGGCGCCTGACGACGCCCGCCACATTAAGCCCGCAAAACCCGCCTTCACTGCAAGGAAAGCGAATCGGGCAATCGGAAACGGATATGGCCGAAAATACTCAAGTCGACGTCTCCAGGCTCACCTTCGAGCGCGCGATCGAGGAACTCGAAACGATCGTGAAGCGGCTCGAGGACGGCAAGGTGCCGCTCGAGGAGTCCGTGACGATCTACGAGCGCGGCGAGGCGCTGAAGCGCCGCTGCGAGGAATTGCTGCGCCAGGCCGAGGCGCGCGTCGACAAGATCACCACCGATGCCAGCGGCCAGGCCACCGGCACCGCGCCGCTGGACGTGCAGTAGGGAAAGCCGAGAGTTCCCGCTCAGCCTTTCCGAGGGGAGGCCCCAAAACGTCATCACGGGAGCGTGGCCGCCATGATTTCATGAACGCACGGCGCGATCCCGCCAACCAGCACGGTTCCGTGCAACCGGATCGATGCCATCCGTCCGGAAATCCGTCCTCGGGACCAAAAAAAGATCTCATTCAGGCGGAAAAGCCTGCCAGGGGACCCGGCAAGGCTGGAACCCATTGTCCCGGGCCACGGTTAACCACTCTGGCCCGCCGGTTGCATCTGCATACCCCCAATCGGTCCTGCGGGTTGGCTTTGGCCCAAGCTTTGGTGTAAAGCTGCGCGGAGTGTGGCTTTTTGCAAGCCTTGCGTGGGCAGAGAATTCCGACGACAAGCGCTTCAAACTGCTAATGAAATTGGCTGGGACGGACGAAGCCGATCTAAGTGACAGGGATCACAGAGACTGAACCGGAGCGCACTTAAGCTTACCTAAGCTTGAAGACGGGGCCTTGCCCCATGCAGGTGGCTCCGACGGTTTGAGGACTCGCGCTGCGCCGATATTGTGCAAACCCATCGCGCACCGGAATGACCTTCCGGCGCTGACAAATTGGAAATCGCCGTGAACGCATACAGTAAAACGCCGCTTCTCGACACCATCCGGACGCCGGAAGACCTGCGCAAGCTCAAGATCGAGCAGGTTCGCCAGGTTGCCGACGAGCTGCGGCAGGAGACCATCGATGCCGTCTCGGTGACCGGCGGTCACTTCGGCGCGGGCCTCGGCGTGGTCGAGCTCACCACTGCGATCCATTACGTCTTCGACACGCCGCGCGACCGGCTGATCTGGGACGTCGGCCATCAGGCCTATCCGCACAAGATCCTCACCGGCCGGCGCGACCGCATCCGCACGCTGCGCACCGGCGGCGGCCTGTCCGGCTTCACCAAGCGCAGCGAGAGCGATTACGATCCGTTCGGCGCGGCGCATTCCTCGACCTCGATCTCCGCCGGCCTCGGCATGGCGGTGGCGCGCGACCTCTCCGGCGGCAAGAACAACGTTATCGCCGTGATCGGTGACGGCGCGATGTCGGCCGGCATGGCCTATGAAGCCATGAACAATGCGGGTGCGATGAACTCGCGCCTAATCGTCATCCTCAACGACAACGACATGTCGATCGCGCCGCCGGTCGGTGCCATGAGCGCCTATCTGTCGCGGCTCTACTCCGGCAAGACCTATCGCACGCTGCGCGATGCGGCCAAGCAGATCAACAAGCGCCTGCCCAAGATCATCGCCAACCGCGCCAACCGCGTCGAGGAATATTCCCGCGGCTTCATGATGGACGGCGGCACGCTGTTCGAGGAGCTCGGCTTCTACTATGTCGGCCCGATCGACGGCCACAATCTCGACCATCTGCTGCCTGTCCTGAAGAACGTCCGCGACATGGAGACCGGCCCGATCCTGGTCCACGTCGTGACGCAGAAGGGCAAGGGCTACGGCCCGGCGGAAGCGTCAGCCGACAAGTACCACGCCGTCGTCAAGTTCGACGTCGCGACCGGCACCCAGGCCAAGGCCAAGCCGAATGCGCCGGCCTACCAGAACGTGTTCGGCCAGAGCCTCGTCAAGGAAGCGCAGAAGGATGACAAGATCGTCGCCATCACCGCGGCGATGCCGTCCGGCACCGGTGTCGACATCTTCAACAAGGCCTTCCCCGGCCGCACCTTCGACGTCGGTATCGCCGAGCAGCACGCGGTGACCTTCGCCGCCGGTCTTGCCAGCGAAGGCTACAAGCCGTTCTGCGCGATCTACTCGACCTTCCTGCAGCGCGGCTACGACCAGATCGTGCATGACGTCGCGATCCAGAACCTGCCCGTCCGCTTCGCCATCGACCGTGCCGGCCTCGTCGGCGCCGACGGCGCCACGCATGCCGGCTCGTTCGACAACGCCTATCTCGGCTGCCTGCCGAACATGGTGATCATGGCCGCGGCCGACGAAGCCGAGCTCGTGCACATGGTGGCGACCCAGGTCGCAATCGACGACCGTCCGAGCTCGCTGCGCTATCCGCGCGGCGAAGGCCGCGGCATCGAGATGCCCGAGGTCGGCATTCCGCTCGAGGTTGGCAAGGGCCGCGTGATTCGCCAGGGCAGCAAGATCGCCCTGCTCTCCTTCGGCACGCGCCTCGCCGAATGCGAGAAGGCGGCCGACGAGCTCGCAGCCCACGGCCTGTCGACCACGATCGCCGACGCGCGCTTCATGAAGCCGCTGGACACCGAGCTGGTGCTCAAGCTTGCGCGCGACCACGAGATCCTGATCACGATCGAGGAAGGCTCGGTCGGCGGCTTCGGCTCGCATGTCGCGCAGTACCTGACCGATCAGGGCGTGCTCGACACCGGCATGGTCAAGTTCCGCTCGATGGTGCTGCCCGACGTGTTCCAGGACCACGACACGCCGGCCGCGATGTACGGCCGCGCCGGTCTGGACGCCAAGGGCATCGTCGCCAAGGTGTTCGAGGCGCTCGGCAAGGACGTGAAGGCCGAGACGGTCAAGCTGGCCTGAGGTGGTACACCTCTCCCGCTTGCGGGAGAGGTCGGATCGCGAAGCGATCCGGGTGAGGGTTTTCGCCTCTTGGGGGTTCTCGATTGCCGAGACACCCCCTCCCCAACCCTCCCCCGCAAGCGGGAGAGGGAGCGCAGTTTTCGCCGCGGTTCGCAGCTCGCCTGAATTTCTCCGAAGCAGTCAGCCATGAAAATCTATCTGGCAGGCCCCGACGTGTTCCTGCCGGATGCGATCGAGATCGGCCGGCGCAAGGTCGATATTTGCGCCGCGCACGGGCTCACCGGCCTCTATCCCCTCGACAACGCCATCGATCTCACCGCGCCCGATGCCGCGCGGCAGATCTTCTGCGGCAACGAGGCGATGATGGATGCGGCCGACGCCATCATTGCCAATCTCACCCCGTTCCGCGGCGCCGGCGCCGATCCCGGCACCGTCTACGAGCTCGGCTACATGGCCGGCCGCCGCAAATTCTGCCTGGCCTATTCCAACGACGGTGCCGCCTATGCCGACCGTGTCGGCCGCTTCATGGAGGTCACTTCCGAGGATGGGCGGCTGGTCGACGCGCAGGGACTGACGGTCGAGGATTTCGGCCTCGTCGACAATCTCATGATGATCCATGCGCTGGAGCTGCACGGCTGTCCGCTGGTGACGCCGGCCGCGATGCCGATCGACGTCTGGCATGATCTCGCCGCGTTCGAGGCTTGCGTCCGGATGGCGGCCGCGCGATTGATCGCTACATAAGCAGATCAATCGTCCCAAGAAGCGTCCCAAGACCCGTACCAAGAGCCGTACCAAGAGAGCGTGATGTCCCCTGCCCGCAAGCGCGCAGATGTATTGCTGGTCGAGCGCGGCCTGTTCGAGAGCCGGGCGCGGGCGCGCGCCGCGATCGAGGCCGGGCTCGTCACCGCCGACGACAAGCCGGTCGCCAAACCGTCGGAGACGATTGCCGAGGACGCCGTGATCCAGGCCGAGCCCGCGCACCCCTACGTCTCCCGCGGCGGCGTCAAGCTCGCCGGCGCGCTGGAGCGGTATCCGATCGAGATCGAGGACCACGTCTGCCTCGACGTCGGCGCCTCCACCGGGGGCTTCACCGAGGTGCTGCTGGCGAACGGCGCGAGCCTCGTGTTCGCCATCGACGTCGGCACCAGCCAGCTGCATCCCTCACTGCGCGACCACCCCAAGATCGTGTCGATGGAAGAGACCGACATCCGCAGCTATGATGGCAAACGACTGCCGGCACGGCCCGATGTCGTCGTCATCGACGTCAGCTTCATCTCGCTGAAGACCGTGTTGCCGGTGGCGCTGTCGCTGGCGGCAGCGCCGATGAGCCTGCTGGCGCTGATCAAGCCGCAATTCGAGGCTGACAGGAAGCACAACAAGAAGGGCATCGTCCGCGACGCCGCCGTGCACCGGGAAATCTGCGACGACATCGCCGCCTTTGCCGCTTCGCTCGGCTGCACCGACATCGAGATATTCCCCTCGCCGATCACCGGCGGCGACGGCAATATCGAATTCTT
Source organism: Bradyrhizobium sp. CIR48 (assembly GCF_014198315.1). Classification (NCBI taxonomy): domain Bacteria; kingdom Pseudomonadati; phylum Pseudomonadota; class Alphaproteobacteria; order Hyphomicrobiales; family Nitrobacteraceae; genus Bradyrhizobium; species Bradyrhizobium sp. CIR48. Next base: position 92,121 of record NZ_JACIHG010000011.1, read on the forward strand.
CCTGGGCGCGCGTCGTGGTTGAGCGCATCAGGATCGATCATGTCGGCCATCGCGGCGACGGCGTCAGCCTCGACGCCGGCGAAGCGATCTATGTGCCCTACACGCTTGGCGGCGAGACCGTCGAGGTCGATCACGTCGTGGGCAACCATCCCGATCGCCGCAAGCTGCTCGCAGTCGACGTCGCAAGCCCCGAGCGCATCGAGCCGTTCTGTCCGCATTTCGGCGTCTGTGGCGGCTGCGCCATCCAGCATTGGGCGGCCGAGCCATATCACGCCTGGAAGCGCGGCATCGTGGTGGAGACGCTGGCCCAGGCCGGCATCGCATGCGAGGTCGCGCCGCTGGTCGATGCCCATGGCGCCGGACGCCGCCGCGTCACGCTGCATGGCCGCTTCGGCACGCATGATATCCTCAAGGTCGGTTTCTCGGCGACGAGCTCACACGACGTCATCCCGATCCATCGCTGCCCGATCCTCGATCCCGCACTCGACGGCGCGATCGATGCCGCCTGGGCGCTCGCCGAGCCTTTGACGTCCAGGATGCCGGTGACCAAGCCCCTCGACATCCAGGTGACCGCCACCGCCAACGGCCTCGATGTCGACGTGCGCGGCTCCGGCCCGCTGCCGACGCCGCTCGTCACCGCGCTCTCGCGCGTCGCCGAGCAGCATCGCCTGGCGCGGCTGACGCGGCATGGCGAATTGGTGCTGCAACGCCTGGCGCCGACAATAAAGATGGGCCGCGCCGAGGTGACGCTGCCGCCGGGCTCGTTTCTGCAGGCGACCGTGGCGGGCGAAGAGACGCTGGCAGCGCTCGTCGCCGAGCGCATCGGCAAGGCCAAGGAGGTTCTCGACCTTTTCTGCGGTGTCGGTCCGTTCGCTCTGCGGCTCGCAGAGAAGGCCCGCGTCACCGCCTATGACAACGACGCCGGCGCCGTCGCAGCGCTGGCGAAAGCCGCGCGCACGCCGGGCCTGAAGCCGATCAAGGCCGAGCCGCGCGATCTGTTCCGCCGCTCCCTGGTGCCGCCCGAGCTACGTGACTTCGACGCCGTGGTGTTCGATCCGCCGCGCCAGGGCGCACAGGCGCAGGCGCTTAAGCTCGCCGCGAGCAAAGTACCCGTCGTGGTCGCGGTGTCCTGCAACGTCGCGACATTTGCCCGCGACGCGCGGCTGCTGATCGACGGCGGCTATCGGCTGGAGGCGGTGGTGCCGGTCGATCAGTTCCGGCACACGCCGCATGTGGAGCTGGTGGCGCGGTTCAGCCGTTGAGGTCAGGCCGCTATGCCGATGGCTCGAATTGCGGCTGCCATCGTAGCAGATAGGACTGCAGCGAGCGCACCGCGATCGCCAGCAGGATGCCGACGAACATCATGACGAAGATGGCCACCATCATCTCGCTGGCATTGGCCCGCGCCTCCGCCTCGATGATGAGCTTGCCGAGGCCGCGCTCGGCGCCGATGAACTCGCCAACGATGACGCCGATCAGCGCAAAAGACACCGCCGGCAACAGCGAAGCGAACACCCAGGCGAGCGCGGACGGGATCACGACCGTACGCAGCACGGTGAACTCGCTGGCGCCGAGCAGACGGGCGGCAGCGATCTGGTCGCGGTCGACCGCACGCGTTCCCTCGAAGGTGTTGAAGAACACCACGAAGAACACGACGAGCCAGGCGGTCGCGATCTTGGAGAGATCGCCAAGGCCGAAGATCAGGATGACGAGCGGTACCAGCGCAATGCGCGGTATCGAGTTGAGCGCCACGATGTAGGGTCCGAACACGCGGGCAAGGAAATCCGAACGGCCGAGGACCAGGCCAGCCGCGATCCCGCTCGCAGAGCCGAACAGAAAGCCCCACCAGGTATTCTTCAGCGTGACGAGCGTGGCGAGCCAAAGATTGTTGTCGTTGCCCCTGATGCAGGCGGCAAAGCCGCCAGCGTCAGCGAAGCAGCCGAGCCGCAGAAAGCTCTGCCAGATCAGCGACGGCTTGGCGACAAAATAGGGATCGAGGATTTTGGGCACGTAAGCCCTCGGCAGCAACGCCTTGCTCCATTCAAAGCCCCACTGCCAGATGACGAGCACGGCTGCGAGAATGGCCAATTGCCAGAACAGAATCACGGCGCGGTTGTTGGACATGGTCAATCGACCCTGGTGCGGCGGAATTCTTCGCCGAGGGAGTGCCAGATGTGAGAATAGAGGCGGCCGAATTCGGCGCTCTCGCGCACGGCCACGGGGTCACGCGGCCGCGGGATGGCGACGTCGAAGTCTTCCTTCAGTCGCCCGGGCCGCGCCGAAAGCAGGATGATGCGGCTCGCGAGCGTCAGCGCCTCGCCGAGATCGTGCGTCACAAACAGCACCGTCTGCCGCTCGCGTTCCCAGATCTCCAGCAGCGTCTTGTGCATCTCCAGCTTGGTGTGGGTGTCGAGCGCACCGAACGGCTCGTCCATCAGCAGGATCTCGGGCTCCAGGATCAGCGTGCGCATCAAGGCGACGCGCTGGCGCATGCCGCCGGACAGCATGCGTGGAAAGCTCTGACCAAAGCCCGAGAGCCCGGCCTTCTCGACCGCCGAAGCGACGCGGCTGGCGCGCTCGGTCTTCGGCAACCCGGCGATCTCCAGCCCATAGCCGATGTTCTGCTCCACGGTTCGCCAGGGAAATAGCGTATCGCGCTGGAAGACATAACCGACCCTGGGGTTGACCGTGCCGGTCTCGACCGCGTCCTCGTCGATTAGGATGCGTCCACCCGAGCGCGGCAGCAGCCCCGCGACCATGTTGAGAATGGTGCTCTTGCCGCAGCCGGATGGACCCAGCAGCGCAACGAACTCGCCCTGCTTGACCTCGAATGAGACGTCATCCACCGCCACGAACTCGCGGCCGGACGCGTTGAAGCGCTTGGCAAGCCCCTGCACGGCAATGCGGACGCGCGCTGCCGCTGTGTGATCCTCGTCGCGCGCGAGCGCAAGGCCCTGGCCCGTCGCGGCGATCATTTGTATTTCGCCCTGGCGGCCTGGAGGAAGCTCATGTCGACGACATCCTCGTATTTGGTCTCGGGAATATCCGTGCCCTTGCGGTACCAGGGCTTGGCGCCGCGTTCGAACGCAGTCTTGTCGATGACGCCGTCATAGGCCCAGGTCGACTTGTCGAAGCCGAGTTCGGCATTGACCGCGTCGGGATCGATGCCCGAGAAATATTTCGGCGTGACCAGCGCCTGCACCTCCGCGAGTGGCGCCGCCTTCACGAACGCCATCGCGCGGTAGATCGCATTGACGTAGGCCTGCACCAACGCCTTGTCCTGCTCCACCGTGTCCTGGAGCGTGTAGATCACGAGCACGGGCAGCGTGCCGCCGAAATCCTTCTCGAACACGCCCGGCTTGGACGTGTCGTAAATCGTCTTGCCAAACCCTTTCTTCTCGACCTCGACGATCCAGCTCGGCGGCGCCATGATGGCATCGAACTGCTTGGTCTGGAGCGAGGGGAACATCGTGTTGGTTCCGCCGCCTGCGACCCAGTTCACCTTGTCGCCGAGCCCGCGCGCTTCGAACACATAGGTGCCGAACACCCAGGTGCCCGAGCCGATCGCGGTGGCGGCAACGATCGGCTTGGCGCCGTCCGGCCGCTTGTAGTCGGCGAGCTTCTCGACCGAATTGATGCCGCTGTCGTGGAGGTCCTGCCGGACCATGATGTTGGCGTAGGAGCACACCATCTCGGTAGCGAGCAGTATCTTGCAGGGCTTGCCGCGCGCGCCGAGCTGGAGCGGGTGACTGGCATCGCCATGGGCGAACAGCGCCTGTCCTGCCGCCAGCGTCTGGCGGCCGAACGTGCCGGCATTGCCGGTGACGAGCTTGGAATCGAGCCCTTCGTCCTTGAAGTACCCCTTCAGCTCGGCGATCATGCCGATGGCGTAGACCGGCGACACCGGTCCGAACGCAAGGGAGACCTGCTTGCTTTGCGCAAGCAATCGCCCCGGCAACAGCGATGCTCCGGCCAATGCGGAGCCCGCGATCAGCGCCTCGCGCCTGGTAATGCTCATGTGCTCCTCCTCCCTCGTTTTTTGTTCGATTACGCCGATCGGTCAGGACGGCGCGAACTTGATCGTCCCTGCTTGTCGCAGCGCCTCGATGTCTTCCGGAGACATGCCGATCTCGCGCAGGATCTCCCCACTGTGCTCACCGATCCCAGGTGGATCGTAGCGGTTGGGCAGCCGCCTTCCGTCCATGGAAATCGGCAACAGCGGTGTCTTGGCCTCACCGCCATCGGGCAGCCGAATATCGGTCAGGCCGCCCGACTGGTTGAGATGCGGATCATCGAAGAGATCGCCGGGCTTGTTGACCGGCGCGTAGGGCAGATCCAGCTGCTCGAGGCGCGCGGCGAGATCGGCCTTGTCCCATTGCTTGAAGATCTTCGCGATTTCCGGGATCAGCCAGCTGCGATGATCGACGCGGTCGTTGCTCGTGGCAAAGCGCGGATCAACGAGCCAGGCGTCACGATCGAAGGCGCGGCAGAACGCCGCCCATTGCTCTTCGCCGACGATGGTGACGAACAGCTTCGAGCCGTCCCTGGTGTCGAAGAGATCGTAGACCGGCCACGGACTGTCCTTGATGGAATACGGGATCGACGGCTGGCCGCTGACCACCTCGCACATCATGGCCTGCGCCATCAGGAACACGTTGTTTTCGTACAGCGCGCTCTGGATGTAACGGCCGCGGCCGGTCCGCTGCCGCTCGGCGAGCGCGGCCTGGATCGCGATCACGCCGAACATGCCGCCCATGACGTCGTTGACCGAGGCCCCGGCGCGCATGGGACGATCGGGCAAGCCGGTCATATAAGCGAGGCCACCCATCATCTGCACCACCTCGTCGAGCGCGAGGCGGTTCTCGTACGGGCCGGGCAGATACCCCTTGAGCGAGCAATAGATCAGGCGGGGCGCAAACGCCGCGACGCTCTCGTAGTCGAGGCCGATCCGTTTCAAGAGGCCCGGCCGGAAATTCTCGATCAGGACATCGCTGTTCTCGATCAGCCTGCGTGCGACGTTCTGGCCGTCCGCGGTCGACGTATCCAGCGCGATGCTGCGCTTGTTGCGGCTGTAGGTGGCGAAGAAACCGGCGGCTGGGCCCTTGAAAGTGCGGGTGCGGTCGCCCTTGGGCGGCTCGACCTTGATCACGTCGGCGCCGAGATCGGCCAGGATCAAGCCGCAGCTCGGCCCCATCACCATCTGACTGAACTCGATGACGCGAAGCCCGGCGAGCGGGCGAAGCTCCGATGCCGTCTCATGTGCAGCCGTGGTCATGCCGCGCTCCGCAGGACTTTGGGAATGCCCGCCTCGTGCAGATGCCCCGTCAAATGTTTTGCCGGGATATGGCGGGCGAGGATCTCGCGCGTCTGCATCAGACGGTCGAGGTCGATGCCGGTGGAGAGCCCCATGCGTTCCAGCATGAATACGAGGTCCTCGGTGACGATGTTGCCGCGCGCACCGGGAGCAAAGGGGCAGCCACCGAGGCCGGACACCGCAGCGTCGAAACGGCGGATGCCGGCTTCGAGACCAGCGACGGCATTGGCAAGGCCCGCACCGAGCGTGTCGTGCAGATGCAGCCGCAGCGTCATTTGCGACCCGACCTCACCCCGCACGGCTTGGATGATCTGCCCGATCAATTTCGGGGTGGCATAGCCGACGGTGTCGGCAAGGCCGATCTCGTCGGCACGGGCCTCGGCAAAAGCGCGCGCCACCCGGCACACGGCTGCCTCGCTCACCTCGCCCTCCAGCGAGCAGCCGAAGGCGGTGGCAATCGCGCCCATCAATTGCGGCCGTTGGCCCACGGGCCGGGCGTCGATCGCGGCGCGGACCGCGCGAAATCCCTCGATCTGCTCATCGACCGTGCGGCGCACATTGGCGCGATTATGCGTCTCGCTGGCGGAGATCACGAAGTAGACGGCGTTGACACCGGCGGCGATGGCGCGCTCGGCGCCCTTCGCGTTCGGCACCAGCGCACCGATGGTCGCCGATTTGTGCGTGAGCGCGTGTGTCATCACCGTATCGACGTCGGCGAACTGCGGCACGACCTTTGGCGGCACGAACGAGCCGGCATCGATCTCGCGCACGCCGGCAGCGGCGATCGTGTCGATCAACGCGCATTTGGCTTCGGTCGGAACGAAGATGTCGAGATTCTGCAGACCATCGCGGGGAGCGACCTCGCAAATATGGACATCCGGCGCGCGTGCCATCGGGCTCTCCCTGGGTCGATTGTATATTGTTGCATAAAAGAACAATCCGTGGGACAGTCTGTCAAGCCCTAAATCTCGCGTGCAGTGCAATGAGCTCATCAGACAGTTCCCGACAACGCACCGACAAGAACGGTTCCGAACGCGCCGAACACCTTGCCGGGCTCATCATGGCGCTGGCCCGGCGCGAAGGCATGAAGGCCGGCGACCGCCTGATCGAACAAAGGCTTGCCGACGCGCTGGACCTTTCGCGCGCGCCGATCCGGCTCGGCCTGAAGGCGCTGGAAGCAGCGGGGCTGGCGCGCGGCGAGCCGCATCGTGGTTTTGTGCTGGCGAAGAATCCCACCAGCGGCGCAGCCCAACCGGCGCTCGCGGCAGTGAGGCGCAACGAGCAGGTTTATGCGTCCGTCGCAGGCGACGTGCTCGCGAGCCGGCTGCCGACCGACGTTACCGAGGCGGAACTGATGCGCCGCTATGACGTCACGCGGGCCGAGCTGCAGCGGCTGCTGGACCGGATCGCTGCCGAGGGCTGGATCGCACGCCTGCCGGGCTATGGCTGGCGTTTCGCAGAGACGGTCTCAAGCCCCGAAGCTCAAGCACAGGCCAAGGCGTTTCGCGCGGTGATCGAGCCGGCGGCGATCGCGCAGCCGGGTTTTACGCTGCCGCAGGAGGTGATCACGCGCCTGCGCGAGCGCCAACAGCGCGTGTTCGAAGGCGAGATCGAGAAGATGACGATCGGCGAGATCTTTCACTCCGGCTGCGAATTCCACGAAGACATCATCCGCGGCGCCGGCAATCCCTTTTTTCTCGAAGCGCTCAAGCGCGTGAACTCGATCAGACGCCTGTTCGCCTATCGCAGCTTCGCCGACCGCGACGGCATGCGCCGGCACGTGCGCGAGCATTTGCGCCTGCTCGACGTCCTGGAAACGCGACGTTACACGGAGGCGGCGGAACTGATGGCCAGGCACCTGCAAAGGCCGCTGGTGGCGGGCTTGTCGTGATGCCCAAACCAGAATTGCGTGGACCGGTCATCTGATCTTGATTCCGGTCAATCGTTCTGGCGCCCGTTGCTGCTAGAGGCATGCTGCGCAAGGACATGGAGCGGACGTTTGTGGTTGACCGACGGCAGTTCATCGCGGCCGCACTCGGGATTCCCGCGGCTGCGATCGGCGGCTTCCCTGCCGCGGGAGCAACGATGACCTATGACGCGGCGGTGACGACGTCGCGGGCTCCGCTGCAGGCCGTGCCACGGGATCGCGAGCTCGTGCGCTTTGCCACCCTCGCCGTCAATAGCCATAACACCCAGCCGTGGGTCTTCTCCGCGCACGGCAACGAAATCACGATCGCGCCGGATTTTTCGCGCCGCTGTCCAGCCGTCGATCCGGACGATCATCACCTCTTCGTCAGCCTCGGCTGCGCCGCCGAAAACCTCATCCTCGCTGCATCCACGCTGGGCTGGCGCGCCGACCCGGTCATCGACGGCGACCGCATCGTGATCACGCTCGAGGAAACACCGCCAGCCGCATCGGCGTTGGCGGCCGCGATTCCGGTACGGCAGTGCACGCGCGCGACGTTCGACGGCAGGCCGGCCCCGCCCGAGACCTTGCGCCGGCTCGAGAACGCCTGTCGCGAACCTGATGTCACGACCATCCTGCTGACCGAGCACGCCGCGATCGCGAAGGTCGCCGACTACGTGATCGAAGGCAACGCCGCGCAGATGCGCGACGGGGCCTTCATGCGCGAGCTCGTGAACTGGATTCGCTTCAACGAGACGGAGGCGCTCGCGAGCATGGACGGGTTGTTCTCACCCGCCTCGGGAAACCTGTCCCTGCCGTCGTGGCTGGCGCGGCCGCTTATGAAACTCGTCTTCACGGAGAGCGGCGAAAACAAGAAGTACCGCGAACAGCTCGTCGGCTCTGCGGGCGTCGTCGTGCTCGCGGCCAATCGCAGCGACACACCGCGCTGGATTGCAGTGGGGCGCGCCTGCCAGCGCTTCGGCTTGCAGGCGACCGCGCTGGGACTGAAATATGCCTTCGTCAACCAGCCGGTCGAGGTGGCGGCGCTGAGGCCGCAATTCGCGGCCTCACTCGGACTCGGTGAGCGGCGCCCCGATATCGTGATGCGTTTCGGGTACGGCCCTGACCTGCCGAAATCGCTGCGGCGTCCGCCTGAACTGGTGATGAGATCCTAACGCCGAAGGCCACTCAGGGCCGGCGACTCGCCGGGCAGCATGTTCGATCTGATATCGCTGTCCATGCGACCCGAGTCCTGCTGGATGAAACCGGCGCCGAACGACAGACTGAGGTTGGAGGTCGGCTTGAACTCGACGCCCGCAAATGCGCTGGTGCCGGGCGTCGCACCGGACGTCAGCGGCGCAAGCGAGCTGCCGATGCCGTTGCCATATTTCAGCGTGTCGAAACCGGCAAAAAAGGTGACGGGCATGTCGCCCAAGGTTTTGGTGGTGTAGCCGAACTGGGTGCTGTCATACGAGAGCGCGCTGAAATTGCCGGCAAAACCACTCTGACCAAATCCACTCTGACCAAGTCCGGTCTGACTGAGCCCGCTCCAATTGAGGTTGCCGCGCTGGCTGCCGACGAAGAAGCCGTTCGCAAAATTGGTGCGCCCGCCTGCGTCACCGGCATTGAAGCTCGGAAAATTGCCGTAAGGATCGGAGCCCTGGCCATCGCTGCCGCCAAAGCCAAACGGTCCGCCCGGTATGACATATCTCAGCGGTGCAACTTGTGCATCAACGGAGGTGCCGCTGAGGCAGAGTACGGCGCCGATAGCTGCAAGACCGCATGAAGTTGCAAGGCGGGACATTCAGGTAACCTTCGAAAACCTCGCAAATCATACCCTCCGGCGATGAGAAATGCCAGCGAGGCCGCGCCGGCATCGCCTCAGGGTTCCGGGATACCCATGCCGAAAGTGAGCTGATTGCCGTCGGCATCAACGATGTCGAAATCGCGCATGCCGTAATCGCGATCCTCCGGCTGGTTGATGGGCCTGGCGCCACGGCCGGACAATTCGGCATAGAGCAGGTCGACGTCGCGGACGAAAATGCAGAGGCCGCCCTGCCCGGGCAAGCGTTTCGTCCTGGCCGCTGCCAGCAGATGCAGGGCGACCTCCTCGCGACAGAGGCAGGCGTAGGACAGCGGCTCACCATATTCGAAGGTGACCTCGAACCCGAGCACGTCGCGGTAATAGGCGAGGCTCGCGGCGATGTCGGAGACGACGAAAACGGTGGCCGAGCCGGCCAACATGGGATGTTCGTCGGTCATCTGTCCTCTCCGTCGCGAGCAATCTCCAGAGTGCAGCCTAGCATGCGCGCCCGAGGTCTTGCACGGGCCGCGCCGCAACGTAAGCTGGTCATGAAGCCGCGCACTTGCCGCTGACGATCCCGCATCTGGCGGAACGGACTAATGATGTCTGGCAGCTGATCGGCGATGGCGCCCTTGCGGCCGCCTGCGACGTCTTGCGCAAGGTCGAGCGGCAGTTGAAGGTGCTGTCCCGATCAAGGCATGGAGAACTCGGTGACCTCTGACAATCCCGTCGCGTACGAGTGCTTTGGCAACATCGCCCGCATCACGCTGCGCCGCCCACCGGTCAATGCGCTGAGCCTCGAGATGATCCGCGCAGTTGTGGCCGCCTTCCGCCGCGCTGCGGATGACGACGGCGCACGCGTTGTCGTGCTGGCGAGCGCAATTGCAAAACGTTTTTCGGCGGGCCTCGACCTCGACATCCTGCTTGGCAGATCCGGCGCCGAGATCCGGGAATTCCTCCGGGCGCTCTATATCGACCTTTACGATGCCCAGTACGGGCTCGGAAAACCCTCGATCGCCGCGGTCGGCGGTGCGGCGCGCGGCGGCGGCATGACCATGGCGGTGTCCTGCGACGTGGTGCTGGCAGCCGAGAGCGCGACGTTCGGCTATCCCGAGATCGACGTCGGCGTCATTCCCGCGATCCACTACGCACATCTGCCGCGCATCGTCGGGCGCCATCGCGCCTTCGAGCTGCTGTTCACCGGCCGGGTCTTCAGCGCCATGGAAGCGCGCGAGCTCGGCGTGGTGAACCGCGTCGTCGGCGATGCCGAACTCGAGGCCGAGGTGGCGAAGCTCGCTGCGCAGTTCACCGGCAAATCGGCCACGGTGCTGCGGATGGGCCGCGCCGCCTTCATGCGCCAGATCGATCTCGATTATCGCCGCAGCATTGCGAGCGCCGTGGACGATTTCTGCAACGTCGCGACGTCGGATGAGGCGCAGGAGGGCTTGAGGGCGTTCGTGGAGAAGCGGGCGCCGAAATGGTGAGGACAGCAGGCCCCCGCGCGTGTCGGAGCGCCGCGCGTTCAGGCGGTCCTGTCCACGGAGGACGATGAATCGGCCGGCGGATATTTCGTCACCGGCACCATGAAGGATTTGGTGCCGACCTGGTAGATGACCTTGCCGTTCTGCCCGTCATCGGTCGCGATCTGCGTCTGCCCGAACATGATGACGTTCTTGTAGACGTAGCCGGTGCCCTGGCGGGTGACGCCGTCGGTGGTGACGCTGACCTGGGCTTCCTTGCCATTGACCGCGAGCACCTTGAAGCTCGCGCTCTTGCCGTTGGCGCTGGAATAGCCGCCCCAGCTTCCCATGAGACGGCTGTCGGAAGCCGGCGGGGCCTGCTTCTCGAGATTCGCGGTCTGCTTGCCAGCGCCCCCGAAGGAGAACAGCATCACCATGTTCTTGCCGTCTTTGGTGCCGACCGTCACCCCGCCAAAGGTGATGAGCGTGCCCTGGACCTCGGCAAAGCCGCGCTCGGTGTGCCCGTTATGGGTGTACTCGACCTGCGCGCGGGCCCCGCGGATGTTCACGACCTTGAAGCCGACGGGCTGGTTGTTGCCCACCCAATTGCCCTTCCAGTCACCGAGCAGCGCGCTCTGGTGATACAGCCGCTCATTGGCGGGAGAAATCTGGCTGGTGCTCGATGAGATGACGGCCATGTGATTGCTCGGAAGACGGGCCCGACCGACCCACTTCGTTTGGCTTCAGCGATATCGGGACGCCGACTGAAACGGACAGAAACCGACCGATTAGGGCCATGCACCGGTTAACGAGCCGTTAAGTTCAACTGCCGGTTGGATGGGCAAAAGGTCTCAGCCGGGGGGCTTCATCGTCCCCAACGGTCCGACCAGATCTTCTCGCCGATCAGGCAATTGACGCGCGGCTCCTTGTCGGCGACGCGCATCACGGGGCGCTCCGGCGTGCGGCCGGCGACCTCCATCAGCAGCTTGGTGCGGATCGCCTCCTTGAACTTGTCACGGTCCTTGATCGTGATGACGAAGGAGCCCGGACCGCCGATGACGCAGTCCTCGTAATAGAAATCGAGATTGTCGATATCCATGGTCGAATAGGACGGCTCCTTGACCATGATCGGCAGGCCGTTGATGACGACGCCCTTCTCCAGCGCGGCGTCGCGCGCCACCGTGACGGGGCCGCCATTGTTGTTGGGGCCGTCGCCGGAAATGTCGATCACACGGCGCAGGCCCCGATAGGGATCCTCGTCGAACAGCGGCATCGCGAACGTGATCGCGCCGGAGATCGAGGTACGCGAGGCGCGCCGGATCGGCGTCTTCATGATCTCGGCGGCAACCGCATCGGCCGTCTCCGGTCCGTCGACCAGCCGCCAGGGAATGATGATCTTCTGGTCGCTCGAGGCGGCCCACTCGAAATAGGTCACCGCGATCCGGCCGTTCGGACCGAGCTTCAGCGCCTGAAGAAATTCCTTCGACTGGATCGCCTGCGCATAGCCTTCGCGCTGGATCGCGAGCTCGTCCATGTCCATGGAGTAAGAGACATCGACGGCGAGGATCAGCTCGACGTCGACCGTCTGCGCGTCCTTGTCGGCCGCAAGCCGCTGCGGCTCGTTCTTTGGCGGTTCAAATTTTGGTCCTGGTGCCGCGATGCCCGCGACGTCCCCTCCGGCAAACATGCCGGCAACCAGCACAGCCCCGATCGAGAACAGCAAGCGCATCGCAGTCTCCCGTCGTATGACGCGATGGTGACATGCAATCGCCGAGCCGCAAAGGGCGAAGATCGCTTGCGCTTCACATTCAGGTTAGGAAGCTGCGGGTTGGGTATGTGCACGCCCTTGCGCAAAGCTGCCGCCGTGTTGCCGCGCTCGCGCCGCTGGAACGCGCCAGATTGCTCGCATCATCGGGCTCGCGATGCGCAAAGCCGGAACGACGAGCCGCGGGACAGAGCGTCCCGCCTACTTGTCCGGCACGATTTCCATGCTAGGTTGGCCAGACAGATGGGGATGGAGTCCCCCGATAACCGCCCGGCGGCCTTGAACCCGTATCCTGGACCGTAGTGGGCTGATGACTCCTGCTTGAGGAGGGGCAATCATTGGGCCTCTGCCTTTGGCGGGAGCATGGACAAACCCGCCGGTGGCGGGTTTTTTGTTGTCTGGCCTTTGGCCAGGAGAACGCGAAGGAGACGGCGACGACGTGACGACGACGACACCGACTGCTGCACGTAGCGGGTTGCCCAGGGGGATCTGGGTGCTTGGCTTCGTCTCGATGCTGATGGACATCTCCTCCGAGATGATCCACGCGCTCCTGCCGGTCTATCTCGTCACCGTGCTCGGCGCTTCGACGCTCACCGTCGGCTTCATCGAGGGCATCGCGGAGGCGACGGCCTCGATCACGAAGATCTTCTCCGGCGCATTGTCCGACTGGCTCGGCCGCCGCAAACTGCTCGCAGTGCTCGGCTATGGGCTCGCGGCCTTCACCAAACCGTTGTTCCCGCTTGCCCCCAGCGTCGGATGGCTGGTGGCCGCGCGCTTCATCGACCGTGTCGGCAAGGGCATACGCGGCGCCCCGCGCGATGCGCTGATCGCCGATATCGCACCTCGCGGCCTGCGCGGGGCGAGCTTTGGCCTGCGGCAGTCGCTCGACACCATCGGCGCCTTCCTCGGGCCGCTCGTGGCGATCGGCCTGATGTGGTGGACGGCAGACAATTTTGTCGCGGTGTTCTGGGTGGCGGTGCTACCGGCCTTCCTGTCGTTCGGCTTGATCGCGTTCGCGGTGAGCGAGCCGGAGCCGGATCCGAGCCGGGAGCCTGCGGGGAATCCGCTCAATCTCGCCGCGATGCGGCAGCTCGGCACGGTCTATTGGCGCGTCGTGGCCGTCGGCGTCGTCTTCACCCTCGCCCGCTTCAGCGAGGCCTTCTTGATCCTGCGGGCACAGAACATCGGGCTCAATGCGATGTGGGTGCCGGCGGTGCTGGTGCTGATGAACATCGCCTACGCGCTGTCGGCCTATCCGGCCGGCGTGCTCTCGGACCGGATCAACCGGACCGGCCTGCTCGCGCTCGGGCTCGTCTTCCTCGCCTGTGCCGATCTCGCGCTGGCGCTGCTGCCGAGCCTTGGCGGCCTCGCACTCGGCGTCGTGCTGTGGGGGCTGCATATGGGACTGACGCAAGGATTGCTCTCGGCCCTCGTCGCCGACGCCGCGCCGCCCAGCCTGCGCGGCACCGCGTTCGGCTATTTCAACCTGTTCACCGGCCTTGCCTTGCTGGCCGCGAGCGTGATCGCCGGCGCGCTGTGGGACGCCTATGGTCCGGCAGGAACCTTCTTTGCGGGACTCGGCTTCGCGCTGGTCTCGCTCGTGGGACTCTTGGCCGTCGGCAACAGTCTGGCCGCGGAGGACAAATGAGGATGGGAGGTCGTTCATCGTGCTGAGCGGAGCAATCGCGATCATGGTCGGTAGCGTGCTCGGCGGCTGCGCGCGCTATTTTATTTCCGGCGTGATCGCGCGGCGGCTGGGCGAGACGTTTCCGTGGGGCACCATGACCATCAACGTCACCGGCGCCTTCCTGATCGGCATTCTCGGCGCGCTGGCGACCCATCCCGGCTCGGCCTTTGCCACGCCCAATCCGTGGCTGTTCGCGGTGACGGGATTTCTCGGCTGCTACACCACGGTGTCCTCGTTCAGCCTGCAAACCCTGACACTCGCGCGTAACGGCGAGGCGATGCATGCGCTCGGCAATGTCGTGCTCTCGGTCGGGCTCTGCCTTGCCGCCGTCAGTTGCGGTTTCCTCCTTGCGGACGGCCTGGGAGGCTAGAGGCCGATGAACGCTCCCGCCGAGCGCTGGCGCACTGCGATGCTCTATGCCTGGGTTGCCGCCGGCAGCGTCGTCGGTGGCCTGACGCGCTATCTCGTCGGGCTGGCGCTCGACACCGGGCCGGGCTTTCCCTTCGCGACGCTGTTCATCAACGCGACGGGCTCGCTGATCATCGGCTTCTACGCGACGCTGACCGGCCCCGACGGCCGCATGCTGGCGCGGCCCGAGCACCGGCAATTCGTCATGACCGGGTTCTGCGGCGGCTACACCACCTTTTCGACCTTCAGCCTGGAGACCTTCCGCCTGTTCCACGGCGGCATGAAATACACCGCGCTCGCCTATATCGCGGCGTCCATCATCTGCTGGCTGGTGTCGGTATGGGCAGGGCATATGATGGCGAGCCGCTACAACCGCTTGACGAGGAGTTGACCATGCAAATCCCCAATCAGGCAGTTTCGCTCCGGATCTTCATCGGCGAGAGCGACCATTTCGACGGCAAACCGCTCTATGAAGCGATCGTGATGACCGCGCGCGAGCGGCACCTTGCCGGCGCCACCGTGCTGCGCGGCCCCATGGGCTTCGGCAAGTCGAGCCGGCTGCACACCTCGAAGATCCTGCGGCTTTCGGAAGATTTGCCGCTCTTGATCGAGATCGTCGACAGCGAGGACAACATCAACGCATTCCTGCCCATCCTGGATGGCATGATGTCGAGCGGTCTGATCACCTTGGAGAAGGTGCAGGTCCTGCAATATGGTGCGAAGGCCGCAAGCTGATCGCTGCGGCAGGGAACCCGAGCCCGCGTGTCCGGGAGGCGGAATGAACAACACTGTCACCAAGCCGAAGACGCGGACCAAGACCAAGGTCGAGCGGCCGAAGCTGCACAAGGTCATCCTGATCAACGACGACTACACGCCGCGCGAATTCGTCACCATGATCCTGAAGGCCGAATTCCGCATGACCGAGGATCAGGCCTACAAGGTGATGATCACCGCGCACAAGCTCGGCGCCTGCGTCGTTGCCGTGTTCACCAGGGACGTCGCCGAGACCAAGGCCACCCGCGCCACCGATGCCGGCCGCGCCAAGGGCTATCCACTGCTGTTCACGACCGAGCCGGAGGAATAGGGCGTCGTTTGCCCGCTTCCGGTCAATTTTACCGATCCCCGCTACCGCAGGTTCAATCTCCTGTGTCACCACGGTGAGATGACAGCTGCACTGCGCAAACAGCTCGCGCTCAAGCCGGCCCGCCCAGAAACCTCGTTCGGTCCGTTCAAGCTCCTGCACGCCCTGCCCTGGCTGATCCTGGCGGCTGCGATGCGGGTGATCGCGTTCGGCGGCGGCGCCGTGGCGCTGCCAGCCATCATCATTGCCGACATTTCGGTGCTCCTGGCCTTCTTCGCGACGGCGCAACAATCGATCGAGGCGGCTGGCGGCCAATCCTCGCTCGGCGCGCTGACATTGGGCGAGCAGTTCAAGCTGTCCTTCTCGATCCTGTGGCGGATCATGCTCGTGATGATCGCGGCGGCGCTCAGCGCCAGATTAGCCGGCTTTGAGGCTTCGTATCATCTCTTGGCGGGGCTCGATGGCATGGCGTTCGACCAGTTCACCCATCCCGGGCGCTTCTGGAGTGCATGGATCGCCACCATCGTGCTGCTCATGATCGTCCGTGCCGAGCGCGATGACGGCAGGGTCGCCCTGTTCGGCGCCATCGGCGAGTTCGCACGGCGCGGGCTGTGGCTCGGCGCCGCCGTGATCGCGCTCGGTGTCATCAACGTCGCCCTCGCCTACGGACAGGAAGCGGTGCGGAGCGCGATCTGGAATTTCTGGCAGACCTCGTCAGCGAGCCAGTTCAGCAAGAACCTGATCTATTTCGTCTTCATCTTCAGCTTTGCGATGCTGCGGCTGTGGATCACTCTGACGATCCTGACGCTTGGGCTGAGGCAGTCATATGTGCGCGCTGACTAGTTTCGCCGACGGTGCCGTCCGCTAGGCCATCACCACCGGCGTTTCCTCGCCAAGCCCATACACGCGCTGAGCCTTGGAAAATCCCGCGATCGGAAACTCGCCGAGCTCGCGCCAGTCGTGGCGGCAGACATTGGCAAAACCTTCCGAGGCCACGACGGTCCGCCCCAGGCGGCCCGTGATCTTCTCGAGCCTTGCGGCAAGGTTCACGGCGGGACCAATGCAGGTGAAGTCGAGGCGGTTGCCGCCGCCGATATTGCCGTAGAGGATGTTGCCGACGTGCAGCGCGACGCCGAAGCGGAAACGCTCGACGGCGTCGCCGACCGGAAAGGCCAGCGCCTCGACGCTGGTGCGGGACTCGCGCGCCGCTTCCAGCACGCGCGTGCAGACATGGGCGGCATCGCCGACATATTCGTCGATCGGAAACACCGCGAGCAGGCCGTCGCCCATGAATTTCAGGACTTCGCCGCCATGGCCGCGGATCGCGGTCACCTGACAGTCGAAATAGTGATTGAGGATCTCGACCACCGTCTCGGGTGGCAGCCGGTCCGACAGCGCGGTGAAGCCGCGCAGGTCCGAGAGCCAGATCGCGGCCTGCATGGTGTCGTTGTGGCCGCGGCGGATCTGGCCGCCGAGGATGCGCGCGCCGGCACGGTTGCCGACATAGGTGTCGAGCAGCATCTCGGCGGTGCGGCGCAGGCTGATGATCTCGCTGACGCGCGCCAGCGGCGTCACGATGGAGCGGATCGCCGCGATGTGATCGTCGGTGAAGCCGCCGGGATGCCGTGTCACCCAGCTCGTGGCGTGGACCGAGCCGTCGAGAAACGGCATCGGCACAGCGATGTAGTCGGTCGCTCCTTCGGCACCCATGTCTTTGACGATCGGAAAGCGCGCATTGTCGGGATCGCCGACGCGCCCCCTGACCTCGATCCCCTGCTCGAACACGATGCGGAGCGGGCTCGCGGCGAATTCGGGCGTGTCCAGGATATCGAAATCGACGGTGCCGACCTCGACCTCCTCGCCCTGCCGCCAGATGAAGTTGCGGCCGAAGATTTCGGGATGCAGGGTACGGATGAAGATGCCGAACCGCCAGATTGGCAGGCCGGCTTCGACCAGATGCTCGCAGACATCCGCAATCATCTCGGCCGGGGTGCCTGACGACCGTGCGCCGTCAATCAGCCAGTTGGTGATGCGCTGGAGCTCGGAGCTTTGCATGTCCGCATTTGCGGACGAAGTTGTGGGAACGTCAAGCTGCGCGGTGGGCTGGTACCGCGACATGAAGACCTTTTGCTAACGTCCCACTTGCCCGCGGTCGCGCAGGAAGTGGTCGGCCAGCACGCAGGCCATCATGGCTTCGCCGACGGGGACGGCGCGGATGCCGACGCAGGGGTCGTGGCGGCCCTTGGTGAAGATCTCGGTGTCCGCACCTTTACGGTCGACGGTGAGACGCGGCTGCAGGATCGAGGAGGTCGGCTTCACCGCGAAACGCACCACCACCGGCTGCCCGGTGGAGATGCCGCCGAGCACGCCGCCGGCATGGTTGGACAAAAAGCGCGTGCCGTCATTGCCGGTGCGCATCTCGTCGGCGTTCTCCTCGCCGGTGAGCTCCGCCGCGCCGAAACCGGCGCCGATCTCGACACCCTTCACTGCGTTGATGGTCATCATCGCGCCCGCCAGATCGGAATCGAGCTTGGCGTAGATCGGCGCGCCAAGGCCGGCCGGCACGCCTTCGGCGACGACCTCGATCACCGCGCCGATCGAGGAGCCGCTCTTGCGGATGCCGTCGAGATAGGTCTCGAAGAACGCGGCCTTGTCCTTGTCCGGGCAGAAGAACGGATTTTTGGCGATCTCGTCCCAGTCCCACTTCGCACGGTCGATCTTGTGCGGGCCGATCTGCACCAGCGCGCCGCGCACCTTCACGTTGGGCAGCACCTTGCGCGCGATGGCACCGGCGGCAACGCGCGTCGCGGTCTCGCGCGCCGAGGAGCGGCCGCCACCGCGATAATCGCGCAGGCCGTATTTGGCCTCATAGGTGAAGTCGGCGTGACCGGGGCGAAACTTGTCCTTGATCTCGGAATAGTCCTTCGAGCGCTGGTCGGTGTTCTCGATCAGGAGCCCGATCGGCGTGCCCGTCGTCACCTGCACGCCGGTCTCCGGATGCGCCATCACGCCGGAGAGGATCTTGACCTGATCCGGCTCCTGGCGCTGGGTGGTGAAGCGCGATTGGCCGGGCCGGCGGCGGTCGAGATCGCCCTGGATGTCGGCCTCGGTCAGCGGGATCATGGGCGGACAACCGTCGACCACGCAGCCGATCGCCACCCCATGGCTCTCGCCGAAGGTCGTGACGCGGAACATGTGGCCGAAGGTGTTGAAGGACATCGCTTCTCGCTGGTGCGTAAGTCAGTTCTGACTTGTGGTGGTAACGCGGGGGAACACCGGGGTCAAACACACTCGGTCATTCGGGGCGCCCGAAGGGCGAACTCCGGTGCGCCCTTGCGCACCTGAGAATCTCGAGATTCCGGGTTCGTGCTTCGCACCGCTCCGGAATGACGGCGGATGGGACTAGCTAAACTTCTCCAGCCGCCCGTCGCGGAACACGTAGACGGCGCCCTGCTCGATATAGAGTTCGGCGGCACTGAGGGGGGTCTCCAGGCCGAGTGAAACCATCAGGGCCCGGCAGGTCCCGCCATGGGCGACCGCAACGGTGTCGGTCCGCAGCTGGTCGTACCAGGCCCGTACGCGGACCTGGACATCGGCGTAGGTCTCCCCGCCGGCGGGGCCGACCGACCATTTGTCGGTGAGGCGCCGGGCATACACGTCAGGATCCCTCGCCTCGCTCTCGGCCAGGGTCAGACCTTCCCAGACTCCATAGCCGATCTCACGCAGGCGATCATCGAGCGCATATCCGGCAACTGGCAGCTCCAGCTTGCCGCGCGCAAGTTCCATGGTCTGGCGCGCGCGGCCGAGCGGGCTCGACACATAGGGTAACGCCGCCTTGTCGCGACCCTCGCGCTTGAACAGGTCGGCGAGAATGCTGCCGGCTTGCACGGCCTGACCGCGTCCACGCGCGTTCAGCGGAACGTCCTTGGTGCCCTGAAGCCTCCCGAGCGCATTCCACTCGGTCTCACCATGGCGAAGATAATAGATCGTGGGCACGGGAATTCCGGATTTAAGCTAGTCCTTGCCGCCGAACGAGATGTCCGGCGCGTCCGGGCGCTTCATGCCGAGCACGTGATAGCCGGAATCGACGTGATGCACCTCGCCGGTGACACCGCGCGAGAGGTCGGAGAGGAAATACAGCGCACTGCCGCCGACGTCCTCGGTCGACACGTTGCGCCGCATCGGCGCGTTGGCCTCGTTCCACTTCAGGATATAGCGGAAGTCGCCGATGCCGGATGCCGCGAGCGTCTTGATCGGACCTGCCGAGATCGCGTTGACGCGGATGTCCTTCTCGCCGAGATCGGCGGCGAGATAGCGCACGCTGGCCTCCAGCGCCGCCTTGGCGACGCCCATCACGTTGTAATGCGGCATCCACTTCTCGGCGCCGTAATAGCTGAGCGTGATCAGCGAGCCGCCGTCGGTCATCAGCTTTTCTACGCGCTGCGCCACCGCCGTGAACGAGTAGCAGGAGATCAGCATCGACTTGGAGAAATTCTCCTGCGTGGTGTCGACGTAGCGGCCGTCGAGCTGCTCGCCATAGGCGATCGCGTGCACCAGGAAGTCGATCTTGCCCCATTTTTCCTTCAGCACCGCGAACGCAGCATCGATGGTCGCAGCATCGGTGACGTCGCAATGGCCGAGCACGAGACCACCGATCTCGGCAGCGAGCGGCTCGACGCGCTTCTTCAGCGCATCGCCCTGATAGGTGAAGGCGAGCTCGGCGCCGGCGGCGTGGCACGCCTTGGCGATGCCCCAGGCGATCGAGCGGTTGTTGGCAACGCCGAGGACCACTCCGCGCTTTCCTTGCATCAGACCCGAATTCTGCGCCATTTTTGAACGTCCCGTCGAACTCTTGGTGAGGTCTGGAGGTACACCAGCCCTCCCCTGCGGTACAGCCCTAATACGCCGCGTTAACGCTGTTTCGAGCGCCGGAATAGCCGTTCCGTTCGGGTGTTATGATCGCTATAGGCGCTCGCGCCTGATACCAGGACGTCAAGACCGCAATGAGTGCGTTTCGCCAGAGTGTGGAAGCCATGATCCCGGCGTTGCGCCGCTACGCCCGCGCGCTCACGCGCGACGCGGATGCGGCCGACGATCTGGTGCAGGACACGCTGGTGCGGGCGCTGCGTTCGGAGCGATTGTTTCTCGGAGGCGACGTCAGGAGCTGGCTCTACACGATCCTGACCAACCTCAACAAGAACCGGCGGCGCTCGCTGGCAAGGCGGCCGCAGTTCACGCAGCTGACGGAGAACAACCCGGATGCCAGCGGCACCGAAGCCGAAGGGCGCGACATCGAGAGGGCGCTGGCGACGCTCGTCGAGGAGCAACGCTCGGTGTTGCTCCTCGTGATGCTGGAAGGCATGAGCTACCGCGAGGTCGCCGACATCCAGGGCGTGCCGATCGGCACCGTGATGTCGCGCCTGGCCCGCGCCCGCGCCCACGTCAAGGCTTCGCTGGAGGGCGAGCGCCCGACGCTCAGGCGGGTGAAATGATGGCAGGGTTGATGCATCGCATATGGTTCGGCTGCAGCTTCCCGATGCAGCGAACGACGTCGAGCTTTGAACGACATTTAAGGCCACAGAGCCAGAGACGATTGATATGAACGACCGCAATATCCCAGTGACCGAGGACGAGCTGCACGCCTATGTCGACGGCGAGCTGCCGGCCGAGCGCCGCGCCGACGTCGAGGCCTGGCTCGCCGCCCATCCTGAAGAGGCCGAGCGCGTGCAGTCCTGGCGCGCCATGGCTGAGATGCTGCACGCCCGCTACGATTCCGTCGCCCAGGAGCCGGTGCCGGCCCGGCTGGAGCTCGAGCGGCTGGAACGCCGCCCGCGGCAATGGCTCTACGGCGCCGCGGCGGCGGTGCTGGTCGCCTTCGTCGCCGGCGGCGCCGCCGGCTGGGTCGGGCATGGCGCCGCCAATGCCCCCTCCACCTTCCGGAGCTTTACGGCGGACGCGCTCGACGCCCACCGCCTCTATGTCGTGGAGGTCCGCCACCCCGTCGAGGTCGGCGGCAACGAGCGCGACCACCTGCAGGCCTGGCTGACCCGGCGTTGCGGCTGGACCGTGTTCGCGCCGAACCTGGAGGCGAGCGGGCTGAAGCTCGTTGGCGGCCGGCTGTTGCCGGGTCCGAACGGCCCGGCCTCGTTCCTGATGTATGAGGGCGCCTCGGGCGAGCGCTATACGATCTACACCGCCAAGACCGAGAATGGTGCGACGCAAATGCGCTACGCCAGGACGGACAAGGACGGTGCGCTGTTCTGGGCCGAGCGCGGCGTCGGCTACGTCGTCAGCGGTGGCGGTGATCGCGACCGGCTGACCAAGGTGGCGCAGGCGGTCTATGATCAGGCCGAGAAAAACGGCACCTAGACAGCCGCTTGAGGGCGGTGCCTAGATTCCGTCATTGAAAATTTGGAATGAAGACATCGGCGCGTCTCATTATCGCACCGGATGATCACGCGAAAATGAGCAGCGTTCGATCCGCCGATCGACGCGGGCGGCCTCGATTGGGGTTTTTGGTACCGCGCTGGTCCCCCTCTCGAGGCCGCACCTTTTTATCGGCTGCCCCGCCGGGCAACCGACACGTCTCGAACGTCAGCGTCGAAGCGCGAACCGCGCTTCAGGCGTATGTTGAGCATCATCCTTTCGGGGAGAGAATGCTCCGATCGTCGGGATGCCTCGGCTAGCGCCCTAGCCGAGCCCGCTACGTGGATTGTAGGGGTGTTGGTCCCGCCACTTCTCCATCAATGCTTCAAGCTCGGCGTCGTTCCCGTCCGGTAGCATAATCCTGATCGTGACGAAGAGATCCCCGGTTCCGCCAGATTTCGGCAATCCCTTACCTTTAAGGCGGAAGGTCCGGCCGCTGGAAGTGTTCTTCGGAACCGAAAGCTCCACGGCATTGCCGAGGGTGGGCACGCGGACCTTGGCTCCGAGCACGGCCTCGTAGAGCGTCACTGGCAGATCAATCCGCAAGTCGGCGCCCTCGACCTTGAAGTGGGCGTGCGGCGCGATGCTGATGGTGATCAGGAGATCGCCGGGCGGATGGCCCTGCGCGGACTCGCCCTGCCCCCGGAGCCGGATCTGCTGGCCCTCGGTGACGCCGGCCGGAATCTTGACGTTGAGCTCCTTGCCGGTCGGCAGTCGGACGCGCTTCTCGCCGCCCTTGACCGCCTCTTCCAGCGAGACGGACATGGCGACATTCACGTCGAGATCGAGCCCGACGCCGCCGGTGTCGAATTCGAACTGCCCGGCGCCGCCGGCCCCAGGCCGGGCGCCACGCATCCCGCCACCGAACATGCTGTTGAGGATATCCTCGAACGCACCGCCGCCCTGGCCGGGGCCGCCGCCGGAGCGGAACGTATAGCTTTCGAAGCCGCCGGGGCCGGCACGCCCGCGCGGCCCGCCACCGCCCGGAAAACCCTGGAAGCGCGGCTTGCCGTCGGCGTCGATCTCGCCGCGGTCGAACTGCTTGCGCTTGTCCTCGTCGCCGATGATCTCGTTCGCCGAGTTGATCTCGGAGAAGCGCTCGGCGGCTTTCGGGTCGTCCTTGTTGCTGTCGGGATGATGCTTCTTGGCAAGCTTGCGATAGGCGCTCTTGATCGCGGCAGCGCTGGCGCTCCGCGGCACCCCCAAGACCTCATAGGGGTCGCGCATCCGTCACGTCTCCTTCAAGAAATCGAATTGTTCAAAGGGCTCCCCGCCCCACCAGGGATTCATGTGGGAAGAGAGTGGCATTTTTGCAACTAGGGGCGCGCGCCGAATCCTAGCTCCGCCACGGCTTTAGCGTATGAATCTCCCAACGGCCACGGGTGCTTTGGCAGCCGGCGCCCTGGAGCCAGCTTTCGGTCGCCCCGTTGACGTAGCTCGCCAGGAAATCGCGGCATCTGCGGCCGTCCTCGGCGGCATAGGACTGCGCGATCGGCGTCACCGAGCCGCGCGCACCGGTCTCCGGATTCTCCCAATGCTGGCTGGAATCCCTGTCGCCCTTGCTGAGGACGTCGGAGGCGGCGTTGCGGGCGAAGGCAAGATCGGTCTCGGTGGGCGGGGCGTCCTTCGCCGGCCGCGCGATCGAACCGGTGAGGTCGCTGTCATCGGCCTTGGCGTAGGCACTCTTGTCATTGCGGGAAAAGCTGCATCCTCC
The DNA here is from genome assembly GCF_014198315.1 of Bradyrhizobium sp. CIR48. Classification (NCBI taxonomy): domain Bacteria; kingdom Pseudomonadati; phylum Pseudomonadota; class Alphaproteobacteria; order Hyphomicrobiales; family Nitrobacteraceae; genus Bradyrhizobium; species Bradyrhizobium sp. CIR48. Next base: position 115,686 of record NZ_JACIHG010000011.1, read on the forward strand.
GGCACCGAGCCCGATGACAATGATCGTCATGACAAAGCCGGACGGCCGGATCGCCGATAGGCCAACGCGTCCCCATGCCCTATATAGGGCGGTAGCGGACAACAACGCGTTTTGGGCCGCGGGACGCAACTCGGACTCCAGACATGACCGACACGACCTCGATGAAACACCAGACACCCTTAACATCCGGTGATTTCACCGCCGCCGACGAGCCATTTGCGCTGTTCGAGGCCTGGCTGAACGAGGCGATCAAGAGCGAGCCGAACGATCCGAACGCCATGGCGCTCGCAACTGTCGACCCCGACGGGCTGCCTGACGTGCGCATGGTGCTGATGAAAGGCTTCGATACCGAGGGTTTTGTCTTCTACAGCCACATCGCCAGCCAGAAGGGCCGCGAACTCGCCGCAAATCCTAAGGCAGCGTTACTTTTTCACTGGAAGTCGCTGCGCCGTCAGGTCCGCATCCGCGGCAACGTGACGCCGGTGACCGAGGCCGAGGCCGACGCCTATTTCGCCACCCGACCCAAGCAGGCCCAGATCGGCGCCTGGGCGAGCAAGCAGTCGCAAGAGCTGGAGAGCCGCTTCGCTTTCGAGCAGGCCATCGCGAAAGTCGCGGCCAGATACGTCATCGGCGAAGTGCCGCGGCCGCCGGGCTGGAGCGGCTGGCGCATCACGCCCTCACGCATCGAGTTCTGGCACGACCGCCCGTTCCGCTTGCACGACCGCATCGAATTTCGCCGTGACGCGGCCGGCCAGAAGTGGTCCAAGACGCGGATGTATCCCTAAGCTTTAGGCCGACCTGAAAGATGTCCATGCCGCATTCGTCCAATGCGCCGCGCCGTACACTGCTCCTGACCGGAGCCAGCCGCGGCATCGGCCACGCCACCGTGATCCGCTTCTCCTCGGCGGGCTGGCGCGTCATCACCTGCTCGCGGCATCCGTTTCCGGAGGACTGTCCGTGGGACGCGGGGCCCGAGGACCACATCCAGGTCGACCTCGGCAATCCCGAGGATACCGCGCGCGCGATCAGCGAGATCCGCAGCCGGCTGGAGGGCGGCGCGCTGCATGCGCTGGTCAACAACGCCGCGATCTCGCCGAAGGGCGTGGGCGGCTCCAGGCTCGGCTCGGTCGACACCGATCTCGACACCTGGACGCACGTCTTCCACGTCAACTTCTTCGCGCCGATCATGATTGCGCGCGGGCTGATCGAGGAATTGAAGGCGGCCAAGGGCTCGGTCGTGAACGTCACCTCGATCGCGGGCTCGCGCGTGCACCCCTTCGCGGGCGCCGCCTACGCGACGTCGAAGGCCGCGCTCGCGGCGCTGACGCGCGAGATGGCCTCCGATTTCGGCCGCGTCGGCGTGCGCGTCAACGCGATCGCTCCGGGCGAGATCGATACCTCGATCCTGTCGCCGGGCACCGAGAAGATCGTCGAACAGCAGATTCCGATGCACCGGCTCGGCACGCCCGACGAGGTCGCCAAGATCATCTACGTGCTGTGCACGGACACCTCGTCCTATGTCAACGGCGCCGAGATCCACATCAACGGCGGCCAGCACGTGTAGTCCGTTCGCGTCATTGCAGTGACGGAGCAAGGGCGACAACCTCGCTCTCTCGTGTCCCGGACGCGTTGCGGCACGCAGTGACGCTGCACTGCGTCTGGGGCACGAGAGCGGATTGTGGCGCATGTTTTCCTCACACATGTCATTGCGATGCTCCAGTGCACATCCCAGCGGCGGTGCCGTAGGGTGGGCAAAGGCGCATAGCGCCGTGCCCACGATCTCCGTCCATAAGCAACAAGGCGTGGGCACGCTGCGCTTTGCCCACCCTACGAGATCTGGTTTGTGGCACGTAGCTCAGCTCGCAGACACGCTTCTTCGGCCTCGCGGCGCATTTCGCCCGAGCTTTGCTTGATCACTCCACCCTCTCATCCAAGAGGGCGCAGGGAAGGCCGGGTGCCGGCTCGCACCCGCGGTCCGCTGCGCGAAAAGCACACGCAGAAAGAACCGCACAGCAGCATACAGGTGGTGCCAATCACTCGGCCTTCCCTGCGCGGTGGCTGGACGGCTTATGCCGTGATCTCCCGGGAGCCGACCATTCCTTCTGGCCTCCCTCGCCCCGCGAATTTGGATGATGCAGTCTGCCCGGTTGGGCTCGCTCGCACCTTCGCAAGGACTTGACCGTAGCAACGACGGCCAGGACCACACGGTTTTGCCGTACGCACGGCCCGCCATTTCGCCGCAGTTTTTCCAGCCCTGTCGACGAAGCCGGAAACTTACAGACGAGACGAAGCCTGGCAGCGCCGCTCGTCCGCACGAAGCCTCGGGCTCACAGGGACTACCTGCCCTGCCCGCGCCTCTCGTGCCGACGCTGCCGCGTCCACCGCAACCCCGGCTCGCGACAGTGACGACACATAGTCGCCCCTCTTGGGTGAGCCGGGATGGGCAACACATACGCCGAAACCGAATTTCGGTAAAGTGGAATATTTTCGCGCGCTTGGATTGACAGAGCCCGACACAGGCCCCGTTTTGGCTGGATGGGGGTTCAGCCGGTCTCTAACGCACCCGCCAATCGGACGTCACAGCCGATTGTCCTGAACAAAAGGGAAGCAAGGCGATCCAGACAACGCCGCCGCAAGACCTGGATCGCCCTCGCCTTCCGTTCCTCAATCGATTCGAATCCGACGTGACCTGTCGCGCGGCCGTGGAGCGGCCGTGCTGAATGCGGTCGAGCAGTCGTCGTCATTCTCACCGTCGAGCAGCGGAGCACCACAGTGCCGGCACATGCGTGCCGACATCGACGACGCCTTGCCGCTCGCCAGGACCTGACGATAGTTCGCCAGGTCGATGACGTTGCGGGGCGACGTTATGTGTTTTTCAACCATGGTTGTTCCTCGCGGCTACGCACTGCTTATCGCAGACAAGTTTCGCGCAAACGTTCAGCCCACCGCTCAAATTTTACCGGAGGAATTGCGGCACGGCGAACACATCACGGCGCGGCCGCAATCCCGATCTATTCTGCGACACGATTCACCGTGTCTGTGCGACCGGCGTAAGGTCTCGGTAGCTATTTTCCGAGCGCGACGGGATCAGAGCCACTTCTTCCACTTGAAGAGCCAGTACGGAAGAATCGCGGCGACGAGCATCATCACCAGCGCCATCGGATAGCCGTGCGCCCATTCGAGTTCCGGCATCATCTTGAAGTTCATGCCGTAGATCGAGGCGATCAGCGTCGGCGGCATCAGCACGACGGCCATCACCGAGAACAGCTTGATGATGTTGTTCTGCTCGAGATTGACGACGCCGAGCATGGCATCGAGCACGAAGGTGATCTTGCTGGAGAGATAGGAGGCGTGGTCGGTCAGCGAGGCAACGTCGCGCTGCATGGTCTTGAGCTGCTCGCGCATGTCCTTCGACCATTTCACCCCCTCCACCACCGCCGAAAGGAAGGTGACGACACGGCCGATCGACACCAGGCTCTCGCGAACCTTCGAGGTCAGATCGCCTTTGCGGCCGATCGAGATCAGGATCTGGGAATATTGCTTGGCGTGACCGTGGCGCTCGCTCTCGGGCTCGAAGATGTCGTGGCTGACCTGGTCGATCTCGGCGCCGCAGCGCTCCAGGATGTCGGCGCAGCGGTCGATCACGGCGTCCAGCAGCTCCATCAGCACCATCTCGCCGGTAATGGAGGGCGTGCAGGAGCGGGCAAGCTTGGCCTCGACCAGGGCGAACGGCTTCGGCAGGTCGTAGCGCACCGTCACCAGGCGGTGGTCGCCGAGGATGAAGGTCACCGCCGTGGTCCGGGGCATGTCGGTATCGGAGTGGCACATCAGCGTCGCGGTCATGTAGCGCGCGCCGTTCTCGATATAGAGACGGCTGGAGATCTCGATCTCCTGCATGTCTTCCCGGGTCGGGATGGCGATGCCGGCGAGCCGCTCCACTGCCTTGTCCTCGGCCGCGGTGGGGTTGACGAGGTCGATCCAGACCGCGCTTTCGGGCACCGCGGCAAGATCTTCGATGACAACCTTCTTCAGGACAGACTCGGAGGGAACAAACACCGAAAACATGCACGACTCCAGAGAACCTGCGGCAGAATGACAGCCCTTAGCGCGATTCTGACAAGTTCACGATGACAACCACATTAATGGAGCGTTTGCATTTGTGGCGCGGCCATGGCTCAACTGTGGTACGGAATCGACAGTCCGGCCCCCTTTGGCCCAAAAATCTTCACGGGGCCGCAAAACTTGCGGCAGAAAAGCCACAGCTTGGGTCTCGCAGCGCGGGATAAGGCCTTCAGTGCTGGAATTGTGGCAGATTTCAACGATAATGGGATTAACGGAGTCGAGGAACTTGGGCAGTAAGCTCAGGCCTTCCGCACGGTATTGTTTTGATTGGAACCAAATCATGTCGTCGCTGAAAGTTAAGTTGGGAATTCTGGCCGCCGGCCTGATGCTGTCGGGCTGCATGCAGGCCACGCATTTCGAGGCGACCGACACCAAAGCCTTCAAGCCGAAGGACAAGGAACTGCTCGCCAAAGTTCGGTACGAGAACACCCCGGTTGCCGAGCCGTTCCGCCGCGCCATCGTCCAATACCACCGCAAGGAATCGCCGGGCTCGATCGTGGTCGATTCCGACAATCACTATCTCTATTACGTGCTGGATGGCGGCAAGGCGATCCGTTACGGCATCACCGTTGGCGAAGAGGCCATGGCCTGGTCGGGCATCGCCAAGGTGGGCAGCAAGACCGAGTGGCCGGCCTGGCACCCCACCCCCGGCGAAATTTCGCGCCTGGGCGTGCCGACCTATGTCGCACCCGGCCCGGACAATCCGATGGGCTCTCGCGCGATTTACCTCTATTCCGGCGGGAAAGACACGTTGTTCCGCATCCACGGCACCAATCAGCCGGAATATATCGGCGCTTCGATCTCCTCGGGCTGCATCCGTCTGACCAACGAGGACGCGATCGATCTCTATGATCGCGTCAAGCTCGGCACCCTCGTCGTGGTGCTCGAGCCGAAGCATGGCGATTCGCCCTACAATTCGCGGCTGGCGCTCGGCGGCAGCCAAACCGGCCAGGCGGGCAGCTACTGATCGCCTGCTGATCTCTGCGATCGAAAAGCGCCGGTTTCACCGGCGCTTTTTTGTTGCCGGCTTGCGCGGCTGGGACTTGCTGGCATCGGCCGCCGGCTTTTTCGCAGGCGCCGGAGACTTCTCCACCTCCTCGTCGTCAGCTCCTTCCTTTTCTTCAGGCTTGGCCTCGGGCTTGACCTCGGGCTTGGCCGCGACCTCGCGCGGTGGCGCCTCCTCGGGGCGTTCCGCTGGCAGCAGCGGGGCGACCTGCGGCAGGGGATCCCAGACGTTCCACTGGCAGATCCGGTAGTCGTTGCGCCGCTGCGCCAGGTCGAGATGGATATGGTCCTCATGGTACCAGTCCGAGCCCGGGCCGAGCACGGTGGAAAAGCGCGCGCAGACCGAGTGCAGCACGCGCTCGCGCACGTCGCGCGACATGGTGCGGTCGGTGAGGCCGATCGACTGCCCGTTGGTCAGCTTGATGGCCCGGACATCGAGGGCATTGGCCTTGCCGTGCTCTGACAGCAGCGCGCCGACGACGCGGTTGCGTCCGCGGCACTCGAACGAATCGAAATTGTCGAGTTCGCCAATGGTCGAGCCGAGGCTGGTGGCCAGCGGCGCCATGTCCTTGCGCAGCCAATCGGCGATCGCCGACGCCATGGTGCAGCGAAGAATCGCCGCCGGCTTGACCGTCACCTTGCGCTTGTCCGGCAGAACGACGGCTTCCAGCCGCACCAGATCCTCGCCGCCACAGGCGCCGGGGCCGCGGATATCCGGAATCGAGGGCGCGATCGCGATCTCCTCGGTCAGCGCGAGACGGCAGGCCGAGACCGGCTTTTGGGCTGGTGCCGCAGCCTCGGCGGGCTTGTCGGCGCCGGGCTTGTCCGCGAGAGGCTTGCCGTCCGCGTCCGGCGGAGCCTCGTCCGATGCCTTGTCCGATGCCTTGGGCGCCTCCTCGGGGCGCGGTCTCGGCAGCGGGATCCTGGCGGAATGAACCGCGGGGCGCGACCGTGGTGCGGCGATACCGAAGATATCCAGTGGGGATGTGTATTTTCGCGCCTCTGCCCTCTCGGCGAGGACGAGCGACAGCCCGAGCGCAGCGGTAACCATTGCCGCGCCAGCGGACATATAGCCGCGACAAGACCATTTGCGGCGAAAGTCCGGCAGGCTAAAACTCATGACAATTCTTTGGCCCAACGCTGAGAGCGACAACGCGCCCAGCGACTTCTCGGAGGAACGTCGGAATGCTTGGTTTGATGCAAGATTGGCCCCTGCTCTGCCACCGGATCATCGAACATGCCGCCAAAATTCATGGCAAGCAGGAGGTGGTTACCCGCTCGGTCGAGGGACCGATCCATCGCACCAATTACGCCGAGATCCACAAGCGCGCGCTCAAGGTCTCGCAGATGCTGGAGCGCGACGGTATCAAGCTCGGCGACCGTGTCGCGACGATCGCCTGGAACACCTGGCGCCATCTCGAGGTGTGGTACGGCATCATGGGGATCGGCGCCATCTGCCATACCGTCAATCCCCGCCTTTTCCCCGAGCAGATTGCCTGGATCATCAACCATGCGCAGGACCGCATCGTGATGACCGACATCACCTTCGTTCCGGTCCTGGAGAAGATCGCCGACAAGCTGACCAGCGTGGAACGCTACGTCGTGCTCACCGACAAGGCGCACATGCCGCAGACGACGCTGAAGAATGTGGTCGCCTACGAGGACTGGATTGCGGAGGCCGACGGCAAATTCAAATGGAAGGACTTTGACGAGAACACGGCAGCCGCGATGTGCTACACGTCGGGCACGACCGGTGACCCGAAGGGTGTGCTGTATTCGCATCGCTCCAACGTGCTGCACGCGCTGATGGCCAACAATGTCGACGCGCTCGGCACCAGCGCGTCCGAGACGATGCTGCCGGTGGTTCCGCTGTTCCACGCCAACAGCTGGGGCATCGCCTTCTCCGCGCCTTCGCAGGGCACCAAGCTGGTCATGCCCGGCGCCAAGCTCGACGGCGCCTCGGTCTACGAGCTGCTCTCGACCGAGAAGGTGACGCACACCGCCGGCGTGCCCACGGTGTGGCTGATGCTGCTCCAGCACATGACCGCCAATAATCTCAAGCTGCCGGACCTGAAGATGGTGATCTGCGGCGGCTCGGCGATGCCGCGCTCGATGATCAAGGCCTTCCTCGACATGGGCTCGAACGTGCGTCACGCCTGGGGCATGACCGAGATGAGCCCGATCGGCAGCGTCGCGGCGCTGAAGCCGCCGTTCCAGAACGCCACCGGCGATGCGCGGCTCGACGTGCTGCAGATGCAGGGCTATGCGCCCTTCGCGGTCGAGATGAAGATCACCGACGACGCCGGCAAGGAGCTGCCCTGGGACGGCAAGACCTTCGGCCGCCTCAAGGTCTCCGGCCCCGCCGTCGCCAAGGCCTATTACCGCGTCGACACCGACATCCTCGACGAGGACGGCTTCTTCGACACCGGCGACGTCTCGACCATCGACGAGGACGGCTACATGCGGATCACCGACCGCTCCAAGGACGTGATCAAGTCCGGCGGCGAGTGGATCTCCTCGATCGACCTCGAAAACCTCGCGGTTGGCCATCCGGCCGTGGCCGAAGCCGCCGTGATCGGCGTGTTCCACCCCAAATGGGACGAACGGCCGCTCCTGATCGTGCAACTCAAGCAGGGCCAGCAGGCCACCCGCGAGGACATCCTCAAATACATGGACGGCAAGATCGCCAAATGGTGGATGCCCGACGACGTCGCCTTCGTCGAGGGCATTCCGCATACGGCCACCGGCAAGATCCTGAAGACGGCGCTGCGCGACCAGTTTAGGGATTATCGCTTCCCGAACGCGGCGGCGTAGCGGCAAAGCAAGCAACGTCATTCCGGGGCGGTGCGAAGCATCGAACCCGGAATCTCGAGATTCCGGGTTCGGCTCCTTGAGCCGCCCCGGAATGACCGGTCATAACAGCCCGATCTCCCTTGAATTTGCCCCCGCGCCGTGGTCTCAACGGCCCTCGTCGCGCCGAACTGGCCGGCATCGCCAACCCCGGCAGAGCTCACTCGATGGCCCGCAGGTTTTCCGCTCCCTATCAGTCGGAGCCCGTGTCCAGCCTCGCGAGCTGGGCGCGCAATCTGGCCGTGTTCGCGGTGGTGGCGGTGGTGGTCTCGATCATCATCGTCCGCTTCGATTTCCTGGAGCCGAAGCCGGCCCTTGCGACCTTCTTCGGCGGGCTCGCGATATCAGGCCTGTCGATCCTGTTCGGGCTCGCCGGCTTTGCCGCGATCTGGCAGAACGGCTCGCGTGGCATGGCGCGCATCCTGCTCGCTTTGCTGATCGACGGGGCGATCCTCGCCTATCCCGCCTATCTGGCCCTGCAATATCGCAAGCTGCCGGCGATCTACGACATCACCACCGACCCGATCGATCCGCCGCGTTTCGACGCGCTGGCGCGCCTGCGCACCGGCGAGGGCACCAACACCGCGGTCTATGCCGGCCTCTATTCGGCGGAGCAGCAGCGCCACTTCTACCCTGATATCGAGCCCGTCGAGCTCGAGATCTCCGTCGACCGCGCCTATGCGATCGCGCTCCAGCTCGTCAACAAGCGCAAATGGATCATCATCGACGAGCGCGCACCGCAGCCGCCGCGCCGCATCGGCCGCATCGAGGCGGTGGCGCGCACGCCGATCATGGGGTTTCGCGAAGACATTTCGATAAGGTTCGTGCCGGACGGCGATGATTCCCGCGTCGACATCCGCTCTGCCTCGCGCAATTTCGACAGCGATCTCGGCAGCAATGCCGCGCGGGTCAAGAAATTCATCGACGATCTCAACACCGCCGCCGATGCCGACGCGCTCAAGCCGGTGAAGAAGACCCCGGTGGCGCCGCCGAAAGCGCCGGCAAAGACGGTGAAGAAATGAAACTGGCGAATGGCGAGTAGCGAATAGCGAATAGCGAATGGAACGCTACTCGCTACTCCCCATTCGCCCCTACGCCATCCGATACGTCCCGCCGATCACGGGATCGCCGTCGGTCGCCACCACGCCGCGGGCGACCAGGTCTTCCAGGTGCGCCAGCACGGAATAGCCGGCGGCCGTCGTCAGCCTCGGGTCGATACCGATATAGATCGCGCGGACCATGGTCGGGATGTCGGTCTCGCCCTTGGCGAGGCGGTGCAGGATCGAGGCCTCGCGCGCCTTGCGGTGCCGGATCAGGAAGCGCACGAAGCGCTGGCCGTCGGGGATCTCGGGGCCGTGGCCGGAGAAATAGAGATCCTCCTCGCGTGCGGCGAGCCGGTCGAGCGAGTCCATGTAGTCGATCATCGAGCCGTCGGGCGGCGCCACGATCGAGGTGGACCAGCCCATCACGTGATCGCCGACGAAGTTGAACTTTCGCTCCGGCCAGGCGAATGCCAGATGATTGGCGGTGTGGCCGGGCGTCGCAACGGCCTCGAGCCGCCAGCCGTCGCCCTCGACGACATCGCCATGCGCGATCCGGATGTCGGGTACGAAGTCGCGATCGGAGCCGGATTCCGGATTGTGCTTCTCGCTCTCGAAGCGCGGGCGCGAGGCCCGGTGCGGGCCCTCGGCATAGACCGGCGCGCCGGTCGCCTGCTTGATCCGCGCGGTGTTCGGCGAATGGTCGCGATGGGTGTGGGTGACGAAGATATGGCTCACCGTCTCGCCGCGCACGGCATCGAGCAGCGCAGCCGCATGCGCCGCATCGTCGGGACCGGGATCGATGATCGCGACATTGCCCTTGCCAACGATGTAGCTGACCGTGCCGGTGAAGGTGAACGGGCTCGGATTGTTGCAGAGCACGCGGCGCACGCCGGGCCGGACTTCCTCGACGACGCCCGGCTTCAGCGGAAAGTTGCGGTTGAACGGGACGTCGTCATTGTCGGACATGGCTTGCTCATTCCTTGCTGACTTCGTCATGCCCGGCCTTGTGCCGGGCATCCACGTTCTTCGCGTGGCTTAAGACGTGGATGGCCGGGACAAGCCCGGCCATGACGCAGTTGGAGAGTTCTCGTGCCTCACGCGTTCACCGCGTAGCCGCTCAGAAAAACGCCTGAATGCCCGTGATGGCGCGCCCCAGGATCAGCGCGTGGACGTCATGCGTCCCCTCATAGGTGTTGACCGTCTCGAGGTTATGGACGTGGCGCATCACATGGTACTCGATCGAGATGCCGTTGCCGCCGTGCATGTCGCGCGCGACACGGGCGATGTCGAGGGCCTTGCCGCAATTGTTGCGCTTCATGATCGAGATCATCTCGGGCGCGAACTTGCCCTCGTCCATCAGGCGGCCGACGCGAAGCGAGCCCTGAAGGCCGAGCGCGATCTCGGTCTCCATGTCGGCGAGCTTTTTCTGCACGAGCTGGGTCGCGGCAAGCGGCTTGCCGAACTGCTTGCGGTCGAGCGTGTACTGGCGCGCGCGGTGCATGCAGTCCTCGGCGGCGCCGAGCGCGCCCCAGGAGATGCCGTAGCGGGCACGGTTGAGGCAGCCGAACGGACCCTTGAGACCGGAGACGTTGGGCAGCAGGGCATCTTCCGGAACCACAACGCCGTCCATCACGACCTCACCGGTGATGGAGGCGCGAAGCGAGAGCTTGCCGCCAATCTTCGGCGCGGACAGGCCCTTCATGCCCTTTTCCAGCACGAAGCCGCGGATCTGGTTGTCATGCGCGGCCGACTTGGCCCAGACCACGAACACGTCGGCGATCGGCGCGTTCGAGATCCACATCTTGCTGCCGGTGAGACGATAGCCGTCCGCGACCTTCTCGGCGCGGGTCTTCATGCCGGCCGGATCGGAGCCGGCATCGGGCTCGGTCAGGCCGAAGCAGCCGACCCACTCGCCGCTGGCGAGCTTCGGCAGGTACTTCTTGCGCTGGTTCTCGTCGCCATAGGCGTAGATCGGGTACATGACCAGCGAGGACTGCACCGAGTTCATCGAGCGATAGCCGGAATCGACCCGCTCGATCTCCCGCGCGACGAGGCCATAGGCGACGTAGCTCGCATTGGCGCAGCCATATTCCTCCGGCAGCGTGATGCCGATCAGGCCGAGCTCGCCCATCTCGTTGAAGATCTCGCGATCGGTCTTCTCTTCGAGATAGGCCTTGGAGACGCGCGGCAGCAGCTTGTCCTGGGCGTAGGCGCGGGCGGTGTCGCGCACCATGCGCTCGTCTTCGGTCAGCTGCTCGTCGAGCAGGAACGGATCGTCCCACTGGAAAGAAGCCGCAGCCGGCTTGTCCTTGGCCTGAGGGCGCACGCTCATGAAACGTCCTTTCGTCTGGTTCCGTCAAAATTTGCCCGACAAACTAAAGCGCCGCGGCAACAAGTGCAATTGCATCCTGGTTTCGGTCGTTCCGGGGCGCAACACCGACGAACCGGAAATGCCGTTGTCAGGTTTCGAGCTGCTCGTTGGCAACGATCTCGATGCCGAAGCCGGACAGGCCCTTGTAGTCGTGCACCGAGGAGGTGAGATGCCGGATCGAGGTGACGCCGAGATCGCGCAGGATCTGCGCACCGACGCCGACCTCGCGCCACTGGCGGTTGCGGTCGGCCTCGGTCGCGCTCTCGTCGGGCAACGGGGACACGGGGACACCGGCCGCGCCGTCGCGCAAGTAAACCAGGACGCCGCGGCCTGATTTCTTGAAATGCTCGAGCACGGCCGCCATGCGCTTGTGGCCGGTGAAGGTGTCCTTGACGATGTTCGGCTTGTGGAAGCGCGTCAGCACGTTCTTGCCGTCACCGACGCCATTGTAGACGAACGCGACGTGGGCGATGGAATCGAACGGCGAACGATAGGCATAGCCCTGCAAGGGTCCGATCGGGCTTTCGGTGACGAAGGTCGAGACCCGCTCGATCAGCTTCTCGCGCGCCTGGCGGTAGGCGATCATGTCCGCGATGGTGACATGCTTCAGCTTGTGCTGGGCGGCGAAGCGGGCGACCTGCTCGCCCTTCATCACGCTGCCGTCGTCGTTCATCAATTCGCTGATGACGCCGACCGGCGGCAGGCCGGAGAGCTTGCACAGATCGACGGCGGCCTCGGTATGGCCCGAGCGCAGCAGCACGCCGCCATCCTTGGCGATCAGCGGGAAGATGTGGCCGGGCCGGGCGAAATCATTGGCGCCGACATTGGGATTGGACAGCGCGCGGCAGCAGGAGGCGCGCTCCTCGGCGGAGATGCCGGTGCCGCCATCGGGCTTGTAGTCGATCGACACCGTGAAGGCGGTGGTGTGCGCGGAATCGTTGTGGGCCACCATCGGATCGAGCCGCAGGCGGCGCGCGTCCTCGGTGGTCACCGGCGCGCAGACGATGCCTGACGTATGGCGGATGATGAACGCCATCTTCTCGGCGGTGCAGAGCGAGGCGGCGACGATCAGATCGCCCTCGCCCTCACGGTCCTCGTCGTCGGTGACGACCACGAGCTCACCCCGGGCAAAGGCCTGCAAGACTTCCTGGACGCTATCGGGCATGTCCCAATCTCTATCGGTTATGGGCGGGAGGCTTAGCCGGACTTGGGCCGGGGCGCTAGTGTCCTGGACGCAACCGCATATGCCCGACGGCAGGCCTGCCAAGGTGGGCAGGCTTGCACCGAAGATACCAGGGATATAGGCGCGGAATGCCGGGAAGGAAGACGGCCGGTCCCCGCGTCAGGGCAGCACTTCGCGGCGCTCGCCGAGCCGCTGGTCGAGCTCGGCGCGCTTGTCGGTCAGCAGGCCGGCCTGCGCGGCCTCGATCACGGTAAACAGCTCATGAGCGTCGCTAAGGCGGGTCACGGTGACGTAGCTGGCGCCGGCCGCATAGAGCTCCTCCACGTCCGACAGGAGATCGGCCGTGGCCACGATCAGGGCGGTCGGATTGAGCGCGCGGACGTGGCGGACCAGCTTCTCGTTGCTGGCGCCCTTCAGCAGCGAATCCGGCACGCTGAGGATGATCATCTCGGACTTGCCGACGCCGGCATGGAGCAGCGTATCCGCGCTGCTGATGTCGCCATAGATCACGTGCAGGCCGCGCGACAGCAACGTCTGGTACACATTGGGGTTGAAATCGACCACGGTGATCTGCTCGAGCAGCACCGGCGCCTGCCGTTCGATCTCGGCCAGCAGCGCGCTCGCCGCACGGAAAAAGCCGAGGATGACGATACGGCGGGCCTCGCCATGGCCGCCCTCGTGCCCCTCCTCGGCATGGCCGTTGCCGTGGTCGAGATCGCGCAGGCCGATCCGCTTCAGGGGGCCGATGGCCCAGCGGGTGATCTCGTCGCTGCGGCTCATCGCGAAGGTCGAGAGCACCGCGAGCACCACGAAGGCGAAGGAGGCGGCATTCGCCGTCTGCGCTGCGATATGGTGATCGGCAACGCCGGTCTGGATCACCACCAGCGAGAACTCGGAGATCTGCGCGAGGTTCAGCGCCGGCAACAGGCTGGCGCGCAAGCCCTGCTTCATCAGATAGAGCGGCGTGAAGGTGGTGACGAGGCGGCTCACCACGGTGAAAGCCGCGATCATCAGCGCCAGCCAGATCACGGAGAGGCCGGGGACGGGAATGGTCATGCCAAGCGCGACGAAGAACAGCGTGATGAAGAAGTCGCGCAGCGTGGTGACCTTGGCGGTGACGTCGAGCGCGTAGGGAAAGGTCGAGAGCGAGACGCCGGCGATCAGGGCGCCCATCTCGCGCGACAGCGACAGCCGCTCGGCGGTCTCGGCGACGAGAAAGCACCAGGCCAGTGCGCCGAGCAGGATCAGCTCGGGCCGCCGGGCGATCTGGTGGAACAGCCGCGGCAGCACGTAGCGGCTCACCAGCAGAGCTGCGGCGACCAGCACCGCGACACGGCCGATCGAGAGCAGGATGACGCTGGCTTGCAGATTGGCAAGGCTGGGCTGCACCGCCAGGAACAGGATGGCGAAGATGTCCTGCAGCACCAGCACGCCGAGCGTGATGCGCCCCGGCAGCGTGTCGAGCTCGCGTTTCTCGTAGAGCACCTTGACGATGATCACGGTGCTCGACAGCGCGCAGGCGACGCAGAGATAGACCGCATCGAAGTGCCCGCCGCCGAGCGACAGGCCGATGCCGACGAAGAACAGGACCCCGAGCAGGCAGCCGCCGAGCAGCTGGCCACCCGCCGCGAACAGGATCACCCTTCCCGCCCGCACGATCTTCTTCAGGTCGATCTCCAACCCGATCATGAACAGCATGAAGATCAGGCCGAGCTCGGAGATGACGCCGATCGATTCCTGCGAATGGACCCAGCCGGCGCCGAATGGACCTATGCAAAAGCCGGCGATAAGATAGGCCAGAATGAGCGGCTGCCGGGAGAAATGGGCGAGAAGGCCCAGCATCCAGGCAAACAGAATACAGAGAGTGATGTCGCGAATGAGCTCGTGCATGCCAAATTGGTCCGTTTTGCCGCACCCTAGAGACGGGTTGCGGCGCGGCAAGCGAGCAATTCGTCACATGCGAAAAGGGCTGTTCGCAGCAATGCTTCTATGCCCCCTCGCCTTTGCCGTGCCCGCCGCCGCACAATCCAAGGTCAATATTGAACAGAACTTTGCCGATTCCCTCGCCGCGCTGCCGAAGGAGGAACTTGCAATCTCCGGTGGATTCTACGTGCCTGCCTATTCCAGCGTCGCAATGAGCCAGGGCAAGCTGCGCGTCGACTTCTCGGTGACCTTGAGTGTTCACAACGCCTCCGAGACGCAAGCACTGGTGATCAAACGCATCGCCTATTTCGACACCGCAGGCAAGCAGGTCGAGAGTTATCTGAAGGCGCCCGTGGCCTTGAGGCCACTTGCCACCGTCTCGATCTTCATTCCGACCGACGACGTGCGCGGCGGGACCGGGGCCAATTTCCTGGTCGACTGGGCTGCGACGGGCGAGATCGCCGAGCCCGTGGTCGAGGCCCTCATGGTTGGCGGCGTCGCCAATGCGCATTACGCTTTCATCAGCCAGGGCCGTCCGACCAGGACGGCCACAAAGAAGTGAGTCCGTCCGACCCGGACGGCTGGCAAGAAGTAAGGCTGGCCGGCGCAACACCGGCTGGCTCAACAAGAACAAAACGAGGAACACCCCCATGACGTCCAGCTTCGATTTCGCACCCCTGTTTCCGGCAGGGCTGCCGGCCCCTTCTGCGCGCTGGACGGGCCTTGCCAAATACAGTTTCGTCGGCGGCAACAACGATTCCGAGCAACTGCCGCTCGACGGCCTGATCGAGGCGACCAACCTCGCGCTCCAACGCGAGGGCCGCTCACTCGCGACCTATGGGCTGGCGCATGGCCCGCAGGGCTACCTGCCCTTGCGCGAATTCCTGGTGACGAAGCTCAAGCGCGATGCCGGCATCAACTGCACCGTCGACGATCTCCTGATCGTCTCCGGCTCACTGCAGGCGCTCGACCTCGTCAACGCGACGCTGCTGACCCGCGGCGACACCGTCATTTTCGAGCAGGACAGCTATCAGGGCTCGCTGACCCGCCTGGCGCGGCTCGGCGTCAATGTGGTCGGCGTCCCCCTCGACAAGGACGGCATGCGCATGGACGTGCTGGCCGCGACACTGGCGGACCTGAAGAGCCGCGGCATCCGGCCGAAATACATCTACACCATTCCGACGGTGCAGAATCCGACCGGCAGCATCATGCCCGAGAGCCGCCGCACTGAGCTGGTACGGCTCGCGACCGAGTATGGCGTGCCGATCTTCGAGGACGATTGCTATGCCGACCTCGTCTGGTCGGGGCAGCGGCCGCCGGCGATCCATGCGATGAGCCCAAACGGCGGCGTGATCCATATCGGCTCGTTCTCCAAATCGATCGCGCCGGCGCTGCGCGTCGGCTTCATCGTGGCGCCCTGGGCGGTGATGTCGCGGATGCTGGCGCTGAAGACCGATGCCGGCTCCGGCGCGCTGGAGCAGATGGTGCTCGCCGCCTATTGCAAGCCGCATTTCGCGAGCCATGTGCCGGCGCTGACCAAGGCGCTGCGCACCAAGCTGGACACGCTGATGGAGGCGCTGAACGAGCAGTTCGGCACGGCAGCGGAATTCGAAGAGCCGAAGGGCGGCATCTTCCTCTGGGTCAAGCTGCCCGACCAGGTCGATACGCTGAAACTCTATCAGGCCGCACTCGCCGCCGGGGTCTCGATCAATCCGGGGCCGGAATGGTCGACCAACAAGAGCCATGCCAGCTCGCGCCTCAGGCTGTGCTTTGCGAGCCCGACGCATCAGCAGATCCGCGAAGGCGTCGCCGTGCTGGCCGAGGTCTGCCGCAAGGAGTTCGGGGTGCCGGCCCGGAGTGCCAATGTCGAGAAGCGGGCTTGAGGCCGCGGCCTCACGCCTCGACGTGAAACTCCACGTTGACTTGGCCGCTCCCGGAGGACGGAAAATAGTCGCAGAGCTGCTCGGCGGCGCCGCGATAGTCGTACCAGCCGAGCGCGGCGAACAGCATGATCGTGTCGGCCATGCCGCCTTCGCCGTTGCACTTGGTGGCGTAATCCGGAAGCATGTCGAGGAATTCGCGGTAGCGGCGGCTCTGCCACAGCTCGAGCACGCGCAAATCGACCTGACGGTTGAACTCGCTGGCGACCGAGGTCCAGGCCTCGGGGCCCAGCTTCTTGTTCGGCCAGAGCCGGTGCGAGAGCGAACCGCTGGCGAGGATGGCGACCCGTTCACCGGATTCGTCGATCGCGCGCCGGGTCGCTTCACCGAGGATCCGGCTCTCCTCGAAAGAGGTGAAGAGCGGCGAGGCGACCGAGACGACCTTCGCGAAGCCGTCCCGGTTCAGGTAGTGCATCGGCACGACGGTGCCGTATTCGAGCCCGAGGCTGGCCACCTGATGGGCGATCACGTTCAGGCCGGCGTCCCCGGCCCTGTCGGCGATGGCTTCGGCCAGGCGCGTGTCACCCGGCAAATCGTAACGCAGATCCTGGATCATCTGCGGCGCCTCGTGGCTCGTGAACGAGCCGCAATGCCGCGCATTGGCGTTGATGTGGTAGCCGAAATTGGAGAGCCAGTGGGTGTCGAACACCACGAAGCAGGTGACGCCGCGCTCTTTCGCCCGCCGGCCGAGCTCGCGCAGCGAATCGACGGCGGCTTTGCGCGCGTCGCGTAACGGGCTGCCTGATAGCTCCGACAGCATCAGCGATGGAACGTGGGTGACCTTGGCCGCGAGTACGAGTTGCCCCATGGCGGTCACCTCGAAGCGTCAAGCCGCCTGTGGCTGGCTGCCGTGGATCGCGGAGGCCAGCCGCAGCAAGAGGACGATCGAGACGTTGCCCTTGCCGGCTTCGATCTGGGCGATATAGCGCTCGGAAATCCCGGAACGGCGGGCCAGCTCGCGGCGCGACAGGTCGCAGCGCATGCGCGAGGACCTCAAGCGATCGCCCAGCTCGGTCAGAAACGCGGTCTCGGAATAGGGCGGCACGGCACAGCTCCCCGGCAGCACTTCGCCCGCAAAATCCATGACTTGATTCAGCATTGGTCTATCCAGGTTCGCCTTCGGGAAACGCCATCCTACCCCGGAAAAGACCGGCCTCATTGACGCGGATCAAATTCGCGAGCGATCGGCCGCAGCCATGGACGGAAGCGGGCGGGATGCTACACTTTGGAATTCTTCGAGGCGGGGTTTCTTCAGGACATGACGCGTTGTTTGAGCCGCTGGATCGCGGCTGCGATGCTGTGGGCGGCGATCACCTCCACGGCAGGTGCCGAGACGTTGACCGCGACGGTCGAGCAATGGGGCCTGCTCGGCTCGTGGGCGGTCGATTGCGCCGTCCGGCCCGACCGTGACAAGGGCGCGCTCCTGACTTACGAAATCCGGAAGGACGGCCGGGTGATGTACCGGCGCAATTTCGGCGAGGCCAATGACGAGAACGAGGTGGTGTCGGCCACCGTCGGCGCCGAGGGCCTGCTCAATGTGATGGTGTACTTCCCCTCGCTGCACCAGGCGCGTGAGTTCGGGCTGCTGCTGGCGAAGGATGGCAGCCTGCGCGCGATCTACAATCGCAGCGAGCGCGGCGAGTACACGATCAGGGACGGCAAGTACGTCGCGACAGGCGCGCCGACGCCGGCGCAGCAACGCTGCGATTAGTCACCTGAACAGCTGTTCAGAATTCTCCCGCGTTTCCTCCGGAACGTTCGCGCGAATGCGCGGTTTAGATTTGCATTCGATTGGAGGAGGACATCATGAAGAAGCTTGGTTATGTGGTTGCGGCCCTGGGTGCGCTCGTGATCGCGGCGCCGACGCTGGCGAGCGCGGAGACGGTGGTGATCAAGCGCGGCGGCTACCACCACCATCATCACGGGCCGTACGGCGCTCGCGCCGAATTCCGCGGCCATCGCGACCATGGTTGGCATCGTGGCTGGCACAATCGCGACAAGGTCGTGGTGATCAAGCGCAGCCATCGCCATCACCACTGGGACTAACGCGCGACGCATCATGGAAATGGCCCCTCTCGGGGGCCATTTCTTTTGCGTGTCGTCAGTCTTGTAGGGTGGGCAAAGCGAAGCGTGCCCACCGCTTCCATAGTGCCGAGAGGCGGTGGGCACGGCGCAAGTGCGCCTTTTGCCCACCCTACGAGCCTGCCATGCGCGTTTGAAACGAAGCTAATCCCAAGCCGGCGCAAAGCCCGGATTGACGCAGCGGCGGTCCTTCGGCAGCGCCGCGATCTTGTTGCGGTCGGCATCGTCGAGCGTGATCTTCAGCGCATCGAGATTGGCCTGCTGGCTCTCCCGGCGCGAGGCCTTCGGAATCGCGGCGACGCCGTCCTGGTCGAGCAGCCATTTCAGCGCCACCTGCGCGGCGGTCGCGTTGTGCCTGGCGCCGATCTCCGCCAGCACCGGCTCCGAAGCGATGCGGCCTTGCGCGAGCGGGCAATAGGCCACCAGCGGGATCGACTTCGCGGCGAGATAGGCCAGCACCTTCGATTGATCGAGCATGGCGTGATATTCGATCTGGTTGCAGGCGATCGGCGCCCTGATGTCCTCAACCACGGTCTTGAGCAGCGCCGTGGTAAAATTGGCAACGCCAATCGCCCGCGTACGCCCCTCCTGCTTCAGCTTCATCAGGGTCTCGAACACCGCACCCCAGTTCGCAGCCTTCGACGGCCAGTGCACGAGATAGAGATCGACATGATCGAGCCTGAGCTTGTTCAGGCTGGCATCGAAGGCCCGCCGGATCGCGTCGGGGCTGAGGTTCTCATGCCAGACCTTGGTCGTGACGTGCAGCTCGCCGCGCGGAAGGCGAGCCGCGGCAAGGGCAGCGCCGATGGGTTCTTCGTTGGCGTACATCTCGGCGGTGTCGATGTGGCGATAGCCGATCGACAGCGCGCTCTCGACCGCGGCGCGGCAGGCATCGCCCTGCAGGCGGAAGGTGCCGAGGCCGAGCTTGGGCATGCTGATGCCCTGGGTCTTCAGATTGTCCATGAACAGGCTCCTGACGTCGTTCAACCCGCTGGAAGCACGCGGCGTTGCCGCGTGGGCGGACTCTTCGGTGATGGAAAAGAGATGGCGGGAGCGAGCAGCATAGCCCGGCATGGGCAGCGCGGCCAATCAAGATCGGGTTAGCGGCGCGCCATGCCTATCCTTCGTCATGGCCGGACCCGCGCACAGCGTATCGCCCCTCACGAATGCTGCGCCACCACGGCCGGGCGGATCTGCGATTGCGGCACGATGTCGACCGACCAGAGGTCGCGATTGTCGACGTCCTTCAAGGTCACGGTCATCACGCCGCTGGCGCCGTCGATGTCGACGCGGCCGAAGAATTGCAGTCCGAAACACGGCGCCAAATTCTCGCCCTGCGCCGCACTGCAGCCGTTCTGGTACATCGGGACCGGACCAAAGGTGTCGTCGAGCTCACCCGGGCCCCAGGTGCCGGCGTGTAGCGGGCCGGAAACGAACTCCCAGAATGGCTCGAAGTCTTGAAACTGCGCCTTGCCGGGATCGTAATAATGCGCGGCGGTGTAGTGCATATCGGCGGTGAGCCAGACGATATTGCGCACGCCGGCGCGCTTGATGGAGGCCAGAAGGTCGGCGATCTCGTGCTCGCGCCGGTCGGGCGGCCCATCGCCGAGCGCGACGGCGTCGAGACTGATCAGGCCGATCGGAAGATCAGCCGCAATCACCTTCCAGGTTGCGCGCGAGGCCGCAAGCTCGCGCTTCAGCCAGGCGAGCTGCTCGGCACCCAAGATCCAGCCGCGGTGATCGCCGCCCTTGTTCCAGCTGTCGTCGCGATAGCTGCGCATGTCGATCATGAAGACGTCGAGCAGCGGGCCGTAGGCGATCTTGCGATAGACCCGGCCTTGCTCTGCGCCGATATCGCGGATCGGCATGAAGTCGAAGAAGGCGCGGCGGGCGCGCGCAATCAGGCGCGGGGTGCCGTCGTCCTCATAGCCGGCCTCGTCGTGGCTGCAGGCCGGCGACCAGTCGTTGGTGACCTCGTGGTCGTCCCACTGCGCGAACATCGGCACCTCGGCGTGAAAGGCGCGAAAGTTCTCGTCGAGATGGTTGTATTTGTAATTGCCGCGAAACTGCGCCAGCGTGTGCGCGACCTCGGACTTTTCCTCGGTCACGAGGTTGCGCCAGATCTCGCCGTTCGGCAGCTTCTGCTCGGAAGGGACCGTGCAGTCGGCGTAAATGTGATCGCCGGAGTGGATGAAGAAATCCGGGCGGTTGTCGAGCATGGTGCGATAGCTGCGATAGCCGCCGCGCGAAATGTCGATGCCCCAGCCCTGCCCCGCGACATCCCCGGACCACAGGAACGAGATCGAGCGGCCAGCGGACGGCGCGGTGCGGAAATGGCCGATGCGGCTTTCGCCGGCAATGCCGGTCGCGACGTCGTCGAAGCGCACGCGGTAGAAGATATCCTGGCCGGGCGGCAGATCGTTCAGCAGCAGCTTTGCGGTGAAATCCGCATCAAGCAGAGCGTCGCGCGAAGCTGACGCAATGATGGTCTTGAAGCTCTCGACGGTCGAGCATTCCACCTGCATCCGCGCGGGCCGGTCGGCGCGCGCCCAGATCACGGCGGAGTCGCCAGAAACATCGCCGGACTGAATACCGCCCGCGATCTGCGGCCGGTCGGCGGCGCGGCTGAGGTGCGGCATTGAGAGCGTGCCGAGCGAGGCGACGGCGAGGCTGGAGGTCGAGCGGACCAGGAATTGCCGCCGGGTCCATGCGCGCGAAGCGCGGAGCGTTGCCATTCAGGAAACCTTCGTCGAATCGCGACGGAAGGTGCCTGCGCTCCTTGACTCCTACCCTTACGGTTTCTTGACTCCGCGCCTACGGTTTTGCGACGCGCGGATGACGGGGCGAGATAGCCCCGCAGGCGGGGAGAGGCGTAGAAGAAACGAAGCGTCTAGCGCTGCCAGTTGCAGATGCCGCCGGAACGACAGGGCCAGGTCTGGATGCGGGTATCTCTCGCCTGTGCATCAAGCGGATTGCTGCGGCGATGCGCGAGCTTGGCGCGGGCTCCACCGCGCGGCTGCGCCGGCTTGCCGTGCGCGACCTTCGGCTCGGCTACACGGACGCGCTCAGCGGCAACCTTCTTCGGCACGTCGACCGGCTCGGCGCGGGCCTGCGCCTCGTTGCCACCCTTCGCCTCGAGTGCAACCGGCGCGAATTGGGTCTCGGGCCCGAGCCGTTTCGGCGACAGAACGGCCTTCGAAAGGTCGAGACCGAGATATTCATCAGGCTTGTAGTCGTCAGCGCGCGCGAAGCCACCCCATGCGATCACGAGGGCAACGGCAACTGCAAAAGAAACGCTTTTCAGGACCACGGATGCCTCCTGAAATTGATTTTGAAGGTATTTTATCCTTATTTAGGAGGCCTCGCGCGCGATTCCAGCGTCCATTTGCCGCCGTGGTTAAGAAGTTTGGCGGTGTCAGGCGACCTTTCGCGTCGCCCCCGTCCCATCCAGGAACCCCATCAGACGGCTGCGGATGATCTGTTCCGCCTCGCTCATGATGCGATCGACGAGTTCCTTGCAGGAGGGGATGTCATGGATCAACCCTGCGACCATGCCGCAGCTCCAGGCGCCGGCGTCCATCTGTCCCTCCAGCATGATCCTGGGATAGACGCCCGCGACCTGGTCGTGAATGTCGTCGATCTTCAGCTTGTCGCCCTTCTCGCGCTCGATCTCGATGAGGCGATCGACATTGGCGTTCCTCAGCACGCGTTCGGTGTTGCGCAGGCTCCGCATGATCAGGCGGGTGTCGAGCTCGGTCGCCGCGACCAGAGCGTTCTTCACGTTCTGATGCACCGGCGCTTCCTTGGTGGCGATGAAGCGCGTGCCCATGTTCATGCCGGCCGCGCCCAGCGACAATGCCGCGACGAGGCTGCGCCCGTCGGCCATGCCGCCGGAGGCAACGAACGGGATCTTCAGTTCCTCCGCCGCGCGCGGCAGCAGGATCATGTTGGGAATGTCATCCTCGCCGGGATGACCGCCGCACTCGAAGCCGTCGACGCTGACGGCGTCGCAGCCGATCCGCTCGGCCTTGAGTGAGTGACGCACCGAGGTGCATTTGTGGATGACCTTGATGCCCGCCGCCTTCAGCGCCGGCATGTATTGTTCGGGGCTGCGGCCCGCCGTCTCCACCGCCTTGATGCCGCCCTCGACGATGGCCGCGATGTATTCCGAATAGGGCGGCGCCGCGAAGGTCGGCAGGAAGGTGAGGTTCACGCCGAACGGCTTGTCGGTCATGTCGCGGCAGCGCGCGATTTCCTTGGCGAGCAATTCCGGCGTCTTCTGCGTGAGGCCGGTGATGATGCCGAGCCCGCCGGCATTGGAGACGGCAGCGGCCAGCTCGGCAAAGCCGACGAAATGCATGCCGCCCTGGATGATGGGGTGCTCGATGCCGAACAGCTCGGTGATCGCGGTCTTCACTTAATTCGCCTCCCGGAATTTGCTCAGGTTGGGTTCAGTCTAGCCGGACTTTTGCGCCGCGGTCACCATTTCTCTCCGAGGGAGCGGGCCAAAGGAGCCGAGGAGGTGAGTCGAGACACCAAGTCTGGTTGCAAGTCCCGTCATCCTGAGGTGCGATCCTAGCGGCGCGGCGCGCCGCTAGGTGAGCCTCGAAGGATGTACGGCCCAGCTGCGAGCCGGGCCGTCGCCTTCGAGGGCCGCTGAAGAAGCGGCCATCTCAGGGTGACGGGGAGACAGCGTCAATCGCGGTAAGACCAAGCCACAGTGCATACTCTCAATGTCCCCGCGCCGGCGCGCCCAGCTTGATCGGCCGCAGCACCGCCGCCGTGGGGATCATCAGCACCGCAATGATCGCCAGCGTCCAGAACACGTCGATATAGGCGAGCAAATCAACCTGCTGCTGCAAGGTGCGGCCGACCCAGGCGAGCGCCTGTGACGCGGCATCGCTCGCGTTCGACCCTTGCGCCTGGAAGTAGCGCGTCATCGCGTCGATGGTCTGCTGATAGCCGAGGTCGGATGGCGCGGCGTGCTCGATCAGTCGGCTCTGGTGGAATTGCTGGCGCTGCGCCAGAACCGTCTGCGCCAGCGCGACGCCCATGGATCCGCCGATGTTGCGGGCGACGTTGATCAGCGCAGAGGCCTGGTTGGTCTTGTCAGGCGGAACGCCGTCATATGACGCGGTCGTCACCGGCAGAAACAGGAATGGCAGGCCCAGCGCGAGGAAGATGCGCGACAGCGCCGCATAGCTATAGGTGATGTCGCCGGTGAGCCCGGTGAGATGCCACATCGAGAACGCGACGATGGCAGCGCCGAACATGATCAGATATTTCGGCTGCACCGTGCTGACGAGGCGGCCGACCACCGGCATCAGCACCAGGGTCGCGATGCCGCCGGGCGACAGCGCGAGGCCGGCCAGCATCGCCGTGTAGTTCAGCTCGGTCTGGAGCAGTTGCGGCAGCAGCTGGGTGGTCGAGATCAGCACCGCGCCCGTGCCGAGCATCACCAGGAAGCAGGCGGCGAACTGGCGCCGGCCGAGCAAGCGAAGATCGACGATCGGATCTTCCCGCGTCAGCTCCCACGGGATCAGCGCGACAAGCGAGACCGCGGCCAGCACCGCGAAGACGACGATCATGTTCGACCCGAACCAGTCGTTGCGCTGACCCTCGTCGAGGACGAATTCGAGCGAGCCGAGCCCGATCGCGACCAGCAGGAAGCCGACATAGTCGACGCGCAGGCCCTTGCTCAGCAGCTTCTCCCTCTCCTCCTCCGCTCCCGACGGCTCCTTGACCAGCGTACCGACCAGGAACAGCGAGAGCAGCCCCATCGGCACGTTGATCAGGAACACCCAGTGCCAGCTGTAGGTATCGGTGATCCAGCCGCCCAGCGTCGGACCGATCACCGGCGCGACCACGACGGCGACGCCGTAGATGGCGAAAGCCTGGCCGCGCTTGTGCGGCGGGAAGGAGTCGGCGAGGATCGCCTGCTCGCTGGTGGCCATGCCGCCGCCGCCGAGGCCCTGCAGGATGCGGAACAGCACCAGCGATTGCAGATTCCAGGCGAAGCCGCACAGCAGCGATGCGATCGAGAAGATCGCGACGCATATCATGTAGAAGCGCTTGCGGCCGATCACCGTCGACAGCCAGCCCGAGATCGACAGCACGATCGCGTTGGCGACGAGATAGCTGGTGATGACATAGGTGCTCTCGTCGATGCCGACCGCGAGCCCGCCGGCGATGTGGCGAAGCGCGACATTGGCGATGGTGGTGTCGAGCACCTCCATGAAGGTCGCGATCGAGACCACGAAGGCGATCAAATAGGGATTGTGCCCGCCGGCCGCGGAGCGCTCCGGCGACCAGCCGCCTGCGGATGCGCCGCCTTGCGCAGCGTCCGTCATCGCACCCTGGTCCAGGGCACGACCGACATGCCGGGACCGACCGGCAGATCGGCCGGCCAGTTGTCGACCACGATCTTCACCGGCACGCGCTGCACCACCTTGACGTAGTTGCCGGTCGCGTTCTCCGCCGGCAGCAGGCTGAACGCGGTGCCGGAGCCCGGCTGCACGGAATCGACATGGCCGGTGAGCTTGCGGCCGGGATAGGCATCGATGCGGATCTCGACCGGCTGGCCCGGACGCATGTCGTTCAGCTGCGTCTCCTTGTAGTTGGCGACGATCCAGACCTCGTCGGGCACGAACATCATCAGGCTCTGTCCCGCCGTGACGAAGGTGCCCTTGGCGCCCGAGAGCTTGACGACACGGCCCGATTGCGCCGCGACGACGTTGGTGTACTGCAAGTTCAGCTTGGCTTGATCGAGCTGCGCCTGCGACTGCTCAAGCTGCGCCTTGGCGCCTTCGAGCTGGGCTTGCAGCGTCTTGATGCCGAGTTGCGCCGCCGTCACCGCGGTCTTGGCGCGCTCGGTATTGGCCTGCTGGGCCTGAAGGTCGGAACGGGTCTGCTGCTGGCGCTGCACGGTGCCGGCCCCCTTCTCGACGAGATCCTCGGCGCGCTTGAACTCCTCTTGCGAGAACTGCAGCTGAGCCTGCGCCTGTTCGAGCTGTGCCTGGGCCTGCTTGATCTGCTCCTGCTGCGAATCGATCTGCGCCTCGACGTTGGCGACGTTCGCCTTGGCGCTGGCGACTTGCGCATTGGCCTGATCGATGGCGATACGGTAGTCGCGCTCGTCGATCCTGGCGAGGAGATCGCCCGCACTGACGTGCTGGTTGTCCGTCACCGGGATGTCGGTCACGTAGCCGCCGACTTTCGAGGCCACCGAAAAGCTGCGCGCGGCGACGAAAGCATCGTCGGTGGATTCATAGTGGCGCGCCTCGAGCCAATAGAGCAGACCGCCAACGAGCGCGGCGATCAGCACGAAGGCGCCGGCGGTTGCCAGCAGCCAATGCTGACGAAGCCGGTCTCGCAGCGACGGCGCCTTCGCCGGCTGACTGGTCTCGCTTGTATGATCGGGAGGCGTTCTTGGCGCTTCCTTCGCCCTCTGCGGTTGCTCCGCGGACGGCCCACGCTCCCGGGTTTGAGCATCCACGGCCAACACCTTTCTCGGGACTCAACCGGCGGCAGGTGGCAACGAGCCGCCTCGCCCGCCGCGAGCCTAACCGCAGCACCGAAGCATGGTTCCGCATCGCGAGAGGCCCGCCGCCATTCGTGAATGCCTGCTCAAAAAGGAAGCGCGGCACAGTTGCGTGCCGCGCTGTCTCTGACGTCTCACGGGAAACCCGCCTGTCTCAGTGCGTCTTCGTCTCGTGCCATTTCTCGAGATCGGGCTTCTCCTCGTCCGCTCCCTGCTCCTTTTCCGGATTGCCCTTCCAGGGCTTGTCCGTCTGCCGATGCGAACCCCAGTCGTTCTGCTGCCGGGGATCGTCGTTGGGCCGTTCCTTGCTCATCGATCTCCCTTTCCGGGAACGTCAAGCGAAGGGAACACCGTAATAGGAGTTGATGCCGCGCACAGCTGCGTCATCACCCCAGTTCCAATCGCTTCGTTCGCCATATTTCGGGGCCCCTTCCAGTTCCTTGGTGGTGATGCCGGTGACATACCCGCCAAGCTCCGTGTCGTATTTCAGCGACTGCCAGGGCAACGGATAGTGGTCGTTGCCGAGGCCCAGGAATCCGCCGAAGCCGAGCACGGCGTAAGACACCCTGCCGCTGACCTTGTCGATCATCACGCGTTCGATCGAACCAATCCGGTTGCGGTCGGCGCCGTAGACCGACGTTCCCTCGACCTTGTCGCTGCCGATCAGCCGTCCCATCTCGCTGCGGCCCAGCTCGCCTTGATTCAGCATCTTAATCCTCCACTCAGCCAATATGAATCAACCGGATGAGCAAGCGATCGTTCCGGCGCAGATGTTCCCGGAAGCGGGCCAGGAACATCGCAGGGAAGGAGCCGTTCTCTGAACTTCACGCACAACCGAGAGCCACGCGCGATGTCCCAGACCGTCTCCGACTTCATCGTCCAGCGTCTGCATCAATGGGGCGTGCGACACATCTTCGGCTATCCCGGCGACGGCATCAACGGCGTGTTCGGCGCGATGAGCCGGGCCCAAGGCAAGGCAGAAGAGATCGGCTTCGTGCAGGCGCGGCACGAGGAGATGGCGGCATTCATGGCCAGCGCCTACGCAAAATTCTCAGGGCAGCTCGGCGTCTGCATCGCGACCTCGGGCCCAGGTGCCTCGCATCTCATCACCGGGCTCTACGATGCGCTGCTCGATCACCAGCCGGTGCTGGCGATTGTCGGCCAGCAGGCCCGCAACGCTCTCGGCGGACACTATCAGCAGGAGCTCGACCTTCTCTCGATGTTCAAGGACGTCGCCGGCGCCTACGTCATGCAGGCATCCTCGCCTGCGCAAGTGCGACACCTGATCGACCGAGCCGTGCGGATCGCGCTGGCGCGGCGGACCCCGACCGTGATCATCCTGCCCAACGACCTGCAGGAAGAAGCTTTCGAGAGCCCGCCACGTGCACACGGCACGCTGCATTCCGGCATTGGTTATAGCGCGCCCAGCATCATGCCGCGTGAGGCCGATCTCGATCGCGCCGCGGAAGTGCTGAATGCCGGCAAGAAGGTCGCGATGCTCGTCGGCGCCGGCGCGCTTGGCGCAACCGACGAGGTGATCGCCGTCGCTGACCGCCTCTCGGCCGGCTGCGCCAAGGCGCTGCTCGGCAAGGCAGCGCTGCCCGACGACCTGCCGTGGGTCACCGGCTCGATCGGCCTGCTCGGCACCGAGCCCAGCTACAACATGATGATGGAATGCGACACGCTGCTGATGGTCGGCTCCGCCTTCCCCTACGCCGAGTTCCTGCCGAAGGAAGGCGCAGCGCGCGGCGTGCAGATCGACATCGACGCCGGCATGATGTCGATCCGCTTTCCCATGGAGGTCGGCCTCGTGGGCGACGCCGCCGAGACGCTGCGCGCTCTGTTGCCGCGGCTGAAACCCAAGAGCGACGGCGCCTGGCGCCAGGGTATCGAAGACGACGTCACGACATGGTGGAAAACGCTGGATGGCCGGGCACATCAGCCGGCAGCGCCGGTCAATCCGCAGCTCGTCGCCTGGGAATTGTCGCCGCGCCTGCCCGACCGTGCGATCATCACCAGCGATTCCGGCTCCTGCGCCAACTGGTTCGCCCGCGACCTGAAGATGCGGCGTGGTATGATCGCCTCGCTCTCCGGCGGCCTCGCCTCGATGGGCGCCGCGGTGCCCTATGCGCTCGCCGCGAAGTACGCCCATCCGGACCGTCCGGTGATCGCCCTCGTCGGCGACGGCGCGATGCAGATGAACAACATGGCCGAACTGATCACCGCCGCGAAATACTGGCGCTCCTGGCGCGATCCGCGCTTCATCGTCTGCGTCTTCAACAACGAGGACCTCAACCAGGTGACCTGGGAGCAGCGCATCATCAACGGCGATCCCAAATTCGAAGCCTCGCAGCAAATTCCCGACGTCTCCTATTCACGCTTCGCCGAGCTCATCGGCCTGCGCGGCATCTTCGTCGACAGCCCGCAGCTGCTCGGCTCGGCCTGGGAGCAGGCGCTGGGAAGCGAGATGCCCGTCGTGCTGGAGGTGAAGACCGATCCCGAAGTGCCGCCGCTGCCGCCGCATATCACGCTTCAGCAGGCCAAGAACTTCTCGCTCGCCCTCTTGAAGGGCGATTCGAACGAAAGCGGGATGATCAAGGGAGCAGCGCGGCAGGTGCTCGAAACGATCCTGCCCGGAAAGCAATGAGGTCAACCATGAGCGACTTTCGCGACATCCAGCACGGCGTCAACGATCCCGTCGATGGCGTCGACGTGAAATACCATTTCAACGACAACAGGACTCCGCACGAGCGCGCGCAGCACCATGCCGATGTGCGTGCCGACGCCACGGCCGCCCCCGCCGAGCCGTTTCTGCCCGAGCGGCTTCGACGCAAACCGACCGATCCCATCAATCCGCGCACCGGGCGGAATCCGACGGATTAGTCGTTAGGAACCTCGGTGCATGCGACGTGTTGATCGGCGCAACACCACGCGGCAAGAGGCCGCGCGCCCACGGAGGGACCGAACCATGAAACGTACCATCATCGCCCTTGCCTGCGTGCTTGTCGCCGGGCCCGCGATCGCCCAGTCGCTGGGCGAGAAGACCGGCGTCAATTCGGCGCTCGGTGTCGCGCCAACGACTGCCGACTTCGTCAAGCAGGTCGCCATCAGCGACATGTTCGAGATCGAGTCGAGCAAGCTTGCCACGCAAAAGGGCAACGCGCAGGAGAAGAGCTTCGCGCAACAGATGGTGACCGACCACACCAAGACCAGCACCGAGCTCAAGGGCCTCGTCGGTGACGGCAAGGTGCAGGCGACCCTGCCGACGGCGCTCGACAGCTCGCACCAGAGCAAGCTCGACAAGCTCAAGAGTGCGAATGGCAAGGACTTCAGCTCGGACTACAATTCCTATCAGGTGAGCGCCCATGAGGATGCCGTGTCGCTGTTCGAGCGCTACGCCAAGGGCGGCGACAATTCCACGCTGAAGGATTGGGCCGGCAAGACTCTGCCGGCGCTCAAGCACCATCTCGACATGGCCAAGGAGCTCGGCAAGGCGCCGAGCGTCGGCCAGGCGAAGTAAACCTCGAACGCGGGCGCCGGCTTTGCCGGCGTCCTCTGCGTCCCGGCACCGATGCCTGTCTCCCGTGGATTGCGATCACGGACGTCGCGGAGAGCATCGTGGCCCAGCAGGACAGGACCCCAATATCCAGCCGGCACGTCGTTCGCGCCGCGAGCATGTCGCTCGCCGCGGCACGCCGGCGTCTTCGACCGCGAAAGGAGATCCGCACATGGCCGAGCAGCCGCTGATCGATCCCGTCGGCCGCTTTCCGAAGCCGCCGTTCAAAAAGCAGTCGCAGCCCTGGCCGGGCCTCGCCGGCAAGATGGAGCCGCGGCCGGACCATGGCGAGACCAGCTACAAGGGCTCCGGTCGGCTCGCCGGCCGCAAGGCGCTGATCACCGGCGGCGATTCCGGCATGGGCCGCGCCGCCGCCATTGCCTATGCGCGCGAAGGCGCCGACGTCGCCATCAATTACCTGGCGGCGGAAGAGCCGGATGCGCAGGAGGTGATCGCGCTGATCAAGAAGGAAGGCCGCACCGGGCTGGCGATCCCCGGCGATCTCCAGGAGGAAGCCTTCTGCAAAAGGCTGGTCGAGCAGACCGTGCAAGGTCTTGGCGGTCTCGACATCATCGTCAACAATGCCGCCCGGCAGCAGGCGCGCGCCTCCATCCTCGACGTCTCCTCGGAGGACTTCGACGCGACCATGAAGACCAACATCTACGCGCCATTCTGGATCATCAAGGCGGCGCTGCCGCATCTCAAGCCCGGATCCTGCATCATCGGCACGACCTCCGAGCAGGCTTACGATCCCTCGCCCGATCTCTACGATTATGCGCAGACCAAGGCAGCGACGATGAACTATGTGAAGGCACTGGCCAAGCAGCTGGCGTCGAAGGGCATCCGCGTCAACGGCGTGGCGCCCGGACCGATCTGGACGCCGCTTCAGGTCTCCGGCGGCGCAACGATGGAGAAGCTCGAGAAATTCGGCGGCATGACGCCGCTCGGCCGCCCCGGCCAGCCGGTCGAGCTCGCCTCGATCTACGTGCAGCTTGCCGCCGCCGACGCCAGCTATGCGACCGGCCAGGTTTACGGGGCGGCGGGTGGATCGGGGCAGCCTTAGCAGAGCTGGGACGCTCGCTGGAGCTCAGGAACCATCTTTGTCTCCAAGCTTTTACAAATCTGTCATGGAGGAAATATCGCCGGCTCACCGATGGCGCTCGTAACAGTCAAACCCACCCGGATCGATACGGCGATCGCGAACGAGATCGCACACAACACCAACTCGGGGCTTGAGCATACCACCCAGATATTGACCTGGGGGGCCGACGAGCATGTGCTCATCGCGCTGGCCGCTGCGGGATGGCTCTACACCCGGCTGCGGCACCCGCAGCAGCGTCCCGTTGCAGATCACGTTCTGATGGTCTCGCTGGCGACGGCCATACTGCCGCATGTTCTGAAGTCCGTGTTCGATCAGACCAGGCCGGACCGGCTGACCGTCACCGGTCATTGGCGTGGCGTCCCCTTCTCGGGGCGATCCCGCGACGCATTTCCCTCCGGTCACGCCGTGCATATGGGCGCTCTCGCCTCGGCGGCCGGCCTGTTTCCGCCTGCCCGGCGTCGGGCGGTCCGCGCCCTTGCCGTGGTGCTATCGTTGACGCGCGTCGTGGTGCTTGCGCATTGGGCCAGCGATGTGGTGGCGGGCTTTACGCTTGGCGTCGCCGTCGAGCGACTGTTCAGGCCGTTCACGCTGGCGAAACGGCGGCCTAAAGCCTCGCGGGTCCGGTCATGACCGAATATCTCCTGCGCTTCATCGCCGGCGGCCTGATCGTCTCTGCCTTCGCGATCCTGGGCGACATGCTGCGACCGAAGAGCTTTGCCGGCCTGCTCGGCGCGGCGCCGTCGGTCGCGCTGGCCACCCTCAGCATAGCCGTCGTCCAGCACGGCCCGCGATATGTCGCCGCCGAAAGCTGGACGATGATCTATGGTGCCATCGCACTCGGCTGCTACAGCCTCGTCGTCTGCCATCTCCTGATGAGGTTTCACTTCTCCGCTCTGCCAGCCACCACCCTCGCTTTTGCCGCATGGCTCGTCGTCGCCTTCGCTCTGCTCGCGGGTTTCGGAGGTGCTGCCTGATGCTGGTCAAACTGTCTACATCGGCGCTCAAACAGACGCGGTGGTACGAGTATGGTATCCGCTTTCTGCTCGGCGGACTGGCGACCGTCCTCGCGGGGGCCGTGACCACAGGTTTCGGCGTCTCCGTCGGCGGTCTCTTCCTCGCGCTCCCCGCCATCTTCTGCGCCAGCGCAACGCTGATCGAAAGCCATCAGCGCCGCGCCAAGGAAAAGGCCGGCCTCAGCGGAGACAGACGCGGGCAGCAGGCCGCGGCGCTCGATGCCGCCGGTGCCGGCCTGGGAAGCATCGGCCTGGCGGCATTTGCTGCAGTCTTTTATGTCGTGGTTTCGACAACCGTGATCGGCGCATTCGTGGCCGCCATCCTGGTATGGGCGGCCGTGTCGGTGTCGGCGTGGTGGCTGCGACGAAAGCTTCGCATCACCTCGCGCACCACGCAGACCGAACCCATGGGGCCATCAGCGAGGGGCCGCGGCCTCTTCCCGTAGCTTCAGAAAACCATACATTTCGGCGGCCGTCTGAAGCTGATCGATGCGCGCCAGAATAACGTCACGCTGGGGGCCGTCCGCCAAGCCCGACAGTTCGTGCTCCAGCCGCAGCTTCTGCGCCCCGAGACGCTGCTCGAATGTATGTGGCTCAGATCGTCTTCGCATCTTCCGTCCTCGGTGGCTGCAGCCCCGGGCTGTTGGCCCAGCGCTCGACTTGTTCGATGACCTTCTGGTGGCTGGGACGCACCGGCTTGGGGGCTTCCGGCTCTTCGGAAAGCTTTCGGGGCAACCTGACTTCGTCCGTCATGGCTTCTCTCCCTTTCCAAGAGAATGCGCCACCGCCAAAGTCGTTTCAATAATAACCTATTGATTTTGCTATACTTTCTTACTCATTTGGCGTCTTTTTCGACTCTTGTGGAACTCCCGCCAAGTTAGTTTGTTGAGTAACCTACTCAATCTACTCAATTGCGTGATCGACCATGAACGACCTTCGCGCCGAGCGCCTTCAGGTCATGCTCTCGCCGGACGAGTTGGCCGCCGTTGACGATTTCCGGTTCAAACATCGCATGCCGACGCGTGCGGCAGCGGTCCGCGAACTGCTCAGGTTCGGACTGGCCGCCGTCGGCGTCGACGCAGGTGCGGGTGTGAAGTCGAGCAGCTTCGGCGTGTTCGGCCGCGGACCCGACGGACATACTCAGGAAGATCCCGAGAACGGCACCGGGGGCTGACCCGCAAGAACCGTTCATAAGCGAACGACCCCGGCACGGTGGATGCCAGGGCCGTCCTTGGAGATTGCTTCCGGCGCACCGGGGGCATGACAACCGGAAGCAACCTGTCGACGCCTTGCGCGAGGATTCGTTCCTCGCGCTAATCCGTTGCGTCTAAAGCGCGATGCGATGTTAGCCGCTCGGCGCGTCGCCGGAATCGTCCGGCGTCATGCCTGAGCCCGGGGTCTTGCTGTTGTCGTTCAGCTTGGGATCGCGCGTCGCCTCCCGCGACGGTGAGCCTTTCGAACCCGTCTTTTGCGGATCCGTCTTGTGCACGGACTGCGCGCGCTGCTTGTCGCGCGGCTGTTCCTCCGCCCGCTTGTCCTTGACGATGCCGTGGTCGGAATGGGCCATGATGTGCTTCGCCTCTCCTGATGTGTCGAAGCGGTTACGCACTGCGGCGTCGAATGTTCCGGCGCGGCGTTAGCTGTGCGCCGCGTGGACCGCAGCCGATGCCTTCTCCAGATGAACCTGGCGCACCGTCGTCACCGTCGCGAACGCAACCGAGACACCAAAGGCGAGAATGAGTGAAAGAAGAGCCAGACGTGGAGCCATCACAAAACCTCCTTCTGGAAGCGAAAACCAACGCGATCGACTATTCCCTGATCATCCTGGATTGGTCACTTGTGTTCCGTGAGCGGTCTCACACGCGGATTCACGAAGAGAGGGCCCTCACGCATCCTGCTTTTGAGGGAAACGGACCACGACGGGCGGAATTTCGCCATCAAGCCAATCCTGCTCGTGAGCGAGCGCCGTCCAGGCGTCCGCCATGCGCGAAAAGCGCTTATGAGCGGGTTGTCCCTCGGCGCGCTCAGCGAGCTGAAGACAGTTGTCGGCATTATCCCTGAAGATGTCAGACTGTTTCATGTTGAAGACGTGGGGACGGAACTCTCGCGTCGCAACCCGCTTTCCGGATCGTAATGTTCAGGGAACTTCGCCCGTGATTCGCTGTTTGATATCGATGCGAGTTCCTGTCGCGATCGTCCTGGCATTCATCAGCACCGCCGCGCTTGCCGACAGCACCGGTGAACGAAAGTCTGGCGACCGCCCTCCGAGCGCGACCGACGTCATCAGCGGCCTCTATGATTTCAGCCGCTTCCAGCAGGGCCTCCTGGAGAGCACCGATCTGAAGGGCAACGCCGAGGTCAAGAACCTCGCCGCCTTGCGTGCCGAGGAAGCTGCCAAGCGCGACAAGGCGCTGAAGCAGATCCAGGAGGCGATCGGCGCGGAGCCGCGCGTCGGCAAGACGACGTCCGTCGGCGCCAGCCTGATCGAGCCCGAAACCTCGGACGGACCGACTTACGTCCGAAGCTTCTATGCCTCGCAGATTCCGGAATACGAATCGGCCATCAAGCTGCTCGAAAGCTACCTGAAGGCGCCCGACAATGCGGCGCTCGCAACGTTTGCGCGCGAGCAGCTCCCGATGCTGCGCGCGCAGGTCAAGAACGCCGAGCGCACCATGGCGGACAAGTAGCCTCGTTACTTGGAGTTCTTACTTGGAGTTCGGATGATGTTGCTGGCTCTGCGGCCGCACGGTGCGGTCGCTCTCCGGCATCTTGTCCCGACCCGCATCGCCATTGTCATCCTTGCCGCCCGAAGATGAGGTGCCGCTTCCGCTCGGGTTCGACCGGGTCGCCGCCCCCGTGGTCGGTGAATCCGCCTTCGGGCTGGCGGAGCTCGCGGCGGGATCGCCGGTCACCGCCCCGCGGCCGCTGGGCGCCCCGCCCTGTGCCAAGGCTGACCCGGCAAACAGCATGACGACGATCGCAGCAAGTCCTGCTTTCATATCCCTTCTCCCTGTTTTGGGGCTAACCGCGAGGCTCGGCGCTCCGTTCCGAAGGGGCCTTCCGGGGACCGACAATGGGGCGGGTCGCCGATGCGGTTTCTTTTTTGGACCCCAATGGAACCAATTCAGCGGGTTGCGGTTATTGCCGTCGGGCTGAGCAAGACAGGTTCCATACCTCGCGTCACACGTTGGCGCTTGATTTCGAATTTGGCTGACGCTCTATTTTGACAATTGCGTCTTGCCGTGGATTCGGCCGACACCTGCGGGGGAATCAGTATGAGCGACCTCGATCCCGGATCTGCATCACGGTCCGGTCGTCGCGTCCCAAAGCCAAAACCCAATGGTGTATCGGATCCGGATTCCCGGGCCGAATTGCTGCTCGCCCTGCAGGCCATGCGTAGCGGCGATTTCTCCGTCCGGATGAGCGGCGACTATCTCGGCATCGACGGCAAGATCGCCGACACTTTTAATGAAATCATCGCCGCCAACCAGCGCATGGCGCAGCAGCTCGAGCTGGTCGGCCAGGTGGTCGGCCGCGAGGGCAAGACGCGCCAGCGCGTGAAATTCGGCCTCGCCTCCGGCTCCTGGGCCGACATGGAAGGCTCCGTCAACACGCTGATCGACGATCTGCTGTGGCCGACCCGCGAGGTGACGCGTGCGGTCGCCGCGGTGGCGCAAGGCGACCTGCTTCAGACCGTCAAGCTCGACGTCGATGGCCGTCCGCTCCGGGGCGAATTCCTGCAGTCGGCGACCATCGTCAACACCATGATCAAGCAGCTCGGCGTGTTCACCTCCGAGGTGACGCGCGTGGCGCGCGAGGTCGGCACCGAAGGCAAGCTCGGCGGCCAGGCCCAGGTGCCTGAGGTGACCGGCGTCTGGAAGGACCTTACCGAGAGCGTCAACTCGATGGCGAACAACCTGACCAACCAGGTTCGCAACATCGCCGAGGTGACGATCGCGGTCGCCAACGGCGACCTCTCCAAGAAGATCACGGTCGACGTCCGCGGCGAGATCCTCCAGCTCAAGGAAGCCATCAACACGATGGTGGACCAGCTCCGCTCCTTCGCCTCCGAAGTGACGCGCGTGGCGCGCGAGGTCGGCACCGACGGCAAGCTCGGCGGCCAGGCGATCGTGCCCGGCGTCGCCGGCACCTGGAAGGACCTGACCGACTCCGTCAACGCGATGTGCGGCAACCTGACCGCGCAGGTTCGCAACATCGCCAACGTCACCACCGCCGTGGCGCGCGGCGACCTCTCGCGCAAGATCACGGTGGACGTGCGCGGCGAGATCCTGGAGCTGAAGGACACCATCAACACCATGGTGGACCAGCTCAACTCGTTCGCCTCGGAAGTGACCCGCGTGGCGCGCGAGGTCGGCACCGAAGGCAAGCTCGGCGGCCAGGCGCAGGTGCCTGGCGTCGCCGGCACCTGGAAGGACCTCACCGACAACGTCAACTTCATGGCCTCGAACCTGACCGCGCAGGTCCGCAACATCGCCGACGTCGCCACCGCCATCGCGAGCGGCGACCTCTCGAAGAAGATCACGGTGAACGTCTCGGGCGAAATCCTTCAGCTGAAGGAGACGCTCAACACCATGGTCGACCAGCTCAACGCCTTTGCCGGCGAAGTGACGCGCGTCGCACGCGAGGTCGGCACCGAGGGCCGGCTCGGCGGCCAGGCCAACGTGCTCGGCGTCGCCGGCACCTGGAAGGACCTCACCGAAAGCGTCAATTCGATGGCCTCGAACCTGACCGCGCAGGTCCGCAACATCGCGGAAGTGACGACGGCAGTTGCCGGCGGCGATTTGTCGAAGAAGATCACGGTGGACGTGCGCGGTGAGATCCTGGAGCTGAAGGACACCATCAACACTATGGTGGACCAGCTCAACGCCTTCGCCGGCGAGGTCACGCGCGTCGCCCGCGAGGTCGGCACCGAAGGCAAGCTCGGCGGCCAGGCCGTCGTGCGCGGCGTCGGCGGCACCTGGAAGGACCTCACCGACAGCGTCAACTCGATGGCCTCGAACCTCACCGGCCAGGTCCGCAACATCGCCGAGGTCGCGACCGCGGTCGCCAAGGGCGATCTGTCGAAGAAGATCACGGTGAACGTGTCGGGCGAAATCCTTCAGCTGAAGGAAACGCTCAACACCATGGTCGACCAGCTCAACGCCTTCGCCGGCGAAGTCACGCGCGTCGCCCGCGAGGTCGGCACCGACGGCAAGCTCGGCGGCCAGGCCGGCGTGCCCGGCGTTGCCGGCACCTGGAAGGACTTGACCGACTCCGTGAACTCGATGGCGGGCAACCTCACCGCCCAGGTCCGCAACATCGCCGAGGTCGCGACCGCGATCGCCGGCGGCGACCTGTCGCGCAAGATCACCGTGGACGTGCGCGGCGAGATCCTGCAGCTCAAGGACACGCTGAACACGATGGTCGACCAGCTCAACCGCTTCGCGGGCGAGGTGACGCGCGTGGCGCGCGAGGTCGGCACCGAAGGCCGCCTCGGCGGTCAGGCCAACGTGCCGGGCGTCGCCGGCACCTGGAAGGACTTGACCGACTCCGTGAACTCAATGGCCGGCAACCTCACCGCCCAGGTCCGCAACATCGCCGAAGTGACCACCGCCGTGGCGCGCGGCGACCTGTCGCGCAAGATTACCGTCGACGTGAAGGGCGAAATCCTCGAGCTGAAGAACACCATCAACACCATGGTGGACCAGCTCAACGGCTTTGCCGGCGAAGTGACGCGCGTGGCGCGCGAGGTCGGCACCGAAGGCAAGCTCGGCGGTCAGGCCGAAGTGCCCGGCGTCGCCGGCACCTGGAAGGACCTCACCGACAACGTCAACTTCATGGCCTCGAACCTCACGGCTCAGGTCCGCAACATCGCGGAGGTCGCGACCGCGATCGCCGGCGGCGACCTGTCGAAGAAGATCACGGTGGACGTGCGCGGCGAGATCCTGCTGCTCAAGGACACCTTGAACACCATGGTCGAGCAGCTGCGCTCCTTCGCCGCCGAAGTGACGCGCGTGGCGCGCGAGGTCGGCACCGAAGGCCGGCTCGGCGGTCAGGCCGTCGTGCCCGGCGTCGGCGGCACGTGGAAGGATCTGACCGACAACGTCAACCTGCTGGCGGCGAACCTCACCACCCAGGTCCGCAACATCGCCGAAGTGACCACGGCGGTCGCGCGCGGTGACTTGTCCCGCAAGATCACCGTCGACGTGAAGGGCGAAATCCTCGAGCTGAAGAACACCATCAACACCATGGTGGACCAGCTCAACGCCTTCGCGGGCGAAGTCACCCGCGTGGCGCGCGAGGTCGGCACCGAGGGCGAGCTCGGCGGCCAGGCCCAGGTGCCCGGCGTCGCCGGCACCTGGAAGGATCTCACCGACACCGTCAACTTCATGGCGGCGAACCTGACCGAGCAGGTCCGCGGCATCGTCAAGGTTGTGACCGCGGTCGCCAACGGCGACCTCAAGCAGAACCTCACTGTGAAATCCAAGGGCGAAGTCGCCGCTCTCGCCGATACCATCAACAACATGACCGAGACGCTCGCGACCTTCGCCGACCAGGTGACGTCGGTGGCACGCGAGGTCGGCGTCGAAGGCCGGCTCGGCGGCCAGGCCGACGTGCCCCGCGCCGCCGGCACCTGGAAGGACCTCACTGGTAACGTCAACCTGCTCGCGGCCAACCTCACCTCGCAGGTGCGCGCGATCGCGGAAGTCGCGACCGCCGTGACCAAAGGCGATCTGACGCGGTCGATCCAGGTCGACGCCCGCGGCGAGCTCGCCGAGCTGAAAGACAACATCAACACGATGATCACGAACCTCCGTCTCACGACGGACGTGAACACCGAGCAGGACTGGCTGAAGACCAACCTCGCCAAATTCACCAACATGCTGCAAGGCCAGCGCGACCTCACCACGGTGGGCCGGCTGCTGCTCACCGAGCTGTCGCCGCTGGTGAACGCCCATACCGGCGTGATCTACCAGGTCGAGAGCGAGGACAATCCGCAGCTCCTGCTGCTGGCCTCCTATGCCAGTGACGGCATCTACCCGTATCAGCGCGTGCTGCAGTTCGGCGACGGCTTGATCGGCCAGTGCGCGCTCGACAAGCGGCCGCGCGTGGTCGCCGACATTCCGTCCGACGCGGTGCCGATCAACTCGGCGCTGTTCCGGGTCGCGCCGAAGAACCTCGTCGTGCTACCGGTGCTGTTCGAGGGCCAGGTCAAGGCCGTGATCGAGCTCGCCTCGCTCGTCTCCTTCACGACCTCCCAGATGACTTTCCTGGAGCAGCTCACCGACTCCATCGGCATCGTGCTCAATTCGATCGAAGCGACCATGCAGACCGAAGGCCTGCTCAAGCAGTCGCAGCAGCTTGCCGGCGAACTCCAGACCCAGCAGCGCGAATTGCAGCAGACCAACGACCAGCTCGAACAGAAGGCACAGCAGCTCGCCGAGCGCAACGTCGAGGTCGAGCGCAAGAACCAGGAGATCGAGCAGGCCCGCCGCGCCCTCGAGGAAAAGGCGACCGAGCTCGCGCTGACCTCGAAGTACAAGTCCGAATTCCTCGCCAATATGAGCCACGAGCTGCGCACGCCGCTGAACTCGATCCTGATCCTGGGACAGCAGCTCACCGACAATCCGGACGGCAACCTCTCGGCCAAGCAGGTCGAATTCGCCCGCACCATCCACGGCGCCGGCACCGACCTGCTCAATCTCATCAGCGACATTCTGGATCTGTCCAAGATCGAATCCGGCACGGTGACGGTCGACGCCGAGGAAATCCTGACCGCGAACCTGCTGGAGACCGTCGGACGGCCGTTCCGGCATGAGGCGGACAACCGCAATCTGTCATTCAAGATCGACGTCGATCCGGCCCTCCCACGCAGCATCGTCACCGACTCCAAGCGCCTGCAACAGGTGCTGAAGAACCTGCTCTCCAACGCCTTCAAGTTCACCGCCGAAGGCGAGGTGCGCCTCAATGTCGCCGCCGCGGTCGGCGGCTGGGGAACGGATCATCCGGTACTGAACTCCGCGCCGGCGGTGATCGCGTTCGAAGTGTCCGACACCGGCATCGGCATTCCCCTGGAGAAGCAGAAGCTGATCTTCGAGGCGTTCCAGCAGGCCGACGCCGGCACCAGCCGGAAATATGGCGGCACTGGCCTTGGGCTTGCGATCAGTCGCGAACTGGCAAGCCTGCTCGGCGGCGAGATTCATCTGCGCAGCTCGCCAGGCAAGGGCTCGTCGTTCACGCTGTATCTGCCGCTCAAATATTCCGGCCCGACGCTCGCGCCGCGCGCCGCACCCGCGCCGCAGCAATACAACCAGCCGCCGGCGCTGCAGCCGGCCGCGCCGGAGCAGCAGCGCGTCATCGAGCAGCTTCCCGACGACCGGCTCAACCTCGAGCCTGGCGACAGCATCCTCCTGATCGTCGAGGACGACCCGCATTATGCACGTGTGCTGGTCGACCTCGCGCGCGACAAGGGATTCAAGGTTCTGGTCGCCGGCCGCGGCGCCGAGGCGCTGGAGCTTGCCAAGCAGTACCAGCCGAGAGCAGTCTCGCTCGACGTGTTCCTGCCTGACATGCTCGGCTGGACCGTGCTGAGCCAGCTCAAGCACAATCCTCTGACGCGCCACATCCCCGTGCAGATCATCACGCTCGACGAGGACCGCCAGCATGCGCTGGCCCGTGGCGCGTTCTCCTTCGTCAACAAGCCGACGACGACCGAGGGCGTCTCGGCGGCGCTGACGCAGATCAAGGAATATGCGCGTCCCAGGCGCAAGCGGCTCCTGATCGTCGAAGACAACGAGGCCGAGCAGCTTTCGATCCGCGAGCTGCTGCACCACGACGACATCGAGATCGTGACGACCGACACCGGCGCCGGCGCGCTCTCGACGCTGCGCGAGGCGCCCTGCGACTGCGTGGTGCTCGACCTCCGGCTGCCCGACATGAGCGGCTTCGAGGTACTGGACCAGATCCGCAACGACGAGGCGCTGTCGAACGTTCCGGTCGTGGTCTTCACCGGCCGCGAGCTTTCGGCGGAGGAGGATGCGGAACTCCACACCATGGCGCGCAGCATCGTGGTCAAGGGCGTGGAATCGCCCGAGCGCCTGCTCGACGAGACCGCGCTGTTCCTGCACCGCGTGATCACGGAGCTTCCGGTCGAGAAGCAGCGCATGCTGGAGAAGCTGAACAGTTCCGACGAGGATTTGATCGGCAAGACCGCGCTTCTCGTCGACGACGACGCCCGCAACATCTTCGCGCTGTCGAGCGTGCTGGAACGGCGCGGCATGAAGGTGCTGACTGCCACGACCGGCAGTGAAGCCGTCACCCTGGTCGAATCCAATCCGGAGATCGCCATCGTTCTGATGGACATCATGATGCCGCAGATGGATGGCTACCAGACCATCGGCGTCATTCGCGAAAACCCGGCCTTCGCCCGCCTTCCGATCATCGCGCTGACCGCCAAGGCGATGAAGGGTGACCGGGAAAAATGCCTCGAAGCCGGCGCGTCCGATTACCTCGCCAAACCCGTCAACACCGATCAATTGCTGCTTGCGATCCGCATGTGGCTGCACCGCTGAGTTGGGCCCGCGAATGGACCACGAAAAGGTCAACATCCTGCTCGTCGACGACCAGCCGGCCAAGCTGCTCGCCTATGAGGTGATCCTGAAGGAACTCGGCGAGAACCTCGTGATCGCTTCGTCCGGACGCGAG
Source organism: Bradyrhizobium sp. CIR48 (assembly GCF_014198315.1). NCBI lineage: Bacteria > Pseudomonadati > Pseudomonadota > Alphaproteobacteria > Hyphomicrobiales > Nitrobacteraceae > Bradyrhizobium > Bradyrhizobium sp. CIR48. Next base: position 157,121 of record NZ_JACIHG010000011.1, read on the forward strand.
GCGCTGGAGGTGCTGCTCAAGACCGAGATCGCGGTGATCCTGGTCGACGTCTGCATGCCCGAGCTCGACGGCTTCGAGCTCGCCGCGATGATCCGCGAGCATCCGCGCTTCCAGAAGACCGCGATGATCTTCATCTCCGCCATCCAGGTCAGCGACATCGACCGGTTGCGCGGCTACGAGATGGGCGCGGTCGACTACGTGCCGGTTCCGGTCGTGCCCGAGGTGCTCCGCGCCAAGATCAAGGTGTTTGCCGAGCTGTACCGCAAGACCCGCGAGCTGGAACGGCTGAACCAGGAGCTCGAGGACCGCGTCCGCGCGCGCACCGCGGAACTGGAGAACTCCACCGCGAAGCTGCGCGAAAGCGAGCAGCGGCGCAGCATGGCGATCGCCGCCGGCAAGATGGGCTCCTGGGATTGGGACTGGATCAGCGGCGACTGGATGTGGGACGAGGGGCAATATCGCATCTTTGGCGTCGGCCCGGAGAGCTTCGAGGTCAATCCGGCCAACGTTCAGGCGCTGTTGCATCCCGACGACGTCGATCAGTTGCGCAAGGCGATCGCCGAGTTCAACAAGGGCACGCGGGCCTATGAGACCGAGTTTCGCATTGTGCGGCCCGACGGTGAGGTGCGCTGGTGCGTCGGCACGGCGGCCGCGACGGTCGACGACAGCGGTCGTGTCGTGCGTGTGAGCGGTGTCACCGTGGACATCACCGAACGCAAGCGAGCCGAGGAACGGCAGAATCTGCTGGCGCGGGAAGTCGATCATCGCGCCAAGAATGCGCTGGCGCTGGCGCAGTCCATCGTGCGTCTCACCCGTGCCGACGAGGTCAAGGCCTATGTCAACGCCGTCGAGGGACGCATCAACGCGCTGGCGCGCGTGCACACCATCCTGTCGCTGTCGAGCTGGCAGGGCGCGGAGCTCTCCAAGCTGATCGACGAGGAGCTTGCGCCCTATTCGCTCGGCGGCCAGATCGTATTGGCGGGTCCGGAGGTCCAGTTGGTGCCGGCGACGGCTCAGACGCTGGCGCTCGCGTTGCACGAGCTCTTCACCAACTCGGCCAAGTATGGCGCACTCTCGACCAGGTCGGGACGGCTCATGATCGGCTGGCAGGTCGAGGACCAGCTGCTGACGCTGAGGTGGGAAGAGTCCGGCGGTCCGCTCGTCATGACCCCGAAATCTCGCGGCTTCGGCACGCGGAGCCTGCTTGCGAGCGTCGAGTCCCAGCTCGGTGGACAGGCGCAATTCGATTGGCGAGCCGAAGGACTGTTGTGCCGCCTCGAGGTGCCGCTGACACGCAAGACGGCGACGACCGCACCCGGAAAATTCGACGCCCCCGGCTCCGCCGAATTGCAACGCGCCTCGGGCTGAAGCGCGATGCGATCAGGATGAATCGTCATCGCGCTTTAGGTCGTTATTCGAGCATGATCTTTTCGGAAAACCGCTGCGCACTTTTCCGGATCATGCTTTAGCCCGACGCCGCCATCCTGATTTGCCGCGCCGGCCGCGCTTCCTCGGCAAGGCGGCCTTCGAGCCAGGCTTCCGTCTGAGCGAGATCGCGTAGCGCCCTCGCGTAGCGGCGGGCCGCACTTCGCTCCGCGCCGCGCGGCAGTTTGCGGGCCTTGCGCAGCATGTCCGCAGCCGCGTTGCGATAGGCCAGCGAGCGGTAAAGAAAGACTACCTTACCCATATCGAATGTTCCCGGTTTGCCGACGCTTATCCTCGCAGGCCCGGCATGAACGTCGGATGAAGCCGGTGATGACAATTCCTTCATGGGTTTGGAACCGGTGAATATCGTCCGCGTTTGCATGTCAGTTCGGGATGCAGTTCCCATGCGCGCAAAAAAGTCGTCGGACCTGATCTCTCCCACCGGCCTCATCAAGCTGATGACGCATGCGATGATGGGCGCAGCCCTCGGCCTCGCCTTCAGCCTCGCGCTGATCCTGTCCAATCCCGCCGTCGCCAGGCTGCTCGATCACGGCGGAAGCCAGGCCGTAATCGTCTTCGCCCTCACATTGGTGACGACGTTCGCGATCGGCGCGACACTCACCGGCGTCGTGTTCATCCTCGCTGAGGACAAGCAATCTTGAAGCGCGCGTGCGCGCGACAGATGCGTTTGTCGGGAACTCCTTCGGCAAATGGCGGTTGGCTGCCTGCGTCAATTTAACTCAGGGAGTTCCCCGCATGACAACGGCCAAGCTCGTTCTCACCGCAATGTTGGCCACCGGCCTCGCCGCCGCGCCGCTCGCCGCACAGGCCAAGTCGCACAAGGCGAAACACGGATCATCGATGTCGTCCTCGCAGACCACGGGCGCCAACACCAAGGCCTCGAAGGGCGCGGATCCTTCCGGCCAAGGCGGCTCCGGTCCCGGCTCGGACCAGGGCGGCACCATGACGAACCAGAGCAGCAAGGGCATGAGCAATACCAAGTGAGCTCAGGCCGACACGACATCAAAAGCCCCGCCGCGACGCGGGGCTTTTTCTATTTTCTTGATGCCGATCAGCAATCGAGCCGCCACACCGTCGAGCGCCCGCGTCAGCACATTACGGGCGACGCGTTTCAGAGTTGAGCGCGCGGCTCGCAGCATTCGTCTTCACGAGTTGTTCGAGCTGCGCCCGCTTGCGTCCGATCAGAAGTTGGGCCGCAGCATCGTCGAGACCCGCACGCTGCAATTGCCGGATGGCAGAGCCCAATTCGAGAATCTCGGCGCGCAACCTCAAGATCCGGTAAGTGTCCGGGTCTTCCTCCATGGCGCCCCCCCCCAAAAGGTTCAGCGCCGCGTGCTCGCGCGCTCGGGACTAACGACTGTCTTCACGAGACGAAGGCGCACCCGGTCGCGAACGTCAGGCAGGACATCGCCGCCGCCGGCAGCCTTCCATTCGCCGATCAGCAAATTGACCTTCCGGCGCAAATCCATCTGCGCCAAGGCCTGCTGGACGCAATCGCGGTCGCCGTTGATGAGATCGCGCACGGAGGCCTCGACGCCGGCCATCTCAACCCTCAAGGCGCTGATTTGACGTCGAATTTCGTTAATTCTGTTGTCCATGGCTTGTTAGAACAAAATAAGAACATATAGTCAAGTCACGATTTCAGAGCGGAGAAGCGACATGCAGGTTCAAGGCAAATACGACGCCAGGGTTTTCCTTGCCGAGCAGATGACACGGACGCAGGGGCTCAGGCTGAAACGGCTGAGTGAAGAAGCGTATCAGCCCGCGCAATATGCGCGCGATCTGTCCTTCAGCGAGGCCGCACGTCGCATCCAGGTGCTGGAAGCCGAGATCGAGCTGGCGAATTCCTTCTAGGCTGCGCCTGGAACGCTGTCCGCGTCCTTCGGGAACCATGCCCGTGTCGAATGGTTCTCCCCGGCCAAGGGAGAACATGCATGGCACGCAAGGCAAAGAAGCGCCGCTACTCGCGCAGCTCCGGCAGCGATGTCGAGAGCGAGATGCGCCGCTACAAGAAGGGCACGGCAAAGAGCGGTCGCAAAGGCCGTGGCGGACGCGTGAAGAGTCGCAAGCAGGCGATCGCGATCGGACTGTCGAAGGCACGCAAGAAGGGCAAGAAGGTCCCGAAGAAGGCTGCCAAGAAGACCTCCAGGAAAACGTCCAAGAAGAGGACGACGAAGAAGACAAGCAGGAAATCGTCGAAGCGCAAATCCAGCAAGCGCTGACGCTGACCCGCGTCAGATCATGCTGCCCGGCATGAAGCAGCGGATCGAAACCCCGAACGCGGTCTTCACCGGCCACACCATGGTGCGGCCGGCCCGGTTCGGCTCGGTGATGACGGCTTCGTCCGGCACCTCGATCCACTCACCGTCGAGACGCACGCGATAATGCCCGTTATGCGACTCCCAGTCGGGATCGGCGACGGCAAAGCCATCCGCATCCGAGCAGCACGGACCAAGGTGGCTGCGCAAACTGTCGAACCATGGCTTCAGGGGTGAATCCGCGTAGCGGCCGTCGTCCCGCCCGAGAGCGTCTCCGCCCCACAGCACGAATGGCGCCACGAGCAGCGCACTCCTCAGCGAGAGCTTCAATCGATCCATGTCGGCACCGATCAAATGCGAACCAGCGGCCAGTTCCAGAAGCCGGCGGCAAGTTCGAAGTTCCACGCTTGCGTCCCGGTGGCATCGTTGCCGCCGGCGACCTGCACGGTTCGGAACTTTGATGAGCGAACACGGCTTTTTCGGACGAACCGCGTCATCGTCGCTGCCGTTAACGAGAATGTTATCGATCGCTTCCCGGCAGTCCTGAAGCCGAACGGAAAAGGCGGCCACGAGGGCCGCCTTTCTTGATCTATGCCGATCGAGGTTCGCCTCAGGCGAGTGGGACCGCGACGAAGCGGGTCGCCTGTGCGCCTCTGACCTGCAACAGCACACTGCGCTTGCCGGACGATTTGGCTTGCGCCAGCTCGGAACGGACGTCGCCGACATTGGCGACGGCCTTGCCGCCGACATTGAGGATGACGTCGCCGGTCTGGATGCCGCGCTGCGCCGCCGGCCCTTGCGGATCGACTTCGGTGACGACAACGCCCTTCTGGCCAGCGCCCTGGACGTCACCGGCCGGAGCCAAAGCAAGACCGAGGCGCGGCGTGCCGGGGCCCGGCTGGTCCTTGCCAACATCGGCCTTGGCCTGCCTTTCGTTCGGCAGTTCGCCGAGCGCGAGCGTCACCGTCTTGCTGTCGCCTTTGTGGAAGACGTCGAGCTTCACTGAGCTGCCAGGCGCAAGGGTCGCGATCGTGCGGGCGAGGTCGCGCGAATCCTTGATCGCGGTGCCGTTGACGGCGGTGATGACGTCACCCGCCTCGATGCCGGCCTTGGCCGCCGGGCTGCCATCCTGGGGATTGTCGACGATCGCACCGCGCGCCTCCTTCAGGCCGAGGCTGTCGGCAATCTCGGCGGTAACCGGCTGCACTTGCACGCCGAGCCAGCCACGGGTCACCGCGCCCTTGTCCTTCAGCTGCGCAACGACGAGCTTTGCGGTCGAGGCCGGAATGTCGAAGCCGATGCCGACCGAGCCGCCGGAGGGCGAGAAGATCGCGGTGTTCACGCCGATCACGTTGCCGCTCATGTCGAAGGCCGGGCCGCCGGAATTGCCCTTGTTGATGGGCGCATCGATCTGGATGAAGTCGTCATAGGGGCCGTTGCCGATGTCGCGGCCGCTGGCCGAGACGATGCCGGCAGTCACGGTGCCGCCGAGACCGAAGGGATTGCCGACCGCAACCACCCAGTCGCCGATGCGCGGCTTCTGGTCGGAGAATTTGACGAACGGAAAATCCTTCTTGCCGTCAACCTTGATCAGCGCGAGATCGGTCTTCGGATCGGTGCCGACGACCTTGGCGGTGTAGCTCGTGCCGTCATCCATGGTCACCTGCACCGACTCGGCGTGGTCGACGACGTGGTTGTTGGTCACGGCATAGCCGTCGGCGGAGATGAAGAAGCCGGAGCCTTCGCCCGTGATCATCTGATGGCGCTGGCGCGGCATGCCGTTCATGCCGCCCGGACCACGGAAGCCGAACTGCCGCGAGAACTGGTCGAACGGGGTGTCCTCGTCCTGATCCATCCGGTTCTGCTGCAGCATCGCGCTCTTGTCGTTGTCCTGGTCGATCTTGACCCGTACCGAGATGACGGCGGGTTTGACCTTGCTGACGAGGTCACCAAAGCCCGGCGGCGTCGCAGCGGATTCGGCGGCCTCGGCCGGGGTAATGAAGGAGCTCGGACCGAACGGCGAAGAGCCGGGAGCAGCCGCCAGCACGGCCACGCCGAGCGCGGCCACGGTGCCGAGCAGCGCAAGCCGGCGCGGCCTCAAGATCCTGCGGGACGTCGTGGTGTCGGAATTGACGCGATCGTTCATGTCGAAATGTCCATGTTGGATAAGGTGTCGCCTTGCCTCCAACATGGCCATCGTCACCTTACGACGTCCCGTCCATCCGATTAAATCTTGGCAAACAATGCGCGCGCCCCAGCGGAAGTCCTCCCCTGCGCATTTGATGCAGCTCAACGCGTGCCCTTCCGGCGGTGAAAAACTGCGGCCACCGGCTGATGTTCATCGGAGGCGCGCCATGTACAAAGACATTCTCGTTCACATCCCCACCGAACGTCCCATGCGTTCCGCGATCGACGGCTCGATTTCGCTCGCGGCGCAGTTCAACGCCCATCTCGACGCAGTTGCGATCGGCTATGTCGCAACCAGTGCGGCTTACGTAATGGAGGGCGGCGCCGCGGTGGCGGCCGTGTTCGAACTGGAGCGCGAGCGCGCAGTCGAGCGGGCCGAGGCCGCGCTCGCGGTGTTTGGCATCGAAGCGGCGAACGCCGGCATCTCCTACGGCTGCCGCGCGCTGGGCGCGATCCCGGTGGATGCGGCCGGCTCGCTCGGCGAGATGGCGCGACTGCACGACCTCAGCGTCGTGCTGCAGCCAGATCCGGCGCAAAGCTCGTTCGACAACGACGTGCCGGGCGAAATCCTGTTTCAGGCGGGCAGCCCGGTGCTGTTCCTGCCCTACACCTTCCATGGACCTTTCAAGGCGAACCGGATCGGCATCTGCTGGGACGGTAGCCGCCTCGCGGCTCGCGCCGTGCACGACGCGGCGCCGTTCCTGGCGCGCGCCGATGCGATCGTGATCATCACCATCAACGAGGCCGCCGCGGTCTCCGACGAAGCTTCAGCGAACGGCCTGGCAAGACACCTCGGCCGGCGCGGACTGTCGACCCGCACGGTCGGCCTGTCAGCGACGCGCGCCGACATCCAGCCGACCATCCTGTCACTGGCGGCCGATGAGGGGCTCGATCTCCTGGTGATGGGCGGCTACGGCCATTCGCGGTTGCAGGAGCGCGTTCTCGGCGGCGTCACCCGCGCCATGCTGCAGGCCATGACGGTCCCGACGCTGATGTCGCATTGAGCCGGGCCGGCCCGGCGCCGTCACGCGGCGACCGGGGTCTCCCACGTCGCGGGCGCGGCAGCGCCCTCGTCGTGTTGCACATTGCACGCGTCGAAATGCGCCTTGAGCTCGACCTCAGCGAGATATTCGAAATGTTCGGCCTGGCCGAGGAGTTCCCAGTTCTGTAGCGGCCGGTAGGCCGCCTGCTGACGACAGAGGGACGCCAGCGCCCGGTAGCGACGTACGTTCTCCATGAGACCCTCCCTCGCACTCACAAGGCTTATTGCCCCGATTTGCGTCAGGCCGATGGCGATTATGCAAAAGATTTGCTGCGCCCGTCGCGCGCCTGACCTCGGCTCGTTCTTGGGAAGCGCGTATCCGGGCCAAGGTTCCAAATGTCGATGACTGACACTCGGTAACCCGCCACCGGAGCCAGGGACTAAAGCACGATCCGGAAAAGTGCGCAGCGGTTTTCCGGATCATGCTTAAATAACAACCTAAAGCGCGATGACGATTCATTCTAATCGCATCGCGCTCTAGGCGTAGAGCCGGCTCTCCACGGTCATGCCGACCAGGTCGAGATAGCGCTCGATCAGGGCGGGTCGGCCGACCAGATAGCCCTGCATCTCCTCGCAGGCCTCCCCCGCCAGGAAGGCACGCTGCGCTTCCGTCTCCACCCCCTCGGCAATGACCGGGATATGCAGCGCGTGCGCGAGGCTCAGGACCGCGCGGACGATCTCGGCCGATTGCGGCGTCGCCTCGAGATTGGAGATGAAGCTGCGATCGATCTTGATCTTGTCGAACGGGAACGACTGGAGATAGGACAGCGAGGAATAGCCGGTGCCGAAATCGTCCATCGCGATGCGGATGCCGAGCGCCTTCAGCCGCCGCAGCAGATTGAGCGCGCGGGTGAAATCGCCGATCAGCACGCCCTCGGTGATCTCGACCTCGAGCCGCGTCGGCGTCAGCCCCGTCTCCAGCAGGATCTGGTGGATCGAACGTTCGAGATCGCCGGCCAGGAACTGGATCGGCGACAGATTGACGGCGACCTGCAGCGGCCGCGGCCAGGATGCCGCCTCGCGGCAGGCTTCGCGCAAGACCCATTCGCCAATCTGGACGATCAGCCCGTTCTCTTCGGCGAGCGGAATGAACTGGTCCGGCGGCACGAAGCCGCGCGTCGGGTGGTTCCAGCGCAGCAGAGCCTCGAAGCCGATGACCTCGCCATCCACCCGCGCCTGCGGCTGGAAGTAGACCAGGAACTGGTTCTGCTCCAGCGCCTGTCGCAGGTCGTGCTGCAACAGCCTGCGGTCGCGCAGCTCCTGGTCCATCTCGGATTCGAAGAAGCGCACCCGGCCCCTGCCCTCGCGCTTGGCACGATAGAGCGCCGAGTCGGCGTTGGCGAGCAGCGTGGCGGCATTCACGCCGTCGTCCGGATAGAACGCGATGCCGACGCTGAGGCCGACATGGGAGAGATAGTCGTCGACCTCCAGCTCCTGGCCGATGCTCTCGACCAGGCGCTCGGCGAGCGCCAGAACGTCATCGCGGCTGATGTCATCGGGCATCAGGATCATGAACTCGTCGCCGCCGATACGGGCGACGAAGGCGCTGTCGGCTTCCTCGGCAAGGCGGTCCGCCGCTGCCCGCATCAGCAGATCGCCGACGGGGTGGCCGAACACGTCGTTGACTTCCTTGAAGCGATCGAGATCGAGGCTGAGCACGGCAAAACTGGTCGCCGCCTCCTGCGCCCGCTCCAGCCGTTCGCCGAGCACGGCGTTGAAGGCGCTGCGGTTCGGCAGGTCGGTCAACGCATCATGATGCGCAAGATGGCTAATGCGTTCGCGGGTGGTGACGCGCTCGGTGACGTCCTCGATCACACCGACCAGATATTGCGGTTCGCCGGCGCCATCCGCGATCAGCATCTTGCGTGAATTGACCACACGGTCGTGGCCCTTGACGCCGATGTCGAGCAGATGCTCCTCGAGGAACATCGGCATGCCGCTGGCAACGACTCGACGATCCTGTTCAATGACTACGCGCGCGACGTCGGCCGGGAATATCTCTTCAGGTGTTCGGCCGAGCATCTGTTCGCGCGGCACGCCGTAATAGTCTTCCCCGGCGCGGTTGAGCAGGATATAGCGCGAACTCTTCGCGCATTTCGCGAAGACGGCGATCGGAATGTTCTCGACGATGGTGTCGAGGAATTCCTGGGTTCGCAGCAGATCAAGCTCGACCTCATCGTGCGTGTGAGCGCGTGCGTCGGTCATCCGCTGGCGGTCGCGATCGCTCGCGTCATAGGCCGCGCTGACAAGCTCGCCCAGCTTGAGGACGTCGACATGTCCGGCCGCATCGGTCGCGCAGCGAAGCTGCTCGGCGAACAAGCGATGCATGCTCACGCCATCGCCCCATGCCGCGCGCAGGCCTCATGCCTGGCAATAGCCTTGATCCGCATCCCCGCGCTCTCTTGGCATTCCTGCACGCAGGTTGCGATGCACAGCATTGCGCGAGCGTTAATCGAATTTTCGCCTCGAATGCGTTGGTTACCCCGACCTGAAAGACGCGATCGCTTTTTGCCGCAACCTCCGTGGAACCCCGGAGATATGTGCCACGCCGTGGGACAACCGGCACGGGCGGATCTTCCGGCTTGCGCCTTCCGTAGTCTACCGGATACGGCCTGCCTCGCTGACGCGTAGCGGCTGCGTAGAATTATCTTGCCGCTTCACAACCCGGCCTGTCTCGGCGGCGACGCGGATGGCCTCGATATTCGCGGCATATTCGGCAACGCTCTTGCCGCGGAACACGGCGGAACCCGCCACCAGCGTATCGGCGCCCGCGGCCGCCACGGCAGCGGCATTGTCGCGCGTGACACCGCCATCGACCTCCAGCCGGATCGGCCGGTCGCCGATCATGGCTTTGATCCGTTCGATCTTCTCGAGCTGGGATTCGAGGAAGGACTGGCCGCCAAATCCCGGATTGACCGTCATCACCAGCACGAGATCGATGCGGTCGAGCACATATTCGATCGCGCTCTCGTGAGTCGCGGGACACAGGCTGACGCCGGCTTTCTTGCCGAGGGCATGGATGGCCTGCAGCGAGCGGTCGAGATGGGCGCCGGCTTCGGCGTGAATCGTGATGACGTCAGCCCCGGCCTTTGCGAACGCCTCGAGATAGGGATCGACAGGCGCGATCATGAGATGCACGTCGAATATCTTCTTCGTCGTCGGGCGGATCGCCTTGATGACATCGGCACCGAAGCTGATGTTGGGCACGAAGTGTCCGTCCATGACGTCGCAATGGATCCAATCGGCGCCGGCCGTGTCGATTGCGGCGATCTCCTCGCCGAGGCGCGCGAAATCCGCGGCCAGGATCGAGGGAGCAATCATGATCTCTCTGGTCATGGCTTTGCACTCCGCGCATCGGCGCCACCGCTGAAGACGCGGCTCGCCAGGACGTCCATGGGATCGATGGTTTCGAGATCGTCGACATCGAGCATACGGTCGAGGTCGGACACCAGGCGATCGGCCTGCCGCAAGCGGATGCGGTCGACGGCGTTGCGGATCGAACGCGCATTGGAGAAGAACGGCTGAGTTCGACGCAATGCGATGTATTTCTCGAACGCCTCACGGGCCGTGGCCGAAAAGCGATAGCCCCGCTCCTTCAGCATCAGCTCGGCAATGACGAGCAACTCGGCCTCCGCATAATCAGGGAATTCGATGTGGTGGGCGATGCGCGAGCGGAAGCCGGGATTGGAGGCGAAGAAGCTCGTCATGCGCTCGCCATAGCCGGCGAGGATCACGACGAGGTCTTCGCGCTGGTTCTCCATCACCTGGAGCAGGATCTCGATGGCCTCCTGACCGTAGTCGCGCTCGTTGTCGGGGCGATGCAGATAATAGGCTTCGTCGATGAACAGCACGCCGCCCATCGCCTTCTTCAGGATCTCCTTGGTCTTCGGCGCAGTGTGGCCGATATATTGGCCGACGAGATCGTCGCGCGTCACCGAGATCACCTGCCCGCGCCGCACGAAGCCGAGCCCGTGCAGGATCTTGGCCATGCGCAGCGCGACGGTCGTCTTGCCGGTGCCGGGATTGCCGGTGAACGACATGTGCAGCGTCGGCGGAGCCGATGCCAGGCCCGCGCGCTGCCTGATGCGCTCGATCAGCAGCAGCGAGGCGATCTGGCGCACGCGGTTCTTCACCGGCTTCAATCCGATCAGCTCCTGCTCGAGCTGCTGCAGCGTGTCGGTGATCCCGGCTGCCTCGGCTTCCTTGCGGAGATCGAATTGGGTCTCGTTGGACTCAGTCGTGGTTGCGTGGGGAACATCGAGCATGGCTACCCTCGAAGAAAAGAGCTTCGCCGCGGGGGAGCGGCGAAGCAGTTGGTCCGCCAAGGATGCGGAGCAGGGAGAGCTCCGCGCGGAAGCGGATCGTTAAGTCGACGCGTGGGCTGGTTTCCGCACAGTGGTGTAACGGATCGCGCGGCCGCCCACCTCTTGCCGCACCAGCTCGAACTCCGCCTCATGCGGAGGCCGATTGACGAGGAAGGAGATCCGCACCGATTCCCAGCCGTGACTGGAATCGAAGCCGCTGATGCGGATGTACTTGTTGCCATACACCCTGCGGCACTCCGCGAGCTCCATCATCACGCCGGCGGCGTCCTGGAGGTCGAACATCGGCAGGCCCCACATCTCCCAATAGGTGTTGCGGGGATGAGGATCGTCGGTGAATTCGATATTCACCGCCCAACCGTTGCCAAGGCAATATTGCACCTGCTTATAGATCTGGTCGTCGGTGAGATCGGGCAGGAACGAAAAGCAACCCTGAGTGAGTTTCATGCTGCGTCTCCTCAAACGGTTTCGAGCGCGGTCGGCACGAAGTCCGGCGTGTCGGTGGATTGATAATTGAACGTCACGTCCTTCCAGACCTCGAGCGCGGCCTTCAGCGGTGTGCAGGTCTCGGCCGCCCTAGCCAGGATCTCGGGCCCCTCGTGGACGTAGTCGCGGCCCTCATTCCGGGCGAGGATCATCGCTTCCAGCGCCACGCGGTTGGCGATCGCGCCGGCCGCAATGCCCATGGGATGGCCGATGGTGCCGCCGCCGAATTGCAGCACGACGTCTTCGCCGAGCAGGTCGAGCAGCTGATGCATCTGGCCGGCATGGATGCCGCCGGAGGCGACCGGCATCATCTTGTTCAGGCTCGCCCAGGACTGGTCGAAGAACAGGCCGTGCTCGAGCTTGGTCGGGTTGAAGTCCTCGCGGCAGACATCGTAATAGCCGCGCGTGGTGTTGGGATCGCCTTCCAGCTTGCCGACCACCGTGCCGGCATGGATGTGATCGACACCCGCGAGCCGCATCCATTTGGCGATGACGCGGAACGACACGCCATGGCTCTTCTGCCGCGTGTAGGTCGAGTGACCGGCGCGATGCAGATGCAGGATCATGTCGTTGCGCCGCGCCCATTTGGCCATCGACTGGATCGCGGTGTAGCCGATCACGAGGTCGATCATGACGATGCACGATCCGAGCTCCTTGGCGAACTCGGCGCGCTCATACATGTCCTCCATCGTACCCGCGGTGACGTTCAGGTAAGTGCCTTTGACCTCGCCCGAAGCCGCCTGCGCGCGGTTCACCGCCTCCATGCAGTAGAGGAAACGGTCGCGCCAGTGCATGAAGGGCTGCGAGTTGATGTTCTCGTCGTCCTTGGTGAAGTCGAGTCCGCCTTTCAGCGCCTCGTACACCACGCGGCCATAGTTGCGGCCCGAAAGCCCGAGCTTCGGCTTCACCGTCGCTCCCAGCAGCGGCCGGCCGAACTTGTCGAGCCGTTCGCGCTCGACCACGATGCCGGTCGCCGGCCCCTGGAAGGTCTTCACATAGGCGACAGGGAAACGCATGTCTTCCAGCCGCAGCGCCTTGAGCGGCTTGAAGCCGAACACGTTGCCGATGATCGAGGCCGAGAGGTTCGCGATCGAGCCCGGCTCGAACAGGTCGAGGTCGTAGGCGATGTAGGCGAAATACGAGCCCGGCGTGCCCGGCACGGGATCGACGCGGTAGCATTTCGCGCGATATTTCTCCGCCGCGGTCAGGCGATCGGTCCACACCACGGTCCAGGTCGCGGTCGAGGATTCACCGGCCACTGCGGCCGACGCTTCGATCGGATCGACGCCCTCCTGCGGTGTCACGCGGAACAGCGCGATGACGTCGGTGTCCTTTGGCGTGTAATCGGGCTCCCAATAGCCCATGCGCTTGTATTCCATCACACCGGAGCGATAGCGCTCTTTGCCGCGAACCGTGCCTGCATGTGCGTTCATGTCTCTCTCCTGTTGTTTTCTCTGTTGTTTCCGATTGACTAAGCCGCAACGGGTTCGCGGGCGTCGATGCGCGGATCGAGCTCGCCGGCGCGATAGCGTCGTGCCATCTCGCTTAAGGGAACGACCTTGATCTTGCTGGCATGGCCCGCGGTGCCGAACTGCTCGAAACGGTCGCGGCAGAGTTCGCGCATCGCGTCCATTGCCGGCTTGAGGAATTTGCGCGGGTCGAACTCGGAACGCGTTTGCGCGGCGACCTTGCGGAACACGGCCGTCATCGCGAGGCGGCAGTCGGTGTCGATATTGACCTTGCGCACGCCGCTCTTGATGCCACGAACGATCTCCTCGACCGGCACGCCCCAGGTCTGGGGCATCTCTCCGCCGAACTGGTTGAACATGTCCTGCAGCGGCTGCGGCACCGAGGAGGAGCCGTGCATCACCAGATGCGTGTTCGGCAGGCGGCGGTGGATCTCCTCGACCACACGCATCGCCAGGATGTCGCCGTCCGGCTTGCGGCTGAACTTGTAGGCGCCGTGCGAGGTGCCCATCGCGATGGCGAGCGCATCGACCTTGGTCGCCCGAACGAAGTCGACTGCCTGATCGGGATCGGTCAAGAGCTGGTCGTGGCTGACCGTGCCCTCGACGCCGTGGCCATCCTCCTGCTCGCCGCCGCCGTGCTCGAGCGAGCCGAGCACGCCGAGCTCGCCTTCGACGGAAGCGCCGACCCAGTGGGCGAGATCGACGACGCGGCGCGTGATCGCGACATTGTACTCGTAATCGGCCGCCGTCTTGGCATCGGCCTTGAGCGAGCCGTCCATCATGACGGAGGTGAAGCCGTGGGCAATGGCGGAGGCGCAGGTCGCTTCGTCATTGCCGTGGTCCTGATGCATGCAGAGCGGGATGTCGGGATAGGTCCGCTCCAGCGCATCGATCATGTGCGAGAGCATGAGATCGCCGGCGTAGCTGCGCGCGCCGCGCGAGGCCTGGATGATGACGGGCGCATCGACCTCGGCCGCCGCCTGCATGATCGCGATGCCCTGCTCCATATTGTTGATGTTGAACGCCGGCACGGCATAGCCGTGGCTGGCGGCGTGATCGAGCAGTTGGCGAAGGGTGATACGGGCCACGTGAAGTCCTCCTTATTGTCGCTTGCGAGCGATCGCCCGGCGGGCGGCTTCCGCAATGCTTTGCGGTGTGATGCCGAATTCGCGGTACAGCACCGGCGCCGGCGCCGAGGCGCCGAAGCCGCGCATGCCGACGAATTCGCCCTCAGTGCCGATCCAGCGCGACCAGTCGCCCTGCACGGCCGCCTCGATCCCGACGCGCGGCGCGGTGCCGAGCACGCTGGCGCGGTATTCGTCCGGCTGCTCCTCGAACAGGGCGAAGCAAGGCGCGGACACCACGGCGGCGCGGATGTGCTCGGTCGCAAGCAGGCGGGCGGCTTCCAGTGCAATCGAGACTTCCGAGCCGGTTGCGATCAGTGTCACGTCGCGTCCGCCATCCGGCGAGACGACGAGATAGGCGCCGTGTGCGACGCGGTTTCTGCCGCGCGCATCGCTACGGAAGGTCGGTAACGCCTGCCGCGACAGGCACAGCACAGACGGACGATTCTCGGAATTGAGCGCGCAGTCCCAGGCCTCCAGCGTCTCCACCGCGTCGGCGGGACGGAACACCAGCAGGTTCGGGATCACCCGCAGCGCGGCAAGGTGTTCGACCGGCTGGTGCGTCGGGCCGTCCTCGCCGAGGCCAATGGAGTCGTGGGTCATCACATGGATGACGCGCAGCCGCATCAGCGCCGCAAGGCGGATCGCCGGCCGGCTATAGTCGGAGAACGCGAGGAACGTGCCGCCGTACGGGATGAAGCCGCCGTGCAGCGCGAGGCCGTTCATCGCGGCGGCCATGCCGTGCTCGCGAATGCCGTAGTGGATGTAGTCGCCGCCGAACGCGCCATTCTTGACCGGAGCCTGCACCTTGGCGTGCGTCAGATTCGAATGCGTCAGGTCCGCGGAGCCGCCGACCAGGCCGGCAATCGTCCCGGCGATGCCGTCGAGCACCTGTTGCGAGGCCTGCCGCGTCGCGAGCTTCGGCCGCTCGGACGCAAAGCGTTCGCGCAATTTCGCCGCGGCCATCGCATAGGCGGCTGGCAGGGCAACCGCCTTGCCTTCGATGAACATGTCGCGCTGCTCGGCCGTCGCGCATTCATAGCGATCGAGCCAGGCGAGCCGATCGACCTGGCCGCGTTGCCCGATCATCCGCCACGCCTTCTGGACGGTAACAGGCACCACGAAGGGCTGATAGTCCCAGCCCAACGTCCGGCGCGCCGCCGCGGTCTGCTCGGTGCCGAGCGGCGCACCATGGGCTTTCTCCGTGCCCTGCCGATCAGGCGCGCCGTAGCCGATGATGGTGCGACAGGCGATCAACGACGGCTTTGCGGTCTCGCGTTCCTCTGCGATTGCCTGCGCAATCGCTTCGGGATCGTGGCCGTCGATGCTGCGCACCGACCAGCCGGAGGCGGCGAAACGCGCGAGTTGGTCGTCGGACGTTGCCAGCGAGGTCGGCCCGTCGATCGAGATCCCGTTGTCGTCGAACAGCACGATCAGGCGGCCAAGCCCGAGATGGCCGGCGAGCGAGATTGCCTCCTGGCTGAGGCCCTCCATCAGGCAGCCATCACCGGCGATGACATAGGTGAAATGATCGACGAGACCGTCGCCATGTCGCGCATTGGCCATCCGCTCGGCGAGCGCCATGCCGACCGCGGTCGCGATCCCCTGCCCGAGCGGGCCTGTCGTCATCTCGACGCCCGGCGTGTGACCATATTCGGGATGGCCCGGCGTCTTCGAGCCCCATTGCCGGAAGGCCTTGATGTCATCGAGGCTGACGTCGCCGCCGGTCAGATGCAGCAGTGCGTAGAGCAGCATCGAGCCGTGGCCCGCCGACAGCACGAAGCGGTCGCGGTCCGGCCAGTTGGGGTGCGCCGAGTCGAACTTCAGGAAGCGCGAGAACAGCACGGTTGCGACGTCGGCCATGCCCATGGGCAGGCCGGGATGGCCGGACTGCGAGGTCTCGATGGCGTCGACCGCGAGGAAGCGGACGGCGTTGGCGAGATCGTTGTGCGTGACCGCCGTGAGGTCGGCTTCGGCGTGGACGGAGATGTTCATCGGATTCTCTCCTGGTTCACTTCAAGCTGCGCTTGCGCTCGATGAGCTGCATGATCAGCGGCGTCAGGATCAGCTGCATCGCGAGATCGAGCTTTGCGCCGGGGCACACGATCGAGTTCGCGCGCGACATCCAGCTCTGCGGCAGCATCGAGAGGAGATAGGGGAAGTCGATACCGCGCGGGTTCTTGAAGCGGATCACGACCATCGATTCGTCCGGCGTCGGGATCCAGCGCGCGATGAACGGATTGGAGGTGTCCACCGTCGGCACGCGCTGGAAGTTGATGTCGGTCTCGGTGAATTGCGGGCAGATGTAGTGGATGTAGTCGGGCATCCGCCGCAGGATGGTGTCGGTGACCGCCTCGGTCGAATAGCCGCGCGCGCTGCGATCGCGGTGCAGCTTCTGGATCCATTCGAGATTGATGACCGGCACGACGCCGATCTTGAGGTCGGCATAGCGCGCGACATTGACCTTGTCGGTGACGACGGCGCCGTGCAGGCCCTCATAGAACAACAGGTCCGAATTCTCCGGCAGCCGCTTCCAGTCGGTGAAGGTGCCGGGTGCCGCGCCATGCAGCGCGGACTCCTCGGCGTCATGCACGTAATGCCGTGTCGTCGCCGTGCCGGTCTCGCCATAGTCGCGGAACGCGCGCTCCAGCTCCTCGAACAAATTGGTCTCGGGGCTGAAATGGCTGAAATGCTTGTTGCCGCGATCGGCCTCCTTCGCCATCTGCGCGCGCATCTCGGCGCGGTCGTAGCGATGAAACGCGTCACCCTCGATGTAGGCCGCGTTGACCTTCTCGCGGAAAAATATCTGCTCGAAGGTCTTCTTGACCGAGGTGGTGCCGGCGCCGGAGGAGCCGGTGATGGAGATGATCGGATGCTTTCTGGACATCGGGCGCCCTCCTTACAGCCGGAAGAATCCGCGCCGCGCGAACAGCGGCGCTGAGACGCTGGCGACCAGCAGCGGATCGCAATGCAGCTCCTCGACCCGGCGCACCTCGTTGCTCGATCCCATGATCAGCGGCACGCGCTGGTGCAGGCTCTGCGCCGAGAGATCGAGGATGCGCTCGCGCCCCGTCGTGGCGGAGCCGCCGGCCTGCTCGATGATCATAGCCATCGGATGCGCCTCGTAAGTCAGGCGCAGGCGGCCGTCGCCGTAGCCGGCACGCGCGTCCGAGGGATAGAGGAAGATGCCGCCGCGGGTGAGGATGCGGTAGGCCTCGGCGACCAGCGAGCCGACCCAGCGCATGTTGAAATTGTGGTTGGCAGGCCCCTCGACGCCGGCGAGGCACTCGTCGACGAAGGCACGCACCGGCGAATCCCAGTGCCGGCGGTTCGACGCATTGATCGCGAACTCCTCGCAGGCCTCGGCGATCTGCGCGCCGCTGCGCGCGAGGCGGAAGCAGCCCGCCTTGCGATCGAGCGTGAAGATATCGACGCCTTCGCCGAGCGTCAGCACCAGGGAGGTCTGCGGCCCGTAAGTGACGAAGCCTGCCGCAAGCTGCGCCGAGCCGCGTTGATGGAAGGCGAGCGAGAGATCATCGGGCGCCGGCAGGATCGAGAAGATCGTGCCGACCGTCATGTTGATGTCGATGTTGGAGGAGCCGTCGAGCGGATCGATCGCAATGCAGATCTTCGCCTCGCGATCGCCGATCTGGGCCTCGCGCATCTCTTCCGACGCGAGCGCCGCGACCGGCAGCTTGCTGAGGCAGCGGCGCAGGATCGCATCCGCCTGCACGTCGAGATCGCGCTGGACGTCGCCGTCGCTGTTGCGGCCGGTGGTCAGGCCGGAAGCGTCCGCGAGATCGCCGGTGGCGATCAGGTCGGCGATCTCGATCGCCGCTGCCGCGATGGCATCGACCGCAGCCGCCACGGCGAGCGCGTGAGGTGCGGTCTCGGAATACCGTTGAAGGTGGTCGTCCAGCCTCAGTTGCCCGGTCATCTGCGCATCCCCTTTGCCGGCGCCGTATCCAGTTCCCTCCCCTCTGGAGGTCGGTACGGTCAGTCCCGGCATCAGGAGATTGACAGGGGCAGCTTAATAAGGAAAATTTCTATTCATAATGAGCGTCAAAGAATTTTCTTATAATGGCCCTGGCCACGCGGCGGCCCAGCTCCGGCATCTGACGATCCGGCAGCTGCGTTCGCTTGCGGCGCTCTCGGCCAAGGGCAGCGTGACGGCCGCGTCCGGCCATCTCGGGCTGACCCAGCCGGCCGTGACCCAGCAACTCCGGCAGCTTCAGGACCTCGCCGGCCTGCCGCTGGTGCAGCGGACCGGCGACGGCATGCTGCTGACCGAGGCGGGCAAGGAGGTGCTGACGCTGGCCGAACGCGTCGAGGCCGCCATCATGGACTGCCAGGGCGCCCTCGATCTGCTCGCCGGGCGGACCGGCGGCATAGTGCATCTCGGCGCGGTCTCGACCGCGAAATATTTCGTGCCGCATGCGATCGCGGCGTTCTCCAAGCGGTACCCCAAGATCGAGATCAAGCTCACCATCGGCAATCGCGAGGAGATCCGCGAGGCCATGCACGGCTATGACCTCGATTTCGCGGTGATGGGTCGGCCACCGGCCGACGTCACGGTCGACGTCCGCCAGCTCGGGCGCAATCCGCACATCATCGTCGCGCGCAAGGGACACTGGCTGGAGAACGATTCCGGCCTCAACCTGACCGACCTCGTGCACGAGACCTTCCTCACCCGCGAACCCGGTTCGGGCACACGGACGCTGATGGAGGGCATGTTCCAGAAGTCCGATCTCGAGCCGATCATCGGCATGGAGATGAGCAGCAACGAGACCATCAAGCAGGCCGTCATCGCCGGGCTCGGCATCGCCTTTATCTCGGCCCACACGGTGGCGCATGAGCTCACCGAGGGCCGGCTCATCGTGCTCGACGTCGCGGGGCTGCCGATCGTGCGGCAATGGTACGTGATCCGCCGCAGCGACAAGGTGCTGCTGCCGCCGGCGCAGGCGATGTTCGATTTTCTGGGCTCGGAAGGGTCGAACTATCTGCCCGACGTGCCCGAGTTCGGCGCGCGATAACCAGCCCGCGTTCAGCTCATCAGCTTCATGGCAACGGTCGCCGCCAGAATCACGATGATCTGAAGCAGACGCTCGGTCGTGAAGATGCGGTTGAACGTGATCATTGCTTGCCCCGGCCGACGTGAGGGAGATTTCGGTCGGCCCGTTGCTAGCACAGGCACCCAGCCAGACAACTCCGTAATTGCCACGGGTGCCGCTTGCCGCCGGCCTGTTGCGAGGAGATCGCACGTCATCCCCTCCCCGGCAGACGGTCGATCCACCATGCGAGATCGCGCGCGGCGCCCTCCTCGAATCCGATGACCGGCACGCCCGCAGTCACGCCGCGGAGGTGGCGGACGTCGGCGGCAATGATCGGCTCGGCGTCGACTCCCATTGCATCAACGGCGCCGAACCTGACCAGATGCCGTGCCTTGAGGAGACCTGCGACATGCTCGATCACGCTGCGCAGGCTGCGCGTCTCGCCACTGGCGAGATTGACGACGCCGGAGATTTCGCTGTCGAGCACGGCGGCGATCATCTGCGCGAGGTCATCGACATAGACGAAATCGCGCAGCTGCCCGCCATGCGAGCAATCGAAGTTCGCTCCTGCGCGAAGGCTCCGGATCAGCGAAGGGATCAGGCGCGCCTCGGGCTCGTGCGGCCCGAACGGGACAAACACCCGGCCCCAGGCGGCGCCCGCCGCGACATAGGCCTCGGCCGTAGCGAGCTTGGCTCGTCCGTACAATGTCGTCGGACGGCATTGGCTGGTGCGTTCCTCACAGAGGCCGCTCTGCGGTCCGTATTCGAAGCAGCTTCCGATGCCGAGGATGCGCTTGGTGCCGCAGGCTCGCGCCCGTGACAACAGGTCAATGCTCGCCTCTGCCCAGAGACGGTTGACTGGATCCTCGCGATAACGGCCCGGCCGGGCTTCCCAAGCGAGATGAACCAAATGGGTCGGACGCGATGCGGATAGCGCATGCGCGCGGCCGGCTTCGGTGAGAAGATCGACCGCGTGCCACGTTACGCCGGCCATCGTCGGTTGAGCCGCGCGCGCGATGCCGTGGACCTCGAAGCCGCGAACAGCCAGCACAGGCAGCAGCGCCCGGCCGATGAAGCCCGACGCGCCCGTGACCAGCACCCGCCTCATGCGAGACACGGCAGCGCGCGGTCGCGCGCGGACAGGATCGGATCGGCAAGCGGCCAATCGATCGCCAGCGATGGATCGTCCCAGCGAATGCCCGCCGCGCCTTGCGCGTCATAGGGCACATCGATGCAGTACATCAACTCGGTCCCATCGACGAGCGTCTGGAAGCCGTGCGCGCATCCAGCGGGAATGAACACCGCATTGCGGCGATCGGCGGCGAGCTCGACCGAGCACCATTGTCCGTAGGTCGGCAGCGAGCGACGCAAATCGACGATCACGTCGAAGGCGTGGCCGGCCACGCACCGCACCAGCTTGGCCTCCGGCCGGCCCGCCTGGTAGTGCAGGCCCCGCAATGTGCCGGCGCGCTCGTTATGCGAGAGGCTGTGTTGCGCGAAATGCGTCGGCAGGCCCTGCGCCGCGAAGGCCTCAGTGTCGAACAGCCGGGCGAAGAATCCGCGCGCGTCGGTCTCCGGCTCGATCCCGATTTCAATTACGCCTGGGAGAGCCAATGCAGTGAACTTCATCCCGGGCCTCCGCGCCGCGACGCCGCCGTTGCGAACGTCGGTTCACCGAAACGCCTTTTCGGTTGCATCATGCGCAACCTTGTCGGAATTTCCGTGGCTTGAGAGAATTCACTAACAGCCGCGGCACGACGGCACAACGGGACGATCCGTTCATGGACAGGCACCGATGCCGCTTTTGCGCGCAGGAGCTCGACGAGACCTTCGTCGATCTCGGCCTGTCGCCTCTGGCGAATTCTTATCTGCCGCCGGAGCAGGCGGATGCGACCGAGCCGACCTATCCGCTGCATGCCCGTGCGTGCGGTGCCTGCGGGCTGGTGCAGCTTCCGCAATTCGAGCCGGCGGCCAACATCTTCGCGCAGTATCTCTACTACTCGTCCTATTCCGAGAGCTGGCTGCGACACGCGGAGAGTTACGCCGCCGAGATGATCACCCGCGCGAAGCTCGGCGCAGCGTCCGAGGTGATCGAGATCGCCAGCAATGACGGATATCTGCTGCAATATTTCCAGCGCGCCGGCATCCGCGCGCTCGGAATCGAGCCGGCCAGCGGTCCGGCAGCCGCTGCGACCGCCAAGGGGATCCCGACCCGGACCTGCTATTTCGGCCGCGATGTCGCGACCGCGCTGCGCGCCGAAGGCCACAGGCCCGAGCTGATCGTCGCCAACAACGTGTTGCCGCACGTTCCCGACATCAACGATTTCGTCGTGGGCCTGCGCATTCTCCTGCCCGAGACCGGGCGCGCGACGCTGGAGCTTCCGCATCTGTTGCATCTGATCGAAGCCATCCAGTTCGACACGATCTATCACGAGCACCTGTCGTACTTCTCGCTCGCGACCCTCGATAAGGTGTTTCGCGCACACGCCTTGCGCGTTTTCGACGTGGATGAATTGCCGACGCATGGCGGCTCGCTCCGTCTGCACGTCTGCAGCGAGACCGCGCCTCCGAGAGCCTCGCCTGCGCTCGATAATTTGCGCCGGCGCGAGGCCATGGCGGGGCTCGACCAGCCCGCGATCTATCGTGATTTTCAGGCGAAGGTGGCGGCCAAGCGCGAGACGATCCGCGACTTCCTCGTCGCGGCGGGGCGCGCGGGCAAGACGGTGCTGGCTTACGGCGCGCCCGCGAAGGGCAACACGCTGCTCAACTATTGCGGTATCACGCGCGAGCTGATTCCGTTTACCGTGGACCGCAATCCCCACAAGCAGGGCCTGCTGCTGCCGGGAACGCATCTGCCGATCCGCGATCCCGCCGCCCTGATCGCCGCCAGGCCCGATTACGTCTTCATCCTGCCTTGGAATCTGAAAGACGAGATCATCGCCCAGCTGGCGGAGGTTCGCGCCTGGGGCGGACAATTCGTGGTGCCCGCGCCCGATCTGACGATCATATCGTGAGCGATGGTTAACAATCAGGCTGCGAGCGGAGCGGCGTAGTCCGCGCGCAACGCGAAATAGGCTTCCAGCTCCGACAACGCCCGCGCTTCCCAATCCTTCGCCTGCTCCAGCAGCGACCAGCTCTGGCCCGGGCGGAACGCAGCGGTCTGGCGATAAAGCGATGCGATGCCGCGATAGCGGCGCACATTCTCCAAGATGGCTTGACCGTTCATGTCCGAAAACTCCCTCGTCATTCCCGGGGGAGAACCTGCGGCCAAATCTTTTTCGAAAAGTTAGCGGCGCGCGGCAAGCTTGCGGATGGTTGCCGGACTGTTGCGCGCAGGCAACGCGCACGGTCGTGCAAAGGCGAATTATTGCGGATTCGTTGCCGCGCTCTCGCCCGGGGACTTCAGCCCGCCCTGGCTGACGATCCTCATGGTCTCGCGGCAGAGATCGGCAAGGCCAATCAGCAGCACCGCGAGCAGGCAGAACAGGTTGATGGAATCGGTATTTGCGCTGCTCAGCGCGTTGAACTCGAAGAAGGGCGGAATGAACGCCCACCACACCAGGGGAATGGTGAACAGCGCGGCAAATCCCGCCGCCGGCGTGCCCGCAACGATGCCGAGCATGAACAGGCCGGGCAGGAATGCTGCAAAATAGAGCTTTGCGCCGAGCGCGACGCAAATGCCCTGAAAAGCAGCCGACATGGCGACAACGACGCATCCGAGCAGAAACGCCTGCCACGACCATGGCCGTACCCGCGGTACGCCAAACAGCCCCGCACGCCTCATCAGCCTCCCCCTGCCGCCCATTAACCTGGCCCGCTTGAGACCAAAGTACTACAGCGGCACCGAAATCGCGAGACGGAAATTGCGCCGCCCGCGGCTTCGTGTGCGAGCCTTGGTAAACGCCCGCATCGCACAATTGCTGCGGCCGGCGGCTATTCGGTCGCCGCATAGAGCAAGCCGATGACGGGCAGAGCGAGGCCGATGGCCGATGCGAGCGTCCAGCCGCCTTGCGCGAAAGCCCAGGCGCCGACCGCTGAGCCGGCTGCACCGGCCGCGAAGAACGTCGCCATGTAGAGCCCGTTGAGGCGGCTGCGGTGCTCGTGCCCGAGCGCGAAGATTGCGCGGAAGCCGAGCACGACGTTGCCCTGGACACCGACGTCGATGGCAATCGCCGCCGCAACCAGGCAGACCAGGTTCAGCATCGAGCCGGGCGCGCCGAGATAGGTCACGAGGAAGCCCCCGGCCGCGAGCAACATCGCGACCAGCGTCGCGATGCGGCTGTGGCCGCGATCGGCGAGCCGTCCGGCGATGGGCGCCGCGAACACGCCGGCCACGCCGGCCAGCGCGAACAACGCGATGCCGCGCTGGGTGAAGCCGAACGCGTCCGCAAGCTGGAGCGGCGCCACCGTCCAGAACAAAGTGAAGCAGCCGAACAGGCTCGCCTGGTAGAGCGCCCGGCGCCGCAGCAGCGGCGTTGCTCGCACCAGATGCGGCATCGACAGCAACAGTTCGCCATAGTGCATCCGCGTCACCGGCTTGCGGTTCGGCAGCGACATCCAGAGCACGGCCGTCAGCACGATCATCAACGCGGCGGAAGCGAAGAACACGGCGTGCCACGACAGCGCCGCGGTGACGAAGCTCGAAACCGGACGCGCCAGCATGATGCCGAGCATCAGGCCGGTCGAGACGTTGCCGACGACGCGGCCGCGGATGGCTTCCGGCGCCAGATGCGCGGCATAGGGAATGATGATCTGCACCGCGACCGAGCCGAGGCCGATGAACAGCGCGGCGATCAGGAACGGCAGCGCATGGGTGGCGAACGCGGCGGCGAGCAGGGCCGCGGCGCCGAGCGTGATGACGGAGCAGATCAGGATACGGTTCTCGACGAGATCGCCGAGCGGCACGATCAGCAGCAGCCCGGTGCCGTAGCCGATCTGCGTCATGGTGACGATCAGCCCGGCCGCTGCGTGCGACAGGCCGAGCGCGGCGCTGATCGGGGCGATCAGGGGCTGCGCGTAGTAGATGTTGGCCGCGATCATGCCACAGGCCGCGGCAAGCACGAAGGTCAGGCGCTGCGACACCGCATCCGGCCCGGGCGCGGTCTCGATCGTGGCATTCATCGTCATAACGTACGGTCTCCGGAATCGGGAACGATCGTTCCCTAACAAGTCAAAAGTTCAGGCGAGCAGTTTCATCGCGACGCCGACGAGGCGGGTCCCGTCGAGCGGCAGGCGCGCCTTGCCGACGACTCGCAGGCCCTGCGTGATGCAGATCATCAGCCGCGCGGTGTCGTCAGCCGCAACATGACCGGGAATCGAGCCGTCGGCCTGCCCTTCGCGAATGAGGCCGGCGATGAAGTCTTCGTTGGTCTTGAGCTGCGCGCCGACGCGGGCGGCGACGACGGAATCGACTGCCGACAACTCGACCGCGCTGCCGACCACGAGGCAGCCGCGCCGTCCCTCGGTGCCCTGGGACTGCGCGACATAGGACAGCAGCAAATTGCGGACCCGATCGCGTCCGTTTGTGCCACGCGCGGCGGCACTGCGGGTCTGCTCCTGGCGCCGCGCCGTATAACGCTCGAAGGCAGCCAGGAACACCGCATGCTTGTCGCGAAACGCCTTGTAGATACTCCCCGTCGCCAGCCGCATCGCCGCGGTGAGGTCGCCGATGGAGGTCGCATGATAGCCACGCTCGCGAAACACCCGCACGGCGCGATCCAGCGCCGTATCCATGTCGAATTCCCGGGGACGACCGGGCGGACGGGCGGCAGACGGGGATCGGCGGGCGGCTTTTTGCATTGCGGGTTATTAGGGAATGATTGTTTCCTAATAAAGACAATTGGTTGTGATGCCGTCATCCTGACGCGCGAGTGATGGGGCGCGAAGCGCTCCATCGGGAGCCTCGAAGGATGCACGGCCGAGCTGGCAGCCGGGCCGTCGCCCTTCGAGGCTTGCTCCGCGGCGCGGTTGCGCCGCCGAGCGCGCACCTCAGGGTGACGGTCATGGAGTGAGATCTCGCTGCTTCAGCATCGTCATTGCGATACTCTAGTGCACATCCCAGCGGCGGTGCCGTAGGGTGGGCAAAGGCGCATAGCGCCGTGCCCACGATCTCCCTCCATGAGCGACAAGGCGTGGGCACGCTGCGCTTTGCCCACCCTACGAGATCTGGTTTGTGGCATGCACTCAAGTCGCAGACACGCCTTCCCGATCTCGCGGCTTCATTCGCCCGAGCTTTGCTTCGTCTCGCTCCCCTCTCATCCAAGAGGGCGCAGGGAAGGCCGGGTGCCGGCTCGCACCCGCGGTCTGCTGCGCGAAGAGCGCACGCGCAAAGGAGACCGCACAGCAGCATACAGGTGTGGCCGATCACTCGGCCTTCCCTGCGCGATGGCTGGACGGCTTATGCCGTGATCTCCCGGGAGCCGACCATTCCTTCTGGCCTCCCTCGCCCCGCGAATTTGGATGATGCAGTCTGCCCGGTTGGGCTCGCTCGCACCTTCGCAAGGACTTGACCGTAGCAACGACGGCCAGGACCACACGGTTTTGCCGTACGCACGGCCCGCCATTTCGCCGCAGTTTTTCCAGCCCTGTCGACGAAGCCGGAAACTTACAGACGAGACGAAGCCTAGCAGCGCCGCTCATCCGCACGAAGCCTCGGGCTCACAGGGACTACCCGCCCTGCCCGCGCCTCTCGTGCCGACGCTGCCGCGTCCACCGCAGACCCGGCTCGCGACAGTGACGACCACATAGTCGCCCCTCTTGGGTGAGCCGGGATGGGCGACACATACGCCGAAACCGAATTTCGGTAAAGTGGAATATTTTTGCGCGCGTGGATTGACAGCGGCCGACACACCGACGCTCATTCCGTCATCCTGAGGTGCGAGACATGGGACGCAAGGCGTCCCATGGGGAGCCTCGAAGGATGGACGGCCACAGTCGGGCCGTCGCCCTTCGAGGCTCGCCAAAGAGGCGAGCACCTCAGGGTGACGGTGATGGAGTGCGCAATACCGGGCGAGCGGCCCCGGATTAGCTTTTCGCTCCATCCGGGCTACGGATATCCCCCTTCGGCAATACCGGCGTCCCATGCGCCGTCATCGTCACATCCTTCCGTTCCACGATCATCCCATGCCTGCGGCTGGCGGTGAACGTCGAAATTGAAGGTGGTGCGCTTGTACGAGTTGCAGAGATCGGGATCGCAGCGCGCCAGCGCGATCTCGTCGCCCGTGGTCGTGCATCTCGCGGGTGATCTCCCCCGAGGGCCCGATGATGCAACTGCCACCGATGCAGGCACAATCAAATTCCATGCCTGTGGGTATCATTGTGCAGCGGTCGGCGGCCGCGCATCACCCCCGAAAATCGTTGCGAATCTGCAACGGTTCCCCACGATCTGAAGCCGGACAAAACAAACTCCCATTCCGGCCACGAACCGCTCTCACAAGGCCGTGAGACAGCTAAGGGAACGACGATGCGTGCACAGCGCGTTTGGAAGGTGAATGGAGACGCCAGCATCGGGCAGCTCCAATCGAGACTGGACGATCTGAACAAGCGTCTTGTTCAGCTCGAAAACCAGCATCCGGAGACCTGGAAACTCGAAGAACTGAGAGCGAGCGCGATCAGCCTGTCGCGCGAGATCGACGACATCCGCTGCGCCGAGGCGACGGCGGCATTGAGCGAGTTGCTGCGGAAGTAAGTTCGCCGATTCGCTTCTTGCGCGCAGGAACCAAGATCCATCGCCGCCATTTCCATGCAGAGCATGGAGCACGATCATGACCAGGCATCTTACACGGGCCCATCTCGCACGCGGCATCGCCGGCGCAGTTTCCACGCTGGTCCTGTGCGCGACGGCGGCCTTCGCCGTCGCGCGCCACTTTGCGCTGTGAGGGATTTTGCATGACGTCCGATCCCGAGGAGCAGGTGAGGCTGCAAGGTTTTGGCGAGATGACGTTGCGCACGGCCATCGCGACGCTGACGGCGCTCGCGCCGCGCGAGCGATCGGAGGCCGCGATCTACCGCGTGCGTGACGGCGTGCGCCTCGCGCAAAGCGAGATCGCCGAACTCGCATCACACTGGGATATCGAGTCCGCGCCTACCGTACGATCGCCGAGACTGGTCCCCGAGCAGCACTGGCCCGACGTCGTGCGCGGCATGGTGCGCGAGGCCCCGTTGCCGGCGCTGATGGTGGCGTTCCTGGTGGGCGTGGTGGTGGCGCGGCGGTAGGCGGGACCCACACCTGCGGCGCGTCAGCGCCGACAACCAACAAGCCATGTCGCCGCAACAAGCGGCCCTGCCCGGCCAAATCGGCCGTGGACCCGATCCCGAAATCGTTGCAAAAAGGCGTTCCGAGGCGCCGGCGGCCGGTCCGCCAAGCCTTTGGAAAACGTCGACTTTTGGAAGAATGGTCGGAGTGGCAGGATTCGAACCTGCGACCCCTGCGTCCCGAACGTAAATAGCGGCCGAAAAGATCAACAAAAACAATGAAAATTGCTCGCGATTGACCACCTTTATCGCCGTTTGTTCCCGTCGTTTCGATGGTCAATCGGTGGTCAGATCCCGATCTCCTCTCACGCGACCATCTCGCCCTTGTCGACCGGTCGGGGGTTCGAGTCACAGCGGGGGTATGTCGACGCCCGAGCATCGCAATTTCCTTGGCACGAGCCACGCCGGCCCGCTGTGCGAGCCGGACTTCGACTTCCTGAGCCAATTTGCTCCGGGCGTTCCAATCATTCTGTATCGGCACGCATGAGCCAATCAGTGAGCGTCGAACAGGCAATGCTGGTCGCGAAGTCTGCCTAGCCGCCAGGAGCCCCCCAGCCGGCTGCAGGAGCCTGCGACGGGCATAAAGGCAGGCGGCGTTGGGCTGCTGCTCGGCGTCGGGGCGGCGCGGCAGACTCCGATTGAAGCGGAAAGATTCATATCCTTGGAGCTATCGCCAGCAAACCAGCATTCCTTTGACCTTCAACCGCGCGACTTTTGCGGGCGCTTCATAGTCAGAAGGTTCGTCACATCATGCAGATCATCTGCCGATGCGACGGCAATCGTTAGCCATTTTCCGTCGATGTATGTTTTCGCGTCATCGTAGAGTTTGATCAATTGCGGGTGCCAAACATAGCGTCGCTCCTCAAACTTTTCTCGCTCTGCTCTACCCATGACCACCACAGCTGAAACTCGTCGGAATTCCGGCACCAGGTGGCAGAACGCCTTGGTCTTCTTGTAACGCAGGGACCAACCGCGGTTCTTTCCACCGTAGAGCCAATCCGGCGCGAAAACTTCGGGGTAAGATTCATCGATCCAGGACCGCAGCTTGGCCCAGTATTCGAAGCCATCTGCTCCGATCCAGTCGCGAACGCTGCTTTCATCGGGCGATGCTGATTTGTCGTTGATCCTGTCGCCGATTTGCGGAAGCGTACTAATCATCGGAAGACCTCGTGTTGATAGTCCCGCGGGGGGCCGGAGGTTAAACGGGCGCTTGTCAAGGCTGGCCATGGGCCCTCAGAATGCCGCTGGTGCGACTTTGTCCAGAGCACGGAGAGCATTGCGATACGGTCTGGCGATACTCGAGAGCACGGCTGATCAAGCAGCGACGTCTCGAAGCTCTCGCACGACTGTCAAGTCGATACCGTCAATTGCCTTCTCGCTCGCTAGCGAAGCTTGGCCCTCTTCAATAAACGCGGTGGCCTGCAGCGGAAGGAATTGCAGCGTCTTTAGCCCAATAGAGTTCAGTGCCAGCGTCAGATAGGGCGTGAGAAAATCAGGCTGATTTCCTCGCTCTGCGGTAAAGACGCCGCCGGAAGCGACGCCGATAAAAACCGGACGATCCGGAAGCATTCCCACCTTCCCGACGGGCGTTGACTCCATTGTGCGGCCGACGCGCAGGACCTGGTCGATCCACGCTTTAAGAACCGAAGGGATAGTGAAGTTGTGCATTGGCGTTCCAATGACAATCACATCAGCCGCCTCGACTTCCCGAATGAGTGTTTCGGCAAGGTCCAAAGCGCCCTTCAGCGGTGCCGCCAGTGTGGCCGGCGATGACAGCGTATCCGCGTAGTCAGCCGTGGCGTGAGGCAGAGGATCAGCTCCAAGATCACGCTGCCTGATGCTCGCATCCGGCGCAACCTGAAGAAGCTTCTTGACGATCGCCGCCGAAAGCTCACGGCTATGAGATTTCAAGCGAGGACTGCTATCAATATGGAGGATATTCATGCGAGGGATCCAAATGGCTAGGAAGCTCTTGCATCAACCGCCTCCATAGCTCCTTGGAGGCGGTTGATACCACTGGCAGGCTCAGATCGAGCCGGCCGGTGCGACTGCGGGGAAGTCCTTGTCGGGATTGAACACGTTGTTGAAGAAGTTCGTCAGCGAGTACATGGCCACGAGCGCGACGATCTCCATGATATTCGCATCCGTGTAGCCAGCATCGCGGACGGCTTGCAGATCGGCGTCTGTGACATGGCCTCGGCTCTCGATGATCTTGCGTGCAAACTGGACGGCGGCATCCCGCTTCGGGTCGGTTGCGTGACCCTTTCGGGCGAGAACAATGTCCTCCGCCGGCAGCTTGGCCATATGCTCCGCCGTGAAGCTATGCACCGTCAGGCAGTAGTTGCAGCCGTTCACCTCGGAGACCGCAAGGCCGATACTGTCGCGGGTCTTGACGTCGAGTGCCTTGCTCAAGGAGCCGAGCAGAGCGGCCCATGCGTTGAACGCGATCGGGCTTTGCGCGAAGGTCGCAAGCATGTTTGGCGTGAACCCGATGTTCTTGGTGAACATATCGAGGGTCGGTTTCGAATCGGCCGGAACGTGGTCCGGCTTCAGAGCGACAGCTCTGGCCATGATATTTCTCCTTGGATAGTTGATTTCAGAGTTGGTTATGCGAAGTGCAGCACGTCGGCCACGGGCAGACGCGGCTTCTGCGGCCAGTTGCCGGGCCGCTCCGGCCCGACGGTCAACAGCATGACCGGGATTTCGTGTTCGGCCAGGCCGAACTCTTTGTGCACGGCTTCTGCATCGAAGCCGATCATCGGTGTCGAACTCAGGCCTAGCGAGCGGGCTGCATAGATGATGGCTGCGGCGCCGAAGGTAGCGGAGCGTACAGCCTCGTCGCGCTGGCGCTGCGGATGATTGTCGTAAAGACCGCGGGCGGGCCCCTCCCATTCCGGGACCATTTGTGCCGGCATGATCCCCGCTTCCACGACTGGCGCCAGACGGTCAGGGACGGTGCTGGCATCGGCCAACTGGCCGACCATGATGAAGGTGACGGCTGCTTCGGTAATTGCGGGCTGATTCCAGGCAATCGGAAGCAGCCGAGCCTTTGCTTCGGGTGAGCGCACGGCGATGAAGCGCCAGTTCTGCAGATGGAAGGATGTCGGCGCTGACGTGCCGATCCGCACGAGGTCGCGGATCTGATCGTCGCTGAGGACGGCCGTCGAGTCGTAATACTTCGCAGCACTGCGGCTCAGAATAGTTTCGATCACGGCGTTTGTCGGCAGCGGCTGCCCAAGTGAACGGCAGGGCTCCGGATCGGCAGCGGCAACAGTTGTAGCGGCTTGGTTCATTGGGTTGCTCCGTTATCAAGTGACGGAGCCCAATTTACCGTGGGGTATGATCTTTTCTAGCCTCTATTGGCTCAAATTGGCGCTCAAAAGGATCATTCTGGCGAAGGTTCGGACTCATCGCCATTGTGCGCCAGTCGGCGCCATTCGCCTGGTGTCATCCCCATCCTCTCCGCAAATACACGCCGGAAGGCCGAAACCGATTGATACCCGACCGTCTCAGCCACAGCCTCCGTACTGATCCTAAGCTTCTTGAGCTCGTTGGCGGCCATGCTCATGCGCAGATCGGTCAACAGGTCGAGGGCGGAGCGACCTAACTTGTCCTGAAACTGGCGCATGAATGTCGCGCGTGACATGCCGCATAGATCGGCCAGATCGGGAAGCTTCCAAGGTCGCGCCGGATCAGCGAACATCGCCGCAATGGCCGGCGCCAATCTCGGATGGCCAGCAAGGGCCAACAAGCCTTCGGTGGATTTTCCAGATTCGCTCGCGGCGCGGAGAACCAGAGTGAACAAGATCGAAGAAAGCGCGTTCAGAATGGCGCGTCCTCCCGCTCTATCCCCAGCGGACTCCATTCGCATTAAGCTGACGAGTCCGGAAAGTTGACTCGATGCCGACGCGATGTCCTCTTCCCCGTGGTTTTTCAGAGCCCGCACGACCAGATTTGCTGGCAGGTAGTTGCGGACTAATCGATCATGGGGTGGCACGACGAAAAATCGTCCGCACAGCAGATCTAGTTGCTCACCCGGTCCATTGTTCTCGCTCAACATCCATCCTGCGGAGCCCCTGCTTTCGTGCGTGTTGATCGGCGTTTGGCCGCTACCGTCGTGCAGCACATGCGCCGAACCGTGAGGGAGCAGCACGATATCCCCGCTCCCAAGCTCCTGCACCGTTCTCGATTCAGGGTCCTCGAAAATGGCACGGCCCTTGATTATGACATGGTAGGGGATCTCGTTCGCCGCCGCCCTCGGCCAGATAATACGCCATGGTGCGCCGTAGGCGCAGCGGACCTCAAGCTGGCCGGTAACGGTGATGATTTGCAGGAGATGACTCAACCAGTCGATTTGAGACATAAAACCTCGAGAACCTGAATTGCCACGCAGCATACTGTATTGCGCCGAGCGCGCTTCTGATTACTACGGCCCGGAGATCAGCTCGTATTTTCCACGGTATGTGTTCCTGATCTCTTCCTGGCTCCCAAGGCGGATCAGCAAAGACATGAGCGCGAGAAAGAAGCCGTGAAATTGAAGTGGTTTCAATTCTGACGAGAGGATGGACAGAATACCCCGGGCCATTCGTTGCACGGACCCGGTCGGCAATCATGGAAAACTCGTCATTCGCCGGTGGCGAAACCACGGCCCTCCATGAACCGGCATCCGCGGCGCTGGAACGTCGTGGTCGCAAAGCGCACGGTTGCCTGCGATCGAGCACAACTGAAGCGTGAGCGGCACCAATCGCTACAGCTGCTCGTCGCCACACCTCTTCGATTGCCATGGACGGCGCAACAATTCAGTGCTCTTCGGTCTTGAGCCCGCCGACATGCTTCTGGGTGTAGAACTCGGGGCCGATGCGGCCGATTAGATCGAGCTGGGTTTCGAGGAAGTCGATGTGATGTTCCTCATCGCTCATCAGCTTCTCGAAGAGGTCGCGCGTAACGTAGTCCTTTACGCCGTGGCAATAGGTCGCCGCTTCCTCATATAGGGCACGCGCGCTCATCTCCGCGGCGAGATCGCACTCGATAATCTCCTTGACGTTCTGGCCGATGCGCAGGGGATCGAGCACCTGCATGTTTGGGAAACCATCGAAGAAGATGATGCGGTCGGTGAGCTTGTCAGCGTGCTCCATCTCCTCGATGGACTCCTTGCGCCAGACCTTAGCCATCTCTAGGAGACCCCAATTATTCAGGAAGCGGTAGTGCAGCCAGTACTGATTAATTGCCGTGAGCTCGTGACGCAGTGCCTTGTTGAGATACTCGATGACTTTCGGGTCGCCCTGCATGGTGAACTCCAAGACTTGAGGCTCGTTCTTGACCCTCGCAAGTTTAGAACGATTCTGACGAAGAACAAGCAGACAGGCATTCTCTGGTCGTGAAACCGAGAGGCGCTGTCCGGTAAATTAAGGGAACCTAGGCTATTTTCGACGCGAGTTTGGACTCATTCATCCTTGGTCCCACCATGGGCGGCAAGTCTGACAGGCTAGTGAACGCTCCCTGTACGCCTCGTCGATAATCGTCCTCACGGTGTGCGCGCAGCGGCCGTGCAACCGGGGTGCCCATAGATCTGCTTGGCATTGCGCAGCGCGGCGTCAGCCGTGTTCACTGCGTGGCGAACATCCCTGTCGCTGAAGAAATTACAGGAGCAGATGATCATGAAACTCGAAGGAAGCCCCTCAGTGATACGGCGTCACCGATAGGAGACGAAGCCAGTGCGCGTCGGAGGCTCCAAACAAGGAGGAGATGGTTGCGTGTCGACCGCCGCGGGAGTCAGCCTTGACCTTTGATCTTTGGAGGTCAGCAAAAATTCTGCTTGGTCAATCGGGGGCGACCGGTAGCTGCAGATCGGACGGAGAACACAGAAGCACCGCTCCACGCCGGCCGAAGATCAACGCTTTCGGTTAACGTAGATGACACAGCCGCGGCTAAGCAACTTGCCTTGATCTAAGAACGGGATTGAGGATTGTCGCCGCACAATTCCCCCCGCTATGGAAACCATAAGTACTGGCTATTGGAAACTTTCGAGCCGCGCTGCGACCTTGACAGCCACTCAGTCGAATAACGACCAGGACAACCGTTTCAGCCAACACGAGCAGGAAACCCCTGATGTCCGGACCCAATCCGCTCGCTTCCAAACCCGAAAACATTCTGACGTCGCTGCTCGAGCGTTTTCACTCCGAAGGTCGGCGCGATGATGCCAATGTATGACCCAAAGCCCGTCTTCATTACGAGTGACGGACGAACTACTACCACCGAAATCGCCGCTCGACTCGAGTGCGATCTCAAGTACGGTTTGCCGCTCAAGGCCAGCGCGCGTCATGTGTACGTTGACGGCGATTTCGCGCTGATCGGGCTGGATCGGTCAATTGATGGCAACGGTCTAAGTCGCAAATACGTTGAAGGCTCAGCGAGCGGCGTCGTACGCCACGCGGATCGACGATGGCAGTACCTGATCGACAATATCCAAAGGACAGATGTGGCAGTTCTCAGCGATGGGGCCACTCGTCAGCTTGGCACCAATATCACCGCCACCTAGTGAAGCAAACCAACCGGAGAACTCGGATCTGCGCGCCCGATTTCTTTGGAAGACGATCGATTCGCTACTCGATGCAAAACTTGCCACCAGTGATCAGCAAGTCTTACAGGAGCGGAATGCTCCCGCTGGCATTTTTATCAGCGGTAGTTTCCTTGGTGGTCTCATTCGCCGCTGCGGCCGCTCCGATCCCCCTTTACAACACCTACCGGACAGAAGACGGGTTCACTAACGCCGGTATTTCGATGGCCGTCGTTGCGTACGCCGTCGGCACCATATCCGCACTGTTGGTACTGGGACGGCTGTCCAATCATCTGGGCCGCCGGGTCACTGCGATCACTAGCCTCGGTCTTCTCCTGCTGGGGTGTCTGCTGTTGCTGAATGTGCACGACATCGACACTCTGCTGGCCGGTCGGCTCCTCGTCGGCCTCGGCACCGGGTTGGCTGGCAGCAGTCTGACCTCCTACATCGTCGATGCGGCACCCAGCAGACCGGAATGGTTGGCGTCCGTTGTCACTAGTCAAGGACCGATGCTCGGCGTCGCTATCGGCGCCATAGCATCCGGCGCGCTTGTTGAGTTCGGCCCCTGGCCGCGCGAACTCATCTATCTCGTCTGCGTTTGCTTCCTATTACTGTCTGTTGCACTCGTCGCAATCAGTCCGGAAACAGCAACTCCGACTCCGGGCGCTTGGCGATCGCTGTTACCCCAAGTCAGCGTACCGGCGCGGGTCAGGCATCTGCTCCCTGTCGCGGCGGCGGTGTTTCTGGCTACTTGGGCCAGCGGGGGCTTCTACCAAGCGTTCATGCCTGCGCTTGTACAAGATGAACTCCACACCCGCAGCCCGTTGATCCTCGGGCTAGTGTTCGCTGCCTATATGACCCCCAGCGTTCTGGGCGCTCCCATTGGTGGCTGGTTCACATCCGCGGTAGCCCAACGCGTCGGTATGATCACCTTCGTGGCCGGAATGATCGGCATCAGCACTGCAATCTTAGCCGGCGCACTGGCGTTGTTCATCACCGCGACCATGGTTGCCGGTGCCGGCCAGGGCATCGCCATCAGCGCCGCCACACGCGGCTTGCTGCACGGGAGCACTCTCGCCGAACGGGCACCAATCTTCAGCGCGATCTACCTTCTCTGCTACAGCGGCGCCGCCTTCCCGAGCCTCATCTCCGGGCAACTTTCCAGCCTGTTCTCGCTTCCGCAGATCACGCTCGGATACGGCGGACTTGCCGTCGTCGCCACCCTATTCACCCTTCTCGGTGCGCGCAATCCGCACATCGACAGGACCGGGAAGAGCACGTCCGACGGCTCGACCGCTAGCGGTTCACCAGTACAGGGAACAGTGTCATGAGAATCGTCGCTATTCTGGGCGCCGCTTTATCCGGATTGAAGCGCAGATTATCGCCGCAACATACCCAGCAATGAGACAAATGACAGAGGAGATCATTCCCATGAAAGCGATCGTTGTGACGGACCAGGCTGCGGGAACGGCGGGGATGAAGCTGGTGGAGCGACCCGAGCCGCAGGCAGCGATAAATGACGTCGTCGTTCAGGTTCATGCGTCTGGATTCACCTCGGGCGAGCTGACGTGGCCTTCGACCTGGACCGATCGTCTCGACCGTGACCGGTCGCCAACGATTCCCGGCCAGGAGCTGGCAGGTATTGTCACCGCTCTCGGCTATGGCACGACCGGACTGTCGGTAGGACAACGGGTGTTCGGTCTCTCGGACTCGTATCGCGGCGGCACTCTGGCCGAGTATGTGGCAGTGGAGGCACGCAATCTCGCACCGCTGCCAGGAGACGTCGAGTTCTCGGTGGGGGCGGCCGTGGCGATGCCGGGCCTGACTGCTTGGCAGGGACTGTTCGTGCACGGTCGCCTTCAGGCGGGGCAGAGCGTTCTCGTGCACGGCGCGGCCGGCGCGGTCGGCTCGATGGTGACACAGCTCGCACGAGAGGCCGGTGCCTACGTCATCGGCACGGGACGTGCCGCCGACCGTCAGAAAGCGATCGACTTCGGCGCGCAGGAGTTCGTCGACCTCGAGAACGACGATCTCGAAGGCGCCGGCGGTGTCCATCTGGTTTTCGACGTCATCGGGGGCGAGATCGGTAAGCGGTCCGCCGGCCTGGTTCGAACCGGAGGAACGTTGGTAACCATCGCCGGGCCGACCGAAGCGCGGCCCGCCGACGGCTTGGCGATCGACTTTGTTCTGGTGTCCGATCGCGCGCAACTGGGTGAGATCGTCCAGCGGGTACGGGACGGACGACTGCGTACAAACATCGGAAACATCGCGCCCCTTGATGAGGCTGTCGCCGCTTTCAATCCGACGCGACGGATCAGCGGGAAAACGATCATCCGAGTTCGTCCGTGAGGAAGCAGCGAAGGCGAGCGGTTATCCCCTCCCCCATGGATTGTCAACGCTTCCCCGCGGGCCTGTGCGTGGGGCAGGCTGTGCCCATCCATCCCGTCGTCTCTCAGCTGATTTCCAAGGTCGTGCCCGGATACCCATGCCATACCGCGGCCGTATCGTTGCCTGCTTTTCTGGATGCACCAGCGGGCAAGCTCGGCTCGCATCCTGGCGGAGAATTCGCCTTTGCCCCGGCCCGGCGCGGCCCGCTTATCTAGGAGGAAGAAAGTGACCGTCGATCATCCAATTTTTGCGCGCTGGCCGGCGCAGTATCCCGATCGGCTGCAACTCTTTTCCACTTCCACGCCCAACGGAGTGAAAGTCGGCATCATGCTTGAGGAAACGAGCCTTCCTTACGAGCCGCACCGGATCGACATCATGGCGAACGAAACCCACGACCCGGCGTTTCTCGCGCTCAACCCCAACGGAAAGATTCCCGCAATCTACGACCCTGATGGGCCTAGCGGAACACCGCTCGCGCTGTTCGAATCGGGCGCGATTCTCCTCTACCTTGCCGACAAGACCGGACAATTCATCTCGGCCGATCCAAACACTCGCTATGAAACGATCCAGTGGGTGATGTGGCAGATGGGCGGAGTGGGGCCGATGTTCGGCCAGGTCGGGTTCTTCAACAAATTCGCCGGTAAGGCCTATGAAGACAAGCGCCCGCGCGACCGCTACGCGAACGAATCAGCGCGGCTGCTCGGTGTCCTGGACCAACGGCTCGCGGACCGGGACTGGGTGATGGGGGCCGACTACAGCATCGCCGACATTTCGCTGCTCGGCTGGGTGCGCAATTTGATCGGCTTCTACGAAGCACGCGATCTCGTCGGCTTCGACCGCTTTCTTCATGTGCAGGCGTGGCTCACCCGTGGCCTCGCGCGGCCGGCGGTGCAACGCGGGCTGCAAGTGACAGCTGGCTAGAAGCGCTCGCGAAGAGCAAGGAGATGGTATCTATGATTGAAATCACTGCCGACATGGAGGCAATCATCAAACAAGCGATATTGTCGTTTGTGGCGACAGTCAACGAGGATGGAACGCCAAATCTTTCCCCGAAGGCGTCTTTGACGGTGAGAACCGGCATTCTATACTTCGCCGACATCGCCTCGCCTCGGACGATAT
Organism: Bradyrhizobium sp. CIR48; assembly: GCF_014198315.1. Lineage (NCBI taxonomy): Bacteria > Pseudomonadati > Pseudomonadota > Alphaproteobacteria > Hyphomicrobiales > Nitrobacteraceae > Bradyrhizobium > Bradyrhizobium sp. CIR48. The sequence continues at coordinate 194,822 of NZ_JACIHG010000011.1, forward strand.
TGAACTTGAAGCGCAATCCCGCTGTCGAAATTAACGTCGTCGACATCTTCCAGAGGCGCGGCTACCGATTCAAGGGCCGTGCGTTGATACTGCCGCCAGAAGATGGCGAGTCCTTAATGATCGCCGACTGGGTTCGGGCGACGAATGGCCTAGAGTATCCTGTCGATCACGTTGTCAAAATCGAAACCACTTCAATCAGCCCGTTGCTATCTCCAGCCCATGTCTTCGCCCGCCCTCCTCGAAGTCAGGACGAAATCAGGAGTACCTACTATCAAAAGTACGGTGTGAAGCCCATCGGGGCATAAGTTCCGGCTCCGAAAAAAGGCTGGTAGATACCCAGAGGTAGAAAGTCCGCGAAGATCCGAACCATTATCTCGACCGCCGCGTAGCGCAGCCTTATCGATGGCCGCCCCACGCTGATGTGAGTTCAGGCGCGAGGCTGCTCGCTGTCTACTGCCTCGACACCAATGACAAGGCGCTTACCGCGCTCATCAAATAACCCCCTTAGGACTTAAGAGGAGCGAGGGTCTTTCGTCGTAGGGCGGAAGCGGTCCATGCCATCGAATTTACCCGCGACGCCTCAACCGCGACGGTGGGAGCTTCCATGGGCGCGTTTACGAAGTTTGTTTTCTTTACTTTCTACTGGACGTGCCAGGAAGAGCCTGCAGCTCCTCGGTGGAGTATCGAAACAATGTGAACGTCCCGCGACCGTCGAAGGAAAGTAACCTGTGGAGATAGTGATCGGCGGCACAGGCATCATTAGCTCGAAGATCGTTCTACTCCAGGGGGCAAGACATCGTCGCGGCGTCGTGTTCATCAACATCGTCACTGGAGATGGCCAAAGAGCCACGGCCGGCGCACAGGTGGTGATCGACGTCTGTCGCTGACGTGACCGGTTAGCTGCCGCCTACGGCGAATACTTCACTCCGATCAGAAAATTGATCATGACCGCCTTGGTCGAGCTCGGCCGCGCTTATCTCATCCCAGTCCTGGCGGATTTCCTCATGCCCGCCTGGACCCAAGCAAATTGACTCCTCGCTGATCGAGCGCGGAGTCGCGGAACCTATTTGAGGAGCAAAATCGGCCCGGGGACCCTAAGCGCCCCTGCCATCCTTTTTGCCGAGCACGCAGCGCCATGCCGCGAGGCGCTCGGTCGGATGCTGATTCATCCAGTCGGCAAGCTGCGGTGCCCCCATCAGGCAGGACTGCATCGAGATGTCAGCGAAGTTCGAGGTGGTGACGGTCTGCTCGTGGCAATTTGCTGGAGAAGAAAGGCTGCAGAGTACGGCGATGATCGCGATCATGATACGCCCCCATCGCCGCGATGGATGTCTGCGCCCACGCGCATGTGGCTTGCGCATGCATTGTCCGACTGGTCGCAGGCGAATTCAGACGGCGGGAAGACGCTGTCATAGATTGCTCGAGCTTCTCGAACAAGGCGAGCTCGCTCTCGCTCTGACTTTGGTGCAAATCGAATGATCTCACCCACGTTTCACTCCTATCATGGCACATTATCGTACTATTTAGCGATTAAGGTTCGTTGACGTCGATTTGGACACCCGTGCAGTTAGCAAACGAGGGGGTAAGAACAAGTAACGGATCGGATGTTGTAGGCGTCAGTCGTTCGGCCCGGTCGAGTTAGTACGCTATAGAGCGGCTTCCCACCGTGCGCCCCGAGCGATCGGCATAGATGTAGAGCGGACGCGCCGTGCCTTCCACGACCTCGCGGGAGATCACCACCTCTTCCACGCCTTCCAGGCCCGGCAGGTCGAACATGGTCTCGAGCAGGATCGCCTCGAGGATCGAGCGCAATCCGCGCGCGCCGGTCTTGCACTCGGTCGCCTTGCGGGCGACCGCGCCAAGCGCCTCGTCGGCGAAGGTCAGCTCGATGTTCTCCATCTCGAACAAGCGCTGGTACTGTTTCACCAGCGCGTTCTTCGGCTCGGTCAGGATCTTCTTCAGCGAGGTCTCGTCGAGGTCCTCGAGCGTCGCGACGACCGGCAGACGGCCGACGAACTCGGGGATGAGACCGTACTTCAGGAGATCCTCGGGCTCGACGTGACGGAAGATCTCGCCGGTGCGGCGATCTTCCGGCGCGAGCACCTGGGCGCCGAAGCCGATCGAGGTCGACCGGCCGCGCGCCGAGATGATCTTCTCGAGGCCGGCGAAGGCACCGCCGCAGATGAACAGGATGTTGGTGGTATCCACCTGCAGGAACTCCTGCTGCGGATGCTTGCGGCCGCCCTGCGGCGGGACCGAAGCCACCGTGCCTTCCATGATCTTGAGCAGGGCCTGCTGCACGCCCTCACCCGATACGTCGCGCGTGATCGAGGGATTGTCGGACTTGCGGCTGATCTTGTCGATTTCGTCGATGTAGACGATGCCGCGCTGGGCGCGCTCGACATTGTAGTCGGCGGCCTGGAGCAGCTTCAGGATGATGTTCTCGACGTCCTCACCGACATAGCCGGCCTCGGTCAGCGTGGTCGCATCCGCCATCGTGAACGGCACGTCCAGGATGCGGGCGAGCGTCTGCGCGAGCAGCGTCTTGCCCGAACCGGTCGGACCAATCAGCAGGATGTTCGACTTCGCGAGCTCGACGTCGTTGTGCTTGGTCTGGTGGTTGAGGCGCTTGTAGTGGTTGTGCACCGCGACCGACAGGACCTTCTTCGCATGGCTCTGGCCGATCACGTAATCGTCCAGCACCTTGCAGATTTCCTTCGGCGTCGGAATGCCGTCGCGCGACTTGACCAGCGAGGACTTGTTCTCCTCGCGGATGACGTCCCTGCAGAGCTCGACGCACTCGTCGCAGATAAAGATCGTGGGACCTGCGACCAAATTGTGGAGTGTAGTGTTGGAGATTGAGTGAATTGCCATGGCGGTCTCAAACCATATCCAGGTGGTTGTAAACGGGAATACGATCATCTGCGGCCCCGCGCCCATTGGTCATTGTCAGAGCACAGTGAGGGTCAACCGCCGCATTTCGGCGCCAACAGATCGTTGAAAATATTGATCACGGAATCGAGCGCAGTTAACACCCTCGCGCCGTCGACGCCGCCAGCAGCGGCTTGCCGCAGCATCGCGGACTGATAGAATGAGGCGAGGTAGACGCGGCAAGCCTCGTCTTTGTCGGCCGCATTGGCGGGTTTTCTGTGCACCGTCGCCAAGGCCGCGCGAGCGGCGATAACATCCTTGTTTAAGTTGGACTCTGCGGCAGGCCCGGCATTAGTAGATGCAATGATCAGAGCCGAGGCGACGAGAACAGTGATTCTTCTCATGATCAGGCTCCAGAATGGCAGGTGTTGCGAGGGACTTACATTTCGGCCGGGCGCTAACGCATCCAGGTCTTTCTTTGATCTCCGTTGCGCCAAGTTAAGGCGATTGTCACGAGCGGCTCAATTGAGCGCCGGTTGAGCTCGGGCACCCAAAAGGGCGTGGGACGACGATCCGAAGGTTTAATGCACTCGAACAAATCGTAGAGTTCGTCCGCTTCGAACCGGCGGACGCCACAATCCCTGCGGGATTTGCTTCGCAATCAGGCTCGCACCTTCACGCGAAACCGATTTCGGCCCGTACACGATGAGCGGGCGATGCTAGGTTCTATATTTTCGATGAGGCCGGTTGAAAGAAAACTATATTTCGTCTTGGAGTTGCCGGCCGACCGTCGCTGGGAGGACTGAGGCTCGCCTTGCCGCGGGAAGAGGGCGCACTCGTCGATGAGGATCGGCTCGACGGAACTTTCGGATCAGATTCGTGACGCGGATTTTCGCCCTTGAGCTGCGGTCGCCGTGGTGAGTATGGCGGGCAAATCCCTCATTCTTGCTAAAATGAAGAAGGGTCAATCATACAGCTTCCGAGGGTACTGCGGCCCCTCCGGACTACCTACGAGAGCGACACGCTCTCGGACCTCGCGCACCACTCGGTGATCGTCAGTCCGGCGCACTCGTCGCCGACTCTCCTTACGCAAAAGACGGCCGTATCACCTCCGAGCGCGTTGAGAGTCAGCTCGCGATCACCACCAGCGAAGGAGCCACAGCAAGCGCCGTCGCCGGGCTAGGGATTGCCGCGTCGGGCGAAATCAGCGTGCGGGCAGAGCTGGAGACTGGGCAGCTCGTGCGGGTGCTGCCTGAATGGGATTTCGGCTCGATAGAACTGAATGCGCTTTTCGTGAGGGGTTTGCCGATTTCCTCGTCAGGGAGCTCCGCCCACCTCGCTGCGCACTAGCCCAGCTCTCAGAGCCTCCAGAAAGCGTGTCCGTGCGTCCAAACCAATAGACTGAGCCGTTCCAACGTGTGCATGCAAGTGGCATCCATATGCCGTCATTTCGGCGGCCCCCCGTCACGGCGTCAAGTGCATAGACAGGAGCAAGTTATCGGAGACCCATGGAGCTTCATCAAGTTCGCTATTTCCTCACGGTCGCGTCCACGCTTAACTTCACCCGCGCGGCCGAGCAGTGCAATGTAACACAGCCCGCTTTGACCAAGGGGATCCAGAAGCTGGAGCAGGCACTTGGGGGCCCGTTAATTTATCGTGAGCGCCAGCTGACGCAGCTCACCGACCTCGGGAAGGAGGTTCTTCCGATGCTGGCCAGCACACTGGCCTCGGCAGAAACGGCACGTCGCAGAGCTAAAGAATTTCAACGCAAGGAGATCGCGCCACTCAAGATCGGCCTCGCCCCCTCTATTTCGGCTTCGCTCATTGTCGATCTGATCACTGAGATTGCAAAGTTCGTCGCAGGACTTAATGTCGAGCTGCGCGAGGGCACGGCGGAGAAGCTCATCGACCTGCTGCTTGAGGGGGAGATCAGCGCCGCAATCGTCGGGGACGTGCAGGACATACCCGCCCGCATCGACGACTGGTTGCTCTTCGAAGAGCGCTACGTCGCGGTTCTGGCGCCGACACACCAGCTCGCAAATCGCCCCTCGATCGGAATTGACGACCTCCGCGAGACCGTCTTGCTGGAGCGCGTCGGATGCGACGTCGCCCCAAAGATTCAACGGTCGTATTTCCCCAAGGAACCGCCGCATCTGGGCCACTGCAGCGGTCACGACTTGCACCTCCAGTACCTGGCCGCCGCTGGCTTCGGCGTGGTACTCGCGCCCGAGCACATGCCATGCCTTCCGACGCTCAAGACTATTCCGCTCGAAGGCGACCCGATTTCGCGGGAGGTGCGGCTGCTGGCCGTGCAGGGGCGCCGCTACTCGCCGGCGCTGGACGCTTTTATCAAAGTCGCGCGGTTTCGAGACTGGTCGATCGAAGCCCCCCAGAAGGAAATGCCGCACGAAAGGCTCCCGGAGATGGCGAGCGCGCCCGCGCCGGCGAGCACGCAGAGGGCGAGCGGCTTCCAGCGCGTCGATCTCATGGCCCGAGGGCTTACGCGGTGCAAACGAGCTAAGACGCTCGCCTGAATCCGCACCGAGCCTCGACTGGATGCGCGATGCAGCCGTGGCGTCAACTCGTTGAAGGTCGGGATTCCGCAGAATTCGTTCACCGAGATGCCGGAGCCAGCTCCACGAGCAGCGCGCCGCCTGAGATGTCGACGCTTAGCTCGCGCCCCGACCCAAGAGGGCACTGAGTTGATCGAGCTCGGGTGTCATCACAAGGCCGCAATGAGCTCGCCGGCGGCGGCGCCAACGCTCTTGCGGACGAAATTCTCACGCGGCATCGGATTGCTCGATCGCATCCTCAGTTGGAACAGCCCTTGAGGACCGTGCGCTCTGCGCTTTGGAGCGGTATTCTGAAGGGTCGCTGCCGTAGTACCGACGAAAACTGCGCGTAAAGCTGCTCCGGCTCTGGTAGCCGACGTTTAGGGCGACCTGGTCGATCGATAGCGCGTTGGCTGAGAGCAGGTCAGCAGCGAGGCGCATCCTAAGGCGGCGCAGGAGAGACATGGGCGCCTCACCGAAGGCAGTTGAGAAGCGCGCCATGAAAGCTGAGCGGCTGAGACCGACGGCCTGGGATAGACTTTGTACGGTGTGCGGAAAGGAGGGGCGCGAGGCCATCTCGGCGAAAGCTCGTGCGATCGGCGGGTCGCTTAAGATCGCGAAGCGCTCGACCCACGATTTCGTCGAGACTAGGCAACGTCGAAGCAACGCGAGCAACACGAGCTTCAGCAGCGCCGCCGACATTGGCCCCACACCGACGTCCTGGGCCGCGAGCTCGGCTATTGCGCAGGCTATCACTTGGTCGAGTTGGTCATGTACGTCGAACGTCTCGACAATGGGCGTTGCAAGGGATGCGAACAAGTCCAGTGCTGGGCCGTAGGTGGCTCGAAACATGCCGCACGCAAGCACCAGTGTCGGCTCGCCATCGCCGATGGTGTGCCGGTACGTCGAGCCGGGCACGAAGAGGCAGTCGCCGCCCTTGCCTACCTTCCGTAGTGCGGTCGGGCGCTCCGTGGCGACAATTGTCATTGCTCGTCCAGGCGGGACTATCACCAGCGTATGCGGCGTCAGGCGGATGGGCGTTTCACCCTCCAGGAGAATGAACCCGACGCCTCGAAGACAGTAGTGGATGGTGGTGGCATCCGCGCAGGCGACGCCCAGGTGAGCCCCCGTCGCAAGCACGCATTGCGATAGTCTGACGAAGGTGACGTCCAATGTGGTCATCAACTTGTCGAGGTCTTGTCGCGATATACGCCAGAATGGCTCACCTGCCACGTCCAAAACGCCTCTATGTTACTCAGGTTCATGAGCTCAGCGCGGGCGGCGAGAGGACGCATCTCGCAAGCAGCCAATCTCGCAACCGAGCGAAGGGTCCTTCCGCGCCTTAACTTGATCTGGGATTTTGATTGGTTCGGTCTTCGTTGCCTCCGACTAAACACGCAGGACAAATAGCCACTTGCGGCTGACCCAGTAGTGGTGACAGCCGAATTAGATATATTCAGCTGTAACATGAATGAGCCCGCTGAGCGTCTCAACGACTTGGGAACTTTATGAATTCGCGTGAACGCACGCCGACGCGCGTCAGCAACAGCTGGCTTCGTCACGGACCGATCGTAGGCACGGGTGTCGGACCCGCAGGTCGTGATGTGACCGCGGACTGCTCGCCCCCCTAGCAACTCGTATGCGACGAATCGTAAGGCGGGGGATGGGCACGTTCCAGATCAAAAGCCGCGCGCAGGTGAGTATTACCGCGGTTCAAGCCGCGCACTTGTCGCGATCTCGTCGTTTCTGTCGCGATCGTCACGCCGAAGTCAATCCGGGCCGATTTGGTGCTTCCCTACCTGTTTCCCCGCGAAGCGCTGGAGCCGGATCCAGGCTCGAGCTGGAAGGAGTGCTCGCGCATGACGTTTCGAAGCAACCCAACGGGAAAGAGTGATCACGAATTGCCCTTTTTGTGTCGTCCTACGCCACGCCCACAGGCCTCTTGGACGATATCTCACGCCTATCGAATGCATGTCCAAAAGGAATTTCTCATTTTGTCCCCTGTATCCGATCTTTCGGTGTGGCGGGCGGTCGAGCGCACGCGGCCGTCCCGTTAAGGACTGAAACTATCGCGCGATTCGCCGTGACGCGCGCGGCCAGCGAAGGATGCGCGATGAAAGTACCAATGTAGGGCCCGGCTGTAGCCGCGCGGATCTGGTCTGCTCGGCGCCACCCGCCTCGACTCGGAGACGATCTCAACGATTTCGCGCAGCCGCGCCACCTCTGATCCCGATAAGAAAGGATGTTCGTAATGAACAGCGCAGGAACACTTCGTGCGATTCTCGCGGCGCTCTTGTTTGCGGGAGCCGCCGCCAATCCAGGCCACGCGCAGGACGCCGCGCACGGAAAGACCATCTTCCAAGCTTGCGCAACGTGCCACGCTACGGATCAGGCCAATCGTGTGGGGCCTGGCCTGGGAGGAATCGTCGGCAGAAAGGCGGGTACGGCTCCCGGGTTCCCCTACAGTGACGCGATGAAGAAGTCCGATATTGTCTGGGATACGAAGATCCTCGATGCGTATTTGGAATCGCCCCAGAAGGTAGTTCCCGGAAACAAGATGCCCTACGCAGGGCTGAAGAACCCGACGGACCGGGCTGACCTCGATGCCTATCTTGCGACGTTGAAGTAGCGGATCGTTGGGCGAGACCTTGGCAGGGCACGGCTCAGTTGAACGTCTAAGCATCTTTTTACTGCCGCCTCGTCTGCGCAAGCATCCCAATTGCCTGATCCCGTGTCTGATGAGCGAACGTGGAAAGAAAAATCCGGAACAAGCGGCCTGAGCCGCGCAGCCGCCGACATGATCTGGGCGGACTGACAGTAGCCGCACTGCGCCACCTCCAGCTCCAGCCATGCCTTCTGTAAGGCTGCACCCTGCGGCGCCTGGCCGATCGCCTCGATCGTGGTGGCCGCGCTATCGCCAATGCTGTCGACCAGTGTTTGGCAAGAGCGGAACGGCTGGCCGTCGACATGCACGGTGCAGGCGCCGCACAGCGCCTGGCCGCAGCCGAACTTGGTCCCGGTCATACAGAGCACATCGCGGAGCACCACAGCAGCGGGGTGTCGCCGTCGACATCGACCTCATGGGGTGTGCCGTTGATCTTTAACGTGAAAACCATGGATGCCTCGTGGTGGCTAGGGCTGATAAGACGCAGGCGGTCGACCCGGACCGCGCCGGCCGACTGCATGCATCAAGGGGCACTGGTCCCTACGGACGAACGCGGATGATAGTCTTCCCCTTGCGTCGCTCGGTCCGGTTGAAAGAAGCGACGGCATCGTCGAGGGTCGCGATGTTGCCAACGTTCGTCCGCAGTCGCCCGTCCCGTACCCGCTGGACGATCTCACGCAGTTGGGCACGATCGGACTCGACGATGAAATCGACTGCCAAGCCGTTGGCGGGCCGTTCCTCGCTTGGCCCGACGATTGAAACAAGGGTTCCTCCGGCTCGAACCAGCCGCACCGACCGCTTTGCGATGTCGCCGCCGAAGACATCGAAAACCAGATCGATTTGGCCGACGTCTTCCAAAACATCGTTCTCGAGGTCGACGAACTCCTGAGCGCCGAAGTCGAGCGCCTTCTGACGGTCGGCAGCGCGTCCGGTGCCGATGACATAGGCGCCGGCCTCTCGCGCGAGCTGGCTCACCATCGAACCGACTACGCCAGCCGCACCGTGCGCCAGGACGCTCTGCCCCGCCTGAAGGCGGCCGTGCTCGAACAGTCCCTGCCACGCGGTCAGGCCCGGCATCGGCAGGCTCGCGCCCACGGTGAAATCGACGTCGCCCGGGAGCGCCGCGAGGTTGCGCGCCTCGACCGCGACATACTCAGCCAGTGTTCCGTCGCGATACCAGTCCGTGAGGCCGAAAACCCGCTGTCCCACCGACAGCCCCGTCGTGCCATAGCCGAGCGCGGTGACCACTCCGGCCAACTCGTGCCCAGGGATCGACGGTGTTCGGTCATGATCGAAGCGATCGGTCCAGGTCGGTGGCCACGTCAGCTCATCCCACGTGAAACCCGACGCACGAACCTGAACGACGACGTCGTTTATCGCTGCCTGTGGCTCGGGCTGCTCCACCAGCTTCATACCGGCCGTTCCCGCAGCCCGGTCCGTCACAATGATCGCCTTCATGGGAATTCTCTCCTCGGTAATTTGCCTCTTCGGCGGCGGCCGTTCTGGCTTCATCTCGGCGTAACCGCAACTCACTCCGCCGCGGCGGCCATCGCGTGGTTCGGCTTGCCCTCATCCGCTCCTTCCGCGAGGTTGCGCACGACCATGTAGAAGATCGGCGTGAAGATTAGGCCGAACAGCGTAACTCCGAGCATACCGAAGAACACGGCGACGCCGACGGCCTGGCGCATCTCCGATCCGGGTCCGGTGGAGACGACGAGCGGCAGCACGCCGAGGATGAAGGCGAACGAGGTCATCAGGATCGGCCGCAGTCGCAACCGGCAAGCCTCGATCACCGCCTCCAGGCGCGATTTACCCTCAAGCTCGATGTCCCGCGCGAACTCGACGATCAGGATCGCGTTTTTGGCCGCAAGTCCCACCAGCACCACGAAGCCGATCTGGGTCAGGATGTTAATGTCCTCGCCCATGATGCGCACGCCGATGGTGGCCGCGAAGAGGCACATCGGCACGATCAGGATCACCGCGAGTGGTAGCGTCCAACTGCCGTACTGCGCCGCCAGCACCAGATAGACGAACAGCACACAGATCGGGAACACATAGAGCCCGGCATTGCCACCCGTCACCTGTTGATAGGACAGATCGGTCCATTCGAAAGAAAAACCGCTCGGTAATGTTTTGTCGGCCAATAGCTTGATGGTGTTGAGCGCGGTCTTCGAGCTCACGCCTGGCGCCGGCTCGCCCTGCAGCTCGGATGCTGAGTAGAGATTGTAGCGCGCGACACGATCGGGCCCGGAGATATCCTTGAAGTCTACTACGCTCCCCAGCATAACCATGTCACCGGCCGCGTTGCGGGTACGCAGCCGCGCCAAATCAGAGGCCTCTCTTCGGAATGGCAGATCGGCCTGCGCGGTGACATGATAGGTGCGCCCAAACAGGTTGAAATCGTTGACATAGGTCGAACCGAAGTAGGTTTGGATCGCATCGTTAATGCTGGCGATGGGAACACCGAGCTTCTGCGCCCTCACGCGATCGATGTCGACGAATAGCTGCGGCGTATTCGCCGTGAACGGCGAGAACACCGACGTTAGGTTTGGCGACTTCCGCGCGGCGGCCACGAGTTCGTCCGTGGCAGCTCCGAGCAACTCGGGACCGCGCCCCTGTCGATCCTGGATGCGGATGGCGAAGCCGCCGCCGGTGCCGATGCCTGGCACCGCAGGCGGTGGGATGACGATGATGAAGGCGCCCTGGATCGCCGACAACCGCTTTCGCAGATCCGCAGTGATCACGCTGGCAGTCAGGCCCTTCCTAACTCGCGCCTCGGGGTCGTCGAAGACGGGGAACAGTGCCGCGGCGTTGCCCGCCTGCGTGCGGGTCGCGCCGGAGAAGCCAGCAAACGCCGCGACACGGATGACCCCTGGCGTATCCAGCGCAATTCGCTCGATCTCCCGCACCACCGCGGTGGTCCGCACCAGCGACGCGGCGCCCGGCAATTGCACCGAGATGATCAGATAACCACGATCCTGCGCCGGGATGAAGCCCTGAGAAGTGGTGGCGAGCAGCCAGCCAGCACCGCCGATCAGCGCGAGGTAGATTGCCAGCATCACCACCGTGTGTCGGATCACGAAGGCGGTGGCGGCCGCGTAGCCATGCGCTAGGCGCTCGAAGATGCAATTGAAAAGCGCGGTGAAGCCGTCCCAACCCCGTGCAACGATGTTCCAGCGCGCCGTTGGACGTTTCTGCTCATGCGGAGTAAGAATTCGGGAGGCCAGTGCTGGCGACAGCGTTAGCGAACAGAAGCAAGAGATCGCGGTCGCGACCGCGATTGTGACGGCGAATTGCTGGAAGAATCGCCCGGAAATGCCGCCGAGGAACGCGGTCGGCACGAACACCGCGCAGAGCACGAGGGCGATCGAGACCAGCGCGCCGCCGACCTCCTCCATCGTCTTGAGAGCCGCCTCGCGCCGGCTCATACCTGCCTGGAGATGTCGCTCGACATTCTCCACAACCACGATGGCGTCGTCTACCACGATGCCGACCGCAAGTACGAGGCCGAATAGCGTAAGGTTATTGATGCCGAAGCCGAGCACCGCCATCGCTGCAAATGTGCCGACCAGCGACACCGGGATCGCAACAATTGGGATGATCGCAGGCCGCCAACCTTGAAGGAACGCCAGCACCACGATGACCACGAGCGCCATCGCCTCGTAAATCGTCTTGATCAGCTCATGAACCGACTGGGCGATGAATTCGGTCGGATTGTAGCCGATATTGTAGTCGAGCCCCTTTGGGAAGCTCGTCTTGAGCTGCACCATCGTGTCGGAGATATGTTTCGCGGTGGCGAGCGCGTTCGATCCGGGCCGCTGCGTCACCACCATCGCAACGGCTGACTTTCGTAGTATGAAGCTGTTGGTAGTGTAGGCCAGCGCGCCAAGCTCGATCCGCGCAACGTCGCGCAGCCGTACGGTACGGCCGTCGGAACCAGCCTTCACCACGATGTCCTCGAATTGCCTGATATCCTTGAGGCGCCCAGTGAAGACCAGGTTCGGCTGGAATGCGCGATCCGCAATCGGTGGCTCTGCGATCTGGCCGCCCGCGATCTGCAGGTTTTGGGCCCGGACCGCGGCAATGACGTCGCTTGAGGTCATACCGAGATTGGCGATCCGGTCAGGATCGAGCCACAACCGCATCGAATATTCGCGCGCGCCAAACATCTGGATGTCGCCAATGCCGTCGAGCCGCAGAAGCTGGTCGCGCACCTGCAACAGCGTATAATTCGATATGTAGAGCTGGTCGAAGCTATCGTCGGGCGACAGCATGAACACGACCATCAGGATGTCGGGTGAGTTCTTACGGGTGACTACTCCGTTGCGCTGCACCTCCTCCGGCAGCCGCGGCTGCGCGATCGCGACGCGGTTCTGCACCAGCACTTGGGCCTTGTCGAGATCGGTGCCAAGCTTGAAAGTCACGGTTATCGTGAGCTGGCCGTTGGAGGTCGCCTGGCTGTACAAGTACAGCATGTCCTCGACCCCATTGATCTCCTGCTCGATGGGAGCTGCGACCGTATCGGACACAGTCTGTGCCGAGGCGCCGGGGTATTGCGTGGTGACCGTAACCGTAGGCGGCACTACCTGCGGATATTCAGAGACGGGCAGCGTCTGGTACGCGATCGCGCCCACAATCAAGAGCACGATCGACAGCACCATCGCCAGAATGGGCTGATTGACGGAAAGACGTCCGAGATTCATGACTTACTGCCGCTGATCTCGACGCTGCGCGGGCTCACCTTAGCGCCAACGCGTGCTCGCTGGAGGCCGTCGATGATGACACGATCCTCCGGCTTCAGGCCTGTGCGAACAACGCGCAGTCCCTGATCCAACGGACCGAGTTCAACCGCACGCGCTTCCACAGTGTTGTCATCCTTGACCACGAACACGATCTTGCGCGACTGATCGGTCGCGATCGCTACATCTGGCAAAAGAAGCGCCTCATAGGGCGAGGAGCCAATTAGCCGCACGCGGCCGAACTGGCCGGGCAGGATGGATAGATCGTGGTTCGGGATGATCGCGCGGCTGCGAAGCGTGCCGGTGGAGACGTCGAGCCGGTTGTCGATGAAATCCATATGGCCGTCGTGCGATGGTTTGGTCTCGCCGGTCAGCGCCACCTGCACTGGATTAGGCGTATCGCGTGAGCTCGGCCGCTTACCCTCGAACCACAGTTTGTTGTTCTTAAGATAGGTCGCCTCGTCAACGTCGAAATATACGTACATTGGGTCCATTGAAAGAATCGTGGTAAGTAGCGTCGAGCCGCCGTTGTCGCTCCCCTGCACGAGGTTGCCGACGCTCACAAAATGGCGGCTGACGCGGCCGGTTATCGGTGCCACCACATGCGTGAATTCGACATTAAGCTGGGCGGCCTTTAGCGCGCCTTCGGCAATAGTCTCAGCGGCGTGAGCGGCCTCCAATGCCGCGCGACGCTGGTCGACGACTTGCTCGGAGACAGCACTGGTCTTTACGAGGGTGAGCCCGCGCTCAAGCTCGCGCTTGGCCAGCTCTGTCTTGGCGCGCGCATCGGCGAGCTGACCGTCCGCTTGGGTCGCCACCGCCTCGAACGGGCGAGGGTCGATGATGTAGAGCAGATCGCCGGCGTGCACCATGTCGCCGTCTTTGAACTCGACACTGGTGACAAAGCCACCGACGCGGGCACGGACTTGCACCTCCTGGATCGCTTCGAACCTGCCGGTGAACTCGTCCCAGTCGGTGACGGTGCGTTTGACCGGTTGCGCCACCGTAACGGACGGCGGAGGCGCGACCACCTGCGATTGCGCCTTCTCGTTGCAGCCCGCGAGCGTAAGCGCAAGTAGCATGCAGATCGATGCGCCAACGCATCTGCGAAAGCGACGAAACGGACGTCCGATGAACTGGATCGCCACAGCCATTCTTTCAGCTGCGCTCACTTCCGGCTCTCCCAAGCGAGCTAGAACGCCGCATTGACTGAGACAGGTATCTTGCGGCCTTGCGAAGTTTGCGGTCATGTTCGATCGATACAAAGGCAATTACCGCACGAACGGCAGCAATGTCTTGGAAGTAGATAACTTGGCTGACGGCACCGCCAAGAGACGCGACAGCCTCAATTGCGCCGCTGCATTGCATGTCGACTCTCCAATAGCATCGTGTTCCGCGTGTCGGTTCAGCGTTGAACGTTACGACACGAAGATGCTTTAGAGAGTGACCCTGCAGCACGGCGAAGGGAAATTACAATTCGACATCGACTTGATAAACGATGGTTATTGCTGCTTTCCGATTAGCATGATTATGTAGTCGAAATGCACGACCACACCGCACGCTGAGCCCGGCGCTTCGTTTCAGCAAAGACTCCTGAGCCGCGTTGAGCCGCAACGAACGGCGTCACGACACGCACACCGTTGCCGCGACTTCGGTCGCGAGCTCGAAGAGACGCTCATCAGTAACCTGCGCGAGCGACACGCACTACGAACAGTAAAGGTGAGCCATTCATGATGCGCATGAATAACTCAAATACATTTTAGCCGGCGGCTCATAGGCGAATTGGGCAGCTTGTGTGCTAAGATCCGCCATTCTATCAGGACATTACTTGCCTTCGGCGGAAGCTTCGACTGACGCTACCGTCTCTTGCTATGACACCGGTCGAACATTCAAAAGCACAATGAAGACGGTGATTGATCGAAAGAGACACTCCACCCAGCAATGAACGATTGATCGGAACACCGATGCGCGACGCAGACAATACTCGAAGGCCCGCCTATCTCGGAAGTCGTCTCGAACCCGGTTTCTTAACCGTGACTCTGTAGGGTGGATGATGGACGCAATTGTTCACGGGCAAAATCGCAGTAGGCGTCTCGAGAAGCGCGATGGCTATGTCGCTCTTGCGCCGGCGGCGGCGGCGATTTGTTATCCATTTCTGCTCAATGCTTTCCATGCTATCGTCGGCACGCAAGCCGCAAGCCTGCCACCCGTCGCAATCGCCTGCGCGACCAGTGTTTTGGTCGTTGCGTTCGTGGTGCCGTTCCTCGGGATCGCTCTAGCTTGTCGACCAACGTCCGATCCCGGTTCAAGACGCCTCGCCTATGCGAGCGTTGTGTCGCCGACGCTCTATGTTTTTCTCGGCGTTGTGCAAGCCCTAATCAAGAGCCCTATTCCCGATGAGGTGATCTGGTGCGCGATCTGGCTCGCAATCGCGAAATGGTCGCAGTCTGCACGAGGTCCGGCTGAATCAGCTGAGCCTGTGGTCGGAGGTTGGCGGGTTGTCCATGGAGTAACGGCCGTGGTCCTGAGCCTATATGTGGTGTTTCATCTAGCGAACCATCTGTTTGGCTTGATAGGTCCTGATGCGCACGCCGCAGTTATGAAGATCGGACGCGTGGTTTATCGCTCTGCCGTAGGTGAACCCTTGTTGGTTGCAACCATGCTTTTCCAGATAGGGACCGGCCTCCTTCTGGCGTGGCGGTGGAGCGCCTCGGCGCATGACTTCCAGAGGACCTATCAGGTCGCTTCGGGCGCCTATCTCTCAGTCTTCATTCTCGGCCACATGAATTCGGTCTTCGTCTACGCACGAAGCTTTCTCGGCATACCCACGGATTGGAACTTCGCGATCGGAGCTCCGACTGGGCTCATTCATGACGCTTGGAACATCCGTCTGCTCCCTCACTACGCGCTCGGCGTCTTCTTTGTCTTGAGCCACCTCGCTTCAGGATTAAGGGTGGTGCTGATCGCACACGGTGTCGATCAACGTACTGCCGGTCGACTTTGGGGTGTCTGCATCGCTATAAGCACCGTCGTAGCATCAGCGATAATCGCCGGAATGTCTGGAATCAGAATCGGTGCATTCGCTTCGTGAGTTTCGACCACAAAACTGCCTGGCATACGCCTTTTTCAGCGAGGCCCGTGGAAACCATACGTCTCATCGTATGGCGCTGCCAAGCGATGACTACGATCCGGCGATCGCCGATGGGACCTGGCGGAGAAGTCCCGACCCGCTTCCGTTTACGCTCCATCGCCCAGGTCATCGGCACTTGCGGTGCTGCAGCTACCCTATAGCCAATCTAAGGCGTGCTCTCGCATTCTCCTACTGACGAGACGACCCGCTTCGGAAGATAGTGAAGAAAGGCAGTCGGTGGTATTTTCATTAACTGCCGGAAGGCAAAACGAGAACGCGGCAACGCTGCTGAAGCCGACATCTGCCGCGGCGCGCGAGATTGAACGCCCGACCGAGAGTTGATCGATCGCAAAAGCTATTCTTGCTCTTTGTCGCCAAGCCTTGAGGATCAATCCAGTCTCCATTGAGAAAATGCCGCTCATCCTGCTCAAGAAGGATCAATCGAACGACAAGCTCGGCTTTCTCGGACGGTATATCGGGCGTAAGGCGGTGAGCATCAATTATGAGTTAGCCCTTTGTGGGTGTCGGCTTCGGCCTTTTCTAAACCCCGAACAAACACTGCGATGATGACGGCTGGATCCATAGAACGTAGCCCAGCTGCAAGTGGGATGAATGCTGCGGCTCGCTACGTCGGATGGTCGCTGGGTTCCGCCTTCGTTTCGCTGATGTTCGGCCTAGCTAGGCGGAGATCATAGCGCGATCTTTTGTTTGGTTGCAGGAAATGACCTTCGCCCTGATGGGAGCTGCTACTAGCAACGTTCGCCAACTTAGATAGCTTGCAAAACCGGAATGCCAGCACTTAGTCGAAAGTGTTGCGGTTATCTGACTAGGTGAGCCGCTGCAGACGTCGTGGCCGAACCCTAGCCAACCACGCAAAACATTCCTGAATCATGTCCTTGGCCAAGCGCCATCCAGACACGTGCGCCATCCATCGATCTCCCAGCTAATCCCCCGCTGCTTTGCTGCTTTCAATTTTTTGCTAAAAATTTGAGGTGGCGGACAAAACCGAGCACATCGTCGGGCATCAGACGGCCGATCGCGCGGGTCGAATAGACGGCCGTCACCACTTGGCCTTCGGGGTTCAGGACGAAGCCGGTTGCCTGGAGACAGACGGGATCGTCATTAACGAAGGCGCCGGTCACCGCGGAAACCGCTCGCGCGTCAGCACCGTAAGCGACGGGGAAACCGATTTTGTGCTTTTCGACGAGCATCTCCGACTTTTCCCGGTCGTCTACCGATACCGAGACGACCTTGATGCCTTCACCGACAAATTTGTCTGCCGCTCGCGCGAAACTGGCGAGCTGAGCGTTGCAGTACGGGCACCAGGAGCCACGATGGAATAAAACCACGCCGAACCAACCTGCAAGATCGGCAGGCAGGCTGATTTTTCCGCCCCCGACGCGAGCGAAGGTAAGAGATGGAAAGGTGTCGCCGTTTTGCAGCATCATAATCGGCCTCACTGTTTGAACCGCAAGGCGCTCAAACCGCCCGCGGCTTCCTCAAGAACGGCCCCGCATCCGGTGGCCAGGTCTCCTCGCTGATCCCATCTCCGGAAGGCGCGCCGATACGATGAGGTCGTTGCTTCGCATTATCGAGCCGCCTAGCTTCTCAAGCCGACATTGTATGTCGGTCGCAGGATCGAATTATACGACGTTAGCTCGGAGATTGACCAAAGGACGTCGGCAACGCAAAATTGATTGTCGCCATAAAATCAATAAACGATAGTTATAGTCACTCGCGCAGTGCGCCCCCGAGCCAGATGCCAGTGGCCGCGTCTGCAGAAACCGCCGCCTCGGCAATCGATCAACGTCCCAGCCTGCGGCAAACGGCCGCCTATCCACTCCTGGACTGACATTGCATGGCGCCAATGACGTCATGTGTAGCGTTGACGTGGCACACCTAATTCTCCAGGTGCGTGCGGCACGCGGGCTCGTCTCGCGTCGGACCTCATCAGCACAATGGACGCGTTGGAATAAAAACCATAACAGTCAGACATTTTCCCGTGAGGTGACGTCAGCTTAGCATCGCTCAAGCGAGCCCAACGTTCCACCACGAGTTTCAGATAACATTTGAAATAGCCAGTCTCGTGACGACCTCTTCCCGCCCGTTATAACGGATATGATCGTGATTTTCCCATCGAGGATCATCATCTTTCCGACTTGTTGCTCAAAAGGACAAAGCCCATGAAGATCCAAACCATTATCGTCCTCAGCGCCGCTCTCGCCTTCTCGATGACCGGCCCTATTTGCGCCCATGATAGCGGGGCGGAAACCGTCACGAAGAACTTCGAGGCGGCTATTCCCAATATCCCTGGCAAGTCGCTGATTGCTGTGGAAGTCGATTACGCACCGGGCGCGGCCTCTCCGCCCCACACCCACGCGAACTCTGCTTTTATCTATGCATATGTGATCTCTGGCGCGATCGAGTCGAAGGTAAATGATAGCGAGACGCGCATCTATCGGGCCGGCGAGAGCTGGTCTGAATCTCCGGGTTCGCTCCACTCGATCAGCCGCAACGCGAGCAAGACCGAGCCGGCGAAGCTGCTCGCCCTGTTCGTCCTTGACACCAATGACAGCCCGCTCACCACTCCTGCCAACTGACGCTTCAGACGCAGTGAGCAACGAACGTCCTCAAGGAGCTAACGATAGACGAGTACAATGCGTTCACTCGGTTCGCCGGGCCTGCACCGCATCGAACGGATCTTAACCACGCTCGCTAGCACATTCTACGACAAGCCAACTGCCCGCGCCGTCGAGGCTGTTTGCGGCAGGATCGGCAACCCCAACGCAGATCTTCACGCGTTACGATTGCGCAAACTACTTGCGCGACGTCGAACAAGCGCCTCAATGTCGCTAGACTTGATTGGGTAATCGGCAATTCGGCGACTCAAATTGCACCAGCTAAAACCGGTCGAGGGCGACCTCGGCTTCCTGCAGGAGGCACGGACTTTGACACCATCTACCGTATTTGTGTTAGTGCGCTGTCGCGACGAACTCCTGTCAGTTGGAGCGGCAGCGCATGAGATTCAGTGAATTTTGCAAGCAAACATCGCCAATTTCAGAGGGAATACGGCTCTTCGCGGTACTCGGGCTGATCATTCATGCGCCGGGAATCATCGACTGAAACACTTCATCACGCAGATAAAAGTAGTGGAAGAGGGCCGCGGCTGTATGCACGCCGGCAACCCAGAGGATGGCGTTACCTAGCGTGGCATGTATTTCCATCATCAGATGACCCAGACCATGCGCTTTCGTGATCTGCGGAGCGATGTCGAATCCGGGAAGAGTGACGGGAATCCCCTCAAGCCAGGTACCAAGCACGGCCGTTGTTGGAATCGCAATGAGGAACACATAAAGCACGAAGTGGACGAGCTGCGCGATCAGGGTCATCCATCGCGGCGTCGGCTGCTTCGCTGGCGCGCTGTCGATCAGCCTCCATACCAACCGCAGTACGACGACACTGAAAACAAAAATTCCGAGCGTCTCGTGAATCCTCCGGAGCCCGTCCGCGGAGGCGGAATAGAGCGAGTAGCCATCGCCACTGCTCAGCACATAAGCGACAAGAACCAGCATGACCGTCAGCCAATGGAACAATAGGGCGCCGGCGCCGTAGCGAGAAGAAGTGCTGCGCAAAGCGATTACCTAACTTGGAAATTCACCACCGCCGCTTCGCCTCTGGCTCCGGGCAGCGTCACCCTGAAGGTGATTTCGACGAGCTGTTCAGGAAAGGCCAGTCTCGCCACACCGACCAGGTTGCTGGCGCATCGAGGCGTGCCGCACGCCTGGCTGCGCACGTTGCCCGCCGCGGCGAGTGCGGCGACGACGAGGACATGAAGCCTCTCCTGAACGGCGGTGTCCAACGTTGCTCCGAAGCGCGCTGAACTCTTGACGGCATTGGCGTCGGTCGCCCACATCTGTCGTTCCATCATCGAGATCTCCGCGAGCCGACCGAATTCATCGAGAAGCAGGCGCTATCAGGTTGCGATTTTCGTGCCGGCTGAGTTGGCCCGAGACACGGGTCGCATCACCGACCTCAAACTGTTGTCTTTCATATTGCCCCTCGTTGCTTTTCACGCTGGTCGCGTCTCGTTGGCGGCATTTAGTATTTGAATGACGATAGTCGAAGAATGACCATGCAACTGCACCGAGTGAAATCACCTTTCGCCATGGAGTCGATAGACGATCGTTATTGCCGCCTCCGCGGTGTGACGACGCCATAGCGTGGAATGCCTGCAGGCGCATATCCAAGCGACTGGCGCTCGCGCCTTTGGACAGATCGAGTTTTGCTCGTTCCATAGCGACGCCTGCTTACCCTTGTCGCAACCTAGGCGATCAGCGTAGGGCAACCTGGATCTCTGGAGATGCGACGGGTGGCATTCCTCACTACGACGCCGTTGGTCGGCGATAACGATCGTATATCGACTCTATGTCGAAAGGTGATTTCCCTTGGCGGGCCTTGCAAGCTCATTCTCCAACGCGTCGTCATATCGCAGCTTTCAAATGACGTCACCAACACGCGCTCAGATTGTGAAGCCAGGAGGCTCGATATGCAAAGCAACGGCGTAAACCCGGCCTCAGTAAGTGGTAAAGCCGCCGATTTCGGTGAACCATGGGAAGATGGCTACCGGTACGTAACGGCGGACAGGATTGGCGAAACGATCCATGTTTCCGACCAGCTCAGCTACAAAAATAAGGACAACGTGATCGCGCCGGATTCTCCAGCCGGCCCGGTTGCAATGCCGCTGACGTCACGCTTTTGGCGCGCCTCAGGGCAGCGCTGAACAACGTCGTCGAGGAGACGGATGATGTCCGATAGCGCTGCAGCCATTCCACTTCGCGCGCTCCCTCCGGATGACCGTGTTTTGGCGCGAGTGCTCGCGGCGTACGTGGCGTCGGCAACAATCTGGCTTGTATTCGCCACGGCCGTGGGGCTCTTCGTCAGCTTCAAATTCGCTTACCCGGATTTCGCGACCACGCCGGCGCTCTCGTTCGGTCGGCTGCGCGCGATACACACCAGCGGAACATTTTATGCCTGGGCGAGCCAGGCGCTGATTGGGCTTGCGCTGTTTGTCGCCGCGCGCAGTTCTGGCGCAAGGCTCTACAGCGAGCGCCTCGCATGGATCAGTCTTGCGCTTCTCAATCTCGCCGCCGTGCTGGGCACGGTCACACTCGATCTCGGCTTCACCTACGGCCAGGAGTATCGCGAATGGCTGTGGTGGATTCGCGCAATCCTTGGACTCGGCTTGATCACCGCGGTCTGGAATATGATCGCCACTGTCGAGCGCCGGGATGACGAGCATATCTATATTTCTAACTGGTATACTATCGGGGGCACGCTGTGGACGATTGTTATGGTCGTGGTGTCGATGTTGCCCTGGTATCAGTACGGACTGGGTCAGGTCGCGGTGCAGGCCTTCTTCATGCATAACGCCGTCGGACTATGGTTCACGCCTCTATCGCTCGGTGTGTCCTACTATGCGCTGCCGAAGCTCCTGAACCGGCCGATCTATTCATATTCTCTCGGCGTCTTTGCATTCTGGACCAATCTCATCTTCTATCCGATCATCGGCGCTCATCATTTTGAATTCAGTCCACTGCCATGGTGGCTGCAGACTACGGCCATCGTCTTCAGTGTGGCCATGCTGGTTCCAGTGCTGAGCGGCACCGCAAACTTCCTTCTCACCTTCCGGGGGACTCACGAATGGATATATCGCTCGCCCGCGGTTTTCATCCTCGTCGGCGTCTACGGCTATCTACTGGGTTCGATACAAGGCACATTCGAGGCGTTTCGCTCGCTGCAGCAGCTTTGGCATCTGACCAATTACACGGTAGGGCACTCGCACCTGACGATGTATGGCTTCGTCACTTTCGCGATCTGGGGTGGCATCTATGCGCTTTTGCCGCGCGCCACCGGCAAGTATCCCTACAACCTGAGCATGGGTATACATTTCTGGCTGTCCGCCGTCGGCGTTGTCATCTACGTTGCGGCGCTTTCGGCCGCCGGCACCATTCAGGGGCTCGATTGGCTTCGAGGGCTCACTTTCATCCAGTCGGTCGAAGATGCCGCGCCATACTGGCTGTGGCGCTCCGTCGGCGGCTCGCTGATGTTCGCCGGCCATCTTGTCTTCGCTTTCAACGTCTGGACAATGACCTACGGTAGGTCCTGCACCGAGCTTGCGGCAGCCAAGACGGTGCCGGCATGAACAGGACATTGGCCATTTCTGGCGGTTCGACGCTGATCTACACTGGACTAGCGATTCTTATGGGCGTGCTGCCGGGGATCTGGCTGTCGAAGGTGCCACCGACGCCGGGCCTTAAGCCACTAACCTCGATCGAGGCGCGGGGTCGGGATGTCTATGTCTCCGAAGGCTGCTTCTATTGCCATACCCAGCAAGTACGCCCGCTCTCCGGAGATAAGCCGTTTGGCCGCCCTTCTGCGCCGGGCGATTATGCCTACCAGACTACGGAATTACTAGGTTCGGAGCGCACTGGTCCAGACTTGAGCAATATCGGCGCGCGGCAGTCGAGCAGCATATGGCAGTACATCCATCTCTATCAACCGCGTGCAGTTGTGCCGCAATCGATCATGCCGGCCTTCCCCTGGCTGTTCAGGATTGTGGACAAACTACCTCCAGGAGAAACAGCGGTGCCATTGCCGCCCCAGTTCGCGCCAGGCGGTACCGTCATCCCCAACGACGACGGCAAGGCGCTCGTCGCCTATTTGTTGTCGCTGAAGCAGCCCCCGCTCGTTCCGACGCAGTCCCGCGCCGCGACTGAGAGTCCTTCGAGCGGGTCCCTGGGGTTTGACGCCACCAAGGGTGCCGCATTGTTCGCCGACAACTGCGCATCCTGCCATGGTGCGGAAGGCAAGGGTGTGCCGGGAACGTTTCCGCCGCTCGCCGGAGATCCGGTGGTTAACGATGCCGATCCCACGGCACATATTGGCGCTGTGCTGCACGGACTTGGCGGGCGGGTAATCAATGGCCAGAGCTATGAAGCACAAATGCCGGCGTTTGCCGATCAATTGTCTGATCAGCAGATTGCTGACATCATCGATTACGAGCGATCCTCGTGGGGCAATCGTGGTGCCTTAATCAGTGCGGCTGATGTCGTCGCGGCTCGCGCCAACGAACCACTGCAGAAGCAGGCAACGACGCCGAAACAGGTCTCGCCGGTAGCGCCCCCGGCACCGACGTTCGTTGCTGCGGAAGGATCGAAGCTCTTCGCCGACAACTGCGGCGTCTGCCACGGCGCCGAGGGCAAAGGCGTTCCTGGCACATTTCCGCCGCTTGCAGGCGATCCGGTCGTTAATGCCACTGACCCTGCCGAACATATCACCACCATGCTGCGCGGCCTTAGCGGTAAGGCAATCGACGGCCAGCAGTACGAAGTAGAGATGCCGCCGTTCGCTGACCGACTGTCCGATCAACAGATCGCCGATATCATCAATCACGAGCGCACGTCATGGGGTAACCACGGGCCGTTGGTGACGCCTGCCGAGATCACGAAGCTCCGTGCTGAAAAATAGGAGGCGACGATGACCGATACGATTACCACCTGGATTCTCTCGGCGCTTGGCTACCTCTGCACTGCGTCTTCGATCGCTGGTGGCGCTGGCGGTCCTAGTCTTGGCGGACCACTACTCGGCAACGCGCTGGTGGCGGGCGGGGCCGGGCTCGTGACACTTAGCTGCATCGTGGCGGCGGTGTGGATGCTGGTCGCCCCCGGCGAACGGGATCCCTATCATCCAAAATATCGCGTCCTGCATGCCGACCGTTAGAGGATTGCAACACGTGTCCGATCCGCGCATCCGCATCTATCTCGACGAAGCGACCGATCCCGTCACCGATCAGCGGCCACCGGCGCAGATAGCGCTCGACACCAAGAGCCTTGCCGACGGCGAACACGGCCTGCGCATCGAAGCCCAGGACGCCACTGGCCAAGTCGGCGTCCGACGCCTTCGGTTCCAGGTCCGCAATGGGCCCGGGATCACACTCAGCGGGCTCGGTGATGGGGCCGTCGTTCACGGTACGCTGCGCTTCATGGTCAACGCCTTTGGAGCCGAAGAACCATTCGAGCCGCACCGGGCAGAATCGCCCTCGCCAATCCCTGTTTGGGTTTGGGTGCTAAGCCTGCTGATCGTTGCTTGGACCGCCTGGTATGTCGCGACGCTTTGGAACGTTCCCGCGAACTACGCCAAAACTCCGACCTATTCCACGTCAATGAATCCATTCAAATAGCGCGCCGCTAGAAAAGCGAGCTTAACAATGAGGGGCTTCGCCCCAGCATCAGGGATCAAGTTCACATGCCACGCACCATAGTCAACAAACACGGCTTCCCCGGCGTCAGGAAGCGGTCGGACTGTGCTAGGCGGCGAAAACCCTACTATGCACGCATCAGCAATGGTTGCGAAAACTTCATCTATAGCAAGAACTTCGCGACGGCCGAGGAGGCCGCTGCGGAATATCAGCGAATGAGGGCTGAAAGGTCATCGCCCCTATCGTCGAAGGATTGCCGGTGAGCATCCTGCCCGAAGTGACCACCCCGGCGCCACCGATCCATCCGGATTTCCGCGACTCCGAGCGAATATGCGCGTTCACGACACAGTGCGAGGAGGCGACTAGAAAGCGACGCGATCCAATCGAGCGGCTTCGGCTCTTGATCATGGAGGCTCCCCGTTGGCTTGGCATAATGACCACAGGATTTTTCGATCACCGTTCCTACCTTTATCGCTTCGTTATGAACACAAGTGACGGCAGCCCAGATGACGCCTTACAGGTCGATCCCTTCGACTTGGAAGGATGCGGGGAATCAATCGATGCACTCGTATCTAAAGGCTCAAATTCCATTCTCGTCGAACCGGCATCCTCGTTCTCGACTTGGTCCAGCAACTTTCGAAGTTGCGATCCTGGGGCTGCTATCCGTTTCGGGCGGCGTGAATTGATGAAATACGGACCGAGGAAAGATACTCACGCACCAGAGTTCTGTCGTGCGGCTGAAACGAGCAGGTGCCGACCTTATTGCTACTTACGCAGCGCTAGAAGTCGGCGCGCTACACAACAATCAGAGTCTTGATCATGGAAATTCGCCTCGGCACCAGGCGAAGTGATTTGGCCCGCTGGCAAGCCAGTCATGTCGCCGATCTTATTCATGGCGTCGAGCCGGCCGCTGAGGTAAGACTCGTTTTCACAAGTTCGGTTGGCGATAGAGATCGACGGTCGTCCTTTCAACAGTTTGGCGGCCTCGGAGCATTCACGAAGGAGAGCGAAGACGCGCTTACGCGCAAAGAAGTTGACTTGGTCGTTCACTCTCTCAAGGATCTTCCGACCAGATTGCAGCCCGGTTTGGTATTGGCGGCCGTTCCCAAAAGAGCGGATCCTCGTGACGCAATTTGTGGCGTTACACTAGATCAGCTACGACCGGGGCTGCGCGTCGGCACTGGATCAATTCGCCGCAAAGCGCAACTTCTCGCTCTTTGCGGTGGTTTGGATGTTCGACCCATCCGTGGAAACGTTTATCCAAGGCTTTGTAAGGCAAAGAACCGAGAGGGAATAGACGCTACTCTTTTGGCAGCGGCGGGATTGTCACGGCTAGGATTGCTACTTGAGGCCTCACAGATTCTAGACGCGAATGTTTTCCCGTATGCAGTCGGCCAAGGCGCCCTCGCGGTCGAAGCTCGCGAAGAAGATACGGCACTCATAGCACTGCTTCAAAAGATTGAAGATCGGAAATCGCGTACCGAAGTAGACGCAGAGCGCGCATTG
Organism: Bradyrhizobium sp. CIR48; assembly: GCF_014198315.1. Taxonomy (NCBI): domain Bacteria; kingdom Pseudomonadati; phylum Pseudomonadota; class Alphaproteobacteria; order Hyphomicrobiales; family Nitrobacteraceae; genus Bradyrhizobium; species Bradyrhizobium sp. CIR48. The sequence goes on from NZ_JACIHG010000011.1 coordinate 220,542, forward strand.
ATGAGAAGTCTCGATGCGGGTTGCAGCTTACCGCTCGGGGTTTCTGTCAGATGGGTCGCCGGGACATTAACGCTTCGAGGACAGGTGACTCATCCAGATGGCCACACGAAGATTGCTGATGAATGCGTCGGTACGGCCGATCAAGCCGACGCAATAGGCACACGTCTAGGAGACAAACTTCTTCAGCGAGGTGCGGAGGAGATATTGAAGGCTGTGCCTCGCATCATGGAAGAGCAAAGGCCAATCTGAATTCAATACCTGGCATGACGAAGGACTTCGGTCTTTGGTCACCGCATGCGATTTCGGCGCGACCAGTTGCAAAGCCTGAAACCTGGCCCACCACCGAAACGCAAGGCTGGCGGCCACGTTAGCTGCCCAGCGCGCGCAAGCACTCCTCCGCAATTCGTGCCGGCGCGTTGCGGCGCTGACGCTAAAGATAGTCTTCGTTAGGGCACCAGCGGCCTGCTTTTCAAGTGGCACATATGCGCGTTGGTTCAAAGGAGCGCTTGGAACACGGCGACCTCAATTCGGCTCCCCGAGCACGAAAGCGAAGGGCACCACGAAGAGCTCATCGCCCTGATCATCGCTGACATGCAGAACCCAGTCACGCCAATCCTCAAGGCTGCGCTCTTTGGTGACGGACTGCACGATGCGGTTCGCATGAGCCCGCGCTTCAGCAAGATCATCCACGACGGCGCCGCGGCGATCGACGAAAACCTTCTTGGTGTTCGCGCAGTGGAAATATACGTGCGTCATTTCGACTCCTTCAAATGCGACGGTTCGCCGCGATAACTCTGCGTTGCTGGTGTCCTCGACGGCGGGATACCAGGAGATCACGACCAAATGCCCCTAAGTTTCACGCCTGCGATGTGGAAGAGGCGGACCGCCTCGTCGCAGGTGGAATCATCTCCTTTCACGGTCAGGCATAAGCGGCGGCAAGCTACGATGATTTCATGCCGGAGCCCTGCGGCACATCTCCGATAAGCTCCTGACGCGAAGCTCCCCAGAGCAGGCCAGTCCCGACGACGGCAGAAAGACTCGAGGCGGCGAACACAGCGATTTTTGCGGCCGAGAAGTCGGTGGCGCTTGGAAATGCCTGTCCGGCGATGAAGAGCGACATCGTGAAGCCAATGCCAGCGAGGGCTCCCGCCCCGCCCAGCTGCCGCCACGTGTATTCGGTCGGCTTGACGGCTATGCCTGTGCGCACTGCCGCTGCGGCCGCGAGGAAGACGCCGAGCGGTTTTCCTATAGCGAGACCAGCGACGATCGCAGCCGTGAGACGGCCATGGCCAGCGAGGACGCCTGGGTTGATCGTCACTCCGGCATTCGCCAATGCGAAGATAGGGAGGACGGCGTAGCTCGATCGCGCGCCGGCGTGTCGTAGCAGTCGATCGGCGGGCGATTCAATCCTATCGTAGATTGCGTCGAGCGCCTGCAGGGCTGGAGTGGAGGGGCCGCGCCTGAGAACTTCGCCCTCATGCCGAGCCTCGGACGTGATGATGGTGCTCGCCTGCGTCATCAGGGCTGCCAGATTGGCGGGCGGTCGCGTCGGAATGAACAAGGCAAGTAACACGCCGGCCAATGTAGCGTGGAGACCGCTCGCGTATATGAGCGCCCACAGCGCAGCGCCCATCAGGATGTAGGGCGAGAGATGGTACACCCCAGATCGGCTCAGCAGCACTAGCGCAACTATAACCATCGCCGCAGCAGCAAGGTAGGCCAGATGGATTTCGCCGGAGTAAAACACGGCGACGACGACGATCGCACCGATGTCGTCAACGATGGCCGCCGCGGTGAGGAAGATACGCAGCTCGACGGGGACGCGGGAGCCCATCACTGCAATCAAGGCAATCGCGAACGCGGTGTCGGTCGCCATCGGAACGCCCCACCCGTACGACCACGGCCCCACGGGGAGAACCAGCGAATACAGACACGCCGGCACAACCATGCCGCCGAGCGCGGCCGCGATCGGAAGCGCCGCGGAGCGACGGCTTGCGAGGTGTCCGACTGTCATCTCGCGCTTCACTTCCAATCCAACAACGAGGAAGAACAGCGTCAACAGCCCGTCGTTGACCCAATGGAGGATGGACATCCGAAAGGCTGTGCTGCCCAAGCTCACGCCGAACTCCCAGCGCCAGAGCGCCTCGAATGCCGGCCCGCTCGGCGAGTTCGTCAAGACAATCGCCGCCACAGTAGCGACGACGAGCAAAATGCCGGCGGACGGGCCCCAGCTCGCGAAGTCTAGGGCAGCCGTACCGACGCGGTGGCCAAGCGTGCCAAGCATTGCATCAACGAGAGAACTTTCGTCCCAGGGTCCGTCGTAGCGCCGGCGGTTAATGTAAAATGTCGGCGTGAATCTCACGCCGCTCGCGCGTGCACTCGCGATGTCCGACTCCACCCTCGCCTTCGCGCGCCGAACCGCGTCGCTATCGCGAAGCGTGGGGTTGGCATGCACACCTAGGTCAGCGGCCACCGCCGAAAGGTCGTCCTCTGTGAGCTGCATCGACCTCGTCATCAGCTTGATGTGCGCGGACCAGAACGTCTCTGGCGTCTGAGCAAGCTCAGCGAGCTCCGCAGCACGGAAGGAAAGACTGTTGTCCGTGAGCGGCCTGTGGCGGAAGGCATAGCAAACGCGGTCGCCAAGTTGATCGCGCGCCTGCGCGATGCGCTCGTTGGCAGCCCTGCAGTGCGGACAGGCGTAGCTGCCGTACTCAACCAGCGAGATCTCGGCATCGGCGGGGCCGAGCACGTGCTCTGTTTTGTGATCGACTGCACGATCGAGGCGGCCGGGCGGGATCATAAGCTTCATCGCTGAACGGAGCCCAAGTGTTTGCGCGCCATTCTCACAGGGGGCCGCTCGCCAGCAGCGACCGCGGCTCGCGCATCGAACAGATTGGTATGGCACAAGACGCCCGACACCTCGCCGTTGGATCCGACGACTGGGATCTCCATACATCTCGACGCAATGCAGCCGGTATCGTCATCGCGCACGCAACTCACACTTGTGCTGAACGCACGCTCCAATCCGTTCGCAACACTCGCCGCCTCCACGAGCACCACGGCATTCTCCAACGGCGGGTGTTCGACAGAGCGGGGCAAGGAAATGCGGGCCGTCTCTTCGATGTGCATGTCGGACCTCTTGTGATCGTCCAACGGAAGGCCGACTTCGGCCGCAGCCGCGAGCGGGCGATGACTGATTAAGATTGGGTCAGCGACGGTGGAAAAGAAAATCACCTCTCGCCATGAAGTCGATAGCCAGCCGTTATCGGAACAGCAAAAGTAGTGCGTCACGTGCTGCGGCCCGGAGCGGAACTCTCGGCTGGCGCGAAGAGGTGCTCACGCGGTCATACTTTCGGCGGAGCTGATCTCTCGGCAAAAACACTAGTGCTGCGAGCGCGGTCGTAAAGCCCAAGCGCCCGTACACCCCGCCGCAATCGGAGCTGCGAGTAAACCGTGACCCAGAGCATTGCAGAAAGACCGGCCCCTCACCTCGCCGTCTCCCACCGCATCGATGCGGAGAGAAGAACCGCCTGTCCCTCTGAAGGCACACGGCCCGACATGGCTTTGCGCCTTCCACCGTAGTACGGTGTCCGCCACTCGCACGGATTTCTAACACTCGAGGCGTCGGTTTAAGCAAGCTCCGCGCACCGAGGACGTCGGGGGCGCGGCCGTCCCGACCGGGTTCGAGGGTACCAACCGTCAATCCGCGCAAAACCAGCGTCGCGATGCGCCGGGGTTCCTTCGGCCACAAGAGCCCGTCGTCCACTGGTGTCCTTTACCACGACGGAAACTTTGGTTCTTCGAATGCGTATCACTCGAAGTTGGTGTCATCACGCTCTAGCGCATGAGTTCGCCGCGCCATGGGTGGTTACATGATTGTCTGCTCGCCACGTCCGCAGAGGCTCCTAACTCGTCGTCGCCTTGAACTGCCTCCTCACTGTAGTTTCGCCCAGCAAAGCGGCAATAATGGTCGTCTATCGACTCCATGGCGAGAGGTGATTTCCCTCGACCGAGTTGCAAGGTCATTCTCGTTGCGTGGTTTAAAGCGAACAGGAGCTTCCATGAGGATTCAGGTCTGCAAGCTCGCGAGTGCGCTCGCAATTGCTGTTCCTATCGCGATCGCCGCCACGGCCAAATCGTCAGCCTCACCGATCAATGGCGCGTCGACCAGGGCGACGATACCGGATTTGACGACAGACGTGCACTTATTGGCTCGGCGGAGTCACCACTCTGCACGGGCAGCATACGGTTCATCGTCCTACGACGGCTCCTGGGACCTCGTCTTCGTGACGCAAAGAGGAACCTGCGATTCCACTTACAGCTTCACTGTCGATGTGACCAACGGAATTGTCACGCATCCCAATCTCGTGAAGTTTCGAGGATACGTTGCAAAAACGGGCGCGGTTCGCGCTTCCGTGACGGTCCAAGACAAATATGCCGCGGGCGCGGGCAAACTGTTTGCGACGTCCGGTCGGGGGACCTGGAGCGGCCACTCAGGATCAGCGCGCTGTTCAGGCTACTGGACGGCGCGACGGAATTGACAGCAAACGGAAACGCGCGTTTCGTCGGAGACCATAATGGAATGAGATCTCCCAGACTAGTCGGCGTCGCAGTCTCGCTCAGCTTGCTCTTAACCAGTCTCGACGGGACAAGGCAACGGGAGACGCCTCGGCCCATCAGCGATCCCATCTGGTCAGGCAAATCCGCGCCCCTCGATACTAGTCGACTGGCGCTGGTGATTGGCAATTCGGCCTATCCCGATGCTGACTCTCCTCTTCCCATAATAACACGCAACGCGGAAGGCCTGACAAATGCTCTTCGCGAGCACGGCTTTCTGGTCGATGCCATTGAAAATGCCACGGGTTCGGACATGACACACGCAGTCGATCATCTAAGGGCAAGAGTACATTCGAACTCGACTGTGTTAGTTTATTTCGGAGGTTACGGAATCCAGTCTGACGGACACAATTATCTAATCCCAGTCGATGCGAAGATTTGGAGTGAAGAAGATATCCGTCTACAAGGGCTAAGCATTGACCATCTCCTCTCGCAACTCCAGACTTCAGGAGCACGCGTCAGGCTCCTAGTTATTGAGGCTTCGCGCCGCAACCCTTACGAGCGACGCTTCAGGACTTATTCACATGGGCTTGCGCCCATTCAAGGAGTTGAGAATGCGCTGACCCTGAGCTCAGCCGCGCCTGGTGCAATCGTCGAAGACCCTGATGAACTACATAGCCGGCTGATGACCGCTCTTCTTACGCAGATGGATTCTTCGAGGGGGATAGAGGAGGTCTTCAACAATACCCAGAATGCAGTGGTGACTGCATCTCAGGGCCAGCAGACTCCAGTTGTGTCATCTACGCTAACCGAGAGTGTCGATCTTTGGGCGGAACGGAGCGGCGTTCCCGTGTTCTCGGCCGGATCTGCGGTTAGCGGTCGCAGCGAGTGAACATACAAAGTTCTGCTGATCTGCAAGGAACAAAGGTCAGGGAAAGACTTCCAAGGGCGGGTCACCACTCAATCATCTCCGTGCTCTTTGGACCATTCTAGGCGCCCGACCGCCGTCCAATATCGATCTCAACCGCCTTGCTGAGACGTCCTTTTAAGGTTTCATGATCGTTTGCTCCTGCAATGTCCTCACCGACCGCGATGTTCGCCACGCCGTGAACACGGCCGAGGATGCGCTGCGCAATGCCAAACAGATCTATGACTGTCTCGGCTGCAGCGCTGAGTGTGGCCGCTGCGCGCGCACCATCAAGACGATCATCGACGAGGCGTATAGGGAATGTGCGCTAGCCTGTCAGGCCGACTGTCCGCATCGCCGGATCAAGGATGACGCGCAGGACGAGCCCAGAGTTGGAGCCGCAGCGACCAACTTCCTTGGTTTTTCTCGGTAGGTGGCTCTCGGTTTCGTCTCGGGGATGCTTGGTAGTTTTTCTCAGAAGCGTTCTAAACTAAGAAGGGAAAAGGCCCAACCTCAAGCCTTGGAGTTCATCATGAAGGGCGACCCCAGAGTCATCGAGTATCTTAACAAGGGACTGCGTCACGAGCTCACCGAAATCAAACAATACTGGCTGCACTACCGGTTCTTGGCCAACTGGGGCCTGCTGGAAATGGCCAAGGCTTGGCGCAGGGAGTCGATCGAGGAGATGAAGCACGCTGACCGCTTCACCGATGTTGGGCCTGTCGGAGGATCGCTCGCTAGCCACGTACGCGTTTGATTATCTGTTCGACATGGGCGATCGGCGTCTCCGGCTGGATGCCGTGACCGAGATTGAAGATGAAGCGCCCTTGCGAAAAATTCGCCAAGGTGTTGCCGATCGCGCGGTCGAGTGCCGCACCGCCCGTGATCAGCACCAGCGGATCGAGATTGCCCTGTACGGCGACCTTGCTCTGCACGCGCTCGCGGATGAAGACGGGCTCGGCGGTCCAGTCCATGCTGACTGCATTGACGCCGGTGGCCTCGACGTAACCAGGCAGCTGCGCGCCCGCGCCGCGCGGGAAGCCGATGATCTTCGCATCGGGCACCTTGGCGCGCACGCCTTCGACGATGCGCCGGGTCGGCTCGGTTGACCAGCGCACGAATTCGGCGGGCGGCAGCACGCCGGCCCAGGTGTCGAAGATCTGCAAGGCGTTGGCGCCGGCCTCGAGTTGCGCCAGCAGATATTGGATCGAGCTCACGACCAGCACGTCGATAATTTTCGCGAACGCCTCGGGATGACGGTAGGCCATGATCCGCGCCGGCGCCTGATCGAGCGTGCCCTGGCCCGCGACCATATAGGTCGCAACCGTCCACGGCGCACCGCAGAAGCCGATCAGCGCCACCTCAGGATCGAGCGCGCCGCGCGCGATCCTGAGCGCCTCGAACACCGGCGCGAGCGTGCCGAAGTCGGCCTGCGCGGCGAGCGCTCCGACCTTGACGGGATCATCCAGCGGATCGAGCCGCGGACCTTCGCCGACCTCGAACCGCACCGAGCGGCCGAGCGCATGGGGGATCACCAGGATGTCCGAGAAGATGATGGCCGCATCGAAGCCAAACCTGCGGATCGGCTGCAGCGTGACTTCGGCGGCAAGCTCCGGACTGAAGCAGAGATCGAGGAAGCCGCCAGCCTTGGCGCGCACCTCGCGATATTCAGGCAAGTAGCGGCCGGCCTGCCGCATCATCCACAGGGGCGGGATGCTTTGCCGCTGGCCGGAGAGCACGTCGATGAGGGGCTTTGTCGCTGACTGGGGCACGAATGGTCCTGATGCAGGGTTGAGGTTCTTGATACACCGCCGCGCGCAGAAGCGGAGCATGGCAACCTGTCAAATGCGCCGCGTTGGCTCAGTCAATGAAGGAGAACTCCATGGCTCAGACCTTCAATCCCGCGCCGCACGACAAGCACATCGAGGACTTAGGCGAAGCGCTCGCGGCCGATCGCCACGCCAAGCTCGACACCGGGTTGGAAGATAGCTTCCCCGCCTCCGATCCTGTCAGCGCCACGCAGCCGACGCCATCGAAGGCCGACCGCAGATGCCGACAATATCAAGTCGATCTTCAAGCTAGCGGCCGCCGGTTTCCGATAGGCTGCTAAGACCTTGTTAGTGATCTGCGGAAACCCCGGTCCGTAGAGTACCAAGCATCTTATCAAGTTGTCGAGGATCGGCTTGGAGCCCGCAGGAGCGTCCTCGCGCTTCAGAATGGCAATATGGGATTCTCCTGCTGCGAACCGCAAATGATTATTCGATGCCCGTGGTCGCCACTGGACTGGCTCGAAACCTAGGGCCGATCGCGCCACGCCACTGAAGTGGACGGCAACCTGTCCTTCCAACGCCGCAGCATCGGTCGCGATAGCCCGGCAGATTATCAAGGCCTACAAACAGTAGCGTCGGGTCCTAGCGCGTGCTCATCAAATTCGCATCGACGTGAGAGGGAAGCGTCGGTGGTTAAGAGACCGATTGCGCTTCCCGCATGAACGAGGGAAGCGCAGCTATGTGGCCAGGAGATTATTCATTGGTGAAGCCTACAACCGGACAATTCACTAGATTTCCCGTCGTCTTCACCGGCCCTCCCGCAGGGCTCACCAGTAAGCCCGCCGCACTTTTGGATTCAAGATCGTCGCCGTCAGTGATCAGTTTCCTTTGATCCTTCACGATAGCTTCCTTGGTCCACTCGGCTAGTCGTACGTCCCACATCGGGGAGTATCCGGCGCTGATCTCAGTGAAGTGCGCGAGGATGTCGAGCGAAGGCCCCTCTCCCTTGATAGCACTGTTGAGTCCCTGGCGATTCGGATCGTTCGCCCCCATGTTGCCATTCACAATCGTATAGATCACCTCGATCGCGCCGCTCTGAAGAATGTCGCTTTCCGCAGGCGCAAAGGTGGACGCCTCAAGGGTCGCCGACTCCTCGGAATTTGCGTCAAAGCTAAGATAACGCAGGTGTCTTCCGTTCGCGAATCCAGACCGGAGTTTCAAGTCGACAGTGCCCTTATCAGGACAGATGCTTGCTACGGAGTCCGTCACCACGGAGTAGTCAGGGCTGCCGTTGCAGAATGAAATTTTGTCCGGCCCGATGTCGAACGCGATGATCGGCGCATTGAAAACGATATTCATACTATTGGACACCCACACCAGTGGGCTGTAGTGCGCATCCCCAATAGATCCGGCTCGGGCTGTCTTAGGAGGAAAGAAACTGGGCGCGTCCCCTCCGACCAACTTCTGCGAAGGTGAGAAATCGACCCGCCCTGATTTAAAGGTGAAGTTACCCGAGTCGTCCATTTCCGCAACCCGTGTGCTCTTCAGGTTCTTGGCATCAGTGAGACTCGGCGCCCACGTAAGTCCCATCTTTTGCGAAGTATCGTAATCGCTTACGTCGGTGAGAACGAACCAAACGGTCTCTCCCGAGGCAAGACGGCCGCGATGGAGCGGTAGCGTCACCACCTCTCGTACTAGGTCCACCTGGCCCGACGTAAGAAATTGCTTCGTGATCTTTTTGCCAGCAGCTGGATCGGCCGCTAGACTTACATGAGGTGTCGAAAACGACACCACAAACATCACCATCGATCCGCAAATGCATCTGGCGAGCTTTCCGCTGGGCTTCATGACGTTACCTTCTTTGCATCCAGTCTGGTTTTGCACACGTGACATTAAAGCTAGTTCGCCGAGGGCCTGTCACTTTTTGAGTCCGGGATAGCCTTGAACATAGATCCAGTCAGTCGCTTTGGCAGGGATGTGGCAACCTAGACAATCTGAGCGGAAGTCGGTTGAGGTCGTTTTCACCGGGTCACCCGCGTCAAACCAGGACCAGCCCCAACCGTTGCCCCACAATTTATTATCGGGATGACTGTTTTTGCCGTCCTTCACCATCATGAACCAGCCTTTGAGGCTTTGTTGATGGCTGACGGTCCCAGTCGTCATTTCCGAAGTCGCCGCGGCGTACACTTCTTTCACCAGGATCGAACCCTCGGGAAATTCGCCAGTCGTCCGATAAGCTGCCGCAGTTCCGGGCGACCCATAGACCACGTGCATCTCCTTAGCACCTTTGTCACCTGCAACAGACCAGCTCCCAAGGAATTCGTAGGTCGTTCGGTACTCTTTCGGGACATGCATGTTGCCTGCCCCGTCGACGAGTTGTTCTTGCGCAGAGGCGGCCTGGCTAGGTACGACCTGTGATACTAGGCAGCCGACGCTCACAGCGATAAACGATGCGGACGCTATGGCCGCACTTCTCAGAATCTTCATCACGGTTATCCCTACTTTTTGATAGACGGATTCTCGCTGGGCGGCATTTTCTTGGAGCCACTCTGGCCGGTCGGTAGCGGCACCTGGTCGAGCAGCGCGTAGAACTGCGTCCATACGTCATCCCGTTTCGCGCTTGCGATGTGGCAGTAGCCGCATTCCTCGACCGGCCGGACTTTGGCAGTGGCCGCTTTCGGTTCGTGGTGATTGAAGTTGAAATAACCCCAACCGTCGCTTGCCTTATATCTCTCGGTGTCCTTGACGGTTACATCCGCTCCGTTGAACGCCCCCGGGAAAAATCCTTTTCCCGATGGCGCGGTACTCGAACCGTCCGGATTGGTGGCAGGCTGCATAAGCTGCAATTCCTTCACGAAGATTGTTCCTTCGGGGAAGACGCCCGTTTTCTTGTAAATATCGTAAGAACCGGGCTCGATATACACGTTGTGAAATTCCGGGAAATTTGCTTGAGGCGGGTTCAAAAAGTTGGGCGTCAGTGGCGATCCAACGTAAACCCATTCGTGAAAGTTTTTTGGCAGAATAAGGTCCCCGTCTTTCGTGTATTCAGGAAGATAGCGGCCGGTGGCGTGCCAATCGTCGGGTGGCGGAAGCTGTGGTTGCTGCGCGAAGGCTGCGGTTGCTAGAGCGCCAACGGCAAGGACCGCGGAAAGTGCCAGTACGGTGCGTCTCATAATCTCTCTCCTATGACAGCTCGATATTGCCGATGAGGCAATGACTGCATTCTTGCGCAGGTGGTCTCATTAACTGCGCGCAGATCAGACTAGGCGCGGATGCTCAAGTGCGAAAGCAACAAGGGGGCATGAAATCGATGCCCGATGGAAATGACGCACTCTCGAACTATTGCTGTTTGATCATCGGATCTTTCTGTTCCCTCGCAACCCGGCGCAGTGAGTTGCGACTAATGGCCATGTCCAGTCCTTGCTGATGAGCTAGACTCTTTGCTCATCTGCAGATTGGGCCATTGAGTGTCCAATTCTTGTTGTTCCAAATGTCGCACGCGATCCCACGGAAGGGGCCAGTGCAGTTTCTCGGCCGATACCGAGCCCCGATCACTCAATCCCTTTTAGCGTCGTCCACTCGCTCGCGGCTTGCCTCTGCCTACTCCGAGCGATTGTCGCGTCACCGCAGCTTACGAGCTAATGTCCAGCGTGTCGGTGGAGGCACTTCGCGAGAAGGCATAGTGTCTCGATTGGCGACACCTCACCGCGCCAGCGCTGAAGAGGCCTCCTAGATCAAACAATGGGTGCATGACACTACCAGTCGGCAGGCGTTCTTTGTTCACTTCGACCCGGCTGCCGATCCGGATCGCCCAGCTCTTCGCTGGTGAACAGCCACGAGCGGCTTGGACTATGATCTGGGCGGCATCTTAGAATGCGATGAGCGACGAACCATCTCGCTGATCTGGTCGTACAGTTGACTTAACGTCCGGTACCAAGTCGCGACCAGGGGGATTTTGCGTCCGGGCGGCGTGCGCACCATGCAAAAAGGACAGGAGGCTAGCCTAGGTCTGAGCTGCCTCAGGCAGCGACGCTCGATCATAACCGGAGGATTTTAAAATCATAACTGAGACGAGTGCGAAGTGCTCTGCGTGATGGGCTATGGTCGACCTATGCTCGAGCGACGGATAGGGAAGGTTGACATGGAAGATCTCGACACATCAGCTGAGCGTCAAGCGAAGCATCCAGCGCACGGAAGCTCCGGTAATGGACATTCGTGTGCGAACACACATTCGTGTGCGGACATGTTGTGCATGAAACGAGCGTTGACGACGTCCACCGCAACCTTCGTTAAGGGCGCCGTCAATTGTGCGGCCGAAACATACGAACACCATTTTCGTGGCTCTCTTGAGCGCCTGCGCGAAGAACAACGTTATCGCGTCTTCGCTAACATCGAACGCGTCTCCGGTCGCTTCCCTACCGCCAAATGGCGCCGCCTCGACGGATCCGTTACTGAAATCACGGTTTGGTGCTCGAATGATTATCTGGGCATGGGACAACATCCGGAGGTTGTGAGCGCGCTGACAGCGACGGCACACCGCTGCGGTGCAGGAGCAGGTGGAACTCGCAACATCGCGGGAAATAGTTCGCCCTTGGTTGATTTAGAGGGCGAACTTGCTGATTTGCACGGCAAGGAGGCCAGTCTCGTCTTCACCTCCGGCTACGTATCGAACCAGGCCAGCATCTCCACGATCGGTAAGCTGATCCCAGAGTGCGTAATCTTTTCTGATGCATTCAACCACAATTCGATTATCGAAGGCATCCGTCAATCAGGTTGCGAAAAGCGAATTTTCCGCCACAACGATCTTGGTCACCTTGAGGCCTTGCTTCGCGAGGCGGGAAGCCGCCCCAAGCTCGTCGTGTTCGAATCGGTCTACTCAATGGACGGCGATGTGGCGCCGATCGGCGCAATCTGCGACCTTGCCGAGCGGTATGGGGCGATGACCTACCTTGATGAGGTTCACGCGGTCGGCCTCTACGGCGCTCGCGGCGGCGGAATTAGCGAGCGCGAGGGTGTGATGCACCGCTTGACGGTGATCGAGGGTACTCTCGCCAAGGGATTTGGCTGCATTGGCGGCTATATCTCGGCGTCGCGATCTATTTGCGATGCGGTGCGCAGCTTCGCGCCCGGATTCATCTTCACGACCGCCCTCCCTCCACCGATTGCCGCCGCAGCGCGTGCATCTGTTCGCTATCTGAAACACTCGTCTGCCGAGCGCGAAGCACACCAACGACAGGCCGCTGCAACGAAAGAGGCGCTCCAAGCCGCCGGGCTTCCGGTTCTCCGGACCGGAACCCACATCGTGCCTGTGATCGTCGGCGATGCGGAATTGTGCAAGGCGGCAGCCGATCGCCTTCTACAGCGCCACGCCATCTATATCCAGCCGATCAACTATCCTACGGTCCCGCGTGGGACAGAGCGGCTGCGCATCACGCCGTCGCCATACCACGCGGATACCCATATAGCTGAACTCGCGGCTGCGCTCGCTGAGACCTGGGAGGCCCTTTCTCTTTACTGAGAGCCGTGATTGGGAACACTCCCGCGACCGCCTGCGGCTTCGTCGGCAGGGCGTCGGCTAATCGACGGCGCAGCGTACAAGGGAAGGGCGTCGGGCGTTCCCGGTGGTGCAGCGAGGCAGCAAGCTGGGCAATGCAACATCGCTTTCACGTTTGTAGGGGCGATCGCGTGGCCCATCCTGCCCTCAGCGTTCAAGATCTGGCTCGCATCCGTTTAATGGGCAGCCCCGACGAGCGAACCTCCTCGGCCTCCTGGGCTGTTCTCCCCCATGTCGCCGCTCGAACACGTTTGTCCCGAACCATCGTTCATTTCGATAAGCCCTCCAAATGAGGGTTCGTTGAAAACGATCACAACGAAACAACGGACAACGAGGACTGAACATGGATATTAGGCAGCGATCCCATCTGCTGATCGAAGATCTGTCCGTCGCGCGCGGCGAGCGCATCCTGCTCGACGGGATGTCTTTGCGACTAAGCGCGGGCCAAATCGCCGAAGTGACCGGTCCCAACGGAGTGGGCAAATCTACACTCTTGCGGGCGATCGCCGGCTTTTTTCCACTAGGATCCGGCCGCATGTCATGGGTGGAGTCCGAAGCCACGGATCCGGCGCCCCTGGCAGAACGCCTCCACTACGTGGGCCATCTCGACGGGTTGAAATCGTCGTTGACCGCCCGCGAGAACCTCGACATCGGCCTGGGATTTTTGGGGCGAGACCGCCGAACCCCGTTAGAGGCGCTGGACCGCATGGAGTTGGCCCACGTTCTCGATCTGCCTGTCGGCTATCTTTCCGCGGGGCAGCGTCGCCGTGTCGCATTGGCCCGGCTCTTAATCGTCGATCGTCCTCTATGGTTACTCGACGAACCGCTAACAGCGCTCGACCGGCACGCGCGCGCCTTGCTGAAGACTATCGTCGCCAGCCATCTCGAAGGCGGAGGATTGACACTGGCCGCGACCCACGAACCTCTTGGTCTGCGAGGGACAGTCCAAGTCAGACTTGGAACCAAATGATGGCCATTTCGCTGAAGTGCGGTCGCACCCTACATAGCGGTCTGTCTCGAGGTCGGGAGAGAAGAGATCACTCTGCTTTTCCGATTTCAGCGGAGCGGTCTCGACGCAATGGCGATGCCGGATGGGCACCATGACCCGTATTCTCCTCGTCGTTTTTCTTCGCGACCTCATGCTAGCCCGCCGCATCGGTGGAGGTGGGATTCTCGGTCTGGTCTTTTTCCTCAGCCTTGTGACGGTCGTACCTTTCGCGATCGGACCTGACCTACGCTTGCTGTCGCGGATCGGCCCAGCAATTCTATGGATAGCAGCACTTCTCGCGAGTCTATTAGGCCTCGATCGTCTATTTCAGGCGGATCAAGAGGACGGTTCGCTGGACCAGATGCTCCTGTCGCCGGCGCCCCTAGAACTCATTGTTCTTGTGAAGTGCATCGCCCACTGGTTTGTGACGGGGCTACCGCTCGTTATGCTCTCGCCTCTGTTTGGCCTGATGTTGGATTTGGATGGTTCCGCCCTCCGATCGGTTGCCGCAACGTTGTTGGTTGGTACGCCGGCCTTCACCTTTCTGGGGGCGATCGGGGCGTCTCTTACTGTCACCCTGCGGCGCGGCGGTCTGTTGCTATCGATCCTCGTCGTACCACTAGCCGTGCCGGTGCTGATCTTCGGTGTCTCCGCGGCGCAAAGTGCCACAACGCCCTTTTTGACACCGTTCTTGGTCCTCTGCGCGCTCGGACTCGCGTCCATCGCGCTCGCTCCGATAGCTGCGGCCGCAGCACTTCGTAGCGCGGGAGAGTAATGAGCGCGTGCGACGACAGAGTTTTCTTTCGGGCGCCACCTATGTGGAACGACTTCGGCCTTACCCGAAGCTAGTTGAAGGCCGCTTGACCTCAGAACGAGCCTATAGCGGAGTATCGGAGTCAAACACAGCGGCAAGCCGATCCCGCTCGGCTTGGCTCAATGGTGCCGCTGGCGTGGATTGTTGGCGGCGCAATCCGAACAGGAGAGCGATCGCGCCCGCCGCGAGCACGAAAGCCGGCATTCCCCAAAGGAGAGCGGTTTCCAAGTCGAGTGGCGGTTTCAGCAGGATAAAGTTTCCGTAACGCTTAACCAGAAAATCGCGGACCTGCTCGTCACTCTCTCCGAGCTTAAGGCGCTCGCGCACCAGCAGGCGAAGGTCCCGCGCGAGCTCTGCTTTGGAATCGTCGATCGACTGGTTTTGACAGACCAGACAGCGCAGTCCGGCGGAAATAGCGCGCGCGCGTGCCTCAAGTTTCGGATTAGTCAGAATTTCATCCGGCTGAACCGCCCTTGCCAAGCTAGGGGCGACGCTTGCGAGCACGATCGAAAGCAGAAGAATGCGACGAAGCCACGTCATTCGGCGGGCTCCGGCGCTGCGCCGCTGTCGGCGACGCGGAGGCGAGCCGCGCGGCGCGCGAAGCCAATTCGGAGGCGTCTATCGGACAACGACACAATCCCACCGAACGCCATGATGACCGCACCGATCCAGATGCTCGTCACGAGCGGCTTCCAGAACAGGCGCGCATCGATCGAACCATCCGCGTGGCGGTCCCCAAGCGAAATGTAGATCTGCCCAAAACTCAGCGTTACGATGCCAGCCTCGGTGACGGTTGTCTGTCGCGTGGGAAAGCTCCGCTTGGCTGGATCGACGGCGGCCACGTATGCGCCGCCCTGGCTGATGACCGTATGGCCGATGAGTTCAGAATAGTTCGGGCCCTGCCGCGATCGAAAATTCTCGATGGTGGCTTGATAAGGGCCGAGATCGATCCTCTGGCCTAACTTGACGGTCGCGATACGTTCCACACCCCAACCCGTCGCCGCCAAGCCCATGAGTGTCAAGCCGAGGCCCGCGTGAGCGATCGCCGTACCCCAGGCGGAGCGCGGCAACCCGACCGCGCGTGCTAGCATCACCCGGCCGCCTTGCCCACGTGCCCAGATACGCGACGCCACATCGGTGAACGCACCAACGATGAGGTAGACGGCAAGGCCGAGACCGGCTGCAGCGAAGACGGAGCCACCGCGGACGGTGGCAACGAGCAAAATGGAGACTACAAGACCTCCCAACGCTGCGACCGTCACCCGTTGCGCTGCGCCGAGCAGGTCGCCGCGCTTCCAGGCGATCGACTGACCGAGCGGCATCAGCAGAACGATAGGCACTACGAGCGGGCCGAGCGTTAAATTGAAAAACGGCGCGCCGACTGAGATCTTGTCCCCCGTCAGAGCCTCAAGCGCGAGCGGATAGAGCGTCCCGGTCAGAACCGTAGCGCAGCAGGTGGTCAGCAGCAGATTATTGACTGCCAGCGTGCTCTCGCGTGAGAAGGGTGCGAACACGCTACGCTGGCTCAGGGAAGGTGCGCGCCATGCGTAGAGCGCGAGTGGCCCGCCGATGAATACGGACAGTATGACCAAGATGAAGACGCCGCGAGCCGGATCGCTGGCGAAGGAATGGACGGAGGTCAGTACTCCCGAGCGCACGAGGAACGTACCCAGCAACGACAGCGAGAACGTAAGTATCGCCAGCAACAGTGTCCAAATCTTGAGGGCTTCACGTTTCTCCATGACAGCAGCCGAATGGAGGAGCGCCGTGCCCGCAAGCCAGGGCATCAATGACGCGTTTTCGACCGGATCCCAGAACCAGAATCCGCCCCAACCAAGGGTGTAATAAGCCCAGTACGAGCCCATGGCGATGCCAAGCGTCAAAAAGATCCAGGCGATCAGTATCCAAGGCCGAACGTAGCGGGCCCAAGCGGCGTCTAGTCGGCCACTGATCAGCGCGGCTACCGCGAAGGAGAACACGATCGAAGAACCGACATAGCCGACGTAAAGGAGCGGCGGGTGTATGGCAAGGCCCGGGTCTTGAAGCAGCGGATTAAGGTCCTGGCCCTCAAACGGCGCAGGAAATCGTCGCAAGAAGGGATCGGAGGTGAACAGAATGAAACAGAGGAAGGCAAGGGAGATCCAGCCCTGGACCGCTAGCGTATTCGCGCGTAGTTCGTTCGACATGCCGCGCTCGAAAATCGCCACCGCCGCTCCAAAAACCGCGAGAATCAGAACCCAAAGCAGCATCGATCCTTCGTGATTGCCCCAGACCCCTGCGATTTTGTATATAAGTGGTTTGGTGGTGAGTGAGTTCTCGGCGACCATCACGAGACTGAAATCGGACACCACGTGAGCGTAAGTCAGTGCTGCGAAGGCATAACCCAAGAGCAGGAACTGGGTGATTGCGGCAGGGACCGCGATTGAAGTAAGTGCCGAATCGCCAGTACGGGTTCCCCAGAGCGGCAGAATTGATTGAAGCAGCGCGACGGCAAGAGCCAAAGCGAGCGCGTAATGTCCGGTTTCGATGATCATCTTGTCGGTCCCATCAGCTGGGATGTTTCGTGGCGCGCGGCGCTATTGCGCTCGCGCAGATCTTTCGTTGCGCCAAGTGCCTTCTTGCTTGAGCTTGTCAGCCAGGTCCTTGGGCATATATCGCTCGTCGTGTTTTGCTAGCACGGTGTCGGCATGAAAACGGCTCGGTCCTTCCACGGTGCCCTCGGCGACGACGCCCTGTCCTTCACGGAAGAGATCCGGCAACAATCCGGTGTAGCTGACCTCGATGTCGTGCTTTAGGTCTGTCACCGCGAAGACGACAGTCGACGATCCCTCGTGAGTAAGTGAGCCACGTTTCACTAGGCCGCCGATGCGCAGCCGGGTGCCTGGTGGCGGCGCCTTTGCGGCCAGTTCGCTCGGCCCATAAAAGAAGACAATACTGTCTCGCAACGCGAACAGGATGAGCCCTATCGCGATCGTCAAAGTGACGCCAGCTGCGCTGATGATGGCGAGGCGCCTGCCCTTTCGCGTCAAGATCTACTCCTCTAAACGAAGCTGTCTGACGAGTTCATCCACGCTGGCCGACGCTTGCTCATCGCCTGCTAGCTGAGCACGTGCGCTTGCGACAGCCGCCTCGGCCTTCTCGCGCTCACCCAACGCCGCGTAAGACCTAATAAGTTGTAGCCATCCTTGAAGGTGATGGCCGTCCTTCGAGAGTTTCTCGGCGAGCTCCGCTACCATCCCCCGGATCGCGTTGCTCCGTTGCTCTGGAGGAAGCCCTGCAATGTTAGCTCCGGCTTGGCCGGCGTGGATGTCAGGAACCGCGGCAGCGAGGCTAAAATCTCCATTGGACGGCCTCGATGCGATCGGCATGTCAGGTTGGCTGGGAGCGCCGACCTTGAGGTACGACGCGAGCGCGACGAGCGGCAGCATTAAGAAGATCGCCAAAGCCGCCGCCCCGCGTCGCTCACCTCCACGACGGGACGCATGCGGCCGGCCCTCGCATGCCGAGTTGAGTGACGCGAGCAGCCGGCGCTCGATCTCGGCGCGAGTCGTCACGGCATCTTCAGATGCTAGCAGTCCGCAGCGCAAGTCTTCATCCGCTTCAGTCAGAAGATCGCGATAGAACGTCACATTCGGATCGTGAGCGCGAACGACCACACGCCGCTCGGAAAGCGACCTCGCCAGCGCCAGCACGACCGAAGACGTCATCATTGCAAAAATGGCCCACAGCACGTTTCAAGACCTCCGTTTGTCCTCACCACCGCATATCGCATCATCCGCCGGTATCTGCCGCCGTTGAAGCTCGGGCTAACCGACTGTGCCGTCTTCATTGTCCGGTCGGACTTTGCGAACAATGTAAGCGGACGGAGCCCTACGACGCCGAGACAAGAACCGATCCTTCTTGCATCCATCGCGGAGTGCAATGGAGTCGTCATGGACGCGCCGCCTCGGCAATCGCCGCCATCAAACCAGGCCGACTTGCGTCCGAGATGCCACCAACCAGCTTGTAAGCGATTGTGCCATCGCCCTTGATCACGTAGGTCTCGGGAACGCCATAGACGCCGAAATCGATTCCCGTTCGGCCCGAGCGGTCAGTGCCGACCTGTGCAAACGGGTTGCCGTGAGCGACGAGATAGGCCAACGCATTTTTAGGATCGTCCTTGTACACAATGCCGGTGAGTTTCACGCCCCGTCGCCGCAGAGTCGGGTCGCTCGCCAACGCCATTAGGGCCCCTTCTTCTTCCCGACACTCAACACACCATGATGCAAACACGTTCAAGATTGTCACGTGCCCTCTCCGCAAATCTGCACTCGACAAGCCGGGTGGACCGGATGTTGAAAGCCCTTCGAGCGGCTTCAGCGCAAATTGCGGTACTGACCTGCCTATTAGAGCAGAGGGCACGAGTGAGGGGTCTCCGGCCCCGAGCCGCACTAGAAGTAGTGCCGCAATTCCGCAGAAAATCAATAAAGGGATAACCACCCACAAGCGGGCCACTCGGCGTCGAGGCGGCGTGGCACTCGACGATAGGTGAATTGAGGCCGGGATATTGCTCATGCGCGACCGCGCCGATCCGAGTGATTAATAAGACGAGACAGGGTACGGCGCTGAAAGCGATAGTCGATAAGCACTGCTACAATCATTCCGGCTAGAACAGTGCCCGTCACCAGAAACGCCGCCATGATGAATCCGTCATGCCGCAACATGGTCTCCTCAGGAAGCTATTTCGGCAGACAGCAGACGAGTCATCGCCGCCTCGCCATTTACCGCCAGCGTGATCGCAAGCCGCCGGGCTCGGCGGCGCATGATCTCGTTGCGAACCGCCATAACGTGGAGAGTCACGAACAAAAGTGTGTATGCGAGCGCCATAACGATCAGCGGCCATAGCATCGAGCCAGCAATCGCCGAGCCCTCCATCCGGAACACCGACGCCGGTTGGTGGAGCGTGTTCCACCAATCAACCGAGAACTTCACAATCGGAATATCGATAAAACCCACCAGGGTCATAATCGAAACTGCTCGTGCCGCTCTACTCGGGTCCTCGATTGTCTGCCAGAGCGCGATGAGACCGAGATAAATGAGAAGCAGAACCAGCATGGAAGTGAGCCGTGCGTCCCAGACCCAATATGTGCCCCACATTGGTTTGCCCCACAACGAGCCCGTGACCAGGCAGATGAAAGTGAAAGCTGCGCCTAGGGGTGCGGCCGCTTTTTGAGCCGCATCGGCGAGTGGATGACGCCATACCAACGATCCAAGCGCAGACGCCACCATCAACGTGTAGGCGAGCATCGCTATCCAGGCGGCGGGGACGTGGATGAACATTATTCGCGCCGTCTCACCTTGCTGATAGTCGGGGGGCGCGTCGAACGTTCCAAATAGACCAAGCGCGAACGCGACGGCTGTCGAACCCCAAAGCGACGGCAGCAGCTTTGCGGTAATGCGCACGAAGTTGCCCGGATTGCTATAGACGCTAAAGCTGAGCTTCAAATTTCGCTCTCCTCGAAGCCAATCTGCAGGCGGGGGAATTCACTCGCTTCCGAACGCGGCTCGCGAAAGGACTCTGCTCTCGGGTCGCCTGCAAGCAGATGAGTATTGCATCACAGGAGACACGGGTTCGCAAATTACCCTCAGTTATCATTTCGATGCCCAAAGGTCAGAGTTTAGACAAATCTATCGAGCCGTCCGCCCGATGAGGTTTGATTCCTTGACGCTGATTTTGCACGAAGAAAATTTGGCTACGCTTTGAGGCTCGGTTTTGTGCAGTCACGTAGTTGGCATTGAGGATGTGGAAAGCGTCTGGGGGTGCGCGATCACTTCGATAAGCGGCCTCGCGTCTGACGCATGCCTGTCTTGGTGACGGTCGAAGCACTCAAAGGCTATCGGTGCTCCTGGCTCGCCGCTTGATCCGGCGTCTCCGCAGCGAACCGTCGAACTAGAGACACTTGCGGGATCGGCGACGCACGTTTCAATCAGGGGAAAGGTCGGTCGGGCGCTACGCCGCCGACCCTATCCTGCAACTGCCTGCTCGCGGGCCGGTTCCGTTGCTTTTCATTCCGTATCAACAGCTAGCACGGGTCTTGTGATTGACGCCATTGGGCGCGGGTATCGAGTGACAGTACAGAGGTATTGGTTGAATCAACGCCGGTCTAATTCCGAATGGGCGTAGACAAAAGAAGGCCGCCTGTGTTGCCACAAGCGGCCCAAGTCTAGGGAGGCGCCCAAGGTGGGCAGCGATGGCGGGGGGAGAGGACCATCGCAGCCTCATACATACGATGATCGCGATCGCCGGCTCAATTGAACCCCGGTACAGGTCAGCCATCCAAATGCAGCAAGGGTCCTATACGAAAGGTCAAGACGCTCGCCGCTCGGCGAACCGCTTCTATTGACCGAAGCCGTTAGCTTACCGCACTCCACCATCGACATGGTCATAAGGGCCGCCGTCAAAATCAAACCCGTGACCGAACTCGTGAGAACCATCTCGCACCAATCACGATAAGCGTATAGTAGCTTATGATGTTGTGACCGCGAAGATTAGGGACGCATTTCGATTGCACTCGCCACAAAGTCGCAAGCTCGGGCGGACGCGATGATCTACCACCTCCGAATGATTAATTTGCCGTGTCTGACGAGTTTGCTCGGCGACTGCATAGTTTGCCTCCAAGTAGGGCGTACGGAATTATTGATTTGCTACAGGCCTGCTAGCCGGCGCGGCAAACTAGAGCTGCACCAAAATTGGATCCAGGCCAAACAATAAGCGCTTGAAGAACAGTCGTTCCAGGTTAGGACCGCCGCCCGGTATTTCTGGTCTTGTGTTTCTCAGTAGCATGCGCGCGATCCTCAGGGACATCCAACCAACTCGGGGGCGCGCACGACGGTTCAGGACTCCGAGTTGGCCATGTGAAGCTGCGCGTGAATTAAGTCGAAGCCTGGATATACGAAAGTCGCAGCTCGGCTCCGCGAAAGTTTATCCCCGTTTGGCCCTTCCTGTCAGACGCGCAAATGCGAGTGCTATTGAGGACCAAGGTATCACACGGCATGCTCACCTCGACCCGTTCGTCGCGGATTCGGGCGAAGAAAGCCGGCGCTCGGCCTAGTGCCCACGCAGAAACACCGCGACAATGAAATTAAAGAGTCTTGAATAGGCACCCGGAGGTCGACCCCATGTGTCTAGCAAATGACGGTCAGTTGACAGCACGAACCCACTTTGAGCGAAGAGGAGAAGCCATGCCAGAAGGCCCCCTACTACTTCCGACCTCCAAACTGGGAGCCGAACTCCACCAAGTCCGTTTACGGACGAATTCGACGACGCTACGCCGTTCGCCGCGTGGCCCTGACGATCTGCAACAGCTTTCAAGATCGCAAGTGTTGCTCCCGATAACCCCGTCCCGAAACTTTGAAGGCGACCATGACTGCTCCATTTTTGATACAATTCGCCAATCAGATGGTCACCTCGTGGCGGACGTGATCCATCCTGTCGTTGAAATCTCTCCTTCCGACACTGTGGCACGCTTCAAGGTAAATGGGCATGGCATGACGGCCGAATCCTTGCGATTCACCGGACGAGGTAGAATCCAGAATCATTTTCGGGCTCCAGTCCATATGCTCGTGATGTACGAGAAGGGAGAGCGCAGTGAAGGAGAGACATTCGTGGAAGGTCTGCCGCGATCTGCGCTCCGAAACCTCGAGCGGAAACTGACATTCGTGCCGGCTGGCCGCGAATTTCACGATTGGCACGAGCTGCGCGGGTCGCAGATGCGGCTCATGTACTTCTACTTCGAACCTGAGAACCTGAAGGTTCTTTATA
Organism: Bradyrhizobium sp. CIR48; assembly: GCF_014198315.1. Lineage (NCBI taxonomy): Bacteria > Pseudomonadati > Pseudomonadota > Alphaproteobacteria > Hyphomicrobiales > Nitrobacteraceae > Bradyrhizobium > Bradyrhizobium sp. CIR48. The sequence goes on from NZ_JACIHG010000011.1 coordinate 242,932, forward strand.
AGCGTGGCATCACCGACCTACCGAACGCTCCACGTATACTATTTGAAGACGAAGCGCTCTGGCACACCGCGCTCAAGCTGAAGGCGTTCGTCGAGAGCCGTGCAGGAGACCCGATGTACTTCGGGAGTCTCGGTACTCTGCTCATACATGAAATCGTGCGTTTCACTTGCGGGATGCCCAGCATTCAACCTCAGCTCCAAGGCGGCCTTGCACCGTGGCAGCAACGCCTCGTCAGCGCCTATATCCAGGAACATCTCAATGAGCGGATACCGATTGGCACGTTGGCGCAGCTCGTTCGTCTGAGCCCATATCATTTCTGCAGGGTATTCAAGCAATCTCTCGGAATGCCGCCACATCGGTACCAAACTAAGCATCGTGTTGAGCACGCCAAGTTGCTGCTGGCAAAACGAGCGGGCTCGATGACAGAAATCGGTCGGGCGGTAGGCTTCAGCAGTCGTAGCGCGTTCGCCACGGCGTTCCGGAAGGCGACGGGAATTGCCCCGGCGGATTACCGCCGAAGCGTGTCTCCTCCCTTGACATATGAATGACCTGCGACGTCGCGACCAAGTTGCTATTCGGAACGTCGAGGCATCTCGGCCTCTCATTGCGTCGAGGTCGGTCTGGCTTTCGGCGCCTTAGGAACGCAGCTCACGAGCCGGAAGAAGACCTGCATCTGCGAGTGATGGCCTAGCAGCATCCGTTCGCACGACGTAACGGTGAAGCGGCGCGCAAAGGGGACCGCCCCGCCCAAACGCCACCGAGTGATCCCGGGTTCCCTAAATCCGTCGCTGCTAACGGAGCGTGAGGTGAGCTGACATTTCATCGGGCGGCTACAGCGTGGAGGTGAGGACATTGGCGAACCTTCTCGTGGCCCACGAACCAAGGCGTTCCACGCTGGAACCCCTCTCATGTGTTGAACGGCCTTCGTGGAGGTGATATTTTTACACGAAGTTGGGAGAGATTATCTCGTGGCGCAGCATTCTATTCAAAAGCGTGCAGCAGCCGAGGAGCCAACTATCGCCGTCGTTGACGATGACAGGGACTTCCGCGACTCACTCGGAGATCTGTTCAACTCGGTCGGCTTCAAGGTCAAGTTGTTTGGGTCGGCCGCGGAGCTTCTCGAAGGCGAATTATTACCCGACGTGGTGAGCTGCCTTGTACTTGACGTTAGATTGCCGGGCTTGGGCGGTCTCGACTTCCAAACCGAGCTGTCGAAAATGAACGCTTCCATTCCCATCATCTTCATGACCGGTCACGGCGACATTCCGATGTCGGTTAAGGCGATGAAGGCAGGCGCTGTCGATTTCCTGACGAAGCCATTTCGCGATCAGGACATGCTGGATGCGGTGACGATCGCGCTGGAGCGCGATCGGACGCGGCGAAAGGTCGAGCAGCGGCTTACGGACCTGAAATCGCGTCTCCAACGTTTAAGCCCGCGCGAGCGAGAGGTGCTGGCTCTCGTGACCTCTGGCTTAAAGAACAAGCAGATCGCTTTCCAGCTAGGCGTAGCTGAGATCACTGTGAAGGCGCACCGCGGCCACGTGATGCAGAAGATGGGTGCGCAATCGCTAGCCGAGCTTGTCAGAATAGCGGAGATGCTTGGTATAAAGTTGCCACCGTCCTAATCGCTTTGTGGTGTCTCCATCAGCGAAAATTGCTTAGGCGCAAACCAACTGATGCTTTTGATGGATGCCGGAAGCGCCTCCCTGACGCGTCGAGCGCAATGACCTGGCATCAGCGCACGTGTTCGGAAGTGGCCCAAATCGGGTTGACCTATTCAGAAGTTTTGAATCACTTATTCTAAAGTATAACATCGATTATTCCGAGGTCTGGCATCCCCCGTCCACAATATAATCGCGGGTCCAAACGCTTCTCGTTATAGTACGATGCTTGGATATCCGCGCGGTGCCCTTCTTGAGATACGGAACGCGAAATGCGGCGGTCCGCATCCCCAGCATTGAAGGCGGGGATATGTCTAGCGAGATTCAGATTTCGATCATCGATGATGATGAGCAATCTCGCGAGGCGTTAGCGGGTCTCATGCAGGCAGTTGGCTTCACGACTGAGGCCTTTGCATCCGCAATGGATTTCTTGGCGTCTCCTAACGTCCGCCATACCTCCTGTTTGATTGTTGATGTCCACATGCCACGCATGACTGGGCCTGAATTGCATAGCCGCTTGGTAGGATCTGGCTATGACATACCAACAATTCTGATCACGGCTTACCCCGATGACAGCGCGCGAACTCGAGTTCTGGGTCAGGGCGTCGTAGGCTATCTGACCAAGCCCATCGACGAAGAGGTTCTGCTCGGATGCGTCCAATCGGCTCTGCAGCGCGCAAAATCGGATGAAAACCCATCATGACCGCGAAATCAGCTGCCGGCGCTCGGCCAGCTTCGGTCCCGAGTTTCAGCTCGAAGATCGTTGCTCTTTGAATGGGTCGCCGTAGATGTGATATCCGTTAAATTCCCATAAGCCTGGCGATTCGCGATCCAAAAACTCGATCCCGCGTACCCACTTCACGCTCTTATACGCATAGAGGTTTGGCACCACGAGGCGCAACGGGTAGCCATGCTCGGCCGTAAGGAGTTCGCCGTTATGCCGCAGGGCGAAGATAGTCGTCGGGCGCAGAAAATCTGAGATTGGCAGGTTTGCCGTGTGGTTATTCTCGCCATGGACCATCACATGCCGCGCCTCTGGCCGCAGCTTCACTCGCTTCATTAATTCTGTGGCGAGCAATCCTTCCCAATGATTGTCGAACCGACTCCAGTGCACGACGCAGTGCATGTCCGCAAATACTTCGCTCTGCGGCAGATTGGAAAGTTCTTCCCACGAAAGCCGCAGTTGCTCCTCTACCAGGCCGAACACTCGAAAATCCCACGTCTTGGGACGAAAGACCGGCACCGGGCCCACATGCTTCACCGGCCACTCGAGCGTAAGCGACTGTCCTGGGGGCAGCCGCCCAGCGGCACGCAACTCACGCTCTCGTTCACGTCGCTCGTTCGATCGCACAGCTACCTCCATCGCAAGAGCATGGCGCGCGCAAAAGCACCGCGCGCCCTAGTCAGCGTAACTTGTAATTTCCCGGGCCGAAAACGCGGTCAGCCGGGTGCGGCGGACAAACATTGAGCTTCTGGTACGCCACATGCCGAGAAGGCCCCTATGAAGAAATACGGAACCCGAAGCGGCGAAGGAGCCTCACTGCTCCTCTCCCTCACCGATCTCGCAATCGGAATTATTTGCAGACTCGGAGAGTAAGCCAGGGACAGTCTTGCTGGTATTGTGACGGAAAATGTTGACGGCTCCGATCACTTCGTCGTCGTTGTCACGAATCGGAAAGACATTAACGAGCGCCAGAAGACGATTGCCGTTGGGATGCTCGCAAATCACATCGGCGTTGCGAACGGTGGCGCCGTTGTTGATCACCACGGATGGTGGTGCAAGTTCGTGCGGCATCACTTCTCCTGAAGGGTAACGCAGAAGGTGTGACCCGCAATACTTCTCCGAGGCTCCCAGAGACGGCGTGCGTCCCCAACCCGCGATTGCAGCTTTGTTGCACTTGACGACAGTGGCATCCTTTTCGAGAACGTATATCCCTACTGGGATAGAATCCATTGCCGCTTGGTCTGCAAGAATTCCTTTTGTGACGAGGTGCCCGTCGACGACGTCTCCTCGGAAGTCGATTTTGTCGAAGTCGCCATCCAAAATCATCGTGCTTGTTGCGTTGGTTGCCATTTTCAACCTCCTTTGTGTACCCACCTTGTTCATAGGACCTATTCGGCCTTACACTCGAATTTGAGTAAGCATAGTCTCGCAGGTCACTACCGTCGTCTCACCGTGCGCCGCATGATGTCTCATTTTGCGCCGATCGCCATTCGGTTGTCGTTCAGTTAAGGCCGCGGAGAGGCGGGTGCGGTGATCAGCTCGCCGCTGGAACCGAGACGCAAAGGAACTCTCCACATCCGCCCTTAAAAAGTGGCAGCCCCCAAAGTCTGGCACCCTCGCTTTGCCGATGTAACCGGTCTAAGTTAGGTTCCAAGGCATTTGGTCGGCCCACGGGATGATCATGCAAGTCCATTTTTCCACGGACCATATTGCGCCGCGCGACCGCGTGAAGTTCTGGTGCGACTATTTCGCGAAGCAGGCCCATAGCATCACGCCGGGCGAGATTCCGGATCCCGCTGCCTTTCGCGCGGAAGCGAGTGGATCGATTGCAGGCGAATTTGCGCTGCTGGAGATAAGTTCGGGACTTGAGAGGGTCCAACGGACGGCGGCCGACGTTGCCAGGGACAAGATTGAAGCTTTCTTCGTCAGCCGATTTCGCGCGCCGGTCATCTGGAGGGCCGCGGCACGCAGCACGCCAGTCGACCTGATTCATGAGCCCGGTGATTTCTGCATAAGCTCGACCGAATGGCAATTCAACGCGGAATGGAAAGGCCCAGAGTCGTTCGATATGCTGATCATCCCGTGGGCTGCACTCTCGCCGATTATAACCGGGGGTCGACTGGAGCGCCCGTTTCGGTTGGCCGGTGCCTCGCCGCTCGGCTCGCTGCTCGGCGCAGCTATTGATGCGGTGAAGGCGCAAGCCCCGCTGCTCTCCAACGAACACGGTGAAGCTGTGCTGCGCAATCTCTGCGGTCTCGTGGCACTGAGCTGTAACATCTCAAACGAAGGCATCAATCGGGGGCGGGATTCGCTACAATCGGCGCGGCTCGCGGCCGCCAAGCGTTACGTCGACCTGCATCTCGCCGATCCTTCCCTGACCGCCGCCAGCGCCGCGGCCGCACTCGGCATCTCGGCGCGCCAGTTGCATCGCCTGTTCGAGGCAAACAATGTCAGTTTCGCCCGATACGTTTCGCGCGAGCGACTGCTCCGGTGCCGCGACGCCATCGCCGACGCGACGGGAACCGGACGATCGGTGATCGATATAGCTTTTGGCTGGGGGTTCAACAGTATGGCGACGTTTTATCGCACGTTCGCAAGCGAGTTCGGTAGCCCGCCCACCATGCTGCGTGCGGCATCGCAAGGACGAGTGAATGGCCAGCGCACGACAGGAAAGGACACATCGTGAATGCGCTCGGGGCGATCTCCAGCTTGGCGCTAGATGAGACGTTGCCTGGCGCTAAATGAGACGACCTCGCAACTGCTTCCGTGTGAATGACCCACGGAAATCGCGCCAATGAGATGCGTCGGGTTGCACGACGTTTTTATTCGCCTGAGGTCTCGCATCCGATTGCTATCATGTGTCGCGCGCAGCCGAGTGAGCCGCGCCCGCACGCAAAGGAAATGACATCGTGGATGCTGTGCAGCAGGAGCTTGTTCAGACCACCTTCGCCCGGCTGGCGGCGATGCCTGAGGTCGCCGGGGCGTTGTTCTACGAGCGGCTATTCGCCACCAATCCGAATTTCCGGCCGCTATTCAGAAACAACATGCGTATTCAGGGCGTCAAGCTAATGACCATGCTCGCTATGGTCGTCTACAATCTACCCGCGCTGGATCAACTTTCACCCGCGATCCATGACCTTGCCGTCCCCCATGTCGAGTACGGGGTTAAGCTCGCCGACTACGACGCGGTGCGGGAAGCGTTGCTCTGGACCCTCGAACAGGCGCTTGGAGAGGATCTCACGCCCGCCGTTCGTGAGGCGTGGACGGTCTGCTACGATGAACTTGCGGGTGAGATGAAGGCGGCGGCCGGCGTCTGATTTACGATCTCCCGCCTGGCACTAAGCGCCTTTTTTTCCTCTCTGGAAGCGGTGATCCCGATATGTCCGTTCCGGGTCTTGGTTGTGTGCAAACGGATAGGATCGGCGCGCGGCCGTTGTCGGCCGACGTTTATGACCTCGTGCGTAACAATCAGATGATGTCGCGGTGTCCACCGCGACCTGGACATTATAGCCGACGACACCCGATCCGCGTCCGCTGGTGGCCATCGAACGGGCATCCGGATCTATCAGCGATATCTGTTGATCCGGCGTACTGCGCATCGTACGCATACGACGAAGACCGCCTGATTGACGCATGCGCGCGAGAGCCGGGTAGCGCTATGATAGCGCTGCGTGAAGGTTAGGCAGCTTGCTGAACTGGTGATGCTGTGGCAACAAGAATGTCACCTATGCCGGGGCTCTCGGGGTACGTGCTGGCGCCCCTGCGGGAAAGCGCAGACTTTACCCTTTACCGCGGCCGAAAGCACGACGCCCCCTCGCCGGTCCTAGCGATCGCACTCTTCGAACAGCCGTCGCCTCAAAGCATCAGGCGGCTCATGCACGAATACTCGCTCGGAGCCGAACTCGATCCCGCGTGGGCTGCCAAGCCTCTGGCCATTGCTCGTCACGAAGGGCGTATGATCCTCTTACTCAAGGACCCTGGCGGTCAGCCGCTGGATCGGATTCTTGAGCGTGACCAGGGGCAACCGCTCGACCTGACTCGTTTCCTTAGAACCGCCATTGGGTTGGCAAGAACACTCGGGCAAGTCCATCAGCAGGGCTTCATACATAAGGATATCAAGCCTGCGAATGTCCTCGTCGACGACACCGGCAACGCGTGGCTCACGGGATTCGGGATTGCCTCCAAACTTACGCGCGAGCGCCAGTCGCCCGAACCTCCAGAGTTCATCGCGGGAACGCTCGCCTACATGGCACCCGAGCAGACGGGACGAATGAACCGTTCGGTCGATTCTCGGAGCGACCTTTACTCGCTTGGGGTGACCTTTTACGAGATGCTGACCGGGAGTCTTCCATTCGCGGCCTCCCACCCGATGGAATGGGTGCACTGTCACATCGCGAAACAACCAGCCGCACCCAGCGAGCGCGTAGGAACCGTACCGACCTCCGTCTCCGCGATCACGATGAAGTTGCTCTCCAAGACGGCGGAGGAGAGGTATCAGACAGCGGCGGGAGTTGAGAGCGATCTTCGGCGCTGCCTCTCCCAATGGGAGTCCCAGGGGCGGATCGATGACTTCACCCCTGGCGCTCACGACACCCCAGATCGCCTTATGATCCCCGAGAAGCTGTACGGGAGGGACCGCGAGGTTGACGCTCTGCTGGCCGCCTTCGACCGCATCGTACGTGGTGGCCGTGTAGAACTGGTGCTGGTCTCCGGATATTCCGGCATCGGCAAATCCGCAGTCGTCAATGAGCTCCACAAACCACTCGTGCCGCCACGCGGCTTGTTTGCATCAGGCAAGTCCGACCAGTACAAGCGCGACATTCCGCATGCCTCGTTGGCCCAGGCGTTTCAGAGCCTCGTCCGGCGGCTCCTCAGCCAGAACGAGGAAGACCTGCGCAAATGGCAGGACGCACTTCGTGAGGCGCTGGGTCCCAACGGACTGCTCCTCGTCGATCTGGTCCCGGAATTGAGGCATGTCATTGGCGAACCGCCGCCAGTGCCCGAATTGCCGCCGCAGGAAGCGCAGAGACGTTTTCAGATCGTATTTCGACGGTTCATCGGCGTATTTGCGCGACCCGAACATCCGCTCGCGCTCTTCCTCGATGACATGCAGTGGCTAGATGTCGCCACACTCGACCTCCTTGAAGACCTGTTGACCCGCAACGATTTGCAGCACTTGCTCCTCATTGGTGCGTACCGGAACAACGAGGTCAATGCCACCCACCCGCTCCTGCGTAAGCTGGAAGCGATCCGTCAGGCCGGAGCGGCAGTGCAGGACATCGTTCTCACACCACTCAGTCGCGATGATCTAGGCAAACTGATTGTGGACTCCCTTCACTGCCAACCGGAGCGTGGCGCCCCACTGGCGGACTTGATCCACGAAAAGACCTCGGGCAACCCGTTCTTCGCAATCCAGTTCATTTCTACTCTGTCGGACGATCGCCTACTGAAATTCGATTATCGCGAGCGCCGTTGGGTATGGGACCTGCTCCGCATTCGTGACAAAGGCTTCACGGACAATGTTGTAGAGCTGATGGTCGAGAAGTTGAAGCGCCTTCCGCCAGAGACCCAGAAGGTACTCCAGCAGTTCGCCTGCATGGGCAACAGTGCAGAGTTCGAGATGCTGCGGATTGGGTATCAGCGCTCGGTCGAGGACATCCACGACCATCTCTGGGAAGCCGTGCGATCGGGCCTCATCTTCCGTGCGGACAATTCCTACCGTTTTCTGCACGACCGCGTGCAGGAAGCCGCCTACTCGCTGATTCCGAAGGAGCTGCGTGCCGAGGCTCACCTGCGCATCGGAATGCTACTCGCCGAGCACACGCCCGCTGAAAAACGTGAGGAGGCAATATTTGAGATCGTCAATCAACTCAACCGGGGCTCCCATCTCATCACCTTAGTCGAGGATCGCGAGCGCGTCGCGGAACTTAATCTGATCGCCGGCCGGCGCGCGAAGCTCTCGACAGCATACGACTCGGCGCTCAAGTATCTCAGAGCCGGCAGAGCCCTTCTTGAAGAAGAGACTTGGAAACGTAATCACCAGCTCATCTTCTCGATCGAGTATTTGACAGCCGAGTGCGAGTTGCTCACTGTCACGGTTTGCCTCGCCGCCGGGGATCCACTCGCCGAAGTGCAAAAGGAATGCGAGAACGGCCTGGCATCCGCTAGGCGGGCGCGTTTCGGCCTGGCCATCGAGCGCTGCGAAGCACAACTCGGTTTGATCCTCACCTTGCGCGGGCTGACTGCAACTTTCGGATGCCTGGATCACGAGCGATACAGTGAAATCGATACCGAACGCCGCTTAGCCAAGAGCCCCGACTTGGTGCTCGCCGAGTTCTATTACTGGACGCGAAAGCTGCAGGCGCACTTTTTCGCCGGAGACCTTGCGTCGGCGGTTGACGCCTCGCTACACGCCGAACCGCTGCTTTGGACGTCAGCGGCAATGTTCGAGTCAGCGGAGTATCGGCTCTATGGCGCGCTGGCGCATGCGGCGGTCTGTGATCACGCCACACCGGAGGAGAGACCGAGGCATTTCGATTCTGTGCTGGACCACTACCGGGAGCTCCAAATGTGGACCGAGGCCAATCCCGAAACCTTCGAAGATCGCGCCGCGTTGGTCGGCGCCGAAATCGCGCGCCTTGAGGGCCGGGTGCAGAACGCTCAGGAGCTGTACGACAAGGCCATCCACGAGGCTCACAAACACGGATTCGTGCACAACCAGGCAATTGCCAACGAGATTGCCGGCTGCTTCTACGCGGAGCGCGGTTACGAGAAGATCGCGGCGACCTATTTGCGGGCTGCGCGGGCCTGCTACCTGCGCTGGGGAGCCGACGGAAAGGTCCGCCAACTTGAGGAGCTTTATCCGCACCTCAACGTGGACAAGTCGATCCCGGATTCCGCGGCGACGATAGTGACACCCAGCGAGCAGCTCGACTTGACTACCGTACTCAGAGTGTCGGAAGCAGTGTCAGGCGAGATTGTCTTCGAGAAGTTAATCAACACGCTCATGAGTTCGGCAATCGAACACGCGGGCGCCGATCGAGGTCTCTTGATACTTTCGCGAGACGACAAATATCAAATTGAAGCAGAAGCCATAACCAGCGGTGACAACGTGAACGTGGTCCTGAAACAGGCACGCGTCACGGCCGCTGATCTACCGGAGTCTGTGTTTCACTACGTCCTTCGGGCAAAAGAAAGCGTTCTCCTGCACGATGCGTCCAGTCAGAGCTCGTTTTCAGCGGATGCCTATATTCGCGACCATCGCTCGCGGTCAGTGCTCTGCCTCCCGATACTTAAGCAGACCAGGTTGATCGGAATGCTGTACTTGGAGAACAACTTTGCGACTAACGTGTTTACTCCTGCTCGAATGGTGGTCCTCACACTGCTCGCTTCCCAGGCGGCTATCTCAATAGAGAATGCCAGCCTGTACAGCGAGCTAGCCGAGCGAGAGGCCAGGATCCGACGGCTAGTGGATGCCAACATCATCGGCATCTTCGTCTGGGATCGTGACGATAGGATCATCGATGCCAACGAAGCTTTTCTTCGCATCGTCGGATACGACCGCGACGATCTCGTCTCCGGTCGACTGCGCTGGCGGGATCTGACGCCCATCGAATGGCGCGATGCCGACGACCGACGCGTGGCCGAGCTGGAGGCGACCGGAACCGTGCAACCCTATGAGAAGGAGTACTTCCTGAAAAACGGCAGCCGCGTGCCGGTGCTAGTCGGGGCAGCGACGTTCGGCGGGCGACACGACCAGGGCGTTGCCTTCGTGGTCGACTTAACGCAGCGCAAGCGGGCAGAGGAGGAAATTCGCGAAAGCGAGCGGCGCTACAGCGAGGTGCAGATGGAGCTCGTGCACGCGAATCGAGTCGCAACAATGGGGCAGCTCTCTGCTTCGATTGCCCATGAAGTCAACCAGCCGATCGGCGCGACGCTCAACAATGCCTCAGCGGCGTTGCACTGGCTAAGCAAAGAACCGGCAGATCTGGAGAAGGCTCGTCAGGCTCTCAACCGGATCTTTGCAAACGGCAATCGCGTCAGCGAGGTCGTCGGCCGAATGCGCGCGCTTTTCAAAAAAGCACCTCTCCGGAAAGAAGACGTGGACATCAACGGAGCAATCCTCGAGGTCATCGCCCTGACCCGTGGCGAAGTCGAGAAGAATGGCATTGTGGTGCAGTCACACCTCGTGGACGGCTTGCCGCTCATTCAAGGAGATCGGGTGCAGGTGCAACAAGTGATTATGAACCTGATCATCAACGCGATCGAAGCCTTGAGCTCGATCTGTGAAGGGGCGCGAGAATTGGTGATCACCACCGATAAGAGCGAGCCGGATGGCGTTCTTGTCGAGGTGCGGGATTCAGGTCCAGGCCTGAGCTCAGCGGATCTTGAGCGCGTCTTTGACGCCTTCAATACGACAAAGCCCGGCGGCTTGGGGATGGGTCTGTCGATCTGCCGCACCATCATCGAAGCGCACGGGGGACAACTGTGGGCGACGGCCGCCGAACCTCGGGGAGCAACTTTTCGATTCACGTTGCCCGCACAGTCAAATCGAGCCGCGTGAATCGAATATCCTGCAGCGAGCCAACAGCGAAGCGACTATCTATCGGAACGCAAGACTCTTGGTGTCTTTCGACTTTCCGATTTCAAGCACGTGCCCGTCGCCGCCGTGACAGAGCTGCACCCTGTTATTGAGTTCGCCCGTTGTGTCGCCTTGATGCAATGACAGCTGGCGCCCCCAAGATCGCAAGCGCGCTTTAATTTTTAATTCAAAATGGCAGCTGCCAATCAATCAACCAAAGGCGACTTGTGCAATCTACTCTGACTTCTAGGACACGGCTGTCTTTTAAGCCAACATAGATTGACAGGTGATCGAGACCACGGAGCTTTCGGTCACGCCAGTGACGAAGCAGAACTACTCACTCGATAAAGCCGCAAGAATGATAACGCCGTAACAAGAACTGAGCTTACCGTCGCGCTCAATCTGCTCTATCTCTGGCGAGACATCAAGACAGGAGCCTCACGGATAACCAGGATGCGAACCATATTCCCTGCGCCAACTGCATTGCCCACCGGGGCCGATGTGACCGTGAGGGGTACTAAACGCTGTGCCCATGACGCCGACATCCATGGTCGCCATCAGCACATCGAGATCGGATCGAGGCAATGCAGGGTTCATGATCCAAGGTTTTTGCCGGACCCTCGAATTGGGCTGATGTCATCGTCCGCAGCGCTAGCAGTAAAGAGCGTTGGCAAGAGAACTTTTCGCAAGGCGGATATCGAGAACTCCGGGTCGATGCATAATTCCCATTTCGTCAGAAACTCCACGACCAATCCTTTTGCCATCGCCCCTGCTTCCCATGGCAACGGGCTGAAATGGTCCGGACCATCGCAAATCTCTCGGGTGTGAGCATGCATCTGCAGTTTCATCAGGTGCGGTACTTCTTGGCCCTCGCAAAGACGCTCAATTTTACGCAAGCGGCAAAGCAATGCAATGTGACTCAGCCGGCACTGACAAAGGCGGTTCACAAGCTGGAGGAAGAGCTCGGCGGAGCGTTGATTCACCGTGAACGTCGTTTCACCCAACTCACCGAGTTGGGCAAGATGGTTTTGCCCACGCTCGAGCAAGTATTTGCGGCCGCGGAGGCGGTACGGCTTCAGGCGCGAAGCTATCAAAAGAAGACAATCGCCAGGCTCAAAATAGGACTGTCGCCGTCAATCTCCGCCGCACTCATTACGGAATTGCTCTCGGAGCTCACCACGACCATCCCTGACCTACGTTTCGATCTGCGCGAAGCCGATGCCAACCGGCTCGTTGCGATGCTCTTGGATGGCGAAATCAATGCGGTACTCGTCGGCGACGCTGTGGAGCTGCCTGAGCGTATCGATCGCTGGCCGCTGTTCGAAGAGCGGTACATGCTCGTCCTCCCTCGGGAACATGTAATGGCGAGGAAATCCGTCATCCCGCTACAAGACTTGCACGAGTTGACGTTTCTCGAAAGGGTAGGATGCGATGTCGCAAGTAGATTGGTGCGGGCTTGTCTTGTTGACAATCAAGGTCCAAAAATTGTGCACAGCAGCGATCAGGAAAGGCATCTTCAGCAAATGGCATCCGCCGGTTTTGGAGCGATCCTAGCCCCCGAGCACGCTCCCAGGCTGCCATCGCTCGCCGGTATTCCGATTGAGGGCGATCCCGTCCGGCGCGAGGTGCAGCTCTTGGCCGTGGCGGGAAGGCGGTATTCGCCAGCGCTTGACGCCTTTATCAAAATTGCTCGTGCTCGCGATTGGACGAGTGTGCTGGACACAATCCGCAACGCATCTGCGCCTGCCTCGAACAACGACAACATTCGGGAGCCTGACGCACAAGGTGCAAGCTCCCTGTTTGAGTCACGGCTCCGAGTCGATCGCTCACGAGATCCTCGGATAATTCGGAATGAAGATCGGGAAGCACGAGAACTCCCGCAATCTCACTCAGTCGAGCGGCGGTGACTACTCTCGAGAAACGAGCTTGATCTGGCGGAGGCATTCGAGATCTTCGGGCCGCTCCTCAGAATGAGGGCAACTCTGTCTGCAATCCTCGGGAGCGGCCCTCCGCTAGAGAGCAGAGAAGTCCCGACTGGATCCGCTGCCCCGCCGCTTCGGCAGACCCGCAGCGCGAGAGGAAGATCAAGTCTGGCTTGCCTGCTATGAAAGTCACTCTGGTCGCGTAGGGCTCGCCTACACAGAAAACCATGCTCGCATGGCAATCAGTCGCATCAAGTACGAGCCGGTTGCGGCAGGACCTGTCGAAGGTGGCGCCATTCGAATGTGCATTTTTCTCCATTAGGCTCAGGCTTCCTAGCGATCCGCTGGAATCTTACCAGGCATGGAACCCCCTGTTGCGTCTCAACGTCGTAGAGGGTCGCCCAGGAGCGTGGCCGCTGTCCGCATCATCAGAGATGATTGAACTCTCGTTCGGACCGTTCGCGTCTGAAAGCTATAGACGCGCCACCGCCAGAGAGAATGAAAACGATAACGATACTGCATTTCTAACTGCGCGCGAACAAGAATACTGTCCTCATGCACCTCATCGATACTTCGTGGCAGCACGGGTCGCCCAATCACAACGCGGCTGGTCTGGTTTGCGCCGCCTCTACTCTCGATGTCCCAATAACTCGATCGAGCAGCCCAGCATGCAGGATTTGCCTTTGCCCCTTTGCAACGCCACAAAGTCCATCCACACCTACCTAATCGACTATCCTGTAGCCATCGTCTTGATGGTCGCGCCGTTCCGGTTGAACTTTGGCAAGAACAGTCCTGTCGCGCTCTGGCTTTCCGCCGTGACCCGCGCGCCGGCGCTGCTGCCGCCGGGTTTCGTGGACCACACGACGGGGCTCGTCCGGATGATTCGCTCCTGGCTGCATCTGTGGCTGGATAGCGCATTGGACGCGATTTCCGTCACTGCCCCGTCTGCTGTCCATTTTGGTGGGCCTTACGTCTGGTACTGCTGGGTTCTCGCGGCTGCGGTCTTGCTGACGACTTCAGTTCTCAGCGCGATCGAGGTCGGCACTGCATTGGTAGCCGACCTCGACACGCGGGCTATCGTGTCGTTCGATTGGATTCTAACGCGGCATCCCCTTCCAAATTTGCCCAAAATAGGTACGTCACGCCGATCGACGGCGGAATAGATCGTAGCCGCCGAGACTACAATCGATACGGTTTATATGTCCTCAATCAAAGAAAGAGAGGCGGCGCGGGTCGGCCGAGATGGCTAGCGCCTACATCCTGCGCGGCGGCGCCTTGCCCGACACCGAGCTGTTCGCTTCATCGGGACGTAGCTTACAACGCTTACGCGATTGGCGGTTGGCTGATGATCAAGTGGTTGTCGATAGCGACTTTCTGAACTACCGGACTGACCAAGTGGTGAATTCCGTTCAGAGCGGCTGGGGGCCATTCGACGGGGCGGCATCCCATCAAGACTAATGTCGGTGGTTACCAACAGTATGTAAGTCGGAGCATGTTCTTGGATGCTCGATTGGCCGCGGGTAGACCCTAGGGGGTAAGGACGGTTTTCAGCTCTACAATCGCTCCTTTCGAGAACGCGACGCAGCCACTAAGGCCGCAGCTGCACCCCGGACGGCATGACGTAACACCATACCACATTTTATTAGTTCCGCGACCGACAATGAGCGCACAGTAATCCGCGAGAGCCTGTCATGGCACTAGCTGGTCGACTTGCTCTGTCTCTAAGACATTGCGCATTGATCGACTCGCGCGGAAACTATTGGTCGCTTTCGAGACGATCTTCCGACTCCCACTATCAACGTCCCGTTCCGGTTCGCGAATGTCGTTTCTCATTCCCTCGGCGCTATAAGCTCAAGGGCATGCGATCTAGGCCCGATCCGTTCGACCGACGCAAGTAAGCCAATCCGCGTAGCGCGACCGAACGGCCCACGTGCTTTCACTTCATCGAAGAAGGCAGCCTGAACTGGGCAATGCCGGTCGGCCACGTGCATCGATAGGCACGTGCCGTTCACGGACGAACGCGGATGATTTTCTTCCCGTTGATCCGCTTGGTCTGGCTAAAGGCGGCCACCGCGTCGTGGAGCGGCGAGACGATACCGATGTTCGTCCGCAGCCGTCCATCTCGCACCCGCTGGACGATCTCACCTAGTTGGACGCGATCGGACTCGACTACAAAGTCGATTATCAAGACGTTGTCGGGCCGTGTCTCGCTCGGCCCGACAATGGACACCAGCGTCCCTCCGGCTCTAACCAGGCGCGCGGACCGCTTTCCAATGTCTCCACCAATAAGATCGAATACCAGATCGACGTCGCCGACGTCTTCCAAGGCGTCGTTCTCGAGGTCGACGAACTCCTGCGCGCCGAAGTCGAGCGCCTTCTGACGATCCGCGGCGCGTCCGGTTCCGATGACGTAGGCGCCGGCCTGGCGTGCGAGCTGGGTCACCATCGAACCGACTGCGCCGGCGGCGCCGTGCGCGAGGACGCTCTGGCCTGTCCTGAGGCGACCGTGATCGAACAGTCCCTGCCATGCAGTCAGGCCCGAGATCGGCAAGCTCGCGCCAACCGTGAAGTCCACGTCGCCCGGCAGCGGCGCGAGATTGCGTGCCTCGACCGCGACGTACTCCGCCAAGGTACCATCGCGATACCAGTCGGCGAGGCCGAACACTCGCTGCCCGAGCGACAGCCCTGTCGTGCCATAGCCGACGGCGGTGACCACTCCGGCCAACTCGTGCCCGGGGACCGACGGCGTCCGGTCCTGGTCTCGGCGATCAGTCCAGGTCGAGGGCCAGGCCAGCTCAGTCCCAACGAATCCTGACGCATGAACCTCAACGACAACGTCGTTTATCGCGGCCTGCGGCTCGGACCGCTCTCCCAGCTTCATTCCGGCCGTTCCCGCGACCTGGTCGGTCACTATAATCGCTTTCATCGTCCACCTCTTCGAGTGTGGTATGTCATCATGATCGAATATTTTCGCAGAGGATCGAAAATACGATGTGAAACTCGGTGGTCCAATGACCTGTAGCTATGGAATCGATGCCATCGATGCAGCGCGCGAAAGGTCAAAGGTGTGGTACGAGTAGAGACATCGGCTTCCTACGACGAAGCTGAATTGTGAGTGGGTGGGAAGATGATTTCCAGTCGGCATTGGCGTCTTCAGCCATAGGCCGGCCCGCTGTGGAGGCCGGCGGGACGTGGTTGACGTCTGCCATAGATCGTCTGCAAGACGCGCGGCGGCGCTGGTGTCGAGGACCATGTCGGCGCAGCTCTTCCTTATCGACGAGTAGCCCGAGCGGAACTCTCGACAATCGCCAAAAGTGTTGACGCGAGTATAGAACGTCGCTTGCGAGCGCGGAGGGCGCGGTCGTCAGGGTGTAGTCGAGAGCGTACAGGTTAGGACACTGCTAGAATTGCGAGTGCGCTCATGGCCGGGGCACTCGACATCGAGATCGATTACGCGGCGGCACTGAAGGAGCGAGATACGACATGTTTTCAGTGATTTTCGAGACGCTGCCAAATAGAGAGAACTGGGATGACTATCTCCACAACGCTAAGATACTGCGTCCCCAGCCTGAGCAGGTCGATGGCTTCGTCGACAACGTCCGCTACCGTAGCTTGACCCGCCAGGGAGATCCTTTCACTCTCGAACTGGCGGGATGAGAAGTCGCTCGTGCGCTGGCGCACCTGCAGGCCCATCATGAGGTTCAGCAGAAGGGCCGCGACGAAATCCTTGCTGACTACCACCTGCGCATCGGCCAGATCACTGCTGACAATCAAGTGCCGCCGGGGTACGCCCTCTCCGAGCAAAGGCTCGATGAGACCGAAGTCGGCGAGGGGAACGACGGTCACTCTGATTAACGCGCCTCGCCCCGTGGAATGGAAGCGGACCAACAACGCCTACGAATGCGCCGAGCGGCTCGGCCTGAATCCATGGGCCGCCGAAAGCACGTCCTCGGACATTTTCGATGCTTTCACGCCCGGCGATCTGATTCTGCTCATGTCTTGGAAGAACGCGGCTGCAGCGTAGGCGTACGAAGACACTTCCGTGCTGGATGACAGCGCAAGGGTTCGGAGAGTACGGATTGTACGCGACTATGGGAAGTACGACCGTCGTGAGGCGCCTCAGTATTTCTCAGAGGCCAAGGGCGGCGAGACCATCCCCGCCTGACATTGCTCGTCCTGGAGCCCGAGCAAAGTGGATTGTGGATTAGGCTTCGACATGCCTCTCGACGCTTACCCGCCGCTCTCCGACGACTTGTTGCCAATCAGGTCCTGAATGGAGCGTTGGCTTCACCAGGTCGTTCCTTAGGAGCCTCTACCCCCCGGACACGACTGACGAGCCCTCAAGTGCGTACAGAGCCATGCCTAGGATGGTGAGGGTACAGCCCTAGTCCTGCGCGATCATTTTAGTGGGTGGCTTGCAACCGAAACACGTTCCCATCAGTCGGTCCATAAAGATTGTAGCGAACGACCACCTTCGACTGAAATAACGGTGTGTGAAAGTGAGAGACGTGAACGCGTCGCGATTCATACCGGAAGACGACGTGGTCTCAAACGACGGCTCGGCTCCAACGTTTCGAAGCCACAGCCCGTTGCAAACTCGTTTGCGTCTCGCGGCTTAAGACCAGCCTGCTTGGATCACATGCAGCCCCAAACGCCTCTCGAGATGGTAAATGCGACAGGATCGCGTTCAGAGGGAGCCGGCCGGCGTGACGGCGGGAAAGTCCTTCTCAGGGTCGAACACGTTATTGAAAAAGTTCGTCAGAGAGTACATGGCCACGAGCGCGACAATCTCTATGACGTTCGCGTCCGTATAGCCGGCGTCGCGGACCGCTTTCAGATCGGCATCACTGACATGGCCTCGTGTCTCAATGACCTTGCGCGCAAACTGGACGGCAGCGTCCCGCCTCGGATCAATGGCGTGCCCCTTCCGAGCAAGAGCTATTTCATCGGCCGGAAGCTTGGCCATATGCTCGGCCGTAAAGCTATGAACGGCTAGGCAGTAGTTGCAGCCGTTCACTTCAGAGACAGCGAGGCCGATGCTGTCCCGTGTCTTCACGTCGAGCGCCTTGCTCAAGGCTCCGAGCAGGGTGGCCCAGGCGTTGAACGCGATCGGGCTTTGCGCGAAGGTCACCATCATATTTGGGGTGAACCCGATGGTCTTGGCAAACGCATCAAGAGTCTGTTTGCAATCGGCAGGTACCTGTTCCGGCTTCAGAGCTGCAGTTCTTGGCATCGTAGTCTCCGAATTCATATCACACGAGTTCCAGCACATCGCTCACCGGGCGGCGCGGCTTCTGCGGCCAATTTCCCGGGCGCTCCGGCCCCACGGACAACAGCATGACTGGTATTTCGTCCTTGCTCAGCCCGAACTCGCGGTGCACTGCGTCAGCGTCGAAACCGATCATCGGCGTCGAACCCAGCCCTAGCGAACGGGCCGCATAGATCATCGCCGCCGCGCCGAAGGTGCCGGTGCGTACAGCTTCGTCGCGCTGGCGCTGCGGGTACTCCATGTACAGATCGCGTGCGGGGATCTCCCATTCTGGCACCATCTCTGCAGGCATGATGCCGGCTTTCACCAGAGGTGCCAGACGATCAGGTATTACGCCCGAGTCGGCCAGTTGGCCGCAGACGATGAAGGTTACGGCCGCCTCGGTGATCGCCGGTTGACTCCAGGCGATCGGACTCAGTCGCGCTTTGGCTTCCAGTGTGCGCACGGCGATGAAGCGCCAATTCTGCAAATGGAAGGATGTCGGCGCAGTGGTGCCGATCCGCACAAGCTCACGGACTTCTTCGTCGCTCAAAGTGGCGGCGGGGTCGTAATACTTGGCCGCACTTCGGCTCAAGATACAGTCGATGACGGCGTTAGTCATTGGGATTCCATTGGTCATAATCGTTCTGGTCATGGCGGTTCCTATGCGTGCTGGCAATGCTGCGGCGATGAGGCTGTTCGACATCTCATTCGAGGGCAATGTGAGTTTCCCAGCTTGCCCCGGCGGGTCTGATAGGACGCGGTCGGCGGATCTGGTTGTCTCTGGCCCGCCGTTCCCCCGCCTGGTACGTCGGAACGATTGTCTTTATCCTCCACCCACTCGTGTGCGATGGGGCCGTCATCTTCCGCATTCCTTTGCATACGAACGAAGCTATTGCGACGAAGCTCGATGAACCAATGACCTTTGGTTATGGATTTGATGCCACCGACGCGGCGCGCAAGGATCAACGAGTGTCAATAACGTCCGCTCCTCATGATGAAGGCGACTCTTAGTGCACAGAGAGTGTTGATTTTCTCCGACCGATATCATTCGTCAGATGCGGAGGCAGCCTCGACCTGAGGCCCGGAAGCTTCACGGACCTTGTTCAGGACGTCGGCTGGTTCTTGGCGGAACGTAAAGTCAGGTTCGACGAAGGCGTCCTCGACGATCCGTCACGAAAGTCGCCGGAATCGGCAGCATCCACTCGGTCGACCCATGACGGCATCCGACGTCGAAACCTTGCCGCACATAGTGCGCCTTGTTTCTGTCAGGGACACGAGATAGGACGCCGCAGACTACTGCCTTTCTGCATAGTCGATGTCCCCGAGCATCGCTGGGTCAGGTGGCGGCTCTTCTCGAAGCTCGCCCTGGAGGCCGAGGACGAACTTGCGACTCAGGGTATCGGACACCCTTTCCGGATTCCCGAGCTGGCCAGCGCCGAGCTCAGTGAGCCAGTCGCGCGCGAATCCGACGGCGGCAAAGAGCTCGGTTGGGTCGCAACGTCGGCGCGCGTAGTGTGCAGCGCTTACCTTGGTCTCGCGCCGCCATCCAAAGAGCCAGACCGACGTGCTCATCAACAAGGTCAAGCGTAAGTCGTTCCGATGCCCAGCGCTGGATGTCCGGAACCTGACATACTGCTTGGATGATAGGCTGCCGCACGGCACCTACAGTGATCGACTGCCGAGAGACGCTTAGTCCGGATCGATATACGGGATCTGAAGTTCAGCAAGATCATCCTCATAGCTAGCCTGAGTGATTGCGCTACGGCTCGAAGTTGTGACGTCACCACAGGTGCAAATGTCCGCGCTAATGCCGAGAATTTGGCCTACGGAGCAGAGATTAGCGGCCCCAGCAAAAGTGCGCGCTGTTGCACGTCGAGTTCTCCCTCCAATTTCAGAACGCGCACAAACGAATCTCTTTCACCCTGGGCGCCGTGATGAAAGCTCACGACCCACTTCCACCCTCTTCAGCGGAAGCTGCTTGCGCCGCGCCTCAAAACACACGGTCATGGCGGTGCACGCCGCAAGAGCTGCGCTAAGAAGGTCGTAAGGATTGGGACCGGGTGATATATGGCCAGGCCATCCGGTCCGCCGATACGAAACTGAAATGCGTCGAGACGGCCAACCAGCGCGTCCGCATTGGCGGGATCATTGGCGACGACAACTTCAGGGATCTTGGGTGCCTGGCCCTGTGGCGCCATAGCGTGCCCTTCCGCTGTAGTGAGCGCATTACTGAAGCGGCGGCGGCGGCCACCATATCGTCTTACCCCGCGAGCCCCACCCTGCCGTCAGCGCGGCATCGGCGGCGGCACTAACTAAAAGGTTTGATTCGCGGAACGGCATGTTGAGGCCCGTTCACCCCACTTGGCAGGTTCCAAAAATGCAGATGTGGGACGAGGAGTCGTGCTGGGCCACCATCGTTGCGGGAAATCGGTTGCGCCTCGTAAAATCCGGGTTAGGGAGCGGAAACGTCTTGTCCATCGGGCCCGACCAAGTCCGCTCGATGAGACTGCTTCGTTTGCAGGAGTCGATCAGTCAGACATTTGACGGCCTCGGTCAATCTGAGGACCTCTCTCGCTCGAAGTTCATCTATCTTTTCGTGCAGGAGCTCAATTTCTAGTTCGGCTTTGACGTTAATCCGGTAATCGTTTTCTGCTGCTCTTCGATCGATATCTTGCTGCCTGTTCTGGCTCATCATGATGATCGGCGCCGCATAGCTGGCTTGAACCGAGAGAGCGAGATTCAAGAGCGTGAATGGAAACGGGTCCCAACTTCGCGCGGCGCCGAGAAGATTGATTGAGACCCACGCAATCAGGAGGCTGGTCTGGACGATGATAAACTTCCAGGAGCCCATGACGCCTGCGACCTTGTCCGCCACACGTTGAACGAGTGAGAGCGACTCCATCGGATCGCACATGTCAGTCGGACGAAAACGCAATGAGCTACGCAGCCGCCGCAGTTCGGCGAGCAGTTCATGCTCGGTGGGCTCCATGCTATCAGTTTCCGGTTCTACAGATTTGATGGCCCTGCTCCTAACTGGGACGCCGGGGCGCGCCGCGCCGTTTGTCATTCCCAATTAACTGCACTGAGGCGACGCCAGATCGTCCGAGCTGTCGATTCAACCAGCGTGAACGCGCGTGGATTGATAACCGCGTCGTACTGGTTTGAGATTCGCTCCACCCCAGCCGGTGCGCTTTATCATCTTATCCAGCGATCACGCTGGTAAAGGTATCGTATCCATAACCACTAGGAATGCTCAGCGTCGAAGCTCCCTGATGAGAAAGTCCGTGAACGCACGCGCAGCGGGCTTAATGATCTTTCCGTTCACGAACAATGCATTGATTTTCATCGAACCGAAGTCCCAATCGGCGAGAATACGACGGACGCCCCACTTTCCAACTCAGCCTTCGCACCGATGAGGCTTGAGGCGACGATCCCCAGCCCGGCCTTCGCGCCGGTGATAGCGCCTTCATTGATTGTCACTGTCAACTGACTTTGCACACGGACGGACGCGACTCGCCCTTCCTTGCGGAACGAGAGCGTCGGTGAAAGATGGGTAGGGCAGACGATCATCATATGGTGAGCAAGATCCGATGGCGTCAGAGGCGTGCCATGCTCTTCCACCCGGGTCCTACACGAATCGTGGCATTAAGCTGATGTTTTGCGACAGCATCTGCCGCCTCAAGAGACGTGACGGGGACGTCGGCGATGGCGACGACGCGGGAAGGATTGACGTTACGACCGAACAGGGCGGGAGGCTGGTGGCCGACCAGGTACTGCTCGCCTTCGGGCGCGCTCCGAACACGAATTCGCTCGGACTCGACCGCGCCAGGGTCAAGACTGCGGCAGACGGCGGAATCATCGTAGACGCTAACTCGCGCACGAACATCGAGAATATCTACGCTGTGGGCGACGTGTCGAACCAATTCAACTTAACGCCCGTCGCGATCCGCGAAGGCCAAGCGTTCCAACAGTGCCGATCTCCGGGCTAGAGAAGACCGCGGTTGGTATATTGGAGTAGTCGACCTGCCAGGCCCTTTTGCCGAACACCGTGTCGGCTGGTCTGACGGAGCTGGAAGCCAAGGCTCAGTACCTCGCAGTCGACGTCTACAAGGTCCGCTTCCGCCCGCTGAAGGCGGCCGTAACGGGGGATTGCGAGGCCTCTCTTCTGAAGGTCGTCGTGGATAGCGAGTCTGACCGGATCCTCGGGATCCATATCTTCGCTCACGAGGCCAGCGAGTTGATCCAGGTGCTCGCGATCGCCATAGGCAGCGGAGCAACCATAAAAGACTTTATGTCGGTCATGGCGGTGCATCCAACAGTTGGCGAGGAGATCGTCGGAATGCGTACGCCGACCGTGCGTTACGATCGGCGCTACGCCGCCGCACCACTCGTCTCAGGCGCCGCTGTTTGACTCAGCCGCAGCTGGCTCGGAAAGGACCCGCTCGGAGCGCCGCGGAACGTTGAGCTTCCTAAATGCTAAAAGCTTAGAGCGACCGCGAAACAATCGATAAGGTCGGGCCGCCTCCATAGAGAGCGCTGCGGGCTTGTGCTGCTTGCCTGAACCAGCCACTTGTGGAACCTGCTCGCTCGCTTACGTGCGAACATCCGAAATCTCCGACGGCGAGCAAGACCAGCCGCCATTTCGCTAGCCCATAGCGAGGCGCGAATGGAATGGAAACGATAACAATCCGCCATTTCTAGTGTTTGGCGTTTCGGCTTACCTTTCGGTGCGTCTAACCGGACTCGCGGCGTTGTGCACAGTGCCCGGCGCCATGCGGAGGCCCCATCGTCCTCTTGGATGGAGGCAATCTCCGCGTCGCAAGGTCCGGCCCCAGCAATCGCGCAGGAGTCGTCGATGTCATTTCGCTTCATCACCAAAACTTTCCACGCCTATCTGATAGATTATCCCGTCGCGTTAGTCCTAATCACGGCGCCCTTCGTGCTGAAGCTCGGCCAAAGCGGACCGTTCGCAATGTGGCTTTCGGTTGTTGTCGGTGTCGTCGCGCTGCTCTTGGCCGTCATGACCGACCATCCCACCGGGTTGGTCCGCATCATTCCTTATTGGCTGCACCTTTGGGTCGATCGTGCAGTTGGCGTTGTATTTGCTATCGTGCCGTTTGCCTTTAAATTCGCTCAGCTAGATGCCCAGTACTACTGGCTTCTCGCCGCCGCTATCCTACTCACGACTTCAGTTTTTAACGCGCCTGAGGAGCCAGTTGTGACGCCTTCGGGATCGTATCGGCACAGCAGTTGAACTCCCCATCAAAGTCGAGGGCTGATAGCGGCATCTCCGTCGCAATGGGTCAGTACCTCGAAAATACAGGATCCGCCCCAGTTCGTTTTCTGGCAACGTTTAACAATAGCTACCTCACCGGATGTCAATGACGCGGCCGGAGCTTGTCATCGTGCATCTGAAGTTACTGACAAGCGATGGTACACTTCTAAAGACCAAAGGCTCTCGTGGGGTTCCTAGATAGCGCAGCAAGCAACGCTATCCCTCCGCTCATCCGTTTGCGGCGGGTGCCCGGATCTCGGTTCATAAAGCGTTCAACGAGCTTCCATGATTTCACTTGAATTGCCGCGCGACTGTGGCGCGCGACATGCTGCACAGGTCTGCGGGATTGGGCAGCTACCATGCGCTGGCCGACAGATGTCGGTTAATCCGTTTCGAATTATTGACCCCTTCTTCTTCGGCGCAGCTTCGCTGGTAGCCTTCAGTCCCTAAAATTTGGCGGCATTCCACGACCGGTCCATTGAGATGTTGCTTCGCGGGTGCACTGCGCAGATTGGGAGACAGCCACAAGCTGCCCTGATTACACACATTAGATCGACTTCAATTTTGACTTCGGACCGATCATGGATCCTCTAGCAGCGATAAGTCCGGCCTGGGTGATCCGAAATCTCCCCCACCCACTCAGAACTATCCATCTGTGATCGCCGGCAAACCCAATTCCGCGCTCAGATTCGTAATCGTTGAGACCTGCCTCTGTGAGCCACGCCTGTGCCATAGCGTCAGCGATATCGATATCCGGTCCGCCCCCATGGTCGATGAGGACCCGCATCACACGCAAAGCTTCTTGTTCTTCCATTCCCGTGCTCCTAATTCCCGTGCGGTCGGGTACCGCCGGGTCGTGCGCCTGCCTTGCCACTTCGGACAGCGTAGTCCTACAAAAGGGACACAAATGCGCCTCTCGTCTACCAGCCCTGACGAATGTTGGAGAAACTGAAGGATACCTAACTCGTCTCGTCTCCGCACGCGAAGTTAATGACGGGGTCCTCGAGATCAGTTGTGGCGGATTCGCTTGAACAAGCAGATCGAAGAGATGGGGGCCAACTGCAACAAACCTTGGCAACCAGCCATTTCTGGCTTGGCATAGCAGATAACTATCGATTCCCATGCACCAACGATTCGCCATTCGGAGCGCCAATATTCAGCAGTTGTCGCTGGTTCTCGCGCTCGATCAAGCTCCAGCAATGGCAGGAGATCTGCGCCAGCCGAAAAGCGTCGCGGACGACGAGGCAGCCACGCATCATTTCGATAAGCCCATCCTCCCTGAATTGAAGAAGACAGTCCGTAACGCCTGCACGACGCACTCCGAGAAGCTGAGCAAGCACTTGGTGCGTAAGAGGGATCTCGTCAGATCCCAGGGCATTGCGAGCGATCAGGAGCCATCGCGCAAGGCGCTGCTGTAGTTGATGGGACGTATTACATGCCCCTGATTGAGCGGTCTGAATGAGCACGGAAGCGATGTAGGCATGCACCACGCTGCGGAAAGTCGGCAGACGAGCAATCGCCTCCTGAAAGCGATCCACCGTGAGTCGATTAGCCGCGCCGGCCACCTGTACCATTCGACGGTGCATCGGCTGCGTTTTTGCCGTCAACGCGAGATGTATTCCCGCCAGCCCTTCTGACCCGATCAGCCACACCTCAACGAACTCTTGCGGCCCCACCTTGGCACCGACCGACACAAGACCACTCTCAATGAAATAGACGTGTTGCATGCGAACGCCGTAGCGATGAAGAACTTGCCGCTTCGCAAGCGGCACCTCTTCCGAGAGCAACAGAACGTGCTTGAGTTCATCAGGTGGAAGTAGACGTAGTAATCTGTTGCGCACTTCATACATCAGATTCTACGTTCTAATACTTTCTGAGCAACCGAGCTGTCCAACTGTACGTTTTCGTACCAAAAAAAATGAGACGGAAAGCGACGTAACGCGCTCGCCGGTCAGCTCGGATTTAGTGACGGGCCGGGGACTTGGATCGTGCCGCTACCAGACCTGAGTGTGGGAGGATGGTGCACGACAAGTCGACCGTAGCAGCTGCGTCATGATCAAGATGGTCTAGGTCAATGCAGCGGCACGCGCAACATCGATTGGTCCACGGCGGCAATGGAGTCTCTGCAGTTGGCGCCAGTTGAGTTCCTGGTGATGGCACCTGCGGATCGCGTCGGCAATAACGATCGTTTATCGACTCTATAGCGGGACGTGATTTCCCTCGCCAGCGCTAGAAGGTCATTCTCGTCGGTGGTGGACAGTCATTATCAACACGAATAGGGGCCGCCATGAAGATTCAAGTGGGAAGCGTGGCAATTGCTATTCCTCTCGCACTGCCGCAGACCCCCGCTAAATGGTCTGCTGCACCGATTAATACCAGTTCGATCAAGGTGGCGGTACCGGCCGTGACAACGGACGTGCGCTATTGGGCGCCGCGGGGTCATCCCGATGCTTCCTACTGAGGCTCTCGCCGATAGTTCGAGTTGGGGCAATCCAACGTATGATTCATATCATGGAGCAGACCGCCAACGATATTACACGTCAAGCTTCCCGCACCAAACCTCAGCGCTTTTGCGACGGCGTCCTGGACCGATACGCCGACGTGTCCGCCGTAAGGATAAACTTCCCCTGCGTTCTCCTGAGGAGAGATCCTGAAATGAACAAGGCTGCAGAACCCCAGCCGGCCACTCGACGGGATGTCGCATGGGCAATTTAGCGAACTGGCTTTATCTAATCGGGTCGCTGTGCTTTGTTCTTGGTACAGTGATCAACATGCTTCCGGTTTGAGGAAGGCGAACGTCTGTTTGAACGGTTTTAATCTTCCGCGGTCATACGCACTGGTTCTTGAGCCATTCTCGACGGAGCCAGGCGGTCCTGCCTGCCAATTGTTATCCACTGAAGCGACATGACCCTTGCACGTAGGTGAAACGCCGCGAAGGTCAAAACTCGAAATTAGCCCCAGTGCAAAGTCGATAGAGGCGTCGAGTGCCTTCATTGGTCACCTCGCTCCACCCCGCGATCTCGTACGTGCGCCCGATGAAGAGCAGCGTCGATAGCAGCCGCCGGACCAAGTGCGGCTTTCCCAACCCTGGGGGTGGTCAATCGTATCCTTTGGTATGGTCGTTTCAGACAAATGCATTGCGCAGATGGACCTCAGTGCAATGGTCCGGTCCGTCTTTCCTGAATAGGCTTGGCTAAGAGGGAGCAGTCGTCCGGAACTGTCATACGGGAACGGCCAAAAAGAAGGGAAGAGTGATGGGCTGGATGTTCGACAACCTCGAACGTTTGATCGCCAGGCTGCAGAAGCCGGCCAATCGGTGTCAGCCCCTCACCTCGGACGATGCAACGACCGCCCTACGCCACACTCTTCAACCCGGTGACGTCCTGCTGGTCGAGGGCAAAGGTCGTATTTCCAGCAGCATCAAATATATCACTCAGTCGACATGGTCGCATTCGGCGTTGTACGTCGGACCGATATCGGGCGCCACAAATGGCGGCGAGCCGCACGTCCTGATTGAAGCCAATATCGACGAAGGGGTCGTGTCGGCCCCTCTGTCGAAGTATTTGCATTGCCAAACCCGCATATGCCGGCCAGTCGGCCTGACCGATGCGGACCGCGAACAGGTCTGCCGCTACGCATTCGAACGGATAGGTCTCGGCTACGATTTCAAAAACGTCATCGACCTCATGCGCTATCTATTCCCTTGTCCATTCACGCACCGTCGGCGTCGACGAACCATCGCGCTTGGCTCCGGCGATTCGCGTCGGATCATCTGTTCGTCTCTGATTGCGCAGGCATTCGACGCCGTGCGTTACCCGGTCCTGCCCAACATCACGCACATAGAGAACAAGTCCGGGCGGTGCGAGATCGCCGAGATCCGTCATTCGTCTCTATATGCGCCGCGCGACTTCGATCTATCGCCCTACTTCATGGTGGTGAAGCCCACTCTACCCGCCGGCTTCAACTATAAAAACATGCGCTGGGCAGATCTCCAAGTTGACGCCGCACAGGCCACACTTGCGCCCGAGATAGAACGCGGGATCGCGGCAATGGTACAGCCCGACATTCCGTAAGGTGAGGGCCAGACTATTAACTTCGGAATCGGTTGTGCTGTTGTCATTAGTAGTCGCCATCGTGCTCTTTCAATAGGCTTGAACTCCGACTACCACTCATCGGCAAATTCTTCGCTGCCCTCAAAGGTTCAAAGCAAGCAGCGACCGGTTCGGAATAGCGCGCCATGACCAGCGGCTACTGACGCGTCGGCAGCTCTTGACCCCGCGCCCGGAGAGCGCTGGGGTCTTTTCCGCTCGAAGGATTGGGGCGGCTTCAGCCGTTTTCGTGCGCCGTACGCCGCACGCCGTACATTTCGACCGCCCTAGCCCTGATAGCCCTCGTCGGGCTATACACCGGGAGGCGTGAAGCTCACCGCCTTGTGACGCTCGCCACTCATTCGGTTTTCGCATAAGTTGGATCCGGGACTAAGCTCGAACATGACCAATCTCTGCGCAAAGACGAGATGACTGATCGCCTCCTTGCTCTAACACTCTTCGTCCGTGTCGCACATACCGGTAGCTTCTCGCGTGCCGGCAAGGATCTCGGACTTTCGCAACCTTCGGCGTCCCGACACATCGCGTCGCTCGAACGCGAGGTAGGCGCGGCCCTCTTCGCGAGATCGACAAGGGCCGTTGTGCTCACCGAAGCCGGGGCGGACTACCTCGCGAAGGTCGAGCCCGCGCTTGCCATTCTGGAAGAAGCGACCCAAGCCATTCACGGCAAGGGCGTACTTCGCGGCGTGCTCCGGATAGGGTTGTCGTCTAGCATGGCAATCCGGGAGGTCATACCCCGACTTCCCGCCTTCATTTCGAGGCACCCTGCGCTACGGATCGATTTGGCGATGGACGACGGTCGCCAAGACCTCATCAGGAGCGCGATCGACGTCGCGATCCGGTCCGGAAAGCTGGAGGATTCCTCTGCGACTCTAAGACGGGTAGGATCAAATCCCCTGCTCATCGCCGCCTCGCCGGCCTACCTGAAACGGGCTGGGTACCCGAAAACGCCGAACGATCTGTCCGGACATCCCGTGTTGATTGGTGTCCCGGGTTCAAATGGCGTCTGTTGCTTCGAGAAGAACGGAAGAACCGTTTCGATAAAGGTGGAAGCTCCTCTGTCCGGGAACATCAACGAAGCGGCCGTGGCTGCCGGTGTCGCCGGAATCGGGATCGTGGCTTGCAGTCTCTGGGGCTGTCGCGCCGAGCTCAAATCGGGCGCGTTAGTGCAGATCCTCAAGGATTGGAACATGGGCGCCGCCGACGTCAACGCCATATTCCCGGGCGGACGCGGAGCGAAGCTCGCAGCGCGCGCGTTCGTTGAACATTTCGCGAAAAACCTCAAGACCAACCCGTGAGTCCTGCCGCGCATCGGGCGCCTTCTTCAAAAGCCCCCAAAATGCGTTGCGCAGCTCAGCGGCGCCGTTTGCGTCGTGCCATCGGCCGCGCGCGGAGATGATGCGCTCGTGCTCCCAGGACCGCATCCGTCTGGACAGCCGCCTCCAATTCATGCCGGTGGCTGCCACTTGAAATTCAGCCGCAGATCACGCGACACCCCGCTGTACGGGGCTGCGAAGCCGCCGACCAGCGCGCGTGCAATCATCATCTGGCGCCGTCGCGAGCGGCCGGCGGGCGGCCCGCGCGGGCGCACGGTGACGAATGCCGCGCGTCGCCGTCCCGCCCTTAGGGGAACGCCAGGCCGAAAGCGGCCGGATCGGGCTTCTCGCCGTTCCGGGGGACCAAGAAGCGCTCCAGCCCACCTGGCACGAAGCTGACCAGCAGGGTCGCCTGGTCGCCGACCACCTCGATCGTATGCGGCACACCGCGGGGAAGAGCCGCGTAGGCGCCCGGCCCCACCTCGACGCGGGCATCGCCGACCCGCGCGATTAGCTGCCCCTGCACCACATAGACCAGCTCGTCCTCGCGCGAATGGGTGTGCAGCGGCGGCTCCTCCCCGGCGCGTACCGTCCACAGGACAGTGCCATAGTCACCTCCGGACTGGCGGCTCTCCACTTTCATCTCGACGCTCGAACCCCCGCTCGAGGTCACCGTCTCGCCGCCGTGGGGCGGCGTGAGAACCGGCTGCTGGACTGACATTTGTAGCTCCTGGTCGTGTTGAACATGACGAGAATGACATCGCAACGCCGGTGAGTGAAATCACCTCTCGCCATAGAGTCCATAGAGGATCGTTATTGCCGGCGCGCCGCGTGATCCCGTAGCGAGGAATGCCACCTGGCTCTGCAGAAACTCCTAAAACCGTTGCCCGATGGAGGTTGCGCATGCCAATGCGCGCCGCCGTCCTTGACTCTGACGCAGCTCCTACGATGGATTTGTCGGCGCGATTCGCCGACTGGATGCCGAACCACGTAAGAGAGCGAAAGATTTCGCGATTTTGCAAACTGGGCAGGACGCCTACAGAAACATTTCGACAATCCGAACTCAGATCTCGTGGTGGTGACCAAGCCGTAATGAGCCCCCAAGTGACAGTTAGGATCTTTGGATACGTGATCCCTTCTCCGTTTCCTGATTGGGGTCGGCCGGGATCTGTCCGCGCCTTCAGCGAAGCGTTCCATTCGCTCTTGCCGGACTGCCTGGAGGATTGGGTAAGCGACGACAACGTGGTCCTTGTGATCGTTCGTTAAAACGCGCGGCCCGGAACAATTTTGAGCAAGCTTTCGTCCGTTTGCGCACGCATAGACCCATTGCGGAAGCGGTCGGCATTAAGGGGAAGCGCCCTAAACCTTCGTATTAGTTCCGCGACACCATTGGGATGACGCGACGACTAGACGTTCAATTGAGTTGCTGATCGCAATCGACCTAGCGTGCATGCGTTGGAAAAGCGCATGGCCTCATGAAGTGCGATCCTGAAAAAAGGATGATCGACGAACGGCTGCGATAAAGCCAAGAGGAGACTACAATGCCCAACTGCTCTGAAAGTCCGAGGTCCAGCGCAGTGCCGCGCGATGCGCAGTTTGTGGTGGTAAGTTTGGTCTCGTCCGGCACTACTCGTGGCGAGCACCTCTTTGTTCCAAGAAGTGCGTCGATGGGTTCAGAGCTCGCAGGGAAAGCGACCGCAATTGGGTGGGCTGGCTCCAGATCACCCTTCAACCAGCTGCCAGAGAACCGCGGGAGGGCCTCGTGATGGTCCAGATCTCACAACGAGGCAAGGCATATTTAGAGACAGCATGGATTTGGCTCCGCGCAGCCCAAACCATGACCGACTCAGCGATCGCGGGGCACCTTAA
This sequence comes from Bradyrhizobium sp. CIR48, assembly GCF_014198315.1. NCBI lineage: Bacteria > Pseudomonadati > Pseudomonadota > Alphaproteobacteria > Hyphomicrobiales > Nitrobacteraceae > Bradyrhizobium > Bradyrhizobium sp. CIR48. The sequence continues at coordinate 273,637 of NZ_JACIHG010000011.1, forward strand.
GGTCCTTGCCGACGATTACGAGCGGCGAGCTGAGAAAGCATCGCATGCTGATGCGGCAAAACATCGGTCCGATTGGCCGAGCGCATGACCGGGTGCGCAGCTTACTGATGCACATGCCCCAACCTCTCCTGGGATTTTTGAAGTGCACAGACCTTCAGCGCGCACCGTGGGATCCGAGAGCCAGCTTCTCAAGTATGCTAGACGGGAGGCTAATGGGCGAAACGGCAAAACTGATAAGGAAATGCGTATTACCTTATCAGTCGATGTGGCACGGAACCTTGCAGACCATGACGTCGCGTTTTCCGTCCTCGGTCACCCTCGCATGTGACTGCGATCATCATGAACGGTATTCATCTGGCTTGGCCCCGCTCCAGAGCCAACGAGACCCACCTAAACAAAGCATCCTCATCGCATGGCTTGGTCAGGCAGCAAATGATGCCATCAGCCAACGCACGAGCCCGAACGCTGTCGTCGAGGTCAGCGCTGATCAGGATCGTTGGAATGGCGTAGCCCGACTCCACCAAGCGACGATGCAGCTCAATCCCGGTCATTCGCGGATAATGGAGGTCCACGATCAGGCAGGAGGTATTGCAAACATTCGGGGAGGACAAAAAGGCCAGTGCGGATGGGAAGGCCTCGACCGTGAACTCCGCCGATTTCAGTAGACCCGCCATAGCATCGCGAAAGTCCTCATCATCATCGATGATCGAGATCAGGCTCTCCGTAGGCAATTCGGCCTCCTGCAGCTTTCAAGAGTAGCACTGCGCATGCTAATGCTCCCGGTGGGCGGGCAGCGTGAAGTGAAAAATGGCACCTTGGGGCAGATTGGCGGTCACCCACAACCGTCCCCCATGGGCCTCGATGATCGACCGGCAAATCGACAGCCCCATCCCCATCCCGTGCACCTTGGTCGTAAACTGCGGTTTGAATATCAGATCGATAGCGCTCGGTTCGACACCCTTCCCCATGTCTTCCACCGATACCATCAGACTGCCGGAGTCGTAGACTCTAGACCTTAAGGAAAGTACCCGGTCCACATCTTCAACGGCCATTGAATCGATCGCGTTCGTGATCAAATTCACGAGCACCTGCTGCAACTGAACCCTGTTGCCCTCTATCGGTGGGAGCGAGTGGTTGAAGTCGACGTTAACCGCTACCCGATGCGTCTGCAGGTCGTCGCGCACGAGCGCCAGAGCTTCGCGGATCAGATCGTCGACGTCGAGCGAGGTCCGGGTTCGCGCATCCCTCTGGAAGAGCGTCCGAATATTCTCAATCACCGCATTTGCACGGTGCCCGTTGCTCACGATTGCCTGCAATGCGGCTTTGGCCTCATCGATGTTGGGCGTCGCGCGATCGAGCCAGCGCAGGCTCGTACTAGCGTTCATAATCATCGCTGACAATGGCTGCTTGATCTCGTGCGCAACGGTGACTGCGACCGCGTCCCCCGTCAGCAGACGCACTTCGCGCTCGCGGCGTTGGGCAAGGACTGCGCGCAGCAGTTCACCGTATAGCATCGTCACTTCTTTCATCAGAATGAGCAGCACAAAGCTGCCGGAAAGCACGCCGTAAACTCGCCCGGCATACCAGCCGACGCTGAAGCGGTACGGGATAGGAAAGGCGGTGAGGGCAATCTCGATGATGTATGCGAACAAGACTAACATCAGCCAGAGATCGAGCACCGAGCGGTGCCGCCGCCATAGCAAGACAAGCGCGATGACGAATAATGCCGCCATCGGTCCGATCACGTAGTACCAGAGATAGGAAACCTCCGCCGTGTCAAGCATGATGCGCGGGAGGAGCGCATGACCTGCTGTAACGAAAACTGTCGCGCAACAGACGAGCGCGGTAACTGATCCGACACTCGTAAGGATCTTCGCTCGAATGGAGCGTGGCGAAAGCCACTCCATCGGATTGGCATCCTTCAGCAGTATATAGAGGATCGCGAACAGGGCGAAGCCCACGTGCGACACGACATAGAGCCAAACCGTACTCTGGAGGCCACCGCCAAGGCCGCCCTCCGGCGCCAATACGCCCGGAAATGTGAGCGTCCAAGGAATTGCGATGAGCGCCGTCAGGAAATAGCCATTCGCCAGTGCGAGGAGCGCATGCGAGCGTAGGATGGAGAACTGCGAGAAGAGCAGGGCTGCAGTGATAGAGTCAATGACAAAAATCGCAGTGCCGTAGGCGGGTACAAAGGCGTCAACCCGCCTCAGCGGCAGGCCCGAGAGCGGGCCTGCCACGATGACAAAGATAAGGAGCAGCACTAGCACGACGCCAAGCGCGAACCGCCTTTGAGCGCCGCTGGGCGAAAGATTCGAGAGTACAAGCTCGTGCGCCTGTAATCCGGCCGCTGACCTTTCCATGGACATATTCGCCTCACGTCGAAAGGCCGCCACGGGCGGCAATTTCGAATTCGCCGCCTCTAATTCGAAATCAGACTTCCAGAATGTGGTACCTTTCCTATCCACCATTTGCTCGACGAGATCTCACTAGGCCAAAGTCGCAGGGCGCCTCGACCACAGTCTAGTGCTAGCGATCACCTTCGCCAATGCCGGCACGACGCGATTCAATTGAGTACGCCTCTCTGACCTGACCCCGCCGAAAGATGCTCAGCCCGTTGAGTGGAAGGAGCACGGAGTGCACGGGGAAAAGGACACGAGAGCTTCACTTGAGGCCCACTCGGGGCCGGAGGTGGGCTGCCCGGGCGCGGTCGTTAGCTGTGCTGCTTCAGAAACCGCCCGCTCCTGCCCACGCCCGCGCAACCCTCTGTATCGCCCAGAACAGCGCCGATGATCAGGGTCAGCACGCGTCTCGATCACATCGGAGGCCTTGCATCGAAGGCCTGCCGGCGATGGATCAATTTCGGAGGGTTGATCAGCTACCGGCACAACTCTCCGAGAGCCTACACGAGCGCCGGAACCCACGTCGGCCGGATCCACAACGGCGAAAAGCCCGCCGACCTGCCGGTCATGCAGCCGACCAAATTCGACTCCCTGACCAATTTGAGGACAGCCAATGCGGTCGGACTGACGGTGCCACTGACGCTGCTCGCCGAAGCCGGCGACGTGAGCGAATAGGACGCAATTTACGCATGAGTCCGCAAGTGGCGTCTAGCTGACGGTCCGACGTCCGCAGGCGGGGTCTGCTATTCGAGCAGAGCAGACACACCCTCTAGGATCTTGTTCGGACTGATAAGCTTGTCGCTTTTCCTTATCAGTCATCAACTGACTCCGTTTTGTTAGAAACCTTATCAGGCGAAAGAACTGACTCCGCTTGCGACCAAGCCTCATGAGTGCGCGAATTCTCAAGGTGCCACACAAGAACGAGCTTCCGGATCAAAAAATACAACAAGCTCAATGCGACAGCGGATTGAGGCAACAGTTCAAGCCTGCCTGGCAACTGACCTGCCAAGCCAACTGTTGCCCCACATCAAAACATTGACCAATGACAGGTACCGGTACTTTCCCCATCACCTACCCCTAGCGACTTTCCCGAACTTGGATTCGGCGCGAATATGACGGAATGTCCCCGCGCATCGTTCCTATCCCACTCTCCGGCGATCTGAGGAAAGCTCAAGCAAAGGGCGTCCGTCATGCTGACGGCCTCCATGATACTTACTTCGAGCAGTCGAAGCTGATCCGCAGCGCAGCAGAAGCCAAGATCCGTGAAGCCGATAGGCTGGAATGCGAGGCGTGGAATGCACTGATGTGGGCATGGATGACTGGTGAAATGCGCCCGGTCGTCGACGACAAGCAAGCCAATCCTACCATCGGCAAGGCCATCAACGGCGGATACGATCTGCTCGAGGCCAAGTGCAAACGTTGTCGGCGCCTTTCACTGGTTTCATTGCGTGATATTAGGCGACCGGCGCGGACGCCGATCTTGATGCTCGAGGATGCACTGTTCTGCCAACCGTGCAGCGAGGGGAAACATTACACTCATCGCCAGCGCGCGTTCATCGTTGGCCTCACCTACGCTAGCCCGGGCGCCCCTTCATCCGGCGCAGCAAGCGATGGGAAACGGCGACGATGACGATCTTCCGATTATCTCCGATCGATACTCGTTCCGGTGACGAAAAATGGTCTGCGTCCACCATCCAGGAGACGGTGTGGGTCGAAGCGCGGGATGACCTGCACGCTCGCCATTTGGTGGAAGCAGCTACGCTCAAAATGATTGACGCGAAGCCAGGCCGGCCAACGCTATTCTCGCCCTGGCTAGATCAGGTAATTGCGTCGTGCTTCCCCGACAACGATGCGAAGAGGCCTGCAAAGGGACAGATGCTGACCGCATCGGGCAAAGCTATCGCTATCCCGGGCGCCGAGTTTGACTGAGAATGTGCAATCTGTATTCCATCATCACAAATCAGGAAGCAATCAGCGCTCTCTTCAGAGTCGTCAACCGATACGTCGGCAATCTAGCGCCAATGTCGGGTGTGTTTCCGGACTATAAGGCACCGATCGTTCGAACTGGTGCCAAGGGACGAGAACTCGCGCTCGCGCGCTGGGGCATGCCGTCGTCGTCAAAGGCGCAAATGGATGCGACCAAGAAGCGTGCCGAAAAATTGCAAGCGAAGGGCAAGGCCGTAGATTTCAAGGAATTGCTCCGGATGGAGCCTGATTCCGGAACCACCAACATCCGCAACTTGAAGAGCAAACACTGGACGCGCTGGCTGGGTCCGGAGCACCGCTGCGTCATCCCGTTCAACTCGTTCAGCGAGTTCAACAAGGCCGAAGGTGGCGACATCTGGTTCGCGCTCGACGAGACCCGCCCGCTCGCCTGCTTCGCCGGCATCTGGACCAACTGGACATCGGTCAGAAAGGTCAAAGAAGGCGAGACCACCAACGACCTGTACGCGTTCCTGACGACGGAAGCCAACGCCGAAGTCTTCGCCGTCCATCCGAAGGCGATGCCGGTGATCCTGACTACGCCCGAAGAGGTGGAGACCTGGATGACCGCGCAGGCGGACGAGGCGCTGCGGCTGCAGCGGCCGCTTCCTGACGGGACGTTGAAGATCGTTGGCCGCGGCGTGAAGGAGGACCCAGCACCGGCCGCGTAGTTCTTCACAGGCGCTGCGAAACACGTGGACAAGCCGAAGCTCTGCCGATTGCGAATCCCAGACCCGTGCTAACCGCCCGGAACGAGCAGGCGGCCGGAAGGATTCGTCCCGGCGGGAGCGATTTCGATGCTTATGACGAAGGAACGACGACCGGCGCTCCGGACGTTGCGCGGCTGGGCGATCTCGGTGCTGCAGGAAGCCGGGGCCATCCGCGAGTGCGAAGAGCACGGGTGGATGCAGGACCGCGCCGACCCGCACGCTCGCGAGCGGGCCTTCGACATCGCACGTCGGGATTCGCCGGCCGGTGTCGCTCCGGACGAGGCCGTCGCCGAGATCCGCGATGTTCTGGATTCGGTCGGCGACACCTGCCCGGAGTGCCCGCCCGAGGCCGACTAAGCCGCCTCTTCCGTCATGCCGCGGTCGCGGCGAGCCGAGGCACGAAGGCGAGTGAGTTCGATCCACGCCAGCGCGGCGTTGATCCATCTCTGCCGTTCAGCTCCATCAGCTTCGGCGGCCAGCTTCATGGCCGCAAACGCCTCGCGCTCGGGATCGTATTCGACGTCCATGGGCTGAAATATAATCGCGGACCGTAAACGATCACGCAGCGATGCGACCGTAGGAATCCGGGGGCCGTCACAACCGCAATCGCGATGCTACTTCTCCGGAAGCGTCACGCCTCAGCTCGCCTAATTTGTCGATGAGCTGCTCCTGAGGCTCGGGATCGGGCGCCTCGCCGGCTGGCGGCTACTGCAGGAGGTGATGCCGGTGGCACTAGCCGGCCCCCGGACAGATCGAACTTTCGCGCAGAATGCGGCAAGGCGGATCTTGCGGCTTGACCCAACACCATCCATATGCCATCTGATAAGATGGCATATGGATGGTAATAACAGGATGGCCGGCAACGTGCACGAAATCCGACCAAAGCCGTCGGACTCGGAAAAAATCACGATCAATCTTGGGTTCGTCGATCTCGGTCAGGTCGACTTGATGGTCCAGGAAGGATTCTACTCAAACCGGACCGATTTCATCCGAACAGCAATCCGCAACCAGCTCGAACGTCATGCCGACGTGGTCAAGCAGTCCACGGTCCGAAAGAGTTTGGACCTCGGGCTACGGCACTACAGCCGCGAGGATCTCGAGGCGACGCGGCGGGCGGGCAAGATGCTGCACATCAATGTTCTGGGCCTTGCGACCATCGCCCCAGACGTGACGCCCGAACTTGCTCGCGCGACGATTGCCTCGGTCTCCGTGTTGGGGGCCCTGCACGCCAGTCCCGCCGTCAAATCCGCTCTCGCCGACAGAACGAGGTAAGGCCATGCTGAATCAGGACATCGTTCGCGAAGCCACACGCCTCACGCGCTCGGGCCAGCTCGTCGAAGCCACCGCACTACTTCAACGCATGCTTCGGGGCGAGAACGCGCCAGACGTCACCGCCCCCAGCACATACCGCTCCCACTCTACACCAGGAGAGCCGCCGACCATCGACGCTAAGGCAAATGCCGCAGAGATGGGGAGCCCGCGACGGACGGCCCGTCCACCGGCGGATCTCACCAAGAACCTGCCTGGGCTCGGACTGAGAGGATCGGTGAGACGCGTTCCGTCCATGGCGGAGATTGTGCCTCAAGGCGGCAGGTTCGTCGAAGGCGTCTACGGTAACGCCGCGGGAAGCCGCACGTACCGCCTCTTCATCCCGAGCGGCTATCATGGCCAGGCCATTCCGCTAGTCATCATGCTCCACGGCTGCACGCAGTCGCCGGAAGATTTCGCCGCCGGCACGCGGATGAATTTTATCGCCGAAGAACAGACTTGCTTTGTGGCCTATCCTGCACAGGGCGCCGAAGCAAACCATGCGAAATGCTGGAATTGGTTTCGTCCGGGCGACCAGCAGCGCGGCAGGGGCGAACCCTCACTCATCGCCGGGATCACTTGCCAGATCATGCGCGAGCATTGCGTCGACCCCAAACGCGTCTACGTCGCCGGACTGTCGGCAGGCGCGGCGGCCGCTGCAGTCATGGGATCCACCTACGCCGATTTGTACGCGGCGATCGGGATCCATTCCGGACTAGCCTGCGGGGCGGCCACGGACCTTTCCTCGGCACTGATTGCCATGAAGCAAGGCGGCGGGTCCGATGAAAGGCCGGCAGGTGGCCCATCCATTCCGACGATCGTCTTCCACGGCGACCGCGACAACACGGTGCATTCGAAAAACGGCGCGCGAATTGTCCGGCAATCCGTTGGTGGGACAAGCACGACGACGAAGGTGCATCGCGGACGGGTGCCGGGCGGGCATGCCTACACTCGCACGGTCCATACTGACGTCTCCGGACGCAGCATCCTCGAGCACTGGGAAATCCACGGCGCCGGACACGCATGGTCGGGGGGCAGCCCCGCCGGCTCCTACACCGATCCAGACGGACCGGACGCAACGAGAGAAATGCTGCGCTTCTTCCTCGAGCATTCGCTCCCGCAGGGGCGGAATTGAGGTAGCATCCGCTTTTCATCTCGGTGATGGGAAGCGGACGTCGCAATCGTCTCCATCGATCGGGAGCCCGCTGGCGCTAACCGCTTTAAGGGAATCAGGTCTTTGGCTTCTGTTTCGCTGCAGCCTCTCGAGCGATCCGCTCCGCCTTCAGGCGCTCCCGGTTTGCATGGAACGCCTGTTGGTCGCGCTCATGCTCTGAGACCGGCGCCTCCGCGCGCGCGTCGCGAAACACCTTGCGGGCTTCCCGTTGGGCAACGGTCGGCATCCGTCGGTCCGATATGCGATTGTTCATTGCTCCCTCCTTCGGGCGCAAACGGTCCTTGCGCTATGTTGCGCATTCGGACCGCCAACCTTGGGGTAGGTTTTCCCCCGGATGGGGCTTTTGGGGGCCGGGGGCTTGGATTCGACGTTTCGCGAACCCGTTCGTTCCAATCCTCCTGCTGTAGAAAATCACGCAGACTTCCGCTGCGGTTTGGCCGGCCTTTTCGCCGTAGCTTCCTTCGCCGTCTTCTTGCCCTCGATCGGCATCAGCATTTCCTTCTGGCCGGCGGCCGCCTTTCGCGGCTTCTTGGTGGGCTTTGCGGCCTTCGCCGATGCGGCCTCGTTGCCGACGGACCGCCGCAGCGCCTCCATTAGATCGACGACGTTGGTCGATGCTGGACGCTCCTTCGGCGTGATCGGCTTGCCGGCGCGCTTCTTGTTGATGAGGTCGATCAGCGCGGTCTCATAGTGGTCCTCGAACTTCTCCGGCTCGAACCGCCCGGCCTTCTGATTCACGATGTGCTTGGCGAGATCCAGCATGTCCTTCGTGACCTTCACGTCCTGAATCTCGTCGAAATACTCATGCTCGCTACGGACTTCGTAGGGGTAGCGCAGCAGCGTACCGACGAGCCCCTTGTCCATTGCCTCGAGGGCGACGATGTGCTCGCGATTGGTCAGCACCACGCGGCCGATGGCGACCTTGTCCATCTCGCGAATTGTCTCGCGGATCACCGCGAAAGCGTCGTGGCCGACCTTGCCGTCCGGGCGGACGTAGTACGGGCGGATCAGGTAGCGCGGGTCGATGTCGGCCTTGTCAACGAACTCGTCGATCTTGATAGTGCGAGTGGACTCCAGAGCGATCTCCTCGAGTTCCTCTTTCGAGACCTCGATGTACTGGCCCTTGCCGAGCTCATAGCCCTTGACGATGTCCTCGTTAGGCACCTCGTCGCCAGTGTCGGCATCAACCTTCAGGTACTTGATGCGATGTCCGGTCTGCCGGTTGAGCTGGTTGAAGCTGATCTTCTCGGATTCGGAGGTGGCCGGATAAAGCGCGACCGGACAGGTGACTAGGGACAGACGCAGGAAGCCTTTCCAGTTGGCACGCGGGGCCATGTACGCAGAACTCCGTTGGGGCGGGCCTGGATTCAAGACGAACGAGGCGGTCCGGTTCCGACATGGCCGACGGGCGGCGGAAGCATTTCACCTTGCGAGGGGTATTCGCCCGGCCCCTGGCGTCAGCGCACAGCGGCGTGCTCGATCTCGAAGCGAAGGCCCACGCGGAGAACGGGCCCTGCGTCATCCCGAACTTCGACCGCCAAGTTGCGAACCTCGGACCCTGGCAGTACGTCCTTGGCGAAGTCCGCCATGGCCCGGGACGCCTCCCGTTTCACGTCCTCGAACGAAGCGATCTCCACCCCGACGTCGTCGAAGACAAAGTTCTCGTTGTCGGAGGTATCGAAGTAATAGCGCGGCATTCACGAAAACCGGCTGCGGCGGCTGCGGTTCCTAGGCGCCCACGCTTTCGGCGCGCCGCGACCGGCGCGGCCAGATCATTCCTCGCGCGTGGCGGCATTTCCCGATTCGAGCAAGTTCAGCGCGGTCTCGATCTGCGCGAGCAGCCGCTCGATTTCCTCGCGCTCGTTCGGTCCGGCACCGTTCTCCAGTCGCTCCATGAGCGCCTGCTTGCGCGCAAGCAGGTTTGCGACAGCCGACACCTCGCACCTCCCAGGTTCGGTAACAATAATGGAGTTGGTGCGCCTATGAACAACTTGCCAGTCCCAGCGTCTTCCTGGCCGTCAGACCAGACCGTCCTTCTGCACCCCTATTTCGCCGGCGGCCGCAGCGGGCCGTCCACCCACTTCCGGGCGGCGGGATCGTGCAGCGGGTCGTCGTCGCACTCGGGACAGACGTAGCGCTCGCCGCCTCTGGCGGCGGCGTCGCGAACAAGCTTCATCGGCCGCCCACAGTGCGGGCACGGCTTCCGGATAGGATGCAGCATCGACATTTGGCTTCCCCCGCCGATCAGCGTAGTGCCCTTCGCCTTGCGGGCACAAGCGATCTCTTGACGCGAACGCCGAAGACCGTCGAAGATCGGCGTCCGTGGTGTTGTTGCAGGGTGGCGTCATGGAAGAGTTCTACAGCGGGTTCGCGCAGCGGGCGCGGGATCTGGCGGAGAAGGCAGACCCGTTTACGCGCAGAAGACTGCTTGATCTGGCCAAGAGGTACGACGCCAAGAGCAGACCCGGATCTCCTGTCGGAAGATCCATTCCGCCGCCGCGCGCGACGCCGCCCGCCGTGCTGTTCTCTGGTTCCGGCGAAATTTGACTCAGCCCTACCCGTCCTTCGGGTCCGGCGAAGCATTGGCCCGGCATTGGTATTCTTCCGTCAGGGCGGAGAGCCGCTCGATCACCTCGGGATCGGTGATGGAAGCAGCAAGGCGGCTGCACCTCTGGGCTTCGGCGAGCAATCGGGTCTTCTCGTCTTCCATGGCCATTCCGGCCCGCTTCCAGGCGGGTCGCGGCCTCCTCCGTAGCCGCAAGCGCGTCATCCGTCCTTCAGCGCATCCTTGGTGTCCTTCGCAGGCCAACTGTCGCCGAGGGGCCTGACACGCACCTTCCCGCCAGCCCCCAGCAGTTCGTGGGTGGCGACCTCATCTTTGGCCTCGACGACCGTCAGCTCGGTTTCGGGCTTCCAGTCGAGCGTCAGGTCGAGATCGCCCGGAAAGATCTGCCAGCGCGAGCCGTCTTCGAGTTCGACGATGTGGCTTTCGGAATGGGAGCGGATCTTCATCTCAGGCCGCATCAAGAGTCCGAGGCGGGTGGCGCGGCACGAACGGGCGCCGCAGCCGGCCCGCCTCGTCACCGTGACACCTTGGACACCTGAACCGGACATCCGGCTGCGCGGATGACGTCCGCTGCAGGCTCGCGGCCATCGGCCAGGCGCCGCAGCGGGGGCATTTTTCCAAGAGGGTCTCGGTTTCGATCATCGTGACGGCTCCTTCAAGGCGAGCCCCCCGTGGTTGCGAACGGCGTGGACCTGCACAGGTTCCCGCCTCGACGCCCTGCCAGCGAAACCGTCCGCGACGGACAGATCCCATTTGTAAACCAACAATCGCTCTTACCGTTGTGCCGCATCCGGACGCCCTCGACTGCGCGTGCCCCGAAACGGCAACCATGAAGACCTACTCGCACCAGCATCTCGATTCAGCCGGCGCTTGGGACCGGACCTACCTCGAGTCGCTAATCCGCGAGGATTTCGAGCGATGCCATCCCGGCGAGACGCTGGAGGATCTCAAGCGGCGTGCGTCGTTTTCCAGAGAGGACAGAGGCCTGCTGCGGGACTGGATGCTGGTCGCGGGGGCGCACGCCGCGGCCGCACACCAAGTCAAAGAACGCTAACGATCAGCCGCAACCGATGTGGGCACGATCGAAGCATCGGAAACTCACCACGATTCCGGTTCAAGCCGGCGAGGCTCCGGTATCAAGTAGCTGCGAGACGGCGGCAGCCAATTGCGCCGGCGCAAAGGGCTTTTGGATCAGGACGCTGCCGTCGACGCCCTGCGATTGCCAGTCAGGCGCGCTGGCGCTCGTCATGTAGACCACAGGAAAGCCAGGCGTGATTTCCCTGATCTGCCGCGCCAGCTCCCAGCCGCTGATGCCGTCACCCAGGTTGACGTCCGTCAGCAGGACTCGACATCCCTCGCGGCCATCGCAAAAGGTGCACATGGCCTCTTCCCCCGAATGGACCGAGCAGGCCTCGAAACCGCCGTCGGACAAGGCGTCCTCGACGAAGCTTGCGATGAGAGCTTCATCCTCCACGACCAGAACACGAACGGCATCACTCACTTTCAAATCTCCTCGGCGACCGAGCCGGGTCGTCTCGCGTGCGGCAGTGCGCTGGTCCGCAGTCCGGCGGAAGAGCAACCTCCGCCGTCAGCCAGCCAAGCACCGTAATGCGCCGTGTCAAGCCACCGGCACACCGTAATAGGCGTTCAACGAGCGCGTCGTCGCCGGGTCGCTCCAATTCCAACTGCTCTCGTCGGCGTATTTGGGGGCGCCGCGGAGCTGGTCCTGGGAAATGCCGGTGACTACATAGCCGCCGAGGTTGGTGTCGTATTTCAGCGTCTGCCATGGCAGCGGATAGTGATCGTCGCCGATGCCGAGCAGGCCGCCGAAGCTGAGCACCGCGTACGACACGTTGCCGCTGATCTTGTCGATCATGACGCGCTCGATGTAGCCGACCTTTTCGCCCTTCGCGTCGTACGCGTTCGTGCCCTCGACCTTGTCGCTGCCGATCAGGCTGAACGTCTCGCGATCTTCCATGGTCATGTTGACCTCCTGGGTGTTGTCTTTGGCAATCAACGGGGCCACGATGCCTCTGTTCCTGGCACAATCCGGGGCGAAAAGTTGATTTCCCAGGGATGAAGCGGCCGGATCGGATGACGCGCCGCAATGTGCCGGACGAAGTCGGCGAGCGGAGTTGGAGCATGGAGCTGACCGATCTGGAGCGGAATTTTCTGAGGAAGCTCCTCGGCGAATCCTGGGTCAGCCCGCCGACGTTCGACCATGAAATCGTGGCGCGGCTCGTGGAGCTCGGTCTCGTGGAAACCGAACCGCTTCCATCCGGAGATATCGAGTATCGCATCACCGAGGCCGGACGGGCGGCGGCTACGGCGTGAACCACAGATCGGCGAGCCGCGGGCAGATCGGAGGAACGATAGCCTTGCCGCCCTATTGAACTGCAGGGACCGTCGCCCGCCGTTGAACTACGGCGCCTGTCGCGGATAGCCAAAGGTCTCACGACCCGCTATTCAGAACTAGCGCTCGCGAGGATAGCCAAAGGCGGCGGCCTCTCGGATCCGTGTTCTCGAAGCCACGGGCATAGGCACGCGCAGCCCGCGCGAGGGCCACCCCGCACCCGCCTTATCTGCCCCTCAGCGAGAGACTGATGCGCGTTACGATGTGGTCCCACTCGCGCTCTTCGCTCGCCGGGTAGTTGAGCAGGACGCAGTGGATAAATCCGCTCGAGAAGTTGCACCGGTTGTACCAGACCTTGTCGCCCTTGTAGCTGGACACCGCAAAGAACCGAGGCGTCGTTCGCTTGTACTGAATGCGCGCGGGCGGATGCTTCTTTGCGAGAAATGCAGCGGGTGAATCATTCGAGACGTTGGATACGGCCTGTATCGTAAGGTCGGCTCGGCCGTCAGCAGTCCGAAATCGCTGTCCGTAGCCGTCCGGCCGGCCCGCCTCTTCGGTAAAGATCGAGGCCGGAAAATCGACCGAGGTACCTGTCTGCGGGATGGAGTAGGTGGTCCATCTCGCCGGTTGAGCCAAGACCATGGAAGTCGTGACGGCAAGTCCAAGAACGAGCGCCGACACCGTCGATTTCATCGCGTCTCTCCAACACTATGGAGGCCCGATCCGGAAATCACTTCTGTCCCGACGGCGCCTGGGCATTCGAATTTTTCGGGTTCTGCTTGTTAGCCTCATGATGGCCGATCGCGCAGCCGGCCGCCGCGCCGAGCTTGCCATGACCGGCCATGTGGCCGGCGACGCCGCCGACGATGGCGCCCTTGATGCAGCCCTTGGCGTCCGCGCCGGAGGCCGATGCCAGCGCCATTGCGGCCACGCATGCCGCCTTGAAGATCCATTTCATGAGCGTTCTCCGGGCTCGGTTTCCGCGAAATCAATTCGATCCGGAGGCGGTCGTTCCCGTTGCGGGCACGTTCCTGACGGCAGCTCCGCGATTCACTCATCGGCAGCGAACTCGGTCTCGTCGGCGAGAGCGACCCAGCCGTCTCGTCGAGGAGCAAGTCGCGGGCTTCCGAGTTTTCTATCTGTTGGAGCGAAATCGTCCATGCCTGGAGAGGTCATGCGCGCGGTCAGGGAGAGCAAACGGTCCAAGAGGTCCCGCTTCCTCCGCGACGCGATGGTCGACGTGCAGATTGCCAGCCGCGGCATTCGCAGCAGGCGGGTCCTGTTTGCGATGCGGCAGGTCCCCCGCGAAATTTTCCTTGATCGGCGGTTCGCGGAAGCCGCGTACGAAGACATTGCCGTACCGATTCCGAAAGGGCAGACCATCTCTCAGCCCTACATCGTCGCCAAGATGCTCGAGGCTGCCGCGATCGCCAAATCGGACCGGGTTCTGGAGATTGGCGCGGGTTCGGGTTACCTGGCGGCGCTCGCCGCCAAGCTTGGGCGGGAGGTCTGCGCGCTCGAGCGCCATGAGGCATTGGTGCAGCGCGCACGGTCGCGCCTTCGGCATCTCGGCTGCCGCAACGTAGATGTGCGTCATGGCGACGGGACCGCAGGATGGCCGGAAGGCGGCGAGTTCGACGTGATCCTGGTGTCGGCCGCCGGCGCGCAGACGCCCGCGGTCCTGAAGGCTCAACTAGCTCCGTCGGGACAACTGCTCATCCCGCTCGGCGATCCTGACGGTGTGCAGTGGCTGACGAAGCTGACACGCGAGCCGGACGGTAGGTTCGTCGAGGAAAGGATAGAGGAGGTCCGCTTCGTTCCTCTGATCTCCGGCTGAAAGCCCCCGCCATCTCAAATGGCGCAAAAAAGGCCGCCCGGAGGCGGCCAGTTTTTGATCTTCGCTTCTTCTGCTTACTTCTTGAGGGCGTCAGCGGCGTCCCGCGCCGCATCCTTCACGTCCCCCGCAGCGTTGTGGGCGGATCCCTTGGCCTTGTCGATCTTGCCTTCGGCTTCCATGCCCTTGTCGCCAGTGAGCTTGCCGGCACCTTCTTTGATGGCGCCTTTTGCCTTGTCGGCGGCGCCCTTCACATGTTCGCGGTCCATGATCGTATCCTTTGCTGTCCCGAAGATCAGCACAACGATAGTGTTGCGCAGGGGTTCCTCGCAGAACAAAGCACGGTGTTTTCAACGAACACTCTGAACGTGGGGGTATCGATAGCGCCCGCGCTTCACGGACACAGCTTCAAAACGGGCCACGTCGCTTACGGCTTTTCGACGCTGGGGCGACACGCTGTGAACTAAATAGCCCGACGGCTTCTGCCTGCGACCAGCCCGTAAACGAACAGAACGATAATCGCACCGACGACGGCGCCGACTAGCCCCGCTCCTTCGGCGGGCCGATACCAGCCCAGCGCCTGACCGAGATAGGTGGCCACGAACGCTCCTACGATTCCGAGGATCGTGGTCAGAATGAAACCAGTCGGCTCGTTATCGCCCGGCATGATGAATTTCGCGATGACACCCGCGATGAAACCTATGATGATCGTCCAGATGATGCCCATGTTTTCCTCCAAGTGCGCGTTGCGTTAGCCAGACGAAGAAGGAAGCCGTCCGTCGGGCGTGTATTTGTCCACGGCTGTCGGCAGCTCGCGGGCCAAGCGATCGAGTATCTCCTGCTGCGACAGTCCGGTCTGCTGTTCCAGCTTCTGCAGGACATCCGGACCGATCGCCTGCCTAAGTTCGGGCGGCGTGACCTCCCGGTTCGGCCCGTGATCGACCCAGGACTGCGCGGCGTCACCCTGACCGTTCTGTTTGAAGTGCTCGAGAAGTTCGCCGATCCCGCCGTTGAGCAGCGAACGCCACCGCCGCCGACGAGGCCGCCCAAGTTGCCGAGCATGCCGCCTAGCGAGTCCTTGTTGCCTGCAGCCGGCTGCCCGGAGGTTGCGTTGCGAAACATCTCCGCCAGCTTGTCTCGATTCTGGTACCCGGCGATAGCGAGCATGCCCAAGAGGGCGGTCATCGATGGCATTCCGCGGCTCATTTTCGGCTCCAGTATTCGATCGTTGGCGCGTCCAAAAGGAGACCCGCCTCGGAGGCGGGTCACCGACTGACCTTACCGTACGCCTGCTCCGTAGAGTTGGCGCTCGCGGCGGACCTCGTCCGCCCCGTATGGTTGCGCCGCCGGATCGTAGCTCTTCCACCCCGACTTTTGCCAAGCCGCGCTGCGGTCGCGTAGATTGACGGCCGATTGGTCGAGGATCGCTTCGTACCGCGCACGATCGCCGTCAGGAACGCGGGCCGAAACCATCGTGCCGCCTCGCCTTACGCCTTCGGCATAGAGAGGTGCTTCTTCCTCGGAAACGCCCGCTTGCGTCAGCGCACCGACGACTCCGCCCGTGGCGCCGCCCGCGGCCGCGCCCAGCGCCGTCGAGGCGAGCCATCCGGCCGCGACCACCGGGCCCAGGCCCGGAATCGCCAGTAGCCCGAGGCCCGCGAGCAGACCGGCAGCGCCGCCGAGACCCGCGCCGACGCCGGCACCCTTGGCGGCGCCTTCGGCACGGTCGTCGACACCATCGCGGTCGCGGTCAATCTTCTTGTCGCTGCTGTACCAGTTGTCGGAATTGTTCGCGACGATGCTCAAGTCCGAATGCGGCAGACCCGCTGCTTCGAGGTTCGTCACCGCGCGCTGCGCGTCGGAGTAGTTGTCGTAGAGACGTGAAATCGTGACGGTCATTTTGAGTCCTTGTCCGTGTTAACTGCTGCGCCCGGTTACTTCGCCGCGTTGACGTTGCCCTGGAAGTCAAGGCTGACGTTCGTCGATGTGCCGCCCTTGCTGGCCTTGCCGCGCCACACCCCGTTGTCGTCTTTCTTCAAACCCGTCACATCGGCGTAACCCGCCTGCTCGATCTTCGATTTGGCCTGGCCCTCGGTGAAGCTGTTGGCCCCCGAAACCGGTTTGTCGGAATTGTTCTCGCCGGAATTGTTGACCGCATTGTTGTTCGGGCGGTCGGTCGCCGGCGGATTTTGCGCGAACGACGGACCCGTCAGAAGCGAAGCGGCCGTCAGCAGCAGAAGAAGTTTCTTGCTCATGTTGTCCTCCAGTACTGGCCGGGCACAACATACGCTGCGCCCAGAGGTTCCAAGTTTTCCCGGTTCGGATTGACGCAGCAATCAGGCCGGGACGCCGGCACCGCGAAGTCGCCGCCGCGCCGGCATCGGAGAATGAGATCCAGGCTGCTGGTCGAACCATGAGGGGTAGCCGGCGTTTACTGAAGTCATGTCAGACGCATTCGACTACTTCCGCGCCTATGCCCTTCGCGCGCTCTGCAGAGCGAGAGCGATGCCGCACGGCAGGATGAAGCATCTGCAACTGGTGGCCGGCCGGATCTACAATCTCCTCAAGAAAGAGGCGGCCTACGGCCCCAATGTCCAGCACCTTGAGGACTTTCGCGCAGCCCAGAAACTCGAGGCCTCTCTCGATCGCCGGCCAGGTGCTACGGCGGCGCCGCAAAGCCCAGAGAGGGAGGCTGGCTGAATGCCTTCGCTCGACGCGCGCGGAGTGGCAAGTCTCCTTCGAGAGTACGCGCAGCGCACCGCCTTGCGGGGCGGCAATCCGTACCGGGCGAAAGCCTACTCTCGGGCCGCCGACAGCCTGGCGGCCCTAGCCGTTCCTCTGGACGTGCTGGTTGCCGAAGATCGGCTTACTGAGATCCCGGGCGTCGGCGATGCTATTGCCGACACCATCACCAAGGTTCACAAGACGGGCAGTCATCCCAGCCTCGAAAAGCTGAGGAAGGAGATTCCCGCGGGCGTGCTCGAGATGCTCGCTGTGCCCGGACTTCGTCCGGAGAAGGTGCTGCGCCTGTACAAGGATCTCGGCATCGGCTCGCTCTCGGAGTTGGAGGCCGCCGCCAACGATGACCGCATCAAGAAGATGAAAGGACTCGGCGCCGCGCTGCAGACCAAGATTCTGCAGAACCTCGCGATCGCCAAAAGCGGAGAAGGCCGCCTTCATCTGCACCGCGCTGCCGCGCTGCTCGCGCACGCGAAGGATTCGATCCGCAAGTCCCGCCCCGAACTCAAACGTGTGACGGTCGCCGGCGATTTCCGCCGAGGCTGCGAACTCGTCGGCGATCTTGCGATCGTTGCGGAGGCTGTCAAGCCGGACAAGACATCGACGCCATCGGCCGACGGGCTGCAAATCCGAGTATCCGACCGCAAGCACTTCGGCGCCGCCCTTCTCTTCGCCACCGGCTCCGCCGGCCACGTCGAGCAGCTCCAAGCCTTAGCCGCCGAGAAGGGCATGCGGTTAGTCGCCGACGGCTTGCACAAGGGGCGCACGCTGATCGCTGGCGAGGAGGCTGAGATCTACCGCGCCCTCGGTCTGCCCTTCATCGACCCTGAGCTCCGGGAGGGGCGCGGCGAGATCGAGGCGGCTCTGAAAGGCAAGCTCCCGAAGCTCGTCACCGACCAGGACCTGCGCGGCATTCTTCACTGCCACACTGATGCCTCCGACGGCACCGAGACGCTGGAGACCATGGCCAAGGCCACGCGCCGGCGGAGCTTCGAGTATTTCGGGGTCGCGGACCATTCCAAGTCAGCGCACTATGCCGGTGGTCTCTCGGTTGAGGAGATCGCGCAGCAGCACCGGCAAGCCGACCGCCTGAACAAGCGCTTTGGCAAGGACTTCCGAATCCTCAAGGGTATCGAGTCCGACATCCTGGCGGACGGGTCGCTAGACTATGACGACGACGTTCTGGAACGCTTCGATTTCGTGGTCGCCAGCATCCACGGCCGGTTCAAATTGGACCGCAAGGCCCAGACGCAGCGCCTGCTTCGGGCTATTTCCGACCCTCACACCACCATCATCGGCCACATGACGGGACGACAGCTCCAGCGGCGGCCAGGCTACGAAATCGACGTCGAGAAGGTGCTGCGGGCCTGCGCGAAGCACGACGTCGTCGTCGAGATCAACGCACATCCGTGGCGTCTCGACTTGGATTGGCGCTGGCACCGCGCAGCCCTCGAATTTGGCTGCATGCTGAGCATTAATCCGGACGCGCACTCGATTCCCGAGCTCGACCACTGGGGCGTCCTGATGGCCCGCAAGGGCGGGGTCTCTGCCGACCGGGTCCTGAACGCGATGACACTTACCGAAATCACGCGCTACTTCGGCCAGAAGCGGCTCTCGCTCGCGCGGGCGGCCTGATGGAGGAACGTTGAGCGCTGGGAGCACTGGATGTTTAGCTCGTCGATCGACTCCTACTATTCTTAAATGAGAGATACCGATGACAGACGTTTCCAAGATCAAAGAAAACATGGACGTGATTTCGTCCGATAGGAAAATGGTGGGAAAAGTTGATCATCTCGATGGAACGGACAAGATCAAGCTGACGAAACAGAGTTCGCCGGACTGTCGGCATCACCACTTCATTCCGCTTTCCTGGGTCGATCACGTCGATCAGCATGTGCACCTGAACAAGACTGGCGCCGACGTCACCTCTCGCTGGCAGCACGCTCAAAGCTAACCCGGTTGAACTCTCGCTTCACTGCGGCGAAAGGCGTGCAAAATTAGGAGGACAACCTATGGGGCTCGCGAAATTCGAGATAGTTGCAAAAGGCAGCACGTGGCGCTTACGCCGCAAAGGCAAGAAGGAGAATCGATACGCCACGAAGGGGGCTGCGTTCGAGGCCGCAATTGCCGCGGCTTCGATCGCGCTGCAGGAGGGCCATGATGTCACAATGACCGCCGCTCCTAGCGAGACCACACCCGGCGGACCTGCAAATTAAGGATCGACGGGAGACCAAAGCGGGTCAAATGCTACCACCGGACAGCAACGAAGCCTCGGTCCTTGACGGGGCATCCGTGCGTTCCGACGGCGCAAGACCAAGGTGGCAACTGCTATTCAGCAGGCCGTATACGGCTCAAACGAGGTTCCCTTTTCGGCCGCCTTCTGACATAATTCAGCATGGCAAAGATAAAAGTGAGCTTCAAACCAGTCCGTAAATCCGAGGGCGATTGGGCTATCATTGCAGAGTACCCGGGCGCAGAAGTGCGAGAGATTACGGGCTTCGCGAGCAAAGCCGATATTGACGAGTGGATGAACGGAGAGCGTCGGATCGCGTGGCTGCGATCACAGGGTTACGCGAAGTGACTCGATGACCCCTTAAGGCGGGCGTCGGCGCTTCGTGCTCAAGGTTCGACTCACATCCTCGCGGACGACCGAGACTATCGCGGCAAGCAGGGGGCTGAGGCAATTCCTGCGGTCGGTAGGCGAACGTGTCGACCGACAAAGAAGTGGTAGACCCGCCTTCACTTGCCGGGCCTTGAAGGGGGCCGTTCAGCGTCATTAGGCGAGTCGGCCGTGATCGATGAGTGCAAGGATCCTACGCAAACGGTGGAACGTCGACCAGCCTTCCGATCAATCGCAACAATGCTTGCTGCTCGGGTCCCTTTCCGTCACGCAAGAACTCGCCTAGCTCAATGTGAGATAGCCGGCCACCAGAGGGCGCATTAGGCTGGTGGATGATGAAGGCGTAACCGTTTGTGGGCTCGCGTGCGATGAACCATGCGTCCCCGTTTGGGCTCCGGTATAGCTCGCGCCGATCTGACATTTTTTGCTCCCTGCTGCTCCGGGCACTGTCTGATGAGCGCTTCGGGATGCGGAGATCAGTGAAAATAAGAAAGCTGATCTTCCGTAACGACGCGTTCAATGTTCTCGGACGTGCACTTGATACGATATCTTACGCGTCCATCGGATTCGATCGGCATGCACTGTACGATCGTGTAGATCCTTGGCAATTCAGTTGCGGCGCGTCCTTGGGGACCTTGAGCTTGGTGCCGAACCTCTTCATTTAGCTTATAGGCGTACGGCATATTTGCTTCCTCGGCGTTTGTGTATCTGCGGTCTTGTTTAGTCTTCGAGAATGGATTTTGTCGCCTCGAATATCTGTTCTGCGGTGCCCTTGATCGTGCCCTTTGCCCAGGCTTGGAATACCGTGACGTAAGCGTTCTTGTAAGCCGCTTCGTCCGCGGAGAAGTAGACTTCGTCTGTGGCAGTATCCAAGACGAGCGCCCCTGTATCGATGCAAATCTCCTCGATCAGGACCATGCGTTCTTCTTGCTCGGCCAGATGACGTTTTACTATGCTCATTGGATCTCCTGCTTGGCACTGAGGGGTCACGTTCCCGATGCGCCTGGTGAACATGCTGATGTTGTCACCGAGCATTGGCGCAACACTCAAAGAAAGCCGCAGGGCGTGCGCTTCTCGATCTTTCTACTTGCTCGAACGAAAAACCCCGCCCCGATAACTCGGGAGCGGGGCAGGACCACAAGCTCTACCAGTACATCCGTGGCTAGAGCGACAGGTCTGTCGTGCTCTCAATTAAGCAGCACGAAGATTTTCGGCAGCGGACTTGCCAGTACGACGGTCTGCGACGACATCGTAAGACAGCGCCTGACCTTCCGTCAGCGTTCCCATACCGGCGCGTTCGACCGCGCTGATGTGAACAAAGACGTCGTTGGTGCCGTTTGATGGCTGGATAAAGCCGAAGCCCTTTTGGGTATTAAACCACTTCACTGTACCGGTGTTCATCAGGTTTTCCTTATACGCGCAGGACCTGGCGCGCAAAGTTGCCGCCAGCCGTCCGGTTAGTCGATGATGGAGAATGTCTGAAACGTGCGCGCCGTCAGGATCTGAGGCGAAAGCGGAACAGTTGTTCGGCCAGTATCGATACACGAGACAGTACACTAGCAGTTGACAGACTTCAAGAAGAAAGCCAGCGGCGCGTCGCGCGGCTGTCCGCACCGATCGACGAGTCGTTCCGGCCAGGTGGGCTCGACGCCCTTGAGCCAAAGCCGAAATGTCGACGGTCTAAGTGAATCTCTGCGAGGGACCGAAGGGGCCGGAGCGATAGGGTAATACCCTTACGTTTCCCGCAAGGCGCTCCGAAGGGTTTTGAGTAGATACTCAGGTCTCCACGACTTCCCGACATTGACCGCGTCTCGCAGGGCGGGATGGGCTTGGAGGTCAGCGGCAACGTAGCCGCTGGCAAGAATGAAGGGCACGGACATCGCCCGGAGCATCTCCGCAACCGGGGTGATCCATTTGCCCGCCAAGTTGACATCGAGAATGGCGGCGTCGGGCCGCTCAACCTTCAAAAGCTCTAAAGCGCCATCTATGTCCGGGACCGGGCCGATCACGCGGTAGCCAGCGGCCCTCAGCTCGGTGTCGAGCTCCAGTGCGATCAGGTACTCGTCTTCGACAACCAATATTCGGGGAGCGTCGTCCATGAGTGCTCCCCGGTCTTTAGGACTCCAAAGGCGCTGTGATGTGAACTCGTAAACCGGTGGGCTCGTACTTCAGTTCCACAGAACCCCCTAGGCCCTGCACCGCGCTGAGATCGATCAGCCTGGAGCCGAAGCCGGAGCGAGTGGGCGGAGTGACGGGTGGGCCGTTTTCCTCGCGCCAATCAAGGTGAAGGACGGCCTTGCCCCCCTCCTCCTCCGACCTGCGCCAGCCGAAGTGTACCAGCCCTCCTGGCTTGGAGAACGCACCATATTTCCAGGCGTTGGTGACCAATTCATGCAGAATGAGAGTCATCGGCACGACTTGGCGGCGGCTGAGGCGAATGACCGGTCCGGCGACCACCCGGTATCGATCCGGGCCCGCAGCCTTCAACGATTGCTCCACCAGAGCACTCAGATCGGCCTCGGCGCTGCTGGCCAGCGCGAGGGTCTCGGCTTCGGTCACAGCCTGGAGTCGCCCTAGAAAGGCGTCCCGGTAATCCTTCGCTGACCGGCCTTCCACATCGCCCTGATTGGCAAGAGAGCGAACGATCGCGAGGAGGTTCTTCATCCTGTGCCGCGTCTCGGCGAGGAGAATGTCTTTTTGAGCGTCGCTATGGCGTCTGTCGGTCACGTCCTCGAACAGGATCAGGACGCTGGAGCTGTTATTATCGGGGTGAACCAGACGACGGGCGCTGACCAGCATTGTTCGCGGTCCGATGGCCGGGAAGTCGGCTGCAACTTCGTAGCCGACGACGGCGGTGGACCTTGGAATGATGTCGCCGACGAGGCGCCTGAGTTCGGGTATGTCCCATTGACCGTCGCCCAGGTCGAACAGGCTGCGCCCAACCGTGTCGTCCCGTCCAACCCTGAACGTTTCGTAGAACCCGCGATTGGCTGTCAGAACACTTCCGCCCAGGTCAAGCACAAGGAGGGGTTCCTCGAGGGTATCGACGATCCCTTGTGCCTGGACATGCTCGCTGCGCAGAAGTCGGTACAAGTCTTCGAGATTCATCGGGCCCCTCGCCTCGGAAGGTTTTCCCGCTAGGCTAATATGTGGCTTCACAAATGAAAATGGGCTGGTTGACGCCCAGGCAACGTCGTGCGGGGCGGTCCAACGCTTTCACGTCATCGGCCGAATTGATCCAAATGCCGCTGAATCCTTGGTTTGAGCCGCTTACGCCCTTTGAGGCGTTCCTGAAGAGTTCCAGCGCGCGCGCAAAAGATAGTCCTTGCCCGGCGGCTGCGGACAGGCGCACGCTGCGGCCATCACAGACCGGACCTCGGCTGCTATCTGTGATGAGAACGCCGGTAGCGCTCCCGCCCCCCTCCAACAAGGGCCAACAAGGGAGCAGCGCCATGTCGACGCGGCGTCGTTTCAAACAGACTCGATCTCTTGAAGAGCGCCTCGCTGAAGAGGCCAAGCGCTTGCGCGAGCAAGCCGAGTTGCTCCCTCACGGGCCGCTGCGCGATCAGATCGTGCGCAAGGCGCGACAGTGCGAGACCGGCTCGCACATGAACCAGTGGCTACAATCCCCGGACTGAAACCGCCTGAGTGAGCCCGCCATAGAAACGGCTGCCCTGCGCGTGAATTGGTCCTTATGGCAGAGTCGTTCGGAAACGAATTTACGGTCGTTGAGGTGACTCCCGATTCGGGATCCAGGACTGAGATTTGGCTCGCGCTTGCCAAGCCGAGTCAGGCGGTAACTCTGGTCCTCGCGGCCGTACCGGAGGGCTGGACAGCGCAGGTCGTCCCAGCGGTTCTGTCCGAGAAGCAGCTGAAAACGTTCGGCGAGGTAAACCTCAAACCGGGGGAAGTCCGCCGGCTGTCGTCAGAGTAAGAGTCGCTCGGATGTGCAGTATTTGCGCTCTTCGAGGGCAGGGGCATGGTCCACGCAACCCTTCACCGACGCAATCGGAGGATTGGTCAACTCCGTTTCCTACGTGGCGAGCTCCCGCCGAATGTGGTAAGAATTGTTTCACGGCGCCACCCAAGAGTGCCACACAAAAACAGATCGCTGGGCCGAAAATCGCAGTAAAATCAATACCAACCGGGATTGCGACCTTAGTTCAATCCTGTGTGGCAGCGCCATTCCGCTCGTTCATCACACTGATAAGGTTTCAGCTATTTCCTTATCAGTCATCAACTGACTCCGTTTTGTTAGTTTCCTTATCAGTCCGCGGACTGACTCCGTTTGTCGGCTTCCTGATCAATCAGGCAACTCACCCCGCTTTCTTAATTGGAGCGGAAAAAGATCGGAGATACCTGCTCGACGCCCCGGATGAGAGACACCAAACCCTTCCAGCAGAAGGCTGGACCCATGGTAACGACGGTCGAACAGCGGAATGCCGAGCGTTACCTCCAACACCCTGCGCGCGAAATGCGCCAGCCGCAGAAATAGCCGCGATTAGCGGACCTCTGCGACGGGCCAATCGGCATAGTGGATGCGATAAGATAGGCAACGGGGCGAGCGACGATAAGATAAAGAGTTCGCCCGCCTAACGCGTTCCAATAGCGAGCCTCGCATCGGGCGCTTTAAGCCGCTCCACCACGAGTCAGACATGCAGGTGAATTCTACGTGCTCAAATGCGCATTGAACGGCAAGCGAAGCCATCTGCTCTCTCGGTAGGGCGGCAAACGTACGGACAAACTGCTCTGCAGGCTGGTCGCGTCGAAGCCAAGTGAAAGCCAAAACTGCTCCGCCGTCGGCGGCAAGCAAGTGCATCGAAACATAGCAACACAGGTCGACAGACCTTTGAACGGATTTCGCGGCGAAGTCATATATTGGCCGGAAGGCGCCGGCCGCCATCACCGCGGGTACCGCATCGAAACGCACGACCAGGCTACCAAGTTCGTTGAAGCGTCGGGCTGAGATCAATCTCTCGGTACGAACCAAGGCCTGATGCGCCTCCTCGGTGGCCTGGTCGCTACACATGACAATCCAGGAAAATCTAGGGTTCGGCGGCTCGTTCGATTCGTAGTCCAGCTCCGATTCCGCCGACTCCAGCTGGCTGTTACGCTGATAGAACTCGGCAGCGATTGCCCGATAGTGCAACAGCGCGAGCTGCTCGGATGAGAACACGAGTGGTGCGTCTTCGACTGGCGCAAAGAGAGCTTTGTCATGACCCGCACAGAAGCAGTTCATGGTTGAGAATTCGCCCACTCCAATCTCTTTTGCCTCGAACCCTATCCGCTGCATCTTCATTATGGCGAGCAGCGAGGTGGGAACCGCGACGACGTGGCCATCCTGGGCAATCTGCTTCAGCTGAGAGCGAGGGATGATGTGAGCGCGAACGATCTGGCCCTCGCATGGCGACTGATCGCCGGCAGCAAGGCATTCTTTAAACTTGAAGAAGCGCTGGTGCTTCTCCGTGAACGACCAAAGCTGAGGAGGAATTGTCATGGCTTGGAGGGAGCCGCCTTATGGGAGGGGCCAATTATTCGGCGGCCTCAATTTGATTCTTAAGCTCCGCGAATTTCGCCGCCATCGTTGGATTACCCCGCGTCAGCTTCTTGATCGTCACATCCTGCGCCTTGTCGTTCGCGAGGCGGAGGTTGCGGTCTGCACCGATCAATGCATCTTTTGTTTTCTGCAGATGGTCGATGGACTTATCAATCTCGGTGACGGCCGTCTGGAAATTCCTTGAGGCGAGGTCGTAATTCCTAGCAAAACCACTCTTGAAGCTCTCAAGCTGATTTTCAAACTGCGTGATGTCGATATTCTGCGCCTTAACAAGCGCCAGCTCCGTCTTGTATTTCAAAGAGTTGGTAGCCGCGTTCCGCAGAAGCGTAATCATCGGCATAAAGAACTGCGGCCGGATAACGTACATCTTCTGGTAGCGGTGGAAGACGTCAACGATGCCCGCGTTATAGAGTTCGCTGTCGGGTTCGAGCAGTGAGACCAGAACGGCATATTCGCAGCCCTTCTCGGTGCGGTCCCGATCGAGCTCCTTGAAGAAGTCCTCGTTCTTGCTCTTTGTGGCGGTCCTGTCGCTCTCGTTCTTCATCTCGAACATGATCGAGATGATCTCGGTGCCGGCCTCGTCCGAGTCGCGGAAGATATAATCACCCTTACTGCCGGTCCGCGCATCGTTGTCCTTCTCGAAGTACGCCCGCGGAAAGGCCATCGACCGCACCCGGTTGAACTCGGTCTCGCAGTGCTGCTCGAGTGTCTCGCCCACCATTTTTGTGGACAAGCGGGCCTTCATATCCTTTAGGCGCTCGATCGCGTCGTCGCGATCCTTGATCTGCGTCTCGTACTTATCCTTCAGTGACTTCTCGGAGAGCTGTTTTTCAAGCTGGACCTGCTTGATGCCGCTCTTCAGCTCATCGCGCTCCTTCTCGAGGACGCCGACCGCTTCGGTCACTGCAAGCTTCTTCTCAAGCTCAACAGCCTGGACCTTGGCCTTCAGCTCCTGGATTTCCCTTTCCTTGGCGGCGGTGATCTTGTGCTGCTCGCTCGCCAAAAGCGCTTCAGCGAGCTCCGAGGCCGCCTTCTTTTCACGCTCGGACTCAGCTAGCGCGTTTGCGATCCTGTCACGCTCCTTCTCGAGAGCACTGAGCGCTTCGGTCACGGCGAGCTTCTGCGCAACCTCACTCCCTTTAAGCTTGGATTTTAATTCCAGGATCTCGGCGTCCTTGGCGGCTGCAGTCTTTTGCAGATCGTTGCTCACCTGGGCCTTTGCCAATTCCACAGCGCTCTGCTTGTCGCGCGCCGCCAGTTCCAAACGTTCGTGCAGTTGTTCTGCGAAATCGGCGTCGCGGACCTGCTTCAAGATATCCGCGTAACCGGACTCATCGACCTTAAAGGCCTTGTCACAATGGGGACAGATGATCTCGTGCATGGTTCCTGTCCGGATCAGGGCGGCTGCTGTGGTCATTTATAGGGACGCCGCGGCTCGCAGAATCGGCCCCGGCCCATTGAGAACAAAATTAGAACAAGTAATTTTAGTGGGTCAAGCCGGAAGCCGCGGTCTTGGGCGTTTTCGGCTGAGAATCCCCCGATTTTCAATGTGGGGAGGCCAGTGATCCAGAGCGGACCGCTTACCCGAGCAACCGACCGGTTGGCGTGGCTGCTACCGAGCTCAGCCCATCCGACTTGAGGCTGTTCGTGTCAACGACCATCCGTTGCAAGCGCTATCTCCTATCTTGCCGAAGCCTTGGGAAACAAGCCTGGTGAATGAAGAGGACAGCATGGCCCGTTGTCGAGCACCACATGACGAGCGGTGTGGGGTTTAATCCGCCTGGTTACTGCGCTGTCCTGGCGACCATCATCCACGACTCATGCGTAGATGCCATCCAGGAATCGAAGGAAAAGATTGAGCTTGTCCAAGTCGTGCATGTTTGCGACGTGATTAAGGAAGCCGATATTAGTCTTATGCGATCTAGAAATGAGGTCCCGAAGGAGAACGGCATTCTCTAGGCCCACCTCGTTCAGTGCCGCCCGATCTTCAGCTACCTCATCTCGTTCCGTATGAGTGAAATAGCTATGCATCTTCCCGAGCACGCCAACCACAACATCTGATAGCTGAATGCCGGGCTCGTGCTTGGAATCGGCAAAGCGAAAGCTCGTTACGGGTCGGCCGTTGCTGGTCAGCGGGCTCTTCAAGAGAAGACCGCGAATATTGTCCTCCATGTCGAAGACATGGCTGGAGTTCTTGAACAATGCGATGCGCCCTAAATAGAAGGTGCTGAACTCCTCGATTAGAAGGTTGGACGGATACCCTTCGATGAAGTCCAGACTTTTCAACGATCTACCGGCTCGCAGAACACTTCTGAGGATCATTGCATTGTCGGTCGGCAAGACAGCTTTGTGGTAATCAACCAGCTCCACCAGTTGCTGCAGAAACGGTTTGCGCCCCTCTGGCGCTAGACCCGGATACCCGTAAGCATGGAACAGGTGGACTGTTGCCCCGATATCGCAGCGAAGCACCATGGCCAAGTCGCTTTTGAGCAAGACATGGTAGGGAAAGAGTCCGGGATCACCGAGGTTAGGCAAAATTGAATCGATGATATCGACAATCGACCAGTAGAGCGGATCAAGCTGGTGATAGTGGATAGTCAGCTCGCTGCCGGCGATCCACTGCAAGAACGTAGTCAGCTTTCGGGAACCTAAGACGTCTAGGAAACCGCCTTTTGCCACGTGTTGAAGCTTGATTTCCCCGGCCGACTTTTGAATGCGCATCGCTTCGCGAAGCGCTTGTAGCTCGATTGGTCGCGGTCCGCCCTCGTGTACGAGGCCGCCCAACACGAAAACGCTCAGTTCAGCGACGTTGAGACGGCCGGCGTTGATGTGCAACCGACGGATATTGTTGGTCTCGTCATGATAAAATGTATAGACGCCATCAGCATTGGACAGTCCATACAGTCGGATTTGGGGTTCCCTCAAGTCATCTATGTCAATGGGACTCGCCACAGCAGGGTTATCCATTAGCCTCTCAGCTAGCATTCTTCTCCCGCGGCGGCAGTTGTTTGCCAAGCAACCGTCCCTCGACGCTTTCATCATGAAGTCTGAGCCTGACATAGGGCTCCAGAGAGAACTCTCCGAAATGGTCCTTAGGCAATGATCCAACATTCAAACAGCATATGTACTGAAAGCCGTACTTCTCCGAATTGATCGCCGCCAATTTTAAGGCTTTGGCGTATTGCCTCGGGTCCACGTCGGCAAACAGGCTACTGTCATGGATCAGCACCGGGAAACCCCTTTTGTGCTTGGCCCATACACTCGCGATCGTTAGGTCGAAACAGAACACCACCATCTGATCGACGCCATCGCTTCCCTGTCGATCGATGGTAAACGAGAACGAGTAGCCATTCGAACCAACATCCACACCGAGGCGGCCAGGCCGCCCGTACAGATCCTGGGTGTACTCCGCAAAGAGAGCCCTCACTTCATCTACCTGCTGACGACGGTCATCAAGATCTTGTTTAAGTATGGTTCTATCACGCGCAATCGTTGCGGTCAGTTCATCAGACCGTCGATCGACCTGCTTGCGGTCCTCGATCTGCGAGACCAAGACTTGATATCGAGCATTTAGGTCGGTGTGTGTCCGCTGGAGCACAATCAATGTCTCGATTGCACCGCTTGATCGGAGGACCTTAAGAACCCGCTGCTTCTCCGACGAAAGTCGATCTATCTGAACGTCGCGGGCCTTTATGGCAACTGCGAGCCGATTGATCTCCGCCCTCAAAAACTCTTTGCGGTTGCGGTAAACCTGTTCGTGAAATGTTGCGACCTCACTTAGCTTACGCAGAGCCTCTTCTTTAAAGATGGCGCCCGCCTCCTTGAGGATCGCGATTGGACGGGCTGAATCTGCCTCGGGAACCTCGGATGCGCTCTCCTGGTAGAAGTCGCGCAACCGGGTATCCGAGAAGTTCTCGTTGATCGCATCATGGAGTTCTCGATCGACTCCGCTCAGCTGCTGTTCCAGGTCACGGTAGTCGTCTCTTAAGTTGAACGAATCTAATTCCTTCTTCCGTGCATTGAGCTGCGCCTCTAGAGCTACACGTTCGGCCTCAAGCTCACCGATTGATCTTTGCGCTCCCGCCTCCTCTGCAGCCTTTCTCACCTTCGAAGCGTCGTTGAGATGGCTACGGTTGGCAATCTGCTCGTGGATGGCGTCCTGCAATCCCCAGTTCAGCCCCAGGAGAAAGCTGATATCGAGCCGCTTACCGGGCCCCGATTGCCCTTGGAACGCCATTTGCGGATCGGTGAAGGCCGCTTTACCCAAGCGGACGAGATACAGAAGTATATCCCTGAATGATGGCTGCCGAACGGCGACCCCTTTAGCTGGCGGGTAAAACCGGCTGGTGAGCGCTAGTTTCCAGTCATCGGTGCTTATGAGGACAAACTCGGCATCGATCTTCTCCTTTTCGATGCGCAGCCCGTCGACGAACCACGCACTTACGATCACCTGCTTCGGCAATGACGTATTGCGCTTGACGGCCACCATCTCGCCATCGACCAACATGTCTAGACCGAACGTCACATTGGCGAGATCGGGATGCGTGAGCACTTTGTCTCTTCCGATCTCCATGCCGAGGCAGAAATGCACGATTCTGATGAGGGTCGTTTTGCCAAGCCCGTTCGTGCTCTCGGTCTCCTTGGAATCCTCCGTGGTATCGGCCATGACGACATTAAAGCCTTCCTCAAACCGGGCTTCCCTGAACGTCGGCAGATCGGACCAAACGCGAACTATCATGTGGCTGACCCGGCGCCGCTCGGCTGAACAAGGATTCCATTACGGATATCGATGAGATGGGCCGCAAAGAGAAGGGTCAGGGCCTCAGCGTATCGATCAAATGTCCTTACCTGCGGGTGCATCCTCACACGATCCCACAGGGTCGAAACAGTGTCATTCGATTTTAACTTGCTGAGCAGTATCGAGGCGACACCAAGCACCGAGGCGTCGAGGGGCACATACTTGGTCGGGAAGAATGTCATCGGCTCATTTCTCAAATACGTCGCAGATGACAAAGAGGTGCGTCAGTATCGCAAGGCCAGCGGCCTCCCGTCCCTTATCGCCCTCTCCTCCGGCCCATTCGTACATGGCGACGAAAAGATCATCGCCATCTAAACCTTCTGCTTTCAATGCCTTGTACTCGGCAACGAAGCCACTTCTTAGGCGATCCGGGAATTCGCTGTCTAGCTGAGATGACGCCAGGAGAACCCTCTCAACTTCCCTTGATTTGGCTGCGCCCAAAGTCAGCAACATTGTCGACGTTGAACGCAGCTTGTTCTTCTCGATTTTCTCGGCCGGCGGAATCGTCTGGTAGTCACCATTTGCCGCAACTGAGGGCGCAAGCAACGCCTTTGCCGCGACCTCTAGTTCAGCAAAACCGATATCAGTGAGTTTCGCAGTCAGCTTTTCGCGGTAAGCGCGCTCGTGCTGTAGCTTCCATTGCTTCAACAGGCTTGCGGGGTATGTCTCATGTTGCGCATCGATAATGGCGTGATGCGTTGGGCAAAACACGATGAGATTGTCCGCCTCGCGCAACTGGTCCTCCGTCATCGCGGGATTTCCCCGAGGCCCCTTCCCACTGTGCGCATAGATATGACAGATCTCCCCGATGACTTGATTGGATGATTGCTTGGTCGCAGCTTGGATAACGGCCTGAGCGCACTCGGGGTGCGCACACTGATTCTTGCAGAGCGCAAAAAGCAGCTTGAGCGTTCTGTCCGAATAGGATCGCGATTTTCCGCCCTTCTTGGCAGGAGACTTTGGCTGAGACTCATCAATGGAGCTCACTACGCATAATCCCAATCGGTTGTTCGCAATACCGCTAACTACCACAAGCAGAGGGAACCGCCGAGGGGGCGAGCGTCACTGCGCGCCATTTCTCGCTCCCTATCCTCAAGTAACACCTTGACTCATTGTTCTTGTTTCGTTCTATTGGACAAAAATCCCAGGTTTGGCCATGCCTACACTCCAATTCATCCGCTCGGAGATCGAGCACATGCACAGGCAGATCGGTCGGCAGCGCAAGGAAATCCTCCAACTCCAACGGGCGGGCATTGCCACGGCTTCGGCCGAAGCACTCCTTGGCCGGATGCAAGCCAAGGTCGACGATCTTTGCGATCAGCGGGACCGGCTCAAAAGCGAAGAGACCAGGCGACCGAGCTACGCCTCCGGCAAATCCCTCAAAGGCACTCCAGCACATCGCCGAATCTGATGGACAATCTCCGGCGATTTCCAGCGCCGTGGACTATGGAGGAGGAAGAGGAATGCTTCCGAGTGACGGACGGCAACGGCTTCACCGTATGCTGCGTCCTACATCGGCAGGATCTCCACAACTGGGGCTACCAGTACGCCCACCAATACCTGTCACGCGATGAGGCAAGGCGGATAGCCAAGGCAATCTCAAGGCTGCCCGACCTGCTGAAGCGGCCGCAGTATTGAACGCGTTGGTGGGACGGGGATGGCGGATCTCTTGCAAACGCGTGGCTTCATTCGTCAAGGCTGCCTGTGTTTGGCGAGGAGGCCCATACGCGCGCTGTGAGAAACCTCCGTCATTATATCCCCGGTGCCGAACGTAATGCTCCCGAGTGGTGCCAGCGCCGCGCGGAGATCAGCGGACCTGCGACAAAGGAAGTACAGCTGATCGATCGACAGCCACCAGCAAGAGGGCAAATAGCGGTGGAGAAACTTGTCTGTGGGTTCGCCGGTCAAAGTGAGTATCGCGGTGACGCCATCCTGAAGTGCCGCAATCGCATCATTTACCTTTTGCGCCTCCCTTTGGTTGGCGGGATCTACGGCCGTGAGTTTAACCCCGTATAAAGCGCCAATCAGGCCACGTAAGAAGACCCGATCCTGCATTGACCCGTGATCGGTCATTGTGACGCTGACTTTCGTCAGATGCCGTCCGTTGAGATGCAAGGACTTACCGCTGACGAAGTGCAACCCCGATCCGTAGAGATGCTTCTCGTGACGGGCCATCTGGACCAAAGGATCGAGGAAGCCTTGCGCCAAATCGACTGCCGCGGACAAGGAATTGCCGGCTCTCGCCGCATTGGTCAGCGGCTTTTTCTTGCACTCAAGCAAAATCAGGTCCCGGTCCGTTTCCGAGGCTAAATCGACCTCGAATGTGGGGGACTTCCTGGCGGCCCCTTCCTTGTATTGCTCGCCCAGGATTTCCGGTGCCTTGCCGGTGCTCGCGATTGCGTCGGCTGTCAGGAGTTCGAGGGCCGCGCCCATCACCCGCTCAAGCTGAGAATTCTTCCCGCCGCGCAGGAGCGCGTAGACCCGCTCGTAAATTGCCCGCCCGAGAATCGCCCGCGGAGGAATCAGCCAAACCTCCTGGCTGAGCCGATAAAGCGGGAAGTACGGAGCGTTCCGCTTGGAAGTGTCGAAGGGAGTACAATAGCCGTCGTTGAGCTTCTCGGCAGTTATGGTGAGCAGCTCAAATAGGTGGCTGACGCCAGCAAGTCCCAGCTCAGCATCTACGTGCTCGCAGGGGTGGGTGACGACAAACTTGTCCACCGATGACACTTTGAACAGCGATGAAACGATGCGCCTCCATTTCGCCAGCGGAATAGCAGGCAGGGGGATTCCGGCTGCTTCAACATGACCGAGCCACTCCTTCAGCAGATGTTCCGCTACAGTCGGCTGCCACTGTTGAAATCCGAAAAGTTCATCCCAGAAGATGCGGTCCACCAGCGTATGGTGAAAGTTGCCGAGTGCGACGCTCATGTTCTCGTAGACGACATACGATTCGACGTCGAATACGGCACCTAAATCGCGCGCGAATTCTATCACCTGCCCGAAATCATCCTTGGGGTGTCTCGACGTTTGCGCCGCGTTGAGGTGCTTGAGAGCCAGATTGTATAGGAAATGAAATGGGACACTTGGCTCTCGATGCTGACCTAGCTGATCAACCACCCGGCCGTACAGAAGCGATCCTTCGTAAATGCGCCCGTTGGCGGTGTGCCATGCCAAGATGCCGTTGATAACGTTCCTGCCGCCGATCGACTGAATTGTGGCTTCAATGTCCGCGCATATCCTAGACACGTCTTTGCCGTCCAAGTTCGGTCCGAATGTTGATAACGCGACCTTAAATCCACGTCTTTCCCAACGCATACAAGCGTCGGCGACTGCGTGGGCTCGAGAAAATCGGTTGATGTCGTAATGATTGAAATCAGCTAGCTCCATCGCGCGGCGTGCATTTGAGATCGCCTGCTTCCAGCTCGCCTCTTCGTCGAAGGGGACGATGAAGTGCCGATCCTTGTGGTCGTCATCGGGCTGAGCGAGAGCGTCCCTTATGTAGTTTATTATTGCGTACTGCGCCGGGTCGACACGCCCGAGAAGCGCCGCGATCAGGATCGGCTTGCGAAGGATCGAGACCGCGTCCAACAGTAAGCCGCTATCCAACCTGAACAGCAGACTCCTGATCTCCTTTAGTCGAGCATCTTGTTCCTTGCGCCTCTCCGCCTGGATGTCCGGGACGGGACCAAAGCTTTCCGTACCGGACGCAGTGGTAGCAAGCGCCAGATAAGTGGCGAACGAGGATTCAGTCAAAGGGATCGTGTTCGTCATCGATCAGTGGACCGCCTTGCATGCGTGACCGGCGCGGGGCGCAGGTCTTTGCCGTAGTTCTCGGAGGGAGTGGAGTAGCTTTCGCTAACGAGGCTAAATCCTAGCGACATACTAAAGGCGCGGGCTAGGCCGCCCTGGCGGGATTGGCCGATACTGCTGTTGGGCGCGCAGCTCTCGAAGGACCTGGGAGAAATTCGAAAGAATCTCCTTCGCTTGTATCAGCTGAGCGCGACTAGGAGCCACACGCACAAACTGCTCAGGTGACATGCCAACAACAACGGCATGGCCCTCCGCTCGTCCCGGAAGCAAACACCAAAGCGTATCCTTGAGCGGATCGGGAGACGTTCTTACGTCGATCCCCCGGAAATCAAAGATCACGGGCACTGAGCTTTCAAGCCACAGCTTGGGGAAGCACTCTTCCGGGAATCTGAGAAGAAAATGCCCAACGATAATAGGTCTAAGCCCATCCATCCCTCTCATGAACCTTGGATAGTCGCCTTTTAAGCGCGCGCCATCCACGATCCACAGCATGTTGCTGTAGAAACTCTCGCGCGCGACCCGTTCTTTCGAGTCGAGATACGAATGCTGAAACTCAATCACGAGCCCATGGCTGGTGCAGACATCAGCGACGTGCCGCTCTCCCGTTGCCTCATCATGAAGAATGGTCTCTTGGAACTCGGACGGAAAGCGATCCTTCCAAGCACGGTGCCACTCGGTCTCCTTTTCGACCCAGGAATCGCAATCCTGTAGTCCCCGATGAGCCCAGTGCGACATTCTCTGCGAGCCGCACTTGGCAATAACTTCACCATTGCACCTGGAGCACGTTGCCTTTCCGCCAGGAAAGGCTTCAACCCGTTGCTTGGCTACAAGGGCATATTTCATTTGGCTCGACGCTCCCGCTTGCGCTGCACTCTACGCTGAATGTTGATGCCAGCCAAGCAGACCTCGCGCGGCCTATAGGCGACTCACAGTTGCGAGGGTCTCGATGATGTTGCGGATATGCAGGAGTTGCTGGAGGCCGTGTATGCGGTGAACTTGAATGGCTTTGCGGGCGAGAATGGCAGGCTTTTGCGGAAGTCGAGAAGTACGAATGCCAATCAAGAGATCGCGCGTGGGACGGTGCATATGATGATGTTTTTGTACGAGATGTCTGGATTATCCTGCGTAACGTATGTCTTCGCGTGGGTGTGGTTAAGGCCACCTGGCCCTATCAGACTCGCGCACAAGGGATCGGTCGGTTTCCGCGTTGATCAGGCAGGCTTGAGCACACTCTTGCTTGCACAAACGACGAGCCGGCGAGAGCCTCGTGTCATCGCCACATAAAGGTTTCGACGGTTGAGGTCGTCCGCATCCAAGATGACGGACACGTCTGCCTCCAACCCCTTTAGCAGCAACGTGCTGCCGACCGCTCTCTTCGGCAGTGGACGACCGAGTGCGCGGGATTGTTCTCTGACAGTAACTGCAGCTTCGTGAAAGCTCGGGCCACCGTCAGCTTCGGCCATCTGCAACGCTCTGATGCACCCCCTTAGAATCCCTGGGCGATGGCTCCGCACACCAGGCTGCTCACCCATCGCACCGAGCAATTCTCGTACGCCTGCATGGCTAGGACGATCGGCGAAACGGATGGCAGAACCCTCTAGGTCTGAAGCTGGCTTTCGATTCCTTGCGGCTTTTAGGCTTTCCACCCGCTTCAGCAGAGTGGCGCCGCCGACGCTCGTCATAACGTCTTCAGCAAACGAGACGACTTGATCCAGTGCCTTGGTTGATTTCAGATCGAGATTACGCGCAAAACTAACAAGGTCTCTAAGGTCTACACTTTCAACGGCTGTGGCGCCTGGCGTCCGACTGGCGAACTGCCGTTGCATTTGAGGGCTCGTGCTGTCACCGATTATGAGCACGGAGCCATTCGCGTTTGGCGCCTTCGTCTGGCAAGCTGACAGCCTCCGCTCGAACGCATCCTTTCCGCTCGTATCTATCCAGGAGGCATTGGCGTGCAGCGACTTTAGCTCAATCGGAGTTCCTTCGAAAAGCTCTTTGCGAACATCTAGCAACCAGCGGCCGAACTTCTCCTCACCGACATTCTTCCATCTCCACGGTATGGTAAGCTCACCGGCAAGAGGAAAATGCTTGCACACGTGCTCGTCCCAGTCAGCAAGCTTTCCCTGAAAGTCAAATATCGCTTGCATTGGGTCGCCCAAGACGCAGGTAGGGAACGCCGGAGCCATGAAATAAACGATGGCATGCTGCGGGACGTTGCAATCCTGATACTCGTCTACAAACAGCCGGCTATAGGTGGAAGCGAGAACATCAAGTCCATGCCCGGCCTTGAGCATTCGGGCAGCAGCGCCCCGAATTTCAGGATAGTCAGTCTTGGGATTCTCCAGCTTGAGGATCTTGGGGTCAGCATTACTGCGTTTTGGAAAAGTGGAGATAAGGCGCATCGCCCAGCCATCGATGGTGGAAAGGCGGTAAGACTTTGAAGGAACGCCCGCTTTTTCCAGTCGCCCGCGAAGAGCGGCGACCCCGGCATTGGTGTGGGTAAGAACGAGAATGGGTTTCTCGGGCGTCTCCTTTGTTATCGCTTGCGCGATAAGATGCGTCTTGCCGCACCCCGCCGGAGCCGTGACAGTGCCGCGTTTAATGTCGAGCAGATTGATGTCGGCCATCAGGATTCATTTATCCACTCGTAGACGTCGTTGACGACATTCCAAAATCCTTCGTCCGCAGTTGTGTCCGTCGCGACGATGTCTTCAGCAACCCCCTCCATTAAGCGGACGGACTTAAACCAGCTGTTCTTTTTGCTTCGGGCGGCCTTGGCGAGAATATTGCGGTTCGTTTCCGACAAGTCCGTTTTACAATCGCCCAAGGACAGTGCTCCAAGGGATTCTGAGCTGATGTGAGCATCGATGAGCTCTTCCCCATGAAGCCCTTCTGCGCGGGCGAGCAAGCTGAGCACGGCGTCATCCGATAAGCTGAGGAACAATTCGTCCTCTATCGCCCGCCCCTTCCGCCATTTGAACAAGCTGTGCCCTAGGTCCGTGAAGGCCTTCTCCACAGTTTGATCCGGCTGCTTGTCGTCATCACGGAATACGCAGACCCGGTAATCTAGACGCACAAAGGCGTTTGCGCGCTTATAGATGTGATCGCAACCTCCGGCATCGACAAGCGCGATGCCAAGCGCCGTCAATGATGACCGGCCCTGCGATACATCGTAATTGTCTAGCCCACGCAAAAAGCCAACTTCGCTAGCCCCTTCGCAGACGATGACGGACTTGGCAAGGAACGCCTCGGGAAAACTGCGAATGGTTCCCTGTACGGCGTCCTCCGTGCCGAGCACTGTTGCGCAGTGCTTGTCGTCAACCTCGCGGACCACAAAGAGCTGGCCACCAGACAGTTCACGGACAGCCACAGGCGAATGCGTGGTCAAGAACGCTTGCAAAGGTGGTTTCTTTTCCTTGGCACCCAGTGAACTAAGAAGCCGGATAATTCGATGAGGCTCAAGGCCGTGCTCCAGTTCGTCGGCAAGAACGATTGTGGCGTCTTTTGCTGCTTTGCGCTGGAGCCCCGCAATCAAAAGGCGCGTTGAGCCGAGTCCTAAGCTTCTAAGGGGAATTCCTTCCTGACTGTGAAGCGATACTGTTCCGCCGCCGAACGACACCGAATGAGC
The DNA here is from genome assembly GCF_014198315.1 of Bradyrhizobium sp. CIR48. Taxonomy (NCBI): domain Bacteria; kingdom Pseudomonadati; phylum Pseudomonadota; class Alphaproteobacteria; order Hyphomicrobiales; family Nitrobacteraceae; genus Bradyrhizobium; species Bradyrhizobium sp. CIR48. The sequence goes on from NZ_JACIHG010000011.1 coordinate 311,119, forward strand.
ATCCAGCATAGCCTTGAGTTTGTCCCCCACAGGAATGCCGAGCTCTTTTGCAGCCTTCGCAACGATCCCAAGAGTCTCGCCAAGCTGAGCGTCGGCTTCGTCTCCGAATGCGGATCGAGCTTCGCGCGCCGCCTTTGCGAGGGCGGCGGAAGTATCGGCTCTCTCTTCGGAGAGGCGGTTCAAGACCGAGCCGCGACGCCATGCGAGGTTATAGTCGGTTAGCGCGCCAATCCGCGTCGGGCTTACCCGGACTCGGTCGCTCCAGTTGAGGTTACGAGATTGCGACTGCGCCTCAGCGCGATCGGAAACCAACGTCCACACCGGTTCGAGATCGCCTGCGACCGTTAAGCGGAACGTAAGAACGGTTTCACAGCTTTTTTCTGGCTCGTCCTCAATCGTCTTAGCTTCTGCGTTACACCCACGCAGGTAATTGCCATAGGCTTCCATATTCTTGAGAGAGTCATCGAGTTCGCCGAGCGTAACTGTGATGATAACCGGCTTGTCCACGTCAAGATTATAGAAGTCTGCGTCGGTGAACTGGAAATTGCGGCGCGCGCCAAGGCACAAATCAATAGCATCCAGGATCGATGACTTGCCGATATCCCCCGGCCCGACCAGACAATTGATACCAGGCGACGGCCACCAGTTGAATTCGCGAATGGATCTGAAGTTCTTGATTTCGATGTAACGAATACGTGCCAAAGCGCCCCCCGTTGTGAACAAGTCTCTCACAACCTTTGGTGAATTGCCAGATCGTAAAGTATTGGCAATTGGTACGGTAAGGGCATTTCCAGGATACAAACGAACGTCTGACGATCATCCAACAAGGAAGCGCGCCTGCGCGCATGAAGGCGAGCGTTTACGGGCTCGCAAGAGCAGGCCCTTCGGCCCGTGAGGGACGGCTTTGATCAACGATCTACGCTATTCGTCCCTAAACGTTTTGTTGTGGTGGAGAGGGAGGAAGTCGTCCCCCTGACCTCAAGGTCATGAGCCTGACGAATGATCGCGAAGCTGCCCTCGCTTGATTAGCGTTTGTTAAATTCCCTTGCTAAGATCGCTGCAAGCCCGCAAACCCCGTAGCGAAATCAATTTAAAGCATCGGGCCAAACGCGAACTGATAAGCTTTCTCTCATTTTCTTATCAGTCGGAACCTGCGTCCGCTCGCTTTCTTGCCACGCGTCCCAGATGCACCTGCTTTTGAGGATGGCGTCAATCGTCTTGCGCGCAGGGACTAATATGTCGTAATCGCGGGCGCTGGTAGCCCGCGATTGCCATTCATCTTAATACTGCTACCTTCAGGCAATCGCCCGATGCCACCGAATTCCAGCGAAGCATCGGATGAGATCAGGTTTTAGACTGGTCATTGGACTGCCTTGAAGAGCATGTTAGATCTTTATTGAGCTAAAAAAGTCTCGACGCCGAGTTCTGCGCCGAGACAGTTTCTTCTTTGTCAGTCTCTAATGGAGCGACGTTTTCTTGTCTTTTTCCGTTCGCTTGCGACGTCCTGTCCCGGACTGCCGCCGAGTGTTCCGAGTTTTAGCGACTTGCCGGCTGATCTCGTCAATCGAGAGCAACAAGAGAGTGACGAATTCATCCGCCTCGAGCAGCGCGGTCATCGTCTCGACATGCTGGTCGGGGTCGATAGTTTCGATATCCATCGCGCTCAGCACCGTCAGTTCTTTGGCAACATCGACGGCGAGGGCCGTCACGAGCCCCTCTAAGGCGTAGGCGCGCTGGGCGCGCAATTCGACTTCGCTCTTTCCGACACTGTCGGCGGCGACGGCGTTTTCCAGCCAATTGTCGACGTCGTCGTCTGTTGTCATCTCGTCTCCTTTGGTCGGGACTCTCGCTATCATCCTTCGATCCGTCAGTCTCGCTTTTCTCGACATTGATCTCTCTCCTGATACATTGCGGTGATGCGCAAATTGCCATCACGGCATCATTTACAAGTTTGATTTTTTGAGCCGCCAAATGCGTCCGGGTCCCAAAATGACTGACAAGCTTTCTACCAAAGCGGAGTCAGTCGACACTGATAAGAAAATTCTGATTTCCTTATCAGTTGCTGCGCGTGTCGCACGGAGGCTATGGTCTTGGCGCGAAGACACACTCTTAGCTTGCTGGTTTGACATCAGAGCAATGATGGGGACAGTTGTCCTGACCCCATCGAAGTGATGCACTAGGCTTCTCGCGCCGCTCGGCCTGCGAGATACGTTACGATCTCAGACTGAACGAGCGGTTTATGTGTTGGCAAGCGAACTCTCAAATTTTGCGCGGCAACGCGAGCCTCATACTCCATTTCTTCAAGTGTTTTGACGAACTCCCTCGCTATTCTCACCTTCGTAACTCGATTGGCCTTCTTCAAGTCAAGGAAGCGCTGACGAAAGACACTGCATTTTCCCCGATACCTACGAATGATATCCATACACTCCGTCATCGTCTTATCCGTCATTCCGATTGCCACCGCTGCTGTTGCGTCGCTTAGCTTGATTTTTTTCCTGATCGCCTTTTTTGTCGTCGGCTTATCTTTGTTCATTTTCATTCTCCTAAATGGCTTTATGCGTCGCGAACGCGATCGCAGATCCCATTTACAAGATCGCGTTCATCGAACCGGATGAGGAGCTTCCAGTGGCGGACAATCTGTTCAGCTTGCAGCGCGCAAATTCCCCTTGCGCTCATAGTCAGATTCTCTAGAATCTGCTCGTAACTGGTTTGAATGAAATGGCTGGCAAGCAAGCGAAGACGCTTTCGACTGATCACATCGACGATCTCTTGTTTTTCGCCGCGCACTCTCGCCACCCGCTTCGCAACCGTCTCATCGTCTTGCTCTCGGTCAAGGCAGGTCTTCGCGCCGCCGAGATCGCCAAATTGACATGGGCCATGCTATTGGACCCAAGTGGCGAAGTAGCCGGCACGCTTGAAGTTCGCGACAAAATCGCCAAGAAGCGCAGCGGTCGGTCAATTCCGATTCATCCAGATCTCCGAGAGACCCTCGTCGATGCACGGCGGCGGTGTGAGGGGCACGGCCCCCTCATTCGATCGGAGCGCGGCGGCGCGATGACACCGATGAGCATCGTTGTCTGGTTCAGTCGCGCTTATGACGAACTTGGATTCGAAGGATGCTCCTCGCACTCGGGGCGTCGAACTTTCATTACGCGAGCGGCTCGCTCGGTTCACAAGGCAGGCGGCTCGCTGCGCGACGTCCAATTGCTGGCCGGCCACCGATCCATCCAGACGACGCAGCGCTACATCGATGGCGATAGTGATGCTCAACGGAGGCTAATATCTCTTATCTAGCAACCAGCGTTTCGGGTCGACGCTCGGCAAAGGGTCCCTCCGGCAAAAGGCTGGTCCCGGCGAAAACCATTGATCCGCTGGGACGGGCCGAAAGTTTGATCCGGACTGTTTGCGCGGTCGCCGGATCGATGTCGTTCCTTGACGAGATCGACGAGGAGGTTCGGCACGCAGGTCTAGATCGAGCTGTCGGGCTCGCCGACACACCGCCGATTTTTGATTGGCTCGTTACGACGTTTAGCTTCCAAGGCATCTCAGATCGCGTCGCGCGCGACTACATACACAGGCATGGCACCGCGTCCTGGTCGGCGATTGCAGCTAACGAGATGAATCCGTCCGCCTGCCCTAAGCTGCGCAGCTACTGGCATTTCGAGGGTTGTCGATACGACAAGACAAGCTTCACCTGCGCCGAGCCCGACCACATCGATGCGTGCCCCCTGCCCCGGCCGCACCTTCGCAACGGCCGACTGAATCAAACCGCGTACTCGCTCTTCTTGTTCGTTCGCGACCTTGCGAACGACGACCTGGTGGGCTGGATCGACAGCCAACTGGACGGCGCGAGGGGTACGACCAGGGCCGAGCTGGAAGCCGCGCGGCAGGAAGCCTTGATCGGCCCCCTTCGCAACGTCTACGGCGTCTCCGACAAGATACTGATGATGACGCTTTCGACCTTGCTGATCGGAGCGCGCGAGCACCGATCACTCTGGCTTGAAACTGGTACCGCGATGATCGCGGTGGACACGTTGGTTCACAACTTCCTGCATCGCACGGGCATTCTACAGGACTGCGATAGTTCTCATGCTTATGGCGCGGCCTGCTACAGACCGGGTGGGTGCGCTGAGATCATCAGGACGTTAGCCGGCCGTATCGATGCGCGCACATTGAACCCTGTCTTCCCGAAGAGGTTCGCGCGATTTGTGCAGAACGCTATCTGGCGGTTTTGCTCAGGCGACTGCCTGAACCTTTGCAACGGCAACCGAATTGACGACCGGCATGCCTGCCAAATCGGCTACTGCCACCTGCACCAGAGGTGCGACCGAATACCGTTAAAGAAGGCAAAAATAGACGTAAAAACAGTCACTTAGAACACGTTTGCGGCGAATGATTTGCTTGAGGCAGAAACGCGATTCGTCTATACTCGCTCTACAAGGTCTAGTAACGACTTTGCAATTTATAGTGGAGAACAATCCGTGATTAGTTTGTCTCGGCGGGCATCTGACCCGCCACTGTGGCCAAGCCACGACATCGCTAGAATTGCCGACCACGGGGCTCGCTTATCGGGCCCCGTCCGTTTTTAAGGAGGAGAAATATGGGAAAACAGCCAGAGAAGAAAACGGCCAACGCCCCAGACAAGCTCTTTGTCTTCGGCCTTGATGAGGATGGAAAACCACGGGGCGCCCGGTTTCCGGAGTTCAACGAGAAGGTCGTTAGCGCCGCGACTCAAATGAAGTTGGCGTCCGTGCACGCGGCCTCGCCAGCAGTCACCGAGATCGGAATGAAGCTGCCCGTGGGGAGGCTGTACGCAAGCGGTAAGGCATTCGTACCACCGATCCGGCGCGATCTCCTTAGCAAGCTTAAGGCAGCGCTCGAGGCGCCCGAAGACGATAGCCACGTTCATCAACCCGCACCGGCGCCCGAAAAGGCAAGAGCTGGTGGCGTTGGTGCTGCTGGCCTGCCGCGCACGTGGGAGAGCATCGATGTCGGCCAACTGGTGCTCGTTGAGGACGATGACCCCGGATACGGCTGGTGGCCCTGCTTGGTGACCAAGCGCGAGGGCCAAGTCTTGACCCTTCGGCTACGCGACTACCCCGACAAGGGGACCTACGTGCGGCACATCGCCCAGGTAGGCCTCGTCAACCCCGGCCCAGAGTAGCCTTCGAAACTTGTCGCCAAGCCCGGACCACGGCCCGGGCTTTTATACGCTGACCATGCCGGGCGCTGATCAACGCCGACCCAGGCAGAACCACCAAAACAGAGATGGAGAAACAGCCATGTCCATGCAGACGGACACGGATCGCATTCGCGCGCTCAACGACGAACTTCGGCAGCACCTTCTCGGCGGCGGAGCCGTGATCACCACGGGGATCGCAGAACTAGGCGCTGAGGCGGTCAAACGTCTGGTCAAAACCATTGCAGTGTTCGACGACTTCTGTCAGGCCAACGACCCACACAAGGAGCACGATTTTGGCGTCTTTGATTTCGAAGGGACGCACGTCGCGTTCAAGATCGACTACTACGACAAATCTCTTACCTTCCATTCGCCCAACCCAGCAGATCCCTCCGTCACCGAACGGATAATCACGATCATGAGGGCTGACGAATACTAACTCCCTCGGTATTTATCCAAAATATGCTTCACTGCTCGCTCAAGAGCTTGACGAGCGGCACCGACAAAGCCTCAGCAATTCGGGCCATCGCCAAAAGGCTGGGGTTACGCCGCCCTCGCTCGATCCCGCCGATGTAGGTCAAGTCCAGGTCAGCTTCGAACGCCAGCTTCTCTTGGGTCATTCGACGCTGCTGGCGAATACGCCGGACATTCTTGCCAACAATGACGCGCCAATCGTGCATTGCACGATGGAGCACCATCGGGCATATAGTCTCTAGGGACTATATTCCATATTAGCGAGATTTTGGATCGAAGCGAGGGCGAATTCCAAAAGACTGCCTTGAAACAGGAAAACCAAATGACTGAAGAACTGTCTGCACCACCCCCGCTGCCAAACTTCGGAGACCCGAACAACCAGCCATCAACAGAGTGGTACTACGTGGCGAATGGCTCCCGGCAAGGACCTGTGCCCGCTTCGGCTATCAGCGAGCTATTGAAGAGGAAGGAGCTCAAGACCGACACGCAGGTTTGGCGGAAAGGCATGTCCGAATGGAAAAGCCTGCGTGAAAGCGATCTCGCGGAGTTTGTTGCGGCGGAGCCGCCCGCGATTTCGGGTCAGTACATCGGTAATGGTTACGTCTGGACGCTCGCGCTCTTGCCTCTGCTCATCGGAGTAATCGAGGCAGTCGTGACCGCGAGCAATCAGGAAGCTGCGGCTCGGTCGTTGGTACTGGGACTTCCCTATCACCCGAGCAAAGGGCTGCCGTTCCAGATTCCTCTTCTCGTCAATGCTTTGCTCGGTTGGCTCGATGATCGAAAATTAAAGCAGGCCGGGTACGGTTCTCGGGTAACCCGTGTCACAGCCGTGCTATTCCAGCCCGTCTATCTGTTTCTAAGGGCTAAGCGCCTCAAGCAGCGGCCGTACTACGCCGTCGCCTGGATCATCAGTTTTATTGCTGGCTTCCTGATATACGCTTCGGTCGAGGGATAGACGTAATGCTGATGCCGGGCTCCTTTTGCGAGCCCGGCCCTGTCAACCCATGCATCCATACTGGTTCACCCGGGCGACCGGCGTGCGTCTTTGCTCATCATTCATCTGGAAACTCCAAACAGCGAGCCAAAGAATGAAACGTGCATTCCTTTTGATCCTGCTGCTATTGTCCACGGAAGCGTCGGCCGAACAAGTGAGAATTCCTTGGAAGGGTGACTACCCACACAATTCGGCCAAACACTGGTCTAAGGACAGGCCCTACGGCTCCGGCTTCTCGAAGAACTTCAAGAACGGCGCGCCGGAGGAGTTCGCCGAAGTGCAGAGGGATGGCGAGTTGAACGCTTTCATCTACCCAAAGGATACGAAGAATCCGGTGCCATTCGTGCTCGTGCTCCATGGCTGCGATGGCTTGTCGACGCTTACTAAAGAGTGGACGCAGCATGTTGCCGATGTGCTCAATGTCCAAGGCAGCGGTGCGCTGGTGCTCGACAGTTTCACGACGCGTTATGTTGATCGCAGTTGCGGGCCCGCTGACCTGCACTGGGGTCGTCGCCGTGCCGACGATGCCTATTCCGCGCTCGATTACCTCATCGCCAAGAAGCTCGCCAAAGCTGATGAGGTCTACATCATGGGCTACAGCAACGGAGCTACGACCGCACTCGTGTCGATGACCAGCCAGGAGAACGATCACAGGCAGCACTTTGCGGCGGCATTCGCGGTTGCTCCAGGTTGCAGTCCATCATTGCAGCATTCCGCGGTGTATACCGGACCGATTGTCATCTTTATGGGCGATCAAGACGATGCGAATGATCCAAAGTGGTGTCTGGAACTGGCGCAGAAGAAGCGGTCGGTTCCGGTGCAGATGATCGAGTACGGAGGTGCGACTCATGGCTTCCCGGTGAATGCGCCTGCACACGATTTCATGGGCTGGCACCTCAGCTACAGCCCGACCGCAGAAAAGGATATGATGCAGACCAATATCTCAGCGATCAAAACCAAGAAGTTCGCCAAAGGCGTCGAGCTCCGATGATAGCTTGTCCCAGAATCTTGTCATGGGTCAGAAATCGGAACCTGCTGCATTCGAACAGGTCTATGTCGTCGGTCTGGACGACGATGGGAGACCGCTCGGCGCGCGGTTCACTATTTTAAGGGACAGTATCGTTTCCGCGGCCATGGATATCACAAACTGCCGGGTTCTAATTCGACAGCCCGCCGAGGTGTGCGCAGTAGCCAGAAAACTGCCGGTAGGACATGTGTTTGGCTCGGGCAAGATGGTAACGTTGTTCCTGCCGAACATCCGCCGCGAGCTCTATGTTGCGATATTGGCGGCGGAACGACTTGCTGCCCAGCAAGACAACCTCCGGGTCGCGGGAGCGCTTCTTCATACGATTCATTGAGCCTGCCCGGTGGCCGCATATCTTTTCTGTCGTCGAGAATGCCGCCCAACAACGCGTTCTCGACTGTTTTCGCGAAATTTTGCTGATCTGTATCGGCAATCTATTCTGGATGAGAAATACCTGTTTTTCCGCACGAATGATCGCCTCAGGCGACCCTAATTTCTCAGACATATCGCCTGAGAAAAAATGGGAAAAATCATCATGCAGACCACCCAAAAAGACAAAAGACTCGCTAGGCGCTTGTCGCCCGAACTCGCAGCGGCCATTCGCCCCGCAATGGAAGCAGCAACAGGACTGAGGCTGCGTGGCGGACGGTTCGAAATCTACAACGTGATGGAAGCGGTCTATTCCGTCTACAGGGATTGGAAGCACCGCAAAATCGCAAAGCGGTCGGCTCGCGCCCTCGCCGGCCAGCTGGGCATCGCAGAGCGCAAAGGCATGACCTCGATCCGCGTTTTGATCGAAGCAGTCTTGCCTAACGCGAACCACAAGCAAAAGAGCCGCTGGGTAAGAGCTCTGGAATACATCTACTCTCGGGATGTCCCGGCCACCAAGCTCCGGCAATTCGCGCGACGGCACGATGGATTGGCCGGATGTGCGCGGGCAGCCGTGGAGATTAAAAGGAAGCGGAGGCGCTCGCTGCGCGATTTTCCAGAGGGCGATTGGGGTGACTGAGCTGCGATCATCTGCAACAGGCTATCGTCGGCACAACGGGAATCCAAGTATTTCGACGCCCGTCTAGCCCGGCAATGCGGTCGAGGCGCTCAGTGCTCTCGGCGTGCGGGCAAAAAAGAAAACGGGCCCCACTAAAATGTAGAGCCCGCGCCTTCTATTCTAAACATCTTTAGCGACTCGGCTCAACCGACGCGCCCAGTTCACGCTATATCCGCTTCCGCTGCCATATCCTCAACGTGGCCCGCCAGCTTTAAGAGCCCCTTATCGAGCTCGGTGATGCGACGTACCGCAAGCGCCAAGTCCGACCGCAGCTCCGCCACCTTTCGGGCGAGGCCAGCGCACCCCCATAGCTTAGCCGTTAACTCGGACAACCCTTCTGCCGAGCTCGTCCGCAAAATGAATGGCGAGTCGTCCTTTATCTTTCGGGCCTCGAACCTCAAACTCCCGCTATCTGCAATGAAATCGAATAATTCTTCAATCTCATCGGGGAGCAGCGGGCTTCTCTCGCATGCTGCGATAGCGTGGGTAAGCTCCTGAAACTGCTGCGGACTGCATTTAATAGCATTTGCTCTTAGCTCGCTGTCCGCGAGCGCGTTTAGTCCGGCGAGGATGCTGTCGTAACTCATGATCATTTCTCCGTGGTTCGCCGCAGCTTCGCGGCTGCATTCCCAACGGGCATTTACAAGATCGCGAAATTCTCGCGGGACAGGCTAACGACCTAGGCGCAAGCGCACCCTTCCGGCTAAGGTGCTCGCTCAGGCGCGTCCGCATCGGCGGTAGCGGCACAGGCTCACACAACATTTCATGGTGAGAACCGCCCCTCCAAATTGCGTTTGACCGCGTTGATCGAATTCACGGTTAGTGGAGGCGGAAAGTTATGTCACGAGACTCTACCGTGTATTCCGGGCATCCAGAGTAATCGCACGCCGGTGTGAGTCTGAGGCAGCACTGATTTCGAAAAACAAAGCTTGAGCGTTCGAAACCACGGAATCAAGCAACAGTCGCGTGGCTCTTCCTATTAGAGAATGAAATATTGACGAGCTCGAATGTGTAGAAAGGTCTGGTATCGTGCATCGCCGCAGCAAAATTAGTGCGCTTGTCGTCTACTCAGAAAGCCATGCTGACAGTTTACATTATACACTGCAGGGCGACGACGCCCCTCAACTCGCTTCTGAGAGCCTTCTAATAGGCGAGCCGAGCAAGTCCAGTCGCGGACAGGTCCGTTACTGGCATGTCGTCCGCGACTGGCTCTTGCTTTCAGCCATGGTCTGACAGGAGGACTGGTCAGTGTCCACGACCAGGATTCTGCTCAGCCGTGGACCGGTCCGTCACAAGAGTCTTCACTGCTTAACGAAGTTTCATCGCAGGAAAGGATGGATCGTCACCATGCCGGATCATCCGGCCGAGGAAGCCCTGTCGATCCAGGAGAATCGCGAGTTCTGCCTGGTGATGCACTGCCAGTTCGTCCTCTTTCGTATCTGCGTTGCCACGGGAATCCGTAGATGGCATTCGATTCTTGAAGCGCGCCTTGAAGGTATAAGTGGCGGTGGTCACCAAGTCTTTGTCACGGGTCTTCTGAGAGGTGACGACCACGGGCCTTTCAACGTCCCCACTTTTTGGGTAGTGGCGACGGAAGGTACCTTCAACTAGAGCTTTCCCTCCTCCGCTAAGAAGAAGATATAGATGAGGGCACCATCTCGCAGAGCGGCCATCGTCAAAGTGCTTGAGGTCGTAATCGATGCCGCCCAGGACTACTGGCGCGCTTATTGGGCCTCGACCAATTTGTTTACGTACGCGATCTTTAAGCCTGTCACAGTTGAAGCCGTCGAGATGACCGAGGTCGAACAGGTCTGGCGGTACAATGCTGACCGTAAACCAGAACTCTGGGTCGCGGGCCATGTATTCGGCCAGCGTTGAGCCCCACCAGCGGCGGAAGGCGCGCAGGCAGACTGGACACCCGGCCGAACGGCATCTGAAAAAACCGCATTCAATTAGACGTTCGGCGAGGGCGCGGCCAGGCTCTCCATATTCGGGAAGAACACTGATCAAGCGGCGGCGCCGGTCGTGAGCTTCACTCAGCGTCTCGAATTTTTTCAGATGTTTTGCAGGATCGTAGTCTTCGTTGATATCGGCGGAGTAGAAGTTGAATTTCATGTGATCTCAGAGTGACCAAGAGTTAAGATGGGAGTCGATCCATCCGACGCGGCACTAAAACGAGCGGTGCCAAGGTTCGCTTAAAGCGAACCTTGGCACGCGCCATCATTCCCCCCAGTCGTCTTCGTCCTCTTCGTGCTCGCCCGAACTACTCAAAGGGGTTATCTGCCGAACTTCGATGGTCGGCCGCCCACCGGTTGGGACACGAACAAGGCCGATAATTTCTATCTCTGTGCTATCGGCGAGGCGGTCCAATTTAGCCCTGAGTTTTGGCGGCAGACCAACTTGAACCTGCCTATCAAACACATTTTTCTGCTCTTTCCGGTGCCCTGCGTCAGAATGATCCGCTTCGCCCTGCTCTGCAGTATTGGACCCAGGTGCGATAGGCGGTGATTTCCTGCGTGGATCGTTGATAGCTGCCAGCCCAGCGAGTTTCTGGATGCCGCCATGCTTCTGTAGGGCTTCAGGGATGTTGTTGACCGAAACTCCAATTTGCTCGACCAAGTACCGGAGGGCGCGCGCCGCTTTTGAGGCTTTCTTGCGAGCCTCCTCCGACTTGGCGCCCGTGATGAAGATCATTGCGGCATAAACGACGTCCGATTTTTGTCCAACGCTCTTCAGAAACTGATCCTTGCGCTCGCGGTCAGCCTCGATCGCCATCGCAATCTTCATTGCGTCCGCGAACATCTCGTACAGAGCTAGCCGGTAGCGCTGATCAACCCGCCGGTATTCCTCCTTGATATGGTCAAGGCGGTCTAGCAGTTCATCGTATGAGTGCGGTGTGGCAACTAGTTCTTGGGACATAGGCTCACGTCTCCTTACTTTGTGTAAGCAAAACGCCAGCCGGCACTTCGTCATTCGCGCAGCTTAGATGCTACTCGATTGATTGAATCCTAGATCGGAATCGCTTTTTGACGCGCCTCGCGCATGACTGCGCTGCCACGAATTCAGCAATAGGCGCATCAAAGGTCTAACATGGAGCCCGGTATTGGACCGGCACACCCTGCTTCGTCCGCTTTCCGACCATTGAGCAATTTCGATGCTAGGACGAACCCGGCATCGGCTTTTTGGTTTTATAGGCCCTATAATATGCTGTCAATAACATTTTTATGTGCTATGGTGCGACATGAGAACCCCCTTAACGCCTCGTCTTCTGACGGCACAGGAGTGTGCAATCCTGCTGCTGCGTCTGATTGAGCTTCGAAATCAGGAAGGTACGCCGACTAGCCGCGTACGTCTCTCTGATCTCACGTTACGCCGCTTATGGGGGCGCCATCGCCTGGATAGAGAATTCGTGGAGGAAGTTCAGGAGTGGTTGTTTCGAGGTGGATGGACAATTTTTTTTGCGGGCTCCACATACGCAGCCATCAAGACATCAGCAGTGCTCAATTGGTCCCGCCTATCGTCGAAGCGATTGTTTGAGGAAGTCGGCACTGACGACTTGAGGTTCATTCAAAATGACGACTTTGATTTCGCCCGGCATGCGCGCTTGCTTGCAAGTGAAGCTGACATTTACGATAGCGACTGAGCGCGCGAGCTTCGCCGAGCTGATGATCTATTGATCCCTGCTCGTAGCTAACATATCTTACAAGTACACACGGTTATCCGGTGTTTCGACCTTTCTCTCCCACTCAGTCTTAGGACGAGTCACGTGAAACAATCGCCGCTGGTACCGGCGACTGAGCACGTCAAATGGAGTCGAGTCTCGAGAACGTAGCGTCTGACGCACCTCTGCGCCTATCAACTGCAGCCAAATTGGCCTTTCCCGACGGATCAATGACTGCATCAGGATTGCGGCGCGAAGCCATGCGCGGTCGCCTGTGCGTGGAGCGTATTGCCGGAAAAGACTACACCACCCTGGAAGCCATCAATGAAATGAGGAAACTATGCCGCGTCCAAGCAAGGGAGCTCGGCTCTACAAACGCAAGCCCAGATATAGAGACGGCAAGGTCGTCCACCAAGCTGTCTGGATCATCAAAGACGGCAATCGCCATATCGCCACAGGATGCGTTGCGAGCACGTCTGAAAAAAAGCCGCCAGCAAAAGCGGAGCAAGCCCTAGCAGACTACATCGCTCGTAAGTATCAACCCGAACGGCGCCGCCAAGATATTGAGGACATCGATTGTGCTGATGTCCTCTCGATTTATCTGACAGACATTGGCGAGCCCGGCGACCAGTTCGAGATCGAGGCCCGAATTGAGCGACTCAACGAGTATTGGGGTGGCAAGAAGCTGGCGCAGGTTAATGCCCAGACTTGTGCAGGCTACACCAAGCATCGTGGCAGTCCGGGTGGTGCTCGCCGCGACCTTGAGACACTGCGCGCCGCGATCAATCACCATGCAAAGGAAGGCTTTCACCGCGGCGTAGTGCGAGTGTCGCTCCCTCCCAAAGGTGAGGCCCGCGACCGATGGCTGACTCGCAAGGAGGCCGCAGCGTTGCTTTGGCATTGTTGGAGGTATCGCGAGAAGCAGACGATCCACTCGGGAACGTCAAAGGGCGGCCCGGTCGCCACGCACCGAAGGCCTCTGCGTCATATCGCGCGGTTTATCTTGATCGGCCTGTATACTGGCACTCGTGCAGGCGCGATCGCATCGGCGTCGCCATATGCGACAACTGGGCGTTCGTACGTGGATCTCGAGCGCGGCATTTTTTATCGTAAGGCCATTGGCAAGCGCGTGACAAAGAAGCGACAGACGCCAGCCCCCATCCCGCCTCGGCTGCTCACCCACCTTCGGCGTTGGTGGAACCGTAAGCTGATCACAGAGTGCTTTGTTGAGTTCAACGGCAAGCCGGTAGCTTCGGTGAAAAAGGGCTTCAAGACCGCCGTAGGGCTTGCCCGCCTCCCCGGGAGGGTCACACCCCACACCCTGCGCCATACCGCTGCGACGTGGCTCATGCAGCGTGGCGTGCCAATCTGGGAGGCGGCAGGGTTCCTGGGCATGTCACCCGAAGTCCTGCAGGACACCTATGGCCATCACCACCCGGACTTCCTCCAGGGAGCAGCCGCGGCCATTGGCCAAAAGAGCCGATACGTTCCGGTGGCCGAAACGGTGGTCAACTTGACCGAGGATCGAAATCAGAAGAAAAAGCCTAATGATTTCTGGTCGGAGTGGCAGGATTCGAACCTGCGACCCCTGCGTCCCGAACGCAGTGCTCTACCGGGCTGAGCCACACTCCGACAAGAAGGCGGCTTATAGCGTCGGGTTTGGCGCACCGCAAGCGGCCGGCATGAGGAATTTTGTCCCTGTGAAAACGGATCTTGAAACGCTGATTTTACCGGCCGGCGCGGCCGGCGCCGAGGCTGCGGGCCGCACGCTGGCCGCCGGCGGGCTGGTCGCGTTTCCGACCGAGACCGTCTACGGGCTCGGGGCGGATGCGGCCAATGCCGCCGCGATCGCCCATCTCTACGCCGCCAAGGGGCGGCCGGCCTTCAATCCGCTGATCGCCCATGTCCCGGACATCGCCGCCGCGCGGCGGATCGGCCTGTTCGACGCGCGCGCCCTGAAGCTCGCGGAAGCGTTCTGGCCGGGACCGCTGACGCTGGTGGTGCCGAAGACGGAGGGCTGCCCGGTGGCCGATCTCGCCACCGCGGGCCTCGACACGGTTGCGATTCGCATTCCCGCGCACCCGGTGGCGCAGGCAATCCTCCGCGCTTTCGGCGGCGCCGTGGTGGCGCCGTCCGCCAACATCTCCGGCCATGTCTCGCCGACGCTGGCGGCCCATGTCGAGAGCGACCTTGCAGGGCGGATCGACCTGATCGTCGATGGCGGGCCCGTTATGGTCGGCGTGGAATCGACCATCGTCGGCTGCTTCGATGCGCCGATGCTGCTGCGGCCCGGCGGGCTGTCGCGCGAGCGGATCGAGGCGGTGCTGGGCGCGCCCCTGGCGCGGCCGCCGGTGGAGGCCGAGAGCGACGACAGCCAGCCGCTGGCGCCGGGCATGCTGGCCTCGCATTACGCGCCGCGCGCCCATGTGCGGCTTCGCGCGCAGGACGTTGCGCCCGGAGAAGCGCTGCTGGCGTTCGGCTCTGAGCGCCTGCACGGCGTCGATGCGGCCGTCGCCGTCATGAATCTGTCGCCCACCGGTGATCTCGATGAAGCCGCCGCCAATCTATTCGGCTATCTTCGCAGCCTCGACGTGAAGAGCCCGCGGGGGATTGCGGTGATGGCGATTCCCGAGGAAGGACTTGGCGAAGCGATCAATGACCGGCTGCGCCGGGCTGCGGTGGCAAGATAGCGCATGATCCGGAAAAGTGCGCAGCGGTTTTCCGATAAGACCATGCGCAAGAGACAAGAGTGGAAGTAGAGACGAGACAATGAATATCAATAAGCCTGCGATCCCTCCACTTGCGCCCGAGCTGATCGAACAATTCCGCAAGATCGTCGGCGAGCGCCATGCGATCACCGATGCGAACGACATCGAGCCTTACGTCACCGAGGAGCGCAATTTGTTTCACGGCCGCTCGCCGCTGGTGCTGCGTCCGGGCTCGACGGCGGAGGTTTCCGAAATCTGCAAGCTCGCCTCCGCGCATAAAATCGCGCTGGTGCCGCAGGGCGGCAACACCGGGCTGGTCGGTGGCCAGACGCCGCACAATGGCGAGGTGGTGGTGTCGCTGCGACGCCTGGACAAGATCCGCGAGGTCGACACCGCCTCCAATACCATGACCTGCGAGGCCGGCGTGGTGCTGCAGATCGCGCAAGCGAAGGCGGCTGAGGTGGACCGGTTGTTTCCGCTCTCGCTCGGCGCGGAAGGAAGCTGCACCATCGGCGGCAATCTCTCCACCAATGCCGGCGGCACCGCCGCACTCGCCTATGGCGTGGCGCGCGAGATGGCGCTGGGGCTCGAGGTCGTGCTCGCCGACGGGCGCGTGCTCAACGTGCTGTCGAAGCTGAAAAAGGACAACACCGGCTACAATCTGCACAATCTCTTCATCGGCGCCGAAGGCACGCTTGGCATCATCACGGCGGCGACGCTGAAACTGTTTCCAAAGCCGCGGGCGGTCGAGACCGCCTATGTCGGGCTGAAGTCGCCGGCGGCGGCGCTGAAGCTGCTGACCATCGCGCAGAGCGAGGCCGCCAATGCGCTGACGAGTTTTGAACTATTGTCGGAGATGGCGGTCGATTTCTCGGTGCGACACGGCATCGACGTGCGCGATCCGCTCGCAGAGAAGCATCCCTGGTACGTGCTGATGGAATTGTCGTCCCCCGGCGACGACGCCCGCACGCCGCTGGAGACGATCCTCGCCCGCGCCATGGAAGAGGAGATCGTCGACGACGCCGTGATCGCGGCCAACCTTACCCAACGCAACGGCTTCTGGAAGCTGCGCGAGGAGATGTCGTCGGCACAGAAGCCGGAGGGCGGCTCGATCAAGCACGACATCTCGGTGCCGATCGCCGCCGTGCCCGATTTCATCGAGGAAGCGAATGCTGCCGTGGTGAAGCTGATCCCTGGGGCGCGTCCGGTGCCGTTCGGCCATCTCGGCGACGGCAATCTGCATTACAATGTCAGCCAGCCGATCGGCGCCGACACCGCGGATTTTCTGGCGCGCTGGCACGACATGAACGCCGTCGTGTTCGAGATCGTGCTGCGCATGGGCGGATCGATCTCGGCCGAGCACGGCATCGGCGTGCTCAAGCGCGACGAGCTGCCTGACGTCAAGGACAAGACCGCGATCGAGCTGATGCGCGCCATCAAGGCGATGCTCGATCCGCTCGGCATCATGAATCCGGGGAAGGTGCTGTGACCGCTCTTGCGATCGACGCGATCGGGGATGCGGATGTCGAGGAGGTTGTCGCGCTGTGGCAGCGCTGCGGCCTGACGCGTCCCTGGAATGACCCGCATGCCGACATCGCGCTGGCGCGGCGGCGCGACAATTCCACCGTGCTGATCGGCCGCGATGGCGGCGCGATCGTGGCGACCGTCATGGTCGGCCATGACGGCCACCGCGGCTGGGTCTATTACGTCGCGGTCGATCCCGACGGCCGCAAGCGCGGCCATGGCCGCGTCATCATGGCCGCGGCCGAGGACTGGCTGCGCGCGGCGGGAATTTCGAAGCTGCAACTCCTCGTCCGCCGCGAGAACGCGCAGGCCAATGCGTTCTACGGCTCGCTGGGCTTCGAGCTATCGACATCCGTGATGTTCCAGAAGTGGCTCGACGGCCGCGCGACCACGCCAAGCAACTGAGATCAAGCAAATGACCATTTCCGACCGCGTCCGCATCAAGGACGTCCGCGTGCTCTCGGACGGCTGGACCACGCTGAAGAACACCACGTTCGAGTACCGGCGCGCCAGTGGCGAGTGGCAGACGCAGCACCGCGAGACCTATGAGCGCGACAACGCCGCCGCCGTGCTGCCGTATAACCGCGCTGGGCGTACCGTGATCCTGGTGCGCCAGTTTCGCCTGCCGGCCTTCATCCGCGGCTACGACGATCTCCTGATCGAAGCCGCCGCCGGCGTGCTTGACAACGCCGAGCCCGAAGAGCGCATCCGCGCCGAGGCCGAGGAGGAGACCGGCTACCGCCTGCACCACGTCCACAAGGTGTTCGAGGCCTTCATGAGCCCCGGCGCCATCACCGAAAAACTCCATTTCTTCGTCGCCGAATACGAGCCTTCGATGCGTGTCAGCGACGGCGGCGGCCTCGAGCACGAGGGCGAGGACATCGAGGTGCTGGAGCTCTCGATCGACGAGGCCCTGGCGATGATCGCCGACGGCCGCATCATCGACGCCAAGGCGATCATGCTGCTGCAATATGTGGCACTGCACGTGTTCAAGTGACTTACCCTCCCCTGGAGGGGGAGGGTCGATCGCGCGAAGCGCGAGCGGGGTGGGGTGATCTCTCCACTCGGGCACTGTTGGATGTGGTGAGACCGTCACCCCACCCCGTCTCACATTTTCGCTGCGCTCAATGTGAGCCGACCCTCCCCCTCCAGGGAGGGGTAAGTGGCACCGCGCGTGCCGCACCATCGTCATCTGCAATTCAGGCCTGCATCTCCCCTCCCCCCGTTGAGCAACCCCAAAACTATCTCTAATCTGTCGCCAACCAAGAACCAGGAGACGCGCCATGTCCGCGCCGCGCGACGACGAATTCGGCTTTGCGCCCGATTACGACTCCCCCGTCCCCTACATGCAGCGCACCCGCGATTATTACGCGGCGATTGGCTACACCACCGCGTATCGCTGGGCGCATTACACCGAGGCGCCGTTCCAGCCGCTGAAGAAGCCGCTGGCAAAGTCGCGCGTGACCATCATCACGACCGCTGCGCCGTATGATCCCGCCAAGGGCGACCAGGGACCGGGCGCGGCGTACAACGGCAGCGCAAAGTTTTACCAGGTCTATGACGGCGACACGTCGAAAGAGCACGATTTGCGCATCTCGCATATCGGCTACGACCGTAAGCACACCTCGGCGACCGACAACGGCACCTGGTTTCCGCTGCCGCAGCTGTTGAAGGCGTCCGCCGCCGGCCGCATCGGCGAGGTCGCCCCGCGCTTCTTCGGCGCGCCGACCAACCGCAGCCATCGCGTCACGCTCGACACCGACGCACCGGACATCCTGGCGCGCTGCCTTGCGGACAAGGTTGACGTCGCGGTGCTGGTGCCGAACTGCCCGGTCTGCCACCAGACCACGGCGCTGGTGGCGCGGCATCTCGAGGCCAACGGCATTCCGACCGTGGTGATGGGCTGCGCCAAGGACATCATCGAGCACGCCGCCGTGCCGCGCTTCCTGTTCTCCGACTTCCCGCTCGGCAATTCCGCCGGCAAGCCACACGACGTCGCCTCGCAGGCGCAGACGCTGGAACTGGCGCTCAAGCTGCTGGAGAGCGCGAGCGGCCCGCAAACGACGATGCAGTCGCCGTTGCGCTGGAGCGAGGACGCCTCCTGGAAGCTCGACTACAACAACGTCGCGCAGCTGTCGCCGGAAGAGCTGGCCCGCCGCCGCGCCGAATTCGACAAGCAGAAGGAGATCGCGCGCGGCAACCGCGCCGCCTGACGTCCTCCGACAAAAACAAACAAGGGGAGAGCGACGTGACGCGACCGTTCGAGGGCGTGAAGATCCTGGATTTCACGCAAGTGCTGGCCGGCCCCTATGCCAGCTACCAGCTCGCGCTGCTGGGCGCCGATGTCATCAAGGTCGAGCGGCGCGAAGGCGAGGACATGCGCCGCACCCCGCTCAGCCGCGAATGGGCCGACCGCGGCCTCGCGCCGGCGTTCCAGGCCGTCAACGGCAACAAGCGCAGCCTGACGCTCGATCTGCAGAAGCCGGAGGCGATCGCGATCGTGAAGAAGCTCGCGGCATCGGTCGACGTCGTCATGGAGAATTTCCGTCCGGGCGTGATGGACAAGCTCGGCATCGGCTACGAGGCACTGTCGGCGATCAATCCAAAACTGATCTATTGCGCGGTCTCAGGCTTCGGCCAGACCGGCCCGGATCGCCTGCGGCCCGGCTATGACGGCAAGATGCAGGCGCTGTCAGGCATCATGGCAATCACCGGCCATCCCGAGACGGGACCGACGCGCGCGGGCTTTGCGGTGTGCGACGTGCTGTCGGGCGCCACGGCCGCGTTCGGCGTGTCGAGCGCGCTGTATCAGCGCGACCGCACCGGCAAGGGCCAGCTCATTGATGTCTCCATGCTGGAGGCGACGATGGCGTTTCTGTCGGGACAGATCGCGGACTGGTCGGTCGCCGGCCATCGCCAGACACTCTCGGGCAACCAGGCCGTGAGCCGCAGGACCACGGCGAATTTGTTCAAGTGCGGCGACGGCCACATCCTGCTCGCCGTCAACAACGAGAAGCAGTACCGCGCGCTGATGAGCGCGCTCGGCCGCGAGGACACGCTGAGCGACCCGCGCTTTGCCGACTGGTTTTCGCGCAACGAGAACGAGCCGGCGCTGCGCGCCATCATCGAAGCGGCGCTCGCGGCCAGGCCGGCGCGCGAATGGGAGACGATCCTGGAAGACGCCGGCGCGCCCTGCGCGAGCATCTGGAAGGTCGAGGAGGTGATCGACCATCCGCAGATCAAGGCGCGCGGCGCGATCCAGCAGCTGGACACGCAATACGGCCGCCTGCGCTTTGCCGGCAGCGGCTTCAAGCTCGCCCATGGCGGCGGCAGGCTCGACCGGATGGCGCCGGAGCTCGGCGCGGATACGGACGCGGTGCTGGGCGAGCTCGGATTCGATGCGGCTGAGATCGCGGCGCTGCGGGCAAGGGAGATTGTTTAGAACTCCGCTGTCGTAGGGTGGGCAAAGGCGCAACGCGCCGTGCCCACCAATCCATCCGTTTCCTTCGGTGAGTGATCGTGGGCACGCTTCGCTTTGCCCACCCTACGGCGGCAGAGCTAGAACAACGACCCCTGCCCGTCATCGGCCGGCCCGGCCGCCGCCTTCCGCGCTGCCTTCTTTGGTTTCGCCGCCTCGGCTTCCGCCGCCATCTCCTCCGCGCTGATCGGCAGCAGCAACTGATCGTCGTCATTAGCGACGCGGTTGACGCGGGTGGAGACCGGGTGCCAGGCAAACTCGCCGATGCGCGGCGCGGTCATCAGCGGCAGGATGGCATCGACCTCGTCGCCCCTGATGTCGAGCCAGCGCTCGAAATCGCGCTCGCTGATGGTGACGGGTACGCGGTCATGCAGCGCGGCGAGATCC
Source organism: Bradyrhizobium sp. CIR48 (assembly GCF_014198315.1). Taxonomy (NCBI): domain Bacteria; kingdom Pseudomonadati; phylum Pseudomonadota; class Alphaproteobacteria; order Hyphomicrobiales; family Nitrobacteraceae; genus Bradyrhizobium; species Bradyrhizobium sp. CIR48. The sequence goes on from NZ_JACIHG010000011.1 coordinate 331,596, forward strand.
TCGCCCGCCGCAGCCGTGACGATCGCGACCGTGTCGAGCTCCTCGCCGTTCGGCCCGGCCCAGGTCTCGAACAATGCGGCAAAGCCGAGCGGCGCACCGTCGGCGCGGTGGATGAAGAAGGGCTGCTTGCGGCCGTCCTCCACCTTCCATTCGTAATAGCCATCGGCCGGGATCAGGCCGCGGCGCCGGCGAATCGCGCGTTTGAAGGCGGGCTTCTCCAGCACCGTCTCGGAGCGGGCATTGATCAGGAGCGTAAAGCCCTTGGGGTCCTTGACCCAGCCCGGCAGCAATCCCCAGCGCATCAGGCGGAAATGGCGCGCGCCATTCTCCATCAACACGACCGGAATCGGTTGTGTCGGGGCGACATTGTACCGGGGCGGGAAGTTGGGCTGCTCGACATAGCCGAACAGTTGCCGCAAAGCCGCGGGGGCCGAAGTTATGACGAAGCGTCCACACATCCCAGGGTGTCTATATAGGGTCCGTTCAGGTCCTTTTAACCCCGAACGTTAACACTGCGGCAGATGAGCTCAACGGCCTCCCAACCCGCGCGGACGCATGCACAGACGGGCCCCGAGGCCGCCGACTGGGCCGAACGGCTGCGCGTGGCCAATATCAACCCGCGGACCGGGCTTGCCACCGACTATCTCAACCATTTCAATGAAGCCGTGATGCTGCTGGAAATGGTTCCGGACATGCCGGAATGCGCGGAAGATTTTTTGACCTGGTCGCCGCTGTCCTATGCCGAGCATTTCACGGCGTCGAACTTCAAGGCGCGGGATCTGGCTATCGAGGCCTATGAGAAGGCCAACCCCAACGTGCGCGCCCAGTTCGACCACATCACCGATACCATGACCTCGATCCTGACCGCGGTCGGCTCGGCCATGCGCGAGGTCGAGAAGGACACGACCCGCGTCCGCCTCGCCGAGCAGGCCACGCTCTGGGTCAAGCCGCTGATCGCCGCCTGCGGCGGCATCATCAATGGCGGGGCGGAAGCCGACGTCGACACCATCATGGCGAACTGAGCCAACTCCTTTAAGAATTAGGTCCTTTAAGAATTAGGTCCTTTGAGAAATGGCTTCGGTTATCCAGCCCACCCATCCCCAGCTCGCCGTCAGCGCCGCGATTTTCCGCGACGGCAAGGTGCTTTTGACCCGCCGCGCCCGCTCGCCCGCCAAGGGCTTCTATTCGCTCCCGGGCGGCCGGGTCGAATTCGGCGAATCGCTGCATCAGGCCCTGAGCCGCGAGGTCGACGAGGAGACCGGGCTCGACATCGCAATCGTCGGCCTCGCCGGCTGGCGCGAGGTGCTGCCGGCGACGGCTGGCGCCGGCCATTATCTGATCATGTCGTTTGCCGCCCGCTGGGTGGCCCGGGAGCCGGTCCTGAACGACGAGCTCGACGACTACCGCTGGATCGCCCCCGACGTTCTGGCGGGCCTCGGAGACCTCAAGCTGACCGGGGGGCTGGACGAGGTCATCCAGTCCGCCGCGCGGCTCGTAATAACCTGAAGCCAGCTCCGGGCTCCGCTGCACCTCTTCCGCTTGCGGGGGAGGTCGACGCGCTTGCAAGAGCGCGGCGGGTGGGGCCTTTCTCCTCTTGGGGGTTCTCGCCCGCGGCGACACCCCCTCCCCAGCCCTCCCCCGCAAGCGGGAGAGGGAGCGTACCGCCCTCGCGTCGCCTTGCGTCAACAGCCTCGAAGAGGCATACACCCCGCCGATGTCCACGCGATTTCTGGCCATTTTTGCCCTGATTCTCGCCTGCGCCTCCGGACCCGCGAGGGCCCAGGACGGGGCGGCGCCGTTTGACGGCGATTTGCAGCGGCTGGCGGAGATCCTCGGCGGGCTGCACTATCTGCGCGGCATCTGCGGGTCCAACGAGGGCAACAAATGGCGCAACGAGATGCAGGCGCTGATCGATGCCGAAACCCCCTCCGGGGAGCGCCGCACCCGCATGATCGCCGGCTTCAACCGCGGCTATAACGGCTTTCAGCAGACCTATCGGAGCTGCACGCCGGCGGCGACGGTGGCGATCCGCCGCTATATCGAGGAAGGCTCGAAGATCTCGCGCGATCTGACGGCGCGCTACGCGAACTGAGCTCTCACCAACTGCACTCTCAGCCGTAACTCCTCATCCTGAGGAGCGCGGAACGCGCGTCTCGAAGGATGGAAGGCCCAGCTGCGGCAGCGGGGCCTTCCATGGTTCGAGACGGCGCTGACGCGCCTTATCACCATGAGGATTGGGGCAGTCGGTGGAACCCTGTCATCGACTTTGTTCACAGCCGTTAACCGTTCTTAAAGATGTGGCCTAGCGGTCGTTAATGTGCGTGCTACACCTCTCGCACAGCGCATCGCCGTGGATCGCGCCCCAGCCCTGATCGAGTTTCATGAGCCAGCCGATTTCCTACGCCCCCGACCGCGCGCCGCTGCCCGATCACGAGCAGAAGCAGGCCGCACTGAGCTATCTCAACGAGGCCTGGGCCGAAGCGCGCCATGAGGGCGTCGACGGCGACTGCCTGGCGCAGGCGAGCTTGTTTGCGGCCTTCGCCGAGCTCGTCGGGACCTATGGCGAGGACGCGGTCGCCAAGTTCGTCGAGGGTTTTCCGGGTCGCATCCGCAACGGCGAGTTCTCGGTCACGCTCGCAAGGCAGTGAGCTTTCCGCGAAAATGACCCCGCCACGCGGGCGGGGCCAGTCAACGGATGAATGACTTTGCGAACGGATTTGGCGAAAGCCTTCGCGAAGTCTGCCGCGTTTATCGCACGGAAGCCGCTTGCCGCCGACAAGCATTAGTCTCGCGGCGGCCGGGAGATGTTCCCGCGGCGATCAGGAACCTGCTCCCTCCCCTCACGGCTCGACCTTGAGCGTCGCTTTCATGTTGGGATGATAGCGGCAGTAATAGTCGATCACTCCCGTCTTCTTCAGAACCGATGTCGCCGATTTCTTCGGCGGCAATGTCACGTCGAAGTCGCCGTTCTTCGCCGTGGCCGTGTGGGCGAAGACGTCCTTGTTGACCCAGGTAATGGTATCGCCGATCTTCGCCGATACCTCGGCCGGAGCAATCACGAGATTGTCCATCGTGATCTCGATCGTCGCGGCGTGTGCCGGCGCGACCATCGCCGCAAGGACAAGTGCTATGGCGATCGAAGCCAGTCGCTCCGGCATCATTGCCACTCCCCTATTTCAGCTCTGCCGCGACGTGCTCGGCGTGCTGCTGGTGTCCCTGGAAGATCTTCAGGCCCGTCTGTAGCAGGCTCTTCAGCTCGGCATTGTTCGCGGACGGGATCAGCTGGGTCTCCAGCGCGCCGTTGACCGCCTTGTGGTAGGCGACCTCGTTGGCGACGTAGGCCTTGTCGAAGGCGGCGCCGTCCAGCTTGTCGAGCTCGGCCAGCTTGTCGCTCGCCTGCTTCGACAGCGTCTTGCTGGTGTCGTTATCCTCCGGCGTGACGTTCAGCTTCTTGACCAGCGCCAGCGCCTGCTTGTTGACGGCCTCGTGGTCGCGCAGCATGTCCTCGGCAAATGCCTTGACGTCCTTGCTCTTCGCCTTCTTCTGCGCCTGCTTGGCGGCGTTGATGTCGATCACGCCGGCGGTGTAGGCGATGTGGGCGATCTGAGGATCGGTGGGCTTGTCGGCTGCGCCGGCGCTTTGCAGCAGCGCGGGACTCGACAACAGAATGGCCGCGGCGATCGCCGCGCTCCGTCGGGTGAACATGGCTCGATGCTCCTGTGGTGCCGGACGTTGGCCGGCGCGTTGCTTCACAGGGATTGGATGGGTGTTTTGCGCGAACGTTCCCGAAAAATCATGAGCCGATGCCAAGGCGCCTGAGCACCGCCTCCGTCAGGCACTCGCAGCGCTGTCCGGCGAACGGAAACGCGTCCATCACGACGGGGCCGATCTTCTTCTCGACGTTCTCGCGCAGCAGGGTGCGCGCACGGTGCAACCGCGTCTTGACGGTCTCGGGCCTGATGCCGAGCAGTTCGGCCGTCTCCTCCATGCTCATGGCCTCCATCACCCGCGCGATGAAGACCATGCGGAAGGCATCGGGCAATTCATCGACCGCGTGTTCGACGACACGCTGGATCTCGCGTTGGGCCATGGATTTTTCCGGATCGGTTGCGGCGGACGAAAGGGGAAACTGGATGATCTGTGCTTCCAGCGTTGCCTCCGGCACCGATCCCAGCTCGACCTGCGGCTTCCGACTGCGCAAGCGCCCGAGCGCCTCGTTGATCGCAATGCGCGACAACCAGGTCGACAGCGCGGCTTCACCCAGAAAGCCATCGAGATGCGTGAAGGCGCGGACATAGGTTTCCTGCACTACGTCCTCGGCCTCGCTGTCGCTGCGCAATATCCCGCGCGCGAGGCGATAGAGCCTGCGATTGTTGGCCTGCATGATCTCGCGGAGCGCAGCCTCGTCACGGCGCCGCGCGCGCTCGATCAGCTCGACTTCCGATGTCCTGACGCCGGCGGACAGGCCGGCTGCGGTCCCTGGCATGGCGGGCACCTTATCTCCATTGGTTCCGGACATTGGATGCAAACCAAGGAAAAAAGTTCCTGACTTTCTTACCCTCCCCTCCAGGGGAGGTAAGAGCCGCCCACCTAATCCGTCTCGATCGGGAGCGAAAGGTCCCGTGCCCATTCGCCCATCGAGCCGTCGTAGAGCGTCAGCTTGTCGTAGCCGAGCTGCGTCAGCAGCAAGAGGTTGATCGTCGCCGAGATGCCGCCGCCGCAATAACAGATCACGGTCTTGTCGCGCGTGACGCCCTGGGCGACGAACTTTGCTTCCGCATCCGCAAGACTTGTCAGCGTCTTGTCGGCATTGACGAGCGATGGGGCGGGAACGTTGATACTGCCCGGCACGCGGCCCGGCCGGCCGTAGCGGCTCGGCTCGAGGCCTTGGTGAAATTGCGGCAAGAGAGCGTTGACGATTGCCGTCGAGGGATCACCGATCCGTGCCTTCACGACATTCTTGTCGACGAAGAAGCCCGCGCGCGGCGTGGCCTTGAAGGTCGTGGCCGGATAGCCTTTCGGTGCGCCCGTCTCGACTGGACGTCCCTCCTCCTTCCATTTGTCGAAGCCGCCGTCGAGCACCAGCGCATCGACGCCGAGCGAACGCAGCATCCACCAGAACCGCGTCGACCACATCATCGTGCCGATGCTGTAGAGCACGATGGTCTTGCTCGCATCGAGGCCATGGCGGCCGAAGGCGGCCTCCAACTGGCCGACATCAGGCATCATGAAGAGGGGGCGCGCGGAGGTGTCGGCGAACTCGCCTTGCAGGTCGAGGAAATCGGCGCCGGGGATGTGGCCTGCGGCGAAGGTCTTGTCGCCGGGGACTGCGCGATACGGTACGTCACTGCCCGGCGGCACCGGCTCGTTGTAGGTCGTGCAATCGTAGAGGCGCAGGTTGGGATCGCCGAGGATGGCGGCAAGTTGTTCGGTGGCGATGAGGGCACTTTGGCTCATTGGATAGTCTCCCATCATACGCATACTATCCCCGTCACCCCGAGGTGCCGGAGCGTAGCGGAGGCCTCGAAGGGCACGGCCGCTAGCGGGGCCGCTCATCCTTCGAGGCTTGCCATGCAATGCGAGAGCATTGCATGGCAAGCACCTCAGGATGACGGATCACAACGAGCGCGGCAAGCTACTGCTTCAGCGTCTCCAGAAACCGCACCGGCTCGCCCTGCGCGGGCGTGACCAGCTCGCCCTGCCACATCACGCGGCGGCCGCGGACGAAGGTGCCGACGGGCCAACCGGTGACGCGCAACCCGTCATAGGGGGTCCAGCCAGCTTTCGACGCCACCCATTTGTTGGTGATGGTCTCGCTGCGCTTCAGATCGACGACCGTGAAATCGGCGTCGTAGCCGGCGGCGATGCGGCCCTTGCAGGCCATGTTGTAGAGGCGCGCGGGGCCGGCGCTGGTGAGATCGACGAAGCGCGCCAGAGAAAGCCGGCCCGCATTGACGTGATCGAGCATCAGGGGGACCAGCGTCTGCACGCCGGTCATGCCGGAGGGCGAAGCCGGATAGGTCTTCTGCTTCTCCTCCAGCGTATGCGGGGCGTGGTCGGAGCCGAGCACGTCGATGATGCCCTGCTCGATGCCGCGCCAGATGCCGGCGCGGTGATCGGCGCCGCGCACGGGCGGGTTCATCTGCGCGAGCGTGCCGAGCCGCTCGTAGCATTCGGGCGCAGCCAGCGTGAGGTGGTGCGGCGTCGCCTCGCAGGAGGCGACGTCCTTGTGGTCGCGCAAGAACTCGATCTCTTCCTTGGTCGAGATATGCAGCACGTGGATGCGCTTTCCGGTCTCGTGCGCGAGCTTGACCAGGCGCTGCGTTGCCATCAGCGCCGCGGTCTCATCGCGCCACACCGGATGCGAGCGCGGGTCGCCCTCGATGCGCAGCGATTTGCGGTCGTTGAGGCGGTATTCGTCCTCGGCATGGAAGGCCGCGCGGCGGCGGATCACCTGGAAGATGCGGCGCAGGCTTTCGTCGTCCTCCACCAGCAGCGCGCCGGTCGAGGAGCCGATGAACACCTTGACGCCGGCACAGCCAGGCGCACGTTCGAGCACCGGCAGGTCCTGCACGTTCTCACGCGTGCCGCCGATGAAAAAAGCGAAATCGCAATGCATGCGGTGATGGGCGCGCTTCACCTTGTCGGTGAAGGTGGCTTCAGTCACGGTGAGCGGCGAGGTGTTCGGCATCTCGAATACGGCGGTGACGCCGCCCATCACGGCACTGCGCGAACCGGTCTCGAGGTCTTCCTTCTGCTCCAGCCCGGGCTCGCGGAAATGCACCTGCGTGTCCATCACGCCGGGCAGGATGTGCAGGCCCTTGCAGTCGATGACCTCCGCGGCCGAGGCCTGCGACAATGGCCCCAGCTCGGCGATGCGGCCGCCGGTGATGCCGATATCGCGAACATTCGCGCCGTCCTGGTTGACGACGGTGCCGCCTTTGAGGATCACATCGAAACGCTGGGTCATGGCTGAAGGCCCTTCTCATCCCCAAGCGCAGGGCTCGAGGTCTTGTCGTTTATGCCTCGCGGGCTTACGTTCCGGAGCAACATGTCGCAAGAGATTTTCGCATGAAATCAGCGTTTCTTCCCGACCGGGGCGTGGTCAAGGTCGCGGGCGAGGATGCGCGCAACTTCCTCAACGGCCTGGTCACGACCGACCTCGACAGGCTGAAGCCGGGGCTGGGGCGATTCGGCGCGCTGCTGACGCCGCAGGGCAAGATCATCGTGGATTTCCTGATCACGGAAGTCCCCGCAGGTCACGGCGGCGGGTTCCTGATCGACTGCCCCAAAGCACTGGCCGAGAGCTTCGCCACCAAGCTGAAATTCTACAAGCTGCGCGCCAAGGTCACGGTGGAAAACCTTGATCTCGGCGTGCTCGCCGCCTGGGACGGCCAGCCTGCGGCGCAGCCGGACCTCGCCTTCGCTGATCCTCGCAACGAAGCGCTCGGCACCCGCATCCTGATCCCTGAGGATCTCAAACAGAAACTCTCCGACCTCATCGGGGCCGAGCTGGTCGACGCCGCCGAATACGAGGCGCACCGCATCGCGCTCGGCGTGCCGCGCGGCGGGCTTGATTTCATGTACAGCGATGCGTTTCCGCACGAGACCAACATGGACCGTCTTGCCGGCGTCGACTTCGACAAGGGCTGCTATGTCGGCCAGGAGGTCGTCTCGCGCATGCAGCATCGCGGCACCGCGCGTACCCGCAGCGTGAAGGTGCTGCTCGATGGTCCCTCGCCCGAGGCAGGCGCGACCATTCTTGCCGGCGACAAGCCGGTCGGCACCATCGGCTCGACATCCGGCGGCAAGGGCATTGCCCTGGTGCGCATCGACCGTGTCGCAGACGCGCTCGATGCCGGCCAGCCCCTCACCGCAGGCGGCCTCATCTTGAAGCTTGCGGAACCGGACGTCGTTCGCATTCCAGCCAAGCAACCCATCGCATGAGCCGCGCTCCCCGCCTGCATCCCGACGGAAAAACCCGCTGCCCCTGGCCCGGCGATGACCCGTTCTATGTTGCCTATCACGACACCGAATGGGGCGTGCCGGAATATGACGACCGCGCGCTCTACGAAAAGCTGATCCTCGACGGCTTCCAGGCCGGCCTGTCCTGGATCACGATCCTGCGCAAGCGCGACAATTTCCGCAAAGCCTTCGACGATTTCCAGCCGGAGAAGATCGCGCGCTACAATGCCAAGAAGGTGCACGCGCTGATGAACGATGCCGGCATCGTGCGCAACCGCGCCAAGATCGACGGCACGATCGCGAGCGCGAGATCGTATCTCGACATCATGGAGAAGGGTCCCGGCTTCTCGAAACTGCTGTGGGACTTCATGGACGGACGGCCCAAGGTCAATCATTTCAAGACCACCGCGAGCGTGCCGGCCTCGACGCCGCTGTCGGTGCAAATCTCGAAGGATCTGTCCTCGCGCGGCTTCAAATTCGTCGGCCCGACCATCGTCTATGCCTTCATGCAGGCGACCGGCATGGTCAACGACCACCTCGTCGACTGCCACTGTCACGCCAGCTGCAGCAAGTCGCAGCGCAAGCCGCGCCTCAAGGTCAAATGACGGCCAAGAAGACTGCACGCGACGTGGCGTCCCGCGCCTGGCAGCGCATGCTGTCGGGACGGCGGCTCGATCTGCTCGATCCCTCCCCGCTCGACGTTGAGATCGCCGACATCGCGCATGGGCTGGCGCGCGTCGCGCGCTGGAACGGGCAGACCGTTGGCACGCACATCTTTTCGGTCGCGCAGCACACGCTGCTGGTGGAGACCGTGATGCGGCACGAGATGCCGCGGGTCGACCAGCGCATGCGGCTCGCAGCGCTGCTGCATGATGCGCCCGAATATGTCATCGGCGACATGATCTCGCCGTTCAAGGCGGTGCTCGACGGCCATTACAAGGCGGTGGAGAAACGCCTGCTCGGCGCCATCCATGTCCGCTTCGGCCTGCCGCCGGTGCTGCCCGAGGAGATCACGCTGGCGATCAAGGCCGCCGATCGCGGGGCGGCCTATCTGGAAGCGACCGAGCTTGCCGGCTTCAGCGAAAGCGAGGCGCGGCGTCTGTTCGGCAAGGATCCCGGCCTCTCCGACAGCGTCCGGCGCGACTATCTGACGCCGTGGACGGCGGCCCGGGCCGAGAAGCAGTTTCTGGAGCGGTTTGGCGCGGTGTTCGCGTAGGCGCCGTAGGGTAGGCAAAGGCGCGCTTGCGCCGTGCCCACGTCCTTTCGCGTTTGCGACAAAGGTGGTGGGCACGCTCCGCTTTGCCCACCCTACGGCACCGGCTATACTCGGCGGCAAAAAGGTCCCCCATGATCCACGTCTGTTCCCTCGCCGCGCTTCCCGAAACCGTCCGCCTCACCAGGGCCAGCCACGTGCTGACCGTGATGGCCAATGTCGAGCAGGTGGCACGGCCGGTGTCCGTGCTGCCCGCCAACCATCTCAAGGTCTCGATGGACGACATCACCGAGGAGATGGACGGTTTCGTCGCACCGTCCGAGACCCATATCGATCAGGTGCTGAACTTCGTCCGCGGCTGGGACCGCAGTGCGCCGCTGGTGGTGCATTGCTATGCCGGCATCAGCCGCTCCACTGCGAGCGCGTTTGCGGCGGTGTGCGCGCTCAATCCGAACCGCGACGAGCTCGAGATCGCCAGGAAGATCCGCTCGGCATCGCCGATCGCCTCGCCGAACCGGCGCATCGTCGGCCTTGCCGATCGTGCGCTGGGACGCGACGGCCGCATGCTGCGCGCGCTCGACGAGATCGGCCCCGGCGCGATGATGGTCGAGGGCCGCCCCTTCGTGATCGAGCTCGAATGACAGCTGCGCGCCACATCGCAGGTGCGCCCCGTCTCCCGCTTGCGGGAGAGGGTTGGGGAGAGGGTATATCCGCAAGCGAGGACCCCCGTGGGGAGAGAGCCCCCACCCGCCGCGCTCTTCGAGCGCGTCGACCTCCCCCCCAAGCGGGAGAGGTGCAGCGAGTTCGTGGAGAGGCCGGCTCAATCAATCGGCATATTTTTCTCTCAACCCCCGCGATATCAGCCGCATGAGCGAGACGCTGCTGACGCCGATCGAGATCGGCCTGACCGCGGCGATCGTCGCGATCGAGGGGCACGAGCCGCTGATCCTCACCGCGCGCGGCAGTGACGGGCTTGCCGGCCTGCCGTTCGGCCCGTTCGACGCGCTCGCGCACCGCACCTTCGACATCGGCCTGCGCGCCTGGGTCGAGGAACAGGCGGGCTTGCGGCTTGGTTATGTCGAGCAGCTCTACACCTTCGGCGATCGCGGCCGCCATGCCGAGGCCGGCGATACCGGCGCGCATATGGTGTCGATCGGCTATCTCGCATTGACGCGCGCGGTGGACGGCGAGCTTGCAGCCAATGCGGCGAGCTTCGCGCCATGGTATCGCTTCTTCCCGTGGGAAGACCGGCGCGAGGAGCCGCCGGCGATCATCGCCCGCGACATCATTCCCGCGCTGACCGAATGGGCCGCGGAGGAGACGCCGGAGACGACGCGCGCGCTGCCGCGCAGGGATCGCGTGCGGTTCTATTTCGGCCTCGACGGGGCGGCCTGGGACGAGGAGCGGGTGCTCGACCGCTACGAGCTCCTGTACGAGGCCGGGCTGGTCGAGGAGGCGCGGCGCGACGGCCGCCCTGCGGCATTAGCGCGCAAGACGCTTCCCCCGCTCGGGACCTCGATGCAGTTCGATCACCGCCGGATTCTCGCCACGGCGATCGCGCGGCTGCGTGCAAAACTGAAGTATCGTCCTGTCGTCTTTGAACTTTTGCCGCCCGAATTCACACTTACCGAACTGCAGCATACGGTCGAGGCAATCTCAGGCCGGCACCTGCACAAGCAGAATTTCCGCCGCCTGGTCGAAATGGAAGCCCTGGTCGAACCGACCGGGGTGATGTCGACACAGACGGGCGGACGGCCGGCGGCGCTCTATCGCTTCCGGCGTGACGTGCTCCAGGAGCGGCCCGCGCCGGGCTTGCGCGTGCGCTCCCGGCGTTGACCCGACATACTATGTGACCGGCCCCTGCCCGCCGGTCGCCTGGAGGCTTTATGTTCGACGGCCCGTTTGACGTCTTTGCGTGGATCATTGCGATCGCCGCCTTCCTGATCGCGATCAAGGCCTCCAGCCAGGCGGCCGAGCTGCGCCGGCGACTGAATTCGCTCGAAGAGATGTTCTACGCGCAACGGCAGGTGCAGCCGCCGCCGCTCATGCCCGCGCAGGAGCAGGCCCCCGCGCCCGCGACGACGGCCGCCGAGCCGCCGCCGCTTGCGCCCGAAGCCGAACCGGCGCCGCCGCCACTCGTCACCGAAGAGCTTTCACCGCCGCCGCTCGAAGCGAGCCCCGCGGCTGCCGCACCACCTCCAGTGCCGGCTGCTGCGCCCGGCTTCGAGGAGCAGCTCGGCACCCGCTGGGTGGTTTGGATCGGCGGCCTGGCACTGGCGCTCGGCGGCTTCTTCATGGTGCGCTATTCGATCGAGGCCGGTCTGCTCGGCCCCGGCGTGCGCGTGTTCCTGGGCGGCCTGTTCGCAGCTGCGCTGCTCGGGGCCGGCGAGTGGTCGCGGCGCAAGGAAAGCATTTCCAACATCCAGGCGCTGCCGATCGCCAACATCCCGGCGATCCTCACCGCCGCGGGTACGGCGGTGGCGTTCGCGACCATCTATGCCGCCTATGCGCTCTACGGCTTCCTCGTGCCCGCCACCGCCTTCGTGCTGCTCGGCATCGTGGCCATGTGCACGCTCGCCGCCGCGCTGCTGCACGGGCCGGCGCTGGCCGGCCTCGGCGTGGTCGGCGCCTTCGCGACGCCGCTGCTCGTCTCCAGTGGCAAGCCGGACTATTGGGCTCTTTACATCTATCTCGCAATCGTCACCGCCGCGAGCTTCGGCCTCGCGCGCATCCGGCTGTGGCGCTGGCTGGCGGTCACGACGATCGCCTTTGCCGTGCTCTGGATCTTCCCGGGTCTGGATAGCGAAGAGTTGCAGGTCGCGCCGCACGCCTTCCATGTCATCGCAGGCTTCGTGCTCGCCGCGCTGCTCGTCGTCTGCGGCTTCATGTTCGGCCCCAGCATCGAGGACGGCGAGATCGAGCCGGTCTCATCGAGCTCGCTCGGCGCCTACCTGTTCGGCGCCATGCTGATCGTGCTGTCGAGCGCACATGCGGATCTGGCGCTGATCGCGTTCACGCTTCTCGTCGGCGCGACGCTTCTCGTCGCCTGGCGTGCGCCGGCGGCGACCGGCGCGCTCGGTGCGGCCGCAGCGACCGTCTTCATCGTGTTCGCCGAATGGGCGGTGCGCGCCAATCCCGACATGCTGGTGCTGCCGGGCGGCCCCATCGCAGGTGTTGGACCGGCCGCGATCGACAGCTCGGTGACGCTGCATCTGGTGATGGCCGCGATCTTCGCCATCGGCTTCGGCGTTGCGGGCTTCCTCGCGCAGGGCCGCTCCAACTCTGCAATCATTCCCGTGGTGTGGTCGGCCGCAGCCGTCGCCACGCCGATCGCGATCCTCATCGCGCTCTACGCGCGCATCGCCCATCTCGACCGCTCGATCCCGTTCGCGATCCTCGCGGTGCTGCTTGCCGCCGCCTTCGGTGCTGCGACCGAAGCGCTTACACGGCGCGAAACCCGGCCGGGCGTCGCCGTCTCCACCGCCCTGTTCGCGACCGGCACGCTCGGCGCGCTGGCGCTGGCGCTGACCTTCGCGCTGGAGAAGGGCTGGCTCACAATTGCGCTGGCGCTGATGTCGCTCGGCACCGCCTGGATCTCGATGCAGCGGCCGATCCCATTCCTGCGCTGGCTCGCTGCCATCTTCGCCGGCATCGTCACCGCGCGCATTGGCTACGATCCGCGCATCGTCGGCGATGCCGTCGGCACCACGCCGATCTTCAACTGGCTGCTCTGGGGCTATGGCCTGCCGGCGGCCTCGTTCTGGGCCGCGAGCATCTTCCTGCGCCGCCGCGCCGACGATGCGCCGCTGCGCATGGTCGAGACCGCGGCGATCCTGTTCACCGCGCTGCTCGCCTTCATGGAGATCCGGCACTTTGCGACCAATGGCCGGATGACCTCGCCGCCGTCGCTGCTCGAATTCGCCCTGCAGGTCTGCGTCACGCTCGCGATGGCGATCGGGCTGGAGCGCTTGCGGCTGCGCAGCCGCAGCATCGTGCACAATGTCGGCGCGGTCGTGTTGACGGCGATCGGCGGGCTCATCAGCGTGTTCGGCCTCCTGATCCTGGAGAACCCGCTGATCTGGCACATCGACGTCGGCGGCGCCGTGTTCAACCTGCTGCTGCTCGGCTATGCGCTGCCGGCGGTGCTGATGCTGCTGCTGTCCTACGCAGTGGTGGGGATGCGCGGCAAGGTCTACGCCAACACGATTGCGGGCGGCGCGCTGGTGTTCGCGCTCGCCTATGTCACGCTGGAGATCCGCCGCTTCTATCACGGCCCGATCCTCTCCACCGGCGCGACGACGGGCGCCGAACAATACACCTACTCGATCGGCTGGCTCGCCTTCGGCGTGGCGTTGCTGGGGGTCGGCATTCTCGTCAACTCGGAGCGCGCACGGCTGGCCTCGGCTGCCGTCATCGCGTTGACGATCCTGAAGGCCTTCGTCATCGACATGTCGACGCTCACGGGCGTCTACCGCGCGTTGTCGTTCATGTGCCTCGGCGTCGTGCTGGTCGCGATCGGCTGGCTCTACCAGCGCATCCTGTTCCGGCGGCAGGTCGCACCGCCGCCGGCTCCGCAGGCGAGCGCGTAAAGATCAGGCCGCGCGGACCGATTCCAGGAACTGCGCGACCTCGACCTTCAGGCGGGTGCTGTCGGTCGCCAGCGACTTCGCCGCCGAGAGCACTTCGCCCGAGGCCGAGCCGGTGTCGATCGCGCCGCGCTGCACGTCGGTGATGTTGGACGAGACTTCCTGCGTGCCGAGCGCGGCCTGCTGGACGTTGCGCGAAATCTCCTGCGTCGCGGCGCCCTGCTCCTCGACGGCGGCGGCGATGGCCGAAGACACCTCGGACAACCGCTCGATGGTGCCGCCGATCTCCTGGATGGCGCTGACGGATTCCTGCGTTGCGGACTGAATGCCTGCAACCTGCGCCCCGATCTCGCCGGTCGCTTTCGCGGTCTGCTCGGCCAATGCCTTGACCTCGGAGGCGACGACGGCAAAGCCGCGACCGGCTTCGCCGGCGCGCGCCGCTTCGATGGTCGCATTCAGCGCCAGCAGGTTGGTCTGGCCGGCGATGGTGTTGATGAGTTCGACGACGTCGCCGATGCGGGAGGCCGCCTGCGACAGCGCGTTGACGCGATCGTTGGTCCGCGCCGCCTGCTCGACGGCTTCCGCGGCCATCCGCGCCGAATCCTGCACGCGGCGGCTGATCTCGGTGATCGAGGACGACAGCTCCTCCGAGGCGGACGCGACCGCCTGGACATTGGTGGAAGCTTCCTCGGACGCAGCCGCAACGACGGTTGCGAGTTGCTGGCCGCGCTGCGCCGTGCCGCTCAGCGTGGCCGCGGAGGCCTCGAGCTCGGTCGAGGCCGACGACACGGTCTCGACGACCTCGCCGATCATGGCCTCGAAATTGCGCGTGATGGCATCGACGCGGCGACCACGTTCGATCTTGGCCTCGGCGTCGCGTGCGGCCGCCTCATCGGCGGCTTTCTTGGCAACCAGCGCTTCCTTGAAGATCTGGAGCGCATCCGCCATCGAGCCGATCTCGGTCTTCTCGCCGCGATGCGGCACTTCGGCCGAGAGGTCTCCTTCGCCGAGCGACTGCATCGGACGAATGATCGAGGCGATGCCGCGAGAGACGTCGCGCACGAGATAATAGGCGGCGCCGATCGCGATCACGACCGACAGCACGATGATGCCGACCAGGACGCGGAAGATGGTGGCGTAGCTGTCGGCCGCCTGCCTGGTCTCCAGCTCGGCGCCCTGGTTATTGAGCTCGATGCCCTTCTGAAGCAGGGGATCGGCGGCCTGGGCCATCTTGGCGACCTTGGTCTGCAACATCTCGTTGGCGTCGGTCGGGAAGCGGCCGACGCTCTTGCGCGACAGCGCCATCGTCTCCTGCACGCCGTTCAGATATTCGCCCCACGCCTTGCTCCATTGCTCATAGAGCGCGCGCTCTTCGGCGGCCGTGATCAGCGGCTCGTAGACCTTGCGCGTCTTCTCGATGCGCTCACGCAAGCCGGCCAGCCGCTTCTCGGCGGCTTCCTTGCCTTCGGCGGTGTCCTGCATCAGGTGCAAACGGAGCGCAACGCGCAGCTCGTTGATGTCGGCGCGCATGGACCCGAGCGCTCGCACGCTCGGCAGCCAGCTCTGTGCAATCTCGACCGTGTGAGCGTTGATATTCTGCATGGTGCCGATCGCCGTCACGCCGACCCCGGCGAGCGACAGAACGAGGACCGACAGCACGGTCAGAAGCTTGAAAACGATCGACAACTTCGACATCACACAAATCCCGATGATACCCTGGCAGCGCGCACGTCACCCGCGCCGCAGGCGTCACGACGGACGACCGGGCGAAGGTCAGTTCAACAATGCTGGCTGGTTCTTATCCCGTAAGATTGCGCCCTATAATTGCAAGCAGGCGTTAACAGGAGCCTACGTAAAACTACGGGTCGGTCTCGTCGGGCGTTATTTTCTCCGCAACCGTCTCTTGCTGCTGCAAGGACACCTCGTGCTGCGATGCGAAACACGACGCACCACCACATGCACCGGACGACCGCCTCAAGCCGCCCGTACTGATTCCAGGAAGCGCGCGACCTCGCTCTTGAGCCGGTTGCTCTCCTGCGACAGCGACTGCGCGGCCGAATGCACCTGCGCCGAGGCAGCCCCGGTTTCGCCGGAGCCGCGCTGGACGTCGGCGATGTTCGACGAGACTGCGGAAGTGCCTTGCGCGGCGTGCTGGATGTTGCGGGAGATCTCCTGCGTGGCGGCGCCCTGTTCCTCCACCGCAGCGGCAATGGTCGACGAGATCTCCGACATCTTCGCGATGGTGTCACCGATCTCCTTGATCGCGCCGACGGACTCGTCTGTCGCAGTCTGGATCGCACCGATGTGCTGACCGATCTCGCCGGTGGCTTTCGCGGTCTGCTCGGCAAGCGCCTTCACTTCGGTCGCGACCACCGCAAAACCCTTGCCGGCTTCGCCCGCCCGCGCCGCTTCGATCGTCGCGTTGAGTGCCAGGAGGTTGGTCTGCGCGGCGATGGTGTTGATCAGCTCGACGACGTCGCCGATGCGGGAAGCCGCCTTGGTCAGTTCGGCGACGCGCGCATTGGTGCGCTGAGCCTGGCCGACGGCGACGTCGGCGACACGCGCCGATTCCTGCACCTGGCGGCTGATCTCGGAGACCGAGGAGGTCAATTCCTCACTCGCGGACGACACCGACTGCACGTTGGCGGACGCCTCCTCCGAGGCTGCCGCCACGGCGGTGGCAAGCCCGTTGCCGCGCTCGGCGGCGTGGGTCAGCGTATTCGACGACGCCTCGAGCTCGGTGGCCGCCGACGACACCGTCTCGATGAACTCGCCGACGGCGCCTTCGAACGTATCGGCGAGCCGTTGCATGTCGAGCTTGCGCTGCTCTCGCCCACGCGCGTCCGCTTCGGCCTGCTCGGCGCGCAGCCGATCGGCTTCCGCCATGTTGGTCTTGAAGACCGCCACCGCGCCGGCCATCTCGCCGATCTCGTCCTTGCGGCCGACGCCGGGGATCACGACGGAGGTGTCACCGTTTGCCAGACCGGTCATCGACCGCACCATGGCGATCAGCGCGGTCGAGATCGAGCGGCCGGTGAAGAAGGACACGCTCCCCACCAGCAGGATGGAGCATCCGAGTGCGACCCACATCCAGAGCTTGATCGAGGCCCGCATCGACTCTTCGGCGGCCTTCGCCGCGTCATATCGCTGACTGACGGTCTTTTCGATCTCGTCGAGCACGGGCTCGATGGTGCGGAATTCCTTGGACATCGCCGAGCCGTGCGCGGCCAGATCCTGCGCGCCGGCTACCCACGCCACGAAGTCGTCCTGGTATTTGGAGAGCTTCTTGCCGATATCGGCCTTGACGGCCGGCGGGATCGCCGAAGCCTCGACTTGCCTGGAGAATTCCGTCGCCGTCTTCTTCAGGGCGTCGAGGTATTTCGGGTCGCGGCGCAACATGAAATCTTTCTCGTGACGACGCATCGTCAGCATGCCGCTGGTGAGCCTGGGATCGTCGACGTCCTTGAGCTTGGTCTCGATGTCGTGCACCGCCGTGCGCAACGAGCCTGACAACCCGAGGGTTTCGTTCAATCCAAGCTTGACCTCGGCCCGTTCGACGGCCGCGAATTCGCTCACATATCTCTCGAAGCCGGCGCGGACCAGTGACGCCTTTTCCCCGACTGCCGCGTACCCTGCCGCACGCGTCGCGCTGCCGAGACGATCAAGATTGTGGGTAATGTTGGAAGCAAGTTCGGCGTGACGCTTCGCATAGGACTGATCGCGGCGAAGCTGGAAATCCTTCTCGGCCCGGCGCGCTTCGAGCAATTGATGGGTGATCCGCTGGTTCAGATCGGACAGCCTGCGCGCCTCTTCGGCGGCGTCGCGAGACGTGTCCTGGGAGAGGCTGCCAATCTGGTAGATCGTGCCGAAGGCGACGAGCCCGATGAGGCCGAACAGTCCGATCGCCATGACCTTGTGAGTGAGGCGAATGGAAATGCCACTCATGAATGTGCTCCAACGATTGAGACGCAATACGCGAAGGACGACTCAGCATCCGGGAAATTGCGGCAATCATGACTGCGTCGCTTTTCCGGAAAGTTAACCCCGCGCGCCAAGGGTCGCGGCGTCGAATTACGAACGCGCGCAACCGCCGCGCAGTCACGCGGCGGTTGCAAGCAGATCTGCCGAGGAATGTCGCGGTTCAGGCGGCGCGCACGGTGCCGAGAAACTTGCCGACCTCGAGCTTGAGGCGGTTGCTGTCGCCGGACAGCGATTGCGCCGCCGCCAGCACCTGCGAGGATGCCGAGCCGGTTTCGCTCGCGCCATGCTGCACGTCGGTGATGTTGGAGGACACCTGATGGGTGCCCTCCGCCGCCTGCTGCACGTTGCGGGAGATCTCCTGCGTCGCCGCGCCCTGCTCTTCGACGGCAGCCGCGATGGTCGAGGAAATCTCCGACAGCTTCTCGATGGTGTCGCTGATGTCCCTGATGGCGCCGACCGAATGCTCGGTCGCGGTCTGGATGCTGGCGATCTGCTGGCCGATCTCGCCGGTCGCCTTCGCAGTCTGCTCGGCGAGCGCCTTGACCTCGGAGGCGACGACGGCAAAACCGCGGCCCGCCTCGCCGGCGCGCGCGGCCTCGATGGTCGCATTGAGCGCCAGGAGATTGGTCTGGCCGGCGATGGTGTTGATCAATTCAACCACGTCGCCGATCCGCGCCGCCGCCTTCGACAATTCGCCGACGCGGTCGGTCGTGGTGCGGGCCTGGCTGACCGCTTCGCTGGCGACGCGCGCGGATTCCTGCACCTGGCGGCTGATCTCCGTGATCGACGACGACAGCTCCTCGGTCGCTGACGCCACCGACTGCACGTTGGTGGACGCCTCTTCGGAGGCGGCAGCAACCATGGTGGTGAGTTCCTGTCCGCGCGCCGCAGTCGACGTGAGCGTCGACGCAGACGCTTCCAGTTCAGTCGCGGCCGATGACACGGTATCGACGATCTCGCCGATCGCCGCCTCGAAGCCATCGGCCAGCCTGGACATCTCGGCCTTGCGTTGCGCGGCTGCAGCCTGATCCTGCCTGATCTTGGCCTCGGCCTCCTCGCGCGCCTTCTGTTCGGACACGATCTTGAACTTCTCGACAGCCGCCGCGACACCACCGACCTCGTCCTTGCGGCCGAGACCGGGCAGCACCACGGAAAAGTCGCCGCCGGCGAGCTTGTCCATGGCCACCGTGAGCGCGCGGATCGGCCGTGCGATGGTCAGGAACGACGTGAGCCAGGAGCCGAGGAGGACGAGCGCCGTGAAAGCGCCGACGACCATTGCGATATGCTCGCTGGACGCCATCTCCCGCGCGGAGGCCGCAATCTCCTCTTCGCTTCTGTGCCTGGCGACGTCGGCAATCTGATTGGCAGCCTGGTCTATCTCGCCTGCGATCGGCAACGTGACCTCGCGGGCGAGACGCGTCCCCTCATCGACGAGCTTGGCGAGGCGAGTAGCGGCATCCTCACCCGTGAGAGCCAGGGCGGCACCGCGCACGGATGCGAGCTGCTGAGCTCCCTTGAGGTAGTTCGCCGTGAGGACCTTGAGCTTCTCTATCCTCGCGCGGTTTTCCGGCACGTGCGAGAGCGTGAGCATTGCGTCGGCAACCTTCACCAAATGACCGGCGCGTTCGACCAGCGCGTCGCGCGCCTTCTGCAGCTCATCTGAATTATTGGCGAGGCGGATGTCGCGTGCGGCGAGCTGCATGGCGCGCGCCGCGAGCTTGGATTCGACTGCCTCGCGTGCGAGCTCCTGCTGCTCGGACGCCGTCTGGCTTGACCGGCGCACGTTGCCGTTTCCGATCACCTGACCTGCTATCATCGCGAGGACCAGGAGGATGCCGACCGCCGATGAGATCGCCAGCTTGGTCCCAATCCGCAAATTCTGAACGAGGCTCAACATGGGCATGCTTCCCCTAGGGAATGCGCGGCCGAGTCATTGCCAGCCGCCCTCGGCGTTGATCGCCCTTGTCCAAAAACTATGCGTTCACCATTCCAATTTGGTTAACGCGGCCTCCCGGCAAATACGGGATCGGTAGGAAAACCCCTTGAATTTCAGCACGGTATGCGCGCTTAACAGGTTAATCACACGCAGTGATAGGACCCCCGCCCCGCTGCGTTACGCTCTCACCGACGAGGCTGATGCGGAAGACCGGCTTCTTGTCCTCGTCGAGCAGCTCCATGCACCACTCGGCGTTCGGCTTCAGGCTGCGCGCGATGCCGCCGAGCAGATTGGCGCAGACCTCGGTCATCTCGGTCCAGGCGGCTGTGCGATCGTCGAACTCGTACGGCTGGTCGGCGGCGCCGGAATAGCGACCGGTGCTGATGCGGAAAAAGTACAGCGACATCGTTGAACCCTTTTATCGGGCCGCGCCCCCCGGCCGTCCGCAAACTGGCGCGCGAACAGCTACCAACGCATGAAAGCCGCCGTCCGTATGACTACGGCGCGGCGGCTTGGCGTTCGATGAACGTCTTCAACGACAAAGTACGCGGGCTATCCCGCGCAGCCGTCTCACTGAGTGGAACGGCGCAGCTCCAGCGGGCCCTCGTTCCTGGCGGGCTCCGACTTGATCTCCGACTTCACCGGTTCGAGCCGGCCGCTCTCGACACGCGGCGTCTCGACGCGCGCGGCAACTTCGGTGTTGGACGCGCCGACGGAACCGGTGTGCTCTGTCCTGTGCAGCGAGCGCGGACGCGCCGCAGCGCGCGCCATCAGCATCTGGTTGCCACCCTGGTGATGGAAGTCGCAATAGGCGAAGCCCATCCCCGATACCGAGCCGCGGAAGCTGCGATCGTCGGTCTTTTCCAGGTTGAAACAAGGCTCGAATGGAATGCCCTTGATCGAGGCGCAGACATTCTGGCCACGGATCTGGAGCGTATTGCCGGGCAGGCGGAGATGCTTGACCGGGCCCGCGCCGGAGAACTGCACCGCACCGGCGGCGCCGAGATCGTCCAGGATGCGGCCCGCGCCGCGGGTGCCGTCGAAACAGGTGAAGGCAAACACTTTGCCTGCCACGAAGCGACGCGCCTCGTCGGCGTTCATGCTTCCGGCAAGGGCCGGCGCAAACGTTGCTGCCGCCGTGACAGCCCCCAACACAATACGCGCAAGCATGCTCAACTCCGAACTAACCCCCGCGGCGGGCGATGCCTTATCTCTTTACCCGCTGCTTACCATACTAACCATGGCGACATTGAAGCAGCTTGGTTGGTAAAGTCTGAACGCCGTTAGACAATTTTTACCACGATGCGGCCGCGGACCTTGCCGGCCAGGATTTTTGCGCCCCACTCCGAAACCTGGTCGAGGGAAATTTCATGAGTGATTTCAGATAGTTTAGTCCGATCAAGATCTGACGCCAGGCGCTGCCAGGCGGCTTTCCGCGGCTCGATCGGGCACATCACGGAATCGATGCCGAGAAGGCACACCCCGCGCAAAATGAAGGGCGCGACGGATGACGGCAGGTCCATGCCGGCGGCCAGGCCGCAGGCCGCTATGGCCCCGCCGTATTTCGTCATCGAGAGCAGATTCGCCAGCGTGGTCGAGCCGACGCTGTCGACGCCACCCGCCCAGCGCTCCTTAGCGATCGGCTTAGCCGGCGCCGACAATTCGTTGCGGTCGATGATTTCGGCTGCTCCGAGATGCTTCAGATAGTCGGCCTCCGAGGCGCGGCCGGTCGAGGCGATGACGTGGTAGCCGAGCTTGGAGAGCACGGCGGTGGCGACCGAGCCGACGCCACCGGCAGCACCCGTCACCACCACAGGGCCGCTCTTCGGCGAGAGACCGTGCTTCTCGAGTGCCAGCACCGAGAGCATCGCAGTGAAGCCGGCGGTACCGATTGCCATGGCATCGCGGGCCGACAGGCCTTGCGGCAAGGCGACCAGCCAGTCGCCCTTCACCCGTGCCATCTCGGCATAGGCGCCGAGATGGGTCTCGCCCATGCCCCAGCCGGTGCAGACGACCTTGTCGCCCGCTTTCCATTGCGGATGCGAGGATTGCTCGACCGTGCCGGCGAAGTCGATGCCGGCGATCATCGGGAAGCGGCGCACCACCGGCGCCTTGCCGGTGAGCGCGAGGCCGTCCTTGTAGTTCAGCGTCGACCATTCCACGCGGACGGTGACGTCGCCGTCCATCAGTTCGGCTTCATCGAACTGCGTCAGCGCGGCAGTGGTGCCCTTGTCCGCCTTGTCGATCCGGATCGCCTTGAATGTGGCCACAGCTGAACTCCCTGACTGGTTTGACCGGGATGTTTAGCCGATCAGGCAGGCTGCGCAACCGCCCGAACGACAGGTTTCTCCACGATCGGAAGATTGATCAGCGCGGAAAGCACGCCGAACAGGATCGAGAGCCACCAGATCGGCGTATAGGAACCGAAGCGTTCGAAGACGATGCCCCCTAACCAGACACCGAGGAAGCCGCCGACCTGATGGCTGACGAAGGCAAAGCCGTACAGCGTCGCAAGCCAGCGCGTGCCGAACATCAGCGCCACCAGCGCCGAGGTCGGGGGCACCGTGGACAACCAAGTCAGGCCGGAGACCGCACCGAACGCGATCGCCGAGAACGGCGTGATCGGGAACGAAATGAAGGCGAGGGTTGCGAGCGCACGCGTGAAGTAGATGGCCGAGAGGATGTAGCGCTTGGGTAGCGAGTTCTGGAGATAGCCGACGCTGAGCGAGCCGATGATGTTGAACAGGCCGATCGCCGCGATCACCCAGCCTCCGGTTTGCGTCGAGATGCCGCGATCGACCAGGAAGGCCGGCAGATGCACAGTGATGAAGGCGAGCTGGAATCCGCAGGTGAAGAAGCCGAGCACCAGCAGCACATAGGAGCGGTGACCGAAGGCTTCGGCGAGCGCCCTGGTGATGGTCTGCTCATCCGCCGGCGTCGCACTGGCCGTAGTTGCAGCCGGCGGCGTCGAGAGCGCCAGTGACAGCGGGATGATCAGCAGCATCAGGAAGCCGAACACGGAGAGGGCCTGCTGCCAGCCGAAATTGTCGATCAACGCGACGCCGATCGGTGCGAACAGGAACTGCCCGAATGATCCCGCGGCCGTGCCGGCACCGAGCGCGAGGCCGCGCTTTTCGGCCGGCAGCAGCTTGGTGAATGCCGACAGCACCAGATTGAACGAGCAGCCGGCGAGTCCGAAGCCGACCATGACGCCGGCACCGATGTTGAGCGACAGCGGCGTCGAGGAATAGCGCATCAGCAAGAGGCCGCCGGCATAGAGCAGCGCCCCGACGCACATCACCCGGAACAGGCCGAAGCGATCGGCGACCGCGCCGGCGATGGGCTGACCCAGTCCCCACAGCAAATTCTGAAAGGCGATGGCGAGGCCAAACACGTCGCGGCCCCAGGAGAATTCATGGCTCATCGGCTGCACGAAGAAACCGAGCGCCGAGCGCGGGCCAAAGCCGAGCATGCCGATCGCGCAGCCGCACAAAATGATGACGGCGGGGGTACGCCAGCTGGAGGAACGTGAGGCCGGAGCGAGTTCGCCCACTGATGTCGACATGGTATTTCCCCGTCTGTCATTGGCGGATTCGCAAAGAGGCGGCCGCGAATGCGTCATTTAATGCATTTGCATGAAAATCCCAAATCAAAAACGGTTGCATTCCACGAGGGGCTGCCGCGGGAGCATTGCGTTTCAATCTGGCCTCGCCAGACGCGTCCGACGACGACCTGACGAGATTGTGTGCGGCAGGACCTAGCCGTCCTCGGCAGAGCGTGCTACTTTTGATTTACTCATATTGAGCATATATGAGGATCGATGAAACCCGCTCCGGCCCCTCGGCCGGATTACTCAGGCCCTACATATACTCATATTGAGTATAAATGACATACGAGGGAGGCTTTAATGCCGATCACTGAAATCTACGGTCCAGACGATTTTGCCAACCGGCCGCAGGGCCATCTCGCCTCCTCTCCCCGCCCCGCACCAGCGCCCGCAGCGCGCGCGCTGCCGACGCCTTCGCTGGGATGGACGGCGGAGATCGAACGCGCCACCGCCCCGCTCTATGAGCGCGTGAAGCACGTCATCCCCCCGATCGAGTGGCCGCTGATGGCGCCGACGATCAAGGCGATCAACGACCTGAAGAAAGCGCGGGGCGCGGTGATCCTCGCCCACAACTACCAGGCGCCGGAGATCTTCCACTGCGTCGCCGACATTGGTGGCGACTCGCTGCAGCTCGCGGTCGAGGCCACCAAGGTGGAGGCCAATGTCATCGTGCAGTGCGGCGTGCACTTCATGGCGGAGACCTCAAAACTGCTCAACCCGGACAAGACGGTGCTGATCCCGGATTCGCGCGCCGGCTGCTCGCTGGCCGCCAGCATCACCGGCGCCGACGTGCGCCTGCTCCGCGAAAAATTTCCGGGCGTGCCTGTCGTCGCCTACGTCAACACCTCGGCGGAGGTGAAAGCCGAGGTCGACATCTGCTGCACCTCCTCGAACGCGGTGCAGGTGGTCGAGAGCCTGAACGCGCCAAGCGTGATCTTCCTGCCCGATCGCTATCTCGCCACTTACGTGGCCTCGAAGACCGACGTGAAGATCATCGCCTGGAAAGGCGCCTGCGAGGTGCACGAGCGCTTCAAGGGCGAAGAGCTGCGCGCCTTTCGCGAGGCCGATCCGTCCGTGCAGATCATCGCACATCCCGAATGTCCGCCGGACGTGCTGGCGGAAGCCGACTTCACCGGCTCGACCGCGCACATGATCAACTGGGTGCGCGAAAAGCGGCCGCGGCGGCTGGTGATGATCACGGAATGCTCGATGGCCGACAATGTGCGCGCCGAGCTGCCTGACGTCGAGATGCTGCGCCCCTGCAATCTCTGCCCGCACATGAAGCGCATCACGCTCGCCAACATTTTGGACAGCCTGCTGACGCTCCGCGAAGAGGTGACGATCGATCCCGCACTTGCGGATCGCGCAAGGCGCTCGGTCGAGCGGATGATCAATCTGAAGAATTAACAACACATGCAGCGTCACACACAGCTGTCGTCCCGGACAAGCGTAGCGCAGATCCGGGACCCCCGCGCGAGCGCTCGCGCTCGTCGCGCTGACCACAGGAAGATGTTTGGCGAAGAAAGGCAACGCGCAGCTTCGCACAACAACTTCCGCCGCGGCGTATGGGTCCCTGCGTTCGCAGGGACGACGGCAGAGTGAATGGAGAGAACAATGACCAACAACATCCACAACCTCACCCGCACCGACGATATCGTCATCGTCGGCGGCGGCCTTGCCGGACTGTTCTGCGCGCTGAAGCTCGCGCCGCGGCCGGTGACCTTGATTTCGGCCGCGCCGCTCGGACAGGGCGCATCATCCGCATGGGCGCAAGGCGGCATCGCCGCGGCGGTGGCCGAGGGTGACACGCCCGAAGCCCACGCCGCCGACACCATCGCGGTCGGTGGCGGCCTCGTCGACGAGGCGGTCGCACTTGGGATCGCGCGCGAGGCCGCGCCGCGCATCCACGATCTCCTGACCTATGGCGTCCCCTTCGATCGCGATCTCGAAGGCAGGCTCGCCGTGGGACGCGAAGCGGCACATTCGGCCCGGCGCATCGTGCATGTGCGAGGCGATGGTGCCGGTGCCGCGATCATCGCGGCCTTGAGCGACGCGGTACGCCGCACGCCGTCGATCCGCGTCATCGAAGGGCTCGTCGCCGAAGCCCTCTTGGCCGAGAACGGCGCCGTCGCCGGCCTTCAATTGCGCGAAGCCGGCAATCCCACGGCTCGACCGTTCCTGCTCGCTGCGCGCGCGGTGGTGCTTGCCACAGGCGGCATCGGACATCTCTACGCCGTCACGACCAATCCAATGGAAGCCAGCGGCTCCGGCCTCGCCATCGCCGCGCGTGCCGGTGCCGTGATCGCCGATCCGGAATTCGTGCAATTCCACCCGACCGCCATCATGGTCGGCCGCGATCCCGCACCACTCGCGACCGAAGCACTGCGTGGTGAAGGGGCAACGCTGATCAACGGCAATGGCGAGCGCTTCATGCCGGCGCGTCACCCGCTCGCGGAGCTGGCGCCGCGCGACATCGTGGCCCGCGGCGTATTCGCCGAGATCGCGGCCGGTCGCGGCGCCCTCCTCGATGCGCGGCAGGCGCTGGGCGCGCGCTTCGCTGACAAATTTCCAACCGTGCATGCGAGCTGCATTGCCGCCGGCATCGATCCGGCCACGCAAGCCATCCCGATTGCGCCCGCCGCGCACTACCACATGGGCGGCATCGCCGTGGATGCGCGCGGCCGCAGCTCGATCGACGGACTCTGGGCCGGCGGCGAGGTGTCGTCGACCGGCGCGCACGGCGCCAACCGGCTCGCCTCGAACTCGCTGCTGGAGGCGGTGGTCTACGCCGCGCGCATCGCCGACGACATCGCCGGCCGCTCGATCCCCGCGCCCGCCCGCCTCCCCGACGCATTGGTGACACCGCGCGGCGGCACGCCGGATGCTCTGGCCGGGAAGCGGCTGCGCGCGATGATGAGCGCCCATGTCGGCGTGATCCGCAAGGGCGACGGCCTCACCGAGGCCGTGCACCACTTCGCCGCGCTCGAACGCGAGGCAACCAGCCTCGCGCTGCGCAATATGGCGACGTCCGCCCTGCTCGTGGCCGCCTCGGCGTGGAGCCGGCGCGAGAGTCGCGGCGCGCATTTCCGCTCCGACCATCCCGCTGACGTCCCTGCGCAGGCGCGGCGAACGATGACGACCCTCGCCGCAGTGCGCGAGATCGCGGAGAGCATGAACTTCCTGCCGCGCGTTGCGCAACCCATGATCGCTTGACGGAGTTTGCCATGATTACCCCCACCTCCCTGCTCTATCCCGACGCCTTCCTCTCACCGCTTGCGATCGGCGAAGCCGTGCAGCGCGCGCTCGACGAGGACCTCGGCCGCGCCGGCGACATCACCTCGCTGGCGACGATCCCGGAAGCGACCAGGGCGCAAGCCATTCTGGTCGCGCGCCAGTCGGGCGTGATCGCAGGCCTGCCGCTGGCGCTGGCGACGTTGCAGAAGCTCTCGCCCGACATCGACGTGCGCGCGCACGTCCGTGACGCCGCACGCGTTGTCCGCGGACAGCAGGTGCTGACGATCTCGGGGCCGGCGCGTGCCATTCTTACGGCGGAGCGGACCGCGCTGAATTTCGTCGGCCGCCTGTCGGGCGTCGCGACGCTCACGGCCGACTATGTCGCCCGCACCGAAGGCACGAAAATGCGCATCTGCTGCACGCGCAAGACCACGCCGGGGCTGCGCGCGCTGGAGAAGTACGCGGTGCGCTGCGGCGGCGGCTTCAACCACCGCTTCGGCCTCGACGATGCGATCCTGATCAAGGACAACCACATCGCGGTCGCCGGCGGCATCGGTGCGGTGCTGGAGCGCGCCCGCGCCCATGCCGGCCATCTCGTCAAGATCGAGATCGAGGTCGATACGCTGGCGCAATTGCGCGAGGTGCTCGATACCGGGATGGCCGACGCCGTGCTGCTCGACAACATGGACCTTGCAACATTGCGTGAGGCCGTGCGGATCAACGAGGGTCGTCTCAAGCTGGAGGCGTCCGGTGGCGTCACGCTGGACTCGATCGCGGCCATCGCGGCGACCGGTGTCGATTACGCTTCTGCAGGCGCTCTGACGCACTCAGCGCCGAACTTTGATTGCGCGCTGGATATTGAGATGTGAGATCACCGCTCTGAGCCCCGGGGTTGGCTGCACCTCTCCAGCTTGCGGGGGAGGTCGGCGCGAAGCGCCGGGTGGGGGCTCTCTCCACACTGGGGTTCTCGCCTGTGGAAACACCCCCTCCCCCACCCTCCCCCGCGAGCGGGAGAGGGAGCGCACCTTCACTGCCGCGACGATTGATTGCCTCAGCGCCGCTCGCTCGCACCCATTTCCGCGGAACTCTTCGCTTCCTGCGCGAGCTCGGCCGACAGCGCGGCGGTCTGGGCTGGCGTGCCCCAACTCGGTTCCTCGCTGCCGTCGCCCCAGGCGCGCGGGCGATAGAAGGTGTGCACGCCGGTCTTGTACATCTTCTTCATCTCGGCGACCCAGGACGGGCGCACCCAGTAGGCATGATAGTGCGTGGACTTGCCCACCTCGGGCAGCCAGATCTGGCCGTCGAGCATCGCCTTGGCGATCTTCTTGGCGCGCTCCCACATCTCGGGCTCGCGGATCACGTCGGCATTGTTGTCGCAGGCGAAGGTGAACTGGCAGGCAAGATGGCGGTGCTTGTTCTGATAGACAGCTCCGCACACGGTATCGGGATACTTGCCGGAGAACACGCGGTTCATCACGACTTGCGCGACGGCCATCTGGCCGCGCACGGCCTCGCCGCGCGACTCGAAATAGACGGCTTCCGCAAGGCACTTCTCGGACTTCGCGCGCGACTTGTCGTCGAGCGCGAGACGCTCCGCCGGCGATCTGGCGCGCTGGTTGTCGGCGTTGACCTCGCCTTTCGGCGCGACGCTCTCGCCGCTCTCGATATCCTTGGCGATGTCCACTGTGGGCGGCGACAGCGAGGCCGTCACCTTCATGTCGGGATCTGGCATCACGATCAGCGGCTCGGCGCCGGGCTGCCAGCTCTCGATGCTTTCGAGATTGCCGCCGAGCGACGAGCTGCCGAAGAACAGGTTGGAGGTCTTGACGCTGAAGGGATCCCGCACCGGCGTCGTCGGCGCAGTGGTCCGCTTAAGCGCCTCGAGCGGCGCGGTCGCGAGCGCGCGCGCCGCGTCACTGGCGCGCGGTGGATTGGAGTACTGCGGCAGCGGCGGCGCGCGGAGTGCTTCCTGCAGCTCGGGATCGAGCGCGGCCGCGGATTCCGGCGACATCGCCTGCGGCAGCGCGGCAGTCTTGGCGCCGAACACCGAGCTGTTCGACGTCGCGGGATCTTGCTGCGCCGGCGCCGCAGCGGGCGCTTCGGGAGTCTCGGTCGGGGTCACGGTGGCGAGGCGATCCCCCTTCATGGAGCGATCGACCTTGGGAAAGTCGGAAGCCTGGTAGCGCGGCGCAGCCTGCAGCGCCGGATTGCGGCTGATCGCGCCGGTGACGTCGCGGCCATCGAGGCTCGCCAGGCGAACCATCGCGCTCTGCGGAACCGAGGTGCCGATGGGGCGGGAAAAGCTGTAGGTGGCGAGCTGGATCGAGGACGCCGCAGAGAACACCTGCTTCTGCCAACGCTCGGCGACGCCGGGTTGGCGCGCCAGCAGAGAGGCAATATCCTGATAGCCGGTCTCTCTCGGCATCAATGCGAAGATGCAGAGACCGATGCCGAAGGACGCGAACCGCGCGCCCTTCGGATGGTTACGCAACACAGACATCGATACGCTCACGCTACGCTTACGCCAGAAAAATCGAAACGCAGTACATCCGTGCAATTCGATCTTTATCGTAAGTATCCAATTTAGGTTGCCGGGGCGTTAATCGGCGTTGCGCGTGCAGCACACTCAAGCGATCGCAGGTGTTTTCACGGGGTGATCGCGCACGGTGGTAAATGCGTCGTCACGCGAAGCGGTAAACAAGAGGTCAACGCGAATGGTGAAGGAACTCTTGCTGGCGCGTATCATTACGGGACGCGCGCGTGGTTCCTAGTTGTCCGAGCTTCCACCTCGTCATTGCGAGGAGCTCTTGCGACGAAGCAATCCAGGCTGCCGCCGTGGAGAGATTCAGGATTGCTTCGCTGCGCTCGCAATGACGGGTTGGCGAGAGCATCGCGAAAACGAAAAAGAGGCGGGCTTTCGGCCCCGCCTCTCTCATTCCAGCATTTAGCTCTGCTTACGCCTGGCTGGCGATTGCCTTGCCGAGTGCGGCTTGCGCCGCTGCGAGCCGGGCGATCGGCACCCGGTAGGGCGAGCAGGAGACGTAGTCGAGACCGATGTTGTGGCAGAAGGCGACGGAGGCGGGATCGCCACCGTGCTCGCCGCAGATGCCGACCTTGAGCTTCGCCCGCGTCTTGCGGCCGCGCGCGACGCCGATCTTGACGAGCTCGCCGACGCCTTCCTGGTCCAGCGCGACGAAGGGATCGACTGACAGGATGCCCTTTGCGACATAGGGACCGAGGAAGCTCGCCGCGTCGTCGCGGCTGATGCCGTAGGTGGTCTGCGTCAGGTCGTTGGTGCCGAACGAGAAGAACTCCGCCGACTCTGCGATCTCGGCCGCGAGCAGACAGGCGCGCGGCAGCTCGATCATGGTGCCGACCTGATAGGTCAGCTTGGTGTTGGTGTCGCGCATCACCGCCTGCGCGGTCGCATCGATCCGCGCCTTGACGAGGTCGAGCTCCATCTTGGTCGCGATCAGCGGCACCATCACCTCGAGGCCGACGGCCTTGCCGGTGCGCTTCTCGGCTTCGACCGCCGCCTCGAAGATCGCACGCGCCTGCATCTCGGCGATCTCCGGATAGGCGATCGCGATGCGGCAGCCGCGGAATCCGAGCATCGGATTGAACTCCGAGAGCTCGCGCGCGCGGTCAGCCAGGCGCCGCGGGTCGGTATTCATGGCGCGTGCCACTTCCTCGACCTCGGCGTGGGTGTGCGGCAGGAACTCGTGCAGCGGCGGATCGAGCAGACGGATCGTGACGGGCAGGCCCTTCATGATCTCGAACAGCTCGACGAAGTCGGCGCGCTGCATCGGCAGCAGTTTTGCCAGCGCCGCGCGGCGGGACTGCTCGTCCTCGGAGAGGATCATCTCGCGCACCGTGCGGATGCGCGTCTCCTCGAAGAACATGTGCTCGGTGCGGCACAGGCCGATGCCTTCGGCGCCGAACTTGATCGCGGTGCGCGCGTCATCGGGCGTGTCGCCGTTGACGCGGACGCCGATCTTGCGGACCTGGTCAGCCCAGGCCATCAGCGTGCCGAACTCACCGGACAGCTCCGGCTCGATCATCGGCATGCGGCCGGCGAGCACCTGGCCGAGCGAGCCGTCGATGGTGATGACGTCGCCGGTCTTGAAGGTGCGCGAACCGATGCTCATGGTGCCGCGGCCGTAATCGACGCGGATGGTGCCGCAGCCGGAGACGCAGGGCTTGCCCATGCCGCGGGCGACCACCGCCGCGTGCGAGGTCATACCGCCGCGGGTGGTCAAAATGCCTTCGGCGGCGTGCATGCCGTGGATGTCTTCCGGGCTGGTCTCGATGCGGACCAGAATGACCTTGCGCCCGTCGCCCTGAAGCTTGGCCGCTTCGTCCGAGGAGAACACGATCTCGCCGGAGGCCGCACCCGGGGATGCCGGCAGGCCGGTCGCGATCACGTCGCGCTTGGCGTTGGGATCGATGGTCGGATGCAGCAGCTGATCGAGCGAAGCCGGATCGATGCGCGTCACCGCTTCCTTCTTCGAGATCAGGCCTTCATTGGCGAGCTCGACGGCGATGCGCAGCGCCGCCTTGGCGGTGCGCTTGCCGCCGCGGGTCTGCAGCATCCAGAGCTTGCCGCGCTCGACGGTGAACTCCATGTCCTGCATGTCGCGGTAGTGCTTCTCGAGCTGCGTGTAGATCCGCGTCAGCTCCTTGAAGGCCTCCGGCATCGCCGCTTCCATCGACGCCTTGTCGGAGCCCGATTCCTGGCGCGCCTCCTCGGTGATGTCCTGCGGCGTGCGGATGCCCGCCACCACGTCCTCGCCTTGCGCGTTGATCAGGAACTCGCCGTAGAGCTTGCTCTCGCCGGTCGAGGGGTTGCGGGTGAACGCAACGCCGGTCGCCGAGGTCTCGCCCATGTTGCCGAACACCATGGCCTGCACGTTGACCGCGGTGCCCCAGGATTCCGGAATGTCGTGCAGCTTGCGGTAGGTCACCGCGCGCGCGTTCATCCAGGATGAGAACACGGCGCCGATCGCGCCCCAGAGCTGATCGTGCGGGTCTTGCGGGAAGTCCTTGCCGGTCTCGCGTGCGACGGCGTCCTTGTACTTGCCGACCAGCTCGACCCAATCCTCGGCGGCGAGGTCGGTATCGAGGGTGTAGCCCTGGCCGTCCTTGAAGGTGTCGAGGATTTCCTCGAAGTGATGGTGCTCGAAGCCGAGCACCACGTCCGAATACATGGTGATGAAACGGCGATAGCTGTCATAGGCGAAGCGGCGGTCGCCCGACAATTCCGACAGCGCTTCCACGGTCTGGTCGTTGAGGCCGAGATTGAGCACGGTGTCCATCATGCCCGGCATCGAGGCGCGCGCGCCGGAGCGCACGGAGACGAGCAGCGGGTTCTTGGCATCGCCGAAGATCTTGCCGGTCAACTTGCCGACATAGTCGAGCGCCTTCTCAACCTGCGACTGCAACTCCTTCGGATAGGATTTGTCGTGCGCGTAGAAGTAGGTGCAGACCGAGGTCGGGATGGTGAAGCCCGGAGGCACCGGCAGGCCGAGATTGGCCATCTCGGCGAGGTTCGCACCTTTGCCGCCGAGCAGGTCGCGCATCTCCGTGCGGCCTTCGGCCTTGCCGTCACCGAACGTGTACACCCATTTGCCGGCCTTGCCCGCGGCTGGCGCGGCCTTGGCCGGTACAGTCTTTTTCGGTGCAGGCTTCGCGGCAACCTTCGGCAGAGCCGCCTTGGTCACAGCCTTCGCGGCCGGCTTGGCAGCAGCCTTCGCGGCCGTTTTGGCGACCGGCTTGGGTGCGCTCTTGGCAAGCGTCTTGCGGGCCGCCGGCGCGGCTTTCGCCTTGGCGGAAGACTTTGATTTCGCTGGAGTTTTATTGGGCTTCGAGGCGGCTTTGGCCATAGCTTGCACACAACCTGCGAGAGGAATGGGAATTCGCGGGCCTTACACCATTTTGGGCGGGCCCGCGCAAGTCGGACAGTTCCGGAAAATGAACGCCTAGAAGCGGAGCCATTTCAGGAGCCCGAGCCCGATCGCACCGTTCACAATGAGGAAGATCGCGACGATCAGGTTGAGGAGTCGCGGCATGATCAGGATGAGCACGCCCGCAATCAACGACAGGATCGGCGAAATGTGGGCGACGGTGATGTGCATGAACTATCTTTCTGTGGAGGTGGGGCGAATCGCGGGCGGATCATAGCCCTCCCGGTTCCGCGAGTAGAGACGCGCAAGACGCGATGCGAGTTCCGGCACCCACGAAAACTGCCTGAAATTGCCGCGAATGCGGCAGGCCTTTTCCCGGAACATTGCGAAGGGTGCATGCATTGGCCAACCGGTCGCGCCAATGACGCGCCCGAAAATAAAATCACGTCGAAGGAGTTGTCCATGCGGAACAGGATTCTCGCTCTTGCAGCGCTCGCGGCCGCGATCGGCTCGCCCGTTGCGGCGCAGGCGCAAAGCGGTGTCACCGTCGGACGCGCGCCCGCCGTGGTCGACAGCGCTCCGACCATTGCGGCCGACCAGCGGCCCGCCTTCCGCGACTATGTCGTCGAGCAACGTGTGCCAGCCTTCCGCATTCCGGATCGCATCGTGGTCGGCGCCACCCTACCCGAAAGCGGCGTCACTTATTATGACGTGCCGCAACGCTTCGGTGCCACCACCTATCGCTACACCGTCGTGAACGGCGAAACCGTGCTGGTCGAGCCGCGCTCGCGCCGAATCGTCGAGGTGCTGGACTGACATCGACTGGCTGACACTAGATGTCCGGCGCGTCACATCAGGCTGGCGCGAGCAGTGTTAAATCGGACATCAGGCCCCGCCCGGTCTTCCCCCCGCCGGGCGGGGCTTTTTCTTCTCTGTCGTTCTGGGGCGGTCCGGAGGACCGAACCCGGAACCTCGAGATTCCGGGCTCGCGCTACGCGCGCCCCGGAATGACAGCGGTGTTTGCCGCGCGACCGCGGCCTCAATCCTGGATCTTCGAGAAATCCGCCACCGCGCGCGTGGCGCTGCGGATCTCGTTCAGCAGCTTGAGGCGGTTCTCGCGCACCTTCGCATCGTCGTCGTTGACGCGAACCTTGTCGAAGAACGCATCGACCGGCGGGCGCAGCTTTGCCATCGCGCTCATCGCGGCGGCAAAATCCTCCTTGGCAACGGCGGCGCTGGCCTCCGCCTGCACTTCGCCGATCGCCTTTGCCAGCGCCTTCTCCTCGGTCAGACCATAAAGCGCAGCATCGGGCGCACCGTCGAAGCTACGCTTGTCCTTCTTCTCCTCGATCGAGAGGATGTTGCTGGCGCGCTTGGTGCCGGCGAGCAGGTTCTTGCCGTCGTCGCTCTCCAGGAATTTTCCCAGCGCCTCGACCCGGCGGACGATCATCAGGAGATCGTCCTGACCGCCGAGCGCGAACACGGCGTCGACAAGATCATGCCGCGCGCCCTGCTCGCGGAGCTGGACCTTGAGGCGGTCGGCGAAGAAGGCGAGCAGATCGCTCGGAAGCCTCGTGGCATCGGCAGGCTTCACCAACAAGCCAGCAAGTGCGGAAGCCGCAACCTTCGTGAGCGAGAGCCGCAGCCCATTCTCGGCGATCAGCCTGATCACGCCCAGCGCCGCGCGGCGCAGCGCATAGGGGTCCTTGCTCCCCGTCGGCTTTTCGTCGATCGCCCAGAAGCCAACGAGCGTATCGATCTTGTCCGCCAAAGCCACCGCGACGCTCACCGGATCGGTCGGCACGCGATCGGTGGGCCCTTGCGGCTTGTAGTGCTCTTCGCAGGCCGCGGCGACGGAGGCATCCTCGCCCTGCGCCAGCGCGTAGTACTTGCCCATCAGCCCCTGCACTTCAGGGAATTCGCCGACGACTTCGGTCAGCAGATCCGCCTTGGCCAGATGCGCGGCGCGCGTCGCCTTCGCCACGTCGGCACCGACCAGCGGCGCGATCTCGGCGGCGAGCCTCTCGATGCGACCGATGCGCGCGGCCTGGGTGCCGAGCTTCTCATGGAACACGATCTGCTCGAATTTCGGCAGACGATCCTCGAGCTTCGTCTTCAGATCGGTCTCGTAGAAAAACTTCGCATCCGACAGGCGCGGACGGATCACGCGCTCGTTGCCTGATACGATGACCTTGCCGCCGTCGGTCGCCTCGATATTGGCGGTGAGGACGAACTTGTTGGTCAGCTTCCCGGTCTTGGTATCCTTGACCACAAAGCACTTCTGGTTGTTGCGGATGGTGGCGCGGATCACCTCGTCCGGGATGGCGAGATATTCCGCTTCGAACGATCCCATCATGACAACGGGCCATTCGACGAGGCCCGAGACCTCGTCGAGCAGCACCTGATCCTCAACCAGCTCGAAGCCCTGCGCGAAGGTCAGCTCCTTGGCGTCGGCGAAGATGATGTCCTTGCGCGCCTGCGGATCGAGGATGACCTTTGCGGCTTTCAACTTCGCTTCGTAGTCTTCAAAACGGCGCACGGAAATCGCGTCCGGTGCCATGAAGCGATGGCCGTAGGTGGTCTGGCCGGTCTCGATGCCGTCGACCTCGAACTTCACGACATCAGGCTCTTCGGTCTCGAGCCCGAACGTCGCGGTGATCGCGTGCAGCGGGCGCACCCAGCTCAGCGATCCCGGCTTGCCCGATCGCGCGCCCCAGCGCATCGATTTCGGCCAGGGGAAGGTGCGGATGATGACGGGCAGGATTTCCGCGAGCACGTCGATCGCGTCGCGGCCGGGCTTCTCGATCAATCCGATGTAGAAATCACCCTTGGGGTCGCGCTGGATTTTTGCTTCATCCAGCGACTTCAAGCCCGTCGCTTTCAGGAAGCCCTGCACGGCCGCCTCGGGCGCGCCGACTTTGGGCCCGCGGCGTTCGGTCTTGAGATCAGGCTGGCGCGCGGGGATTCCGTGCACGGTGAGCGCAAGGCGGCGCGGCGTCGCGAACGCTTTCGCGCCCTCGTACACCAGGCCTTCGGCAACGAGCTTATCGGTGACGAGACGGCGCAGATCGTCCGCCGCCTTAGCCTGCATGCGCGCGGGAATCTCTTCCGAGAACAGTTCAAGCAAAAGTTCGGGCATCAGGCCGCTCCGCCCGCTTCAGTATGGATCCAGGCCTCGCCGCAGGCTTTTGCCAATTCGCGCACGCGCAGAATGTAGCTCTGCCGCTCCGTCACCGAAATCACGCCGCGCGCGTCCAAGAGGTTGAAGACGTGGCTGGCCTTGATGCACTGGTCGTAGGCCGGCAGCGCCATCAGATGCGCCTCGCGCTTGTCGTCCTTCCAGCCGGCGTCGAGATATTTCCGGCAGGCCGCTTCCGCCATCTTGAACTGCTCGAACAGCATCGCAGTGTCGGCGACTTCGAAGTTGTGCTTCGAATATTCCCGCTCGGCCTGCAGGAAGACGTCGCCATAGGTGACCTTGGCGTCGCCCTCGCGACCGTTGAAGTTGAGGTCGTAGACGCGGTCGACGCCCTGCACATACATCGCAAGACGCTCGAGCCCGTAGGTGAGCTCGCCCGCAACCGGCGCGCATTCGAAGCCCGCGACCTGCTGGAAGTAAGTGAACTGGCTGACTTCCATGCCGTCGCACCAGCACTCCCAGCCAAGGCCCCAGGCGCCCAGCGTCGGGCTCTCCCAATCGTCCTCGACGAAGCGGATGTCGTGCACGGCGGAATCGATGCCGATTGCGGCGAGCGACTTCAGGTACAGCTCCTGAAGGTTCGGCGGCGACGGCTTCATGATCACCTGGAACTGGTAATAGTGCTGCATCCGGTTCGGGTTCTCGCCGTAGCGGCCGTCCTTGGGACGGCGCGAGGGCTGCACATAGGCCGCGTTCCAGGGCTTTGGCCCGAGCGCGCGCAGCGTGGTCGCCGGATGGAAGGTACCCGCGCCCATCTCCATGTCGTAGGGCTGCAGGATCACGCAGCCCTGCTCGGCCCAGAACCGCTGGAGCGCGAGGATGAAGCCCTGGAACGAGCGTTCCGGGCGCATATGGGCGGGCAATGAGGCGTCCATCGTCAGATCAGGCTCTCGCGGGGGGGTTTGAATCGCGCGGGACCGTATCGACGGCGGGGGTGGGAATCAAGGCAAACGGGGCGGATTCGGGCCAATCAGGCCTCATCCCGGGAGGTGCCGTAGGGTGGGCAAAGGCGCGCTTGCGCCGTGCCCACCATCTTTCCAGGATTGAGGTGCTGTCGTGGGCACGCTTTGCTTTTGCCCACCCTACGGCACCTTACGTGTTGAGAGCGCTACCCCGGCCGGTAAGCTCCAGTCACGGGGTCACGTTTCAGCGTCTGGATGTTCCCCATATGGGCGGCCTCGGCGACACGCGACAGGCGCATCTCCTCCAGCTCCTGATTGATCCGGACAGCGGTCTTGTAGGCCCAGCGGACCACGGCAAGCCCACCCAGGACGCCCGCGAAAGCGACGAACGGCGGCATCTGTCGATCCTCGTCTAGTGCTCAGCCCCCACGCACATTGTTGCGCAGTCGGGGCTGCGCCGCAATCGGGAGGCCAAGAGGCCAAATGGCGCGGGAGGGCTCGGCCTAGAACCCGAATTTCGCCCAGATCGCTCGCGTCTCAAGCGCCGAGATCAGATCGTCCGGCAGGCCGGCCATTGATTCCATGGCCGAAAGCTGCCCCGCGCCGGGCGATTTCCGGCCCAGAATGCCGGAGAGCAGCCCGGTCGGCTGCGCGATCACAGGGGTGAGAACCTTCTCGCCGTAGCGGGCACGAAGAGTTGAGCGGAGATCGCCGATGCTGTCGGCGAGCCCCAGCGCGATCGAACTCTCGCCGGCCCAGTATTCGCCCGTGAACAGGGCGTCGTCCGCGCCCTTGAGGCGCGCGCCGCGGCTCTCCTTCACCAGGGAAATGAAGATCTGATGGATCTCGCGCTGGAGCGCCTTCAGCTTGGCGACATCGTCGGGGTTCTCGGGGAGGAAAGGATCGAGCATCGCCTTGTGCGCGCCGGCCGTATAGAGGCGCCGCTCGATGCCGAGCCGCTTGATCGCCTCCTGGAAACCGAAGCTGCCGCCGACCACGCCGATCGAGCCGAGGATCGACGAGGGATCGCAGATGATCTCGTCGCCGGCGCAGGCGATCATGTAGCCGCCGGAGGCCGCAACGTCCTCGACGAACACGAGCACCGGCAGCTTCTTCTCCGCCGCGAGCTGCTTGATGCGCAGATAGATCTGGCGCGACTGCACCGGTGAGCCGCCAGGCGAGTTGATCACCAGTGCCACCGCCTTGGCGTGCCGATATGAGAACGCACGCTCCAGCACCCGCGCGACGCCCGCCAGCGTCATGCCCGGGCGCAGCGGCGTCACCGCGCCGATCACGCCGGACAGCCGCACCACCGGCACGACAGCCGTGCCCGGGCGGAAACGCGCCGGCAGATATTGCATGAGCTTGTCGGCCAGGCCGGAACTCTCACGATCTTTCAATTGTTCGGCCATGCCGTTACCTCTGATTAACCATTTCTTATCACGCGACTGTCATTGGAAGTGCCTGGAACGTGTTTTGCAGATTTCCCGTCGGGAGGCTGCAATGGGGCAGCGGAGAACACCATGAAAATCTATCTGCTGATGTTGCTGGTCGGTGCGCTGTTCATGGCGATCCGCTTGACGTCCCCGCAAGAGCAGCAGCCGGAATCGCTTCCGCAGTAAGCCGTCACGGTTCCACCAGCGGCAAGGCCGCTCTCCCCTCCAGAATCTCCGTCACCTCTTTTTTGGACGCGCCCGACTCGTCGTTGAGCATGAGGCCCGGCAGCAATCGCGTCGGAGCCCGGCCGCCTTTGACCGCACGCACCAGCACGCGGATCGCAGGCCGCCCCGCCTCCCCGTGAACCGGCAGGATCGAAAGGCTGCCGAAGCCGCGTGACAGCGCCGCCAGGACATCGGCGATGCCATCTGCGCGCCAGATCAATGTCAGCACACCATTCGATCGGAGGATGCGACGCGCTGCATGCACCCAGGCATGCAGGGTCTCCTCGGTCGCCACATGCGCGGTGTGACGCGCCTGGTCCGGCGAGCCGCGATGCCGGGCCGGATCGTTGAAGGGCGGATTCATCAGCACCGCGTCGACGCTGTCGGGCGACAGCCCGTTTGCCGCAAAGGCGGTGGCGTCGGCCGTGACATCGAGCACGATGGTCTCGGCGGCAAGCGCATTCGCGGCTGCATTGGCGCGCGCGAGCTCGGCCAGCTCCGGATCGATCTCGACCAGGCTCAGCCCGATACCAGCGACGCGCCGGGCCAGCGCCAGCCCGGCCGTGCCGATCCCGGCGCCGAAATCGACCACGCGGTCCCCGGGACGGGCCTCCGTCGCCGCCGCAAGCAGAATGGCGTCGTGCCCGGCTCTGTGGCCACTCCGCTTCTGCCTCAGGCGCAACTGCCCGCCGAGAAAAGCGTCCTCGGTAATATCTGCGGCCTCACTCATCGCCGCGCAGTTCGTGGCTGAGGCCGGCCTCGGTGAGGAGCTCCCTCGCCTCCTGGGCGTCGTCCTCATGAACCAGGATCCGCCGCGGCAAAATGCCGAGCGAGCCCTCGATGATGCTCATGTTCTGGTCCAGCACCAGGTGATGGATGTTGGCGCCGTCGAGCAGCGCGCCGATCGCCGACACCAGCACCATATCGTTGGTCCGAACCAGTTCACGCAAAACGCAGGTTTCCTTGCCTGAAAGGGGGCTAAAGCGGCAAATGTCAATGGTTCCGCGGGCCTTGCCGCATCCGCCGCCAGTTTCTATTGTCTTTCCGTCAGAATAGCCCCTCCGGGGCAAATATTGGAGACCGGCGTGGCCGTCATCGTACCTTTCGAAACTCCCGGCGCGTCGATCGAAGAGCTGGTTGCCCTTGTCGCCCCTGACATGGAGCGCGTCAACGCCACGATCCTGTCGCGGACCGGTTCGGACGTGACCATGATCCCGGAGGTCGCCAACCATCTGATCTCCTCCGGCGGCAAGCGGCTGCGGCCGATGCTGACGCTCGCCATGGCCAACCTCGCCGGCTACACCGGCGACGGCCATATCAAGCTGGCCGCCTCGGTCGAGTTCATGCATACCGCCACGCTGCTGCACGACGACGTCGTCGACGAGAGCGAGATGCGCCGCGGCAAGCTGTCGGCGCGCATGCTCTGGGGCAACGAGGCGAGCGTGCTGGTCGGCGACTTCCTGCTCGGCCAGGCCTTCCGCATGATGGTCGAGGTCGGCTCGCTCCGCGCGCTCGACATCCTCTCCGCGGCCGCCGCCACCATCGCCGAGGGCGAGGTGATGCAGCTGGCCGCCGCCAAGAACACAGCGACCACCGAGGACGAATATCTCGCCGTGATCCGCGGCAAGACCGCCGAGCTGTTCGCCGCCGCCTGTGAGGTCGGCCCCGTCATCGCCAACCGTCCCAAGGCCGAGCAGACCGCCTGCCGCTCGGTCGGCATGAATCTCGGCATCGCCTTCCAGCTCGTCGACGACGTGCTCGACTATGGCGGCAAGAGCGCAAAGCTCGGCAAGAACACCGGCGACGATTTCCGCGAGGGCAAGATCACCCTGCCCGTCGTGCTTGCCTTCCGCCGGGGCAACGACACCGAGCGCGCCTTCTGGATCCGCGCGCTGGAGCGCGGCGAGATCGGCGACAGCGATCTCGATCACGCCATCGGGCTGATGAACAAGCACCGCGCGCTCGAGGACACGCTCAGCCGCGCCCAGCACTACGGCGCCATGGCCGTGGACGCGCTGGCGCTATTCCCGTCCTCCCCGATGAAGAGCGCGCTGGAGCAGGTGGTGGCGTTCTGTCTGGCGCGGTCGCATTAGGCTTTTGAGTTTCGGCGCACCGCTAGCGAAACACTCGGTGTCGTCCCGGCGAACGCCGAGACCCATACCGCGTGATCTATCGACACAGTGTCGGTGCGAGTACCCATAATAACCAATCTTCGCCAAACCACTCCCTGTGGTGATGGGGTGGACGGCCCCCTACGGCATCAGTGTGCCAGAATGAGGTTGTCACACACCCATTCACAGGAGC
>NZ_JACIHG010000012.1:0-309133 GCF_014198315.1 Bradyrhizobium sp. CIR48
GGCATGATCACCACCATCCCCAACGGGGTAAGATTTCAAAAAGGGGCTGGACTGTCAGGATATGTCGCCGAGTTGAGCTCCGCGTTCAGCTGCGCATCGCTCGGGATCGTGCCGACCGTGCGCCATGCCGACTATATCGGCTCCTGGCTTGAGGTCCTGCGCGAAGACAATCGGGCCATCGTGCGGGCCGCCTCGCAGGCGAGCAAGGCCGTGGACTATTTGCTGGGCTTCGTTCCCGGGTCCGTTGAGCCCGCATCGCTGGATTCGGCTGTCGCCAATCACGAGGCGGCGTGATGCTTGGCCCCTTGGCCGCGCGAGAGTGAGAGGAGGGGAGGCTGTTCGCGACGGGTTGGAAGCCGAGAGAGAGTCTCACGGCCACCCGTCGTGGAGAGCCAAAATGACGAAAGCCATACAAAAGATCACGCTGTCGCCTTCCCGGGACATTCCCTTCAACAAGCTCGTGCTCAGCCAGTCGAACGTTCGCCGCGTCAAGGCCGGTGTCTCGATCGAGCAGCTGGCCGAGAGCATCGCGCAGCGGACGCTTCTGCAAAGCCTGAGTGTCCGGGCCGTTGTTGATGCAGATGGCAACGAGACCGGCATGTTCGAGGTGCCAGCGGGCGGCAGGCGCTATCGCGCTCTCGAGCTCCTGGTGAAACAGAAGCGCATGTCGAAGACGCAGGCGGTGCCGTGCGTCGTTCGCGAAGGGGGTATCGCCGAAGACGATTCGGTGGCGGAGAACGATGAGCGGGTCGGCCTGCATCCACTTGATCAGTTTCGGGCCTTCCAGACACTCCGCGATCTCGGCCTGAGCGAGGAAGACATCGCCGCGCGGCACTTCGTGAACCCTGCGATCGTCAAGCAGCGGCTGCGCCTGGCGTCGGTCTCGCCGAAGTTGCACGAGGTCTATGCCG
Organism: Bradyrhizobium sp. CIR48; assembly: GCF_014198315.1. Classification (NCBI taxonomy): domain Bacteria; kingdom Pseudomonadati; phylum Pseudomonadota; class Alphaproteobacteria; order Hyphomicrobiales; family Nitrobacteraceae; genus Bradyrhizobium; species Bradyrhizobium sp. CIR48. The sequence goes on from NZ_JACIHG010000012.1 coordinate 912, forward strand.
AAGACGGCATGACGCTCGAGCAGCTCATGGCGTTCTCAGTCACTGCCGATCACGCCCGCCAGGAGCAAGTCTGGGAGAACGTCAGCCGTTCCGACTATGACGAGCCATACCAGATCCGCCGCACGCTTACCGAGAACACCGTGCGGGGTTCCGATCGTCGGGCCCAATTCGTAGGCCTCGATGCCTATCAGCGTGCGGGTGGCGGCGTTCTGCGGGATCTGTTCGAACACGACGACGGCGGCTGGCTTCAGGACGTTGTACTGCTCGACCGCCTCGTGACCGAAAAGCTTAAAGCCGATGCTGAGGCCATCGCGGCCGAAGGTTGGAAGTGGATCTCAGTCGCCGTAGAGTTCCCCTACGGTCACGCCCAAGGCCTACGAGAAATCGAAGGCAAGCCTGTCGATCTCTCGCCTGAGGAGCAGGCCACCATCGATGCTCTCAATGCCGAGCAAGCCAAGCTGGAAGCCGAGTACCAGGATGCGGACGAGTTGCCCGAAGAGGTTGACCAGCGTCTCGGCGAAATCGAGTCGGCAGTGGCGGCATTCGAAAACCGGCCGATGCTTTACGAACCGACGGAGATCGCCCGAGCAGGTGTCTTCATCAGCATCGATTCCGAAGGGCGCCTCGCCGTGGGCCGGGGTTACGTCCGGCCAGAGGACGAGGTGCCGGCAACCGATCCTGATGTCGCGCAGGCCGCCGACCCGTCGTCGACCCAAGGGCAGGAGCCTGGCACTTCAATCCAGCGCACCATCATCGCAGTCACAGGTGGCGCTGCTGATGCCGAAGAGGATGATGAGGACGCGGCCAGGCCTCTGCCGGATCGGCTGATTACCGAACTGACGGCACATCGTACGCTGGCATTGCGGGATGCACTGGCAGAAAATCCTGCGATAGCGTTCCAGGCAGTGCTGCATAACTTCGTGCTGACGGCCTTTTACCGGTTCGCATCATCCGCGAGCTGTCTTGAGATCGGCCTTCGCACGCCGAACTTTCCAGCTCAAGCTCCCGGGCTGAGAGAAAGCGTCTCCGCTAAGGCCGTCGAGGCGCGACATGAGGCCTGGAAGGCACGGTTGCCGAAGAGCGAGAACGATCTCTGGGATGCGCTGACGGCTCTCGATGGTGGTGCACAGGCGTCGCTGTTCGCCCACTGTGCGTCGTTTGCGGTCAACGCCGTCTATGAGCCGGCCAACCGCTACAATCAAGGCCGTGTCTCCGCTCACGGTGTCCGCACCCGTCTCGACCAGGCCGATGTGCTGGCGCGCGCGGTCGAACTCGACATGGTGCAGGCTGGCTGGCGACCGACCGTCGACAACTATCTCGGCCGGGTCACCAAGCCGCGCATTCTGGAGGCAGTGCGGGAAGCCAAGGGTGAGTCGTCGGCGCAACTGATCGACCATCTGAAGAAGGCCGACATGGCCAAGGAGGCCGAGCGTCTTCTGGATGGCTCGGGCTGGTTGCCGGAGCCGCTGCGTCTCGTCGATCCCGATGCAGTGCCAGTGGGGCAGGAGGGCGAAGCGGGCTCGCTGCCCGAATTCCTCGCCTATGAAGAGGATCAGGAGAACGGCAGCGACGACGATCCGCAACAGCTCGACGCGGCTGAGTGACGTCCATTGAGCGGGATGCCTTCGGCCGTCCCGTGGTTGTTTGGGGACCGGTGCGCAGCGCTGGTCCCCATTTTTATGCCCGAGGTCTGAGAGGGAGAGCGGGCCGGGAAGGGTTTGAGCCGTTGAGGTCAGAGGAGAGCGCCTGGCGGTTCGGCCCCTTCCTGCTCTCCTGAGACACCTGCCATGACCGAATCTCTCGCCGGCGGCGCTGCCGCCGCGCCGCTTTCGTTGCGCGCCGCTGCAACTTTCACCTCCGCCGCTGTCAGGGCCGCGCGACAGCTCCTGACCGAACTCGAACGCGGCCGGCGCATCGATGCAGCTGTTCTGCGTAGCGCCATGGAGGCTGCCTTCGGCGCCTCCGACGCGGCCGGTGCCTGGAACTGGAAGACCGCCTATGACGTCTGCGAGGTGGCGACCATTCTGTTCCTTCGCAAGTTCGGTCCGGCGATGCGGGCGAGGGCTGGCTCGACGGCCGCCATGCTGCCGATGCTGGCGAAAGTCGCGAACTGTCTGCCGACGCACACGCGGCGTTCCGAGGACGGTCAGGCGCTTCAGCAATTCTCGACGCCGATCCCGCTTGGGCTGGTTGCATGCACCGCAGCCGCTATTACATCCGCCGATCGCGTTCTGGAGCCCTCCGCGGGGACCGGTTTGCTCGCCATCTTTGCCGAGCTCGCCGGCGGCGCCTTGATGTTGAACGAGTTGGCCGAGACCCGGGCGGGGTTGCTCGACCATCTATTCGCGGGCGTTAACGTCACGCAGTTCGATGCTGCTCAGATCGATGACCACCTCGACGTGAGTGTCGCGCCGAGCGTCGTTCTGATGAACCCGCCGTTCTCCGCGGTGCCGAATGTCGATCGACGGATGGCGGATGCGGCCCTCCGCCACATCGCTTCGGCGCTCGCGCGTCTCTGCGACGGTGGACGCCTCGTCGCCATAGCTGGCGCTAACTTCGCGCCGGATAGCCCGGCATGGCGAGATGCCTTTGTGCGGCTGCAGGAACGCGGGCGCGTGGTGTTTTCCGCCGCCGTCGATGGCGCCGTTTACGCCAAGCACGGTACTCAGACGGACACAAGGCTGCTTGTGATCGACAAGCTGCCCGCTGCCGATCCGACGGCTTTTCCTGCCTCGCCAGGCATGGCGGCCGATGTCGCTACCTTGCTTGACTGGGTGGACCAGCATGTGCCTCAAAGGCTGCCCATTGCCACGCCGTCGCCGATCGCTGCTATCGGGCGGCCAGCGATGTCGCGATCGACCAGCGCCGTTGCACCGCGCTCATCGTCCTTTTCAATAAGCGCAGCGCCAGAAAGTGCCGAACTTGCATACCAGACGGTCGAATGGTCGCCGCCGGAAGGCGCCCGGCTGACCGATGCGCTTTACGAGGAATACGGACTACAGTCGATCTGCATTCCCGGATCATGCGCACATCCGACCAAGCTCGTGCAGTCTGCCGCGATGGCGTCCGTTGCGCCACCGAAGCCATCCTATCGTCCGCACCTGCCCGCCAATGTCATGGACGACGGAGTTCTGTCGGATGCTCAGCTCGAGAGCATTATCTATGCCGGCGAGGCGCATTCCGAATTCCTGGCAGGCGCTTGGACGGTCGACACGACCTTTGATGTTGTGGCCGCCGCGCGCGACGACACCGAAAATGCCGTCCGCTTTCGCCGCGGCTGGTTTTTGGGCGATGGCACCGGGGCGGGCAAGGGGCGGCAGGTCGCCGGGATTTTGCTCGACAACTGGTTCAAGGGCCGACGCCGTGCGGTCTGGATCAGCAAGTCCGACAAGCTGATCGAGGATGCGCAGCGCGATTGGTCCGCGCTCGGCATGGAGCGGCTGTTTGTTACGCCACTCTCGCGCTTCCGCCAAGGCACGCCGATCCGGCTCGCGGAAGGCGTCCTTTTTACCACCTACGCCACGCTACGGACCGACGAGCGCGGTGAGAAGCTTTCGCGTGTCAGGCAGATCGTCGAATGGTTGGGTTCGGACTTCGACGGAGTGATTGTCTTCGACGAGAGCCACGCCATGCAGAATGCGGTCGGGGGCAAGGGCGAGCGCGGTGAACAGGCTGCATCTCAGCAGGGGCGCGCCGGCCTTAGGCTCCAGCACGCCTTGCCAAATGCTCGTGTGGTCTACGTATCGGCGACGGGCGCCACCACGGTCCATAACCTCGCCTATGCCCAGCGCCTTGGCCTTTGGGGCGGCGCCGACTTCTCGTTTGCCACGCGTGCCGAGTTCGTCGAAGCCATCGAGGAGGGCGGCGTCGCGGCGATGGAGGTGCTTGCGCGGGACCTCAAGGCGCTCGGTCTCTATGCGGCTCGCTCATTGTCCTACGAGGGCGTCGCGTACGACCTCGTTGAGCACCAGCTTACGCCGGAGCAGGTTCGCATCTACGATGCCTATGCCGGTGCGTTCAGCGTCATCCATAACAATCTCGATGCGGCGATGCGGGCCGCCAACATCACCGGTGCAACTGGAACGTTGAACGGGCAGGCCAAGTCTGCGGCACGTTCCGCTTTCGAAAGCGCGAAGCAGCGCTTCTTCGGCCACCTCCTGACTTCGATGAAGACCCCGTCGCTGGTCCGATCGATCGAGCACGATCTTGAGGCTGGACACGCCGCGGTCATCCAGATCGTGTCGACGGGCGAAGCGCTAATGGAGCGCCGGCTCGCCGAGATCCCGACTGAAGAGTGGGGCGACGTCCAGGTCGACATCACGCCGCGCGAGTATGTCCTCGACTATCTCGCCCACTCCTTTCCGGTCCAGCTCTATGAGCTCTTTACCGACTCTGAAGGTAACCTCTGTTCCCGGCCTGTCTACCGCGACGGCCAGCCGGTCGAGAGTCGGGAAGCCGTCGCACGACGCGACCGCCTCATCGAGAAGCTTGCATCACTACCGCCAGTACCTGGGGCACTGGATCAAGTCATCCAGCGCTTCGGCACCGAACTGGTTGCCGAGGTGACGGGCCGCTCGCGCCGCATCGTTCGCAAGGGCGACCGGCTGGTGGTCGAAAATCGAGCCGGTTCAGCCAACCTCGCCGAGACCTCGGCTTTCATGGACGACGTCAAGCGCATCCTCGTGTTCTCCGACGCTGGGGGCACGGGGAGGAGCTACCATGCCGAACTGTCGGCCCGGAATCGCCGCTTGCGCGTCCACTACCTGCTCGAGCCCGGCTGGAAGGCCGATGCCGCGATCCAGGGCCTCGGCCGCACAAACCGGACCAATCAAGCGCAGCCACCGTTGTTTCGTCCGATTGCGACCGACGTGAAGGCCGAAAAGCGCTTTTTCAGCACCATTGCCCGCCGGCTCGATACGTTGGGAGCCATTACGCGCGGCCAACGTCAGACCGGAGGACAGGGTCTGTTCCGGCCCGAGGACAATCTCGAAAGCCAGTACGGACGTGATGCGTTGCGTCAGCTCTACACGCTGCTCGCGCGAGGCAAGGTCGACGGCTGCTCGCTCGAGAAGTTCGAGGAGGCTACCGGCCTGAAGCTGACAGATGCCAATGGGCTCAGGGATGAGCTGCCCCCGATCACGACCTTCCTCAACAGGTTGCTCGCGCTCACCATCGACCTACAGAATGTGCTGTTCACCGCCTTCGAGCAGCTCTTGACCGCGAGGATCGAAGGCGCGGTTGCATCCGGCACCTACGACGTCGGGTTGGAAACCCTCCGTGCCGAGAGCTTTGTCGTCACCGACCGGCGGACGATCTATGACCATCCGGGGACCGGCGCCGAGACCCGGCTGCTCACGGTCGCCCAGCGCCAGCGCAATCATCCGGTGAGTCTGGATGACGCTCTTGCTCGTCTTTCCGATCGTCAGGCCGTCCTGCTCGTCAATGAGCGCTCGGGACGAGCCGCCGTGCAGGTCCCGGCGGCGAGCGTCATGCTCGATGACGGTGAGATCGAGCGGCGCGTCCGTCTGATCCGGCCGATGGATCAGCACACGGTCCCCTTGAGCATGATGGCGGAGAGCCACTGGATCGAAGCGGACCGTGGGCGCTTCGCTGCGGCCTGGCTGGGCGGAGCTTGCCGAGGTGCCCGAGTTCACGGAAAGCACGATCCACGTGGTGGCGGGCTTGCTGCTCCCCATCTGGAAGCGGCTGCCGAAGGAATCGACCCGCGTCTATCGCCTTCAGACCGACGCGGGCGAACGCATCATCGGACGCAAGGTCTCTGCTGTCTGGGTCGCAAGCGTCCTTGCGGCGGACGCGCCTTCGCTGACGCCGGATGCCGCCTTTGCCGCGCTCGTGGAAGGACGGACCGTCCTCGATCTCGCAGAGGGACTTCAGCTTCGCCGCGTCCGGGTGATGGGTGCACATCGCATCGAGCTGTCGGGATTCAACGACACGATACGCGATCGCCTCCGTGTTTACGGCCTCTTTGGGGAGATCATCTCCTGGAAGCTGCGCATGTTCGTGCCCACGGACGCGAGCGGCATCGAGGTCCTGTCGAGGGTGCTCGACACCTATCCGGTCACGGGCGTCACTGAGCGGGAGGCCGCGTGATGTCTGGCGATGTCTCCGAGCTGGCACGCCGCCTCGCGCGCGAGGCCGAGGCGGTGTGCCGACACTATCTCCCCAATGGTAAGCGGGCGGGGCGGTACTGGGTGGTTGGCGACGTCCACAACACCCCGGGCCGCTCGTTATTTGTGCGGCTCCAGGAATCGTCGAAGGGCCCCGCCGGCAAATGGACCGATGCCGCGACCGGGGAGCATGGCGATCTCCTCGACATCATCCGCGAAAGCCTGGCCTTGCGAGGCTTCCGCGAGGTCGCCGGGGAGGCGAGGCGCTTTCTGAAGCTGCCTCGTCATGAGCCCCAGCCGGTCGCAAAACCCCTTCGTTCGATGGCGCCCGCTGGTTCGCAGGAAGCTGCTCGTCGGCTCTTTGCGATGTCCGGTCCGATCGAAGGGACGGTGGTGGAAACGTATTTGCAACGTCGTGGAATAAGCCAAATCCACCATGGTGGTAGCCTGCGCTTCCACCCACGTTGCTACTACCGACCGGACGAGCATTTGCCGACAGAAACCTGGCCGGCGATGATAGGCTCTGTCACGGACCTCGAGGGCCGGATCACCGGCGTGCATCGCACCTGGCTAGATCCACACGGCTTTGATCGCGTGCGGCTCGGTAAGGCCCCGATCGACACGCCACGACGGGCCATGGGCGACCTGCTTGGTAACGCCGTTCGCTTCGGCGTGGTGGATGACGTGCTCGCTGCGGGCGAGGGGATCGAGACCATGCTGTCGCTGCGTTATGTACTGCCGACCTTGCCCATGACCGCTGCTCTCTCGGCCAATCACCTCTCAGCCATGTTGCTGCCGTCTGGCCTACGCCGACTCTATGTCGCCCGTGACGCAGATGCCGCCGGAGATGCCGTACAGGCTATTCTCACCCAGCGCGCAGAAGCCACCGGCATTGAAGTGATCGCATTGTCGCCCCGGCTGGGCGACTTCAACGAAGATCTGCACATCTTCGGCCTCGAAGCCCTCCGAGCAGCGTTGCTACTGCAACTCGTACCGGAGGACGTCGTCCGTTTCCTGCATTCGTCGATGGCAACCGCGGAATAGCCCCGGCAATTCGATGGGCGTCGACAGGTCGGTCGCGGTGCGGCCACTGCCGGAAGAGGACGCGACCACGGCCTTCTAGAGGGCGATCGGACGGCAAGCGGCTCGGGCCGGCAATGGCTGCGTCCGGCTATTTTCCGCCGCGCGCCGGCGACGAGAAGACACATTAGCCATCTGGCGAGCGCGCTTTGCATCGCGAAGCAAAATAGCCGGCCTCCGCCATCCTCCGCTGCGCTTCGGCCCTCCGCTCCGCTCCGGATTCTGGCCCGTTCCGCCTGCCGTCTGAGTGATCGCCACGAAGGCCGCGATGGTCGCGGCCGATCCGGCAAAGGATCGCCTCCATGACCGATCACGATGACATCGAACCGCCGCACGCCGCATCAGCGACCGAACACGTTCTTACCGAATTGCAGCTCTTCGGTTACCGCCCCTTCGACGACCAGCCCGATCCACGGCCGCTTCCCGAGAGCAGGATCATTACCGGTGCCGTCGCTGACATCTTCGATGCCCTGGTCGCCACGTTGAGCGACACGCGGCTCGAGCCGGACCTCGACGATCTGCTCTGGTCGACTGTCAACTTGTTCCATCGTGCCGTCGACCGCATCGGTCGCCAACTCGACGACAACGAACAGGCGCAGCAGAAGAGCCAGCGCGAGCAGGATGGCTCCGAAGTTCGATCCGTCGAACTCGAACGCATCACGGCGGAAGGCATCACGCTGATTGAGCGCCGCAACTGCCTGGAGCTCTTCCGTGACCAGGCCATCGAGCGCTTCGAGACCCAGACCGGCTCATTCTGGCGTCCGCGATCGGGATCACTGGTGAATCATCGCACGCTGACGGCAGCTATGATCGACTCCCGCGACTTCATCGCGGCCAAGCGCCGCGCCGAGACCGAAATCATGCTGCCTTCAGGACCGAAGATCGCACTCACCGGTGGCCTCGACTTCAACGACCATCACCTGATCTGGGATCGCCTCGAAAAGGTTCACGCGAAACATTCCGACATGGTCCTGCTCCATGGCGGCTCGCCCAAAGGGGCCGAACTGATCGCCTCCAAATGGGCGACCACCCGTAAGGTGCCTCAGATCGCCTTCAAGCCCGACTGGACGAAACATGCCAAGGCGGCACCGTTCAAGCGCAACGATGCCATGCTCGAACTGCTGCCGATCGGCATCATGCACTTCCCGGGCACGGGCATCCAGGACAACCTCGCCGACAAGGCGAAGCGGCTCGGCATCCCCGTCTGGAGGTTCGGCGGCGCGTGAGCGCCATCTTCTCGACTCTAAGCCTGCGAGGCGTGAATTGCTCACGCCGCAACTCCGCCTCCTTTTCGGTCTCATATCCAGAGTTGCGCCGTGGTGGTGGTGGAAGGCGCGACAGGTAGATCTATGCACATGGAGCCACCGCCATGCTCGCCCTTGGGCTTGTTCTCAACACACTCGGAATTGGCTTGTTCTGCTGGGCGATTTTCGCGCTCGCAGTGTATGCCCTGCCGTTTTTCATCGCGCTGAGTATCGGAATGACGGCGTTTCAGAGCGGCGCCGGCCTCGTTGGCGCGCTGCTTATCGCAACGGCCGGCGGTGCGCTGACGCTTGTGCTCGGCCAGGTCGCCTTTGCTGTTACTCGGTCCTCGGCCTTGTGCATTGGGATCGCGGCAGTATTCGCTGTTCCGGCTGCGGTTGCCGGCTATCATGTGGTGTTCGCCGTGTCGGATATCGGGGTGCCTTCGCTGGCTTGGCGTGAGGTCTTCGCTTGGCTCGGCGCGGTTTGCATTGGCGTCACGTCATGGAGGCGCTTGGTGGTTTTGGCGAAGCCCCGCCCGTTCGAGCCGGGCGGGGTGATGGAGAACCGGTCCTAACCAATTCTTACGGCCGCATGGACCGAACGATGTGCGTTTTCCGCCTTCATCGTCGAACAGGCTCGCGCAGATCGGCGCGTTGAACGGGAGATGATTGAAGCTTGAGCGCGGGAGAGGCAGTCCTCTTCGGAGCTCGTCGACTAAGAAGCCGGCATTTCGGTTGGCCCACGCAGCCGCGACGGAGCGGTGTTACTCGATCCGTTCTTGGGAGATGATACCGCCTTTTTGCAGCGGATTTTTTCTCTTTCCGCGCTGAATCGTTCCGACCTCTTGTTCATCAAAACCGAGATAGCCACGCTTCTCCGTAAGATTGTGGTTCAGCACGCGGACGCACGAGGCCTCGTTGATGGCTTGATCTGGCCGAAGACCGGCTTCGCCTCGATCGTCTGAGCCGCAACGCCGTTGATACGACTTTCTTCCCCTGGGCTTCGCCCATTCCTCGCGAGACAAGAAAGTCGCCACAACGACGTCCTCCGCTGCGCTCCGGCCCGAGCGGGTGCGTCGCCGATCGTCCTCGGCCCTAGATCGCCATCGAGGCCGCGATGGTCGCGGGCTCGAAACACAACAGGAGAAGTGACATGGCTAACATCGGTTCTTTCAAGAAGGTCGGCAATGATTTCCAGGGCGAAATCGTCACCCTGAGCCTGCAAGCCAAGGGCGTCCGCATCGTCGCCGAGACCAACCGCTCCAACGACAACGCTCCCAGCCACCGCATCTATGTGGGTCGCGCGGAGATCGGCGCAGCCTGGTCGAAGCGTTCCGAGGAAGGCCGCGACTACCTCTCGCTCAAGCTCGACGACCCCTCGTTCAACGCGCCGATCTACGCGAACCTGTTCGATGACGAAGGCGGCGAGGGCTACACCTTGCTCTGGTCGCGGCCTCGCAAGAACGGCGAGTAGGCCCACTCCACCAAGCCCCGTCCGGTCCGCCGGGCGGGGCTTCTCATCTTCCAGGCATCAGTGAGCGCGAACCGGCCGCCGGATCGAGCGGCGCGACATCAATCACTCGGTCTGCCCCCGAGCCTTTTTCTTGGCGCTTGTGGGCGGGCGAGTGAGCAGGTCGGCGGCCTCAACGCCCAGGCTGCGCGCGAGCCGATCGACAACGTCTATACCCGCCGCATAAACGCTTCGCTCGAGTGCGCTGATATAAGTGCGGTCAATTTCAGCACGATGAGCCAATTCCTCCTGTGACAAACCACGGGCCTGCCGGAGCTTCCGCAAATTGATTGCAAGTATCTCGCGTATATCCATACGCGAGAGCGCATGTCCTTGAAGAGTATTTCACCACGGAGTATTCTCGACAAAACGCGACCCGGACGGCTCCCGCGACAATTTTGGCGCTTCTGCTCCTTCCTGCCCGCGTGTTAGAAATTGTCTAAACTAAGGCATGGAGTCTTATGAGGAAGCCGCCGCTCGACCCAGACGTCGCCGACGCTGCGCCTGCAGATCAAATTCTCACTGTCTACGATGAGCAGCATGTCGTGACCTACATGCGCCTTCTGCAGGCCGAAAGCGAAGGGGCTGACTGGATGGAAGTCGCTCGAGTGGTGCTGCATATCGATCCGGTGCAGGAGCCGGAGCGTGCGCGAAGCGCATATCAGAGTCATCTCGCGCGCGCCAAATGGGCGACTGAGCAGGGCCACCTATTACGCGGCACCGGCTCGAATTAGAAGAAACTCAGCGGCTGGCGACTTGCAGGCAGAACGATTTTCTTTTGCTAGCGGGTGGTCATTCCGGAGCACCACGTGGTGCCAAACTAGGGGCTTCCTACAACCGCTTCGTTCATACCTATTGCGCCGCAATCGTTGTTAGCTGCGTGCAATGGGGCGGAAGCAATGCCTGAATTCGACTGGCGGTCGCCGGATTCCTACAAGAGCCTACAAGACGCCGAAATCACCGACATCGCCTGGGAATGTCTTCGCCGCAACGCGGACTATCGACGTGAGTACGAGGTGATGATTGCCAACAGTCCGAACGGCGAAGTGACTGACGAATTCAGGAGGAGGTGGGGCCTCTGCTTTCGCCCATGACCCGCAGAGGTCATTCGACGAGCAGACGATCTTTTGGACGCCTGAGGTCTTAGCGTCGGTTGTTCCGGTGACGGTTGCTTCGACGGCCGATCTCGTGCCGGCGTTTAGGCCACTGCTTGACCTTAGAGCTGGCCAGGTGCGCCGCGCCGTCGACGGCTGGCATGCCGTGCTGCGCATCGGTGCGGTAGATCACCGCGTTTGGTCCAAAGAGCCGCCGGCGCTCGGCGCGCCATACGCAGCCGAACTGCCGTTCGACGGCGATATCGACGCGCGTGCGTTTGCAGCCCGCCGGCTGTGGCGCGCGATGAATGGACGCGCGCCAGGTCCTGCATTTCATCAATTATCTAAACAGCGGCGCGAACGCCTGAGCGCCGCGATCCGCGCGCTTGACGCGCATAGCGCAGGCGGCAGTTATCGCGTTATCGCCGAAGCGCTCTTCGGCAAAAAGCGAATCCCCGATCGCGCCTGGAAGACGCATGATCTGCGCAATCGAACGGTCCGGCTGGTGCAAGGCGGCCTCGCGTTGATGCGCGGTGGTTACCGCAAACTCCTGCGGCCCGGGCGCAGAGACGAGTAGCGCAGTCCCCGAGGGGTGCCGGAAATCGCCCCCTCCATATTCGGCATCCCCCTCCGAGATCTTGCTTCTCCATGATGACCGCACACACGCTGGCCTAGCCAGGCGTAGTGCGATGTCCTCCTGGAGTCCTCAAATGCCCGATCCCATGGCCGGCCTACCACCGCGATTCCTGCGTACAACAGAGGCCGCGCGCTATCTTGGCCTGTCAGGCCGCACACTCGAAAAGCATCGGACATATGGCACAGGGCCGACTTATCGGAAGATCGGTGGTCGCGTCGTCTACGCCGTCGATGACCTGAAAGCGTGGGCCGACCGGGGTGCCAAGACGTCGACCTCCGATCCCGGTAAGGGCACCGTGTTGCCGGCCAAGAAGCATCCGGCCCTGCGTCCCTATGCAGGTCAGGAACGTCGCTGATCACGCGTGAGAGCAGTGGCAATGCGACGCAAATACCATTCCGAGCGCGATCAGCTTGAGCTCTTTCGGGCGCTGCCCGGCGATCTTGCACCCCGCGATGCTCAGGACCTGATGGCTTATCCGTTCTTTTCCCTCGCAAAGACCAAGCGGATCGTGCCGATCGATTTCCGCGCGGGTGCGATCGCAATTCGTGTCGAGGCCGTGCCGGAACACGGCATGGCGACCATCTGGGATGCAGACGTTCTGATCTGGGCCGCGTCCCAGATTGTCGAAGCACGTGACGCTGGTCTCAAGACGTCGCGCCTGATGGCTGCAACGCCTTACGAGATTTTGACGTTCGTGGGTCGCGGCACCAGCGCACGTGATTATGATCGGCTGAAGGCAGGTCTCGACAGACTTCAGTCAACGACTGTGCGGACGTCGATCCGCCAGCCGGCAGAACGACGGGCTCACCGCTTCTCCTGGATCAACGAGTGGAAGGAAACAGCCGATGCAAACGGTCGGCCATTTGGGCTCGAGCTGATTCTGCCTGATTGGTTCTACGCGGGCGTCATCGATGACGCGCTCGTGCTGACGATCGACCGCGCCTATTTCGACCTCACGGGTGGGCTTGAGCGGTGGCTCTACCGCCTCGTACGCAAGCACGGTGGACGCCAGGATGGTGGCTGGAGTTTTGATCTTGTGCACCTTCATGCCAAGTCCGGCATCATCTCGCCGCTCAAGCATTTTGCTTACGACGTCCGCCAGATCGTCCAGCGCCAGACATTGCCCGGCTACCAGCTCGTGCTCACGCGTGATCCTAATGGCACCGAGCGACTGAACTTCGCTCCTGCGCCTGTTGATCCCTTAGCGGCACGCTTGCGCCGCCGCGGTCTCATTCCAAATTCGGAGGACAACCTGTGAATCAGCTCGTGCTATCGAGGACCGCAACCCTCGTGCTATCGGGGACCAGACCCTCGTGCTATCGGGGACCGGAATCGGACTTAAGAGCTTGTTTCTCCGCGCGTTCCAGCTCCTCTAACTTTACTAACCAGAAATCCTTCGGATTTCTTCTAACGGAGCAGGCCGAAAGCCGCGTCGGTGGCGCTCGGCAATGGCCGTCCGACAGGCCAGCCTGCTTTTGCAGGCCATACACACTCTCGACCGAACCCCAAGCTCACGCCTGCCAGCTCCAGCGTCACGGAGCCGCCGCATGAGCGATCTCACCGAAGTGGAAGTGTTGTGGCTCGAGAAGCGCATCGAAAACCGCGTTCGGTTCGGTCGCATTGTCAAGGAACGCAAGCTTGATCGCCATCGACGCGTCCTGTCATTTGCGCCCGGAAGCGTCTTTGCCTTCGTCCGTTGGACGTCCAACGACTTCGGCACGATCATCTCGCGGATCGATATCTTGCGCGCAGTTGCTCAGGGACAGCGCTGCTCGACCGTCCCTTATGTGACACCCGGCGGAGAGATTTTGCTGCGTCTGTCCAGCTGGCCGAAGGTCGAGCGAGTGCTGCAAATGACCGATGCCATCGAGGCGCTCGGCATCGACCCGGCTGACGTTGCTCCTGATCACTGGCATCACGTTCACAACCGCCTGTCCGTCAATGAAAGCCCGCGCCCGTATACGAAAGCGCGCCATCAGGCCTGGCTTCATCGCCAGAAGGTGATGCGATGACGGGCCGCCTCATGATGCTGGCCGTGACGATTGGGGTCGCTGCTGCGCTCATCGTGACGATCGTTCTGGAGCCGGTTCCGCTTTACATCTGGAACGCATCCGCGAGCGTGCCGATCGGTCTCTACCGCCTCGGAACGGCGGACCAATTCCAAGTCACTGAATTGGTCGCCGTGCAGCCGCCGGAGCCGCTCGCGACCTTCCTTGACCTTAACGGCTATTTGCCCATTGGCGTCCCGATGCTGAAGCGCGTGCTCGCCCTTCCGGGACAGAGTGTTTGCAGAACCGGCCTCACGATTTCGGTCGACGACGTCGCGGTGGGCGAGGCGAAGGATCAGGACAGACGTGGCCGGCCGCTGCCGAAATGGCAGGGCTGCCGCGTCGTCGGTGACGGCGAGCTATTTCTGATGAACTGGCAGTCGGATGACTCTCTTGATGGCCGGTACTTTGGATTTCTTCCGGCATCTAGCGTGATCGGCCGTGCGATGCCGGTGTGGACGTGGGAGGAGTGATCGTGCGTAATCGACGCGTTCTCCTCGCCATTCCCTCGTTCGATCGATTGCGGGATCATTCGTCCGTCTCGACCGATGTCTGCAGGGCTGGCGCGAGCCCGACCGCGTGCTTGGGCCGATTGGGCACGCGCGTTTGTGCTGTCGCGCCCCTGATGCTTCTTCTGACGGCGTTCGACAATGCTGCTTTGGCCCAGAGCGGCTCAGCCGCCCAGCCGGCGATCAGTCAGGCCGCTCAGTCATTTGCCGGCTTCATCAATGAAGCCGCACAACGCTTTGGGATTGCGCCGAACTGGATCCGATCAGTCCAAAGCATCGAGAGTGCTGGTGATGTGCACGCCAGATCGCCAAAAGGCGCAATGGGCCTGATGCAAATCATGCCGGCGACTTGGGCGGAGCTTCGCGAGCGCTACAATCTCGGGAACGACCCCTACGACCCGCACGACAACATTCTGGCCGGCACGGCGTACTTGCGCGAACTGCTCGATCGGTATGGCTCGCCTGGGGTGTTTGCCGCGTACAGCGCGGGACCATCTCGCTATGAAGAACATCTCGCAGGCGGCTCTCTGCCAGACGAGACGCGAGCATACGTCGCAAAGCTTGCAAATCTGCTTGCCATCGACCTGCCGCCGAGGTGGACGTCCAGCGGACAGTCATCAGCAGCTGCAACGCTATTCGTCCCGCGATCCGATCTCATGAAAACGGGCGATCGGTTGCTGGCGCTCATGCCGTCGAGCGGTGTCACGACCGCAATCTCGGCGGCCGATGTTTCGCCCATGGTCCCCCGGCCAATCGGCATGTTCGTCCCTCGATCGGATTCGGGAGTATCGCAATGACCAAGCGTGCGGGCTCGCAAACTTTGACGTGCTTCAACGAGCAAGTGGTACGTGCTGATGGCGTATGGGCGATGCCTTCGGCCCGCGCTCTACTCGTCGCTTCGCTCCTCACCGAGCCACCCTTCGGGTGTCTCGGCCCTTCGGGTAACGATCGCTATCGCAAGCGCTCGGAAGCAGCAGGGGCTTCGCGAGTCGGCTGCCAGGTCGCGGCGGCTCTTTCGGGATCCGGCGACTGGGAGGCCACGACAGCTGGACGGCGAGATAAAAGGGGCTCGCCGGTCGAACCGCAAGCCATTGGCATGGCTTGGGTTCTGGCGTGCCGGTCGGTCGGGGCGCGTGCCGCGCTTTACATTTTTACCAATGCAATCAAAGGCGTTTTCGGCACCGTATGTGTTTTTGATCGTTGGGGGACCCTGCCGTGAGCGTGGGCGACAGCGATCTGCGTATCCGGCCCGGGCGAATCCGCAGTACACGCGCGCCGAAGCCCAAGAGCTTCATCAACCAGGTGCTGCGGGCGGCGAAGAAGGCCGGGCACACCTCAGGGCAGGCTGCGGCTGGCAGGCGCTCTGCGGCCTATGGGCGCTCGACGTTTGGCCGCGGGCGCCTGTCCTTTAGCCGCGCCAGATTATTCAGCCCGAGGCGGCGCGTTGTGGTGAAGGCGCGCGTGGTTCGTCATAAAGGGCGAGCCTTCCGTTCAGCACCACTGACTGCCCACCTGTCATATTTGAAGCGCGACGGCGTGACCCGGAGTGGTGAGCGGGCCGAGATGTTCGATGAGGGCTGCGACCGAGCCGATAGCGCGGCTTTCGCAGAACGCTGCAAGGACGATCGGCATCATTTCCGGTTCATCGTCTCGCCCGAGGACGCCGGCGACATGACCGACCTCAAGGGCTTCACCCGCGATCTCGCCAAGCAGATGGAGACCGATCTCGGCACGCGGCTTGATTGGGTGGCTGTCGACCATTGGAATACGGACAATCCTCACGTCCATCTTCTCGTTCGGGGCGTAGACGAGGAAGGGGCGGACCTCGTGATCTCCCGCGATTACATCAGCCAGGGCCTGCGCTCACGCGCCGAGGAGTTGGTCGCCATCGAGCTCGGTCCAAAGCCCGAGCACGAGATCCGCAATTCACTGGAGAGGGAAGTTACGGCGGAACGATGGACGCGGCTCGATCGGGAGATCCGGTTGGCGGCAGATGAGACTGGCTCGATCGATCTTCGCCCCGAGAATCCTGGCAAGTCCGATCCAGAGATCCGGCGCCTGATGGTCGGTCGGCTCCAACACCTCGAGAAGATGGGCCTTGCCTCATCCGCCGCACCAGGAGAATGGATGGTAGGACTCGAGGCCGAGCGTAGCTTGCGCGACCTCGGCATGCGCGGCGACATTATCAAGACCATGCACCGCGCCTTTACCGAGCGTGGAGAAGCGCGCGGCATTGCCGACTTCGTCATCGAAGGTGGACCGCTGTCGTCCCAGATTGTTGGACGGCTGATCGACCGTGGATTGCATGACGAACTGACTGGCGAGGCCTACGCCTTGATCGACGGAACGGACGGACGCGCGCATCATGTGCGCTTCCGAGGGGTCGAGGCCTTCGAACAGGCGCCACCGGTCGGTGGCATCGTCGAAGTCCGACGCTTCGGTCAACCCGGCGATCCACGACCGACCGTGGTGCTGGCGATCCGCTCCGATCTCGACCTTGGTGGTCAGATCACGGCACGAGGGGCCACTTGGCTTGACCACAGGCTGGTCGAACGCGAATCCATGCCGCTCGCCATGGGCGGATTCGGCCGCGAGACTCGCGACGCCATGGAAGCCCGCACCGAGCATTTGATCCAGGAGGGTCTGGCGCGGCGGCAGGGCCAACGCATCATCCTACAGCGCGACCTCCTGAACACCTTGCGCCGACGGGAACTGGACGAGGTGGCCGCAAAGGTCTCGGCCGACACCGGCTTGCCTCATGTGAAGCCTGATTCCGGGGAGCATGTGGCGGGCACCTATCGCCAGCGTCTGACGCTCGCCTCGGGACGCTTCGCCATGATCGATAATGGGCTCGGCTTCCAGCTCGTGCCCTGGTCGCGCGAACTCGAAAAGAAACTCGGCCAACACGTCACCGGCGTCGTGAAGGACGGCGGCGGCATCGAATGGGGCTTTGGTCGGAAGCGCGACCTCGGCCTCTAGGTATCTCTCCAATTCAGTTGCGGAAGGACACTCGGAATGTCCGGGACCAAAATCCTCTGGGGACAGGTGATCGTTGTCGGCCTCATCGTTTTACTGGCCATCTGGGGAGCAACCGAGTGGACGGCCTGGCGGCTCGCCTATCAACCGGAGCTTGGGCGGCCCTGGTTCGAATTGTTGGGCTTCAAGATTTATTATCCACCCGTCTTCTTCTGGTGGTGGTTCGTGTATGACGCCTATGCGCCTCAGGTCTTTGTCGAGGGCGCCTTCATTGCGGCGTCGGGAACCTTTGTTTCGATCGCGGTGGCGATCGGCATGTCGGTTTGGCGGGCGCGTGAAGCCACGAACGTCGCGACCTATGGTTCGGCGCGCTGGGCCGATGCGAGGGAGGCCAGAGCAGCCGGTCTTCTCGGTCCGGATGGCGTGGTGCTGGGCAAGCTCGACGAAAACTACCTCCGCCATGATGGACCGGAGCACGTGTTGTGTTTTGCACCCACTCGCTCGGGAAAGGGCGTCGGCCTTGTCGTCCCCTCACTGCTGGCTTGGCCCGGCTCGGCCATCGTGCACGACATCAAGGGCGAGAACTGGCAACTGACCGCCGGCTTTCGTTCGCGGCATGGCCGCGTCCTGTTGTTCGACCCGACCAACCCAAAGTCCTCAGCCTACAATCCGCTGCTCGAGGTCCGGCGCGGGGATTGGGAGGTTCGCGACGTCCAGAACGTCGCCGACGTCCTGGTCGATCCCGAAGGCTCGCTGGACAAGCGGAACCATTGGGAGAAGACCAGTCATTCGCTCCTGGTCGGTGCCATCCTCCATGTACTCTATGCCGAGGCAGACAAGACTTTGGCCGGTGTGGCCGCCTTCCTGTCCGACCCGAAGCGGCCGATCGACGTAACGTTGAAGGCGATGATGACCACGCTGCATCTTGGTGAGCAGGGCGCCCATCCCGTGATCGCCTCAACCGCGCGCGAGCTCCTCAACAAGTCCGAGAACGAACGTTCCGGCGTTCTGTCCACCGCCATGTCGTTCCTTGGGCTTTACCGTGATCCCGTGGTAGCCAAGGTGACTTGCCAGTGCGACTGGCGGATCGCAGATCTGATCGCAGATAGCCGCCCAACGACGCTTTACCTCGTGGTGCCGCCTTCCGACATTTCGCGGACCAAGCCCCTGATCCGTCTGGTGCTGAATCAGATCGGCCGGCGCCTAACCGAGGACTTGCACGCTCGCGACCGCCGGCACCGAGTCCTGATGATGCTCGATGAGTTCCCGGCTCTTGGGCGGCTTGATTTCTTCGAGTCTGCACTCGCTTTCATGGCGGGGTACGGCATCAAGAGTTTCTTGATCGCGCAGTCGCTCAATCAGATCGAGAAGGCTTATGGGCCCAACAACGCCATCCTCGACAATTGCCACGTCCGCGTCAGTTTCGCGACTAACGACGAGCGGACGGCCAAACGCGTGTCCGACGCCTTGGGTACGGCGACCGAGATGCGGGCCATGAAGAACTACGCCGGTCATAGATTGAACCCGTGGCTGGGGCACCTGATGGTCTCGCGTCAGGAGACGGCAAGACCGCTTCTAACCCCGGGCGAGGTCATGCAGCTTCCGCCGATGGACGAGATCGTCATGGTGGCGGGGACGGCGCCGATCCGGGCGAAGAAGGTCCGCTACTACGAGGATCGGCGATTCACCGAGCGGGTTCTGCCGCCGCCCGATCCGGCGACGGCCCCCCGATCATTGCGAACGGACGGATGGTCAGCGCTCGGAACGCCGATGCCGACGGGAGGTCCAACTGACAAAGCCGCGGAGGCCGGGGAAGACACGGCGAACAGCGGGCTCCGTCGTGAGCCCGAACTCCCCGATCACGTCGCGATCGCCAAGGAGACAACCGAACCGACGCCGGCAGAGGAATTTGCCGCGGTTCTTGACGATGATGAGGATGCGGTCCGCCAGTCGCGACTTATGCGTCAGCAGATGCGCGGTGTCGCCCGTCAAGTCGCCCTAGACCCGAATGACGGTATGGAGCTCTGAGGCGATATGCGCGACCGGATGAACGTCTACTTCCCGCCAGAACTGCTGAAACAGATCTCGGACCTGGCCGATCGCAAGAAACTTTCCCGGTCTGCCATCGTGGAAGCGGCCGTCGCTTCGTTTCTGTCTCCGGACGGTGCGGACAGGCGGGAGGCAGCGTTTACCCGTCGCCTGGATCGGCTGTCGCGTCAGATGCAGAGGCTGGAACGAGACGTGGGTTTGACGGCCGAGACCTTGGCTTTGTTCATTCGTTTCTGGCTGACGATCACGCCGCCGCTACCCAACGATGCGCAGGCGGCCGCGCAAATAAAGGGCAGGGAACGCTTTGAAGGATTTGTCGAGGCGCTGGGACGCCGTCTGCAAAAGGGGCAAAGTTTTCTCCGCGAAATTCCGGAAGATATCCGCTATCACGAGCCGACCGACGACGCCTGAGCGTCCTGGATACGCTTTTGCGCCGTCCCTTCTTTTTCTACGCCAGTCTACGACCGCAGCAATTCAGCCGATCTGACAAAAAGCTGGACACGCTATCGGCTCGCACGAGCTGAGAGCAAAAGGGGCCAGCATGCAAATCTCAACAGCATGGCGTCGAATCGCGTTCGTTTTTCTCCCTTTTGCTGCCGGATACTATCTTTCGTATCTATTTCGAACGATCAACGCTCTGATCGCCGGTCATCTAAGTTCGGATACCGGGCTTGGGACTGCCGACCTCGGGTTGCTTACGTCGGTCTATTTTCTTGTTTTCGCGGCCGCTCAGATCCCCATCGGGGTATTGCTTGACCGCTTTGGCCCGCGGCGCGTCCAAAGTGTTCTGCTCTTGCTCGCAGCTGCGGGCGCTGGGCTGTTCGCGGTATCGACCAGCTTCCTGTCACTTTTGATCGCGCGCGCAATGATCGGGCTCGGCGTGGCCGCGGCACTGACGGCAGGACTGAAGTCCATCATCCTTTGGTTCCCCAGGGAACGAGTTACCTTGCTGAACGGCTACATGATCATGCTGGGATCGCTAGGAGCGGTGACCGCTACGACTCCCGTCGAACACCTGCTCGCTTGGATGGGCTGGCGTCCGCTCTTTGAGATCCTGGCAGCTGCTACGGGTGTGACGGCCATTCTCATCTATGTCGTCGTGCCTGAACGACCCATTGTCCCATCAACCGCGCACGCAACCCTTGGCTCCGTTTTCGGCGATCGGCGCTTCTGGCGAATCGCACCGTTGTCGGCGACTTGCATTGGATCAGCCTGGTCTCTGCAAGGTTTGTGGGCATCGCCATGGCTGACAGACGTCGAGGGGCTTGATCGCGCAGGTTTGGTCCGACAGCTTCTTACGATGTCGATCGTCTTGAGCTGCGGTGCCTGGTTCTTCGGTACGACGGTCCATTACCTCAAACGGAGGGGAATCGGGACGGAGACGATTCTAGTGATGGTATCAGTTCTGTTTGTCGCAGCTGAGTTGGCCTTGATCTTGCGAGCGCCTCTGCCGTCCATTGTGCTCTGGTCCGTTGTCGCCATTGTCGGAACGGCAACTGTGGCCAGCTTCGCGGTGATAGCGGATTACTTTCCGCCTGAGCTAGCTGGTCGCGCCAATGGCGCTCTAAACGTCCTGCACTTCGGTTGGGCATTTTTGGCTCAATTCGGGACTGGCCTGATCCTGGAGCAATGGTCTGCGAATGGTGGCCATAGGCCCCTCCAAGCCTATCAAGTCGCGTTCGGTCTCAACGTAGCACTTCAGATCGCGGCGCTGCTCTGGTTCGCGCTGCCTTGGGCCGGATACCTAGCTTCGCGGATGAGGCCGATTCCGTTCTTGGTGCCGGCTGATGTTTTCGATCTTGTCGTTTCGGTAAGCTCGTATGAGGATTCGCTCATCCTCCTTCCCGCGGATGACGATGCGGAGTGGTGAGTGGTAGCTCGCCGAGTGCAATACGGTTGAGTAGGCCTCAAACATCAGTTCTCAGTCTTTCTTTTTCTACGCTAGTCTACGATCACTGAAGCCGCTTGTTGCGCCAAGTCCATCGGTGCCTTTTCTAATCATCCCCATATGAGGACGCTCGTTGGACGTCCTCATTCGGTGGGGGCGAACGGTGGCAATCCATTCCATTCAATCGGAAGCGAGTTCGCGCGGCGCGCGAATGCTGCGCAGCGCGCTTGGCTCTGCGATTGCCGGCTACCTCGAAGACGAAGCGATCATCGAAGTGATGCTCAATCCGGATGGGCGGTTGTGGATCGATCGGTTGTCGAATGGCCTGATCGACACAGGCGAAACTCTGTCGGCGGCGGACGGCGAGCGCATTGTTCGTCTGGTAGCGCACCACGTAGGTGCGGAGGTGCATGCCGGCTCGCCGCGGGTCTCGGCCGAATTGCCCGGGACCGGCGAGCGCTTCGAAGGTCTCTTGCCTCCGGTCGTTGCGGCACCGGCCTTTGCGATCCGCAAGCCCGCTGTCGCTGTGTTCACGCTCGATGACTACGTCGGCAGGGGGATCATGACCTCGGAGCAGGCCAAGTTCCTGCAGAACGCGGTCACCGCACGGAAGAACATTCTGGTCGCCGGTGGGACATCGACCGGCAAGACAACATTGACGAATGCGCTCCTTGCCGAGGTGGCAAAGAGTTCCGATCGGGTCGTGCTGATCGAAGATACGCGTGAGCTTCAGTGCAAGGCGCCCAATCTAGTGGCTTTGCGGACCAAAGATGGTGTGGCCACGCTATCAGATCTCGTTCGCTCCTCGCTGCGACTGCGTCCTGACCGCATTCCGGTCGGCGAAGTTCGTGGTGCCGAAGCACTCGATCTGCTCAAGGCATGGGGCACAGGCCATCCCGGCGGCATCGGCACGATTCATGCGGGTAGCGCGCTCGGTGCGCTGCGGCGGCTCGAGCAACTCATCCAGGAAGCCGTCATCACGGTTCCCCGCGCCCTGATCGCCGAGACCATCGACCTCGTCGCTGTCCTCGCGGGTCGCGGCGCTGACCGTCGTCTCGCTGAGCTCGCCATCGTCACCGGGCTCGGGGCCGCCGGTGATTACAACCTTTCATCAGCAGGAGACTGACATGCGTCAGCAATTTCGCTTTCTTCGAGGTGCATCGTTGGCCGCCTTCGGCGCGGTGCTTTTGTCGTCGGCACCGGCGTGGGCGGCTGGCTCGAACATGCCGTGGGAGCAGCCACTCAATCAGATATTGCAGTCGGTTGAAGGTCCGGTCGCCAAGATCATCGCCGTCATCATCATCGTCGTGACCGGGCTCACGCTCGCGTTCGGGGACTCGTCAGGTGGTTTCCGCCGGCTGATCCAGATCGTATTCGGTCTGTCGATCGCGTTTGCTGCCTCAAGCTTCTTCCTGTCGTTCTTCTCCTTCGGCGGCGGCGTGGTGATCTGATGGATGAACCGGTCACAGGTTTCGTGGTGCCCGTTCACCGCGCGCTCACTGAGCCGATTCTGATGGGCGGCGCGCCGCGGTCGGTCGCGATCGTCAACGGCACGCTTGCGGCAGCCCTTGGGCTCGGGATGCGGCTCTGGATCGCGGGTCTCGTCCTCTGGTTCATCGGCCACATGGCCGCCGTCTGGGCCGCCAAGCGCGATCCTGCCTTCGTCGATGTGGTGCGCCGACATTTGCGCATTCCCGGTCATCTCAACCTCTGAGTTTCGGTCATGATGAACCTTGCCGAATATCGCCATTCCGACGCCCGTCTTGCCGACTTTCTGCCCTGGGCAGCCCTCGTCGACGAAGGGATTGTCCTGAACAAGGATGGCTCGTTCCAGCGGACAGCAAAGTTCCGGGGACCTGACCTCGACAGCGCGGTGCCGGCTGAACTCGTCGGCGTCGCCGGCCGTCTGAACAACGCACTTCGTCGCCTGGGATCCGGCTGGGCTGTCTTCGTTGAGGCGCAGCGTCATTCTGCGGGCGCTTACCCGCCCAACAGCTTTCCGGATGTCGCGTCTGCGCTGGTCGACGCCGAACGCCGTGCGCAATTCGAGGAGGCTGGTGCCCACTATGAGTCCAGCTATTTCCTGACCGTCCTCTACCTGCCCCCGGAAGAGGGCGCTGCCCGGGCAGAGCGGCTGCTCTATGAGGGCCGGGATCGAACCGTCGGAGCAGACGCGCGCGAGGCGCTCCGCGGGTTTGTCGATCAAACCAACCGTGTGCTGCAGCTATTTGAAGGGTTCATGCCCGAATGCGCCTGGCTCGATGATCAGGACACGCTGACCTACCTGCACTCTACGATCTCGACCAAGCGTCATCGGGTTCGCGTGCCCGAAATTCCTATGTACATCGATGCGCTGTTGGCGGACCAGCCGCTGACCGGCGGGCTTGAGCCCATGCTGGGGACAACCAACCTGCGGGTTCTGACGATTGTCGGCTTTCCGGGCGCGACGACCCCGGGAATTCTTGATGAACTGAATCGCATGCCATTCTCGTATCGCTGGTCGACCCGAGCAATCATGCTCGACAAGACCGATGCCACCAAGCTGCTGACCAAGATTCGTCGGCAGTGGTTTGCCAAGCGAAAATCCATCGGCGCCATCCTCAAAGAGGTCATGACGAACGAGGCGTCGACGCTGCTCGATACCGACGCCCATAACAAGGCGCTTGATGCCGACGCCGCGTTGCAGGAACTGGGCTCGGATCAGATCGCGCAAGCCTTTGTCACGGCGACCATCACTGTCTGGGACCGCGATCCCAACGCTGCCGATGAAAAGCTCCGCCTGGTCGAGAAGGTCATCCAGGGCCGCGATTTCACCTGCATGATCGAGACGGTGAACGCCGTCGAAGCCTGGCTCGGCAGCCTCCCGGGGCATGTCTATGCGAATGTGCGGCAGCCACCGGTATCGACCCTCAACCTCGCCCATATGATTCCGATGTCGGCCGTGTGGGCCGGCGAGGCGAGGGATCTGCACTTCAAGGGTCCGCCGCTTCTGTTCGGCAAGACCGAGGGATCAACGCCGTTCCGATTCTCGCTCCACGTCGGCGACGTCGGTCATACCCTTGTGGTGGGGCCGACAGGCGCTGGCAAGTCAGTGCTGCTCGCGCTGATGGCGCTACAGTTCAGGCGTTATCCGAACTCACAGGTCTTCGCGTTTGACTTCGGTGGTTCGATTCGAGCGGCCGCCCTCGCCATGGGCGGTGATTGGCATGATCTCGGCGGCGCATTATCCGACGCAGGTGAACAACCCGTCGCCTTGCAGCCGCTGGCCTGGATCGATGATCCCTCTGAGCGCGGATGGGCTACGGAATGGATCTGCGCAATCCTTACTCGGGAAAAGATCGAGATCACCCCGGAGGTCAAGGATCATTTGTGGTCGGCGCTGACATCTCTCGCTTCGGCGCCGAGGGAGGAGCGGACCCTGACGGGCCTGTCAGTTCTCCTGCAATCCAACTCCCTGAAGCGTGCGCTGCAACCCTATTGCCTCGGTGGCGCGTCCGGACGCCTACTTGATGCCGAACACGAGCGCCTCGGCGAGGCCTCAGTCCAGGCGTTTGAGACCGAAGGTTTGATCGGAACGAGTGCAGCGCCGGCCGTGCTCGCGTACCTCTTCCATCGTATTGGGGACCACCTCGACGGCCGGCCGACACTCCTGATTGTTGATGAAGGTTGGCTTGCCCTCGACGACGAGGATTTTGCGGGGCAACTCCGGGAATGGTTGAAGACGCTTCGGAAGAAGAACGCGTCCGTCATCTTCGCCACCCAGTCGCTCTCGGACATCGATGGATCCGCGATCGCGCCCGCGATCATCGAAAGCTGCCCAACGCGATTGTTGCTGCCGAACGAACGGGCGATCGAACCGCAGATCACTGCCATCTACCGCCGCTTCGGCCTCAATGACCGCCAGATCGAGCTTCTGAGCCGGGCCACGCCAAAGCGCGACTACTACTGCCAGTCTCGTCGCGGCAACCGGATGTTCGAACTTGGTCTTGGTGAGGTTGCGCTCGCATTCACCGCGGCCTCTTCCAAGACAGACCAGGCTGCCATCACGCAGCTCATCGCCGAACATGGACCCGACGGCTTCGTGCCTGCCTGGCTCCAGCACCGTGGCGTCGCCTGGGCGACAGATCTGATCCCGAATCTCGTCAATCTGGAGAAATCGCTATGAGACCTCTTGGCCTGTTGGCGACCACGGCCGCCTTCGCGCTGTTGCTTGGCGTTACGCTGCCCGCACGGGCGCTGATCGTCTTTGATCCCACCAACTACGTCCAGAATGTTCTGACGGCCGCGCGGGAGCTCCAGCAGATTAATAATCAGATCACCTCGTTGCAGAACGAGGCACAGATGCTGATCAATCAGGCAAGGAATCTGGCAAACCTGCCGTATTCATCGTTGCAGCAACTGCAATCTTCGATCCAGCGCACCCAGCAATTGCTGGCCCAGGCCCAGCGCATTGCATACGACGTGCAGCAGATCGATCGTGCCTTCTCGACCAGCTACGGGCCGGCGACCGGCAGCCAGTCGAACCAGTTGCTGATCTCCAACGCTCAATCGCGCTGGCAAAATACTTACTCGGCAACGCAGGACGCGCTTCGCGTCCAGGCCGGCATCGTTGGCAACCTCGACACCAATCGTATCCTGACGTCCGCACTCGTAACTTCGAGCCAGAGTGCCAGTGGCGCCTTGCAGGCTACTCAGGCCGGCAACCAGATCCTCGCGCTTCAAGCGCAACAACTTGCCGATCTCACAGCGGCCGCGGCGGCGCAGGGCAGGGCGCAGAGCCTCGAAGCGGCTCAGCGCGCCTCGGCTCAGGATCAGGGGCGAGAGCAGCTCAGGCGTTTCCTGACACCAGGACAGGGCTATCAATCCTCCAATGTGCAGATGTTCCACTGATGACCGACGTAAGAGCATTCAAGGCGCTGTCGCTGCTTACGACAATCGGCCTAGTGGCCGTCGCGGCCTGCACGATTCAGCTGCGTGGCCGAGACGAATCAGGGGCGGCGCCGAAGGCGGAGCAGAGGACCGATGCCGCCAACGCCGACCTCGTACACTGCCGGGGCGTCACTCCGGAGGAGACGGCAGGCTATCGCCACTGCCAGCAGATTTGGGCTGAAAACCGGCGTCGCTTCCTTGGCAAGAAGGACAGCGCCACAGCTTCCGGACGCGATGACGCAACCAGCTCGATACCTGTCCCAAAGGATCAAAGCCGGATTCCGCAGGGATATCCAAACCTGACGTCACCTGAGGCGAACAAGCCATGAAGGGTACGGGGATCATTGACCAGTTCCTGGAAACGTTCACGCGCTATATCGACAACGGCTTCGGGCTGCTCGGTAGCGACGTTGGGTATCTCGCAGCGACGCTTGCCGCAATCGACATCACGCTTGCTGCGTTGTTTTGGAGTTGGGGGCCGGACGAAGACATCATCGCGCGCCTCGTCAAGAAGACACTCTTCGTGGGGGTCTTCGCCTACCTCATCGGCAACTGGAATAGCCTGGCGCGCATCGTCTTCGAGAGCTTTGCCGGTCTCGGGCTGAAAGCATCGGGTGCAAGCCTGTCCGCTGCAGATTTCCTGAGACCTGGAAAGATCGCTCAAGTCGGACTCGACGCCGGCCGGCCGCTGCTCGATTCGATCTCCAACCTGATGGGCTACATCAGCTTCTTCGAAAACTTCGTGCAGATCGTCGTTCTCCTGTTCGCATGGGTCGTGGTGCTACTCGCCTTCTTCATTCTGGCGATCCAGCTCTTTGTCACCCTGATCGAGTTCAAGCTCACGACGCTGGCCGGCTTCGTGCTCATTCCCTTTGGCTTGTTTGGCAAGACCGCCTTCGCGGCGGAGCGTGTTCTGGGCAACGTCATTTCCTCGGGAATCAAGGTCCTGGTCTTGGCTGTCATTGTCGGCATCGGCTCCACCCTGTTCTCGCAGTTCACAACTGGTTTCGGCGGTGCACAGCCGACCATCGAAGACGCGATGACGCTGGTGCTCGCCGCGCTTTCCTTGCTGGGCCTCGGTATCTTCGGTCCGGGTATCGCAAACGGCCTGGTATCGGGCGGACCCCAGCTCGGCGCGGGTGCCGCGATTGGAACAGGCCTTGCTGCCGGCGGCATTGTTGCGGCAGGCGCAGGTGTCGCCGCCGGCGGCGCTGGTCTCGCTGGCGGCGCGATTGCAGGCGCCGCGCGCGGTGGCGGCGCTGTCATAAGCGGAGCATCGGTCGCCTATCGAAGCGGCGGCCTTGCTGGCGTCGCGGAGGCTGGCGCTTCGGCTGCGATGAGTCCTTTGCGTCGAGCAGCGGCTGCCTTCGGGGGTGGGAAAGCGGGCGAGCAACCCTCGGCCGAAGGGCAGCCTGATTGGGCGCGCCGCATGAAGCGTGCTCAGACCATTCGGCATAGTGCCTCGGCTGCTGGCCACGCCGTCCGCTCGGGCGATCATGGTGGCAGCGGCTCCTCCGTCGATTTGTCCGAAGGAGAGCGCTGAGACGCACCACTGCACCTCGGCCGCACAGCAGAGCCTCAAACCCTTCCATCGCACGACTTGAAACCGATCGCTCGATACCAGGGGCAACCATCGATGTTTAAACGAAATTCCGTTCATTACGGGCGCATGCCCGAACCGGTCACACCGTATCAGAAAGCAGCGCAGGTCTGGGACGAACGCATTGGATCAGCGCGCCTGCAAGCCAAGAACTGGCGCCTGATGGCGTTCGGCTCCATGATGCTTTCAGCCGGTCTCGCAGGTAGCCTTGTCTGGCAATCGAACCAAGGCTCGATCACGCCCTGGGTCGTCGAAGTCGATCATCTCGGCCAAGCTCAAAGGGTTGCGCCGGCAAACATCGATTATCAACCTACTGACGCTCAGATCGCCTACCATCTGGCGCGATTTATCGAAGATGTCAGAGGCCTGCCCGCGGACGGCATTGTTCTGCGCCAGAATTGGCTCCGGGCCTATGATTTTACGACTGATCGCGGCGCCGCTGTGCTCAACGACTACGCGCGTAACAATGACCCCTTTGCCAAGCTGGGCAAGGCGCAAATCTCCGTGGACGTATCGAGCGTCATTCGCGCGTCGCCGGAAAGCTTTCGCGTCGCGTGGACCCAGCGCGTCTACGACAACGGCTCGCTGAGTTCGACCGAGCGCTGGACTGCGATTCTCTCGATCGTGATCGAGACACCCCGCGATGCCGAACGCCTGCGCAAGAATCCACTTGGCGTCTACGTCCGCGCCATCAACTGGTCAAAGGAGTTGGGTCAGTGACCAAGACGCCGTCTGACGTTCATTCGATACGTTCCCTCTCGCAAAGCAGGCTCAATTCGCCTCGGTCCGAGTTCGTGGGCTCAAAGCGAGCGCTTCTGTCCGTGCTGTTGCTCTGTTCATCGGCGCTCGGCGGGTGCGCGACTTATATACCGCCGGAGATCAGCTATGACGCTGAGGTTCCTCCGCTGCCGGCGACGCCAGTGGCTCTCGACGACAGATCGCGACCGCTTCACGTTCCGCCTCTCTGGAAGCCGGCTCTGGGCGGCAAGTCGGGAGGGAAGGAAGACGCTGAGCCCGTGAGCCGGGTTGAGACCGCAAACAGCGCAGCCCGGGTCGAACCGCGCAAGCGGGGGTATTTCAACGCAGCGCAGATTTACGCCTACAGTCCTGGAGCACTCTATCAGGTTTACGCCGCACCGGGGCAGATCACGGATATCGCGCTCGAGGAGGGAGAGCAGTTGACGGGATCAGGGCCGATCGCGGCCGGAGATACCGTTCGCTGGGTCGTAGGCGATACTGAGAGCGGGAACGGCGATTCGCGACGCGTCCACATCCTGGTCAAGCCGACCCGCGCGTCCATCGAGACCAACCTAGTCGTCAATACCGACCGGCGCACCTACCTTATCGAACTCCGCTCCCGGGAGCGGCCATACATGCCGTCTGTTGCCTGGTACTATCCGGAAGCAGCACGCGAAGGATCCCGTTCAGTCGCTCTGAAACCCGTTCTTCCGGATCCGGCGCAGCGTATCTCCCGCTACGCCATCGAAGGGGACAGTCCTCCGTGGCGGCCGCTCGGCGCATATGACGATGGCCGTAAGGTCTATGTCGAATTCCCGCAGGGCATTGTGCAGGGCGAGATGCCTCCACTCTTTGTGATTGGCCCAGACGGCAAAACCGAACTCGTCAACTACCGCGCCTACGGCAGTGTGCTGATCGTGGATCGGCTCTTTGCAGCCGCCGAACTCCGGCTCGGCGGTGAGCACCAGCAGAAGGTCAGGATTGTCAGGACGGACGGGAGGCCGTCGTCATGAACAGCGGGAATGGAAACGATCACGAGCAATCTGTCCCGCCGGCGACACAAGAGGACAGGTCCGGGAGCTTCCGCCTGAGAGCGGAGCATCCGCGCGTGACACGATTGTCGCGGAGGGTCCTGGCCGGCGGCAGCGCGGTTGCCCTGCTTGTCATCGGCGGAGCGGTGCTATGGTCGCTACAGAACAATCGATCCCGAAACCAGGTGGCCGATGAGCTTTACAGTACCGACCATCACAATGTTGCCGACGGCATTACGACCCTGCCGAAGGATTATGCTGGCGTTCCACGCCAAACAGTTCCGCAGCTAGGTCCGCCGCTTCCCGGCGACCTCGGTCGACCGATCCTTGCCGCTCAAGGCCAGTTGCCGACGAGCGGCGCTGATCCAGACCAGCAGCGGAGGGACCAGGAGACCGAAGCAGCTCGCATCAGTCATCTGTTCGCTTCGACCAATGGACGAGAATTGCGTCCGTCCGCCGCTGCTGCTGGCAGCGAGCGCGTCGTGCCGCCGAACGCAACGAGCACCGGCGACGATGGATCTGCGCAAAACGGTCAGGACCGCAAGCTTGCCTTCGTGAACGCCTCTGTGGATCGTCGCACTGTAAGTCCTGACCGTATCACGAGGCCAGCTTCACCATATGTCGTGCAGGCTGGAACGGTCATTCCGGGAGCTCTGATCACCGGGATCCGATCAGACCTTCCAGGCCAGGTCACAGCGCAGGTAACCGACAACGTCTATGACACGCCGACCGGCCGTTTTCTGCTTGTGCCTCAGGGAGCGCGTCTAATTGGTATGTACGATAGTCAGGTCACCTTCGGCCAGTCCCGTGTCCTGCTCGTCTGGACACGGCTGATCATGCCGAATGGACGTTCAATCGTTCTGGAGCGGCAGCCTGGCGCTGACACCGCAGGATACGCCGGCCTCGAAGACCAGGTCGACAATCACTGGGGCGAGCTGTTTAAGGCTACGGCACTATCGACGTTTCTGGCGGTCGGTACCGAACTAGGGGCAGGTTCGGACACAAATAGCAACGACAGCGCGATCATCCAGGCATTGCGACACGGCGCCTCCGACTCACTAAATCAAACTGGACAGCAGGTGGTTCGACGCAGTCTCAACATCCAGCCTACTTTGACCGTACGACCGGGCTTCCCTGTTCGTGTTCTTGTCAATCGTGACCTCATACTTACGCCGTATAGAGGCTGACAACATGCCAAGACTCAAAATAGGAGAGCTTCCAGACGAAAAGCCCGTCAAAGTGAGTACGGAGTTGCCTGCGGCCGTGCATCGTGATCTCATTGCATATGCAGAAGCGCTTAAGCGTCAGGGTGGTCAAGTGGTCGATCCGACTAAACTCATCGCCCCCATGTTGGCGCGCTTTATGGCCACAGATCGAGGATTTTCTAAACTGAAACGTCAAGGCCACGTTCCTGCCGCTGAGGAAGGACAGTGACGCTCAAGGTTTTCCGAAGCGGTTGGTTGACGCTAAAATAGTTGCGTAG
This sequence comes from Bradyrhizobium sp. CIR48, assembly GCF_014198315.1. Classification (NCBI taxonomy): domain Bacteria; kingdom Pseudomonadati; phylum Pseudomonadota; class Alphaproteobacteria; order Hyphomicrobiales; family Nitrobacteraceae; genus Bradyrhizobium; species Bradyrhizobium sp. CIR48. The sequence continues at coordinate 31,856 of NZ_JACIHG010000012.1, forward strand.
ATCAAACCTGGGCGCTGCCGAGTTGGCGCTAAGAGCTGAGATATCGTGTCGGAAAGTGTGTTCCCGCGTCTGCCGAAACAACTCCGATTACCAGGTTTTCTCATTTTCAGACGCGAGAGCGCTGGCGTCGACGTGCAATTATTTGGTCACCTTCAGCCGCGTTACACTGCTTCGGCCACCGACGCTGACAGGCACGTCGCCCTCGATCGTAGCCCGACGTACGACGCGATGCTGGTCCCCGTAATCGTTGACTGCGTAATGCTGCGTTGCGCGGTTATCCCATATCGCAATATCGCCCTCTAACCAGTTCCAGCGCACAGTGTTTTCGGGCGCGGTGATGTGAGACTGGAGCAGATCGAACAGCTTTTGTCCGTCGTATTTGGGGATCCCAACAAAGTGCTTCACCAAGGCGCCGAGCACTAACGTCCGCTCGCCTGTTTCGGGATGGACGCGTACGACGGGATGCTCGGTCTCAAAAACCGTTCTGGTGAACACCTCGTCAAAGTGTTTCTTGTCGACCTCGCGGACACGCGCGATCCCGGCGTAATCGAAGACGTTGCTGTGAACGGCCCACAGGCCCTCGGCAAGCCTTTGTAGCGGCGGCGGCAAACCAAGATAAGCGGCAGCTGTGTTCGACCACAGGGTGTCGCCTCCGAACGTTGGCATTACAACGGCCCGCAGCACCAAAATCTTAGGATAGGCGTCGGCGAAGGTTCCATCCGCATGCCAAACGTCGGCGCGACCGCCGCCGCGCGTGGAGTCCAGTTCGAGCAGCGACGCCATCCCCTTGGTAGCACCGAGCATCGGATGTGGCACTACCTTTCCGAGACGAGCGGCAAAGCGCTCCTGCTCGGCGTCATTGAGATGTCCTTGATTGCGGAAGAAGATCACCTTGTGCTCGAGCAATAGGCTGTTGATCGCGGCGATCGTGTGATCCGGTAGTTCGCCTGATAGCTTGACATTTTTGACTTCCGCACCGATGCGCGCTGCACGTTTCACAACATCGGTGCTCGGAATGACGCCAATTAAAGCGTTTGTGCTCATCTTGCTTTTCCAAGCCCTTGCAGTTCTTCCTCGCCCATTGGAGCAGATCATCTTCAGCAAGCATCGTGCCAAGCGGAAGACAAACATGTACTCGACAATGGGCAGCGATCGAATGGTGGCATTTGGCGCGAGTACTCGAACTGAGCCAGTGGTTGGGCCGAGTGACGAAAGAACTCGATCACCGACTCACCCCTTCGAATGTCGATTAGCGATGGACAGCAGGAGCGCGCCTCGTAGGTGTCGTGAAAAATGGCGCCATCCTTGCCATGCATGAGCTCGATTTCATTTTTCGACATATCCAGGTTGCGGAAAAGAATGGAGAAAGGGAGCTCAAACTCCTCTCGAAACCTATCCATATTGATGATCGCGCGGCTGAAGCCGCTCAACATAGCTTTGACGGTTTGCAACACCGCACTGCCGTCATCGAGTATTGTGCGACAATGGCGAATCTCATGCGTGAACCTGGGGCACGTCATCGTGCGGTAATCAATTTGTTTCAGCAATGGCCATCCCAGGCGGTGCCGGGAAAGTCACAAAGCCGAATGGGCTTTCGAAAGTCTCAACGCTTACTATGTGCGTTGTTCTGGGCCTGACACGAGATTGTGCCTCTGTCAGGATACTGACAAGTGCAACCAGTGCGGCAAGCCCGACTGTTCCGTTCGTGAATTTCGCGAGGTAATTGATGGCCCGACCGCTGAAGTCTGTGAGAGCTGTAGATGTAAGATCGCCCTCCGTCGAGCGGCGCTGTTGGCGGGTCATGGACATCATCGTCTCAGTCCTGAACCAAGATAAGAGCTGCAACTTCCTGGTCCCGTGCCAGTTTGCTCGCTGCCAGTCCGGCGGCGATACCAATGCGATCAGGCGCGGGGCGGTTTTGGCTCATTTTGCGTTTGCCTTCGACCGTGGTGATCCGGATGCGCACGCCGACGATTTCACGCAACTGGGCGGCGATGAAATCCGCGGGAGCATCGCTGACGGCCCAGGGCGTCGCACGTGACGTCTCATGGATATTCGTCAGACGCGTTACAATCTCAAGCAGGCGAGTGGGATCCTCGAAGAACTCAATCGGCCCATGGGCGTGGACCGCGATGTAGTTCCATGTCGGCACCACACGTTCAGCTTGTCGCTTGCTGGGAAACCAGGATGGCGTCACGTAAGCCTCTGCGCCAGTAAAGATCGCCAGAGCTTCTCCGATCGGGGCCGTGCGCCATTGCGGATTGCCCTTCGCCAGGTGCCCGTACAGCGCACCGTGTTCGCCTTCGCGCTCATCGAGGAAGAGCGGAAGAGGCGTCGCAATTGGCCCATCTGATGTCGCTGTGACCAGGTTGGCCAATCGGGCGCAGCGGATTGTTGCTCGAATGTTCTCGATGTCGTCGTCTCGAAAGTGGAGTGGTATGTACATGGAGGCTCTCCGCTGGCGGTCGTCGAGATAAACCCAAGTCAATAGGCTAGAAAACTGCCAATCTTAGTCGTTCCCGTAGAGGTTCTCCGCTTCCTCTTTTGACGTGACGATTTCGAAGTTACCTGGGACCCGGCGATTTCACTCAGCCGCTTCAATCCGTCGAGCTGCTGTTGGGTTGGTGTTTCCGTAGCTATTCTCCTGCGGGCTGAGCTAGGCATTCATGGACCTTTAGAGATCTCACCCCGGCGGTGCCTGTATGAGGCGATCCGGCAGCTCTCCTTACGCGCACCGAGTCGCGTTTGGCGATCTAGTCGTTGATCTCGGCAATGTCGCGGCCGACCTCAAAAGCCGTCTTCATCGTTTCGATGAACGCCGCCGATGGGTACAAGTCGGAGGTGATCGTAACGAACCCATGTAAATCACCAAGATTCTCGTCTACATGGTGGTCGCCCTCGCCCGTGTGCAATCGCCGAGGAGATTGTCGACGATTTTCCATCGCTGACGCGCGATCAGGTTGAGGCCGCGGCCGAACAGGCCAAGGCGTATCCCGAGCGAGAGTGCCTGTCCCCCTGAGTCTGTATCGGGTGCTGGCGAGCTAGCGGACTTGGGTTCGATGACGAAGCCGTACGGGCGAGGTTGCGCCGCGCCGGATTCCGTGACCGCGTATTTGATCGACGAGAATGTGCTTCGCGAATTTGGCGTACGTGGCAACGTGAACGTGCGCGAGTGGCTTGCAACGCGCTCCTGGATCAAAGCGCGCTCATACTGCGCGAGCGCGCCGCACCTGGAACAGGAATTCGCCCGGGCGCGTCGTGGTGTCCAGGTTCTCGTTCAGGGAGCGGAACGCCACTCGATTGTCCGAGCGAGCTCACGATCGCGATCAGGTGCGACAGCGAGCGCCCGCGCCAAGCCGGTGCGGTCATCCTTTGCCCGAGGCGTGATCCTCGAACAGGGGAGGGGATCAATGCTGGCGGCGAGCAGCGCATCGCGCTGCAGTCGTGTTCTGACGGTCGGAGTCCGGCGACACGCGCATGTAGCCAACCAACATAGGCGGATACCCATCGAAATAGGTTTCGTATGGTAGCGCGTGGCGAGAGAGTTTTCCGCATATTTTTTGAACCACCAGGCGTTTAGCTCACGGGGGCTACTACAAGATTCGGTAGATGGCTAAAGCCGACTTGAGGCCCTAGGATTCGGCCGCCTTCCCCGCCGATCATCATCGACGAACAGAAGTGAACGCAAGCGCACGTGAAGCCGCTGCCCGCAGCGCCTCCGGGCAGCTTCCGCCCTTTCATCGCTTAGAGAGTGAAGTGCCACCGTGTCCGAACAACCCCTACCGACGCTGCCGATGTGGCGCGTCGATCACATTGAGCCCTCGCCCGAGATGTTGGCGATACGCGCCAACGGTCCGATCCACCGCGTGCGTTTCCCGTCAGGGCACGAAGGCTGGTGGGTGACTGGCTACGACGAGGCCAAGGCGGCGCTGTCCGACGCAGCGTTCCGGCCGGCGGGAATGCCGCCGACGGCGTTCACCCCGGATTCGGTAATTCTCGGTTCGCCGGGGTGGCTGGTCTCGCACGAGGGGGGCGAGCATGCCCGGTTACGCACGCTCGTGGCGCCGGCCTTCAGCAGCCGCAGGGTGAAGCTGCTGGCGCCGCATGTCGAGGCGATCGCTGCGCAGTTGTTCGACAACCTGGCGGCCCAGCGCCAGCCCGCCGACTTGCGGCGCCACCTCTCCTTTCCGCTTCCGGCCATGGTCATCAGCGCGCTGATGGGCGTGCTCTACGAGGATCACGCCTTTTTCGCCCGGCTGTCCGATGAGGTGATGACGCACCAGCATGAAAGCGGCCCGCGCAGCGCATCGCGCTTGGCCTGGGAAGAACTGCGCGCCTACATTCGCTGCAAGATGCGGGACAAGCGCCAGGATCCGGGCGACAACCTGCTGACGGATCTGCTCGCGGCGGTCGACCAGCGCGAGGCGACCGAGGAAGAAGCGATCGGCCTGGCGGCCGGCATGCTGGTGGCGGGGCACGAGAGCACCGTCGCGCAGATCGAATGCGGCCTGCTGGCCATGTTCCGCCATCCGCAACAGCGCGAACGCTTGGTCGGCGATCCGTCCCTGGTGGACAAGGCGGTGGAGGAAATCCTTCGCATGTACCCGCCGGGCGCGGGCTGGGACGGCATTATGCGCTATCCGAGGACCGACGTGACCGTAGCGGGCGTGCATATTCCCGCGGAGAGCAAGGTGCTCATCGGCCTGCCGGCAACGTCGTTCGATCCGCGCCATTTCGACGACCCGGAAATCTTCGACATCGGACGCCACGAAAAGCCGCACCTGGCGTTCTCCTACGGGCCGCACGCCTGCATCGGCGGGCCGCTGGCCAGGCTGGAACTCAAGGCGGTGTTCGGTTCGATCTTCCAGCGCTTTCCCGCGCTGCGCCTGGCCGTGGCGCCCGAAAAACTGAAGTTGCGCAAGGAGATCATCACTGGCGGGCTCGAGGAGTTCCCGGTGCTCTGGTGAGGTGCGGACGCCGCTGGGGGATCGCGATCGTCTCCGCGATTTGCCGGCGCGCCTGCCGCGCACCGGTCAGATCAGCCAGCCAACAGGTAACCAAGATGGACGTGCAAGAAACAACGGCAGCATGCCGGGACGCCTTCGCCGAACTGGCGTCGCCGGCGTGCATCCACGACCCGTATCCGTTCATGCGGTGGTTGCGCGAGCACGATCCGGTGCATCGCGCGGCGTCGGGCCTCTTTCTGTTGACCCGCCACACCGACATCTACTGGGCGCTCAAGGCCACGGGCGATGCGTTTCGGGGACCGGCGCCAGGCGAACTGGCGCGCTATTTTCCGCATGCGGCGACCAGCCTGTCGCTCGATCTGCTGGCCTCCACGCTAGCGATGAAGGACCCACCAACGCATACGCGTCTGCGTCGGCTGATCTCGCGCGATTTCACCATGCGCCAGATCGACAATCTGCGGCCGAGCATCGTGCGCATCGTCGCGGCACGCCTTGACGGCATGGCACCCGCGCTGGAGCGCGGGGAGGCCGTGGACCTGCATCGGGAATTCGCGCTGGCCTTGCCCATGCTGGTCTTCGCCGAACTGTTTGGCATGCCCCAGGACGACATGTTCGGGCTCGCCGCCGGCATCGGCGCCATTCTGGAAGGCCTGAGCCCGCACGCCAGCGATCCCGAGCTCGCCGCAGCGGACGCGGCCAGTGCCAGAGTGAAGGCCTACTTCGGCGATCTCATACTGCGCAAGCGCACCGATGCCCGCCACGACATTGTGTCAATGCTGGTCGGCGCACACGACGATGATGCCGACACGCTGTCGGACGCGGAGTTGATCAGCATGTTGTGGGGCATGCTGCTGGGCGGCTTCGCCACTACGGCTGCGACCATCGACCATGCGGTCCTGGCGATGCTTGCGTATCCCGAACAGCGGCACTGGCTGCAGGGAGACGCCATGGAGGTGAAGGCATTCGTCGAAGAAGTCCTGCGCTGCGACGCGCCCGCAATGTTCAGCTCCATTCCGCGTATCGCCCAGCGCGACATCGAATTGGGCGGCGTGGTGATCCCGAAGAACGCGGACGTGCGCGTGCTGATCGCGTCCGGCAATCGCGACCCCGACGCCTTCGCCGATCCCGACCGCTTCGATCCCGCGCGGTTCTACGGCACCAGTCCTGGCATGTCGACCGACGGGAAGATCATGCTGAGCTTCGGCCACGGCATCCACTTCTGCCTCGGTGCGCAACTGGCCCGGGTACAGTTGGCCGAGAGCTTGCCGCGGATTCAGGCGCGCTTCCCCACCCTGGTATTGGCCGAGCAGCCGACCCGGGAGCCCTCCGCGTTCCTTAGGACGTTCCGCGCGCTGCCGGTGCGGCTGCGTGCGCAGAGGGCTGAGATGTGCGTCGTGGTCGACCAGGATCTGTGCGGGACCAGCGGGCAGTGCGTGCTGACGCTACCGGGCACCTTTCGCCAGCGCAAACCGGACGGCGTGGCCGAAGTGTGCGGGGCGACAGTCCCGCAGGCGCTGCACGCCGCCGTGCGGCTCGCGGCCAGGCAGTGTCCGGTCGCCGCCATCCGGGTCATCGAAAGCGAAGCTAGCGATGACGAGCGCGCCAGCGCCGACAGTGCGCCTTCTCAGGCGGAGGCGGAGCGGCATGCCGCGAGAGACCAACGCAATCCAGGAGGACACCATGGGACGGTTTGAGGGCAAGGTGGCCGTGGTGACCGGCGCCGGGGCCGGTATCGGCAAGGCATGCGCCCTCGCCATCGCGCGCGAGGGCGGCAGAGTGGTGGTCGCCGACATCGATGGCCCGGCGGCCATGGCCTGCACCGCGCAAATCGCGGCCGAGGCGGGCCACGCGCTGACCCTGGCCATCGACATCGCCGAGGCGCAGGCGGTGGCAGCGCTGTTCGAGACGGCGGAGCGGCACTTCAGTGCGGTCGACCTGCTCGTGAACAACGCGGGCGCCATGCATCTGACTCCGCGCGACCGCGCGATCCTCGACCTGGACCTGGCGGTCTGGGATCAGACCATGGCAACCAATCTGCGCGGCACGTTGCTCTGCTGCCGGCAGGCCATCCCACGGATGATCGCCCGCGGCGGTGGCGCGATCGTCAACATGTCGTCGTGCCAGGGGCTCAGCGGTGACACCGCGCTGACGTCCTACGCCAGCTCGAAGGCGGCGATGAACATGCTATCGGCCTCGCTCGCCACCCAGTACGGTCATGCGCAGATCCGCTGCAACGCGGTTGCGCCGGGTCTCATCATGACCGAGCGTCTCCTCGCCAAGCTGGACGAGTGCATGCAACGGCATCTGCGCCGGCACCAGCTCCTGCCGCGCGTCGGCCGCCCCGAGGACGTGGCCGCGCTGGTGGCGTTCCTGCTCTCCGACGATGCAGCGTTCATCACCGGCCAGGTCGTGTGCATCGACGGCGGCATGCTGGCGCATGTGCCGACGTACGCCGACGGTGGCAACAGCCGCGCCGCGCGGCCTTCCGGCGAGACCGCCGAAGCGGCCGCGTCGGCGCGATGCTAATGGGCATGCTGCTCAACCCGCTGAACCGTCGGCATCGGCTGCGGTACGACATCCCGGTCGTGCCCGGCGCTTTCCCCTTGGTCGGGCATCTTCCCGCCGTCGTCTGCGACCTGCCGCGCCTGCTGCGGCGCGCGGAACGGACGCTGGGCAGCCAGTTCTGGCTGGACTTCGGCCCTGCCGGACACATGGTGACCAGTCTGGATCCGGATGCGTTCGCACTGCTCCGGCACAAGGACGTGTCCTCAGCGCTGATCGAAGAGATCGCGCCCGAATTGTTTGGCGGAACGTTGGTCGCCCAGGATGGCGGCGCGCACCGGCAGGCGCGCGATGCGATCCAGGCGGCGTTCCTGCCTATGGGGCTGACCCAGGCCGGCATCGGCGAGCTGTTCGCGCCCGTCATCCGGGCGCGGGTGCAGAGGTGGCGCGACCGCGGCGACATAACCATCCTGCGCGAAACCGGCGATCTGATGCTCAAGCTCATCTTCAGCCTCATGGGAATCCCCGCGCAGGACCTGCCGGAATGGCATCGCAAGTACCGGCAACTGCTGCAGTTGATCGTCGCGCCCCCGGTCGACCTGCCCGGACTGCCTTTGCGGCGCGGCCGCTCCGCCCGCGACTGGATCGATGCGCGGTTGCGCGAGTTCGTCCGCGATGCGCGTGAACATGCTGCGCGCACCGGGTTGATCAACGACATGGTGAGCGCCTTCGATTGCAGCGACGATGAGCTCGCCGATGAGGTCCTGGTCGCCAATATCCGCTTGCTGCTGCTTGGTGGCCACGACACCACCGCCTCAACGATGGCCTGGATGGTGATCGAGCTGGCGCGGCAGCCTGGGCTGTGGGACGCCCTGGTCGAGGAGGCGCAACGCGTGGGCGCGGTGCCGACCCGGCACGCGGACCTGGCGCAGTGTCCGGTCGCCGAGGCGCTGTTCCGCGAGACGCTGCGCGTGCATCCACCGACGCCGCTCCTGGTGCGTCGCGCACTTGGTGAATTGCGACTCGGCCAACGGCGCATTCCTGCGGGCACCGATCTGTGCATCCCGCTGCTTCATTTCTCCACCTCGGCGCTGCTGCACGACGCGCCTGATCAGTTTCGCCTGGCGCGGTGGTTGCAACGCACCGAGCCGATCCGGCCGGCGGACATGCTGCAGTTCGGTACCGGCCCACACGTCTGCATCGGCTACCACCTGGCATGGCTGGAACTGGTGCAGTTCTGCATCGCCTTGGCGCTGACCATGCACGAGGCCGGGGCGCGGCCGCGGTTGCTGAGCGGCGTCGAAAGAGGCCAGCGCTATTACCCGACCGCACATCCGTCCATGACTATCCGCATCGGGTTCTCCTGAGCTGGCATCGCATGCCCCTGTGACGAGGCAGCGGCGCCGGCGACGCGCGGCATTGCTGCACTCGGCCCGCGCGCACGGTGCGACGCCGACAACACCGCGGCGGCTCGCCTGTCGGGGACAAGGACATGAAGAACATGCAGACCGGTTCCACGCCACAGAACGACAGAACTGGTGATTCCGCGCTGGGCGAATTGGGCGCTCAGGCGCGCGGCGCATCCGGCGGGCTGCTGCCCGAGATCTGGATGCAGGACGGCGCAAAGCGGGTCGAACACGTGCTGGCGCGTCTTCTCCGCGCCGAACATGAGGCCGAGCTGATGGCGGCGATGCGCTACGCCACCTTGCATGGCGGGAAGCGCAACCGCGCCTTGCTCTGTCTGGCTGCCGGCGCACTGGCCGACACGCCGGCGCACATGCTTGACGACGTGGGCGCCGCCATCGAGATGATGCACGCCTGTACCCTGGTCCACGACGATCTGCCCGCGATGGACGACGACGTGCTTCGCCGCGGCCTTCCGACCGTGCACGTCAAGTTCGGCGAAGCTACTGCGATCCTGGTCGGCGATGCGCTGCAGGCGCACGCCTTCCTGACCTTGGCGAGCCTGGATGCGCCGGGCGACAACCGTATCGCGCTCGTGCGCGAACTGGCACAGGCAGTGTCAGCCGAGGGTGCCGCAGGCGGGCAGGCCATGGATCTGTCGCTGGTTGGAAAGCACGTCGAGCTGGACAAGATCGTGGAGATGCACCGGATGAAGAGCGGAGCGTTAGTGCGCGCGTCCGTTCGCATGGGCGCGCTATGCGTTATCGCGGAGGATGCCGCGCACGCTGCGCTGTACTGTGCGCTCGATCACTACAGCGCCTGTTTCGGCTTGGCGTTGCAGGTGATCGACGACATTCTCGACGTGACAGCGGATACCGCAACGCTGGGCAAGACCCCCGGCAAGGACGCGGCGGCGCAGAAGCCGACCTGCGCGTCGATCATGGGAGTGCAGGCAGCACGTCAGTTCGCGCTGGATCTGTTGCGCGATGCCGGGGAGGCCATCGCGCCGCTGGGGCCGCGTACGGAACGGTTGGCGCAACTCCTACAGCGGGCCAACGCGTATCTGTTCAGGCACGCGCCATGCGCATGAGCGCGCCGGTGTCACCCTGTGCCGCTGCGATGAGTCCGCGGCGTTTATTGCAGCGGTTGCCTGCCGCGGCGCGCTGTGCGCAAGCCTATGCGGCGGACCGGCGCCAGCATCGGGTCGCCGCGCCGAAGCACGGTGGCCGTCCGGCGCTGCCTATGCGACGGGCCTGCGGCGGCATGCGCGGCGTCTGCCCAATTTTGGTTCTCGTCGACCGTGTGCAAAAGGAACATCCCGCGTGAACGCGCTGTCCGAACAGATCCTTTCCGACTTGCGCGGCCTGCTGAGCGAAATGAGCGATGGCGGCAGCGTCGGTCCGTCTGTCTACGACACGGCGCAAGCGCTGCGCTTCCACGGCAACGTCGCCGGTCGGCAGGACGCATACGCGTGGCTCATCGCGCAGCAACAGGCCGACGGCGGATGGGGAAGCGCGGACTTCCCGCTGTTCCGCCATGCGCCCACGTGGGCTGCGTTACTGGCATTGCAGCGTGATCCTGTTCCTGGTGCTGCCGACGCGGTCCAAGCTGCAACGCGGTTCCTCCAGCGCCAACCCGATCCCTACGCGCATGCGGTGCCGGAAGACGCGCCCATCGGCGCGGAGCTGATCCTGCCACAATTTTGCGGTGAGGCCGCATCCTTGCTGGGTGGCTTAGCGCTTCCGCGCCATCCAGCGCTGTTGCCGTTGCGTCAAGCGCGCCTGGTCAAGCTAGGGGCGGTGGCGATGTTGCCGAGCGGCCATCCGTTGCTGCACTCCTGGGAAGCCTGGGGGACGTCGCCGACCACCGCATGCCCGGATGACGACGGCAGCATCGGCATCAGTCCGGCGGCCACTGCCGCCTGGCGTGCGCATGCCATGACACGGGGGCGCACGCCGCAGATATGGCGCGTCGACGCGTATCTGGAGATGGCATCACGGGCGACGCGCAGCGGCATCGAAGGTGTCGTCCCCAACGTCTGGCCGATCAATGTGTTCGAGCCATGTTGGTCGCTGTACACCCTGCATCTGGCCGGGCTGTTCGCGCATCCCGCGCTCGCCGAGGCGGTCCGCGTGATCGTCGCGCAGCTCGACGCCCGTCTGGGCGTGCGCGGCCTGGGCCCCGCCTTGCACTTCGCGGCCGATGCGGACGACACCGCCGTTGCGTTGTGCGTCCTTCACCTTGCAGGCCGCGCCCCGGCGGTCGATGCGTTGCGCAGTTTCGAAATCGGCGAGCTGTTCGTCACCTTCCCCGGCGAGCGCAATGCCTCGGTGTCGACCAACATCCATGCCCTGCATGCGTTGCGACTCTTGGGAAAGCCCGCCGCGGGCACCAGCGCGTACGTCGAGGCCAATCGCAACCCGCACGGTCTATGGGACAACGAAAAATGGCACGTTTCGTGGCTGTATCCCACCGCGCATGCGGTCGCTGCGCTGGCGCAAGGCAAGCCCCAGTGGCGCGACGAGGGTGCGCTGTCGGCGCTGCTGCAGGCGCAGCGTGACGACGGCGGCTGGGGCGCCGGTCGCGCGTCCACGTTCGAGGAAACCGCTTATGCGCTGTTCGCGTTACACGTGATGGACTGGAGCGAAGAGGCGACAGAGCGCCGGCGCATCGCGCAGGTGGTGGCGCGTGCGCTGGAGTGGATGCTCGCCCGCCATGCGGCGCATGCATTGCCGCAGACGCCGCTGTGGATCGGCAAGGAACTGTATTGCCCCACTCGGGTCGTGCGCGTGGCCGAACTCGCCGGGTTGTGGCTGGCGCATCGTTGGGGGCGGCGCGTCCTGGCCGAGGGAGCAGGAGCGGCGCCGTGATCCAGACCGAACGCGCGCTGCAGCAGGTGCTGGAGTGGGGGCGTTCCCTGACCGGGTTCGCCGACGATCATGCCGTGGAAGCGGTCAGGGGCGGCCAGTACATCCTGCAGCGCATCCACCCGAGCCTGCGCGACACCAGCGCCCGCACCGGTCGCGATCCGCAGGACGAAACGCTGATCGTGGCGTTCTATCGCGAACTGGCGCTGCTGTTCTGGCTCGACGATTGCAACGACCTTGGCCTGATCGCGCCGGAGCAGGTCGCCGCGGTGGAACAGGCGCTGGGGCAGGGCGAGCCGTGCGCGCTCCCCGGATTCGAGGGCTGCGCTGTGCTGCGCGCCTCCCTGGCCGCGCTCGCCTACGATCGTCGCGACTATGCTCAGCTTCTCGAGGATACCCGGTGCTACTGCGCGGCCCTGCGCGCCGGACACGCGCAGGCGGCAGGGGCGGAACGCTGGTCCTACACCGAGTACCTGCACAACGGCATCGATTCGATCGCCTACGCGAACGTGTTCTGTTGCCTATCGTTGCTGTGGGGGCTCGACATGGCGACCTTGCGCGCGCGTCCGGCCTTTCGCCAGGTCCTGCGGCTCATCTCCGCGATAGGGCGCCTGCAGAACGATCTGCATGGACGCGACAAGGACAGGTGGGCCGGCGAGGCCGACAACGCGGCGATCCTGCTGCTGCAGCGCTATCCAGCTATGCCTGTGGTAGAGTTCCTCAACGACGAGCTGGCCGGCTATACGCGCATGCTGCACCGGGTGATGGCGGAAGAACGCTTTCCGGCGCCGTGGGGACCGTTGATCGAGGCCATGGCGGCCATCCGCGCGCAGTACTACCAGACCTCGGCCAGCCGCTACCGCGGCGACCCTGCGGGGGGAGGCCAGCATGCGCCGGCCTGAACGCGCGGGAGGCGGCGGCGTGCGCGCTGCCGCGGTCCGATCCGACGCAACGCCGTCGCCCGATGGGATGGAGCGTGCAGGAGCGACACCGCCCTGGGCCGGCGCGAGGAGTGCTGGATCGGCGAGTGGCCCTGGCCACGGTCGCAGCCGGCTGGGAGCACTGCGCATTGCCCGGGTGGACCTGACGCAAATCGACCTGCGCGCCTCGCTGCTGGGCAAGACCATGCGCCCGCCGCTGCTGATCAGCTCCATGACCGGCGGCATGCCACGCGCTGAGGCCATCAACCGGCATCTGAGCGAGGCAGCGCAAGCCTTGGGATCGCCATGGGCGTCGGTTCGCAGCGCGTGAGCTTGCAATCCCGCAACTCCCAGGGGTTAACGCGCACGCTGCGCCGCCTGGCCCCAGACGTGCAACAGCCTTCGCAGCCGTTGGGCGAGGACTATACCCGCACGCGAGCCGCGCGCTGGGCCGCTACGATGGCATTCTGCAACGACAATCGTCGACTCGAAATAGACCGCGCGGGTATGGCTCTCGCGCGTCGTTCATCGCAGCTCGGAGTAATGCTGGCCTTGCACCTTTACTGAGCCTTGTCCAGGATGGGGTTGCCCCAGGCGCCGAGTTCATGGGTTATCGTCAGCACCGCAATGCGACCGCGACGCCGCGCTCATTCGTTGGCCCTGCGAGCGGCCATGAATACGCGCTTGTCGCGGCGATGGACGCGCCGCACGTTGCTGCTGCCCTGGGAGAGCATCACGAAGTGTTGGAAGCCAGCTTAGACCGTTTGACAGCACGCGAGATTGCCGCCGACCGCCGGGGCCTTCCGAAAGCAGGCCGAACGGGCGGTCGCCGCGCAGGATGCTGCACTGGCTACGCTATCGGCCATGGAGGAAAGGCTCGCGGCGTAGCATCACCAGGGCCCGGCCCAATTTTGGACGGTCCGGCCCAATTTTGGACGGAAATCGCCGATCAATACCCCCATAGCGCTATATTGGGGAGCGGCGAGACGTGGTGAGCGAGCGGAAAAGCAACGTTTGCACCGGACAGATCTTGATTGATGGTAGCCCGCTGCGCTGCAAGGTCCGCCACCTCACCGCGTCCTCGGCGGTCGTCCAGACTCCTAACGCGCCTTTCGTGCCCGCAGCCTTCGGCCTGCGCGTTCCAAGCGCGGACGTCGATACGATATGCACGGTAGTTTGGCGTGATGCACACCGCCTTGGTGTGACATTCTGAACTAACCGCCAACTTTCTTTCTGGACACGCGTCCCCGCGCGCCGGTGGGACCGTATTGACATGTAGGGATGTGCTTATCTCGACGTGACGTGCAAAACTTTGGCGCGCCGGCCACCCAACCGGCGTCGCCACCTCTTGAGCCGTGAAGCCGCCATCGGCTTAAATTCGCAACTTGACATTTATGGAGGATGGCCAATTGGCCACGCTAGATAGCGTGCTCGACGCATCGAGCGAACCATTGGCTTTCGCCGATCGCGCGGCTATAGCGTCGCTCGGCGGCTGCAAGAAGCCGATCTGCTACCACTCGGTGGTCCTGGCTACGCACCAGAACTTGCTCAACGCGACGCCGGCCCCCTGCTTGCCACGCTGATGTCGGCTCCGAAATTGCACGAGGCGGCGGAGCACGCACGCGCCTTTCCGCCATGACGCCAGGCGGCGCGGTCTTGTCGACCGATGCACCCGACAGCATTCCGCGCTCGGCGCTCGAATTTCTGGATTTGAAATCCGAGATCGCCGTCGGCCGGGCGCCCGAAGCCGTCGACGACATCCGCGGCCATCGTTTCGAGTTCGTGCATGGCTGGCGCGAGCTTTCAGCACATAGGCCGGAAGACAGCGTAACACGTTTCGTGTTGCCCGGCGCACTCGCGTCGCATCAACAGGCCCCGTATAGCATCGCTGGCCTCGTCAAGGGTGAGGTTTTTGCAAATCTCATGAAGGATCTATTTTAATGGCAATTTTGAAAAAGAAACCCGCCGACGCATTTGTCCTCCCGACGCTTCTGGACTCGAGCCCGGATACGCGGCGCTCTTTGCCAAACAGGCTGAACTCAGCGCCCTTCTTTCCGGCCTCCGAAAGGAAGCTGACGATCTAGACAAGAGGTTCGCCGAGCAGCCGAGTCACCGCCTCTGCTGGAGTTCCGCGTCTCCTTGGGGATCCGGAGGATGCTGCGCCCCACCTCCAAATGCGCCGGGCAGAAGTTTCGGGCGAAATCACCAACGCCGAAACGGCGCTTGTGCATCGTGTGCACATCACGCCTGAGGCAGTGGTGCTATTCCGGAGGGGGTATAGAACTGCAGCGCGGCCCGCACGACCCGTACGAACTGAGCAACCTAAAGAACGCCCTGGCTGCTGCGCTGGACCGCAGCGAGTTTGCCGCCAGTCCGCTAGATCGTCAGCCACGATTGAGGCGCGACCGTGAACCGATGGAGGTCGTGCTCGAACTGCAGGCGCAACTCCGAAAGAAGAGTCGGACATGACGACTAGCAATAACGTCGTCGACACCCGCCGGCCAGTTCTGCATGTCGTGATGCCACGCGCCGAGGTCGCGCGCGAGACGCCGCTGCCGCGCGAGACCGTGACAGCCTTCCTGCGCCGCTCTGATTGGGCTACGCGTGGCCGCAAGTATGGCTGGCAGTTCAAGGAAGGTTTGCCGACCATCCTTGAGATGAACGGCGAGGCGGTGCTGCGTCGTGATTGGCGACGTCGGGAGGCAACGGCGGTGCGAAGCAGGCTATTGGGCTGGTTGCGCTTGTCGCGGTAGCGGCGTTGCTCGTCCGTTGGGCGGTGCAATTGCGAGCGCGCTTGCCCTCCCAGCCATAGCCGGCACGGTTATCGGCGCGGGCATCGCCATTGGCGGTTCGTTCCATGTGAGTGCCGCACGGACAGTCAACTTTCAATTCAAGGAATTTGATAATGTCGGCAGCTAACCTCATCGTCGCCTCAGACGGTGCGCATCTCGTTTCAGACGCGCTAGTCTGGAATACGGCAGATCAAACGATTACCGCGATCTGCAACAGGGCGATCTTGCTCCCTCAGTTTCGGGCTGCGGCGACGGTTCGAGCGGAGGCGTTCGTCGTTTTCCAGGCGGTCGGGCTCGCTCTATCGACGATGACCGCAGGCGGGTTTGCCGAGTTTAAGCAGACGGTTGGTCCAACGCTAATGGAGCTGAACGACCGGATGGACGCAATGGGCGCGGCGAGTCCATTCGAGGTGTCGGTCGCGGGAATTTCGGAACAGCATGGCCCGTCCGGTTTTCGGATTACGTCACTGGAGGCCGGTAGCGAGCACCTGGAGCCATGGCGAGCATTTGAGTTTCCGCGCGGCTTTAGTCCGTGCCCCAGCAATACCGAGGCGGACGAGCAAAAGATACGATCGGCATTGGCCACCGCACCGGCAAAACTTGAGGGACACGCCATCACCGTGTTGGAAACTCAGCGTGATATCGCCGGGCGAGACTACGTTGCCGCAAGCGGCATCAGCACGCGGATCATTCATCGGTGGCATGAAGATGTCGTTGGGCCCGCCACCGGACGAACGCGGCTGGATTGCCCTCCAACCATCCACCGGCAAAGTCAGGTGGAAAATCGATGGCAAATGGCTCCCATAGAGCAGCAAGGAATTTACATTGACGGCACTTTCAGAGCGGTGCGCCGGCAAAGGGCTATGGCGGAACGTCGACCTCGCCACGCACGATCGGCACGGGGAGTAAGGATCTCGCCAGCCAGGCCGGTCTGGCCTATCAGATCGGCGCGCGCGTTCGGGCGACGTCGAATGGCGATACAACCAAGTGGACGGAAGGCGTTGCGACCTACTATGATGGTGCGTTTATCGCCATCAATGTCGACAAGATCAGCGGCAGTGGCACGCTGGTAGATTGGGATTTCAATGTTGCCGGTCAGTTCGGGGCCGGCGATCTGACGAGCGCGAACAACCTGTCTGAACTAACTGCAACAGCGGCGACGGCGCGCAGCAATCTCGGTATCAAACAAACCGTCCAGTTAGGCGCGTCGCAAGATTTCAATGCTGTTGTTGCTCCCGGCACTTATTATTCATCGGACTCGACCGGAACAAACCCCCCGGCCGCAAGTGACTTCTGGTATCTGACGGTAGAAGCGTTCGGAGCAAGCACATACATCAAGCATTGGCCACGCGTGTTAATCTCCCGGCGAAACATATGTGCGCGTTTGCGTCGCAGGCACATGGGGGCTCATGGCGCCGCGTTATGACCGGCGACAACAACCTATCGGAAGTAGCGAACGCAGCAACGGCGAGGGACAATCTCGGCGTGCCGCAGACCTATGGACAGTGCCGATTGACACTGTCCGGCGGAAACCTGGTGCTGGCGCCTTGGAATGGAAATCTTCTAACGATCGCGGCGCTCCGCAGATCGTTCCAGAGGCGGGCGTTTCGCTTGCGGCAACCGGCCTGATGCCGGGCACGACTTATCTCATTTGCGCTTATATGAATTCCGGCACGATGACGCTTGAAGCGTCAACGACCGCTCACGCGACATCGACGAGGGCCGGCAACAAAGGCACCGAGATCAAGAGCGGCGATGGTACGCGGTCGCTGGTCGGCATGGCGCGCGTCATCACTGGCCCAGCATTTGCGGACACAGCGGCGCAAACCGCTCGTTGCCTCGTGGTTCAACCGCGGCTGCCGGGGCGTCACGGGTGCGATAGACGGAGTGTCCACGGACACCGGAGCGGGCGCCTACACTGAGAAGACAGTCTTCAAGGCTGAGTTCGTCGCTTTGGCCGATGAGGTCATTGACGCTAAAATCACCGGGACAGTGACAAAACTCTACAAATGCGGGCGCGTGCGGTTTCGCGATCTTCTTTGACGGCGCGGTCGGAGATAACTGGGACGTCAATCCTCAAGGAGCGATGTACCGCATCCCAGCCTCTGGCCTCGCGACCCAGAAGGCGGGAACGGACGGCTACCATCATGTGTCGTTCGGCTTGCGCGCCATAGGGGGCGGCGCAGCCTCGGCCGTCTATGGGCTGAAAGTATTGGCAACGGTTGGATAGGGGCCGCGCGGGAAGACAATGCCCAACAACGACTCCAACCGGCAGATCAGCCAGCTGCCGATGCCATCCCTTGGGGCGTTACCTCCAGCCCGATCCGGTCATCGGCTCAATACCAGCGGTTAGCAACAGTGTTTTGACAAATCCATGGTTTGTTCACAAAACATATTACGTGAGATTCTGAGCAGGCCCGCAGCGTGACGGCCATCTATAGCCGCCCGTCTTGTCAGCTTTCGGAAAGGTAGTCCGCGTAAAACGCCTTTGAATTTAGTGGCGAGTGGCAGGGACAGCGCAATGCACCAGAACGGTCAGCGCCGAGTCATGTTCCCGCTAACTTCAAATGGTAGTGCGGGCGGGGCAGGGACAGCGTCTGATCCAACGCAACCGAACAGCGCCGAGTCTCGCCCGCAAGGCCTGCCACCTGAGACTGATCGCCAAGTCACCGCCTTGTTTTGGTAGTTGCTCTAGGGCATTCGTCCTGAGAATACACCCCTGTCAGCTTCTTGCCCCCGCTTGAAGCTGATAAGTTAGCGGCACGTGGCAGGGACAGCGCTTTATCGGTCCACTTCAAAGCGCCGAGTCACGTGGCCGCTAACGTTCCCAAATGCGTCCGCTACACGGTTAAATAAAGCGGGTGGCGTTGCGGGAAAATCTGTCCCCATCTCGCGCCTGAGCGCCTCGAACTCGGATAAGGTCGAGAGAGAGCAATCCGCCACCGCGTCCATTTTTGAGCCGATAACTTCAACCTGGGATCGCCAATCGGCCAGCTGTTCTTCAGTTCGCTGTGGCCCGTACGTGTCTTCCGGTGTATGGCTTGGCCCACGGGACGTAGTCCGTGAATGCTTGGATTGCCGCTACCACTTCGGTCCTAGGCACGGCGGTTACTGGTATGAAGAGCCAGCTCGAACACTCGCAGGTCGAGGGTTTTACTATGAGAGGCACGCGGGGATGCAGCAACCCACCGGTGCTGGTAGGTGCTTTCCGGTAGGTCTCACGATACTCCTTGATCGCACCCCTTGAGAATTTGAGCCTCTCGGGAGCAAAGGTGGCCAGCCTCAGTCTTCGAGGACGGGCTGGCCACCGAAGTTTGTGGTGCAAACCCATAGAGCAGTACGGGCCAACGGATGCACATATTCGAGCGGCACATCACGTCCCTGCGGTCGCAAGCGCTTGCGGTGCTTGCAGCCAATCAGGCCCGCGTGGCCGATCAGTCTCTGAGCCCATTAGACCGCGAAGCCGCCACATCTAATGCCGCCGAGGCTCAGGCAATGGTGGACATACTCGTTGCGTGAAACCCAATCTCGGGCCGAAGGAGGCCCGGAAAATCGCTGCACGCATACGCGCTCTTCTAGGGGCGCCGCGTGAGTGCAACCGGTTCGGGTGGGATGCCTGTGAGACTTTCGCTAGCGCGCCGCGCCCGCACTGCTCCCGGTGTGAGACTGGGATCATCACGCGGACGGCCGGCTATTACGCTTGGCGCGAACGCCCGGAGAGCACCCGCGCAACCTCCAATTCTGCGATGCTGGCCGAGATCCAGCAGGTCCATCGCGAGAGCGGCGAGCGCTACGGCAGTCCCCGGGTCCATGCTCTGCTGCGGACGCGGCGGCAGACCCGATCATCGACGCTATCGAGGCTCATAAAGAAAGCGAGTGCAGACTACTCGGCAGCAATTCGCGACCTGGTGACGGGGACACTCGATCCCGATCCGGAGAAGGAAGAAACGTTCGGCGATCGAGAAGCCGAAGTCAGGCACGAACTCGCCACAAGCGTGCCGACGACGTTGGCCGGGCTGCTCGCTGTCCTCACATAAGTCGAAGAGGTCTCTACCGGAAAACACTCGTAAGCGGCCGGCCGACAATGCTTTTGATTGGGACGACCTGATGAACTTGCTCGTCAGCGCCCAAGATTGCGTTCGGACGATCTCCCAACAGTCGGTTTAGCTAAAGCGCCAATCGCCCGCCGGTGAGGGGCGGCGGGAGAGCGCTCACGCGAACAAATCAAGAAGCGCCGTGAGCGTCCGTGTTGCGTCAACTAGACGGGACAGAGCGGGACAGCCTGGAATTCAAGGGTTTTCGTCAGCATCAGGCGCAACATGCATTTCAGCAGCGAGAAACCGTGATGCTGTTGAAATTGCTGGCGATCCCAGCAGGACTGATGGATTTCAATTGTCTCAAGGGCTTGATGCCAAGGTTAGGCAATTTTCCTACCGTTGTTTCGCATAGGGAAATTCATTGATTGCCTAACCACCGTGGGACGGGCAGCTCGCCCAAACACAACCGCACAACCGGATAAATCTATTTAAGATTGTGTAAGAACAAAAGAAGTCTCGGTGCAGTTTCACTGCGGGAACTGATTGTAGATGGTTTCGTTATCGCCCACCGCGGGATGATTCGATGCTCGAAATGATTTTGATAATGTCGGGGCTCGGGACGGCCTTGGTAGCCATCGTCGTCGTGGTGTTTGAGTGGCGTGCGCTGGTCGGTTTTTGGCGCGCCTCAAGGCGCAGGCACCCGTAAAGCTCTGGCGCTTCTGAAGGAAGGCCCCTAAGTCGGCGGCGCGGCCAAGGAACGACTCTCCGCCCCTTCAATTGAGATATCGGTCTGTGGCGCGATACTCTAGATCCCTCTAGCTTCGCGACATCCACCCGGGACGGTCCATCGTTCGAACGCGCGTTTGACGATGGACCGGTTCTCGGAAGCTTGCCGCAGCCTCTTCCCTAGGAACGACCGGCAAGCCTCAGGCTTGGTGCTGTGCTCCGGCTCCATGCCCCCTGCGGGTCGGGGTAAGTCCAACGGTCCCAGTCGCTGCCAAGACGGCTGGGGCCGTTTTTTTCGGGATGGATTTGTTATTTGGGACCGAAAAGGCTGAGGAGCCCGATCGCGACTGGTATCAGGGCGACGCAGGCCCACAGTGCTGGCGCGCCAGAGTTTAGGCCGGCAATGAAGATCCCGATGCCAAAGCCGACGATAAAGGCCGAGATCGCATAGGCAGCTACTGCGTCCATCGGTCGACCCACAAGCAACTGGATCGATATCTCAAGGACGCTCCGCGGCACCAAACGTTCCAGCGCGCCGTCCTTTACGTGGCCAGCGCTGGCTTCTTAACTCCTGCAGATTTCGGGGTGCCCATTTAGCAAACGGGCTGCGGAAGCCCACTAGTCATCACCTGTTCAACCGCAAACCTGGGGAGACCTTCATGGGTAATCGCGCAGCTCGTCGTGCTTGGGCATCTCGCGTTCAGTCGGATGCTCACCTGACGGATATGGACAAAACTCTCGCGATGACGATCGCAGACATGGACAGGCGCGGCTTTTCGCTATGTCGAATGGGCGACGACGTTTTCTTCCAGCCAAAACCGCAGTACGCGATTAGCCTGGCTGCGGCTTAAATCCAGAGACGTAAAATGAAAATTACGAATGTGCGGCCCGGTTGGGACGCCAAGCACGTTGCGAAAATAGATCTAGAGATTGCTCCCGGCGTCAGGGCGGTAGACGTTTTAGTCACGCGCAAGCCAGACGGCACCATGCGAGTATTCGGGCCTGGCATCCGCTTCGATATTGAGATCGCCGACGACATCGCGCGCGCCGCTGTAGCGGCTGGAGGGCGTGGCCATGGAACGCGATAAGCCGAGCGCGGCAGAAGGCGCTATCGGTCCTGTACAGCAATTCCAGCTCTTGCTGTTCGCCACGAAGGATACCGATCTCTCAGCCTGTGACCTGGCCGTCCTAGCCGAGATTACCGACAGGTATTTGAAGGACGGGCCTAAGGGTGGGACGACGCGGCCGACATCGGCTGCACACCTCGCCAAAGAAACCGGGCGTGATGATGCCAGCACCGCTCGTTCAATCGCTCATCTTGCCGAGCGCGGATACATAACCGTAGCGGAGCAGGGCGTTGGCCGGCGCGGCAACACATACCTTTTGCCGTTCAAATGGATGCGGGACACCGCGACCGCAATTTACAATTACATCAAGCCGCTCGCAGAGGCCAAAAGGCGGCGACGGCGTGCGCACCGTAGTAACCGCGCTGGCGCGGTAGCTAATTGCACCACTGTAGCTACCGCGCCCACGCGGGAGCTACGGAGCTTTGTTACCGCACCCGTGCGGTATCTAGACAGCATAGCTACCGCACCCACGCGGGACCAATCCTATGGCCTTCCTACGGAAGGGCCTATAGGTGCCGACATGTCGGCGGGCACCTATAGGGTGCCGCCGCCAGTCGTCACTAAGAAGATTGTTAGCGCGAGCGTGGAGCGCGATGGCGGTGACACATTGCTCATAGTTGAGTTCGATAAGGGCAGTACCGACGTTATAGTGCTTGAAGCGGATAGCGCCCGCGAGCAGGAGGCCGGCCAAAATCGTTATTCTCGCCTTACTTCTTCTGCAGGACTTGGCTGGCCTGAGTCTTTCGACGAGCTAGTCGGGTGCATCGTGCATACGCAGGGCGACAGATACCTCTTGCCGCACGAGCTTCACAATGACAGCGAGGCCGCGTGAGCGATCTATCGCCAAAGGGGGGGCGATTTCCTCCAGCCACGTTTCCGCAGCTAACCGCCTGATCTCGCTAGCCCTGGGGCCGATTTCCAAAGGGGGCAGGGGGGCCACCGCAATCCTTCCCACCTTCGTCCCCAACGAGCGGCCGCCTCCTCGCACGCGTTATCCCGCAGGTTTTCAAATTATTTTCCAGGCCGCGCAGACGGCCGCCCAGCACGTCAAGTCGAGGTACCATGCACGCAAACGACAATGGCCCTATCCAGGCCAGCGACTTCACCGACCTAGCAGCCCGCCGCGCCTGGCTGGCATCGGCGCCGGCCACACATGCCACACACCACGAGCAACCGCCGTGCGTGACCTGGGCCAAGCGGGAGAAGGATGAAACGACCTTCATGGGCCTCCGGCTATGGCGCACGCTCAACGAGCCACCGCGTCTGGCTGCGAACGACAATGAGCCTGATAATGAGGGTGGGGAGAGCGGCGAGCAGCCCGTGGCTCCGAATATGGACCGCGAGCTGGTCGACGTCAGCGCCAAGCAGCTGATTTGGGCAGTTAAGAACAAGCGGGCACGTTGGGTCGGCAACAAACTGGTGAAGGTCCGGAACGGGCACCAATGGACCAGCCCAGATGCCGAGTTCGGCAAGGTCCGCCAGCGGAAAAGCGACAAGGCGGATACAGAACAGTTCGACGCTGAGATGCCCGACGCGCAGGCCGAGTTGGCGCGTGCCCTGGACACCGAGAAGCTGCGCGGCACGCTGGGGCACAAGGCCACCAGGATCCTGGACATGGCGGCTAGCGACAGCACCTTGGCGGCGATCGGCGAAGATCTGGGCTATGGCGGGCAATACGCAACGAGGATCGCTGCCAAAGAGGTTCGGGCGGCGGTCGCGGTATTGAACGCGGCTATTGAGGGCAGTGCGAGGGCGGCGGCTTAGTCTTAGCCAGAAACCCGACGTTCACTTCCGCTCACTCCTCAGGGCAGTAAGCTCAGTTCAGCTTTTGGCGCAGTTTCTTAAGCGCCGTGCGTTCACTCCGTCTAGGGGGCAGCTGTCTACTCGTCCCGGGACTGAAAAGCCCCGTCGTCTGATCTCATCCTCAATTTGTTCGATGAGCTTGAGGATTTCGAGACCATCCATGTCCTCACGCGCGGCTTGCCTGAGGCGCTCCACGAGTGCCAGCTCAGTCTTCAAAAAAGGTCTGTCGCCGTTTTCCATCAACCGTCTCCATTCCTTAGGAGGCGGGAGCATTTCGGCTCTCCGCCACCAATAGAGGCCACGGACCACGCGAAGATGCCGAAAGCTAGCACTGAGCCGATGACGCTGTCTGGACCAAACTTTAGGCACCCATTGCCTGGTGAACTCGCACCCTGGTCGGCCGCCTTAGGAGAGATTGCTGCCACGGGACGGCGCGGCGACCACCTCAACGGTTGCGGATACGGTCATGACCGGCGATTCTTTTGTCCTTACGTGGACGGAAAGCTTGTCGGTCAATCCCGAAGGGCTATGGTCCCGGATTCCCTCGGCTAGGTATCTCATCGCGGCATCACGCGCAGCCGCGAGATCAGGAAGCTCCTCACCGTTGTCGTCGAGGATGGTGCCGGCGTGATCTTGATAGTCGAAATAGAAGCGCATGCAGGCCAACGCTGCCTTGGTCCCCGCGTTCCTAATGCCTAGCACCGCACCGGCTAAGCAGTTTGAGCTGATTACTCAAAGTTAGTGGGGGGCTCGGGCGCGTACGCTCGCAAGCTTCTCAAACCATTACGAGAGTATCAGCCACATTTTGTGGCCGACGTGACGTGCACCTTTCGGCGCGCTGGCCCACTACCGGCGTCGCCACCTTTTTCCGGCGTAGTGCCGTGAGCCGCCGAGCGGCTTTTTATTTCACCACCTAACTGCAAATCCTAAATCTGAAAGGATAGCGGCCACCATGGCCAGCCTGAATAACGCGCTCGATGCTATTGCGAAGCATCTTGAATTCCCGCGCCGACGAAGCGGTGGCATCTCTCGACGAATGCAGGAGGCTGGGCAGCTGGCTCTGGGCACTCCTAGCGCCCCACCTCAAGTTAGTGACGACGATGTGCTTGATCTGATCGCAGCGCTGGCCGCGGATACAACCCTTCATGAAGCAGCGGTTGCCGTGAGAAATTTCAAGCGCCTAACGCCCGGCGGCGTCAATCTCGATGGCGCACCAGATTACATTCCGGATGCTCAGATCGCTGTTGCTTTCTTGGTAGAAGATGCCAGAGCGGGCGTTGCTGAGGCACGCAAATCTCAGATTGAGATCTTCCATAATTCCTGTGCCATCGCGATTCACCATCCAAATGGCCGCATCGATCGCTTCTGCATGACCGGTCAGGACGCGAGTCATTGGTCGAAACGCGGCCACAACAAATCAACCACGCTCAACGTGGCAGCGATTGCTGACGCGCTCGACGAAATTTTTGGAAAGGCTCAAGCATGATGACCAGTAACAGCTTGAATGGAGCGTCGAGTCCTCGCCACGACAATATCATGGCAGAATTTGAAGAAGTGGAGCGGCAGATCGAGCGAGAGAAAATCCTCCGAGACCAAAAAGAGAAAATCATGAGGATCTTAGACGAGGCCCTCGAAAAGATTCTCCGTGAAGTATCCAGAAAGGCATAACTGATGGCGCCCCTTAAGAAATCTGCCGACGAATTCATCGTGCCCACGCTCGAAACTTCCAGCCAGGAGTACTCCAGCCTGGTTGCGCGTCGGCAAGAGTTGAGTGAACTGTTGTCCTCGCTGAACAGGGAAGCCGCCGATCTGGACACCAAGATCGCTGCGCAGCCACAAGCAGCGCATTCGGCCAGCGTTTCGAGATTGCTTGGCGACCCTGAAGATGCCGTTCCCAACCTTCGAAAACGACGCCGCGAGGTTTCCGGGGAGATCACCGATTGCGAAACCGCCCTGGGCGTGATTGCGAAGCGCATTGTTGCAGCCCGCGACGTCGCGAGCAAAACCGCGTGCGCCGCTGTTCGGGGTGAGTACGGTCGGCGTTTAGGTGTTCTGTGTGAAGCCGCCAAGGCGCTGGAAGCAGCGCGTGCGCAGCATGATTCTTTGCTCGACGATCTGGAGCGCGAGGATATTAATTTGGGCTATCTACGGCCGGTCCGAGCACACTTCGTCGAAAAGGTCGCCTATTTCTTGAAGGAATGCGCGGAGGCCGGTCACAATGTTTGAGAAAGCCACCTCCAAACGGACGCGGACCAGCAAGCAATCACGCCGCATCAAACTGCCAGGCAAGGCCGAGGTTTACGCCGACACCGACCCCATCGAGATTGCGCGCGAGCTGCGGGCCAAGTCAAGGCTTGGGAAGCGTGAGGCCAGACTCGTAGCCGCGGAGGCAAAGGCGCGTGGCTGATAACGTGATCACTGGGTACGCGGTGAAGTTCAATGAACAAATCGTTTACGGCAACTACTGGCGCGAGAAGATTGCCCGTGGAACGTTCACCCGAACCCTCAAAGAGCACCCCGATGTCGTGATGCTGCTCGATCATGATTCCGGGCGTGTATTGGGGAGGACGGCTGCCGGCTCGCTTTATCTGCGTCAGGACAGCGTTGGACTGTACTTTGCTTTGACGGTCGACCCTTCAACGCCAGAAGGCCAGACCGCGCTAGGGACGGTTGGTCGACAGGACGTGAAAGGCTGCTCGTTTGGTTTCGTCATCCGCGCAGAGGAATGGGAGGATGGAGATGAAAAGCTGCCGTTGCGCACGATTAAGGATGTGGATTTATTCGAGATCACGCTGACCGCGTTTCCTGCCTATCCGACCACAACGGCTGCGTTGCGTTCCAGCAATAGTGATGCAGCCCGACGCGGCATCGAAGCAGCGCAGCGCAAGCGAGGTATCCTGAAATGACAACGATCAATGGCTTGATACATAGCTGGGATCGCCACAGGCGTCGCGGCATCGTCGTATTGGACGATGACAGGACGGTGCAAGTTTATGCAAGCAACCTCGGTGCCGAGCGGCGTCACCCTGAGTGGAAAGGTCCATTTCAGTTGCACGGTGGAGATCGCGCTGAGTTCGTTGTCAATGATGATGGCGCGATTGTCGACGTGCTGCGGACTTGGTGAGACGATCTGGGGGTAGGAGGGGTGTAGCAAATCCAGCCCACCTTTGGCGGGAAATACCGGCCGCCCCCCATTTTACGCGCATCCACAATTCAAAATATGGGGTATCGGAGGTTGTGCTGCTGCCAAATGCAGCCTGGCCACAACGGCCCTCCAACGGAGACACACAATGCCGATTTTTACAGCAATCGCAGCCACGACTCTCGCGGCTGTCGGCGTCACCAGCACGTTTATCGACGAGGCCGAAATCGTGGAAATTGACGAGCGGTCGGACGACGAGGGAGAAGACGAATGACCGCGATCTCGGCCTTCAAATCTGCGGACGCAGTCCACTTTTTTAGCGATGGCGCATGGCACGATCCGGCGACCGGCAAACTTGCCGGCATCGGCACCAAGGTGTCGATCTTGCCTCAGTACAATTCTCTGTTCGCGGTCACGGGAATCTCAGTCGTGCCGACTCTGCTATCGGCGTTGTTGATTGAAACTCCGTTTGTCGACCTTCGTTCGCTCTCCGACGCAATGCCGAATCTCGCTAGGACATGCGTCGACCGAGGTAGGGCAGTAGGCCATATTCTGTCTGGCCGATGCGACGTCGTGCTTGCGGGCTGGTCGGCCGAAGCCGGCCCGTTAATCCACGTCACCGAATGTCACATCGACCACGGCCTCTTTAACGGGAGGGCGGTCAAACAGTACATCCAGCCGCGCGTGGACGGCTCAGCGGAGATGCGCTTTCCTGAGGACGGACTGCGTCTGTTGGAAGAGCAGTACGCCGCAAAGCTTAGCCGACCGGATGCAGGAACGTTCGGTAGTGTAACGGTTGGTGGCCTGGTCGGTGGCTTCGCTCAGCACACACAGGTCGAGGCTGACGGGATCCGTATCAAAGTGCTCAAGCGGTGGCCGGATGAGATCGTCGGCGGAGGCCCCGCGTGAAGGCGGGCTGGACCAGCCTTTCTTTTGTCGGAATTCGAGCACTAGCTTTGCTTTTTAGAAAATGGAGAATTCAAAGTGGCAATGGGTACAGTTAAGTGGTTCAACCCGACAAAGGGATATGGGTTCATTCAGCCGGATTCTGGCGGCAAGGACGTCTTTGTTCACATCTCGGCAGTCGAGAAGGCTGGATTTTCCTCTCTTGCCGAGGGAGCCAAGGTTAGCTTCGACGTCGTGAACAATCGCGGCAAGGACTCGGCGGAGAACCTACGGATCGGCTGAGCCGGTCGCGGCGGTGCTGACCCTCAGGGCGAAAGCTGATGAGGAGGGCGAGCATTGGCCGCCGCCCCGAGAGGCCGGACTAACGGCCTCGCTTCCCAAATGATGCAGGTGCGGCAGATGAGGGTTGCGCTGTCCCTTGCTTCTTTTGATTGGCCAGAAGCTCGGCGATCAGGTTGTCGGCATTGGAAAATGCTGGCACCAATGGATCCGGGTCGGACACCTTAGCTGATTTGCCGGGCGATCGTTGGCTTGCGAAAGCAAGAATGATAATCGCAATGGCGCCACCAAAAAGCAGTACCCAACCCCAACCCAATCCCACAGAGTTCGCCAGTACTTTAGCTATGCCGCCGAAGGGATTGCCCTTCATCGATTGATCCAGCTTTGCTCTGGCGTCGGCGAGAAGGGCAGCGATCTTAACCAGAGTTATGAGCATCCAGAACAAGGCCGCTCCAGCAACCATTCCGCTAGCTCGCCGATATCCTGTCAGGATCAACGCAACAATTCCCATCGCGCCGATCACAATGAAAATGCCGTCGCCGTTGCCACTCATGACGTAGCTGAGTGAACCGACAACGGGGAGGGTAACAATCGGACAGAATGCTCCGGCCGCCATTACGAGGGCGGCCAGAATGACCCCGGAATCCAGTGGCGTCAGTTTCTCAAAATCGATCATTGATCGGCCTCCGTGACCACTATTTTGGTCACGAAGAGCTTACCGAAGACCTTCAAATGTCGGTTGCTGAATTCCTAACAGAGCGACCACACGTTGAGTCGAAGTATTGGTGCTCGGGAGGGAAAGTGGCCAACTACTACCGCTGATGTCCGAGCCCGATTCCCAGCACGATAGCCTTCTGACGTAGCGCGCCCTCAGTCCGCTTAGTCATCTTAGCGATTTTGACGACCGGTGTCCGCGCTTTCGAGTGTGCCTTCAATTCTTTGATGTCTTCCTTGGTCCACTCACGGCGAACAGGCTTCTTCGTTTTCTTAGCCAAAACGCGCTCCTTCAATGTTGAAGGCGCCGTTTAGCACTGCGCGTGGTGCGCAACCTTGCGCGCATTTCTCCAACTTGAACGTGACAGCGGTCTATTAGCCGCGCTCCAATGTTTTTAGGATACCAATGGCAAACGATTTAATCGTCCAACCCGGCGCCAAACTCGATCAGTTTCAGAGCGATCTGAACCAAGCCGGCGATATGGCGGATGCAGCGATGGACCGCATCGAGCGTTCGTTTGCGAGTCTGAATCCGACAGCAGGCGGCTTTGCTTCGCTTGGCACTGCCGCTGCCGGCGTTACCGGCTTGGTTGGCGGGCTCCTTGCGGCGCTTACCAAGGTCAACAGCGAGCTTGCTGACCTGCAGAAGAACGCTGAATTCACCGGCCTTACTGCGGAGCGGTTCCAGCAGATCCAATTTGCTGCAGGGCAGGGCGGTGTTTCTTCGCAGGAGTCTGTTACCGATCTGCGCAAGGTCGCCTCACTGCTGGCCGACGCCAAGGAAAATGAAAACTCACTGACGAAGCTGCTTGATGCCAACAACATCAAGTACAAGGACCGCAACGGCCAGGTTATTAGCCTGAACCAGCTTCTGGTTATTGCTGGCGATCTGATCAACAAATTTGGTTCGATGCCAGAGAAGACGAAGGCGGCTCAAATGCTCGGGCTCTCCGAGAGTTGCGTTGAGGCTCTTCGAAACGGAAGCAGGTCGTTCGAGGATATCGCTCAGGGAGCCGAGGCGGCTGGCGCTGTGATCGATGGTGCCACGGTCGCGAAGGCGGCTGCATTCGACCGAGCGTGGAAACAGTCCTCTGCGCAACTAGCTGCCCAGTTCAAGTCGACTGCCGCTGATATTGGCGGGTGGTTGGATGATTTGATCGACAAAGCCAACGATCTTGTAAAGACCGCGGTCGCGTCCCAGAACGTGCAGCCAGGTAGCGGGCAGGACACGTTCAATCGATGGGCTGATGCTGCGGATATCATGCAAAAGGCCGGGCGGGGCTTGCCGCAAGATGTTGACCAGATCACTCGCGCAATTGAGCATCTGAATGCCTCAGGGAAGCCTGAAAATCTTGAAATCGTCGCCGGCCTGGAGCTGATCCGCGCCAAGGCCCAGCTCGCTCGCGACATGCTGCAGGCGGCGGCCGAGCAGCAGTCAAAGGTTGAATTCCCAGGCGGCGTGCCGCTGCCGGCATCGCGCCCATCTTCCGCTAACAACGCCGATCCGAACGCGGCGAAGCTACCTCAGCGCGGCAGTGATAGCGCAGCAAGCGCTTACGATCGGGCCACAGAATCCATCATAAAGCACACGGCTAGGGCGATTGCTGACACTGTGGCAGTCGGTAAGGGCGCAGCGGCTCAAGCCGAGTTGCGCGCTGGCCTGGAGGTTCGGCCATGAGCGCAATAAATGGTTTCGTTCGAAGCGACGCAGCATTTCTACTGACGGACGGTCTTTCTTACTTTGAGGGGGTTCCAGACGATGTGAACCTCAATAAGGCTCATCGCCTGTACCGGTTGAATGCTGTCGTGGCTGCGGCTGGTCCGGCGCAGTTCGGCGGATGGTTATGGGGCCGTCTTGCTTACAGGTCATTTGACAGTTTGATTGAAACCGCTGAAGCGCAGATCATTCATCACTTCGAGCGGTACGCGCGCGAGTACCGCGATGGAGATGCGGCATCTTGCGTGGTGCTGGCTGGCTGGCATGAAAGAGAAGGTCGGCCCGCGATCTATTCCATCGAATTGGAGACGGCCGGCACACCAAAAGCTTTGCTGGTCAGGCAGAACGCGGAGTTTGCGGAAAAGCACGTTGCGGCCAGTTTGACAGAATTACCGATCATTTCGATGCCGCCGCCATCTCGCGAGGAGTTTCAGGCGGCGGGCTATGACTTGCTCGCCGACTTGGAGAAGGTCGATCCTGAGTCTTATTTATTGCACTGCATGGAGATTCAGCGCCGCAAACGTTTCGATGGACGTCACGTTGTTGGCGGCCATGCGGTATTGACAACGATCACTGCGAGCGGCGTGGTGCAGCGCCTCGTGCACGTTTGGCCTGAAGATCAGCCCGGCAAGCGCATTGAGCCGAAGGCGATTGATTGGGCGGCGTACCGGGCGGCTTGAGTGGGGCTTCCTAGGTCTTGGCCAATGCCGCCATCATTCCCTTCGCGTCTTTGGTGGGCAGATCAGTGAAATACTGTTTTGCAACTCCCCGTATCGCCGCCAGCAGGTTGAACAGTTTTAGCGCGGCATCGGTCAGCGCGCGTAACTCGGCGGGAGCGACTTTTGCTAGGTCAAAAACATCATTGTAGGAAATTGCGCTCGTTCGATGGGCGAACGCGTTGTTACGTAAAATGGCCATTTTTCTAGCCGCAGATTTGGCGGTCATCATGAGCGCCGCGACCTCCGCTTCTTGCGAACCCTTTAGATGACCCGCCCCTGTCATATCGCGGATCAAAGCTCCAAAATTAATCGTGTCACGTCGCGCTTCGAACGCTCCTGCGATGTAGATGCAGTAGGTGAGAAGATATGCGTGCGGAGTGAACCTGAAAAATTCATTGTAGTCACGCATGGTCTCGATGATGTGCTGCCTGGTATCGTCTAGCTCGAAATAGGACCAGAGATCCAAAAACAGACGCGCTCTCACGACGTGCTGGCCGAGGCGATCCAAGCGTTGATCAATCGATAACTGCTTCTGCACGTCATTTTCCCGAAACAGCGGCGACGTCGGGAATAGCTTTCATGTAATAAGCTACACGCATCTTGATCCGCTTACCGGTGACAGGACCGCATGTTTCGCAGGCATCGAGAAGCTTTCTCTTTACAGCTTCTGCCCACGGCTTCTCAGTCGACAAATCATTATCTAACTGACTGTGGTCGTACCGAGATTTGAACATCATGAAGACAACATGCTCGTCCGCTATTGGAAGATCTAGCATCGTAAGGACGAACATGTCCGGATCTAGGGACGCAAGAAGTGGCGTGTTGTAATAGATGTTGTCGTCGCTATTGGTTATGCAAAGTCGACGATAGAACAACTGGACGTCAGTTTTCATGACCTCAAGCAGCTCAGACGCCTTATCTGGGTATGTATCGCGGAGGGCTTTCGCGCTGCTTTCTCGGAGATGTTGGAAAAGTTCTCGGTATTCCAAAGTGTCAGAACTTTGTATGCCCAACCCGCCATAGCCGTCGAAGCGGAGCGCATAGTCATCGCGCTGCGTCGCCTCGAGCTTCTTGGTCTTATATAGATCGTCGAGGTATTTCTTTCCGTCCTCGACAACTTGCCGCTTTGAAGACTTGATCACTCCGATGTCAGAAAGAAACAGCTGAAGACCGAGCACGTGAAGTATTTCGCCTTCGATTGTGAATGCCCGCTGCTCGAACTGCTCGCTCATCTTGCCCACGGCAGCCAGCACCTCGCTCTCGGTACGTTCTGTCCAATGCCAGACCGTGCGCCAGGGAGCCTCGTCGGCGACCTTTACAAAGAAGTTGCTAGCATTGAGGGAGGCCTGAATTTCGTTGGGATCGACAATGCCGCGGACCAAGCAGTTCACAAGAACCGAACTCGATAGAATTGAGTCGTCGATATCGACGTTCTGATATCGATCGGCAACTCGCCTCATGGGGGAGGGTTCTTTACCCTTTTCGACATGGGCTTGAACCATAGCTGCTAGCCCGCGCCCGTTTTCGAGATCGTCGGCATTAATCTGATTGGATTTGAATTCGAACGAAAGCACGAAGAACAGGCGCAACAGTGTCAATATAGCGTCGGAATGCCCTCGGTGCTCATCCGTCAGCGCCTTGCATACCCGCTCGAAGTCCCACATGGTTTGCTGAAGTATGCGCAGATTGTCTTTTTTCGACTGTTTATAGAGAGAGGAGATTTCCTCCGCATTCTTTTTGAAGAACCCTTGAGTGAACTTGTCATCAATCAGTGCGACGAACGCTGAGAAGGCCTCATCGAAAGATGATTGGACTTCCAGAACCTTCCCGATCAACTTCTCTTTGCGGCGCTCGTAGTCCTCGCCGGCCTTAATTTCTTTATCATTGGCAATAATTATTACTTTGGCGCCCTCGTGCTCGACGAATTGGTTGATGTAACCTAGCGCGGTGCTTTTATTCCCTTCGTATCGTTCAAGGTCGTCGAATACGTAAACATCGGCGCTGAAACCGATGACGTCGCCCACGCTGATGCTGCTGGTATCCACCTTCACGTACTTCAGACCTGCAGTAAGCAGGCTTCCAAAAAGCTTTGCCGGTTTTCCTGTGAGTAGAGGATAGGCGGCTTGAAACAGGGCGTCCCTAATTTCATCGAGCGTGGACAGACCATAAAGACTTACGTAGAGTAGTTTTTTGGGTTCGGGCCGATGGTGTTGGAGAAACCGCTTTACCTGATAAGTTTTTCCAACACCCCACGGCCCCGAGATCAAGACCGCATAGCGGGGCGAGTGCGTGAGCGAAAGATAATAGCCAAGATAGTCCAACAGGTGCTGATTTTTAGCGTCTGGCATTGTTTGATCTCTGATGATGGCAGTCCGACAAGTGCTCGATAAGTTCGGCTTGCCACGATTTATCGACTAACCCGAACATCGCCGTAGTCTTCACCGATCGGCCGTTCACCGTCAAAGTCGGAGTGAGCGAGCAGGGCGCCAATTCCAAACAACACCATGCCGCCGATCCAAACGAAGCAGGTGGCCGTAAGGTAGGCCGACGTTCCGACACCAATGTTGCCAGTAAGCCCGAACAGCGTGCCGGCGTTGAACAACAGGCCGACTACGCCCCACAGCCAAAACAGGACGGCAAGAAACCCCTTTGAGACGCCGTGGTGGCTTCTGAGCCGGAACGTGCGTTCCCAACTTTCTTTGCTTTTAAACAGTCCCATAAACTTCCCCCGGACCCAGTGCTACCATAGATCGCGGATGGCTTAGGGGGCAACTAAGCTTTTGGCTTGGCCTTCGATGGTCGGGAGGGGGTGGACGTCACCAGCGCGCGCCCCGGTGAGATGACGAGCGCCAGGCTACCCTGTCGCTTTTGACAGGTGCGGCCCATCCCGAGATGGTGCAATTGCCTAAATAGACGAGTGTTATTGCTGCGCAACGCTACAGGGGATGACCGTCATAGAATGATGTCGATCGGGATGGCACAAATGGCGGCGTCGTCATCATCGATTACAAAGATCGAGTACCCCTTGCCTATTAGTTCTGGTCGGGTCTCGCGAATCGAACGAGCGAGTTTGATGGCCTCTATTTGGGCTTCCGTTTCGCCAGGCAAATCATACGCTCCAAAGTCCGAAACGAAATGCGTATCAATGAGCTTGTAGGTAAAAAGAGGCATCGGGCTTGCCTGAGCAAATGCGAAGACAAAGCCCCTGCTGGATTAACAGCAGGGGCTCGCGGATGGATGGCGCGAGGCTCGCGTATGAGGTGTCGCCCCAAGGACCCGCATCACTGAAACAAGCAACCGGCTTCGTTGGCTCGCCGAAATATTGTGCAAGCCGCCCAAATAAAGGGCCCGGCACTCTTTTTCTCGAAGAGTCGCCGGGCGGGTCCGATCCGCCACGGTTCGGCCCTGCAAAGGGCGTGCCTTGCCCGAAACCTTTGGCACCAGCGCTCTACTGGCCTGCGAGCGGGTAGGGGCTCGGTCCTGCTCATTTCCCAATAGAATTCGCCCGCATAAACCGTGCAGCCCGAACACGCGCGCGCTCTAGCATGGCCTCTTTCGCCTTTAGCGAAGATATCTCGGACTCAAGGCGCTCCCAAATCGGCAGATAGACTTCGCCGCCTTGCGGTGCGCGGTGCATTTCATAGGCCAACCGGTCGAGGCACCATTCCAGCGTGGCGACGGTGATTGGGTCACCCTCTTTCCATGGCGGTATGCGCTTCGTGTACCGTTTGGCCATTGGGGCTTGCTGGGCCAGATCAGCCTTTCGGATTGGCGCGCAGTCCCCGGCGCATCAGCGTTCTAATGGCTTCCGGGCGGGTGGGGGCTTTGTCCTGCTCTGCAATCCAACTGTCGACGGCTGACAAGTCATCCGGCTGCAAGCGGACCTGAATCTGGGCGCCCTTGCCGGTTGGGGCGGGTCCTCGCTTTTTCCGTATTTTCACGGCTAGGCGCTTCATGGAATCTGTGGTACCACAGTTTTGGGGCCGGTCAAATGAGCCGGACGACAGGGGAAGTAAATGACTAATCCTACTGCAACTGCCACCGTGAAACTCGATCTCTCCACGCCTTTTTGCGCATACACGTACTATACGGGACTGCGGCATGCTGGCTGCGAGCCCTTTGTCAATAAGTTCGGTCTCTACCAGGGCTTGGATGGAGATCCGGTGGCTCAACTGAAGTTAGGCAAATGGGCTGCGCACCACGACCCGAAGGGTACACTGCGAATCGATTACGCGCGCATGATTTGGGCAGCGCGGGCCTCTGACGACGAAATCATCCCGCTCGGGGCCAACACCAAACTGGCCTGAGCCGCATGGTATACTGAGCGAAGGGTGGTGAATCGCCGCAACGATTCAAGCCTTGTGCGTCGGCCTCAGCCGGCGAGGTTTGCAGAGCAATCTATTCAAGGGGCACGCTCTTGCCCGCAGCTAACGACAACCTTCTGCAGCCGCGTGGCCTCCGTCGCGCGGCTGCAGCGCGCTATCTGGGCATCAGCCCGACTCACTTCGACAAACAGGTGCTGGCTGGCGCCGTACCCAAGCCGCTGGAGCTATTCGGCGTAAACATCTGGGACCGTGCGGCCCTAGACCGGCTGTTCGATGGTGCGCCTCAGCCGGTCAACGACAACGAAGACTACTGGGACAAGGCATGCGGCAGCGGAAGCCCAAGTACGTAAACGAGTACATCGATCGCCACGGCAAGCCCCGCGTATATCTGCGACGACCGGGCAGGGCGCAAATAGCTTTGCCGGCGCCTCTGCACGCCCGAATTCTGGACAGCCTACCGTGCGGCCATGAGCGCGGACGAGCCGCTGCAAGTGACGCGGCGTGTTAAGGCCGGCAGCATAGCGGCGGCCGTGAACGGCTATTACGTCTCGACTGAATTCAAGGTGCTGGCCGAAACGACAAAGGCTACCTATCGCGGAGTCTTGGACCGCTTTGTGGATAAGCACGGGGCGGGACCGATTGCTGGCCTTCAGCCAAAACACATCAATAAGCTGATTGACGAGATGGCCGATACGCCGTCCGCCGCGAGCAACTTCCGAAAGCGGCTCAAAGGTCTGCTGGACTACGCCGTATCGGCCGGCCTGCGCGCCGATAATCCCGTCGTTGTGGCTAAGAAAGTGAAGCTTAAAACAACGGGCCATCGGACCTGGACCGAGGAAGACATCACCAAGTTCCGGAAGCACCACGAGGTGGGCACGCCGCTACGGCTCGCCTTCGAGGTGCTATTGCATACTGGCCTCCGCCGTTCCGATGCCGTGCGCCTTGGCTGGCAGCACCTGACTAAGGACGGCTTTGTCATCACCACAAAGAAGAGCCAAGGGCATGTTGAGTTGTGCATTCCGGTGCACAGCGACCTTGCGCGCTATATCGCCGATTGCCCCAAGAGTGGCCCGGCCTTCATTGCAACCATGTACGGCCGCGCTCGCAGCGAGAAAGCGTTCTCTACGTGGATTAGCGAGGCGGCAAGCGACGCTGGCCTTCCCCCGAAGTCTTCGCCACACGGCGTGCGCAAGGGCGCGCCTGAGTCGCGGCAGGTCAAAGGACGATCGGTGGCAATCCACTACAAGACATCCTAGACTGCGCGGATGGCTACCAATGAGCGAATGGACATTCCGACAGACGAAGAATTCCCGTTCTGGGTGATGGAGCGGATCGACGGGCGTTTCCAACTTTCGCTAGGGCCGTTTGCGTCCCTTGAGGAGGCGGTAGCAAACGTCGAGGGCTCCCCGCCTGGCGACTACGCTATATCGGACCACGGCCGAATTGTTTGGCCACAGGCAGTAGCGCGGCCATACAGCTAAGCCCCCCGTAGCGAGTCCGTCAGTGGCCTCTCCCCTTCCACTGCTCGAAAGCAACAGCGTCGATCCGCATGAGCTTTCCACCCTCCGTCAGCGGGGAAGCGAGGGTGCAATCGAAATGCGCCTTGCCGACGGTCCTGCGGTGCTTGCAGATGAAGTCGGGAATTCGGGTCCGGACCTGTTCTCGGCTGATCGGCCGTGATGGACGATTGGGCGGCGTTCTGTTCGGGGCGCGCCGGTGGAGCAGGGCGGCAACGTGGTGCCGATCAGGGCATAGCCCCAGAAGTGCCAAGCCCCGCCTGCTTTCACAGACGGGGCTTTTAACTTCAGAGCCGCGCAGGTGAGCTTGGCATCGCTCGGTTTACGCGGCTGCCTCTCGCGAGGTCTTGAAAGCCTGATGCCCGGAAGGGCAGCGCAGGAACCCTGTATGAATTGGTCACTCTGTCGGCCAAGTCAAGT
Source organism: Bradyrhizobium sp. CIR48 (assembly GCF_014198315.1). Lineage (NCBI taxonomy): Bacteria > Pseudomonadati > Pseudomonadota > Alphaproteobacteria > Hyphomicrobiales > Nitrobacteraceae > Bradyrhizobium > Bradyrhizobium sp. CIR48. The sequence continues at coordinate 68,740 of NZ_JACIHG010000012.1, forward strand.
GGCCTATTCCGATAGCGTGTAGCACGCATTGGTAAACGGTTTTCAAATGAGCCTGTTCCAGTTGCGGTGTCAGGTACTTACGCTTTCCCTGTTGATCCCGCCCGGTTCGGAGGAGTTCCAGCCGTTCGAACCCTACCGTGGCAAGCATGTCCGCCTTCACCCACATTTCGGCAGAATCAAATGGCGCCGGTAGGACCGGATTGAGACTAATCTTGCAGTGGTGATCACAAACGGGAACCGGCGGAGTGGTGCTCAATGGAACGACGGTCGCCAATCCATGCCGGCGCTTCAATCGTGGCGATATAACCACTACCGGCCGCCTCTTCACCATTTCCGGTTTTCGGAATCCGGTGGTGTAGTCGCAAATCACGACCGTTCCGGGCTCGGGATGAAATTTGAGCATCGTGCAGGTTCCAACGAATCGAACGTTGCAATCTACACGGGCGAGGCGAGGGAAAGCCTGAGTTTGGGGGGCAATCCCCGGAAACTAACGAGATTGTGGATGGAGCTTGCCCGCCTGTTTGAGAGAGCCCTGTCGGCGTCAGTCCTTGATGCGGTTCTCTCGCACATCCTTTAAGATGGCCTCATAGGTAGCGATTACCTGCTTGTTGCGGTCGATTGCTTCCTGAGTGACGTCCGTCCAGGCGCCGCTGCCCTCTCGCTCACCGAGCTTCATTCTGCCCGATTGGAGCGGCTCGAGATCCTTTCTCAGCTGATCCAGCTGCTTCTCGATACCATTTGCGTATTCCCGCCAATCTACCGACATCTTCAGTTCTCCGTCACAATGAGCGTTTCGACCGACCGCAAGACACGACTCATTTCCACACTGCTTCCGTCGCGGCGCGATACCTGCTGATGAAGCTGCGAAACCATCCTCGTTGGAAGGCCTTCTGGATCTGCTCGCTTGGGTCCAACGGCATGACGATCATGCCAGAATTGGCGAGTATCTCTTTAAACTGCGCGCTGATCAGAATCGCTCCAAGGTCTGGGCCGTTCGGAGGACGTTGAATAATTACATCTCTGCAGCATCCCGCCAGCGCATGCATCGCCGCGGGTGTGATGAGGTCGCGCCACTGCTTGTCATCCTGCCGGCTGACTGCCGCATCAATGATTTCGCCAAGGCGCCTCGCACTGTTTGCGTATTGTTCTGGGGTCAACTTAGAGGGCTTCGACTGCTCAGTTTCCATTGCCAGCGGCCTTCTCCAGGTCGGAGACCACAACGTGAATTGGCAATGGGATATTGATCATGTGCTGCGAGCCCAACTGGATCATGCAGAGTCGATCGTTCAACTCGATCACACTCTTCACTGCAGTAGGGTTGATATAAACCGGCCTGCCGGTTTCGGCGCCAAATTTCGCAAAGGTCATGGATTGGCCCTCCCTGAAAGAGACAAAGATCTCGCAACCGAAGGGCGAGCACAAGGCTTAATGCGCGAGGCCAGTGCGGAACGCTGTGGCCCCGCCGCAGGGGCTATTCTAGATCGGCGGGCACGCGCGCAGAGGCGCGCGTCATGGTCTGTGCGGCGGCTCGTACCTGTATTTAAGCCTCAGTGTCCCAAGGTGAATCTGGGAAGTGTCCTAATTTTCTGAAGGAACGAATGCTGTCTTTGACACTTAAGGGGCTGATAGCCGAACGACGGTGCAGCCGTTGCTAAGGCTATGGGCCCGGCCTCCTAGGCACACCGGGCCCGCTTTCTCCAGCCGCACCGAGTCATGTCCCCGTAATTTCTCTAGGTTGCCGGCTTTTACGTGCCCCGCCTATTGCTCTCGCGCGGCGGTTGCGCTTGGATGCGCTTTTCGGGTCGGGGGATCCTCCATGCGTAATTTGGGTATTTTCGCGCTTTGCGCCGTGCTGGGCGGCTGTATGTCGACTGGCGAGACCGTTTCTTTCAGAGCGTCCAATCCGCAGCAGCAGGCGCTGATGCGAGACGGGCAACCCGCCCTCGTCTCTCGACAAAAGAGCTCGCTCGTCCTGGTGCGGCCCGCGTCTAGGCAGCTTCAGGCGAATGGTAGGCCGGTCTTCGTGGTCGGCATCAACAATCTGAGCAAGCAGCCCGTCGACTTCCGCGTTGGCCAAGTCGAGGCTGTCCAGCACGTCGCGGGATCCGACTTCGAAATGAAGGTGGTCACCTATGAAATGCTGGTTCAAGAGGAACGTAATCGGCAAATCGCCGCCGCCGTCATCACCGGGTTGGCCGCTGGCGCCAACGCTTACAGCGCCTCGCAGGCCGGGCACGGCAGCTACACCACCCCCAGCGGACGCTCCGGAACGTTCTACAGCCCCGCTGCGGCTGTAATCGCGCAGAACAATGCAGCCGTTCAAAACGAAGCGATGATCGCGGCCACTGTCGAGACCGGACAGCGGAACATGGCGGCGCTGGAGCAAGCCGTTATCAAGGATAATACCTTGATGCCAGGCGAATGGTACGGCGGACAACTCCACCTCGCGCCACCAACTGACCAAGGCGGCGGTCCTAAGACCTACATCATCGTCATCACCGTAGGCACAGAACGCCACGTCATTGACGTCGCCCAGAGCCCGGCCGCCTGAACTTCTTTGGAGGGACTTTTGGCCGAGAACTGGCTGGCAACTTGCACCAACAGATTCGAAACCTAGATTTGTAGGCTCAAGCGGAGGGACATATGACCAAGTACGACGCGCGCGCACTCGTTGAAGACGCCGTTGCAAATGCGATGAAGGGGCAAGAATCCTTCGTCCTGAATGTGCAAGAGGCCTCGAAGCAAGGGCGTGACATCAAGGACATGACGGATAATCGGAACGCACGGAGCGCGATCGCGATATACGCCGAACTGAAGGGCATTCGCGTTGCGCTCACGGAAATCGCTCAAATGATGGCTGACAGCAAAGGCAATCCGTCCTCATGACGAATGCAGAGATTGAAAATTTCTTTGCCGCCGTCGAAGCAGCTATGAACGAATTCCCGTATAGATCGATTCCGATCGATCTTGAGGGCAAAAAGCATGCAATCGTGCAAACTACGGCCTGGCATGTCCCCGCCGATATTGTTGAGGAACTCCAAAGCTCGAATGCAATGCCAAGACTTGAAACTGCGGCGGCGGGTGTCCATTGCAAGCTCCAACACAATGGCGATGGATCAGTAGATATCGTTTGGGACCCAACGTAGGGGCGGATCTCCCGCCCTTGCGCGGCTCGTTTAATCCACGATGCAGGGCCTGCTTGCCATGGCGGATCGACCCTCGGGCGGCGGCCGGTAGATGCAATTGAGCAAGGTGAAGAAGCCGAGCTATCCTCGATGGAGCGCAAACTGTAATGCCGGCTGCATGGTTCGTCTGGCTTCGCGGATTGCGCGGCCCGACCCCTGAGGTCTGGCGGCTCAACGTCGATGTCTACCGCAGTCGCTCTGAGGCCCAAGTCCTCGGCTTTCGGGAGCTCACAGAGGCCGAGGCACATGAGCCGCTTGACCGGCTGGCTAGGAAATATCCTCTCGACGGAGAGCCAGAGAATTGACCCGAAGAGCGCAATCCCAGGAGATGAACACGACGCCCTAACGATCGCCAAGGCTGTTCCTGAGCCACGTAGAGTCCGAAAGGTGGCGATCCACCGCTTTACTGCCGTACATTTTGCTTGCGCTCGCGTAACGGTTGAGGAATCAGTGTCACCAATTCGGGGGCGATCATGCGAGAGAAGAACGAAGAGATCGATCCAGAGTTTCTGGACTTAATCATTCAGTCGCTGTCGGGCCTATCGAGCGTGGCAACCATAGCATCTACCTGGTTAATGCTCCGCCAGCAGCGCGAGGGCATTCCTCCTGCCGGTGAGGCGAGGTCACCGCGCCAGGATTGGCGATGCTCGCGGCCTTGTAGGTCTCAACTAGGGTTCCACTGATATGAATATTGCCGTAGGAGTTGGTATAGGCCGAGCTTGTCAGCGCCTCCATGCGCACTGCGGCACTCGACGAGGAGACCGAAGTTACGATCTCGCCGCCAATCATCTGGATCGCGGAGCCAACGCTGTAGAGGCCGTACCCGGTCGTGCCAGCCCAATTCGTCGCGGGTCGACGATGATGATGCGATCCGTCATTACAAGAACGGCCTGAACGCCAACCACCTTCACGCCTTGGGCGACGTTGTAGGTGTAGCCGACCTTCAGGATGTTCTCACTGAAGGTGTTGTCGGGTTGGACCGTGTCCCCGTATTGCGCCGCCAGCTTGCAATTGGCAATCGCCGATAGGCTAATCCGCGGATTGAATTGAGCCGTCGCGAGGCCGTTGCTCCAGACCTTGAGGCCAGAGGTGTAGCCGGTCTGTGAGTTACAATTGAGGGTGATGTTCCCATCGATCGTGGTGCCGATGGTGTTCCTGATCTCCAACACAGCCGAAGCGGTCGTCCCGGTCTTCCCGAAAAGCCCTCCCTTGCCCGTCAAGCACAGGTGCGCCTTGTCCGCGACGAGGATCGTCGTAACGATGAACGTCCGGTTGAACTGGAAGCACCGACCGCTCGACGCAGCATAATTGATTGCTGCTTGGACGGCTGTGGTGTCGTCACTGCTGCCGCAGGTGGTCGCAAAGTCCTCGCAGGTGACCAGGCCAATATCTCGCAGCTTGGATTGGATCGTCTGCGCAGCCGGCGACGTGTTGGGTGCGGTGTACGAACCAGTCTGACATGCACCCGCCACGGTCGTCAGATTGCCATTTCCATCGAAGCTGACGCAGCCGGACGCCGTGAATGGCGATGTGCCCGTGACGAACTGCGTCGTGCTGCCTGAGCGCGTCCCCTGCGAAAGTGTGCCGGCTCCGCCGATGACCGGAAGATTGGATGTGAAGCTCGATGCGCCGGTGCCGCCCTTTGGAACTGATAATGGCGACGTGCCAGGGTTCACCTGGGCCAGCGCTGGCAGAATAGTCAGCGCAAGGAAAACGGCGATGGCCGTAGAAAGCCGGCGTGCAAGGCGCGACATGTTATGGTCGTCTCTCGTCGAGGATCGGGCTCCATCAGGGAGGCCACTGAGAGACGTTCACGCCGATGTCCAAAGGCGGGGCTTGTTGCGGAAAGCCCGATCCGAAACGCTCATGAGGCGAGCGCGGCCTATTCATTCACAAGGCAAAGATTCCGCCTGCAGCAGATTCTTGAACTTGCCCTCGTCTAGTCCGGCTAGTTTGCGCAACATCTGCGCGACAACATGCCAGCGGTCGTTCTGCGACTTCAACTCGCGCACTTTCTCGCGCGTCGATTTCAATTCGCGCTTCAGGCCAACAATGACGCTCTCACGGTCGCTCATTTTCATGCCCAGGCCCTATATCTTTCTTGCCCGAGGAAAATGCGGCCGGCACCATTGAGCGCCGGCCGCACAATCGCCACTCTCGGCTTCGCGGGACGGGAGCAGCGAACCTGATTCAGTTTCTCGACTATCGCCTCGTAGTCGGTCTTGGGTACACTCGCCGCCCACTCGGCTTCGAGGCATCGCCTCTCCTGGGCAGTTACCTGAACTGCGGCGCGGCGCTCTGCCCGCTTTCGAGCACTGCGCCGACCGTGCTTCAGCGCATTGAAGTTCTCCGGCTGACCGCCTCGCTTGCGCTTCTCTGTAAGCATTCGTTTGCTACCGGATCCCAAAACCTGCGGAAACTCGTTTGCGAGGGCACCATCGGTCCGGAAAGCGAACGGTCGGAGAGATTTGACCCACCCCCGACCCCCTCATCAGACTTGCGAAGCTCCCTCGCGCCGGCGGATACGATCGCGCTGCAGATCCGCCAGCCGACCCTTAAGGCTTGCTAGGTTGGCAAGCCTGCGCTTCTCCTTGCGTCTCTTGAAGAAGATCATCAGCGCCTGCGTTGAAGGTACCTCGGCATCCTTGAATTCAAGCCGGCGGCCATCACGCAAGCGGATGACGCAGATGCGCTGTTTGAAGTCGGGCATAACTTTCTCCTTCACCGGATTGCCTCGGGCACTTCCTTCTGATCAAGGAAGCCGCTCTTGACGGCCGCACGCAGATACAGTGCCGCTTCTGATTGCCGATCACGCGGATTGCCGAGGACAAGTAGCTGCGAGGGCGAAAGTCGGCTCCAAGCGATATCCTCAGCGTTGAACGAGTCGACCAGTTGGGAGTAATCGAGCATGGCCTCACGCAACTCGATGAGTTTGAAGCACATCTCTCGCACGCGGCGGCGGTGCTCATCCTGAGCCTGCTCACACACAACCACGGATGCCTTGATGCGCTCTTGAGCGATGCGAGTTTCGATCAAGGAAATAGCTTTATCAATAGCGCTGAGATGTTGCCGAAGCTCGTTCAGTCGTTCTCGCGAAGGAACCGGCGCTTCGCCATCGGGCGCCGGATCTCCCACTAATTCCGCTATTTTGGCGCGGTGCAGTGCCCGCGGCGCAGTCCGCATCGCCCCGACTAGGCGATGGATCTCCGCATCGGTCGCTGCACGTTGGACATGCAACTCGTCTCTGCGCGTCACCAATTTAGCGTAATGAGGCGATGCCTCCGAAAGCGACGGAACGGCAAATTCTCTCTTCGCAGATTTCAGTGCAGCAACCGCCATATTGATATTCCCTGGAATGGTCCGAAGGTGACGCTAGATGGCCGCGCCTTCCACTTAAACGTTATCGTGGGAAGATTTCTGCGCTTTCCTGCGCTTTCGTCGGAGACGCTCAGTGTTGGCTTTCAATGATCGAGCATCAACCGACGCCGTTGCGGCGACTTTCGCGATAGCGTCGTTTTCAGATTTGGCGAGACCGGCCGCGAGCAGGCTATCAACGTCCTGCAACAGCTTTCGATCGTTCTTTGGCCGCCTGCCACCTCCCTGCTGGAAAAGTGCACTGCGCGCGCGGCGCAAAGCTGCCTTGCATGCTGGGTCGGGCAAGCGCTCAGCCACCCATTGCGCAAGTAGCAGAGACGCCGCCTGCAGCGCAGATCGCCAAACTCATTCGACACCAATGGCGCAAAGGCCGGAGTGCAGTCGACGGAAGCGCCAGTAGATGCGACACAGCTCGCGAATAAAGGTTTGCTGACGCGGGCTATTCCTGATGGAGCGTCCATCGTGGGAACGGAGCTTCGCTCACGCTGATCTGAAGTTCGGCCGAGTTATGAAGACGCTCCGGAGAGCGCGGCGCCGAACTGCGCTCTCGCCGGCTCGCCCTATCGTTTCAGCGAATTTAGTATTCCGTTTATTTGTCGCCGTCAGCTTACGGACAGCCAAGCTACTTATCTGCGGAGTCAGGTCTAATGACCTGAACACAATGCAACAGCCATAGGAGTGTGGTCGTCATGGACGGTCGAATTAACAATTGGTCGGATGTTCCATCCGATGATGAGTATCATTACGCAAGCTCCTCGGAGCACAGGAATTCCGACGATTTCGCGGACGCGCTCGGTAGAATGGGATTGCAGGATTCGGGTGCCGGCTCATCCTCGCAGCCGAGTTATTACCTCACTTCAAGACCTCCCGTTATTGAGATCGACCAAGCCGAATTCCGAGAACGGGTGAGGAGCTTTCATGGTGAAGAAATCAATCATATCGCCAACAATCCGCAGGAATACTCAGAATTTGTGTCCGAAAGAGCTAGGCGCACCGCGGATGTCGCTAGCAGTTTCGGGATCCGAAGGGATTCTGATGCCGCCCGATATTACAGCTACCAACTAGGAAATAGGAGCGTCGGCCTCCAAAGAACGGAAGCCGGATTTCCTATGGCGACTGAGTTCACCAGCCAAGGGTGGCGAGAACAGTTCCCCGGACGAACTAACGTCACATCAATCGTGGATTTTCAGGTTGCTCATCCGCTCGTCGGCAACGCCGGCGATATTCTGCTCGAGCACCAACTACGGCAAGACGGCGAACGGCCGCTGGTGAACTGGCGTCCTGCTAATGACGAAGCGAGAGCCCGTGCAGAACAAATGGGCTTCGTTGATGTAGATCACAATGATATGGTACTTGATCCCACCCAGTCCAGACAGTGGAGATATAGGGATGGTGAATGGCAGCGCGCAACCAATTCTTCGGCGTATCTCTCCAAAGTCAAAATGCCGAGCGATGATGAACCTTCATCAGAGTCCGACTCGGATGGAGACTTTATGTGACGTGAGATCTCCACCAATCCGTTGAGGTGGAGCAGGAGCGCAGACCAAGCGACACCTGCGGCTTACGATCGAGCCTTGACGGAACGAAGCCGAAGCCAATTCGGCTCAATCGGTGAGGTGCACTGTACTGATCGCACCGCGGCGGTTTACGAGAGTTGGTGCCTATAGTAGCACAAAAGAAAACCCCAGGTTCCAGCCGGGGTTTTCGACTGCCGCCCGGGCGGGAGGAGCGGATTGCCTATGGCAGGCGCGAGCGTCATTGTGTCCTCGCCATCAGAATGGCTCGGGATCTTTCCGAGTTCGCTGGGTGAGGAGGGCTTCGTTGGCCGTTTTCTTCGTAGGCGGTAATCTCGAGAAGTGTCGGGCCAACTCATCGAGCAACGAGACCATCCACCCGGGCTCGCCGGCAGCGGACGCATGGCAAAGATCAAAAAAGGAGCAGATGCCAGCACACCCACCTCATTCTGCTTTAGTGTCCTGAACCAGAAATTCGCGACATTGCGATGCCTAGGCTTGAGTATTGTATCGGCAGAAGCGTTCGATGGAGGCGCGGATGTCGTCGGGGGACTTGGTCCATTTGAATGGCTTGGGATGGGCATTGTGATGACTGATGAAGTCCATAATGTCTGCGCGCAGGGCTGGACGCTGCGATAGATGCCGCGCCGGATCTTCTTATCGAGGAGCGGAAGAAGTGCTCGACCTGATTGAGCCAGGACGAACTGGTGGGCGTGAGATGGACATGCCAGCGCGGCCGTTTGGCGAGCCAGTAGCGGATCAGTGGGGCCTTGTGCGTGGCGTAGTTGTCCATGACGAGATGGACATGGAGACCGCGGGGGACGGCGGCCTCGATCTCGTCTAGAAACTTGCGGAACTCTGCGGCACGGTGACGGGAATAGCATTTGCCGATGACCTTGCCCGTCGCAATGTCGAGCGCCGCGAAGAGTGAGGTCGTGCCGTGGCGCGTGTAGTCGTGGCTGCGTCGTGCGGGCTGACCGGGACGCATGGGCAACATGGGCTGGCTGCTGTCGAGCGCCTGGATTTGGGACTTCTCGTCCACACACAGGACGATGGCATGCTGGGGCGGGGACCCGACGGGAGAAGCGTCGAGGACGAGCAATGACTATCTTGGCGTTCTCGCGCTTCGCTAACCCGTTGCGCTCTGGGACGACAATAAAGCGAGCATTCGGGAGGAATGCCGTTTGATGACGGCGGCCAATCGGGGGGTCGTACTGGATCGTTCGAACCTAACTGGTCTTGAGGGCAGCAGTCTCACTCTTTGCGAGTGAAAGAGTTCGGTTTATGCGAAGATCCGCGTATCTCTCCAAGGTTGGCGAGGATGCGTAATAATCGAAATTGCTCGATCCGCCAAAAAGTTCCGCTTAGCCCGTAACATCCAATCGGCGCATTAAATGAGTACTTTCAGTCTGACGACAGCCTGATCTGCTTGCCCACGTGTTCTCGCCAGAGGCCGAGCCGCTTGATTCTGTAGTCGACCAACTCAGACGAGGTCCCGAATATCTCAGCGATCTGCTCCGAAGAGCGCTTCTTACTGACGGCAGTAATGATGGCTTCTTTCGGTAGGAGCGTTGCCGAGGCAAGATAGTATGCGTCGTGTTCTTCTGCCTTGTCGTAGGTGCGTCCGTAAGAGTCAGCGATAGGCGCAGTGCCCAAGTCGAACGGCTTGAGGTGGTGGACACGGGCCGGCGACGGCGCTGGTCCGAGGATGAGAGGCTCAAGATCGTCTGGAGAGCTTACAGGCGCCGCGCCAAGTCGCGGCAACAGCGCGGCGGTATGGCGTTTCGCGCTCGTTGCTGCTGCGATGGCGACGGTCGTTTCGGCCTGAGCCGAAGGATGCCGCCCAGCCTGGCTTTGTACCTGCAGTGGTGGTCGCGGAATCAGGCCGACGCTTGGTCCAGTCACGCCGGCCACCAGCGGCGGGGCGATTGAGATCGAGTTTGCGGCCGGGGCTCGGATGCGGATCACGGGCACGGTCGACACGGCGACGCTGAAGGCCGCCGTGGCGGCGCTGGCAGATGGACGCCCACGGTGATCCCCATCGCGTCGAGCGTGCGGGTGGCTGTTTGCGAGGATTCGCTACGTGCCGGCCGCGCCCTTGGGCTTGCGGGTCGGCTGAGCCGTAAATGGCTTTGCGGCTGCTGCGGACTCCTGCTGCTTTTTCTGCTGGGCAATAGCGGCAAGCTCCGCCTGTTTAGCCTCAGCCTGATCCTCAGGGACGAGCAGGTAGCCCTTTTCGGCCATGCAGCCACGTTGAACCGTGTCAGCCGCGTTGGACCGTTCGATAGACGCGGCGACGCCGGCTAGACCACCGCCAGAGACTGTGACACCCGACAGATTGGCTTTGTTGCGCTCACCTATGCAGGCGGTGCCATCCAGCTCGAATTGCGTCCGAAGTGCTGGATTGTCCACTGCCTTTTGGCCATCCGCTCGAAGCCAAAGCATCTTAGGCTGAGTGGCAAACCCGCTCAGCACGGCGCACAGCGCCCCCGCAGCAGTAAAAATACGCATGAAGTAGCCCCCGGAATATATGCCGAACCCAACAGCAACCGTAGCGCGAGATCAATAGAAAGTTCGTCGTCGCGCTCGGCCAAATTGGAATCGCTGGCCATTCCGAAGAACAGACCGCGAAAGCGCGGGGTGGCGTGTTGCGTGGAGTAGTTCGAAGTGCCGTGTAACACCTTGAATTTGCCGCGACCGATTTGGAGCGCCGCGCAACACGGTTTGCGCTCGCAGAGCGAAGCCACAACGTAGCCAAGACATTGATTTGATGGATAAATTATTGGCGAATCCCGGCAGGGCTCGAACCTGCAACCCGCGGAGTAGAAATCCGCTAGTCGGCCAAGACGCCCCGTCTCCGCCAACTATCCTGTTGACCACTGAAATCCCGTAAACAATCTCCGCCAAAGGAAGGTCAAACAAGCGCAAACTCCATGATTTTGTTGGTCCTTGCGATTGCTACGTACATCCGGGACGAAGGGATCGCAGGTTCCGACCTTCATGCAAGCCGGGGGATTTCCTGTTGAACCAATCGCAATAGTCGGGTGTTGCGTGTCCGCGATTTGAACCTGCACCCGTCTAGGCAGGTTCCGACCAGGGAACCGGGCCGCCCAACCTATGATAGCGGCATCGAATTGCGCTCGCTTTCGATCTTCCGCGACAGAAGGCGCTTTCGTCCGACTGGTAGCTCGAGGTCTTTCAACATTCTCTGTATGAGCGTAAAGCTTCGCCCCAGGGCTCACGAACTGCCTATGCGTAAGATTGGATCGAATATCGTAGAGTTGGGTGGTGTGTGGAAAGGCGGTAGCCCTCTCCCGCTACCAATATCCCCGAGCTTCGCATGTCCATCCTCCAAGAGGCGTTGCACGACCTGCTGCGTGTCCTCGCCTTTGCGGCCTGGGGATGTGCGGTCGTAATCTTGGCGATGGCGATACGCCTAGCCTTCGTGAGAGCCGGAGCGTCGCCCGAGTGGCGCGGCCTGCTGACGCTCCGGCGTCCGTTGGCGAGCGAGGCTCTCGCGGGAATTCCACGCGGCCAATGGTCAGCTCATGCGCCTCATGCTCGCATTCGCCGCGGTGCTAGGCATCGGCGCCCTGCTGTTCTGGCTGGATACCCTGCTTCTTCCTGTCTCAAGTAATTGATGAGCGCGCTATCGCCCGGCGCGCGCAACTAGGAACTCCCGCGCACGATGGAAGCTTGAATCCGCGGGCCAGCCTCGCCGCCGATCGCTGGCCTGCACGGCCCGCCTCCAAGCCCCCCATACCCCCCAGGGTGGGCCGTGCTTCACCAGAGGAGACGAGAATTGTCCGATCCGACCGAGCAAGAGATCAGAGAACGCGCGCACCGCTTGTGGGAGCAGGCCGGCAAGCCCGAAGGCCGTGAAGAAGAATTTTGGAATGCGGCCGAGCAGGAGCTGCGCAACGAGGAAAAGTCGAACACGCTGCGAACGCCGGATACGCTGTGACCGACAAGACCTGCCCATTCTGCCAGGGTCTGGGATGGGTCTGCGAAAACCATCCGCTCCGGCCCTGGAGCGAGAAGCTCGGCGGCTGCCGCTGCGGTGAGGGCATGCCCTGCACCTGCAACACGACTGAGGATCCGGAAATCAGAGTGGTGATCGTCGAAGCCGACACGACGTGGCACTGAGCTGGGGCCCGCTTCGGCTCGCAGTGGTGGCGGGTAGGATGGGTAGAGCGAAGCGAAACCCATCATGCATCTCCTTGCCCAGACCCGATGGGTTGCGCTCCGCTCTCCCATCCAGCGCGCCGTTGTCGAGGGAACAGACCATCCCGAAAGGAATTCAATCTCCGAACAGCACGGGCTCTGACAACATTCCTTTCCCACGGCAGTGTCGGCGGTGGACGAGCAGAAAAAGATAGAGCACCAGATCGAACTCGCCACGCGAGCGGCCGCGCTCGTCAGGGACGAAACCACCGGCCAGCGTTTCCGAAGTTTTGCCGAAGAGCTGAAGCGAAAGCTCCGCCGCATGATGCGGCGCGGCCAGGTGCGCGCACGCGCCTACGAGCTCTGGGAGCAGGCGGGCCAGCCGAGCAATCGTGACCTGGAGTTCTGGCTCGAAGCGGAGCGGCAACTGGAGGATGAGCGCGAGGAGCGGAAGGGGGCGGGTGGTTCGTAGGCGATAGATGCTGGCCCGATCGAGGAGCGTCGCATTCGGATCTTTGCAAGGCTGTCACGCCCGGGCTCGTCCCGCCTGCGGCGCCGAAGCCCCTTCGGCGCGGCGAAGGTCCGGGCATCCACGTTCTCAGTGCTGCACGGCAACAAAGAAAAAAGCCGCCGGGCTCTTCACCCTGGCGGCCTCAAAAGTCCCTAGCTGTCGATCGCCTCCGCAGCCTCACGCGTACCGCCGTTACCTTGTTTGCGGCCATGCAGGGTGTTTGTAGGCGAGGGCGGATGATTCTGCTGTGACTTGAAGCACACAGTGGAAAAGAGGATGGGGACGGCTGGGATAATGTCGCGAGAGCGGGCAGGTAGAGAGTACTTGCGAAACCCGTCTTGCCCCTCGCATTGGATACACCCAGATGGGTTTCGCTTCGCTAGACTGCGCCGCTGTATAGAGAATGCCTTCGCGCTGATTCCACCAATTGCCGAATAATACCTGAGAAGCGGGTTCTCACTGACGGTCAGATCAATGTGCAGACGTTTCTTCGCAAACGTCTAAGTGTCTGACGAAGCCTGAGTGGAGGCAGTGCGTAGGATGGCGTCGGGCAGAACCCCGCCCCTTGTTTCGCCCTCCGTCAACCCCTCCCCGCAAAAATATTCCACTTTACCGAAATTCGGTTTCGGCGTATGTGTCGTCCATCCCGGCTCACCCAAGAGGGGCGACTATGTGTCGTCACTGTCGCGAGCCGGGCTTGCGGTGGACGCGGCAGCGTCGGCATGAGAGGTGCGGGCAGGGCGGGTAGTCCCTGTGAGTCCGTAACCGCGTGCGACGAGCGGCGCTGTTAGGTTCGTCTCGTCGGCAGGTCGACGGCAACGTGCACAACGTCGTCGAATCCTGCGGCGAACAAGCGGGCCGTGCGTACGGCAAAACCGTGTGGTCCTGGCCGTCGTTGCTACGGTCAAGCCTTTCGCGAAGATGCGCGCGAGCCCAACCGGGCAGACGGCATCGTCAATTCGCGGGGCGAGGGAGGCCAGAAGGAATGGTCGGCTCCCGGGAGATCACGGCATAAGCCGTCCGACCATCGCGCAGGGAAGGCCGAGTGATCGGCGACACCTGTATGCTGCTGTGCGGTCTCCTTTGCGCATTATTCGCGCAGCAGACCGCGGGTGCCAGCTGGCACCCGGCCTTCCCTGCGCCCTCTTGGCTTTATGAGGGTGGAGCGACGAAGCAAAGCTCGGGCGAATGAAGCCGCGAGAACGCGAAGGCGTGTCTGTGAGCCGAGCTGCGTGTCACACGCTCGATATCGTAGGGTGGGCAAAAGCGCAGCGTGCCCACGCCTTGTTGCTCACGGAGGGACATCGTGGGCACGGCGCTATGCGCCTTTGCCCACCCTACGGCACTGCATGTTGGGATGTGCATTGGACCTTCGCGCCGTGTCCCTCAAACCCGATACCACGCCGCCAGATTCCACGTGATGGTGTCCCAGCCGGAGATGTCGATCATGAGGTTGTTGGCGCCGGCGTTGACGATGGGGCGTGAGAGCAACGGCAGGAACACGTGGGCTTCGCAGAAGATCTCGTCGACCTTCATCAGCAGCGCGGCGCGCTTGACCGGGTCGAGCTCGTTCTGCGCGGCCTTGTAGGCCTTGTCGGCTTCGGGATCGGAATAGCGCGAATTGTTGCGGCCGAGCCATTTGTTGTCCTTGGTGGCGATCTCCCAGGACACGCACTGGTTCAAGAGGCGCTCCGGGTCGGGCTGCGGCTGCGTGGTGTTGTACATCTCCATGTCGGCATAGAATTTCGAGTAGGTGTCGGGATTGCCGACGTCGGAGGAGAAGAACACCGATGCGGTGACCGACTTGAGCTCGATGTCGATGCCGGCCTTCTGGCAGGCCTGCTTGATGATGGCCTGCGTCTTCTGGCGCGGCGCGTTGATCGAGGTCTGGAAGACGTATTTGAGCTTCTTGCCGTCCTTCTCGCGGATGCCGTCCGCGCCCTTCTTCCAGCCGGCCTCGTCGAGGATCTTGTTCGCCTTGTCGATGTCGAACTCGTATTTCAGCTTGGGCGACTTGAACTGCTTGGGCGCGTTGACGAAGCTCGCGGTGGCGATGCCGCCGCGGCCGTAGATGAATTTCTGGATCGAGTCGCGGTCGATCAGGAGGTTGATCGCCCGGCGCACCGCGGGATCGGACAGCGTCGGGTGCTTGGACTTGACGCTGGAGCGCTCGCCGTCGATCTCGGTCCACGGGTCCGTCGTGTTGAGAATGATGAACTCGACGTTGCCGGACGGCGTGATGTCGAGCTTGCCTTTGCCGCCCGCCTCCATGCGCTTGAGCACCTCCTCCTCCACCTGCATGTTCCAGGCAAAGTCGTACTCGCCGGTCTGCAGCACGGTGCGCGCCGCGGACACCGCATCGCCGCCACCCTTGATCTCGAGCGTGTCGAAATGCGGCTGGTTCTTGATGTGATAGTCGGGATTGCGTTCGGCGCGGATCAAATCGCCCGGCTTGAACTCGACGAATTTGTACGGGCCGGTGCCGACCGGCTTCAGATTGCCCGGCGCTTCGCGCGACTTGGCGCCGGCATAGTCGCCGAAATGATGTTTTGGCAGGATCGGGCCGACCGAACCGACGAACGGATCGGCCCAGAACGGCGTCGGCGCCTTGAAGATCACCTTGACGGTGTGGTCGTCGATCTTCTCGACCTTGATGTCCTTGTAGGATCCCGTGGTGTAGGCCGCAGTTGCGAGATCGGCGGCGTATTGCCAGGTGAAGATGACATCGTCGGCGGTGAAGGGCTGGCCGTCATGCCATTTGACGCCCTGCTTCAGCTTCCAGACCACGCTCATGCCGTCGGCCGCAAGGCTGCCGTTCTGCTTGGTCGGGACCTCGGCGGCAAGGCACGGGATGAGGTTGCCCTCCTTGTCCCAGCCGGCGAGCGGCTCGAAGAACACGCGCGAGGCCATCTGGTCCTTGGTGCCGAGCGCGAAATGCGGATTGAGCAGGGTCGGCGCCTGCCAGAACAGCAGCTTGAGCGGGCCGCCGCCGCCGGCCTTGGCCGGCTTGTACGGCAAGGTGGCATCCGCCATCGCCACGTCGTGCCAGAGCAGGATCTGGCTCGCGATCGGCGCTGCGATTCCGACCGCGGCCACCTTCTGGATGAACGAGCGTCGGGACAGCGTGCCTTGCTTCACCTCCGCGACCAGACCCCGGATTTCGTTCTCGTTCATCAGATGACCCTCCACCTCGAAGACAAATCGTCGCCGGCGGCCATCATGTTGCATCATGCACGAGGCGGCAATGCCGGCGTGACCGCCGGGCCATGCGACGAAATGACGATGGGGAGAGCCCTTGCGGGCCACGATCCGGACCGCCGCCCGGGAGCGGCGAGGGTGGTCATGGCGAAACGCCGGGGCTGCTTGCGCGCCTCACGCTTGCGCAGGCGCGTTCGTTCCCCACATCGGATCCAACGGAGAAGCGTTGTCCGCACCGGGCGGCAAATATGGTTTTCCATTTCATTGATTTCATTCGACGGAGAAGCGAATACGGTTCCAATCATTCTCGCCGTGCCATGGAGACCAAGATGTCGTTCCGCCTTCCCCTGATCCTCGCAACCGCGCTCGCCGCCTGGTCGGCAGCAGCCACCGCCGAGACCATCAAGATCGGCGTGACACCGGGCCCGCATGCGCAAATCCTCGAGGCGGTGAAGCCGATCGCCGCCAAGCAGGGCCTCGACATCCAGCTGCTCGAATTCTCCGACTATGTCGTGCCGAATGCCGCGCTCGATGCCGGCGAGATCCAGGCCAATTCGTTCCAGAACCAGCCCTATCTGGACAACCAGAAAGCCGACCGCGGCTACAAGATCGAGGCCGTGGGCCTGACCGTGAATTTCCCGATCGGCGTCTATTCGAAGAAGCACAAGGCCATCGCCGACATCCCCGAGGGCGGCAAGGTCTCCATCCCGAACGATCCGACCAATGGCGGCCGCGTGCTGCTGTTGCTGCGTGACAAGGGCCTGATCAAGCTGAAGGACGGCACCGGCTTCAAGCCGACCGTGCTCGACATCACCGAGAACCCGAAGAAGCTGAAATTCATCGAGGTCGACGCGGCGCAGGCGCCGCGCGCGCTCGATGACGTCGACGCCGCCGCGATCAACACCAATTATGCAACCCAGGCGGGCCTCGATCCGGTCAAGGATCCGATCCTGCGCGAGGACCCGAAGGGCCCCTATGTCAACCTGATCGCCGTGCGCACGGCCGACAAGGACAAGCCCTGGGTCAAGATCCTCGTCGACAGCTATCACACGCCGGAGGTCAAGGAGTTCGTCCTGACGAAGTTCAAGGGCGCGGTGCTGCCGAGCTGGTAGGCAATCTGCCCAGCCAAAGTTCAGTAAAGCCTTGCGCAGGGGCGATCCCGGCGGACCATTGTGGGTATGAGCCCTGCGCAATGCCTGCTTGTCGGAAGCCGCAGTAACCGACATCATCGGCAGCCTGGCCATCCTCGCCCGACAGGGGTCGCATGAAACGCTTTGCAAATCTGAAACGCCTGGGGTTTTTTACGCGGCTTCTGGACGAGGCCCCGCCCGCCGAGCGCTATCGCTTCGCGGCCGAGCAGATCGTGCGCGCGGAAAAGGCGGGCCTCGATTCCGCGTGGATCGCCCAGCATCACTTCCACGAGCGTGAAGGCGGCCTGCCGTCGCCCTTTACGTTTCTCGGCTACGTCGCAGCCCAGACCTCGCGCATCCGCCTCGGTACCGGCATCGTGACGCTGCCGCTGGAGAATGCGGTACGGGTGGCGGAGGACGCAGCCGTGCTCGATCTGATCTGCAACGGCCGCTTCGAGCTCGGCGTCGGCACCGGCGGCAATCCGTCGGCCTTTGCCGCCTTCGGCCTCGACAGCGCCCAGCGCAACGAGATTTTCGCGCGCAATCTGGAGGTCGTCCGCACCGCCCTGGTCGGCAAGCCGCTCGATGGCGGTGACACGATCTATCCGCAACGGCCGCAGCTGGACAAGCGGATCTGGCAGGCCACGTTCTCGGTGGCCGGTGGCGCGCGCGCCGGCAAGGCGGGCGATGGCCTGTTGCTCTCGCGCACCCAGCCGCGACCGAAGGAGGCGCCGCAGGCGACGCTCGCCGAGATCCAGAATCCGGTCATCGATGCCTATCTGGAAGCGCTGCCCAAGGGGGCAGAACCCCGCATCATGGCCTCGCGCAGCGTGTTCGTCGCTGACGATCATCGCGAGGCGTTGCGGCTTGCCGACATCGGTCTGCGCCGCGCGCTGCCGCAGTTCATGAAGGGCGGTCACGCCAAGCCGGGCGAGACGCTGGAGGAGATGATCACGGCGTTCGACACCCATGTCGGCGGCGCCGACGAGGTCATCGCCTCGCTGCGCACCGATGCCACGCTGGAGCGGGTGACGGATCTCGTGTTCCAGGTGCATTCGGTCGATGCCCCGCACCCCCATGTCCTGCGCTCGATCGATCTGGTCGCGGAGAAGGTCGCGCCCGCGCTGGGCTGGACTCGGACGGCGCCCGACGTGGCGCTGGCGGGCTGATTGGACATGAAGAGCATCGCGTTGCACGAGGCTGAATGATGAGTACGCAGGATATCATCGACACACTCGCCGGGATCGAGCCGGGCTCAGCCTTGGACGCCATTCGCGCACGGCGCCTGCAGGCGCGCGAGAACGCGCAGAAGAGCTATCTCTCGCTGTTCGAGCCGATCGACGCCGGCGATGTCTCGCTGGCCGAACGCGCGGCGGTCGCCGCCTTCGTGACCGGGCTCCATGGCGAGTCCCCCGTTGCCACCTTCTATCGCGACAAGCTTGCCGCAAACGCGAACGGTGCGCCCCTGCTGGAGGCGATCGACGCCGAGATCGCGCGGGGCAGGACCTCGGGTCCCTATGGCTCGTATCCCGCCGGCCCACTGTCGATCGAGAACACCGCCGGCCTGATCTATCGCGTCAGTGCCGCAAGCAAGCCGGCGCTTGGTGCGAAGCTCGCAGCAGCGCTCGAGCATGCACACCTCCTGGTGTTCCGGCCGCGCGATGCGGCGGCTAGCGACATGAAAGCGCTGCTTGACGCCGGCTGGTCGACCACCGGGATCGTCACCTTCTCCCAGCTCGTCGCGTTCCTGTCGTTCCAGGTGCGTGTCGTCAGCGGCTTGCGCACGCTCGCCGCCGTGAACGCATAAGAGGAGGCCGCAATCATGAGCGCCACCGTCAATCCGCCCGTCGTCTTCAGCCAGGACGAGCTCGGTTGGGTCTCCTGGATCGATCCGCTGCCCGAGGCCGAGCTGACCGAACGACACTTTAATGGCCTCGTCGATCGCTCCCGCGCCAAGTCGGAATATTTCCGTCTGCTGGTGCGCGATCCCGAAGTCCTGGAAGCCCGCACCAAGACCGACAAGGACATCTTCTACAACGTCGCCGACGGCCTGCCGCGCGCCGAGCGCGAGCTCGCGGCGGCGGCGACCTCACGCTACAACGGCTGCATCTACTGCGCCTCGGTGCATGCGCGTTTCGCCAGCACCTATTCCAAGCGCCGCGACGACGTGCAGCGCCTGCTCGACGAGGGCGTCAAGGCCGATCTCGGCGAGCGCTGGAATGCCGTGGTCAAGGCGTCGGTCGCATTGGCCGCAACCCCGATCGCGTTCGGGCCCGACAATATCGCGGAGCTGCGCCGCGCCGGTCTCGACGATGCCGAGATCGTCGACGTCATCAACGGCGCCTCGTTCTTCAACTGGGCGAACCGGCTGATGCTGTCGCTCGGCGAGCCCTCGAAGTAGGCAATCTCACCGGCACAAGAATTGCCGCTTGTTTCAACACCTAAGTGGATGGAGCCGTGCATGAGCAACATCGATCGTCGTAGCCTGGTCAAGGGCTCGCTCGCCGTCATGATGGCGGGAGCAGCGTCACGCGCCGCCTTCGCGCAATCGTCCGAACCGATCCTGCTCGGCGTCAGCGGTCCGCTGACGGGACCGAACGCGCAATATGGCACGCAGTGGAAGCAGGGCTTTGATCTCGCGCTCGACGAGATCATGGCGGCCGGCGGCATCAACGGGCGCAAGCTCGCCTACCAGTTCGAGGACAGCCAGAGCGATCCGCGCCAGTCGGTCGCGATCGCCCAGAAGTTCGTCTCCGATCCCCGCATCGTCATGGAGCTCGGCGACTTCTCCAGCCCGGCCTCGATGGCGGCCTCGCCGATCTATCAGCGCGGCGGCCTCGTGCAATTCGGCTTCACCAACTCGCACCCCGATTTCACCAAGGGCGGCGACTTCATGTGGAGCACGTCGGTCAGCCAGGCCGACGAGCAGCCGCTGCTGGCGGCCTATGCCGTGAAGCGTCTCGGTCTCAAGAAGCTCGCGGTGCTGCACCTCAACACCGATTGGGGCCGCACCAGCCGCGACTATTTCGTCAAGGCGGCGAAGGGGTACGGCGCCGAAATCGCGGTCACCGAGGGCTACATCGCGGAGGAGCGCGACTTCCGTTCCACGCTGGTGCGCGTGCGCGACGCCAGTCCGGACGGGCTGATCCTGATCTCCTATTATTCCGACGGCGCGCTGATCGCCCGGCAGGCGCGGCAGGTCGGCCTGAAACAGGTGATCTGCGCCGCGAGCTCGGTCTACTCGCCGAAATTTCTGGAGCTCGGCGGCGAGGCGGTCGAGGACGTCCATCTCGGCACGCGCTATTTCCCCGAGGATCCCAGGCCCGAGGTGAAGAAATTCATCGCCGGCTTCAAGGCGAAATACGGCGGGCAGGAGCCGGACGCCTTCAACGCTTATTCCTATGATGCGATGAACATGGCGGCCGCCGTGGTCAAGATCGGCGGCACCGACCGCCGTGCGGTCCGCGATGCCTTCGCGAAAGTGAAGGACGTCTCCAGCGTCATCTTCGGCTCGGCGACGTTCGACGTCGAGAGCCGCCGCGTCAAGGGCGCCATGAATGCCGAGCTGGTCGTGCGCAAGGGCCAGTTCGCGCTCTGGGACGGCAAGCCGACCTGATCTGTAGGCTGGAGCAACCGCTTCGGCCGACTTCATTCTACGCGGGGATCACCGTTTGTCTTCCTGGCTCGACTATACGATCAACGGGCTGATCGTCGGCAATGTCTACGCCCTCGTTGCGGTCGGGCTCGCGCTGATCTTCGGCGTCAGCCGGCTGATCAACTTCGCGCAAGGCTCGATCTATCTGGTCGGTGCCTATATCGGCTGGGTCGCGGTGGTGCAGCTGCATACGCCGCTGCCGCTCACCATCATCGTGGTCGCGGTGGCTGCCGCGCTCGTCGGATTGATCATCGAGCGGTTCGGCTTGCGTCCGCTGCAGAACTCGGTGCGCATCGCGCCGCTGCTCGCCACGATCGGCATCAGCTTCGTGCTCGATCAGCTTGTCATGCTGACCTTCTCGCCCAATCCGCGCGCGCTGCCGAGCCAGTTGCCTGATGTCCGCTTCCAGGTCGGCGGCGGCACGATCGGCCCGCTCGATCTGCTCATCGCTGGCGTCGGCCTCACCAGTGCGCTGTTGCTGTTCGTGTTCCTGCGTTACAGCAAGCTCGGATGGGCGGTGCGCGCGGCGTCGCAGGACCGCGACGCGGCGATGCAAATGGGCGTTGACGTCAACCGCGTCAATCAGGCGGTGTTCGGCATTGCCGCCGCGCTCGGCGGCGTCTCCGGCATGCTGGTCGGCATGTACTACAACCAGATCGACACCGCGATGAGCCTGCAGGCGACGCTCAAGGGCGTCGTCGCTGAAGTCGTCGGCGGCGCCGGTAATGTGCCCGGCGCGGTGATCGGCAGCCTGCTGCTTGGTCTTGTCGAGAGCTACGGCGTTGCGGTATTCGGCACCAGCTACCGCAATCTGTTCGCGTTCCTGCTGCTCGTCGTCGTGCTCGTGCTGCGGCCGAACGGCCTGTTCGCGAGCGCGCGGCAGGCCCCGCCCGAGCCGCTCACCGGCACCTTCATCGCGCCGAGCCGCCCGGTGCGCATCCCGCGCTGGGCGCTGCTGGCTGCGGCCGCGATCTTCGCGGTTCTGCCGTTTTTCCCGGTGTCGTTCTACGTGCTCCAGACCCTGATCAATGCCTGGCTGCTCGGCATGCTCGCACTCAGCCTGACACTGGTTGCGGGCACGATCGGCCAGGTCTCGCTCGGTCACGCCGCGCTGCTCGCGATCGGCGCCTACACCTCCGCGCTGCTGTCAATGACCCTCTCCGTACCGGTGGGCCTTTCGATCATCGGCGGCGGCTTGATGTGCGCCGCGCTCGGCACCGCGCTGATCTCGCCGTCGTTTCGCCTGCGCGGGCATTACGTGTCGATCGCGACACTCGCCATCGGCGAGATCGTGTCCCTGGTGATCCTGAACTGGGAAAGCGTCACACGCGGCCCGATCGGCATCTCCGGCATCCCGCCGCTGTCGCTGTTCGGCTACGATCTGATCAGCCCGACCTCGATCTACTGGTTCAGCTTCGCGGTGATGGTCGTGCTGGCGCTGCTGCAGGGGCGGCTGCTGACATCGCACCTCGGCCGCAGCTTTCGCGCCATCCGCGACGACGACATCGCCGCGCGCGCCTATGGCCTCAGCCTGAACCGCTACAAGTCGCTGGCCTTCATCTTCGGCGGGTTCGCCGCCGGCGTCAGCGGCGGCATCGCCGCGCATCTGTATTCCTACATCAACCATGAGACCTTCAACACGCAGCAATCCATCCTGGCGCTGACAGTGGTCATCCTCGGTGGCCTCGGCAATGTCGTCGGCGCGATTCTCGGATCGGTGGCGCTGGTCGGCCTGCCCGAGGTCTTTCGGATCGCGGCGGAGTATCGCATCCTGATCTACGGCATCGTGCTGTTGCTGCTGGTGCGGTTCAGGCCGCAGGGCCTGCTGGGGACGATGTGATGGCGGAGCAGCACACGACCATGCTGTCCTTGCGTGGGCTGACGCGGCGCTTCGGTGGCCTCACCGCGGTCGACGCCATCGACCTCGATCTCGCCAGGGGAGAGCTCATCAGCATCATCGGCCCGAACGGCGCCGGCAAGACGACGCTGTTCAACCTCGTGACCGGTCTTGATCGCCCCGACGCCGGCGTCGTCCATTTCGAAGGTCAGGACATCACCGGCCTGTCGCCGGAGCGGCTCGCCGCCGAAGGCATCGCGCGCACGTTCCAGCTCGGCCGCGTCTTCGGCAATCTCAGCGTGATGGACAACGTGCTGATCGGCGCCCACACGCGGCTGCGTGCGGTGAAGCCGGCGGTGCCGGTGATCGGCCCGCTGCTGGAATTGGGGTTGGCGCTGCTGCGTCCCACCAGCGTCAGGGCTGAGGAAGAGCGGCTGCGCGAGGAGGTGAAAGCCATTCTCGCCCGCTTCGGCGAACGGCTGCTGCCGCGGATCGACCAGCCGGCCTACAGTCTGTCTTACGCCAACCGCCGCCGTGTCGAGATCGCACGCGCGCTGGCGCTGAAGCCGCGCCTGTTGCTGCTCGACGAGCCCACGGCCGGCATGAACCCGACCGAGACCGCGGAGATGCAGTCGCTGGTCGCCGAGCTCAAGGCGGAGGGGCTGACCATCCTCCTGATCGAGCACAAGCTGGAGATGGTGATGCGCCTGTCCGATCGCGTCATCGTCATGGACGAGGGCAAGAAGATCGCGGAAGGGCCGGGCGAAGCGGTGCGGAGCGATCCCAAGGTGATCGAGGCCTATCTTGGCCACGGGCTATCAGGGACGTCGGAGCAGGAGAGCGCAGCATGACGACGAGCGCCCCCGAACCTCTGCTGGCATTGTCGAACGTCAATACGTTCTACGGGCAGGCCCAAGTGCATTTCGACCTGTCGATCACGGTCGCGCGCGGCCACATCGTCTGCCTGCTCGGAGGCAATGCCAGCGGCAAGTCGACGACGATGAAGATCATCCTTGGCTTGGTCAAACCGCGTTCCGGCGATGTCACGTTCGACGGCGCATCGTTGATCGGGCTGACCACGCCGCAGATCGTCCGCCGCGGCATCGCCTCGGTGCCGGAGGCGCGGCGGCTGTTCGCGGACATGAGCGTGCGCGAAAATATCCTGATGGGCGCCTTCGTGCGCAACGACCGCGAGGCGATCGCGCAGGATCTCGACAGGATGCTCACCCTATTCCCGAAGCTCGGCCAGCGGCTGTCGCAGCGCGCGGGCTCATTGTCAGGCGGCGAGCAGCAGATGGTCGCGATGGCGCGGGCGCTGATGAGCCGTCCCAGGATGATCGTGATGGATGAACCGACCATGGGTCTGTCGCCGCTCTATGTCGACCGCGTGCTGGAGCTGATCCGGACCATCAACCAGGAGGGAGTCTCTGTGTTCATGGTCGAGCAGAACGCCAGCCTCGCGCTGGAGATCGCGCATGAAGCCTATGTGCTCCAGACCGGCAAGATCGTGCTGTCAGGCCCGGCGCGGGCGCTGAAGGACGACCCTCGAATCCGCGATGCCTATCTCGGCGGCTCCGAGGCGGCGTAGCGCTTCAAGCCGAAGCCGCGCTCGCGAGCTGCTCCGCCGGCAGATCATCGCCATTGGGATCGCCCGGCGCAGTGGCCCAGGCCAGCTCGACCAGCGTCACGATCCTGCGTCCGCCGCCGTCGAGCTGGATCACGATCAGGCCCTGCTCCTCCATGTAGCCGAGCAGCCGCTGCGCGCGGCGCAGCGAATGCGAGCCATAGGCCCGCGCGATCGCGGCGTCGCCGGGACACGGCCAGCCTTCCTTCGCGGCGCGCGCGATCATCATGAACACGCCCTGCATGTCGTCGGGCAGGATCGAGGCGCGCAGCGACACGTCCTGCCAGGCGTCGTCATCAGTGAGATCGGTGCCGAGGCCGGCGCGCGCATGGGTCAGCATGCGGCGGAATTCGTTCAGGTCGGGCACGGCCGCCCCTAAGCCCTCGATGCGGCAGCGGACCACGAACTCCTGATAGAGCACGCCGATGGCGCGGAAGCCCGCGTCGGGCTCCGCCAGCACGGCGCGCAGCGTACGAGCCACGCGCTCGCGCCGCTCCGCGAGCTCCTCGGCGCTGACGGGTACCTCGACCAATTCGGGCCGGATCTCCGGCGTAGCGGCGGCCTTCGCGGCGCGGAGCTGTTCGAGCAAATCCGGTGCCGGCCTGCGCTGCGGGCGGCTGGCATCGGGCGGCGGCGCGGCCAGGATCACGGCGCGCATATCTTCAAGCGAGGATTCCGGCAGCGGCATCAGCCGCGGCGTGGAATTGCGTGGGCTCGTGTCGGTCGGGCCGATATGCAAACGCAGCGGCCGGCGCGACAGCGCAGGTCCCAGCGCCATGAACTGCCCACGCTCGAGATCGCGGAAGGATTCGGCTTGCCGCCGTTCCATGCCGAGCAGATCGGCGGCGCGCGCCATGTCGATGTCGAGGAAGGTGCGCCCCATCAGGAAATTGGAGGCTTCCGCCGCGACGTTCTTGGCTAGCTTCGCCAGCCGCTGGGTCGCGATGATGCCGGCCAGCCCGCGCTTGCGGCCGCGGCACATCAGATTGGTCATGGCGCCGAGCGAGAGTTTTCGCGCCTCGTCCGAGACTTCGCCGGCCACCGCCGGCGCGAACAGCTGCGCCTCGTCGACGACCACGAGCATCGGATACCAATGGTCGCGGTCGACGTCGAACATCCCGCCGAGAAACGCGGCGGCGCGGCGCATCTGGTTCTCGGCGTCGAGCCCTTCGAGATTGAGCACCGTGGAGACGCGGTGCAGCCGCGCGCGCTCGCCGGCGACCTGAAGGCCGCGCTCGGTGTGATCCTCGGCCTCGATCACGAGATGGCCGAAGCGTTCAGCCAGCGTGACGAAATCGCCTTCGGGGTCGATGATGGCCTGCTGCACCCACGGCGCGCTCTGTTCCAGCAGCCGCCGCAGCAGATGCGACTTGCCGGAGCCCGAATTGCCCTGCACCAGGAGACGGGTCGCCAAGAGTTCCTCGAGGTCCATGGCGGCCGCGGCGCCCGCCGTGGTCTGCCCCATCTCGATTGCAACCGTCATGCCCGACTCAAGTCCCCGTCATTCGCGGACAGGGGCTTATCAATCCCGCCGCGGCGCGTCGAGCGGCACGGCGCTGATCAGGCCGCGTTGCCCACGGCGGCGTTCAGGCGTGATTCGATAGCCGTAAAAGTGCGGGCCGATAGGGGGCTTGCGGATCGTCGTCCTCGTTCGCAGGGATGACGCAAGAGCCGAATTCCTGCCTGATCCGCTCCATCTCGGCGATGCGCTCATGCAACCGCTGCAAATGCTCCGGCGATGTCGCCCGCCAGAACCGGAACGTGTCGGCCGTCAGCGGCACGAAGGCCGTGCCGAACAGGGTCGGCTCGGAGACGACGGTGCGTCCGAGCAGCAGGAAGCGGTCGGCGCCGGAGACGATCAGGGTCGCATAGCCGCGGTTTCCGATCCGCCTGATGCCATTCAGCGACCATTCGGCGAGCTTGCTGAAATACGGCTCCTCGCGCCAGCGATCGGGGCAATGGTCGTCGACCGTGACGTTCACGGCATCCTGGCTGAAATGAACGATGATGCCCGACTTCGCCGGGAACCAGTCATCGTCGAGATGCCCCTGCAGCCAGGCGCAGACGAAGGAGCGGCACATCTGGGGACGGCGGTCGTAGATGGTGCAGCCGGTGCCCGTCTGCCAGTGCTTGCAGAGCTGGTTCACCGGCTTGTCGACGACGGCCACCTCGAGAATGTCGCAGCAGGCGTTGCACGATCCGCATTGCCGGGCGAACGGCGCCGTCTTCGGCTGGCCGGCTGCCTTGAAGCCCTGGCCGTCGCGAACGAGCAGTTTCTGCTTCTCCAGCGTGTTCAAGGCGCGCTCGACCTTGAGACGGGACAATCCGGTCGCGTCGATGACACTCTTCATGGTTGTCGCGCCGGCCTCCACCGCGCGAGCGACCTGCAACGTCGACTGATCCATCTTCGATGACTTGTTCTTTCGCCCGTCAATCCGGCTATCGCGGGCAGGCTTGGAACCTGCCCGCAGCCGGCATCTGGAGTCTCTGCCGAAGCATCTCGGCGGCCTCCGTTACGTAAGGCCAGACCTCGCACGGATGCAACGTTTTCGCAAATCGGCGACCACGGGGGTGGGCGGATTCGGGTCGATTCCGGGCTTTGACGACCGGATTCGATGATGAAGATCAAACCAGCCTGGCCAGGGGCCTGCTAGCTCAGGCGCATGAGCTTCCTGACCTTCTTCACGGCGACCTATTTCCTGCTGGCCGTGCCCGGGCCGACCAACACCTTGCTCGCGACATCGGGCGCAGGGATCGGGATCGCGCGCTCGCTTCATCTGCTTGTGGCGGAGCTCGCCGGCTATCTGCTGGCGATCGCGCTGTTGCGGCTGGCGCTCGGGCCCATCGTCATGGATATCCCGCTCGCGGCCGTCCTGCTCCGCGTCGCAGTGACCATCTACATCCTGTGCCTTGCCGCCATGCTCTGGCGGGTCAACACGCGCGAGCTGCGCGACGGTGCAGCGGTGACGTTCGGCCAGGTGCTGCTCACAACCCTGTTGAACCCGAAAGTGCTCGTCTTCGCCTTCCTGCTCCTGCCACTTGGAGCAGGGCCGCTTGAACTGTTGCCCTGGTTGGGCGCGATTGCGCTTCAGATTGTCACCGCTGGCGCCGCGTGGATCACTCTGGGCGCAACACTCGGCCGCAGCGCCCGCCGGTTCGGGCATCCCGACCGGGTCACGCGCACCGGCGCGGTCACGCTTGTCGCGGTGACCGGCCTGATCTGGCTTCAATCATTCCTGAGCGCGTGAGCGTCGACGTCGGTGGATGCGGCGCGCTTACTGCGCGCCGGATCCGCCCTGCACGATCTTCTCGTTCAGCTTCAGATCGACGGTCTCGACCGTGCGGTCGATTTCGGCGTTGGGCACGCCGAGCTGATGCGAGATCAGCTTCACCAGGAGGTCGACGCGCTCGATGAAGGGCGCGCCGCTCGCGACCGCGCGCGCCGCCGATGACGGCTTGAGCAGGCTCTCGGCGGCCTTGGCGTATTTCGCGAACGGCACCTGGTCCTGCGGATCGGCGCCGAGCTTGCGGGCGATGGCGTCGACATGGTCGTAGATCGTTTGCGAGCGACTGAGGTCGCTGTGCACGGCGTCGCGGATCGACTGCGGATCGTGCGGCGTGATGCAGCGGTAATTGCCGGTGAGCAGCATCGACCATTTCGCCAGCGGCACGAACAGGGAATCGAACACTTTCAGCTTCACCGGCACGTCGTGGCCGTCGAGCGTCACCGCGTCGATGTCGGCCTCCAGCTCGCGCAGCACCTTGTTGTGCTTCTCGTCGGCGAACACCGACGCCTTGAAGTTGGTGGGCAGGCCGACATGCAGCACGTTGGCGGCTTCTTCCGGCGGACGGAACGCCTGAGGGTCGGGCGAGCACAGCGTCACCAGCCCCGGCTCGAACCGCTCCCACACCTGGGCATTGGTGTAGGCCTCTTCCAGATCCATGTCGGCGAGCGCCGGGATCCGCTTCAGATAGGGCAGCGGCGGCATATTCATGATCGACAGGCACGGCAGCTTCGCCGCGGCGATCTTGACCATGAGAACGCGAACTGTGTGGTTGGTGTATTGCGGCTCCTGCATCGCAAGGCCGACCATGTCGTAGCGGGAGAGGTCGACATTGGCGGGGGTCACGGCGTCGAGCTTGCCGGGCAGGTTGCGCGAAAAGATCGCCCGATGCACCGCTTCGTCACGCAGCTTGATGCGCACCTCGGTACCTTCGCGGTTGATCAGCTCCGCGGTCTTGGCGCGGCAGACCAGGGTCACATTGTGCCCTGCCATCAGCAGCTTCGTGCCCAGCAGCGAGCCGTAAGAAGCCCCGAGAATCAATATGTTGCGCGCCATATTCCGTCCCTTTGACAATGTGTGTGATTCTTGAGCCCCGGCCGTCATCCGCGGGCGAGTTGCCGGCATGTAAAGCGAAGTGCGCAGGGATGGCAACTGGGATAATGCATACAAGGCGCGCCAGGATCCCGGCGGCCGGATGGAGCGAAGAGCATTGTCCGGCAATCCTTCCACCCGCCGGCAAGGACCAGGCTTATGCCGCGCTCATCCGCTACGAGCCCCAATTTTGCCCGACGGGTCCTTGCTGTCCCGCCACCTGCGGCTGTCAATCGGCTCACTCAACGCCGTACGGCTTTACCGAATCCGGTAGGCC
This sequence comes from Bradyrhizobium sp. CIR48, assembly GCF_014198315.1. Taxonomy (NCBI): domain Bacteria; kingdom Pseudomonadati; phylum Pseudomonadota; class Alphaproteobacteria; order Hyphomicrobiales; family Nitrobacteraceae; genus Bradyrhizobium; species Bradyrhizobium sp. CIR48. The sequence goes on from NZ_JACIHG010000012.1 coordinate 97,586, forward strand.
GGAGGATGTCTCGCTCGTCCCGGCTCAGCGTGAGGTGCGGTCGTACGTCGTCACATGTCGCGTGCCGATGATCGCCACGTCGGTTGATCCCCCTGTTTTCTTCCTGTCATATTTGCCTTTCGGCATTGATGAAGCGGCAATCCGCCGCATCTCTCACCATATCGTGCTTTCACAATGCCGGCCTACGCAGGCATGTATTTTACGTCGGCGAAGTGAGTCATTTCAGTTCGCCGATCGCAACAAGAAAAGTCAGGGCCCGCATCGCAAGTCTGATCGCAAGACTGGCGGGGTGCGCGGCAAGCAACTGTGTTCAGCGATGGAGCTGGGACGTGACGATTGAGTTGGGCCGGCCTCGACCTTGGGCTCAAGCGGGCTGGTTTGGAATGGCGGCGAAAGACGTCGACGCGGCGGGCTGCCTCGCCAGACGCAAGCGCGATGGACGCGATCAGGGGCGGCGGCGATCGCATCGAGCAGGTGCGCGGGGCGCTGCGCAGAATGCAAAGCCGGCTAGTCTGGACGCAAGTCCGGGCAACCGTTGACCGCGCCGCTCGGGGGCTGACATGGAAGGTGATCATTGGCCTCACGGCTCGTGCGACGGCGCCGGGCAAAGCCTGGCGCGCTTGCGGGATCGCGCGTCCCAATTTTTCCAAAGCCTGTCCGTCGCGGAGCTTGGGCGTGAGACGCACCGGCATCTGTGGATTTCGGACTGGTTGAAGGTCGCGGACGACTACCGGACCTTGGCCGAATCCGCGCACCAAAACCGTTCCGCCTGGGTTTCGCGGGAAGCGTGGCTGTGTTCGCTAACGGCCCTCGAAGTCGTCAGACGCTTGTCTTGTCCGGAAGATGTCGAAAGTGCCGGCCTCGCAGACGAGGTCGGCATCAGCCTGCGAGGTTTCGAGGCGGAGGCCGGACTGGCGATCGAGCGGGTCAAGATTGATTGCTTCGACCAAGGGGCGCTGGCCGGCTTCTTTCTGCCGGCGCTCCGTCGTGGGACTTCCGCGCCGACGGTCATCTGCCTCAGCGACGAGGACATCACCCTGGGCTCGATGATGAGCAGGCTGTTGCCGGCCTCACTCTGCGGGACCATGTCGCTCCTGTTCGTCGATGCCGGCAATTCAACCGTGCATCGCTCCTTCAAGCCGGAGCACAGGCTTCAGTGCTGGTTGGACTATCTGGAGGCTCGCCCCGATGTCGATGCGCGGCGGATCGCAATCTATGGCGAAGGGGAGGGCGCCTCTCATGCGTCCCGCCTTGCCCTCTCGGATCGCAGGATAGCGGCCGCCGTGTGCGATGGCGGTCTTTTGACGCCGGTGATGCGTCGAGCGTCGCTTCGCTGGATGACCGGTTTCGGGCAAGCGGTCCCCGACGGGGCCGCGACGGGTTCGCTACCGCCGTCGCGTCGACTCCCGTGCCCGCTGCTCATGGTCGTCGGGAGCCGCTCCATGATATGGGAGCAGGATGCCCTCGATCTGCAAGCCGGCTATCGGCAGACCGGAGCCGATTGCTCGGTCGTGGTGCCCAACAATGTCCGGCACCCGCTCGGCGAGGTCGAGAATTTCATCGCTGTCGACGACTTCGTCTTCGAATGGCTCGGCAGCAAGCTCGGAACGGCCCGTCAGCTTGACCCCGTGACCTATCTCTAGCCCTTGGGAGAATCGCATTTGAGCGCGGTGTTTGCCGCCATGCTTCGGGCGGTCGCCTCGACGCCAAGGCGCGCGTCACGACACGTCGATAGCCAGCAATCGTGCCGCCAGCCGCGCGTTCCTGGCGATCGTTGCCAGCGCGGCATTCAGTTCAGCCAGGGTCTTCTCGTCGAGCTCGTTGAAGATGGTCGAATTCAAGGCGAGCTTTCTCTTGGATAGTTTTTCGATTTCCGTCGTGGCCTTCTCCGTCAGCGACATCAGAACGAAGCGGGCATCGTCCGGTGCCGGCCGCCGCGACAGGAAGCCGCCCTTTTCGAGGCTCTTGGTCTGGTTGGTCACGAAGGCCGGGTGGACCCGCAACTTGTTCGCGATATCGATGCCGGCGACGCCGCGCCCGTCGTCCAGTTCGGTGATCGCCATCAGGATCAGCCACTGCGGCTCGGTGATGCCCAGCAGTCCGGCCCAGCAGGTATGGATGTCCTCCAGCTGGGAGTGAATTTCGACGACGTTCCAGATGAAGTCCGTAATCGCCCTGTCGAGTTTCTTCTCGATCATGTGGCTGCCCCCCGTTTCCCTCAGTTCACTCTTTTAATGGGATATTGGGGAATCGTCTCGCATATCGCGCGTGGACAATTGTGGCGGACACCGCACGGCGGAAACGGTTCGGCGGTTTAGTACTTGCAAAAAGCAATTAATTAAATTACGTCTCCTCCCACTCAATCTTTGCTGCTCTTGACCCTGTCGATGGACAGCGATGTGAGACCTCCAAGAAAGCCCTCGGGATGCCCCCTGAGGGCTTTTTCGTTTTGTAATAAAGAGTTAGTTGCCGCGCCAATCGTCTTTGTTGCGCTTGAGCAACATCTCGGATGGAAGTTACGATTCACTAAATCAATAAATTGAGGCCGTTGTTTTTATAAACTATACGTGAGCTACGACGGAGGGGGGGCACCTCACTGTCGTTTCAGTCCGGACCTTCAGTGCGGACCTGAATTGAACGGAAATTAAGTGGGTCAAGCGGCGTCCTCCGAGGAGCCGAGCCCCCTGAACCGACCTGGAGGTTTACTAATGAAGTTGACGAAGACGCTCTTTCTCGGCTCGGCTGCCGGCCTGATGGCCGTCTCCGGGGCGTTCGCAGCCGATCTGCCCGTGAAGGCCAAGGCCGTCGAATACGTGAAGATCTGCTCGCTGTACGGCGCCGGCTTCTACTACATCCCGGGCACCGACACCTGCATCAAGCTGGGTGGTTATCTGCGCGCTGAAGTCGCGTTCAACACCAACAGCAACTACGGCATCTCGAACGGCTCCCCGGCTGGTGCGCACAACCGCCTCAGCAACTACTACCAGATGCGCGCTCGTCAGGATCTCAACATCGACACGCGCACCGCGACCGAATACGGCGTCGTCCGTACCTTCTTCGACGGCGTGTTCACCTGGACCACCGGCGGCTATCAGGGCTCCGGCTCCGCGACGGGCGGCACGGTCTATACCGGCAACCTCGGCCTCAACACCTCCGGCGCGACGCCGGCGCTCGTTGGTTCGTCGATCAACGGCACCGACGGCAACACCTCGGGCGGTTCGCTCGGCGTGTACTACGCCTTCATCCAGTTCGCCGGCTTCACCATGGGTAAGGCCGTGTCGCAGTTCGATGCGCCCTGGACCAACTATCCCGGCAACAACATCGACAGCCTCGTCGGCGGCAGCGGCACGGTCACTGGTGTCAACCAGTTCACCTACACCGCTGACTTCGGTCAGGGCGTGACGGCTTCGTTCTCGGCGGAAGACGCGACGGCCTACTACCAGGCCGGCAACGTGAACCTGACCGGCGCGACCGTCGGCAGCATGGTCGGCGGTACGTACGGCACCAACGCCATCGGCGGCTCGCGTTCGCCGAACCTCGTCGGTATGGTTCGTGTCGACCAGGCTTGGGGCATGTTCCAGGCGTCGGTCGCCGCTCACGACAACCACGTCGCCTACTACGGCGCCAACGAAGCCACCGGTCACCCCGACGACAAGTGGGGCTGGGCGGTTCAGCTCGCTCTGTCGATCAAGAACATCCCGACCGGCGCGGGTGACGTGATCAACATTTCGGGCGTCTACACCGACGGCGCGACCCGCTACAACTTCCAGAACCTGGCGGGCAGCAGCTACTCGATGTTCGGCAGCTCGGGCGTTGCCTATCAGAGCGTCGGCTTTGCCTATGCTCCGGACACCGTGTTCGTCACGGGCGGCCAGCAGGAAACCGTCAAGACCTGGGGCTTCCGCGGTGCTTACACCCACAACTGGGATCCCTACTGGAACACCGCGCTCTACGGCGCCTACGCTCAGGCGCAGTACGGCTCGGTCGCCAAGACCGCTCTCTGCGGCGCTGGCGGTGCAGGCGGCGTGTTCGGCGGTCTCGCCGGTGTCACGGGTTGTAACCCTGACTTCGCCGTCGGCCAGGTCGGTATCATCACCCGCTGGACCCCGGTCAAGAACCTGACGTTCTCGGGCGACCTGAACTGGACCCGTCTCGACCAGAAGTACTCGGGCACGGTTGGCTACGCCGGTGCCGGCACGACGGCCAAGCCGGCCGCCCTGTACGAGCTGAAGGATCAGGACAGCGTCACCCTGCTGCTCCGCGCCCAGCGCAACTGGTAAGATCTTTCGAACCACGTGATGAACACCCGGCGGGAAACCGCCGGGTGTTTTTTTGTGCGCCCATCCCGCGTGATGCCTGACGCCCCCGTTGCCCGGATCGAGCCAACGGGTCGCGTGAATGCGCTGCCCGATGGTGTAGGGACCGCTCGCCCCGCATCGCGGGCCGTCCCGGATTACGCTGGCGCTCAATCCGGGCTACGGCAACCGAGCCTGTTTCGCTGCGCTGAGAATCGCGGTGCAAATATTTCGATCTACCGAAATTCGGTTTCAGCGACAGTGGTGATTGCAGGACGCTCGATCATTGCGGGGAGCTCTTGCGACGAAGCAATCCCGAATCCTTCCGTGGAAAGAGTTTGGATTGCTTCGCTGCGCTCGCAATGACGGCGTGGAGAGAGCGGGCGTCATAACTCCGCTCGCGTGCCCCGGACGCAGCGCAGCGTCTCCCTGGCGATGCGAAGCATCTGCGCAGCAACGTTGTCAGCGTTGCGGCTTGTCCGGGGACACGAGGGAACTGCATGCGTTGTTCAGAGACCGGCGCTGCGAAGTTGTCCGCGGGCTGTGCCGCAACCACTCGCGCGGAAATTGCGTGCGTCTCAGCCCTGGCTTGCCATCCGCGCGCGGTCGAGATGCTCCTCGATCTTGGGGCGGTCGCGGGTGCGCTCGAAACTGGTGCACAGCAGTTCGGTCTCATCGAGCGAGACTGGAGCGCGATACAGCCGGCACATGAATTCGGCGCTCGCGCGTCCTTTGGAGGTAGCCGGGCCGCGTTCGGCGAGAAACATGCAGTCCCGGCAGACACTGGCATCGAGCCGCTGATGGGCCGCGTCGAGGTGATTGAGAACTTCGCGGAGCGAGTCGCGCAGCCTGACGCATTCGTCGTTTCCAAGCGAGGTGACCGCATTGACGACGTGATTGATCGGGTCGTGCTGGTTCAGGCATTTCTCGCCCTGGGCGGTGACGTGCAGGACGACAGAACGCTTGTCCTCTTGCGACGGCTTGCGCACCAGAAAGGATTTGCTCTCCAGCGTTTTCACGATCTGCGATGCAGTTGCTCTGGTGGCGCCGATGAAGCCGGCCAGCGCGGACGGCGTGCGCGAAAATCTGTTGGCGCGGCCGAGAAAGCGCAGCGCCATCCATTCGCGATCGCGCAATCCATGCTGATTGCCTTCGAAATACCAAGCCCTCGCCGCCTGAACCAGCAGCTCGACGGCTTCCCGTGCCAATGGCATGAATCTACCTCGTCCCCGGAACTTCGTCTGCGGCGCCCCGAAGCCGCTTTGCATCCTGGTCCGCGAAACCTTCGAAAGACATCGAACGGCTGCAGCTGTCCGGCGAACGCGTCGTGTCGAGCTCTCGTTCGTAGGAACGAATTATAGCGCGGCCGACCTGGACCGATGCGCGTCGCGTGCTTCGGAGTGACGAACTGCGTCGTTGGCATGCCAACAGCGTCGTCGCACGGGAGCCCGAGTTGCCGTCGCCAGCCGACGATGGATCGGAATAGTTCAACCGAAGCCCCTGAGTTCAAGTCACACGCAGACGTTTCTTATATTCCGTCGAAACGATGAATGAGCTTCTCAACAAAATCAAGTAGAGACGCTCGCGGAGCCCAGATGTCGTTGCAGGCGAATGTAACGTTCAAGACAATCTCGCTCATCGGGACACATGATAGTGAACGCAATACGCTGTCCGGCAAGCAGCATGCACTCAACTCTGCGACGCCATGATTGCACGGCGTCCTGCTGTCCGTGATCGACGCAAATTGATCGAAGCTTGTGCATGACGACGATGAGTTCGGCAGGTCATCCACAACTTGTGGGTGGAGCCGGAGAATCGTCAAGGGAATTCGGAAGAATTACACGCGCCGGTTGTTGACCGTTTGCTCGCAGAATCGCCGGTGCGGTCGCATCCGGCGCGGTCGTCCGCTGCTCTCACCCGAGTGGTGGCCGCGCTCAGGGCGGAAAACCGGCGACGGCCGTGCGGCGCATGCGCCGGCGGCGTGGCGGCATGCGCAATCTCCTGTCGAAAACAACGGGCAGGAGCAGGATAGCGGCGCATGTTGCGGGCGGTCGCGGCCCCTCGCGCTGCTATTCGCCCTTGAGCATGTCTCGCAGCTCGCGGAACGGATCGGCACTCGGCGGAGCCGAAGCGTCCTGCCGCATCGCGCCGTAGATTCTCGGAACCATGTCGACCGCCTGGTCGAGGCCCGAATCACGTCCCGATTGATAGCCGCCCATCAGGCGAAGGTCGCGCGTGTCCTCGTATTTGGCGATCAAGGCGCGCAGCTTGCTGACCAATTCGCGCTCTTCGGGATCCCAGACGTTGTGGGCGAGGCGCGAGACCGAAGCGAGCACATCGACGGCCGGATAGCGCGCCTGGTCGGCGATGTGCCTGGAGAGCACGATGTGCCCATCGAGCGTGCTGCGGATGGTATCGGCGATCGGCTCGTTGTGATCGTCGCCGTCGACCAGCACCGAGAAGATTCCGGTGATGGTGCCGGCACCTTCCTCGCCGGGCCCGGCGCGCTCCAGAAGGCGTGGCAGATCGGTGAAGACCGTCGGCGCGTAGCCGCGCGCGACCGCAGGCTCGCCGGCGGCGAGCGCGACCTCGCGGGCGGCGTGGGCGAAACGCGTGATCGAATCGACCATGAGCAGCACCGATTCGCCCCGGTCGCGGAAATATTCCGCGACCGCCATCGCCGTCTTCGGCGCCAGCCGCCGCATCATCGGGCTTTCGTCTCCGGTCGACACGATGGTGACGGCGCGCTGGCGATCATTGCCCAGCACATCCTCGATGAACTCGCGCACCTCGCGGCCGCGCTCGCCGACCAGGGCCAGTACGACGGTGTCGAAACCCTGGCTGCGGGCGAGCATCGCAAGCAGCGTCGATTTGCCGACGCCGGAGCCGGCAAAGATGCCGACGCGCTGGCCGGCGCAGATCGGTGCGAACAAATCGATGACGCGTACGCCGGTGCGCAGCGGCTTGTGCACGCGTGCGCGCTTCATGGCCGAGGGCGCCTCAGCCTCCGCCGAGACCGCCTGTGGGCCCGGCGTGAGGGGCCCCAATCCATCCAGCGGCGCGCCGAGGGCGTTGATGACGCGACCCTTCCAGCTCGGATCGGGCGCAAAGGACAAGGGCGGCATCCGGTAGGCGACCGAGCCGAGGCCGCCGGCGAACTGCCGGTCGAACGGCTTGGCGACGATGCCCTCGCTGTCGATTCGCACCACTTCGCCGATCTGCGGCTTGCCGCCCGAATTGACGCCGATGAGCTCGCCGAGCCTGACGAAGCGCGACAGGCCGGAGACACGGAAATGCGTCGGCGCGATCTCGGAGATCGCGCCGCTGACGCTTGCCAGGGGAGTGCTCTGCTGAAGCTCCAGCAGCGCCCACTCGAGTTGCCGAAGAGCGTTCAAGGAAACCGTCCAACCTCAATCTCAATGCGCGCGAGGCGCGGTCTACTTGCCGGGTTCGCCCAGCGTCCGGATTGCGTTCTGCAGCGAGCTTTCGGTGCCCTCGATCATCGAATTGGTGCCGTCGAAGGCACGCGAGGCCGCGATCAGCTTGGTCAATTCCATCATCGGATTGGCGCCGGAGCCCTCGACATAGCCTTGCTTGAAGCCGTCGCGGGAGAAATCGGCGATGGCGCTCGCAGGTCGGTCCGGCGTCACGCCGGAATTGCCGTAGCGCTCGAGATTGGCGTCAGCGGGAATGTTGAACAGGCCGATGGTGCCGATCTCGTTGTTGTCCTGGGTGATCGCGCCGCTGCGCGAGATCGAGATCGGTCCGCCGTTCGGGTCCAGCGTGATCTGCGCGCCGCCGGAATCGACGACGGGAAAGCCGCTTACGGTCTGAAGATCGCCGTTGGCGGCGATCTGGAGCCGGCCGTCGCGGGTATAGACCGTGCCGTTGGGACCTGCGAAGGCGATCCAGCCCTGGCCGACCACGGCGACGTCGAGCGGATTGCCGCTCTCGGTGATGTTGCCTTGCTCGCGCGAGATGATGTTGTCGCCGGGCGAGGAGAAGGCGACCGGGTTTGCGCCCGCCCTGGACAGCACGGTCTCGAACTTCACCACGTCGGTGCGGAATGCCGCCGTGTTGACGTTGGCGACGTTGTTGGCGATCGTCTGGAGGCGCTTTTCGAGAGCGACCTGGGCCGACAATCCCACATAGAGGGCCGATTGCATGGTCTACTTTCCGAACCGGAGGGACTGAAGTTTCGAGAGCATGTTGATATCCATGCTGGCCGAGCTGGCACCGCCGATCAGGACTAGCGCGGGATTGGTCGAATTGTCGCTCTGGGCCTGGGTCGCATCCCACATCGCCGCAAAGCGCTGCACGAATTTGGTGACCTTGGCCGGGTCCTGGAAATCGGTAAGCTTGACCCTGTTCGTGATCATCTTGGCCTGGGCGTCGATGTCGGCCGCGCTGATTGTCGAGGGCAGGCCCAGCGCGGTCTGAACCACCTGCGTCAGCGCCTTGTCCGCGAGCACCTGGTAGGCGGTCGTGATCGTGGAGGCCTTGCGGGTGAAATAGAGCGCCAACCGCAGGCCCTCGTTCTGGTCGCCGGCCTTCTGCTCCATCGTCTGCGTGACGTAATGGGTCGCCGTCCCGGTCGTCGCCTGGGTGGTCTTCGTCGCGTTGCTGCCGAGGGCGGCGAAATTGAAGGCGGTGGCGAATTCCCGGTAGCGGGTGTCGGTCAGCTTGTTGGCGAAGGTGTTCTTGTTCCCGACACCCTCGGTCAGCACCTTGCGCATGAACGCCTTGGCGTAGGTCATGTCGCTGAGGCCAAAGGCCTTCATCGCGTAGGAATAGAGGCGATAGTCCTTCAGGAAGTCGTCGATCGTCTTCACGTTGCCGATATGGCTCAGGAAATAGTCGGTCTCGCGGCTGACATCCGGCTGTGTCGCGACCTGCGTCAGCGATTTGCCCATGTCCTTGGTCAGTCTGGTGTAGTCCGCGATGGTGGATAGCATGACACGCGCCCCTCTGGCCGCTGTTGCGACGCCGCCCCAAGCTGCCGCCGATTGCTTGCGCGGGGCTGGCGAGGCGGGAAGCCAGCTTCGCGCAAGGCTCGCCGACTAGATATTCCCGGTGGGATTGGCGATGGAGCGGCGCGTTGGGCAGTTTCGTGGGGATTTTCATCACGGTAGCGGCGCTGCTCGGCGGATTTGCCGCCATGGGCGGGCATTTGGCCGTGCTCATGCAGCCGTGGGAGTTCGTGATCATCATGGGGACCGCGGTCGGCACGTTCATCGTCGCCAATCCGTGGAAGACGGTGGTGGATACCGGCGTTGCCTGCATGCAGGCCATCACCGGCGCGGTGCCCGGCCAACGCTACTACCTTGATCTGCTCGGCGCGCTCCACGCCCTGATGCGCGAGCTCAGGGGCAAGGGCCGCAACGAGGTCGAGGCTCATATCGACGATCCCGCGTCCTCCGAGATCTTCAAGGCGTTTCCGAGCGTGCTCGGAGATCCCTCGCTGCTCCAGTTCATCTGCGACTACGTCCGCCTCATCATCATGGGCAACGCGCGCACGCACGAGATCGAGGCGCTGATGGACGAGGAGATCCACACCATCGTGAAGAGCAAGCTGGCGCCCTATCATGCGCTGGTGACGGTGTCCGAGGCGCTGCCGGCGCTGGGCATCGTCGCCGCCGTGCTCGGCGTCATCAAGGCGATGGGCGCGCTCGACCAGTCCCCGAAGCTGCTGGGCGGCTTCATCGGCGCGGCCCTGGTCGGCACCTTCGCCGGCATCTTCCTGTCCTACGGCGTTCTTTCGCCGTTCGCGATCAAGATCAAGATGACGCGCGAGAAGAAGTGCCGGCCCTACATCATCGTCAAGCAGACGCTGCTGGCGTTCATGAACGGCGCCATGCCGCAGATCGCCGTCGAGCACGGCCGCAAGATGATCGCGAGCACCGAGCGGCCGTCGATCGACGTCGTCGAGAACGAGACGATCGCAGGTCCCAAGGCCGTCGTCACCGAGCCCGAACCCAAGGCTGCCCGCGCATGATGATGGAAGACGTTGAGGTCGATCAGCGCAAGCAGCTGCCGAACTATCTGCTGGACGCGGCCGGCATATCGATCGAACGCATGCCGATGCTCAATGTGATCTTCGATCGCATGGCGGCATCGTGCACCGACAGCCTGCAGCCGATGGCGGGAACGCCGTGCTATTTCTCGGTCAACGGCATCACCAACGATCCCCTTGGCGACATCATCAAGGACTACGAGGGCAACGCGGTCGCTGCGGTGCTCTATGCCGAGCAGTGGGACTCGCGCGTCATCATCATGCTGGACCGCGACTTCGTGTTTACGATGGTCGAGGCGATGTTCGGATCCGACGGCGCGGAACCGCCGCTCGATGTCGAACGCACTTTCTCGAACATCGAGATCCGCCTGGTCCAGGCGCTGTTCGAGCGGTTCGCCAAGGCGCTGCAGAGCGCCTTCGCCGGCACGTCGAACGTCACCTTCCGCGTCGAGCGGGTCGAGACGGCGATGGCCTCGCTGGCGATCGGGCGCGCCAGCAACATGTCGATCTGTGCGAACATGATGGTGCAGGCACTCTACCGCGGCGGCCAGATGTTCCTGATCATTCCGCACTCCGCGCTCAACCCGCTGCGTCAGAAGCTTGCAACGGTCACCGCCAGCGACGGTCGCGCGACCGATCCGCGCTGGCGCGAGCAGATGGAGAGCGAGGTCCACCGGACCGAGGTGACCCTGAGCGCGGTGCTCGACGAGAAGATGATTTCGCTCGAGGACGTCGTGAAGTTCAAGGTGGGGCAGGTGCTCGAGCTCGAGGCGACGCCGCGCACGCTGGCCCGTCTCGAGAGCAACAACCAGGTGTTGTTCTGGTGTCAGATCGGCCAGCTCGATGGCTATTACGCCATGCAGGTGGCCGATCCCGTCGATCAGAAACGGGAGTTCGTCGATGATATCCTATCTCGTTGATGCCGTGCTGCTGATCGCGCTCGCCTTCACCAGCATGCGGGTGACGCGGATGCACCGCGAGCTGGCGCGGCTGCGCAGCTACCAGGGCGAATTCTCCACCATCGTCCACGAGACCGCGGGCGCCTTCGACACCGTCATCACCGCGGCGCATGATTCCACCGCCAATCTCGGACGGCTCGCCAACGTGCTGACCACCAAGATCGATCAGGCCCACGAGGCGATCGCGGCGCTTGACGCCCGCAGCGGGCTCGCGCCGGCCGCGACCGCAGGCGGCGCTGAGGTGAACAAGCACTGAAGCCAGAGCCGACAGAACCAATACGAGCGGAACGCCGAGGCGTTCCGGGAGCGGAAAGACCAAGAGGCGATACCAGATGGCGCAATCCTTCGACTATGACTCTGCCACGCGAGCACCTGCCGCCGACGAGGGGCATACCGACACCTCTCCGCTGGAGCGGCTCGCGGAAATCGCCGCGCGCACGGCGGAGGAGAGCGGCAAGTTCGGCAATGTCGATGCCATCCTGCGTATTCCTGTCACCATGCAGGTGGTGCTGGGATCCGCGACCATTCCGGTGGCGAACCTGATGAAGCTCGGGCGCGGCGCGGTGGTTCCGCTCGACCATCGGGTCGGCGAGCCCGTCGACGTCGTCGTCAACGGCCGCATCGTCGCCCGCGGCGAGGTGGTCGTCGTCGAAGAGGACAATTCCCGCTTCGGCGTCTCGCTCACGGAGATCGTCGGACCGCTGGGGCAGGGTGACAGCTGACCATGGCGGCACAGGTCGGCATCGCTCCCGTCAAGCAGCGAGGCGTTGCCACGCTGGGCGGCACGGAAAAGGTCGCGGCGCTGCTGCTGGCCATGGGCCGGCAGGCGGCCGCGAGCGTGCTTGCGCAATTCGAGCCGCAGGATATTCGCATCGTTACCAAGGCCGCGGCCGAGCTGCGGCCGATCACGGCGCAAGAACTCGAATCCATCGTCGAGGAGTTCGCCCAGCAATTCTCTATGGGCGCGAACATTCTCGGCACCCTCGGTGGCCTCGAGGCCGTGCTCGGCGACGTGCTTCCGGCCGACCAGGTGTCGGCGATCATGTCGGACCTGCTCGGCAATTCGAGCCGGTCGGTGTGGGACCGTGTCTCGTCGGTGTCCGAAAACTCGCTCGCGAGCTACCTGTCCAAGGAGCATCCGCAGACCGCGGCGCTGATCCTGTCCAAGGTCAAGCCGGCCTGCGCCGCCAAGGTCATGAGCCAGCTGCCCTCGAGCCTGCGCAACGAATTGATGCGGCGCGTACTCAGCCTCAAGCCGATCGCCGACGACGCCATGAGGGTGCTCGAGAAGACGCTGCATGAGGATCTGACGCTGAACTTCGCCCGCAACCTCGGCGCCGACACCTACGCCCGCGTCGCCGACATCATCAACAAGATGGAGCGCGGACATATCGAGGACATGCTCAAGAGCCTGTCGGAGAAGCGGCCGAAGTCGGCCGAAGTGCTGAAGGAGCTGCTGTTCACTTTCGACGACGTCATCAACCTGGCGCCGAAGGCGCGCACCATGATCTTCGACCAGGTGCCGACCGATCGCATCGTCGTCGCGCTGAAGGGCACCGACAAGCATTTCCGCGAACTGATCCTGTCCGCGGTCGCCTCGCGCGTCCGCCGCGTCGTCGAGCACGAGCTCGCCATCGGCGAGCCGTCGAACCAGCGTGACGTGCTGGAGGCGCGCCGCGTCATCACCGACCTCGCGCTCGAGCTCGCAGAGAAGGGTGAAATCGAGCTCAATCCCGACCAGGAGGATGAGCTGGTCTTCCGCTGACCGCTGAACGGGCATGGCAGAATCATCCGATCAGGAGAGCAAGACAGAAGAGCCGACCGAGAAGAAAGTCCGTGATGCGCTCGAACAGGGCAAGATCCCGGTCTCTCGGGAGGCCTCCATTTTCGCCTCGATGGCCGCGCTGATGGTCATTCAGGCGTTCCTGATCGGCCAGGGCGTGCAGCAATTGACGCCGACGTTGAAGAACCTCCTGGACGATCCCGAAGGCTTCCCGCTCTCGACCGGCGCGGACGCGCAGAACCTGCTCACCGTGGTCGGCCTCCAGGCGCTGCGCTTCCTGGTGCCGCTGGTCGTCACCCTCGGCGCGTTCGGGCTCGCCGCCTCGCTGCTGCAAAACGCGCCGCGCCTGGTGCTGGAGCGCATCAAGCCCGACCTGTCGCGAATCTCTCCGATCAGCGGCTGGAGCCGTCTGTTCGGAACGCAGGGACTGGTCGAATTCGCCAAGTCGCTGTTCAAGCTAGCCGCGGTGACCTCCGTGGTCGCCTTCGTGCTGCGCGCGTCGGAGGCGAAGGCGTTCGAGGCGATGTACACCGATCCGGTTGCGCTGCCGGAGATGATTCTCAACATCGCGATGCGGATCGTCTCGGCGATCTGCATCGCGACCATCGTCCTGGTGGCGATCGATCTCGCCTGGGCACGCTTCCACTGGCGGCGCCAGTTGCGCATGACCAAGCAGGAGATCAAGGACGAGCACAAGCAGGCGGAAGGCGATCCGCTGATCAAGGCGCGCCTGCGCTCGCTGGCGCGCGACCGCTCGCGGCAGCGGATGATCGCGTCCGCATCGCGCGCGACGCTGGTAATCGCGAACCCGACGCACTTCGCGATCGCATTGCGCTACAAGCGCGAGGAAAATCCCGCGCCGCTCGTGGTGGCCAAGGGCATGGACGTGATCGCGCTGAAGATCCGCGAGGTCGCCGAGCAGAATCGGATTCCGGTGATCGAGAACAAGGCGCTGGCGCGCGCACTCTACGAGGCGGTGCAGGTCGATCAGGTGATCCCGGCGGAATTCTTCCGCCCCGTCGCCGAGATCATCTACTTCCTCCAGTCGAAGCAGGCGTCGCGCACCGAGAAGGTCCAGTAGAATTCAGAGGACGACGTCCGGCCCAACAGCTTGACGAAAGCTTAACGCCCTAGGCTTCTCCCGAATGGACCAGAACGGGGCTGTCGTGGGACCGCTTTATCTCTTCGAACTCGCATCGTCGCAGGCGCGGTACCTCGAGCTTCGCCAGTCGACCATCGCCACAAACGTCGCCAACGCCAACACGCCCGGTTTCAAGGCGCGCGACGTCGAGCCCTTCAACAAGGTGCTCGACGGCTTGCCGATGAGGCTTGCGATGACGTCGCCGTCGCACATGCAGCTGGCCGCGGCCGAGACCGACACGCGGGCGACCGCGAAGAAGGACAGCTGGGAAGTGGTTCACTCCGGCAATTCGGTCAGCCTCGAGCAGGAAATGATCAAGGGCAGCGACGTCAGTCGCGATTACTCGATGAACTCGGCAGTCGTGCGGTCGTTTCACCGCATGCTGCTGTCGAGCGCGAAGAGCTGAGGTGAATTGAGATGCTGGACTCACTGCAAGCGTCATTGACGGTCGCGAGCTCCGGGCTCGAAGCGCAGTCGACGCGTATGCGCATCGTCTCGGAGAATTTGGCGAACGCGACCTCGACGGGGCGCACCGCCGGCGCCGATCCCTATCAGCGCAAGACGATCACCTTCGATGCTGCGATGGATCGCGCCTCGGGCTCGCAGCTGGCGAAGGTCAAGGAGATCGGGGTCGACACCACGCCGTACCGCGTGGAGTACGACCCGGGACATCCCGCTGCCGACAAGGCCGGCTACGTCAAGCTTCCGAACGTCAACATGATGATCGAGATGGCCGACATGCGGGAAGTCAACCGGTCCTATGAAGCCAATCTCCAGGTCGTGAAACAGGTGAGGTCGATGCTCGGCATGACCATCGACCTCTTGAGGAGCTGACAATGCTTGAGGCAATTTCATCCACTGCGATTTCCGCTGGGCAAGCGGCGAGCCGTGCGACCGAGGCGCAGGCCATCTCGCCGGCGGCTCCGACCGCCATTCAGTCCACCGACGATGTCGGCTTCGAATCGGTGATGAAGCAGGTGACGACCGACGCGATCGGGACGCTGAAGGCAGGCGAAGCGGCGTCGATCTCGGCGATGCAAGGCAAGGAATCGACGCGCAAGGTCGTGGAGGCGCTGATGTCGGCCGAGCAGGCCTTGCAGACGGCGGTCGCGGTTCGCGACAAGGTCGTGCAGGCCTACCAGGAAGTCGTCCGGATGTCGATTTGATCTGAAGGAATGAAGCTGTGAAATCGCTCGCCATTGCGGCCACGGGCATGAACGCCCAGCAGACCAACATCGAAGTCATCGCGAACAATATCGCCAACATCAATTCGACGTCGTACAAGCGTGCGCGCGCCGAGTTTACCGATCTGTTCTACCAGATGGACCGCATGCAGGGCGTCGCGAACGTCAACGGTTCGTCGCCGATCCCGGAAGGCGCCAATCTCGGTCTCGGCGTCAAGTCGGCCGCGATCCGCAAGCTGCACATCCAGGGCGCGCTGACGCAGACCGGCAACCCCTACGATATGGCGATCAACGGCCGCGGCTGGTTCCAGGTGCTCGGTCCGAACAACGAGGTGCAATACACCCGCGCGGGCTCGTTCAACACCAATGCCAACGGCCAGCTCGTCACGATCGACGGCTATCTGCTGGATCCCGCGATCACAATACCGCAGGGCACGGTCGAGGTCACGGTCAACCAGACCGGCCAGGTCTTCGCCAAGCTGGATACCGAGGTGAACCCGCGCCAGATCGGCCAGCTCAACCTCGCCAACTTCGCCAATGAGGCGGGCCTCGAGCCGCTGGGCAGCAATCTCTACAAGGAGACCACGGCGTCGGGCACGCCCGTCGTCGGCCTGCCTGGCGATTCCGGGTACGGCAAGATCAACCAGAAATGGCTCGAAGCCTCGAACGTCGACCCGGTCAAGGAAATCACCGAGTTGATCTCGGCGCAGCGCGCCTACGAAATGAATGCCAAGGTCATCCAGGCCTCGGACGAAATGGCCCAGACAGTATCGAAGGGCATGCGCTAGTTCCGGTGTCTCGATGTTGAACAGGGTGGGCCTGATCGTGCGCGGGTTGGCCGCCGTGCTGCTGGTTCTGGCTTCAGCGCGCCTCGCCGAGGCCGAGGAGAAGCGGCTTCCGGTGCCGGCGGTTGCAATCCGCGCCGGCGAGCTGATCCGGGACGACATGATCACCGAGCGCGCCTTCGCGCCGAGCGTGCTCGGCGTTGCCATGTTCGTCGAAGGGCGCCAGGTCCTGGTCGGCCGCATGGCGCGGCGCGCGCTGCTGCCGGGCCAGCCCATCCCAACCAACTCGGTGGAAGACCCCTGGACCGTCGCCCGCGGCGCCATGGTCAAGGTCGTGGTGGAAGACAGCGGCCTGTCCATCGTCACTTACGGCTCGGCGATGCAATCGGGTGCGTCCGGCGCGCTCATCCCGGTGCGCAATACGGATACCGGGGTGATCATCAGGGGCGTGGTCCAGCCGGACGGCACCGTGAAGGTCGTGGACGGGTCATGACCAGAATCCTGCTTGCGCTCGTCCTGCTGCTTTCGGCCGCCAGCGCCCATGCCGCCGTCCGCATCAAGGACATCGCGGACATCAAGGGTCTGCGCGAAAACCAGATCGTCGGCTACGGCCTCGTCATCGGCCTGAACGGCACCGGCGACACGCTTCGCAACGCGCCGTTCACGGAGCAGTCCCTGCAATCGATGCTCGAGAACATGGGCATCAACGTCAGGAACGAGACCACGAGCACCAACAATCCCCCGCGTCCGACGACGCTGCGCACGCGCAACGTCGCGGCCGTGATGGTGACTGCGGACCTGACGCCCTCGATCGGGCCCGGCGAGCGCATGGACGTGACGGTGTCGTCGCTCGGCGATGCGACGTCGCTGCTCGGCGGTACGCTGGTCATGACCTCGCTGCGCGCGGCGGACGGCGCCGTCTATGCGGTGGCACAGGGCGCGATCACGGTCGCCGGTTACAGCGTCGGAGGCCAGGCGCAGAACGTCAGTCAGGGCACGCCGACGGCCGGGCGCATCCCGAACGGTGCGCTGGTCGAACGCGAGGTGCAAGGAAGTCTCCACGAGATGGAGTTCCTGGTGCTGCAGCTGAAGAACCCCGACTTCGTCACCGCAACACGCATCCTGGACGCCATCAACCGCTACGCCGGTGGACGCTACCGCGCGCAGATCGCCTTCGAACGCGACTACCGCACCATCGTGCTGTCGAAGCCGCGCCACATCGGCCCTGTCCGCTTCCTTGCCGAGATCGGGGAACTGACGGTCGAGCCGGATACGCCGGCCCGGGTGGTGATCAACGAGCGCACCGGCACTGTCGTGATCGGGCGCGACGTGCGGATATCGACCGTCGCCGTGACGCACGGCAATCTGACGGTTCGTGTCACGGAGATGCCCGTGGTGTCGCAGCCGGCGCCGTTCTCGCGAGGGCAGACCGTGGTGGTCCCGCAGACCGTGGTCGAGGCCAACGAGGCCGGATCTCAGGTGGCGATCCTCAGCGGGGTCGATCTCCAGCGCCTGGTGCGCGGGCTGAACCAGATCGGCCTGAAGCCGTCGGGCATCATCGCGATCCTGCAGGCGATCAAGACGGCTGGTGCGCTCCAGGCCGATGTCATCGTGCAATGATGCGCAAGCGTCGTGCAAGCTTGGTCGCTCAATGCTGGGGTCTCGACCGAGAATCGCACGCGGCCCGATGCTGAAGCTGGATCACAAAGCCAAACTCTTCCTGCTGGTTGCGGCATCCGTGCTCGCGGGCGCATCGCCCGTGCTGGCCCTGGATGAGGCCAAGCAATCGAAGCCGCTCAATCTGCTCTCCTTCGCGCGCGCCCGCGCCTCCGGCCCGCAGAAGCCGCAGCCGGTCACGGCGATGCCTGGCGACAATGCGTCGATCCGGGCGACGGCATGGGCGGCCGAAGACCAGGGACCCGCGACCACCGGCGCGGTGCCTGCTTCCCAGACGCCAGCGGCTGCACCTGCACCACCACCGGCACGTCCGGCCAAGCCCGGCAGCGTCACGGCACCGCTGAAACCTGCGCCGCCACAGGCCGCGGTATCCGCGGACAACGAAGTGGCTCTGTTCTGCAGCAACGTCGCCGATCCCGCCGTCGATGCGAGGCTGGCCTGGCAGCTCAAGGAGCTGGAAAAGGCCGAGAGCCTGCTGCGCGAGCGCATCGCCGAGGTCGAGGCCAAGCGCGTCGAATACGAGAAGTGGATGGCGTTGCGCGACGACTTCCTGAAGAAGGCTGAAGCCAGCGTCGTCGAGATCTATTCGCGCATGAAGCCCGAAGCTGCGGCGACCCAGATTGCCGGCATGGCGGACGAGACCGCCGCCGCCGTGCTCGCCAAGCTCAGCCCGAGGAATTCGAGCGCGATCTTCAACGAGATGGATACGGCACGCGCGGCGCACCTCGCCGACCTGCTCGGCGGAATGCGTCGCGTGGATGACGGAAAGACCAAATAGATGAAGAAGCCGATCCTCATCCTCTCGCTCGTGCTGGCGTCCGTGCCTTTGGCCGGATGCTTCCATGATCCGTCCGAGGTCCTGACCGGCCCGCAAATGTCGCCGGTCGGCAGCGGCCTCCGGACCCAGGCCGATCCGATTCCCGTGACGCCGCGCATGCGCACGCCCGTCAGCTATCGCTCGACCTGGGACGACGGCACCGACCTCTACCGCGATCCCCGCGCCCGGCGCACCGGCGACGTCGTGACGGTGATCATCTCGATGCAGGACAAGGCCAAGCTCGACAACAAGACCGGTCGCTCGCGCGATTCGCAGGTCAAGTTCGGGCTCGACTGGCTGATGGACGTCGCAGGGTGGAGCGACAAGGGATCGACCAACGCCAATCTCAGCACCAACACCCAGATCAAGGGCAATGGCCAGATCGATCGCACCGAGGACATCAAGCTCTCGATCGCGGCCATCGTCACCGACGTGTTGCCGAATGGCAATATGATGATCAGCGGCTCGCAGGAGTTTCGCGTCAACACGGAGATGCGCGTGCTCAACGTCGGCGGCATCGTGCGTCCGCGCGATATCTCGCGGGCCAACACGATCTCCTACGACAAGATCGCCGAGGCCCGCGTGTCCTATGGCGGTCGCGGAAATCTGTCCGACGTGCAGCAGCCTGGATGGGGACATCGGATCTATGACGCCGTGGCACCATTCTGAAGTCCGCGCCGGTCTGGCCGCGCCGCGAGGGCAGGGGACGTGATGCGCCTGATTGCGGCCATCGTGGTGCTGACCCTTGTCGCGATCGGTGCGGGCGCGCTGGCCGGGCTGCATCTGTTTGCGGCCGCCGAGCGCGTCGTCGACGCGAAGAAAACCGCCACGCCGCCGCCGCTTGCCTCGAGCTACGCCGGCAGCGCGCGGCTCAGGAAGCTGTCGCCGATCGTGACCAACCTCGCTGCGCCGGCCAACAACTGGGCCCGCATCGAGGCCTCCATGGTGACCGAGAGCATGAGCGACGAGGATGCCGGCATCCTGGCCGCCCACATCAGCGAGGACATCGTCACCTATCTGCGGTCGGCGACGGTGACGCAATTCGAGGGATCGCGCGGGCTTCAGCATCTGCGCGACGACCTGACCGAGCGCGCCAATATCCGCTCGTCGGGCAAGGTGCGCGAATTGATCATTGAGACTCTGGTGATTCAGTGAGAGTGAAAATCCTGCTGCTCGCGTTGGTCCTGGTCGTGCTGCCAGAAGTGGCGCTCGCCCAGATTCCGGACCTCAACTCGCTGCTGCCGCCCGGAAACGGCTCGACCAGCGGCCGGATCATCCAGCTGATGGCGCTGATCACGGTGCTGTCGGTGGCGCCGGGCCTGCTCATCATGGTGACGAGCTTCACGCGATTTGCGGTGGCGCTGTCGTTCCTGCGCGCCGGCCTCGGCCTGCAGACCACGCCGGCCAATCTGGTGCTGATCAGCCTCGCGCTGTTCATGACCTTCTACGTGATGGCGCCGACCTTCGATCGCGCCTGGGAGACCGGCGTGCAGCCGCTGATGAAGAACGAGATCTCGGAAGAGCAGGCCTATCTGAAGATCACCGATCCGTTCCGCGAGTTCATGCTGGCCCATGTCCGCGACAAGGATCTCCAGACCTTCGAGTCGCTCGCCGCGGAGAGCTTTCGCAAGAAGTTCGACGACAAGCGCGTCGATTTGCGCGTCATCATCCCGGCCTTCATGATCTCCGAGCTGAGGCGCTCGTTCGAGATCGGATTTCTCATCATCCTGCCGTTCCTCGTCATCGACATGATCGTGGCGACGCTGACGATGTCGATGGGCATGATGATGATGCCGCCGACGATCCTGGCGCTGCCGTTCAAGATGCTGTTCTTCGTGCTGATCGACGGCTGGAATCTGCTCGCCTCCGGACTGGTGCGGTCGTTCTCGTAACGGCGGCGAACGTCGGCCCAGCGCGTTATGGTTAGCGGAAAGTAATATTAACCATATGATATTGCTACGGAATTAAGGTCGATCTTAATTCGCCGGCAAGATTCGACGTGTTAGCAAGGCGTCACGGCGGGTTGGACCTCACCCACATCAGTCCAAAGGCATGATGCCGCCCCTCCGTACCGGTGCAAGTCCGGTATGTCCCCTGATGAAAATGTAACGCGTACATAAAGGGACATTCGCAATGTCAAGCCTGCTCACGAACTCGTCCGCCATGACCGCGCTCCAGACCCTGCGGTCTGTCAGCTCGCAACTCTCGACCACGCAGAGCCGGATCTCCACCGGCCAGCGCGTGGCTACCGCCGCCGACAACGCCGCCTACTGGTCGATCGCGACCTCGATGCGCGCCGACAACGCCGCGCTCTCCGCCGTCTCCGACTCGCTCGGTCTGTCGGCCGCGACCGTCGATACCGAGTACACCGCTCTGAACAAGGTCCTCGGCGACAGCAACTCCGGCCTGACCAAGCTGCAGTCGCTGCTGGTCGAAGCCAAGACCGCCGGTATCGATCGCAGCAAGATCCAGTCGGAAATCACCCAGATTCAGCAGGACATGAAGAACGTCGCAAGCGCGGCGACCTTCAACGGCGTCAACTGGCTGAGCACGAACGCCTCCACGCCGACGACCGTCAATCTCGTGTCGTCGTTCTCGCGTGTCGGCTCCACGCCGACCACCAGCTCGATCACGGTGACCGTCGCCAACTACTCGCTGTACACCTCGAGCACGGGCGGCATCCTCGACACGGTGAGCGGCAGCGCGTCGGTCGACAGCCTCAACATCGGTGCGCTGACCGACTCGGCTGCTGACCAGACCATTCTCGATGGTTACATCGCGAAGGTCACCGCAGCGATCGGCACGGTGTCTTCGGGCGCCGCCAACCTCGGCGCCATCAAGAACCGTATCTCGAACAACTCGGAGTTCGTGAAGTCGCTGATGGACTCGGTGGACCGCGGTATCGGCCAGCTCGTCGACGCCGACATGAACCAGGAGTCCACCCGTCTGGCGGCCCTCCAGGTCCAGCAGCAGCTCGGCGTTCAGGCGCTCTCGATCGCCAACAACAACAGCCAGAGCATCCTGTCGCTGTTCCGCTAAGCCTTCGACGATCTCGGGAGGGCCGCACTTCTTGCGAAGCGCGGCCCTTTCGTTTGCCTGACCCGCGCACCGTCATTTCGGCTGCCCTGTTGCCGCGGGGGCACAGTGCCACAAGCCCCGCACAAGCTTCGCCGGCTAGTCTGGCCGTTACGACGGATTGGGTTTACGCGCATTTCCGCAGCCCAAAGGCATGATGCCGCCCTGTCGTACCGGTGCAAGCCCGGTATGTCCCCATCCAATCTGCTTTCAAAGGGACATCAAAGATGGCTTCCAGCCTGCTTACCAACTCCGCTGCAATGACTGCGCTCCAGACCCTCCGGAATGTCAGCGCCAGCCTGCAGACCACCGAAAACCGCATCTCCACCGGCCAGCGCGTCTCGACCGCTTCGGACAACTCGGCCTATTGGTCGATCGCGACCTCGATGCGCGCCGACAACGCCGCGCTCTCCGCCGTCTCCGACTCGCTCGGTCTGTCGGCTGCGACGGTCGACACCGAATACACCGCTCTGAACAAGGTCATCGGCGACCAGAACTCCGGCCTGACCAAGCTCCAGGCGCTGCTGGTCGAAGCCAAGACCGCCGGCATCGACCGCACCAAGATCCAGGCCGAAATCACCCAGATCCAGCAGGACATGAAGAACGTGGCCAACGCGGCGACGTTCAACGGCGTCAACTGGCTGAGCACCAACGCGTCCACGCCGACCACCGTCAACCTGGTGTCGTCGTTCTCGCGCGTCGGCGGCACGCCGACGATCAACACCATCACGGTGACGGTCGCCAACTACTCGCTCTATACCGCGACCACGGGTGGTATCCTGGACACGGTGTCCGGCAGCGCGTCGGTCAATACCATCGGTATCGGTTCGCTGACCGACTCGACGGCCGACCAGACCATCCTCGACGGCTACATCGCGCAGGTCACCACCGCGATCAACACGGTCAGCCAGTCCGCCGCCAACCTCGGCGCCATCAAGAACCGCATCTCGAACAACACTGAGTTCGTGAAGTCGCTGATGGACTCGGTGGATCGCGGTATCGGCCAACTCGTCGACGCCGACATGAACGCGGAATCGACCCGGCTCCAGGCGCTGCAGACCCAGCAGCAGCTCGGCGTTCAGGCGCTCTCGATCGCCAACCAGAACAGCCAGAGCATCCTGTCGCTGTTCCGCGGCTAAGCGGCGCTCTCGAAAACGACCGTGCTCCCTTAAGGGAGCACGGTCCCCGCCGTGACCGGCGGAGGTGGCGGCACAAGACGCCCGCAATCGATCTCCCGCCGTTGAATTTCATGCGATACGCCGCAGCCGATCGTGCGGCCATGCGTCCCGGCGCACGTAGCCGCTGGCCCGATTGCCTTGTCAGGGCTTCTTGTAAAATAGGCCTTCTTGTAAAATTGCAACGCCTCGCCTGCGAACTGACACATTCGTGTCCTCGCGCAACCTTCAGACAAGGTTGGCAGCGGAGTGTCCCGTACGTTCGCATTGGTACGAGGTCATATGCTCAGTCGTGCGCAGGTACAGCAACTGCTCAACAATCTGCTGGAGCTTGGGCCGCGACGCCTGATGGCCCTGGGCCTGATCGGTTTTGCCGTTCTCGTGACCGTCGTCGGCGGCGCGTACTATCTGAGCCGGCCTGAATTCGAGACGCTCTATACCGGCCTCACCCGCGAAGACGTGACGCGCATGGGCGCCGCGCTGCGCGAGCAGAACATCACCTTCGACGTCAATACCGCCGGCGACGCGCTCTCGGTGCGCCCGAGCCAGACCATGCAGGCGCGGATGCTGCTGGCCGAGAAGGGGCTGCCGACCAGCGCCAATTCCGGCTACGAGTTGTTCGACAAGATCGGCTCGCTCGGCCTGACCTCGTTCATGCAGGAGGTCACCAAGCTCCGGGCGCTGGAAGGCGAGATCGCGCGCACGGTGCAGTTAATGAAGGGCGTCAAGGCGGCGCGGGTGCATATCGTGCTGCCGGTGCGCGGCTCGTTTCGCGCGACGCAGCAGCCGCCATCGGCATCGGTCGTGCTGCGCACCGATGGCGCGATCGAGGCCCGCACCGCGCAGTCGATCCGCCATCTCGTCGCCGCCGCCATTCCGGGCATGAACCGCGACAAGGTGACGGTGCTGGATGCCGATGGTTCGATGCTGCTCGCCGAGGAGGACGAGGCGAGCGCCGCCCCGACCAAGATGGCGAGCCTGCAGAAGACGGTCGGCGGCATGGTGCAGGAGAACATCCGCAAGGCGCTGACGCCGTATCTGGGCCTCGACAATTTCGAGGTCAGCGTCGCGCCGCAGCTTTCCACCGACAAGCGGCAGATCAACGAGACCGTCTACGATCCGGAGAGCCGGGCCGAGCGTTCGGTGCGGAACGTGCGCGAGAAGGAATCCTCGCAGAACGCCGACCGTTCGACGCCGACCACGGTGCAGCAGAACCTTCCCGATCAGCAGGTCAACGCCGGCGGCGGCAAGAACTCCAGCGAAGACAAGACCCGCCGGGAGGACGTCACCAACTTCGAGGTCTCGTCCAAGACCACGACGACGGTGAGCGACGGCTATTCGGTGAAGAAGCTCTTCATCGCCGTCCTGGTCAATCGGGCGCGGCTGGTCGCCGATCTCGGCGACAAGAGCAACCAGGCCATCGTCGACAGCAAGCTCGCCGAGATCAGCCAGCTCGCGGCGACGGCCGGCGGACTGGACAAGCAGCGCGGCGACCAGATCCAGGTGACGGCCGTCGACTTCATCGAGGGCTCGCGCGAGCTGGCGCCGGTGCCGCCGATCAGCTTCGTCGAGATGATCAACAAGCAGCTCGGCAGCGTCATCAACGCGGTGACGATCCTGGCCGTCGCGTCGATGCTGGTCTGGTTCGGCTTGCGGCCGGCGGTCAACGGCATTCTGACCCATCGCGCGGAGCAGGAGCAGGTGGAGGCCGCCGAGGCCGCTGAGATCGAGGCTGCCGCGGCCCTTGCATTGGCCGAGAGTCAGGACCCCGAGCTCAATCTCGTCGAAGATCTCGAAGGCAAGATGCAGCGAACGCCGCAGAAGCGACTGGAGCAGATCGTCCGGCTCGACCAGGCGCAGGCCGCAGCGATCCTTAAAGACTGGATGCGACGCGAGGAGGCGGCATGAACGCGGCAATCGGAAAATTCCTGACGCAGTTCGACGCGAACGGCCGGGCCAAATCACCGCCGCCTCCGCCGCCCAGGATCCAGGACGTGCTGACGAGGCCGAAGGAGGTCATGCGCGAGGCTCCGCAGCAGCCTCAGGCCCATTCGCAGCCGCTGCCGCAGTCGCCGTCTCCGGCGCCGAAGGCGGAAGCGCCGCCGGCCAATGTCCTGGACGATGCCTACCGCCGCGGCCATGCGGCCGGCGTCGCGGAAGGCGACGCCAGGCTTGCCGAGGAGCGCGTCCGCAGCGCGATCCGGCTCGGCGAGGAGCGCGCCAAATGGTCCGACCAGCAGGCGGTCGCGATCGTCAGCGGCTTCGAGACCGCTTGCCGCGAGATCGAGACCAACATTGCAAGCTCCGTGGCGCGAATATTGCTGCCGTTCCTCACCGAGGCGGTCCGCGACAAGGCGATCGGATCGCTGGTCGAGCAAATCGCGGCGCTGACCGGCAACTCGTCGGTGCCGGCGTTCAAGGTCACCGGCCCGAGCGAGCTGCTCGACCTCGTGAAGACGCAGCTCGAGGCGTCTAGGCGCACCGGCATCGAGTACGAGGCTGCCGACACCCTGGAGGTTCGCGTCGTGGCCGACCAGACCGTGATCGAGACGCAGATCACGGCCTGGAGCGAGCGCCTGAAGGAAGCACGCCGGTAACCCGCCATGGAAGAGGTCAAGCATGAACTCGTGATCGTCCGCCGGCGCAGCGCCTTCGCTGAGGAGGCGCATCACGGCGGCGTGTGGAAGATCGCCTATGCGGACTTCATGACCGCAATGATGGCGTTCTTCCTGGTCATGTGGCTGCTCAACGCGCTCAACCAGGATCAGAAGCAGGTCGTCGCGAGTTATTTCAATCCGATCCAGCTCGCGGAAAATGCCCCCGCGCCGAAGGGCCTGAAGAATCTCTCCAAGAAGGAGCCGACCTCGTTCGAAGGTCAGGACGGCAAGCGTCAGCCGGCCGGCTCGAACGAGGAACGTCGCGGCGACTCGCCGACAGCCGAGAAGCCGGCCTCCTATGAAGAGAAAGTCCTGTTCCGTGATCCCTATGCGACGCTCTCCGAGATCGCGAACAGCGCGAACCAGTCCACGGGACAGCGGCGCGCCGGCGCGCTGACGTCCGCCGAAGAGGATGGTCTCAAGGGCGGCGACGCCTACCGCGATCCCTTCGATCCCGGCTATTGGAAGCTGGCGCCGCAAGCATCCAAGGATGCCGATCGCATGATCGAGAGCGAGCCCAAGCCGAATGCCTCCGCGCGCGACGGCGCCTCAGGCACAAATCAGGGCGAGCCGCAGGCCCGTGGTGCCAAGGCGGACGATGCCGGCGGAAGCCTGGCGCCGAACGCGGATGCGTCGTCCGCAAACCTGTCGCCGCTATTGCCGCCGGGGCCTGCGCCGGCGCAAGCCCCGCGCGAGGGCAGCGCGCAAGCGAGCGTTCAAGCCAACGCCGCCGCGCAGGCGCGTCCCAACGATACGACGAAGGAGTCTGAGCCGCGCGATGCGGCGCAAACCCAGCAGCCGACCGTGAAGCAGCTTCAGGCGGCGATCGCGGACGCGCTATCTGACATCAAGGCGGGCGCCGGGCCGGCGGCCGAGGTGCGTCAGGTCGAGGAGGGCCTCCTGATCAGCCTGACCGACGATGCGAGCTTCGGCATGTTTGCAGTCGGCTCGGCCGAGCCGCGGCCCGAGCTGATCCGCGTGATCGACAAGATCGGGCCGTTGCTGACGAAACGCCAGGGCATGATCATCGTCCGCGGCCATACCGACAATCGGCCGTATCGTTCTGAGACTTACGACAATTGGCGGCTGTCGACCGCCCGCGCGCAGATGGCCTATTACATGCTGGTTCGCTCCGGTGTCGACGCGCAGCGGATCGAGCATGTCGAAGGCTATGCCGACCGCCGGCCGAAGCTTCCGAGCGATCCGGCGGCTGCTCAGAACCGCCGAATCGAGATCCTGATCCGTGAGAAGCGCCCTTGATCAGGCCGCTCCTCTGCGCCGTCCTGCTGCTCCTGCCGTTCACGGCAGCGAACGCGCTCGCACAACCCGCGCGCCAGTCGGGCGAGCCCTATGAGCTCGTCCGCGCGTTGCAAGCCGTGCAGGACGGCATCGCCAACGGTGACACCGCCGCGCATGGCAGCCACGTCGCGCTGATCCGGCAGATCGGAGAGAAGTTTCTCGCCGCCGATCCGGACGTGTGGAGCAATGCGCAGAACAGCCAGGCTGCAGTCATCTACCTGCTCAGCGGCGGCGCGCCGCAAATCGTCCGCAAGTTGCCGCGCGACAAGATGAACGTCGACGAGCGGCTGTTCAACGGCGCGCTCGCCTATGTCGAGGGCCGTCAGGAGGAAGCGCGGGAGCTGCTCAAGGACGTCAAGCCGCGGACGTTGTCCTCCGGCCTCGGCGGACAGGTCGCGCTGGTCCAGGGCGCGTTGTTCGCGCGTTCCGAGGCATCGCTGGCGATCGAGCGTCTGGACGACGCGCGCCTGCTCCTGCCCGGTACGCTGGTGGAGGAGGCGGCGTTGCGGCGCGAGATCCTGCTGGTGGGGCAGGCGGAGGATTTCGACAAGTTCGAGTTCCTGGCGCTGGCCTATATCCGCCATTACCGCAACTCGATCTATGCTGGCGATTTCTGGCAGCGCTTTTCCTCGGGCCTGACGCAATCGAGTCTGGCGCTCGACGATCGCCGCTTCGCGCGGATCGCGGCGCTGCTCGAGCAGATTGATCGCGCGAGTCGCCTCAAGCTCTATCTCGTGATCGCGCGCGCGGCGATGGTGCGCGGGCAGATGGCCGTGACGCGGCTTGCCAGCGAGCGGGCGCTGACGCTCAGCGCCGACGCCTCGGCGGATCGCGAGCGGGCGCATTTCTTCCGCGGCGCCGCGCGAGCGCTCACCGACGAATATGACGGCGGTCTTGCCGAGCTGAAGGCAGTCGACCGGTCGAAGCTGCCCGAGCGCGACGTGCCCCTTATGAATGCCACGGTGCAGCTCGCGCTCGATGTTCGCAAGCCGTTTCCGGGCGGATCCGCCGCCTCGGCCGACAAGCCTCCGGCAACGCCGGCGCGTCTCGATCTGGCGTCATCGACCGTGACGCTCGCGCGCGCGCAGAAGCAGCTCGGCGAACTCGAACTCCTTACCAGGGACCGCCGCCCATGACCAAGCTCAGTGGAACCTCCGGACAGCTCTTCTCGGGTCTCGCCGAGAGCCTCAACATCCGCGGCACGTCGCGTTCGGCAAAGAGCGCCGGGGCCAAATCGCAGGCTGGCTTGTCGTTCAACGATCTGCTCCACACCGTCTCGAACCTCGCCAAGCAGGCACTCAACGATGAGGGCAGCGATACGACGGCGAAGGCCGGAGCGCTGCGCACGCGTCTGGCCCACCCAGCGGGCAAGGACAAGTCGAAGGACGAGACGGACGAGCGCACCGAGGCGACCGACGTGCTCAAGGCCGGCGACCAGACGACCGACAAATCGTCGGAGACGCAAAGTCCGGTCGGCCATGATCCGAAGCCGGACGTTTCGAACCGCCCGAACGCTCCCGTGATCGCGGGACAGGATCTCGTTGCCGCCGCGAAGCCGCAAATGCCGTTGCCGTCGGGCGACAGGAAAGACGTGCCCGCGCGCGACGAGCGCTCATCCGGGACGAAGCGCGAAGTTGCGGCCACAGGCTTGGCGAAGGCAACGACAGCGGATTCCGCGCCGTCTTCTGCCGTTCCGACCGGCGCGCGTGCACAAGGCGATGTATCGCAAGCCGCGGCCGCACAGCCAGGCAGCGATGCTTCAGCCAAAGCCATGCCCGCGACATCAGGCTTCGAGGCGGTCACGGCCAATGTCGAACGCGCCGCCAAGGTCTCGACGCGCGATGCATTGCCCGAGACGACCAAGGTCACCGTGGTCCAGCAGGAGACCCATCTGCCCCCGGCGCAGTTCAACGCCCCGCAACAGGTCGCCAATGCGGTCGTCGCCGAGCTGAAGGACTCCGCAGCCCCGGCGGCGTCCGCAGCGCCCGATCTCGCAGCATCCCAGACCAATGCGCCGGATCAGCCGCTCAAGATCCTGACCATCAATCTCGAGCCGCCGGCGCTCGGCAACGTCACCGTGCGCCTTCGTCTCGTCGGCACCGAAGTGTCCGTCCACCTTGCGGCCGCGCGCAAGGACACGAGCCAGATGCTGGACCAGCAGCGCGACCAGATCCGCGATCTCATGCAGACGGCGGGTTATGTCGCCGACGTCGCGCCCGTGCAACACGGCTCGCTGGATGGATTCCAGAGCGGCTCCGGCCAGTCGCAGCCGCAGCTCTCGGGCCAGCAACAGCCCTCGTCGCAGTCGCAAGGTGCGTTCGGTGGCGCAGGCACGTCGTCGGGGCAATCCGATGGCGGCGCGAAACAGGCCCGCCAGGAACGCCAGCCCAGCCAGGAGACGCGTCATGACCAGGACGTGGGTCAGCCGAATCGTCGCGGCCCTGTTTATCTGTAATGCGGGCGCCGCGGACGCGGCCACCGACGTCGCGCGCCCCTGCGAACGCGAGATGGCGCGCGCGGCCCAGCAGCATGGGATTCCGCTCGGCATTCTCTACGCAGTCGGTCTCACCGAGACCGGCCGCCGCGGCGCGCTGCATCCTTATGCCCTCGGCGCCGACGGCCAGACCGTGTTCGCCAGGGACATGGATGATGCGATCGCAAATTTCCAGGCCATGCGCGGCAAGGGCATCAAGCTGATCGATCTCGGCTGCATGCAGATCAATCACTACTATCACGGCGACAAGTTCGCCTCGGTGCGCGCGATGTTCGATCCCGCGAAGAACGTCGAATATGCCGCGCGCTTCCTGAAAGAGCTGAAGCAGCGCGAGGGCAGCTGGACCATGGCGGTGGCTCGCTACAATGCCGGGCCCAACAACCAGCCGGCGCAGAAGCGCTATGTCTGTCACATCGTGGCGCACCTCGTGTCGAGCGGTTTCGGCGCCTGGACCGACAAGGCACGCTCGTTCTGTCAGCCGAAAACGACATGACGACGTGAAGTTGTGCATGGTTCCGAACCATCAGCCCCGCGCAAGCAAGATCCCCCATTGTAACTGCAACCTACCAAAGGAGCCCACTTCATGAGCCTGTATGGTGTTATGCGCACCGGCGTTTCCGGTATGAGCGCGCAGTCCAACAAGCTGTCGACGGTTTCGGACAACATCGCGAACGTCAACACCACCGGTTACAAGCGGGCTTCGACCGAATTCTCCTCGCTGATCCTGAAGAGCGGCTCCGGCAATTACGATTCCGGCGCCGTCGAGACGACCGTCCGTTACGCCATCAGCGACGCCGGACATACCCAGTTCACGACCTCGTCCACCGACCTTGCCGTGCAGGGCAACGGCTTCTTCGTGGTCTCGAACGCCACCAACACGCAGCAATATTTGACGCGCGCCGGCTCCTTCGTGCCGGACGCTCAGGGCAACCTCGTCAACGCGGCCGGCTACTACCTTCTGGGCCAGCCCGGTAAAGTGACCAATTTTTCGCAGAACAGCCTGGCTGGAATGCAGATCGTGAACATCGCCCAGGTCTCGCAGGTGCCGGTGCCGTCGACTGCGGGCACCCTGACGACCGGCAATCTCGATCCGAAGGCGGCTGTCATTGCTGGTCCGCCCGGTCCGGCGTCATATTCGTCGAAAAGCTCGATCGTCGCCTACAACAATATCGGTCAGGCCGTTACGCTCGACGTCTATATGTCCCACACCGCGACGGCGGCCGGCTCGGATACCTGGCAGGTTCAGGTCTACAATTCCGCGACGGGCACCTCGCTCGCCGCCGCCACCACTTTCACCTTCGACACCACCGCGACCGGAAAGGGCGCGCTGGCCGCGGCGAGCCCGACGGGCCTTACGTTCACGGTCCCGGGCGGCGCGGCGATGACCATGGACCTGTCGAACATGACGCAGGTTGGAGCCGACTTCAGCTTCAAGGCCACCGTCAACGGCAGCGTCCCCGCGGCGATCGACAAGGTCGATGTCGACGAGGCGGGCCACGTGACGGCGATCCTCAAGAACGGGCAGCAGTTGACGCTCTACACGATCATGCTCGCCGACGTCGCGAGCCCCGACAATCTGACGCCCGAGCCGGGTAACGTCTATTCGACCAACATGAATTCCGGCAATGCGCAGGCCGGGAATGCCGGCACCGGCGGGCTCGGCACGGTCCAGTCCGGTGCGCTGGAGGACTCTAACGTCGATCTCGCGGACGAGCTCACCGGGATGATCGAGGCGCAGCGCGGCTTCACCGCCAACTCGAAATCGTTCCAGACGGGCGCCGACCTGCTAGACGTCGTCGTCAACCTGAAGCGCTGAATTCTCCAGCGCTCACCCTCGGCAAGAGCAGATCATGTCCCTTACCGCCGCCCTCGACTCCGCTCGCGCCTCGCTCATGGCGTCGGGCATCCAGTCGTCGACGATCTCGCGCAACATCGCCGGCGCCAGCGCCACCGGCTATTCGCGCAAGATCGCCGTGCTGGACAACCTACCCGGCACCGGCGTCTATGTCGCGGCGATCCAGCGCGCGGCCAGTTCGGGCCTTTATTCGAACGTGCTGACCGCGACCTCGTCGTCGGCCAAGCAGAACGTGATCTATGACGGCCTGCAGAAGATCGCGGCCGCGACGGTGGACGATCCCGAGCTCGAGCAGTCACCGACCGCCCAGCTCAACGAGCTGAAGCAGGCGCTGCAGCAATTCGCCAACTCCACCGACAATGCGACCCTGGCGCAGGCCGCCGTGACGTCCGCCAAGGACATGGTGACCGGGCTCAACCAGGCCACAAGGACGGTGCAGTCGGTCCGCGAGGGGGCCGACGCCGACATGGCGAATTCGGTCGCCAACATCAACCAGCTGCTGTCCCAGTTCCAGACCGTCAACACCGCCATCGTGAAGGGCACGATCTCCGGCGACGACGTCACCGACTATCTCGACCAGCGCGACAGCATCGTCTCCAGGCTGTCGCAGGAGGTCGGCGTCTCGATGTCGATCCGGACCAATGGAGATGCCGCGCTCTATACCGACAGCGGCGTCGTGCTGTTCGACAAGACGGCGCGGGCCGTGAGCTTTGCGCCGACCAACGCCTATACCGCCGGCACCACGGGCAATGCCGTCTTCATCGACGGCGTTCCCGTGACCGGTGCCAATTCCGTCATGCCGCTCAAGTCCGGCAAGCTCGCCGGCCTGGCCCAGCTGCGCGACAAGGACACGGTCACGTATCAGAGCCAGCTCGACGAAATCGCGCGCGGCCTGATCGAGGCCTTCAAGGAAAGCGACCAGTCGGCTGTCCCGACGCTGGCGGACCGGCCCGGCCTGTTCACTTATCCCGGCGCGCCCGCGATGCCCGCGAGCGCCACGATCTCGGTGGGCCTCGCCGGGAGGATCTCGGTTGCCGCCTCGGTCGATCCGGCCGTGGGCGGAAACCCGAACCTGCTGCGCGACGGCGCGATCAGCGGCGTTGCCGCCTATAATTACAACACGACCGGCAATGCCGGCTTCTCTGCGCGGCTGCAGCAGCTCATCAACAAGATGGAAGCGCCGCAACCGTTCGATGCCACGGCCCAGGGCAAGCCGAGCGGCAGCGTGATCGAGTTCGCGTCGTCCTCGGCGAGCTGGATCGAAAGCCAGCGCAAGACCGCCGACGACAACGTCCAGTATCAGAATACGCTGCTCGATCGCAGCACCGCGGCGCTGTCCAACGTCAGCGGCGTCAACATGGACGACGAGATGGCGTTGATGCTCCAGGTCGAGCGCACCTATTCGGCGTCGTCGAAGATCATTTCCACCGTCGATGAGATGCTGCAGAGCCTGCTGGCTGCCGTGGGGAATTAAGTCATGATGAGCGCGAACTACATCTCGACCCTGATGCTGTCTTCATCGTTGAGGTCGTCGATCACGAACAACCAGAGCGCGCTGACCAAGGCCTCGAAGGAGGCGACCACCGGGCGTTTCGCCGATGTCGGCCTCGAGCTCGGCACGGGAACGGGCCGCGACGTGGCGCTGCGCGCCGATTTCAACTTCGCCGACCAGCTCGTCGACACCAACGAGCTGGTTTCGGGGCGCCTCGACGTGACCCAGAACCGGATCACGCAGCTCGGCAAGACCGCGTCGGAATTCCTCAAGAACCTGATCGCGGCCCGCGACGCCGACAGCGGCGCGAAGATCATCCTGCCGAGCGCGTCAGCGAACCTTCAGGACGTCATCGGCGCGCTCAACGTTTCCTACAACGGGTCGTATCTGTTCGGCGGAATCGATACGCAGACCGTGCCCATCACGAACTACACGGCCGGCTCGGCCAGCAAGAACCAGGTCGATGCGGATTTCCTGGCGACGTTCGGCTTCTCGCAGGCTGCGGCCGGTGTGAGCACCATCACGCCGGCGCAGATGCAGAATTTCCTCGACAACACCCTCGACCCCGAGTTCGCCAGCCCGGCCTGGAACGCCAATTGGTCGTCGGCCACGGACCAGACGCTGTCGAGCCGTATCTCCACGACCGAGGTCGTCGACAGCTCGGTCAGCGCCAACCAGCCCGGCTTCCGCAAGCTGGCCGAGGCCTACACCATGCTCACTGATCTCGGGAACACGAGCCTGAGCAAGGACACGTTTCAGGTCGTCGTCGACAAGGCCATCAGTCTGGTCAGCGGCGCGATCAACGATCTCGCCGTGCTCGGCGGTACCGTCGGCTCGATCCAGCAGCGGGTCACCGGCGCGACCGAGAAGCTGAAGATCCAGAAGGACATCCTCAACGACCAGATCGTCAAGCTGGAGGCGGTCGACCCGACCGAGGCCTCGGTCCGCGTCAACACCCTGCAGACCCAGATCAAGACGGCGCTCGCGCTGACCTCGCAGCTCCAGCAGATCAGCCTCATCAACTATCTCTAGAGCCGAGGCTCGCAACCTCGTCTTGTTAACCGGTCTCCTGCGCAGAGTGATGCTGATGACGTTTGAAGCCTATGAATCGGTCGTCGACGAGAGCGGCTACGAGGCGCGGGGCCGCGAGCGGCAGGCGCTCAGCCTCGGCATCGACCGGCTCGAGCGGATTCAGCGAGGCGTGTTCCGCCTCGAGGATCTGGTCGAGAGCCTGCTCTATGTGCGGCGGCTGTGGACGATCTTCATCGAGGATCTCTCGCATCCGGAGAACGGGCTCCCGGACAAGCTGCGCGCCGACATCATCTCGATCGGCCTGTGGGTCGTCAAGGAGGCCGATCGGCTTCGCGAGGAGAGGTCGAACGACGTGATGCAGCTCATCGAAATCAACCGCCTGATCCGAGACGCTCTTTGATGAAGATCTCATTGCGGGCGGGCGAACGGATCTACATCAACGGCGCGGTGCTGCGCGTGGACCGCAAGGTCTCCGTCGAGCTCGTCAACGACGTGATGTTCCTGCTCGAAGGGCAGGTCATGCAGGCGTCCGACGCCACCACGGCGCTGCGGCAGCTCTACTTCATCGTCCAGCTCATGCTGATGAACCCGACCGACATCCGCGACGCCGCGGCGCTCTACGCACAGCATCACGCGGCCCTGTGCGCCGTGTGCGAGAGCCGCGAGATGCTGGAAGGACTGGGCGCGGTCGACGAGCTGGTCGAGGCGACCCGCTACTTCGAGGCTCTGAAGCGGATCCGGGCCCTGTTCCCGGTGGAGCAGGCCATCTTGGCCGGCGCCATCACCGAGTCCCCATTCCAGGCTGCCTGACAGCGGAGAGCTACATGAACGTCAACAGCGCGACCGACAGCACGAGCAAGTCGTCCAGTTCGACCGGCTCCACCAATTCGACCTCGAGCAACAGCGTCGACTACAACACGTTTCTTCAGCTTCTCGTCGCCGAGATGAAGAACCAGGATCCGACCAATCCGATGGATACCTCGCAATATATGAGCCAGTTCGCGCAGCTCTCGACGGTCGAGCAGGCCATGCAGACCAATTCGAAGCTGGATGCGCTGCTGTCCTCGCAGTCGTTGTCGCAGGCCAACGGCCTGATCGGCAAGACCGTCAGCTTCACCGACGCCACCGGCGCCAGCTTCAGCGGCAAGGTCGTCTCGGTCTCCATCAACGCCGACGGCTCCATCGCGACCCTCGAGAACGGCACCAAGGTCGCGGTCGGGCCGGGACTCACGATCAGCCAGTCATGAACGAACGCGACGCTCTCGACATCGTCCAGGCTGCAATCTGGACCATCATCGTCGCCTCCGGGCCCGCGGTCGGCGCGGCCATGCTGGTCGGCACCATCATTGCGCTGATCCAGGCCCTGACCCAGATCCAGGAGGTGACGCTGACCTTCGTTCCGAAGATCATCGTCATTCTCCTGGTCGTTGCCGTCTCCGGCTCCTTCATCGGCGCGCATCTGTCCACCTTCACCGAGATGGTCTATTCGCGGATCGAGCGCGGCTTCTGATCCGCGCCGGCGATCTGCCACCATCCCCGCGTAAGCTTTGCCGGGCAGATTAGGGGTGGACCCTCTGCCGGTGACCCATGGCCGATACGTTAGCTGCTAGCCTGCCGACCCCACGACGATTGGGGGCCGACGCCTTTTTCGCCGGCGGTATCGTGGCCATGCTCACGATCCTGTTCCTGCCGATCCCGCCGATCCTGATCGATCTCGGCCTTGCGTTCTCGATCGCGCTGTCGGCGCTGATCCTGATGGTCGCGCTGTGGATCCAGCGACCGCTCGATTTCTCGGCCTTCCCGACCGTGCTGCTGATCGCGACCATCCTGCGGCTGGCGCTGAACGTCGCGACCACCCGCCTGATCCTGTCGCGCGGCGGGGAGGGCGAGCAGGCCGCCGGCCACGTCGTCGCAGGCTTCTCCAAGTTCGTCATGGGCGGCGACTTCGTCATCGGCCTGATCATCTTCGCCATCCTGGTCACGGTGAATTTCGTCGTGATCACCAAGGGTGCGACGCGTATCGCCGAAGTCGGCGCCCGTTTCACCCTCGACGCCATCCCCGGCAAGCAGATGGCGATCGACGCCGATCTGTCGGCGGGCCTGATCGACGACAAGGAAGCCCAGCGCCGGCGCCGCGAGCTCGAAGAAGAGAGCGCGTTCTTCGGTGCCATGGACGGTGCCTCGAAATTCGTTCGAGGCGATGCCATCGCCGGCCTGATCATCACCGCGATCAACATTTTCGGCGGCATCATCATCGGCGTCACCCATCACGGCCTGACGCTGTCGCGCGCCGCCGACGTCTACACGAAGCTCTCCGTCGGCGACGGTCTGGTGTCGCAGATGCCGGCGCTCATCGTGTCGCTGTCGGCCGGCCTCTTGGTCTCCAAGGGCGGCACGAGAGGATCGGCCGAGCAGGCCGTGCTGCGCCAGCTCGGCGGCTATCCCCGCGCGGTCTCGGCCGCCGCGCTGATGATGTTCGTGCTCGCCTTGATGCCGGGGCTGCCGTTGGCGCCCTTCGTGCTGCTCGGCGGCGTCATGGCCTTCGTCGGCTACTCGCTGCCGAAGCAGCAGGCGGCCTTGAAGCAGAAGGAGGACGCGCGCAAGGCCGACGAGCGCGCCCAGGCCGAGGCCAAGGAATCCGTCAAAGACCAGCTCAAGACCGCCGAGATCGAGCTGGCGCTCG
Organism: Bradyrhizobium sp. CIR48; assembly: GCF_014198315.1. Classification (NCBI taxonomy): domain Bacteria; kingdom Pseudomonadati; phylum Pseudomonadota; class Alphaproteobacteria; order Hyphomicrobiales; family Nitrobacteraceae; genus Bradyrhizobium; species Bradyrhizobium sp. CIR48. Next base: position 134,002 of record NZ_JACIHG010000012.1, read on the forward strand.
GCGGCCATCTTTCGGTCCATCTGCTGGGCTCGCGCACCGAGCTGGCCCACCGCGTGGCCAAGATCCGCAAGAAGTTCGCCAAACAGTACGGCTTCGTCATTCCCGAGATCAAGCTCAGCGACAATCTGTCGATCGACCCCAAGGGCTACCAGATCCGGATCCACGACACCCGCGTCGCCCATGGCGAGCTCAGGCTCGGCGAGGTACTGGTGCTGGTCGACAAGGACGGCAAGCCCGACGTGCCCGGCGAAGAGGTGGTCGAACCCGCTTTCGGCATGAAGGCGCTGTGGGTGACGGAAGCCTTCACGGACGAAGTCAAGCGGCAGGGCTGCAAGCCGGTCGACAATCTGTCGGTGCTGCTCACGCATTTGAGCGAGGTGATCCGGGCGAACCTCGCCCAGCTCTTGTCCTACAAGGACATGCGCGCGCTGCTCGACCGGCTCGATCCCGAGTACAAGCGCCTCGTCGAGGATCTCTGCCCGTCGCAGATCTCCTATTCCGGCCTGCTGGCGATCCTGAAGATCCTGCTGGCCGAGCGCGTCTCCATCCGCAATCTTCACCTCATCCTCGAGGCGATCGCCGAGATCGCACCTCATGTGCGGCGCTCCGAGCAGGTCGCAGAGCACGTGCGGACCCGGCTTGCCCAGCAGATCTGCGGCGATCTCTCCGACAACGGCGTGCTCAACGTCGTCCGTCTAGGCAACCGCTGGGACCTCGCCTTTCACCAGAGCCTGAAGCGCGACGCCAAGGGCGACGTCGTCGAGTTCGACGCCGATCCGCGCCTGATCGAGCAGTTCGCGACCGAGGCCAGCGCCGCGATCCGCAAGTTCACCGAGAACGGCACCAGCGTCGTGCTGGCGGTGACGCCGGAAGCCCGGCCCTATGTCCGGATGATCCTGGAGCGGGTGTTCCCGACCTTGCCGATCCTGTCGCATGTCGAAGTCGCGCGCAGCGCCGAGATCAGGGCGCTCGGAGCCGTGTCGTGATCAGCGGCCTTGCCGACAGCGTACTGGTGACGTTCATCGTGTTCTGCCGCATCGGCGCCTGCCTGATGCTGGTGCCCGGCTTTTCCAGCGTCAACGTTCCGGCCCAGGTCCGCCTGTTCGTCGCGCTCGTCACGACCTTCGCGCTGACGCCGATCCTGATCGCGGTGCTGAAGCCGCTCACGGACAACGCCGCGCCGCTGACGCTGGCGCTCCTGATCTGCTCCGAGCTCGTGGTCGGCAGCGTCATCGGGCTCGGCGGGCGGGTGTTCTTCCTCGCGCTCCAGACCATGGCGACCGTGATGGCGAGCGCGATCGGGCTCAGCAACATCCCGGGAACGCCGGTTGCCGACAGCGATCCGGCGCCGGCGCTGGTGCCGCTGATCATGGTGTCGGTCACCACGCTGTTCTTCATGACCGACCAGCATTGGCAGGTCCTGCGCGGGCTGATGAATTCCTACGACGTCTGGCGTCCCGGCGACAGGCTCGGCGGCGGCATGGCGCTCGACCTGCTCGTCGGCCGCCTGTCGGAAGCATTCGTGCTGACGCTGCGGATCGCCAGCCCGTTCATCGTCTATTCGGTGATCGTCAACCTGGCGGTCAGCCTGATCAACAAGCTGACGCCGGCGATTCCGGTCTATTTCATCTCCGTGCCCTTCGTGCTGTTCGGCGGCTTCCTGCTGCTCTACCTCACGAGCGACGAGCTGCTGACGCAATTCATGCTCGGCCTCTCGTCCTGGCTGGCGGAGTGATGCTGTGATGACGTCGCGCGCGGACAAGCTCGGCCGGATGGTTTCGCTGGTGAAGCTCCAGCTCCGGCTGTCCGAATGGCAGCTCGCGCAGCTGCGGCAGCAGGAGAGAAGCCTGCGGGACGAGCAGGAATGGCTGGTGGGAGCCCTGAATGAAGGGAAGCCGCCGGCGGGATCGTCGAGCGATTCGATCGCGCGGCGCTTGAACAGGACGAGCGTCGGTGCGCGCGCGATCCAGACGCAGGCCGCGCAGCAGCTCGACCAGGTCCGCGCCGAGAGCCGCCGCGTGAAGCAGCTCGAGCAGGTCGCGAAGGCGGCGCTGGCCGACAAGCTCCGTGACGCCGAGAAGCGCTCGCTCGAGGAGATGACGGGAATAAGCCCAGCCGTGCGCGCGTGGACGCCACGGCCAGCCAATCGGAACAAGCCATGATCGTGACCGCGACGCCCGACCTCGTTCTCGACGTCCTCGAGGCCGCCGATCCCGTGACCCAGCGCGCGGCGACCGCGAAACTCGATGCGCTGAAGTCCTCCGATGCCGACTTCGCCGCCACGATGGACGCGGAGGCCGGCAAGGCGGCTGCCGAGCAGACCGCGACGAAGGTTTCCGAGGCGCAGTCGGATGTGGTGAACGGGGCGCCGGTGCGGATGATCAAGGCGCCGGCATCCGGCGAGGTGTACCGGAAGTTCGAAGCTTTCATCCTCCAGACCTTCGTCGAGACGATGCTGCCGAAGGAATCCGAGCAGGTCTTTGGCAAGGGCACGGCCGGCGGCGTCTGGAAGTCGATGCTGGCGGAGCAACTCGGCAGCCAGCTGGCTAAGGGCAACGGCATTGGCATCGCCAAGCAGCTGGCCGCCGCCAATCCAGCGGGGCCGAACGGTGCCGGCAAGGCCGGATGAAGATCCGCGAACGGGTGACAGAAGTTGAAGGGTGAATTTCCTATGCAGGCACAAGACAGCGCGGCGGCCATGGTGATCGAGCAGCCGGTCGTGGATACCGGGGTGATGACGACGGAAGCAGCAGAAGCCGATGCGCTGCTGCCGGTGCTGCTGCCGATCATGAGCGGCGAGGCCGGGGTCGACGGCGCGGATGCGGCGAGATCGGATGAAGTGCGCGGCCTGCTGGCAGCGATCCGCCGGCTCGAGAGCATCGTCGAGGAGGAGACGGTCGCGCTCACGACGCGTCAGAAGATCGATTTCGACGACTTCAGCGCGCGGAAGAGCCGGAGCATGCTCGAATTCGTCCGCCTGATGCGGGCGCGGATGCATCTCGGCGGCGACGTCGAGGTCACCGAGGAAATTCGGCGGCTGCGCGAGAAGCTCGAGCGGAATCGCTCGATCCTCGAAATGCACTACGACGCGGTGCGCGAGGTCGCGGGCATCATCGTCAAGGCGATCAAGGAGGCCGAGTCGGACGGCACCTATACCGGCCGCGCAGCACAGGACGGAAAATGATCAGACTGGTGCTGGCCGGGCTCTGGGTATGCATCCTCACCGCGGGCACGAGCTATGGCGTGGCCTATTGGAAGGAGAACGGCAGCCTGCTGCCGGCGAAGGACGAATATCTCGACGGCCTGCAATACCAGAAGACCCGGGCATTGAGCGTGCCCATGGTCGAGAACGGCAATGTGCAGGGCTATATCGTCGCGCGCTTCGTCTACACCGTGGAGGCGCGGACGATGCACCAGCTCAACGTTCCGCCGGAGCCGTTCGTCGTCGACGAGGCCTTTCGCAGGATCTATGCCGACGACCGTCTCGACTTCAGGAAGCTCGCCCGCTACGACCTCTCCATCCTGACGGCCGCCATCAAGCAGCGCGTCAACGAGCGGATGCAGGCTGACGTCGTCCAGGACGTCCTGGTCGAGGATTTCAATTACGTCTCCAAGGAAGAATTTCAGCAGAAGCCGTAGAACGTGATGCAGGGGCTATCGCATTTGGCGCTTTGCGCGAGCTGAGCGCGCGCCTCGTCCTTCGAGATGACCGCTTCGCGGTCTCCTCAGGATGAGGCTAAGCGGGCATCGACACTCGTCAAAACTGGCGCAACGCTCTCGGTCCTCATCCTGAGGGCCCGCCAACGGCGGGCGTCTCGAAGGATGGCCACAGGCGAAATCGCGCCCATATGCGATTGCCCTGCTCACCAGGGGTAGGGGAACGCAGCTCCATCGGGGCACTCGTAGGGCTCATCCCGTCCGTCTCCCGCCCCCGAACGTGCAACGGCCTCTGCGAAGGTGCTTCGCAGAGGCCGTTGTTGGTTTCGCCCGCAGGCTTGTGCCGTGTCAGTTGTTGACCGGATAGGCGGCCGGGACGGCATGCGCCCTGTTCAGGATGATGCCGACCTCGTCGAGCTCCTGCATCGGCACGTCGAGGGTCTCGCCGGCGGGGATGTCGAGGCGGTAGCCGACGTAACGCCGGGCCACGATCGCATCGAAGCCGAGGCGGTCGCGGAGCTTCTTGCGCAGCTTGCTGACGTGGCTCTCGATCACGCTCTCGTCGAAGGTGGACTCGAAGATGCCGTAGACCGCGTTGAAGATCTGCGTCTTGGTGATCCACTTGCCGTGATTGCTGACCATATACTCGAGAATGCGCAGTTCGCGGCGGGGCAGGGTGAGGGCGTGGCCCGCGATCTCGGGGTCACGGCCGTTGAAGAAGACCTGGATCCTGCTCTCGCAGGGCCTCGGCAGCTCGCCCACCCGGCGGCGCGCGATCGCGGCCGTTCGGGCCAGGATCTCGCGCAGGTGGATCGGCACGTGCACGACGTCGTCGACGCCCGACTCGAACAGCTCCAGCGTGTTCTTGAGCATCTTCTGGCCGCTCATGGCGATGATGGGAGCCGAGGAACGCTTGCGCATCGCCCGCGGCAGGCTTCCGCGGGCATCGCAATCCCCGAGGAGGAAGGCGTCCACCGCCGCCAGATCCGATTCACTGGCGGATTGCAGCCAGTCCCAGAATTCTCCGGAGGAGAAGCCGATCGACGATACGCCTTCGCGAACGAGCCCTCCGACATAGCTGTTCGCGACGCTCTCGCGATCATCAACGATAATATACATCAGTCTTTCGCCCCTGTTTCGCACCTGTCGCGGCCGGTTGGTTGTTGTGATGCCCGGCTCGGCAACGATGCTGTTTGACGACATTCCTTCCCGCGAACCGTTGTTATGGTTTCGATATTCGCGGGCAGCCCTACGCATTCAGTGCCTGCGTCTCGCAGGCCTGTTACTTCAACTCGATACTGAACGCTTACTGCGTGAGGCCCGGCGGGTGTCTTACGGATCACCTCGCGGGGCGGATTGAGAAACGACCTAGAACAGTTGCGCCAAGTTGCTCATCGCGTCCGAACGCCACTGAATCTGTGTCGATCTCCTCGCCAACTGGCGAGAATCACTTGAGTAGGACCGTAACAATTGCCGATTTCCGATCAAGCGTGCGTAACAAAGCGATTGCTACGTGTGCTTGATGCTGTTGGTTTGTTTCGGGTTGTTTCTTGATATATTCAAACGCATCAGTTGATTTGGAAACTAAACTAGTTCTGCATCGTGATGGGTCTAAGGTTCCGCATCCCCGTACAATCACAGCTATTTTAGGTGGTGTGGGGGATGAGGCATATCGAGGGGTTTTCAACCCGGGATTGACTCTCATGGACGTGTTTCCCCGTGCGACAATTCGACTCACGTGTGGCGGCAAGACTCCAGCTTGGCGAAATCTTGGCGAGTGTGTGTCTTTCGAGTCGCACTCTCGCCACGTGCATGACGCGATTGACTCATGTGACGTCGCATCGCGCGCGATGGAAAAGTTTTCGATGCGCACGTTTCAGGCAAGCTTCGGCAAATAACGTCACCGTTCGACAGATCGAACCGAACGGAGCATTTTCACATGTTGTCCGATGGACAAGCTCGTCCCAACGCGACCGCTGATGTTTCCGCGACGACGAAGCCGACTCCCGAAGCACGCGATACGAAGGACGATATGGCGCGAGCGCCCAGGCCCGCTGCGGGCGCAAAGCGGGCATCGGCCGCGGCAAGCGATGAAGCTCTCGCGAAGGAGGCACTCGAAGGGCTGAAACGTATTCGCGCCAAGGCGCGTCTCGACAAGATGGCGATCCCCAAGCCCGCGCCGACAGTGATCAAGCCGGCCGTGATCGTCGCCAAGCCCCCGCCGCCCCGTCCGACATGGGTTGCGCCGCTCGCAACATTGGCGGTCGCCGCCATGTTGGTGGTCTGCGCCTGCACCGGCGTGATCGCCTATCTCACCACGCAGCCCGCCCAGAACAACGTTGCAGCCAATACGGAGATCAGGAATCTGCGCGAGACCGTCGCGCATCTGCGCAAGCAGGTGTCGGGCGTGTCGGAAAATCTCGACGGCCTGCGCACCGCGGTGGATCAATCGAGCAAGGCGACCAATGACCGTTTCGGCAGGTTCGCCGAGAATTTGGACCGTATCGAGCGGGTGAGTTCGTCCTCGACGGTGAAGCTCGACAAGCTCGCTCAAGCGCAGGTTCAGACGCCGGCTCCGGCTCCGGCGCCGGCCATGGTGCAATCGCAGCCCTCGCCACAGCAAGGATCGATGCTGGCCTCGGCCGCAGCACCGGAGTTCACGGGCTCGGTGTCTCCGTCGGAGCGCGCGCCGGCGCCGCGGAAGGTGATCAAGGGCTGGTCGGTCCGCCAGGCCTATGAAGGCATTGCGATCCTGCAGGGTCCGAACGGCGTCATCGAGGCGGTGCTGGGACAGCAGGTGCCCGGCCTTGGCCGCATCGAGGAGATCAGGAGCGAGAACGGGCGCCTGGTGGTGGAGGCGAGCGGCGGTGTCATCTATTCGTCACGCAAGGCGACGCCCTGATCGAGGGCTGTCCTCTATTGGCGGTGATGCTCGAAGCTGGTGCATAGCAGATCGACCTCCGCCTCCGCGATCGGCGAGCGAAACAGGCGGCAGCTGAACTCGGCCGCTGCCTTGCTGTCGGTGGTGGTGCGCTCCTCGCGGAGGAAGATGCATCGCTTGCAGACGTCGGTGTGGTGCCGCTGCTCGGCCGCGTCCGACTGATCCAGCACGTGCCGGAACGTGTCGCGGAAACGGATCTTGACCTCGTCGTCGAGGACGGCAATCGCATCGATCAGAACGCTGACGGGGTCGCGCACCAGGAACTTCTTGCCCTGCTGCGTCACGCTCAGCATCACCGAGCGCTTGTCGGTGGCCGAGCGTTTTCGCTCGATGTAACCCAGCCGCTCGAGCTCCCCGATGATGAACGAGGCAGTGCCGCGCGTGGTGCCGACGTAACTTGCGAGCGCCGAAGGCGTCCGGGAAAAACGGTTGGCGCGGGAGAGGAAGCGCAGCGCCATCCACTCGCGGTCGCGCAGGCCGTGCTTGGTGCCTTCGAACCACAGGATTCGTGCGACTTGCTCCAACAGTTCAATCGATTCGCGAGCCAAATTCATTTCAATTCCAGATCGGATAAAGCTTTATTCAATTGAGCCTTGGGGTGCGCAATCTGTGTGGACGAGAATGAAGTCCTCGCGTGACCCTTCGTCCGTTGCCGGACGGCGGACCGCGCGTGGGGAAGAAGCTCTCTCTGCAGAGATGGAACTTCCGGCCGTGGAACTAGGGCGTCACAAAGAAAGTTCGAGTAAATCGCACGGCTCAAGTCCGCTGAAAATTTCAATCAAATGACGACGGCTCGCACGTGATTGACGGTGATGTGCCGATGCGCGAGCAACATGATGTGTCATTATTGCCGCTGCGGTGTCCATTTGTTGCGAGTGAGCGCGTCGAATGCGCGCACATGCGCATCAGCCGCAGCAATTGGCGGTGCGGGCAGCCGTGAGAGAACCGTCTTTTTCGGTTAATGGATGTTGCGATGCAGTGCAGCTAGACGGTTAAGTCCGGCGCACGAGCGATGGGAATGTCAGAGTGTCGTTTGGACTCGCCCCATTCAACGTCGTGCAGCATTGGCAGCCACGGTCGCCTGGCACGGTCTGGCCTGAAAGCGCGCGTGCTCGCAGGCTGGTGATTTGCATCTCGCCGGCAACTATTGGCGAATGCGTCGCCCCCGGGGCATCAGTACAGGCAGCAAGGGATAGACCGATGAGCTTCGAAACCACCATGACATCCGACGTCGTCGGGTTGACGAAAGCCGCCCCGGTTTCGCGCCGCGGATTCATGAGCGCCACCGCGGCCGTCGCCGCCGGCTACACGCTTGCGGCCGGGCCCGTGCGCGCCGAGGCGATCACGACCGACGCCAATGGTCTTCAGGTCGGTGACGCCAGGATCAAGGTCGGCTCCGAAGAGATGCCCGTCTATTTCGCCCGTCCTGCCGGCAATACCAAGGCGCCGGTGATCATCGTGGCGATGGAGATCTTCGGCCTGCACGAATACATCAAGGACGTGACGCGGCGCCTCGCCAAGCTTGGTGCGTTCGCAATCGCGCCTGACTATTACTTCCGCAAAGGCATCGATCTGACCAAGGTCGCCGAGGTCAAGGATCTGTTGCCGGTGGTCAATGCCAAGCCGGACGCGGAGCTCATGTCCGATCTCGACGCGACGGTGGCATGGGCAGGATCGCAGGGCGGTGACACGGTCAAGCTCGGCATCATCGGCTTCTGCCGGGGCGGTCGCACGGTCTGGGAATATGCCGCCCACAGCGGCGCGCTCAAGGCCGGCGTCGCCTTCTATGGCACCTTGGTCGACCCCGAAAATCCGCTGTTGCCGAAGAGCCCGATGCAGCTCGCCCCCGAGATGAAGGCGCCGGTGCTCGGCCTTTATGGTGGCGCCGATACCGGCATTCCCGTCGCCCAGGTCGAGCAGATGAAGGCCGCGCTCGAGCAGAGCAAAAAGACGGCCGAGTTCAAGATCTACCCCGAAGCGCCGCACGGCTTCCATGCCGACTACCGCGGCAGCTATCGCAAGGACGCCGCGGAAGATGCCTGGAAGCAGGCGCAGGCCTGGTTCAAGAAGTACGGCGTGTTGAGCTGAGCGCTGGGTCAAAACAAAAGGGCGGCCCGATCGGCCGCCCTTTTTCGTTCAGTGCGTGCCGATCTCACTTCACCATCGCACCATAGACGATGTCCTGAACCTGCTCGCGATAATACTTCCTGAGCTCGCCGGGCGCAGCCGTTCCCACCACGACGACGAGACGCTCCTTCGGGTCGCAGAAGAACTGCGTTCCGTAGGCGCCGTTCCAGGTGAACTCGCCGGGATTGCCGGGGACCGAAGACAGTCCTTCGCTGGTGCGAACCGCGACCGAAAGGCCGAAGCCGAAGCCGCCGCGATGCGGCTCGACATTGGCCACGTTGTTCTTGATCTCGGGGCCAAGATGGTTGGTCGTCATGTGATGCACGGTCTTCGGACCGAGGATCCGCTGGCCATCGAGCTCGCCGCCGTTGAGCAGCATCTGCCCGAAGCGGGCGTAGTCGCCGACCGTCGCAAACGAGCAGGCGCCGCCGCAGTCGAACTTGGTCGGGGCGTCGAGCAGCTTGATCGCCTGCGGCTTGCCCGTCAGCGGATCGTTGGCAAACGGGCGGGCGAGGCGAGGGCGCTGCGCGTCGGTCGGATGAAAGGTCGCGTCCTTCATGCCGAGCGGCTGCCAGACATTGGCGGCGAGATACTCGCCGAGCTTCTGCTCGCTCACCTTCTCGACGACGGCGCCGAGCACGTCGATCGAAAAACCGTATTCGAACTCGGTCGAGGGCTGATGCGCCAGCGGCAGCTTGGTGATGCGGTCGATGAAGGCCTGCGTGTCGCCATCGATCGCCGGCGCGATGCCGTCGGGATATTGCCGCGCCACCGGGCTCGAACTGTCGGGACGGCCGCCATACATCAATCCGGACGTATGCCGGTAGAGATCGTGGATGAAGATCGGCGAAGCCTGCGGCTCGAGCTTGAGCGAAGCGTCCGCCTGGCTCACGCCGACCTTCATGTCGGCAAAGCCGGGATAGTAATCGGACAGCTTGGCCTGGAGGGGCAGCCGACCCTGCTCCATCAGCGTCAGGCCCGCGACCGCGGCCATCGGCTTGGTCATCGAGGCCAGCGCGAAGATCGCATCGATCGGCATCGGTGTGCCCTTGTCCGGATCGAGCATGCCGTAAGCCTTGTAGTGCACGAGCTTGCCGTCGCGCGCGATGGCGACCACCGCGCCGGGGACGCGCTTGGCGGCGATCTCGCGGGCGAAGAAATTGTCGAGGCGCGCAAGGCCCTGACTGGAGAAGCCGACATCGTCGGGTTTGGCTTCGGGCAGCGGCGCGGCGATGGCCGTGCCGAATGTGATGACGGCAGCCGCCGCCGCGATCATGGCGATCGTCTTGTTCATTATGTCCTCCCGCACGAGCTCGTTGTGTGAGCGGCTCGTTGCACGCCTAGATCACGACTGCACCGGCGCGAAGTCAAGCGCGGGCAAAGCATGTCTGGGACGCGCCGGGACGCCGGAACCCTATCGTGCTTCGCCTGCGTGCCACAGCGCATCGAGGCCGTGCCGATAGGTCGGGTGGACAAGCGTGACGCCGAGCTCGCGCTTTAGTCTCGCATTGGAGACGCGGGCGCTGCTGGCATAGAAGCTGCGCGCCATCGCCGACATCTCGGCGGTGGCAAACGCCTCTTCCGGCGGCGGCGCAACGCCCATCAGTTTCGCCGCATAGGCGATCACGTTCTGCGGCGGTGCCGGCTCGTCGTCGCAGACGTTCCAGGTCCCGCCGGCCTTGTGCTGAATCGCGGCCATGATCGCGCTCGCGATGTCGTCGACGTGGATGCGGTTGAAGACCTGGCCGGGCTTGATGATGCGACGCGCCGTTCCCGCTCGCAATGTCGCCAACGCGTTGCGGCCGGGGCCGTAGATGCCCGCAAGCCGCAGGATCGCGGCATCGCCGTGCGCAATGTCCATCCAGGCCTGCTCGGCCGCTACCCGCATGCGGGCGCGGTCAAGCGTTGCCTGCGGCGGGGTACTCTCGTCGACCCAGCCGCCGCCGTGATCGCCGTAGACGCCGATGGTGGAGAGATAGACGATCTTGCGGCGGCCCGCCGCCAACACGTCGCCGAACGCCGTGATGGCGGGATCGCCGCCGCTACCGGGCGGGATCGACACCACAAGGACGTCGGCATCGCGGACCTGCTCGATCGTCTCGCGTGCGAGGGGCTCGCCGGAGAAGGCGTGGACCTCGATGTCGGCAAGGCCGTTCCGCTGCGCGGGATCGCGCACGGTGCCGGCGATATGCGAGAAGCTGCCGCCATGTTTGCGGGCGAAATGCCGGGCACTGTAGCCGAGGCCAAGGATGAAGAGCCGCATGCGTCTCCCGTGCAGGTCGAAAGTTCCCGTCCGCGCCGTCGCGCGTCGTTTGCTCATAAGAGATTTTTGGGTCCGGCAAAAGATATTGCGATTTGTCTCGCCTTCTGGCTCGGGCGATGTTCGCCTGTCACAGGGAGGCATCGATCATGCAGGCAGAGGCGCTCGCTTTCGCCCCGGCGGATGCGCTGATCCGGCGCGCGGCCGCGCTGATCTTCGACGTCGACGGCACCCTGGCCGAGACCGAGGATCTGCATCGGCAGGCCTTCAACCATGCCTTCGCGCGCCACGGTCTCGACTGGCAGTGGCACCGCGCTCTCTACAAGGACCTGCTGCGGGTGACCGGCGGCAAGGAGCGCATGCGCGCTTACCACGGAAGGCTGCGGAACGTCCCGCCGTTGTCGGACGAGGACATCGCCGCGCTTCACCACATCAAGACCGCGCATTACGCCGAGTTGGTCGAGACCGGTTGCTGTCCCTTAAGGCCGGGCGTGACGGAGCTGCTCGCTGCGGCGAAGGCGCGCGGCCAGCGGCTGGCGATTGCGACCACGACCTCGCACGGCAACATCGATGCGCTGCTGTCGCAGGCGCTGGGGGCGAACTGGGCTGCCGAGTTCGACGCCATCGTCGCCGGTGACGATGTCAGGCACAAGAAGCCGGCACCGGACGTCTATCTGGAAACGCTGGCGCGGCTGCAGCTCGGCGCGGCCGAATGCGTGGCAATAGAGGATTCCGCCAACGGGCTGATGGCGGCCTCACGCGCCGGCATTCCGGTTCTGATCACGCGGAGCATGTTCTTTGCGGATGATGATTTTTCCGCGGCGCGGGCCGTGCTGGATGACCTGTCGGAACTCGGGGCCGCCAAACCAGAAACTGAAAAACAACCCCATGCACAGTAAATCACGCCCCCGTGTTCGCCACCTTCAGTGGACCCGGTGGCTCGCTCTATCATCTTCAGCCTGCTCGACAATCTGCGCGATCGGGCTCGACTGATGGTGCACCAGGCGCCACTCGTCCCCGACGCGGCGAAAATGGTTCGCGGCGGCCAGGGCGGTGCCGTCGACGATCTCGATGCAGAGCACGCGGGCGCTGTCGCCGTCGACGATGACCTGCGGCTCGGCGCAGACGATCTGCGGCCGCTCCGGGCTTTGCAGGATGTCGCGCCAGCTTCCGATCACCGTCGCGCGCCCGATGATGGCCGGCCAACCGGGATGGATGCAGGAGATCCCGTCGTCGTCCGCCCACATCCGTTCCATGCCGTCGAAGTCGCCGCTCGAAAACGCGGCGTAAAAGGCCGCGTTGGCGGCGATGATCTTGCTGTCCTTTGCCATCGCTCTCGGGTGGGGCAAGGTCAGGCAAAAATCAAGCGCGACTTCCGTTCGACCTTGTGTCCGATTTAGACCGCAGTGCAGCATTGCCCGCTCAGTGGTCAGGCCGAGACGAGCGTCTCCACGGCCCGCCGCGCACCTTCCTTGTAAAGACGGCCGAGCGCCGTGGTCACGGCCTCGCGCAGGCGCGGATCAGTGCCCAGCGGCCCGAACACCTTCTGAACCCCGAGCAGCGCAGGTGCGAGCCGCTCGGCAACAGGCCCCGCCTCGCGCGCCAGCGCGGCGAATTCGGCGGCAAGGGGATCGCGCACGTCGATGGCGCGACCCTGCTCGTCGAGGCCGCTGACATAGCGCATCCAGCCGGCCACCGCGAGCGCATGCGTTGCGATCGGCAGGAGCCTCGCGAGGCGATCCTGCATCGCGCCGAGCAGCCGCTGCGGCAGCTTTTGCGAGCCGTCCATCGCGATCTGCCAGGTGCGGTGATGCAGCGCCGGATTGGCAAAGCGCTTCAGCAGCGAGGCGCGATAGGCGGCAAGGTCAGTGCCCGCAGGCATCGTCAGTGTCACCGCGGCCTCCTCCATCACCTGTGCGGCGAGCTGCGCAAAATGCCGATCCTGCATGGTGTCGGCGATGGTCTCATAGCCTGCGAGATAGCCGAGATAAGCCAGCGCCGAATGGCTGGCGTTGAGCAACCGCAGCTTCATCAGCTCGAACGGCTTGACGTCGGCGACGAGCTCGACGCCCGCTGCAGCAAGATCGGGCCGGCCCGCGGTGAAACGATCCTCGACCACCCATTGCGTGAACGGCTCGGTCATCACAGGCCAGGCATCGCGCATGCCGAGTGCGTTCGCGACCGCATCGCGGTCGGCATCATTCGTCTCCGGAACGATACGGTCGACCATGGTCGAGGGGAAAGCGGCATTGTCCACGATCCACTTGCCGAGTTCCCTGGAGCGGAGCGCGGCGAACTGCGTCACGATCCGCTGCACGGTGTGGCCGTTGGCGGCGAGATTGTCGCAGCACAGCACGGTGAACGGCGGGGCCCCCAGCGCGCGCCGCCGCGCCAGCGCAGCGACGATGAAGCCGGGCGCCGAGCGCGGCGCGTCGAAATTGTTGAGATCATGCATGATGTCAGGATGCCGTTCGTCGAGATCGCCGGTCTGCGGCGTGTGGCAATAGCCCTTTTCGGTGACCGTCAGCGAGACGATGCGAATGGCGGGATCGACCATCCGCTCGACCAACGCTGCCGGGCTTTCGCGTGCGACGACGCTGTCGAGTAGCGCACCGATGACGCGGTGCTCGGTGCCTTCGGCGGCGCGCACGGCAACGGTGTAGAGATGATCCTGCGGGGCGAGGGCGTCGCGCGTATCCGGGCTGCGCAGGCTGGCGCCGACGATGCCCCAGGACGCGGCTCCTGCGGCAAGACAATCGTCGATGACGACGGCCTGATGCGCGCGATGAAACGCGCCGAGGCCGAGATGCACGATGCCGGGCGTGATGCGCGACCTGTCGTAGGCCGGGCGGCGAACGCCAGCTGCCAGCCGGTCGAGATTGGCGCGGCCAAGGCGCATTGAACCTGGGCGCATGGACGTCTCCCCTTTGCTTTGCCGCTGCTTGACATGGCGCCCGTATCAGGTCAATGCTCCGGTCAATTGGTAAGACCAATTTTCCAAAATTGGCGGGCCGCGGGCATTTCGAGTGCCCCGCGCGACCCTTTCGGGAGGACCAGCGTGCCGCTGGAAGCTGTGGAGGCGAGACGGCTTTATCGCCAGGTCGCCGATCAATTGCGAAGCCTGATCGACAGCGGCGAGTACGCGGTCGGCAGCCGCTTGCCGACCGAGCGCGAGCTCGCCGAGCAGCTTAGGGTGTCCCGGCCGACCGTGCGCGAAGCCTTGATTGCGCTCGAGGTCGAGGGCCGCCTGCGCATCCGCGTCGGCTCCGGCATCTATGTGATCGAGCCCGCCGCAATCGCCGCGCCCGCGGCCGCGTCCGTCATCGAGGGGCCGTTCGAGCTGCTGCGCGCCCGCGAATTCCTCGAAAGCGCCATCGCCGAACAGGCCGCGCGCGTCGCGACCAGGGACGACATCGCCCGCATCGACGCCTCGCTCATCGCGATGGAGAACGTCGAGCATCCCGGCGAGGCCTCGATGGTGCATGACCGCGCGTTTCACGTCGCGATCGCCGGCAGCCTCGGCAATGCCGTTCTGGTGCGCGTGGTCGGCGAGCTGTTCGACCAGCGCCTCAATCCCTATTTCGCGCAGCTCGCGCATTATTTCGAAAGCCCGGGCACCTGGCGTACCGCGCTCGACGAGCATCGCGCCGTGCGCGAGGCGATCGCGGCGCATGATCCGCAAGCCGCGCGCGATGCGATGCGCGCGCATCTGGCGCGGTCGCAGGAGCGCTTCGCGCAGAATTTCGGCGCCGAGAAAGCGGCGGGATCATCTTCGGGGCGGAGCCGCACCGTCCGATCCCCGGCGAAGCCGGCGGTGCCAAAGCGACCACCGAAGAAGCGGGCCAAGAGCGGCAGCGCGCGGCAGCGATGAGATTGTACGGCCCGCATCCGTGCCGGGGCGGGCGAACAAGAAGCAGACTTGAACGATGGAGGAAAAGTCGATGTTGAAGAAAATGACGATTGCAGCAGTGATGTCCGCCGCCACGCTATTGGCTGCCACCCAGGCCAGTGTGGCGCAGACCAAGCTCAAATGGGCCCATGTCTACGAGACCTCGGAGCCGTTCCACACTGCCTCGGTCTGGGCCGCGCAGGAGATCGGCAAGCGCACCAACGGGCGCTATGCGATCGACGTCTATCCGGCCTCTCAGCTCGGCAAGGAAGCCGACATCAACCAGGGCCTCTCGCTCGGCTCGGTCGACATCATCATCTCCGGCTCGAGCTTCGCGGCCAAGAGCTTCCCGCCGATCGGCGTGACCTATTATCCCTACACCTTCCGCGACGCCGATCATCTGCTCGCCTACACCAAGAGCGACATCTTCAAGGAGCTCGCCAAGGGCTATGAGGACAAGAGCGGCCACCACATCGTCGCGGTGACCTATTACGGCGTGCGCCAGACCTCGTCGAACAAGCCGATCAAGACCTGCGCCGACATGAAGGGCCTGAAGATGCGCGTGCCGGACGTGCCGGCCTATCTCGCGATGCCGCGCGCCTGCGGCGCCAACACTGCGCCGATCGCCTTCGCCGAAGTCTACCTCGCGCTCCAGAACGGCACCGTCGAGGCGCAGGAAAACCCGCTGACCACGATCGAGGCCAAGAAGTTCTACGAGGTACAGAAGCACATCGTGCTGACCGGCCACATCGTCGATCACCTCAACACGGTGGTTGCGGGCGCGCTGTGGAAGAAGCTCTCCGACGAGGACAAGAAGATCTTCACCGACGTCGCCCAGGAAGCCGCCGCCAAGGCGACCGCGGAGATCAAGCAGAACGAGGCCAAGTTGGTCGCCTTCTTCAAGGAGAAGGGCCTGAGCGTGACCGAGGTCGACAAGAACGAGTTCCGCGACACCGTGCTGAAGAACGTCGCGTTCGAGACCTTCGGCTATCGCAAGGCCGACTGGGAAAAGATCCAGGCGGTGAAGTGACGACGTAGTCGTCATCCCGGGGCGGTCCGTAGGACCGAACTACGGTGCGCAATTGCGCACCTGAGAATCTCGAGGTTCCGGGTTCGACGCGGACGCGTCGCCCCGGAACGACGATTTGGAGAGAGGTAACCCATGTCCACCGCCGAAATACACCGGCAGATCACCGCGGACGAGATCGCCCATACCTTCGAGGAGGAGGCGACGCCGAAGGTCGACCTCGGCATCTACGCGTTCGAGGACTGGGTGGCGCTCGCGATCTTCTGGGTGATGGCGCTCGCCGTCTTCCTCCAGTTCTTCACCCGCTACGTGCTCAACGACAGCTACGCCTGGACCGAGGAGATCGCGACCTATTGCCTGATCGGCGTCGTCTTCATCGGCGCCTCGATGTGCGTGCGGCTGTCTCGGCACATCCAGGTCGATCTCGTCTACCGCTATCTGCCACATCTCGTGGCGCGCGCTCTGTCGACGTTGATCGACCTGATCCGGATCGCCTTCTTCGGCTACGCCACCAAGCTGGTCTGGACTTACATCCAGATCATCGGCGACGAGCAGATGACGACGATCAATTTTCCCAAGAACTACGTCTATTACGCCGTGCTGCTCGGCTTCGTACTGATGTTCCTGCGCTCGGTGCAGGCGGCGCTGCAACACTGGCGGCAAGGCTACTCGGTCCTCGAACGACCCGGCGCCTACGACGGATCGGAGATTTGACATCATGCTGCTGCTGCTCGGAGGCTTTCTCATCCTGATGCTGCTCGGCGTTCCCGTGGCGATCGCCATGGCCGCGTCGTCGCTGCTCTACATCCTGGTCAGCGGCGTGACGCCCGACGTCACGCTGGCTCAGCGCATGATCGCCGGCGTCGAGAGCTTTCCGCTGCTCGCGGTGCCGTTCTTCATCCTGGCCGGCAACCTCATGAACATCGCCGGCGTCACCGGCCGCATCTACAAATTCGCCGTCGCCCTGGTCGGCTGGATGCGCGGCGGCCTCGGCCACGTCAACATCATCGGCTCGGTGATCTTCTCCGGCATGTCCGGGACCGCGATCGCGGACGCCGCCGGTCTCGGCACCATCGAGATCAAGGCGATGAAGGATCACGGCTATTCCACCGAGTTCTCGGTCGGCGTCACCGCGGCCTCGGCGACGCTCGGCCCGATCATCCCGCCGTCGCTGCCCTTCGTGATCTACGGCATGATGGCCAACGTCTCGATCGGCGCGCTGTTCTTGGGCGGCGTCATCCCGGGCGTCGTGCTGACGCTGTTCATGATGGCGACGGTCACCTATTTCGCGCACAAGAACAAATGGGGCAGCGACACGCCGTTCTCCTGGCCGCAGCTCGGCTCGGCCGGCCTCGAAATCCTCATCGTGCTGTCTTTCCCGATGGCGATCTGGCTGATGGTGCTGGCCGGCCTCTCGGTCAACGTCGCCGTGGTGATCGGCCTCGGCACGTTGCTGGCAATCGACTGGTACTTCGACTTCTCGGCGGTGATGGCGCTGATGGCGCCGGTGATCCTGATCGGCGGCATGACGCTCGGCTGGTTCACGCCGACGGAGGCCGCGGTCGCGGCCGTAATCTGGTCGCTGTTCCTCGGCCTCGTCCGCTACCGCACCATGACGCTGCAGACGGTGGCGAAGGCGACGTTCGACACCATCGAGACCACGGCCTCGGTGCTGTTCATCGTCACGGCAGCCTCGATCTTCGCCTGGCTGCTGACGGTGTCGCAGGCGGCGCAGACGCTGTCGGACTGGATGCTCAGCGTCACCCACAACAAATGGGTGTTTTTGGCGCTCGCCAACGTCTTGATCCTCTTCGTCGGCTGCTTCATCGACACCACGGCGGCGATCACCATCCTGGTGCCGATCCTGCTGCCGATCGTGCTCAAGCTCGGCATCGACCCGATCCATTTCGGCCTGATCATGACGCTGAACCTGATGATCGGCCTGCTGCATCCGCCGCTCGGCATGGTGCTGTTCGTGCTCGCCCGCGTCGCCAAGCTCTCGGTCGAGCGCACCACGGTCGCGATCCTGCCCTGGCTGGTGCCGCTGATGCTCGCGCTGATCGCGATCACCTACATTCCCGAACTGACCCTCTGGCTGCCAAAATACATGGGACTCTCCAAATGACCTCCGTTGCTCTCGCCGCTACCCTGTTCGGTCCCGAAGATCTGCGCATGGTCGAGCATCCGCTCGACAAGCTCGCAGACGGCATGGTGCGCATTCGCTTCGGCGCCGGCGGCATCTGCGGTTCGGACATGCACTATTTCCGCCATGCCCGGACCGGCGATTTCGTGGTGAAGTCGCCGCTGGTGCTCGGCCACGAGATCTCGGGTGAGGTCGTGGAGATATCCGGCGCGGCTGCGAACCTGAAGGTCGGCGACCGCGTCGCCGTCAATCCCTCGCGCTGGTGCGGCCATTGCGTCGCCTGCCGCGAGGGCCGGCCGAACCTGTGTGAGAACATCTACTTCATGGGCTCGGCCTCGAAGACGCCGCACATGCAGGGCGGCTTTGCCAATTACTTCGATGCGGTTCCCGCGCAGTGCGTGAAGATTCCCGATCACGTCTCCTACCAGGCTGCGGCGCTGGCCGAGCCGCTTTCGGTCTGCCTGCACGCGGTCGCGCGTGCCGGCAATATCGAGGGCAAGCGCGGCATCATCTTTGGTGCCGGCCCGATCGGGCTTCTGACCATGCTCGCCGCCCACCGCGCCGGCATGGCCGATATCACGGTGGCCGACATCGCGCCGGCCCCGCTGGCCTTCGCGACCAAGCTCGGTGCTTCGCATGTCGAGAACGTGTCGGCCGGGGAAGAGGGCCTGAAGGCGCAGGCCGCGTCGCGTCCCTACGACGTCGCGTTCGAGGTCTCGGGAACGGCCGCGGGCCTTGCGAGCGCCATCGGCATCGTCAGGCGCGGCGGCATCGTGGTGCAGATCGGCAATCTGCCGGGCGGCCAGATTCCGACGCCGTCGAATGCGGTGATGGCGAAGGAGATCGACCTGCGCGGCTCGTTCCGCTTCGGCTTCGAATTCTCAACCGCGGTGGAACTGATCTCCAATGGCAGCGTCGACGTGCTGTCGCTGGTCACCGCCGAGCGTCCGCTGTCGACCGCGCCGGATGCGCTCAGGCTGGCGCTCGACCGCTCGCAGAGCGTCAAGGTCGTGCTGACCGCGAATTGACTCTTGTTTTGACGCGTTTTCTTCACGCGAACCGATACCCACTTCGCTCGAAAACGCTTTAGGAGATTGCGCATGATGCTCGAAGGCTGGCGCTGGTACGGGCCCGACGATCCTGTCTCGCTCGACGATGTCAGGCAGGCCGGGGCGAGCGATATCGTCTCGGCGCTGCATCAGGTGCCGATTGGCGAAGCCTGGACGCGCAAGGCGGTGGAGGAGCGCAAGAACTTCATCGAGCGCGGCCAGCCCGGCCGCTCGCAGCTGACCTGGTCGGTGGTGGAATCGATTCCGATCCCAGACGACGTCAAGCGGCTCGGCGGCAAGGCGAACAAGTCGATCGAGGCCTGGATCGCGAGCCTCGAAGCCGTCGCGGCTTCCGGCATCAAGATCATCTGCTACAATTTCATGCCGGTGGTCGATTGGTGCCGCACCGATCTGGAATGGGAGCTGCCGAACGGCGCCCGCGCCATGCGCTTCGACCAGGACCGCTTTGCCGCCTTCGAGCTGCATATCCTCAAGCGCCCTGCGGCCGTGCAGGACTATTCGCCCGAGCAGCAGGCGCGTGCGAAAGCGCTGTTCGAGCAGATGAGCCAGGCCGATATCGACTATCTCGTCATGGTGATCGCCAGCGCGCTGCCCGGCTCGACCACCGAGCCGATGACCATCCCGCAATTCCGCGATCGGCTGGAGACCTATCGCGACATCACGCCAAAGATCCTGCGGCAGCATCTCGCCGAATTCCTCGGGCGCGTGACGCCGGTGGCCGAGCAGCTCGGGGTGTCCTTGACCCTGCACCCGGACGACCCGCCGCGGCCGCTGTTCGGCCTGCCGCGTATTGCCTCGAGCGCCGACGACTACCAGGCGCTGTTCGACGCCGTGCCGTCCAGGGCCAACGGCATCTGCCTGTGCACGGGCTCGCTCGGCGTGCGCGCCGAAAACAATCTGCCTGAAATGGCCGAACGCTTCGGCCCGCGTATTGCGTTCGCCCATCTCCGCGCCACCAAGCGCGAGGCCGACGGGCTGTCGTTCTACGAGTCCGATCATCTCGACGGTGACGTCGACATGGTCGCGGTGCTCAAGGCGCTGCTCAAGGAGAACGCCAAGCGTTCGCCCGACAAGCAGATCGTGTTCCGTCCCGACCATGGTCACCGCATGCTCGACGATCTCGCGGCGACCAAGCGCACCAATCCCGGCTACACCGCGATCGGCCGCCTGCGCGGTCTCGCCGAGCTTCGCGGCGCGATTCGCGCGATCGAGCATCGGTGATAGAGGCGGGGCTCGGCGACGGCCGACATCGCATCACCCGATGGCGAAATCCGCCGCCGTCTCGGCGTGAATGGCCGTCGTGTCGAACGTCTCCACTGATGTGTCGTCAGGGCCGACCAGCATCGTGATCTCGGTGCAGCCGAGGATGATGCACTCGGCGCCGGCGGCGACCAGTGCTGCCATCACCTCCTGATAGCGGCGGCGCGAGGGATCGGCGACGATGCCGAGGCACAGCTCCTCGTAAATGATGCGGTTCACGTCGGCGCGGGCCTCAGTGGGAGGAACCAGCACGTCGAGATCATGCGCGCGCAGCCGGTCGATGTAGAAGTCCTCCTCCATCGTGAACTTGGTGCCAAGCAGCCCGACCCGCCGATATCCTTTCGCCCGGATCCGCTTGGCCGTCGCGTCGCCAAGATGGATGAACGGAACGGTCACGCTGGAGATGATGTCGGGCGCCAGCTTGTGCATCGTGTTCGTGCACAGCACGATCGCCCGCGCGCCGGCGCCCTCAAGGCGCCGCGCGACCTCCGCCAGGCTGGCCGCCGCCTCGCTCCAGCGACCCGCGTATTGCATCTGCTTGATCTCCTCGAAATCGTAGGAATACAGCAACAGCGGAGCTGAATGCAGCTTGCCGATGCGGTCGCGGACCCGCTCATTGATGAGCTTGTAGTAGAGCGCCGTGCTCTCCCAGCTCATGCCCCCGATCAGGCCGATGGTTTGCATTCCGGTGTCCTCGACGATTTGGTTTCGTCCGGATCGTAAACGAAGACGTCGAAGCGCGGTAGCCATCGCTTGATTGCGGCTTGATGCACCGTCAGGCCTAATTATTTCAGCGCTCGTAGCCCGGATGGAGCGTTAGCGTAATCCGGGGCCTTCGCCCGGCATCTCACACCGTCCCGGATTACGCTGGCGCTCCATCCGGGCTACGCCATCGTCCTGTGTCGCCCTCTGTCAATCCAGAAGTGCAAAAATATTCCACTTTACCGAAATTCGGTTTCGGCGTATGTGTCGGCCATCCTGATCCGGCGAAAGGGGCGGTCGTACGTCGTCACGAGCCGCGGATCGGGGAGCGGTGGACGCGGCAGCGTCGTGCACGAGAGGCGGGAGCAGGGCGGGAGAACCCCGTGAGGTCCCGGCGGCGTGCGGACGAACGGCGCTTGAAGCGTACGGCCAAATCGCGTGGTCCTGGCTGTCGTTGCTACAGCCAAGCCTTGCGGAGGTGCGCCGAGCCCGACCGGGCGAAGCGCGCCGCCAATCCGCGGGGTGACGGAGGCAAGCAGGAACTCGTCTCCGGGGAGAGCGCGCCATAGGCCGTCAAACATCGCGCAGGGAAGGCCGGATGATCGGCTGCCCTGTGTCTCCCTCGTGCATTGCGTGTGCAATGTCTTCGCACGGGGGTCTTGCGGGTGCCAGCCGGCACCCGGCCTTCCCTGCGCCCTTTTTCTTCGGAGAGGGCGTGAAGCGGAGCGCAAAACTCGGGCGGAAGCGCCGCGAGAAGGTGGAGGCATGTCTGCGAGTCACAACCGATATCGTAGGGTGGGCAAAGCGCAGCGTGCCCACGCTCTTGTTGCTTATGGAGGGAGATCGTGGGCACGGCGCAAGTCCGCCTTTGCCCACCCTACGGCACTGGATTGCTTCGTCGCACCAGCGCAAAATTGCTACGCAATTTTGTCGCGGGCTCCTCGCAATGACGTGCCAACCGCAATCCCTGCACCAAGCCCGACGAACAGGCGTCGTGCAAACGGCACCGACGGGCATGACGTCTGCGCAGGCTGCGAGAAGCCTTTCGATCTTGCGCGCCCTCTCGGCCTGTCCTACGCAGTCTCCGAATAATAGCGCATCGCAAGAGCCTTGAGGGAGCCGTCATGACCATCCGCAACACCCGCACCGGGGGCCAGATCCTGATCGATCAGCTCGTGGCCCAGGGCGTCGAGCGCGTCACCTGCGTGCCGGGCGAGAGCTATCTGGCCGCGCTCGATGCGCTGCATGACAGCCCGATCGACGTCATGATCTGCCGTGCCGAAGGCGGCGCGGCGATGATGGCGGAGGCCTATGGCAAGCTCACGGGCCGGCCCGGCATCTGCTTCGTCACCCGCGGCCCCGGCGCCACCAATGCCAGCCACGGCGTCCACATTGCGATGCAGGATTCGACGCCGATGATCCTGTTCGTCGGCCAGGTCGACACCGGCATGCGCGAGCGCGAGGCGTTCCAGGAGCTGGACTACAAGGCGGTGTTCGGCACCATGGCGAAGTGGGCGGTCGAGATCGATCGTCCCGATCGCATTCCGGAGCTGGTGGCGCGCGCCTTCCGCGTCGCCATGCAGGGCCGCCCCGGTCCCGTCGTGATCTCGCTACCGGAGAACATGCTGACCGAGACCGCCGCCGTTGCCGATGCCATGCGCATCGAGCCTGCCGTGAGCTGGCCCGGGCCAGCGGATATCGAGAAGCTCGGCGCGATGCTCGCGAGCGCCAAGGCGCCGCTCGTCATCCTCGGCGGCTCACGCTGGACGGATGAGGCGACCAGGAGCATCGCCCGCTTTGCCGAGCGCTTCGACCTCCCTGTCGCGACCTCGTTCCGCCGGGCCTCGCTGATCGATGCCGACCATTCGCATTATGCCGGCGATCTCGGCATCGGACCGAGTCCGGGGCTGAAGGCGCGCATCGACAACGCCGATGTCGTGCTCCTCGTCGGCGGCCGCATGTCGGAGATGCCGTCCTCGTCCTACACGCTGCTCGATATTCCGACCCCGCAGCAGAAGCTGATCCATGTGCATCCGGGCTCCGAAGAGCTCGGCCGCGTCTATCAGCCGGCGCTCGCGATCCAGGCGACGCCCGCCGCGTTCGCCGCCGCCGTCGAGACGCTGAAGCCTTCAGGCGCGGTGGCCTGGAAGGGCGAGGCCGCCAAGGCGCATGCCGATTATCTCGCCTGGACCGAGAAGGCACGCGAGCTGCCGGGCACGTTCCAGTACGGCCAGGTCATGACCTGGCTGCGCGACCGGCTGCCGAAGGACGCCATCGTCTGCAACGGTGCCGGCAATTATGCCGGCTGGATCCATCGCCATCATCGCTTCCACAGCTTTGCCGCGCAGCTGGCGCCGACCTCGGGCTCGATGGGCTACGGCGTGCCGGCCGCGGTTCTCGCCAAGCGGCAATATCCGGATCGCACCGTCGTCGCCTTTGCCGGTGACGGCTGCTTCCTGATGAACGGTCAGGAATTCGCGACCGCCGTGCAGTATGACGCGCCGCTGGTCGTGATCGTCGTCGACAATTCGCAATACGGCACGATCCGCATGCATCAGGAACGTGACTATCCCGGCCGCGTGGTCGGCACCCAGCTCAAGAATCCGGATTTCGCGATGTATGCGAAGGCGTTTGGCGGCCATGGCGAGCGCGTCGAGCGCACCGAAGAGTTCGCGCCCGCGTTCGAGCGTGCGCTGGCCTCGGGCAAGCCGTCGATCCTCCACTGCATCATCGACCCGCGCGCGATCTCGGTCGGCAAGGACTTTGCGCCCGCGGTGAAGGCGTAAGCGATGACGACCGGTCGCCACGTTGCGATCATCGGAGCCGGCGCGGTCGGTGTCATCAGCGCCATCGAGGCGCTGCGCGAGGGCCATCGCGTCACGCTGATCGATCCGGGCGAGCCAGGCGGCGAACAGGCGGCGAGCTATGGCAATGCCGGCTGGCTGTCGTCGCATTCGGTGATCCCGCCGGCGGAGCCGGGCATCTGGAAAAAGGTGCCGGGCTATCTGATGGACCCGCTCGGGCCGCTCGCGATCCGCTGGTCGTATTTGCCGAACGCGCTGCCCTGGCTGATCAAATATCTGCTCTCGGGCTGGACCGAGGCGCGGGTCGAGACAACGGCCTTTGCGCTGCGCGACCTGTTGAAGGACGCGCCCCTGCTGCACCGGAAGCTGGCGGAGGAGGCCGGCGTGCCCGAGCTGATCGAGCGCAATGGCGTGATGCATGTGTTTCCGTCGCGCGGCAATTTCGACAATGATCTCGGCTGGCGCCTGCGCAAGAAGGTCGGCGTCGAATGGATGGAGCTCAACGCCGACGAGATGCGCCAGCGCGAGCCCGATCTGCATCCGCGCTACACCTTTGGCGTGGTGGTGGAGGAGGCCGGACGCTGCCGCGATCCCGGCGCTTATGTTGCGGCGCTTGCCAACCACGCGCTGGCGAGCGGCGCCAAGCATGTGCGCGCCAAGGCGACTGGCTTGAGGCTGAACGGCGACAAGCTCGTCGCTGTCCTCACCGAGACCGGCGAGATCGCCTGCGATGCTGCCGTCGTTGCGGCCGGAGCCCGATCAAAACAGCTCACCGCATCGATCGGCGATCCCTTGCCGCTCGAGACCGAACGCGGCTACCATGTCATGATAGAGAACCCGGAGTCAGGTCCGCGCAGCTCGATGATGGCATCCGACGCCAAGATGGTGGTGAACTGGACCGACAAGGGCCTGCGCGCCGCCGGCACGGTCGAGATCGCCGGCCTTCAGGCCGCGCCGAACTGGAAGCGCGCCGAAATCCTGCTCAACCACCTTGTCAGCATGTTTCCAAAACTGCCGAAAGACATTCCGGCCTCGCGCATCAAAACTTGGTTCGGCCATCGGCCGAGCATGCCGGATGGACGTCCCTGCATCGGCTATGCGCGCGCCTCGCGTGACATCGTCTATGCCTTCGGCCACGGCCACGTCGGGCTGGTCGGCTCGGCCCGTACCGGACGGCTCGTCGCGCAGTTGCTCAGCGGCAAGCCGCCCGAGATTCCGCTGGCGCCGTTTGCGCCCGAACGTTTCCTCTGAGGTCGCAGCATGACCCATTCAGCCAATTCGTTCTCCCGCATCGCCCGTGGCGGCAAGGCCATCTATGGCGCGCCGCTCGGCATCTTGATGCTGGAAGCGCGCTTCCCCCGCATTCCCGGCGACATGGGCAACGGCACGACCTGGCCATTCCCCGTGCTCTATCGCGTGGTGAGCGGGGCTTCGCCGGAGAAGGTGGTGCTGAAGAGCGCGGCGGGCCTGCTGCCCGACTTCATCGATGCCGCCAAGGATCTGGTGCGGCTCGGCGCCGAGGCCATCACTACCAATTGCGGCTTCCTCTCGCTGTTCCAGAAGGAGATCGCGGCCGCGGTCGGCGTTCCCGTAGCGACCTCGTCGCTGATGCAGGTGCCGTGGGTGCAGGCGACCTTGCCGCCGGGCAAGCGCGTCGGCCTCGTCACGGTGTCGGGCTCGACCTTGACGCCGGCTCATCTCGAGGGCGCCGGCGTGCCGCTCGACACGCCGCTGGTCGGCACCGAGAACGGCAAGGAATTCTTCCGCGTCCTGATCAAGGCCGAGAAGGACGATATGGACATCGCGCAGGCCGAGCGTGACGTGGTCGAGGCCGGCAAGGAGCTTGTCGCCAAAAATCCCGATGTCGGCGCGATCGTGCTCGAATGCACCAACATGCCGCCTTATGCGGCAGCGTTGCAGGCCGAGGTCGGGTTGCCGGTCTACGACATCTATTCCATGATCACCTGGTTTCACGCCGGACTGCGCCCGCGCGTCTTTGCGTGAACGCGTCCGTGAGATCGTCACAAGTCCTGGAGCGAGCCCATGAAGTTATCCGGCAAGGTCGCCGCCATCACCGGCGCCGCACGCGGCATCGGCAAGGCCTGCGCGAAGAGATTTTTGGATGACGGCGTCAAGGTCGTGATCTCGGACGTCGATGCCGAGGGCCTCGCCGCGACGGCGGCCGAGCTCGGACGTCCGGAGGCCTTGCGCACAATCGTCGGCAATGTCGCCAGGCGCGCCGACGTCGACCAGCTCGTCGCCACCGCCGTGAAGGAATTCGGCCGGCTCGACATCATGGTCAACAATGCCGGCGTCGCCCGCAACCGGGACATCCTGGAGATATCCGAGGAGGAATTCGACGAGATCATCGGCATCAATTTGAAGGGCGCGTTCTTCGGCGTCCAGGCGGCGGCGAAGCAAATGATCGCGCAAGGCGGCGGCGGGGTCATCATCAACATGTCCTCGGTGAACGCGCTGCTGGCGATCCCGGCGCTGGCGACCTACGCGATGTCCAAGGGCGGCATGAAGCAGCTGACCTCGGTCGCCGCCGTCGCGCTCGCCCCGCACAACATCCGCGTCGTCGCGGTCGGACCGGGCACGATTTTGACCGACATGGTGGCGTCGTCGATCTACACCTCGGAGGACGCGCGCAAAACCGTGATGTCACGCACGCCGGCCGGCCGCGGCGGCGAGCCGAGCGAGGTGGCCTCCGTCGTCGCGTTCCTGGCGAGCGACGATGCGTCCTACATTACCGGGCAGACGATCTATCCGGACGGCGGAAGGCTGGTCCTGAACTACACGGTGCCGGTGAAGGAGAAGTAGGCCCTCACTCCGCCGCGACCGTCATCCCGTAGCCGAGCCGCTTCGAGATGCCGCCGGCACAATCCCGCAACGCATGCGCGATCGGGCTGTCCCAGCGCGCATCGAACGTGCCTTCGGGTCCCATCGCCGTGATGACCAGCGCGACATGGCCGGAATGATCGAACACGGGAGCCGAGAATGCATTGACGCCGGGTAGGGGATCGCCGAGCGCGCGGGCGAGACCGTGCTTGCGGACCTCCGTCAGCATCTCGGCGACCTTGGCGCCCTTCACGGTGCGCTTCGGATTGTAACCGACGCCATGACGATCGAGGCCGCTCTCCAGTGCGGCGTTGATGGTCTTCTCCGGCAGGAACGCCGCAAAGGCGCGGCCGGTGGCCGTCTCCAGCAGCGCCATCACCGAGCCCGCGCGCATCACGATGTGGACCGGCTGGGCCGGCTCTTCGAGCTGGACGACGGTCGGGCCGTACGTGCCCCAGACTGCGAGTGAGACCGCATGTCCGATCTGGCTCGCGAGCGCGGCGATCTTCGGCCTTGCGATGCGCACGCCGGAGAGGCGGCGCAGGCTGATCAGGCCGAGTTCCAGCGCCAGCGCGCCGATCTCGTAGCGGCCGGTGGTCTCGTCCTGCTCGATCAGCCCGATGCGGGAGAAGCTGGCGAGATAAGGGTGCGCCTTGGCCGGCGACATGCCGGCCTCGCGCGCGAGATCGCGCAGCATCATCGGCTCGCCGCACCTTGCGAGCGCGCGGAGCAATTCTCCGCCGACCTCGATGGACTGGATGCCGCGGCTTTCCCTCTTCATGCGCCTCCGATGCGCTTGGCTTACGCCGCGTCGCGCTTGGCGGCGCTGTCGGCGAGATGACGCCCGGCAATGTAGCCGAAGGTCAGCGCCGGCCCAAGCGTGATGCCGGCCCCGGGGTAATTGCCGCCCATGATGCTCGCCATGTCGTTGCCGGCGGCATAGAGCCCGGGAATGACCCGGCCCTCGGCATCGAGCGCCCGCGCGTTCGCGTCGGTGACGATGCCGGCATAGGTGCCGAGATCGCCGATCACCATCTTGATGGCGTAGAAAGGCCCGTTCTCGATCGGCGCGACGCAGGGGTTGGGGCCGTGCATCGCGTCACCCTGGTAGCGATTATAGGCCTTCGAGCCCTTGCCGAAGGCGGCGTCATGGCCTTGCGGCGCGGTGGCATTGAACTGCTTGACCGTCTCGGCGAATGCCTTGGCGTCGATGCCGGCCTTCGCCGCCAGCGCCTCCAGCGTGTCGCCGCGCATGAGATAGCCGGTATTGAGGTGATGACCCAGCGGCATCGGGAACGGCGGCACGCAGCCGAGGCCGTATTTGCGCAGCGTTGGGTGATCGCAGACCAGGAAGGCGGCGATCTCCTCGCCGGGCTTGGCGGCCTTGATCATGGCCTGGACGAAGTCGTGATAGGAATTGCCCTCATTGGCAAAGCGCTTGCCGTCGCGCATCACCGCGATCACGCCGGGCTTGGCGCGGTCGATGAAGTGCGGCATCACGCCCTTGGAACCGTCCTTGCGCGTGGTCAGCGACACCGGCACCCAGGCCGCCGCGTTCGGCAGCCGGTCCTCGATATGTCCGCCGGCGCGCTCCGCAAGACGCAGTCCATCGCCGGTATTGCCTGATGGCCCCGGCGAGAAATGCTCGTTGCCGGTCGGCGCGTGCGGAAACATCTTCTTGCGCCGCTCCACATCATGCGGGAAGCCGCCGCAGGCCAGCACGACGCCCTGGCGCGCGAGCACGCGCACCTCGCGTCCCTCGCGCGACACGATCGCGCCGGTGACCGCGCCGTTCTCGACCGTCAGCTCGCGCACGGGCGAGGACAGCCACATCGGAATGTTCAGATCCTGGGCGGATTTCGCCAGCCGCCCTGCGAGCGCATTGCCGTTGGTCAACGTCATGCCGCGGCCGTAGCGCAGGACGTCCATCAGGTGACGCGACAAGCGCTTGGCGACATAGACCGCGGAAGTCAGCGACTTGGTCACGCGCATGAAGTGGATGATCTCCTTGCCACTTCCCAGCATCATGCCGAACACGGTGAGCTCGGGGAGCGGCATGCCCAGCGACTTGATGAGGTCGCCGAGATCGCGGCCGTCGAACGGGCGCGTCACCATGGAGCGACCGCCTTGTGCGCCGCCGGGTGCTTCGGCGTGGTAGTCGGGAAACACCAGCGGCATGTCGAAGCGGAGCGCGGTCTTGGTGGTGAAGAAATCGACGGCCTCGGGACCGGCCGAGAGAAATGCATCGACGCGTGCCGCGTCGTAATTGTTGCCGGCCTCGTGCCGCAAATAGGTGCGGGCCTGCTCCGGCGTCTCGGCGATGCCGTAGGCCTTTGCCAGCGAGGTGCCGGGAATCCAGAGCCAGCCGCCGGAGCGGGCGGTGGTGCCGCCAAAGCGCGGCTCCTTCTCGACGATCAGCACGTCGAGGCCGCGATGGCGCGCGGTGATCGCGGCCGACATGCCGGAGCAGCCAGATCCGGCCACGAGCACGTCGCACTCGTAAGTCTCAATTGCGCTGTGCTCGCTGCCAGTCATCTTGGCCTCACTTCTTCAGGAGCGGACATTTGGACTCGGAGACCGGGCGGAAGGCGTCCTCGCCCTTCACGGTCTTGACGATGTCCAGATAGTCCCACGGCTCCTTCGACTGCTCGGGCGTCTTCACCTTGGCGAGATACATGTCGCGGATGACACGGCCGTCCTCGCGCAACTTGCCGCCATGGACGAATGTATCCTCGATCGGCAGCTCGCGCATCTTGGTCATCACCTTGGCGGAATCGTCGGTGCCGGCCGCCTTGATGGCCTTCAGATAGTGCAGCACCGAGCCGTAGACGCCGGTCTGGATCATGGTCGGCATCACCTTGGTGCGCTCGTAGAACTTCTTCGACCAGGCGCGCGTTGCCTCGTCCATGGCCCAGTACGAGGCCGTGGTCATGTAGGTGCCCTGCGCGGCCTTGAGGCCGATCGCGTGCACGTCGGTGTCGAACATCAGGAGGCCGACGAGCTTCTGGCCGCCCTGGACGAGGCCGAACTCGCCGGACTGCTTGATCGCGTTGTCGGTGTCCTGGCCGGCATTGGCGAAAGCGACGACGTCGGATTTCGAGCTTTGCGCCTGGAGCGCGAAGGAGGAGAAGTCCGCGGTGTTGGTCGGATGCTTGACGCCGCCCAGGACCTTTCCGCCCATCTCGTTGACGAAGCGCGTGGCGTCCTTCTCGAGCTGCTGGCCGAAGGCGTAGTCCGCGGTGATGAAGTACCAGGACTTACCACCCTCCTTGATCACGGCGGAGGCCGTCACCTTCGACAGCGCGTAGGTATCGTAGGTGAAGTGCACGGTGTTCGGGCTGCACAGCTCGTCGGTCAGCGAGCTTGCGCCGGGGCCGGAAAGCAGCGCGACCTTGCCCCGCTCGCGCACCATGTTGTGGACGGCGATCGCGATGCCGGAATTGGGGATGTCGACGACGGCGTCGACCTTGCCGTTGTCGAACCAGCCGCGCACGATCTGCACGCCGACGTCGGTCTTCATCTGGTGATCGGCGCTGATGATCTCGATCGGCTTGCCGAGCACGGTCGGCCCGAATTCCTCCACCGCCATCTTCGCGGCCTCGACCGAGCCCGGCCCTGAGTTGTCGCGGCCCCAGCTCGACAGATCCGTCAGCACGCCGATCCGCACCGCGTCGTCGGAGACTTGCGCGGTGGCGACTGTGGTCATGGCTGCCGAAGTCATGGCCGCGAGCATGGCGCAGGCCAGAAGCCCTCTCATCGTTGTTTCCTCTCTCTTATTGGCCGCATGGCGCGGCTGTTCTTGAGATAAATTAGATATATGCAAACAAGTTTGTCAATGGTGAATTCGACGTCGAGATGAGTTCCTCTCGGCGGGTGGGACGACAGGGGGCACCGCTGCTTCAGCGCCTGTGATTGCGAGCGCAGCGACTTGTCCGCCGAAGCCTTGGCGAAGGCGGAAGCAATCCAGACTCTCTCCCGGAGGCAGCCTGGATTGCTTCGTCGCAAGAGCTCCTCGCAATGACGGATGTTGCGAAAGCTGCGAACAAAATCCCGCGTTGTTATCCTGTGAGAGCCATCACCCCTGCAGGTTGCAACCCTCGGCACGATTGGCCATGATGCTCGCGGGAATCTCTGGGGCAGGGCATGACGGCAGCAACGGGAGTCTCCGCGGCGGCGGAGAAATCGACGACGGCGCATGTGGTGTGGGCGAGCGCGCTCGGCACCGCCATCGAATGGTACGACTTCCTGATCTACGGCACGGCGGCGGCGCTGGTCTTCAACAAGCTGTTCTTCCCGAGCTTCGATCCCTTCGTCGGCACGCTGGCGGCGTTCTCGACCTATGCGGTCGGTTTCGTGGCGCGGCCGATCGGCGGCGCCATCATCGGCCACTACGGCGACCGGCTCGGCCGCAAGACCATGCTGGTCGCGACCATGATCGCGATGGGGCTCGGCACCTTCCTGATCGGCTGCCTGCCGACCTACAGCCAGATCGGCGTGTGGGCGCCGATCCTGCTCATCGTGCTGCGCTTCGTCCAGGGCATCGGCCTGGGCGGCGAATGGAGCGGCGCGGTCGTCATGGTGATCGAGCATGCCGGCAATCGCCGCGGCTTCTATGGCAGCCTGGTGCAGATCGGCTTTCCCGTCGGCGTTGCCGCTTCGACCGGCATTTTCGGCCTGATGACCAAGCTGCCCGAAGCCGATTTCCTGAGCTGGGGCTGGCGCGTGCCGTTCCTGATCAGCATCCTGCTCGTCGGTGTCGGCTTCATCGTGCGGCTCAAGCTCGCGGAGACGCCGCACTTCAAGGAAGTGGTCGAGCGCAAGGAGGTGCTGGCGCAGCCGGTGCTGGAAGTGCTCCGCCGCGACTGGCGCAGCTTTCTGCTGGCGATCGGCATCACGGTGTCGGAGGTTGGGCTTGCTTATCTCCTCACCGTCTTCACCGTGGTCTATGCCACGACGAAGCTCGGGCTGCCGCGCCAGGTGATCCTGGATGCCGTGGTCTATGCCGCCCTCGTCGAGTTCGCGACGTTGCCGCTCGCCGGCTGGCTGTCCGACATCTTCGGCCGCAAGGCTCTATACCTTGCCGGCGGCGTGTTCTCGGTGGCGCTGGCGTTTCCGTTGTTCTGGTTCCTCGATACGAAGGAGCCGGCGCTGATCACGCTGGCGCTCGTCGTCACGATGACGCTGACCCATGCACTGCTATTCGGGCCGAAGGCCGCGTTCATGCCGGAGTTGTTCCGCACCCAGGTGCGCTACAGCGGAGCCTCGCTCGGGGCCAATGTCGCGGCGGCGCTGAGCGGCGGCTTCTCGCCGCTGATTGCGACTGCGCTGCTGGCGTGGGCCGGCTCGTACTGGGCCGTGTCCGTCTACATCATCGCCCTCTCCATCATCACGATCGTCGCTACGCTGATGGCGCCGGAGACGGCGCGGAGTTCGCTGAAATCCTGATGTCGATCGTCTCGCGACTCAAGATGCAGCAGCCGGGCCATTGGCCTGCGGACCGTTTGGTTCTAAGAACGCCCTCGAGGAAACTTCCCCCAAGCCAGGGAACAGAACCATGACGAAGACGTCTCGACGTGACGTGCTCACTGCCGCGGCCGCGATGACCGCGGCGGGGATAGCCGAAGCGGCGCCGGCCGCAGCGCAGGCCGGACCGAAGCCGGTCTTTCCGGTGCCGATGGTGACGATCCCGATCGTCGGCGAGAGCCAGGTGTTTCAGGTCCGCCGTATCTACTGCATCGGGCGCAACTACGCCGCGCACGCGATCGAGCGCGGCTCGGACCCCAACCGCGAGCCGCCGTTCTTCTTCCAGAAGCCGACGGACGCGATCCAGAACGTCGCGGTTGGCGAGGTCGCCGATCATCCCTATCCGTCACTGACCAAGAACTATCATCACGAGGTCGAGCTGGTCGCCGCCCTGAAATCAGGCGGCACCAATATCCCGGTCGATAAGGCGCTCGACCACGTCTATGGCTACGCGCTCGGCCTCGACATGACCCGGCGCGACCTCCAGAACGGCATGGCCGCGGAGAAGAAGCCCTGGGAGATCGGCAAGAGTTTTGACCACGCCGCGGTGATCGGCCCGATCCACCCGGCCAGCAAGACCGGCCATTTCGAGAAGGGCGCCATCTCGCTGGCGATCAACGGCACGGTGAAGCAGAACTCGGATCTCAGCAAGATGATCTGGAACGTGGCCGAGCAGATCGCAAAGCTGTCGGAAGCCTTCGAATTGAAAGCCGGCGATATCATCTATTCCGGCACGCCGGAGAATGTCGGTCCCGTCGTGAAGGGCGATGTGCTGCTGTGCAAGCTCGAGGGCCTGCCTGATATGTCGATCAAGATCGTGTAGCTCCACGCCGCCGTCGCAACCGCCGGTTGGCGGAGGCAGCCCTGCGCCAGGGGAGTTCCACCCGCCGATTGCCATTTGTTGGCCGGCAAGCGAACCTCCTGTGGCCATATTTGGGAACGAGTGATTTCCCGCGAGGGAGGCGCTCCGATGACCAAGGCTCTGATCACTGCTGTCGCAATGCTGGCCTGTGTGCCCGTGAGCGCTGTTGCGCAGGAGCGCGCCGGCGATGCAGCACTCGGTGCCGTCTCCGGCGCGGTCGTGCTGGGCCCGGTCGGGGCGGTTGCCGGAGCCTTGATCGGCTACACTGCCGGACCTTCGATCGCTCGGTCCTGGGGTATGAGAGGTTCGCACTCGGCAGGACATCGGCCGCCGCCGCGCCGCGCGGCCGCGACCAGGAGCCCGACGCGCACCCGCGAGGCGATGGCAGCCAACGGTCAGATGCGAGCTGCTGGCAATCCGGCTCCGCCGGTTCAGGCCGCTCCCGCCGCTCCGGCGCAAGCCTCGGCGCCGCCGGTTCAGGGGTTCGACTAAGGCCGCAGCTTCAAGCCGACGTCTTCGGCCGCAGCCCCCGGCCTGCCCTAGGGCTGGCCGAGGATCTTCTTGGCGGCGCGAAGATGCGGCTTGTCGATCATCTGGCCGTCGAGCCGCAGCGTGCCGGAATTGGGATTGCTGGCAAACGCCGCGATCACTTTCTCCGCCCAGGTGCGTTCGGCTTCGGTCGGCGCGAAGGCGGCGTTGACGACGTCGACATGCTTGGGATGGATCAGCGCCTTGGCGGAAAACCCGTCGCGGCGCGCCGCGCGTGTTTCGGCTTCCAGGCCCGCGAGGTTATCGATGTCGGTATAGACGGTATCGATCGGCGCGACCTCGGCCGCGGCCGCCGCCATCAGGCAGAGATCGCGCGCGAGACGATAGGGGCTGTGGAACAGGCCGCCGGACGCCTTTTCGGTGGCGCCGAGCGAAGCGGAGAGATCTTCCGCGCCCCACATCAAGCCGGCGAGGCGAGGGGAGCAGCCCTTGTAGCTGCCGAGGCCAAAGATCGAACCTGCGGTTTCAGTCGCCACGCAAACGATGCGGGTTGAGCCAACCTCCGTGCCGGCCGCGGCTTCCAAGGCTTCGAGCCAGGTTGCGACCTGCCTTACGTCATCACCGCCCTGCGATTTCGGCAGCACGATGCCGTTGGGCTTGCCCGGCATCACCGCGGCGAGATCGGCGAGCGTCATGCCGGTGTCGAGCGCGTTGACGCGGACATAGAGCTGGTGCGGGCCGGGGCGGCCCTTCAGCATCGTCAGCGTCAACCCGCGCGCCTCCGCCTTCTTCTCGGTGACGACGGAATCCTCGAGGTCGATGATCAGCGCGTCGGCCTTGCCTTCGCTCGCCTTCTCGAATTTGCGCGGGGAATCGCCCGGCACGAACAGCATCGAACGCATCAGACCGGCCTCTTGTGCATCATCGCCATGCGCCGGCATTTGCCGACGATCTCGTCGTTCTGGTTCAAGGCATGGTGCTCGAACTCGACGATGCCCGCTCTTGGACGCGATTTGGATTCCCTCAACGAAAGCACCTTCGTCGTCGCCCGCAACGTGTCGCCATGGAAGACCGGTTTTGGAAAGGTGACGTCGGTCATGCCGAGATTGGCAACGGTGGTCCCCATGGTCGTATCATAGACCGTCATGCCGATCATGATGCCGAGGGTGTAAAGGCTGTTGAAAATGCGCTGACCGAATTCGGTCTTTTCGGCGAAATGCGCGTCGATATGCAGCGGCTGCGGATTGAGCGTCAGCAAGCTGAACATGGTGTTGTCCATCTCCGTGACGGTCCGGGTCAGCGGATGCCTGAACTCCTGGCCTACGGAAAAGTCTTCGAAATAAAGTCCGGCCATCGCGGTTTCCTCCCTGCGAAATAACGGCGCGCTCATAGCTTTACGTCGCATGACCCTATGCATGGTAGACACAGTTGATAGACAAATTCACGTATCTGTACGGGGTTTTTCGAGCTAAGAACCCAGGCAAGGGCACGTCAGGGCGCGACGCAAGCGGCCACGGCCTTTGAGCGGGGAACGCGAAGAGACGGGAGATGGCGCGGTCGCGGCTCCCAAGACGGAGATCAAGATCATGGATTTCGCGCTCACCGATCAGCAGGAAGCCATTCGCGATGCCATCGCCAAGATCTGCGAAGGCTTTCCCGATGCCTATTGGCTGAAGAAGGACCACGACGGCGGCTTCCCGCACGATTTTCATAAGGCACTTGCCGACGCCGGCTGGCTCGGCATCTGCGTGCCGGAGGAATATGGCGGCTCGGGGCTCGGCATCACCGAAGCTGCGATCATGATGCGCACCATCGCCGAGTCCGGCGCCGGGATGTCTGGCGCATCCGCCGTGCACATCAACGTGTTCGGCCTCAATCCGGTGGTCGTGTTCGGCACCGAGGAGCAGCGAAGGCGCATGCTGCCGCCGATGGTGGAGGGCCGCGAGAAGGCCTGCTTTGCCGTCACCGAGCCCAACACCGGCCTCAACACCACGCAGCTGAAGACCCGTGCGGTCGCCAAGAACGACCGTTACATCGTCAACGGCCAGAAGGTGTGGATCTCGACCGCGCAGGTCGCGCACAAGATCCTGTTGCTGGCCCGCACCACGCCGCTGGAAGAGGTGCGCTCGCCGACCCACGGCCTCAGCCTGTTCTACACCGATTTCGACCGCACCAGAATCAAGGTCCACGAGATCGAGAAGATGGGCCGCAAGATCGTCGATTCCAACGAGCTGTTCTTCGAAGATTTTGAGATCCCGATGGAGGATCGCATCGGCGAAGAGGGCAAGGGTTTTCAGTACATCCTCGAAGGCATGAACCCCGAGCGCATCCTGATCGCGGCGGAGGCGATTGGCCTCGGCAAGCTGGCGCTGGCGCGCGCCACTGAATATGCCAAGACGCGCGTGGTGTTCAATCGGCCGATCGGCAAGAACCAGGGTATCCAGCATCCGCTCGCGGTGAACTGGGTCGAGCTCGAGGCGGCCTGGCTGATGGTGATGTCGGCGGCTTGGCAATATGACAAGGGCATGCCCTGTGGCGCCGCGGCCAATGCCGCAAAATACCTTGCGGGCGAAGCGGGCTTCTCGGCCTGCGAGCAGGCCGTGATGACCCACGGCGGCTTCGGCTACGCCAAGGAATTCCACGTCGAGCGCTACTTGCGCGAGGTGCTGATTCCGCGCATCGCGCCGGTCAGCCCGCAGCTCGCGCTCAGCTTCATCGCGGAGAAGGTGCTGGGGCTCGCGAAGTCGTACTGAACGAGCCTTGTGGCGCAAACCAAATGGGCTCGCCTATTCGGCGGCGATCCGCTCCATCGCCATGGCGCGAAGCCTGGCGCGCTGGATCTTCACGCCGTTGGCGCTGTCGGTGACCGGGAAGGCCTCCACCACATAGATCCGGGCCGGGACCTTGTAACCGGCGAGCCGTTCGCGCAGGCGCGCGACCAGCGTCTCCTGCATTGGCGGCTCCTTCGCCGGGATCACGAAGGCGACGCAGCGCGCCTGACCCTTGAGATCGACTGCAACCACCTGGGCGTCGGCAACGCCGTTGCATGATTTGATCTCGTCCTCGATCTCGCCGGGCGCGACGAGGAAGCCGCCGAGCCGCATGGCATCGCCCGCGCGGGTCTCGTAGACAAAGGAGCCGTCGCCGCGCAGCCGGCCGATGTCGCCGGTGCGGAAGAACCCGTCCGCGGTGAGCGCATCGCGCGTCGCATCCGGATTGTTGAAATAGCCGAGGAAACTTGACGGCGCGTTGATCTCGATCTCGCCGGAAATGCCGCTAGCCGCAAGCTCGCCGGTCTCGGTGTCGCGCACGCGCACCTTTGCGTCGGCCGACATCGGCCAGCCGCCGCCCTCGATGCGGTCGGCGAAGGCATCGATGGGGCGGGCGATCGAGAATAGGGCCTGAACCTCGCTCGACCCGTAGAGGCCGAACAGCGGCAGGCCGCGCGCCTCGGCCTCCGCGGCAAGCTCGCGCCAGCCAGGCTGGAACGCGGCGAAGCCGCAGACTTCCAGATGCGGAAGTGGCCGGGGTGCATCGGTGAGGGCGAGGATGCGCCGGAACATCTCGTCGGAGCCGAAGGCGTGCGTGATCTTGTGCTGGCCGAGGATCTTCAGCGCCGGCGCCGCCTCGAAGGCGTCGAGCACGTGGACGGTCGCACCCGCCGCGACGAAGCCGAGCAGGCTCGTCATGCCGAAGGTGCCACAGAACGGCAGCATGGCCAGCAGCGAATGACGCTGCGGATCGAGCCGAAGCGCCTTGGCCACGGAGATGGCATGGCCCGCCAGCGTCCGCTGCGAATGCGCCACGAGCTTCGGCCCCTTGGTGGTGCCTGACGTGGTGTAGAGCAGGACCGGCTGATCCACCTCGTCCTGCGCGGGTGGCGCCGGCGGATAGCGTCTGTCGAAAGCGTCGAAGCGCACGCAGGGCCAGTGCGCCGGAATCGCATTCGCACCGATCACCGCGAGCCGTTGCAGTGCCGGCACCTCGTCCTTGGCGATGTCGGCGAGGATCGCGGCAAAATCCACCGAGCGGAATGCGGCCTCGACCACCATCAGCCTGGCACCGGATAGCTTGAGCAGATGCGCGACCTCCGCGCTCCGGTAGCGTGTATTGACGGCCGCGACGATCGCGCCACATCTTGCGGCGGCGAACAGCAGCGCGACCCATTCGATCCGGTTGACCAGCCAGACTGCGACCACGTCGCCCTTGCCGATGCCTTGTGCCGCAAGCCAGGCCGCGGTCGCCTCGATCTTGGCTGCCAATTCCGCGCGCGAGACTGGCGTGCCGTCGCATACGAAGGCGGGATTGGCGGCGGCCTCGGTCCGGATCAGCGATTGCAGCGAAGACGCGTTGGCACTCATGGCAAGGGGAGTAACCCGATCGCGCCAACCTGTCTACTTGGTGCCGAACATCCGGTCGCCGGCATCGCCCAGGCCCGGCACGATGTAGCCGTGGTCGTTGAGCCGCTCGTCGATCGCGGCGGTCCAGATCGGCACGTCCGGGTGTTCGCTCTGGAACTGGGCGATGCCCTCGGGCGCGGCCAGAAGGCAGACGAAGCGGATGTCGCGGGCGCCGCGGGCCTTGAGCAGGGAGGCGCCTGCGCAGGCCGAGTTGCCGGTCGCCAGCATCGGGTCCATCAGGATCACGGCGCGGTCGGACAGGTCCTGCGGCGCCTTGAAGTAATATTCCACGGCCTGCAACGTCTCAGGGTCGCGGTAGAGCCCGATATGGGCGATGCGCGCCGAGGGCATCAGCGCCAGCATGCCGTCGAGGAAGCCGACGCCGGCGCGCAGGATCGGCGCCAGCGTGAGCTTCTTGCCGGCAATCTTGGGCGCCTGCATCGGTGCGATCGGCGTTTCAATATCGACCAGCTCCAGCGGCAAATCACGCGTCACCTCGTAGCCGAGCAGCATCCCGATCTCGTTCAGGATCTCGCGAAAGCTCTTGGTCGAGCGATCCTTCTCCCGCATCAGCGAGAGCTTGTGCTGGACCAGGGGGTGGGCGACGACGTTGACGGTGCTGGTGCTCATGAAACCGCTCTACACGTTTCCCTGGAATTGCGCCAGATCGGCCGGGTCTTTTCCGTCGGACAGGCGGTGTCAACCGGGCATCGCCACCGCGCTGCGCGCCCGGTTGCTCGCCTCATAGGCAGCCATGGTCAGTTCACGGTCGATCGCAATCCGCATCGCGTCCGTGGCCGGCTGACGCAGGCGCTGCTTCGCGGTCGCATGCGACGGCTTGTGGATCGCGCGCAACGCCGTGACGGCCTCCTCAAGGGCTTTGTCGACGGCTTCGGGCGCAACCACCCGATCGAGGAAGCCGGCGGTCAACGCCTCCTCGGGCTCGTACATCTCGCCGAGCGTGACGGTGCGGCTGAGCCAGGCCGGATGCAGGCGGCTGCGCGCGAGCTCGATGGCAAAGCTCGGCGGCGCGATGCCGATCGCGACCTCGTTCAGCCCCATGCGATGCGGTCCGCGCGCGCCCAGCCTGACGTCGCAGGCGAGCAGCAGGAACGTCCCCATCGGAAAGGCGTGACCTTCCATCACGCCGACGATCGGATGCGGAAACGACATCAGCCGCAGCGCAAGCTCGGCGCCGGCGCGGACCATCTCGAGGCTCTTGGCGGCATCGCCCGAGGCGAATACCTTGAGATCGAATCCCGCAGAGAAGATGCCGGGCCGCGCCGAGCGTAGCACCACGATCTCGGCTTCCTTTTCGGCCCGGTCGAAGGCCGCGCCGATCTCGCCCAGCATCGTGGTCGACATCACATTGACCTTGCCGTCGTCGAGCCCGATCCGCGCGACGCCGTCGCTCACCTCAAAATTCACTCCCATTGGCATTTGCCTCTCCTGTCATGAACCAGGCTTGACTGTCGGAGGCTGATGTAGACCAATCAATATAATTTCGTGCGAGGGGGAGAGCGTCATGCCGGCCGTGCCAAAACACCGCCAGCCCATCATCAATGCCGCGGTGACACTGTTCCGCCGCCAGGGCTATGCCCGGACCGGGCTGAACGACATCGTCGACGTCAGCGGTGCGCCGAAGGGCTCGCTCTACCATTACTTTCCGGATGGAAAGTCCTCGATCGCGGTGGCGGCCGTGGAGGAGGCGGGCCGCCGCGTCGCGGCGACGGTCGCCAGGCTCGCGGAAGAGTGCGGCTCGACCGCCGACCTCTTGCGAGCGCATGCAAGATTGCTGGCGGGCTGGATGCAGGGCTCCGGCTTTCGCAACGGCTGCCCGATCACGACCGTGCTGCTCGAGCTTGCGCCGCGCGAGCGCGCCTTGTCCGATGCCGGCCGCAAGGCCTATGCGGCGCGACTGTCCATCCTGCGCGACAAGCTTGTCTCCGACGGCTTCGTCAGATCTCGCGCGGAAACGCTTGCGGTGCTCTGCACGTCGGCGCTCCAGGGCGCGTTGATCCAGGCCCGGGTCGAGCGCAGCGGCCGGCCGATCGAGGTCACCGCGGCGGAATTGGCGCGGCTGATCGAGCGGGAAGCGAGGAACTAGACGCCGAGCCCGCGCGCAACAAGCGTGATCATGAGCGTCAGGATCGCGCCCCAGATCAGGCTCAGCGTCATGGTCAGGATGGTGATTGTGACCACATGCTCGAGATTTCCCTTGAGGAGCGGCATGGTGGTCAATCCCCGAGATGCCAGAAATAAATGGCGGCTCTTAGCGCGATCAGGGCGGTGAGAACGCTGCCCATCGAGAGTACGGTCAGCGCATGCAGCGCGAGGCGCTCGAGCCGGGCCCTGCGCATCTTCGAGAGCACTGACTGGCGTTGGGCCCAGTGAGGCGATTGTTCAAAGCGATGTGTCAGCATCGGCATTTTCCGGGATCCTTCTGTCAGGCGGCTTCAGCTGAAATTGTCGCAGGCGGCTGGCTCGCACAGCGGATCCAGCAGGGGGCGAACCGAGGGAACGCTCGGCCGCGATGCTTCTGCGATGAGCGATCGGACCTCGATGAAGCCCGACAGCAGAGCAAGCGCGAGATCGGAATGGCGCGCCTCGACCGCGGCATCCAGCCAGTCCGGCAGCTCTCGCTCGCGCGACAGCGCACAATGCCACTCGCCCTCGTCATAGGCGATGCGGCGGACCTGCCACATCGGCAGCTCGAGCTCGATCAGCGCCAGCGCCACATCGGCCCAGGCTTCAACGTCGATCAGGCGCATGATGCGTGCGGCGCGTTCGCCTTGGCCGAGCGAGGGGACGCGCCGGCAGGCGTGCGCAATGATGTCGAGCATCAACGGCCGGGTCATCGCCGGTGCCGCGCGAAGCTGCTGGTCGAGGGAAGGTGGGGCGAGGCGTCGGAGAGGGGCGGTCATGTCAGGCCTCCTGGAATTGGTGTCGGTCAGTCGGCCGGCATTGCCAGGATGGGCCCCAAAGGCATTTGAAAACGAGATGGGGATCGGGCGTGAGATATAGGGATTTCATAAGTGCGGGAGAGGCGGGGTGGCGCGCCATTCTCCATCATCGTCCCGGATCTGCGCTTCGCTTGTCCGGGACGACAGTGAGGTTTGCCTCGCGAGCAGCACCGCCGCTTTTATGAGATTCCTATATCTTCGCCATAGGCCTCATCTCGAAAACCTATGCCTGCGCTGGCATTTCAGCACGGTCAAAAGTCCCGGCTGTCATGCGTGGACGTGCCTTCCATGTTCTTCGCGAGCCAGCCGGGTCACCGAGAGAAGGTTGCGCCGGACTTAAGCGACGCAACGAGGAGCGATCCGATGATGGACATTCTGATGCTGGCGCTGGGCTTCGTCTTCTTCGCCCTCGCCATCGGCTACACCTACGCCTGCGAACGGCTGTGACGGAGCAAACCATGATCTTCGATTATGCGCTCGCCGGTGCCGTCTCGTTCGGTCTGCTGCTCTACCTCACTTATGCGCTGCTGCGGCCCGAGCGGTTCTGACCCGTGCTGCTGCTCGTCGAATTGCTGCTGGCGGACGCTGTGCTCGTCGCCTGCCTGCTGACGGTGCTCCTGCCCCTGTTGCGCCGGACACCAAGCCTGAAGGGTTGATTCCATGACTGTGATCGGTTGGCTCCAGATCATTCTGTTCTGCGCCATTATTGTTGCGCTGACCAAGCCGCTCGGCTGGTACATGACGCGCGTATTTAACGGCGAGCGGACGTTCCTGTCGCCGGTGCTGCGCCCGATCGAGGCCGGCGTGTACTGGATTTCCGGCGTTGACGAGAAGCGCGAGCAGCATTGGCTGACCTACACGGTCGCCATGCTGCTGTTCCATGTTGGCGGCTTCCTCGTCATCTACGGTGTGATGCGGCTCCAGGCCGTATTGCCCTTCAATCCGGCCGGGCAGGGCGCGGTCGCCGAGGATCTTTCCTTCAACACCGCGGTCTCCTTCATCACCAACACCAACTGGCAGAACTACGGCGGCGAGAGCACGCTGTCCTATCTCGTCCAGATGCTCGGCCTGACGCACCAGAACTTCCTCTCGGCCGCAACCGGCATCGTGCTGGCGATGGCCCTGATCCGCGGCTTCTCGCGCGCCTCGATGCGCACAGTCGGCAATTTCTGGGTCGACGTCACCCGCTGCACGCTCTACGTGCTGCTGCCGATCTGCGTCGTCTACACGCTGTTCCTGGTCTGGCAGGGCATCCCGCAGACGCTCGGCCCGTATATCGAGGCGACCACGCTCGAAGGCGCCAAGCAGACCATTGCGGTCGGCCCGGTCGCTTCCCAGGTGGCGATCAAGATGCTCGGCACCAATGGCGGCGGCTTCTTCAACGCCAACGCGGCGCACCCGTTCGAGAATCCGACCGCGCTGTCGAATTTCGTGCAGATGCTGTCGATCTTCGCGCTCGGCGCCGCAATGACCAACGTGTTCGGCCGTATGGTCGGCAACCAGCGCCAGGGGTGGGCGATCCTGTCCGTGATGGGCGTGCTGTTCGTCGCAGGCGTCGCCATCACCTATTGGGCGGAAGCGAACGGAACCTCGATGCTCCATGCGCTGGGCCTGACCGGCGGCAACATGGAGGGCAAGGAGGTCCGCTTCGGCATCGTCGCGTCCTCGCTGTTCGCGGTCGTCACCACCGCCGCGTCGTGCGGTGCCGTCAACGCCATGCATGACAGCTTCACCGCGCTCGGCGGCATGATCCCGCTGATCAACATCGAGCTCGGCGAGATCATCGTCGGCGGCGTCGGCGCCGGCATGTACGGCATGCTGCTGTTCGTCATCCTCGCGATCTTCGTCGCCGGACTGATGGTCGGCCGCACCCCGGAATAT
Source organism: Bradyrhizobium sp. CIR48 (assembly GCF_014198315.1). Taxonomy (NCBI): domain Bacteria; kingdom Pseudomonadati; phylum Pseudomonadota; class Alphaproteobacteria; order Hyphomicrobiales; family Nitrobacteraceae; genus Bradyrhizobium; species Bradyrhizobium sp. CIR48. The sequence continues at coordinate 176,841 of NZ_JACIHG010000012.1, forward strand.
GTCGGCAAGAAGATCGAGGCCCGCGAGGTCAAGATGGCGATGCTGGCCATCCTGGTGCTGCCGCTGATGATCCTCGGCTGGACCGCCGTCGGCGTGGTCTATCCGGCGGCCGTCGCCTCGATGGCGAATGCCGGCCCGCATGGCTTCACCGAAGTGCTCTATGCCTTCACCTCGGCGGCCGGAAACAACGGCTCGGCTTTCGCAGGCCTCACCGGCAACACCTTCTTCTACAACCTCACGCTCGCAAGCGCGATGTTCGTCGGCCGCTTCTTCATGATCGTCCCCGCCATGGCGATCGCGGGCTCGCTCGCGGAGAAGAAGTCGATCCCGCCGTCGACGGGCACGTTCCCGACCACCGGCGGCCTGTTCGTCGGCCTCGTCGCCGGCGTCATCCTGATCATGGGCGGCCTGACCTTCTTCCCGGCGCTCGCGCTCGGCCCGATCGTCGAACATCTGGCGATGAACGCCGGCAACCTCTTCTGATTGTCTGGAGTGACCTCCATGGATACGATGAAACTGCAAAAACGTGCTGCCGTTTCGGCAATGCTCGACCCTGGGATCGTGATGCCTGCGATCCGCGCCTCCTTCACCAAGCTCAGCCCGCGGCTGATGGTGAAGAACCCCGTGATGTTCGTGGTCGAAATCGTGGCCGCGCTGACGACGGTGATCTTCCTGCGCGACGTCGTCACCGGCGGCTCAGGCCTCGGCTTCACCTTCCAGATCATCGTCTGGCTCTGGTTCACGGTGCTGTTCGCCAATTTCGCCGAAGCGGTGGCCGAAGGCCGCGGCAAGGCGCAGGCCGACTCGCTGCGCAAGACCCGCACCGAGAGCCAGGCCAAGCTCCTGACGGGTGTCGGCCGGGCCTTCGAGCTGGTACCGGGTACGAGCCTGAAGGTCGGCGACATCGTGCTGGTCGAGGCCTGCGACACCATTCCCTCCGACGGCGAGGTGATCGAGGGCGTCGCCTCCGTCAACGAGGCCGCCATCACCGGCGAGTCCGCGCCCGTCATTCGCGAATCCGGCGGCGATCGTTCCGCGGTGACCGGCGGCACGCAGGTGCTGTCCGACTGGATCCGAGTCCGCATCACGGCGGCCCAGGGCTCGACCTTCATCGACCGCATGATCAAGCTGGTCGAGGGTGCCGAGCGGCAGAAGACGCCGAACGAGATCGCGCTCAACATCCTGCTCGCCGGCCTCACCATCATCTTCGTGTTCGCCACCGTCACCATTCCGAGCTACGCGGCCTATGCCGGCGGCTCGATCTCGGTGATCGTGCTGGTCGCGCTGTTCGTGACGCTGATCCCGACCACGATCGGTGCGCTGTTGTCGGCGATCGGCATCGCCGGCATGGACCGCCTGGTGCGCTTCAACGTGCTGGCGATGTCCGGCCGCGCCGTCGAGGCTGCCGGCGACGTCGACACGCTGCTGCTCGACAAGACCGGCACCATCACGCTCGGCAACCGCCAGGCGATCGCCTTCCGCCCAGTGCGCGGCGTGACCGAGCAGGAGCTCGCCGACGCAGCCCAGCTCGCCTCGCTTGCCGACGAGACGCCGGAAGGCCGTTCCATCGTGGTGTTGGCAAAGGAGAAATACGGTATCCGCGGCCGCGACATGGCGGCGCTTGGCGCGACTTTCATCCCGTTCACGGCGCAGACCCGCATGAGCGGCGTCGATGCCGGCGGCTCGTCGGTGCGCAAGGGCGCGGTCGATGCCATGCTGAGCTATGTCGGCGGCGGCGCACCGATGGCGGTCGCCTCCGGCAACACCGCGCGGGCGATCCAGCCGGCGGCATTGTCGGACCTCGGTCGCGAGATCCAGGCCATTGCTGATGAAGTATCGAAGTCCGGCGGCACGCCGCTGGCGGTCGCGAGGGACGGCAAGTTGCTCGGCGTCATCCAGCTCAAGGACATCGTCAAGGGCGGTATCCGCGAGCGTTTTGCCGAGCTGCGCCGCATGGGCATTCGCACCATCATGATCACCGGCGACAACCCGATGACGGCGGCTGCCATCGCAGCGGAGGCAGGGGTCGACGACTTCCTGGCGCAAGCCACCCCCGAAGACAAGCTCAAGCTGATCCGCGACGAGCAGGCCAAGGGCAAGCTGGTTGCGATGTGCGGCGACGGCACCAATGACGCGCCGGCGCTTGCGCAGGCCGACGTCGGTGTCGCCATGAACACCGGCACCCAGGCCGCCCGCGAGGCCGGCAACATGGTCGATCTCGATTCCAACCCGACCAAGCTGATCGAGGTCGTCGAGATCGGCAAGCAGCTTCTGATGACGCGCGGCGCGCTGACGACGTTCTCGATCGCCAATGACGTCGCAAAGTATTTTGCGATCATTCCGGCGATGTTTTTGGCGTTTTATCCCCAGCTCAACGTACTCAACGTCATGAACCTGTCGAGCCCGCAGAGCGCCATCCTGTCGGCGATCATCTTCAACGCATTGATCATCATCGCGCTGATTCCGCTGGCGCTGAAGGGCGTTGCCTACCGCGCGGTCGGTGCCGGCGCGCTGCTCCGGCGCAACCTCCTGATCTACGGCCTCGGCGGCATCGTCATTCCCTTCATCGGTATCAAGGCAATCGACCTCGTCGTCACCGCCTTGCACCTGGCTTGACCGTCCTGGCGCGGCGCAAGGCGCCGCGCGCCATGACGAAGACTTAGGAGACCAACATGCTCAGAGAAATCCGCCCCGCCATCGTCCTCTTGCTGGTGCTCACGGCCATCACAGGCCTTGCCTATCCGCTGGCGATGACGGCCATCGCCGGCGCGCTCTTCCCCGCGCAGGCCCAAGGCAGCCTGATCGAGAAGGACGGCAAGGTGATCGGCTCCGCCCTTGTCGGGCAGGAGTTCAGGGACGACAAATACTTCCACGGCCGTCCCTCGGCGACGGTTGCGCCGGACCCCAATGATTCGACCAAGACGGTGCCCGCGCCCTACAACGCCGCCAATTCGGGCGGCGCCAATCTCGGCCCGACCAGCAAGGCGCTGGCTGACCGGCTCAGGGAAGATGTAGACAAGCTCAAGGCTGAGAATCCGAACGCTGCCGTGCCGGTCGACCTGGTGACGACGTCGGCCAGCGGCCTCGATCCTGATATCTCGCCGGAAGCGGCGCAATTCCAAGTGCCGCGCGTGGCCAAGGCGCGGAATATGCCGGAGGATCAGGTCAAGCAGATCGTGACCGCCAATACCGAAGGCCGCTTGCTCGGCCTGATTGGCGAACCCTGGGTTAACGTTCTGGCACTGAATCTCTCGCTGGATCGCGCCGCCGCCAAGTAGCGGTCTAGGCTCGCGTCACGCAGATGATTATATTGGAAAAATGGTCCGAGAGCGCCGCGATCCCGAACAACGTCCGTCGCCCGAGGCGCTGCTGGAAGCGGCGCGGCGGGAAGGGAGCGCGAGCGGCAAGCTGAAGATCTTTGTCGGCGCCGCCCCCGGCGTCGGCAAGACGTACGAGATGCTGCAAAGCGCCCACGCCAAGCGCAAGTCCGGCATCGACGTCGTGGTCGGCTTCGTCGAGACCCACGGCCGCGCTGAGACCGAGGCGCTGGTGCGCGGTCTCGAGATGGTCCCACGCAAGCGGCTGGACTATCGCGGGCAGATCGTCGAGGAGATGGATCTCGATGCGGTGATCGCGCGCCGGCCGCAGATTGCTCTGGTCGACGAGCTCGCCCACACCAACGCGGCCGGCAGCCGCCATCCCAAGCGCTATCTCGACGTCGAGGAGTTGCTGTCCCACGGCATCGACGTCTACACCGCCGTCAACATCCAGCACATCGAGAGCCTGAACGACGTCGTGGCGCAGATCACCCATGTCAGGGTGCGCGAGACCGTGCCGGACTCGGTTTTCGATCGCGCCGACGCGATCGAGCTGATCGACCTCACGCCCGACGATTTGATCCAGCGCCTGAAGGAGGGCAAGGTCTATGTGCCCAAGCAGGCCGAGCGGGCACTGGAGCACTATTTCTCGCCGGGGAACCTGACGGCATTGCGCGAGCTCGCTTTGCGACGTACGGCCGAGCGGGTCGACGAGCAGCTCCTCAATCACATGCAGGCCAACGCGATTCCCGGGCCCTGGGCCGTCGGCGAGCGCATTCTCGTCTGCGTCAGCGAGGATCCGCGCGCGGCCGGTCTCGTGCGCTACACCAAACGGCTGGCGGACCGGCTGCATGCGCCATTTACTGCGGTTTCGATCGAGACGCGGCGATCGCTGCAATTGTCCGATGAGCAGCGCGACCGGCTGGCCGATACGCTTCGGCTCGCGGAATCGCTCGGCGGCGAGGCGTTGACGATTCCGGCTGTCGGCCGCCGTATTGCCGACGACGTCGTCAATTTCGCGCAAGGCAACAATGTCACCCAGATCGTGATCGGCAAGTCGACGCGCTCGCGCTGGTTCGAGATGACGCGCGGCTCGGTGGTGCATGATCTGGTGCGCCGCGCCGGCAATATCAGCGTTCACGTCATTCCAGGTGACGAGCTGACGAGTGAGCCGGCGCCGAAGACGGCGGTGCAGACCGCGGCACGATCCGAGCCGTTCGATGCAATTCCTTATCTGAAGGCGCTCGGGATCACCGCGCTCGGCCTTGCCGCAGCGGTGGCCATCAAGCCGTATTTCGGCATCGAGAACGTTGATCTCATGTTCCTGACCGCGGTGGTTGCCGTGGCCGTCCGCTATGGGTTGTGGCCGTCGCTGCTGGCGAGCGTTGCTGCGTCACTGGCGTATAACTTCTTCTTCCTGCCGCCGGTCTACACCTTCACCATCACCGATCCGACCAACGTCGCGGCGTTCTTCTTCTTCATGCTGATCGCATTCGTGGTGTCGAATGTCGCAGCGCGCGTGCGCACCCAGGCCGATGCCGCCATCGGCCGGATCAGAATGAGCGAGCAGCTCTACGCCTTCAGCCGCAAGCTCGCCGGCACCGCGACGCTCGACGACGTGCTGTGGGCGACGGCCTACCAGATCGCATTGATGCTGAAAGTCCGGGTGGTGCTGCTGCTGCCGGACGAGGGCCTGCTCACGGTGAAATCCGGCTATCCGCCCGAGGACGAGCTCGATCAGGCCGATCTTGCCGCCGCCAACTGGGCCTGGAGCAATGACCGCCCCGCCGGCCGGGGCTCGGACACGCTGCCGGGGGCAAAACGGCTGTTCCTGCCGATGCGCACCGGGCGCGGCCCGATCGGCGTCATCGGCATCGACGACGACCGTACCGGTCCGCTGCTGACACCGGACCAGCGCCGCCTGCTCGACGCGCTGGTCGATCAGGGCGCGCTGGCGGTCGAGCGCGTGCTGCTGGTCGAGGACATGGACCGCGTCAAGCGCACCGTCGAGTCCGAGCGGCTGCGCTCGGCGCTGTTGACCTCGATCTCCCATGATCTGAAGACGCCGCTCGCCTCGGTGCTGGGGGCGGCCTCCACCATGCGCGATCTTGCCGGCGCCCTCTCCGACACCGAGAAGCGCGACCTGCTCGCGACCGTGATCGACGAATCCGAGCGGCTCAACCGCTTCATCGCCAACCTGCTCGACATGACCAAGCTCGAATCGGGCGCCATCGTGCCCAACGCGGCGCTACATGATCTCAGCGAGATCGTGGGTAGCGCGCTGCGGCGTGCAGCCAAGATTCTCACCGCGCACGAGGTCGAGCTGGTGCTGGCCGCCGACCTGCCGATGCTGCAGCTCGATGCGGTGCTGTTCGAGCAGGTGCTGTTCAACCTGCTCGACAACGCCGCGAAATATTCGCCACCCGAGACCACCATCTCGATCCGCAGCCGGCGCGACAGCGATCATGTCGTGCTCGAGATCGCGGACGAGGGGGCCGGCATCCCGCCTGACGAGCTCGATAGCGTGTTCGACAAGTTCTACCGCGTGCAGAAAGGCGATCATGTCCGTCCCGGCACGGGGCTCGGGCTCGCCATCTCGCGCGGCTTCGTCGAGGCGATGCGGGGCACGATCTCGGCCGCCAACCGCAGCGACCGCAGTGGCGCTGTCCTCACCATCCGTCTTCCCGTTCCGGCAGAGAGCCGCGCATTGGATACCGCCGCATGAGCGCTGCGCCGATCAAGGTCCTGGTCATCGACGACGAGCCGCCGATCCGCAAATTGCTGCGGATGGGGCTGACCACGCAAGGCTATGAGATCCTGGAAGCGTCGAATGGCAAGATCGCGCTGGAGAAGCTCGTTGAGGAGCCCGCGCTGATCATCCTCGATCTCGGCCTGCCCGACGTACAGGGACACGAACTGCTGCGCACCATCCGCGCCCGCAACGAAGACGTGCCGATCGTGGTGCTGTCGAGCCGCGGCGACGAAGCCGGCAAGGTGCAGGCGCTCGATCTCGGCGCCGACGATTATCTGACCAAGCCCTTCGGCATGGACGAACTCCTGGCCCGCCTGCGCGCCGCGCTGCGGCACCAACTCCAGGTCCAGGGCGAGCGCCCGGTGTTTCGCACCGGCGATCTCTCGGTCGATCTCGTCCGCCGCATCGTCAGAACCGGCGAGCGTGAGATAAAACTGTCGCCGAAGGAATACGACCTGCTGCGCGTGCTGGTGCAGCACGCCGGCAAGGTGCTCACCCACCGCTTTCTGCTGAAGGAGCTGTGGGACGAATTGACCGACGCGCAGTATTTGCGCGTCTATGTCCGCCAGCTCCGCCAGAAGATCGAAGCTGATCCCGAGCGGCCGCAATATGTGCTGACCGAGACGGGGATCGGGTACCGGTTGAAGGCGGGGGATTAGCTGTCGATCCTCATCCTGAGGAGCTGTAGGGTGGGCAAAGCGAAGCGTGCCCACGATCTGTCGCGATCATGGAAAGTTGGTGGGCACGGCACGCTTCGCTTTGCCCACCCTACGATATCGAGTGCTGGGCGAGCAGTTTCCTCAACCCGCCTTCCTGTGCCGCGCCGTGGACCGATGCGCCTTCTTCGCGGTTCGCTGCCGTCCGGTCGCGCGGCGGGCATGCGACTTCGCTGCCGTCTTCTTGCCGCCACGCCCCTTCAGGCTCTGCTTCAGCGCATCCATCAGGCTGACGACATTGCTGGGGCGTTCCTCGGGTTCCGGCAGCTCGATCTTCTTGCCGCTGGCCTTGCGTTTCACCAGCGCCTTCAGCGCGTTCTCGTACTCGTCCTTGAACTTGCCGGGGTCGAAATGGGCGGCCTTGGTCTGGAGGATGTGGCCGGCAAGCTCGACCATGTCCTTGGTGATCTTCGGGCTCTTGATGTCGTCGAAGAACTGGTCCTCGTCGCGCAGCTCGTAAGGAAAGCGCAGCGTGGTGCCGAGCAGGCCCTTGCCGAGCGGCTCGATCGCCATGATGTGTTCGCGGTTGGTGAGCACGATCTTGGCGAGCGCCACCCGCTCCTGGTCCTTCATGGCGTCGCGGATCACCGCAAAGGCATCGACCGCGGCCTTGCCGTCGGGTGCAAGATAATAGGGATGGTTGAGGTAACGCTGGTCGATCTCATCGCTCGGCACGAAGCTCTCGATGTCGATGGTATGGTTGCTCTCGATCTGGACCGCCTCGAGCTCCTCCGGCTCGATCTCGACATATTTGCCCTTGCGCAGCTCGTAGCCGCGGCCCTTCTGGTCGCTCTCGACGACATCGCCGGTCTCGGCATCGATCATCTGCTGCTTGAGCCGGTTGCCGGTCTCGCGGTTGATCAGATGAAACCGCGTCTTCTCGGCCGCCGTGGTCGCCGGATAAAGCACGACCGGACAGCTGACCAGCGAGAGCTTCAACGTTCCCTTCCAATAGGCGCGCGGGGCCATTCCATTCTCCAGCGTTTTCAAGGCGTTTTGGAACCCCAACCGTCCCGCGGGGTTTTGGTTCCGGATGGGACTTTGGCCGTGATAGGCTTGAATCCCCGAAAGAGAAGCGGGACCGGTCGTGCTGCAAAAACTCTCCACCTATCGACAGAAACGTGATTTCGAGAAGACGCCGGAGCCGTCGGGCAAAACGGCGGTGACGCCGTCGAAGCAGCGCCGCTTCGTGATCCAGAAGCATGACGCGAGCCGGCTGCATTACGATCTCAGGCTCGAATTCGACGGCGTGTTCAAGTCCTGGGCGGTGACCAAGGGTCCCTCGCTCGATCCGCACGACAAGCGGCTGGCGGTCGAGGTCGAGGACCATCCGCTCGACTATGGCGATTTCGAAGGCACGATACCGGAAGGGCAGTATGGCGGCGGCACGGTGATGCTGTGGGATCGCGGCACCTGGGAGTCGGAAGATCCCGAACGCGGCTTCAAGAAGGGCGATTTGAAGTTCACCCTGCATGGGGACAAGTTGCACGGAAGCTGGGTCCTGGTCCGGATGCGCAACGACCGTACCGGCGGCAAGCGCACCAACTGGCTGTTGATCAAGCACCGCGACGAATTTGTCCGTGAAGGGGCCAAGAACGACATTCTCGATGAGGACAAGTCCGTCGCCTCCGGCCGTGCGATGGAGCAGATCGCCGAGGGCAAGGGGCGCGCGCCAAAGCCGTTCATGCTGGCCAAGGGTGCGAAGACCAAGGCCGACGCGGTCTGGCAATCCAACCGGGCCGAGGAAGCGAAAGGGCAAACGGTCAAGCCGGCGCCACGTACGGCATTGAAGGGCGGCAAGATCGTCAAGACCAGGACGGCGAGGAAGAAAGCCACAACTGCGACCAACGGCAAGAAGATCGCCGAGATACCGGACTTCGTGCCGCCGCAGCTTTGCACGTCGGTCGAGCGTCCGCCGGCCGGCGAAGGCTGGTGCCACGAGATCAAGTTCGACGGCTACCGCGTGCAGCTCCGGGTCGAGGACGGCAAGGCGACGCTGAAGACGCGCAAGGGCCTCGACTGGACCGACAAGTTCGCCTCGATCGCGAAGGAGGCGGCTGCGCTGCCGGACGTGATGATCGACGGAGAGATCGTGGCGCTCGATCACGACGGTGCGCCGAATTTCTCCTCGCTCCAGGCCGCGCTGTCGGACGGCAAGACCGAAGAGCTGATCTTCTTTGCCTTTGACCTCCTGTTCGCGGAGGATCTCGATTTTCGGCGTCTGCCGCTCGGCGAGCGCAAGGCGCGGCTGAAGCAGCTGCTGGGAGCGCGCAAGCGGAAATCGACTCAGATCCGCTATGTCGAGCATTTCGAAAGCGGCGGCGATGCGGTGCTGCAATCGGCCTGCAAGCTTGAGCTGGAAGGCGTGGTGTCGAAGAAGCTGGACGCGCCCTATCGCTCCGGCCGCACCGAGAGCTGGACCAAGGCAAAGTGCCGCGCCGGCCACGAGGTCGTGATCGGCGGCTACAAGACCACCAACGGCAAATTCCGCTCGCTGATGGCGGGCGTGCATCGCGGCGATCATCTCGTCTTTGTCGGCATGGTCGGCACCGGCTTTGGCGCCGACAAGGTCAAGCGCATCATGCCGTCCCTGAAGGCCATGGAGGCCAAGGAGAGCCCCTTCGGTGGCAAGAACGCGCCGAAGAAGAGCCGCGAGGTGCACTGGCTGAAGCCGGAGCTCGTGGCCGAGATCGAGTTCGCCGGCTTCACCGCCGACGGCAATATCCGCCAGGCCGCGTTCAAGGGCTTGCGGCAGGACAAGCCCGCCGAGGAGGTCGAGGCGGAGACGCCTGTCGATACGGAGCTTGCCGAGCCCACGCCCCGCAAGCGCGCGGCGAAGACAGCCAAGCGATCGAAGGACACCGGCACCGCCGAGGTGATGGGCGTCGTCATCTCCAAGCCGGACAAGGAGCTGTGGCCGGACGGCGGTGACGGCGAGGGCGCGACGAAGCTCGATCTCGCGCGCTACTTCGAGGCGGTCGGCGACTGGATGATCGAACATCTGAAAGGGCGCCCGTGCTCGATCGTGCGTGCGCCCGATGGCATCGGCGGCGAGACGTTTTTCCAGCGTCACGCCATGCAGGGCACCTCGAATTTGCTCGAGCTGGCCAAGGTCTCGGGCGATCGCAAACCCTATTTGCAGATCGATCGCGTCGAAGGGCTTGCCGCCGTCGCGCAGATCGGCGGTGTCGAGCTGCATCCCTGGAATTGCGCACCTGATGCCTACGATACGCCGGGCCGGTTGGTGTTCGATCTCGATCCGGCGCCGGATGTGGAGTTCGCCGATGTCGTCGAGGCCGCCAAGGAGATGCGGCAGCGGCTGGCCGATGTCGGCATGGAGAGCTTCTGCAAGACCACGGGCGGCAAAGGCCTGCATGTGGTGGTGCCGCTGCTTCACGGCGCGCGCGACAAGGTGAGCTGGAAGGAAGCCAAGGCCTTCGCGCAAGGCGTCTGCCAGTGGATGGCCGACGACGATCCAGAGCGCTATCTGCTCAACATGTCGAAGAAGCTGCGCAAGGGGAAGATCTTCCTCGACTATCTCCGCAACGACCGGATGTCGACGGCGGTGGCCCCGCTGTCGCCGCGGGCGCGCGCCGGGGCAACGGTCTCGATGCCCGTCACCTGGGCGCAGGTGAAGAGCGATCTTGATCCGAAGCGCTATACGCTGCGGACCGTGCCGGGCCTGCTGCCGCGGTCAAAGGCGTGGGAGGACTATGACGATGCGGCCGCCTCGACCAAGGCGGCGATCAAGAAGCTTGCGGGGAAAAGGAAGTAGGTCGCGCTCCGGGCACCGCGCCCGTAGGGTGGCAAAGCGAAGAGTGCCCACGTTTTTTTCGTTGTAACGAATCTTTTTCATTACGACGAATAGGTGGGCACGGCGCAAGAGCGCCTTTGCCCACCTACGAGTTCTCGTCCTAGATCCGTCCCATCAGCAGCAGGATCAACAGGATGACGATGACCAGCCCGAGGCCGCCGCCGCCGTAATAGCCGGTGCCGTAGAACGGGCCGCCGCCGATGCCGCTGAAGCCGCCGAGCAGGGCGATGACCAGAATGATCAGAATGATCGTACCGATTGACATGCGAATCTCCTCAGCCCTTTGTTGAAAGGGTCGTTTGCACCTGTCCCCTTGTGCAAGGGCAACTTGCCGCAGGTTTTTAAGTTCCGGTTTTGAAACAGGGCCACAGGTCCAAGTTGCATGGAACCTTTGCCGGTTCGTCCGGCATGATTATGTGAGGATCGATCATCACGGGGCAGGGCCCATGTCAGCACCGCTTGTCGTTTCAATTCCGCATCGTCTCGGCCGCGAGGAGGCGGTGCGCCGGCTCAAGGCCGGGCTCGGCCGGGCGGCAGCCAGCATTCCGGTGATGCAGGTCGAGGAGGAGCGCTGGACCGGCGACAGCATGGCGTTTCGCGTTCGCGCGCTCGGGCAGATCGCGACGGGGCAGGTCGACGTCGCTGAAGATCATGTCAAGGTCCAGGTGGTGCTGCCGTGGTTGTTGCAGCGCTTTGCCGAGATGGCGCAGGCCACGATCAAGAAGCGCGGGCAGTTGCTGCTGACCAAGGACGACGGAAAGTAGCTTCAGGCGCGCACGCGCGGCCGCGCGGGCCTGATGGCGCTTGCCGTGCGGGCCTCGATGACAGCGGCGGGAAAATCACCGAAAGCCTGGGTGACCGGCAGTTCGTGGCCCTCATGGCCCGTCGCGGCATAGCCCGTGATATCGACGGTCGCGTCAAATCCCTCCAGCGCGGGCCATTCCCGACCGGCTTGGGTGAACGGCGCGAACTGACGCCCGACCACGACGATCGCCGCAGCGCGGCCATGGCGGCGGGCGAAGGCAATGACATGGTCGGCATGTGCGCCGCGCACCGCCAGCGGCTGATAGTCGCCTTGAGCGAAGACGTCGGCGAGTTCATTGCGCAGCTTGAGAAGACGCCGTGTCCAGGCCAGCTTGAGCAGGCCGTCGGGCCAGCTCTTGATCAGGCCACGCCAATCCGGATCGTGAAACGAATCCAGCGCCGCGTGCCGCGCGCCAAAGTCGACCGGGCGACGGTTGTCGGGGTCGACCAGCGACAGGTCCCAGAACTCGGTGCCCTGGTAGAAGTCGGGCACGCCGGGCAGCGTCGCCTTGAGGGTGAGCTGGCTTAGAGAGTTCAAGGCGCCGAGCAGCGCCACGCGTCGGGCCAGCGTTTGCAGCAAATCCAGGAATTCCCCTGATAGTGCAGGATCGAGGATCTTGTCGATAAAGCTCTTGATGCCGTTCTCATAGGCTTCATGCGGGTTGAGCCAGCTCGTCTCTTCCTTGCCCTCGCGCGCGGCCTTCAGCGCATAGGCTTGGATGCGCTCGACGAAGCCGGCATCGACCGGCCCGTGCAGCGGCCAGGCTCCGAGCAGGGTCTGGTAGAGCATGTATTCGAACGTCGCCGACGGCGCGCGGTAATTGCCGTGGAGCGTGAGGTGCGGCGCGTTCAGCACCTTCCAGCGCGCCACCGCGCTGGTCCATTCGCCGGGGATCTCGCTGATCGCCGCGATGCGCGCCCGGGCGTCCTCGCCGCGCTTGGTGTCGTGGGTGGCGGTCGCCGTCATTCCCAGCGGCCATTCCCTGGCACGGGCCTGCATGGTCTCGTGGAAGGCGGAAATCGTGAGCCCGGTGCTGGCGGGATCGCCGCCGACCTCGTTCAGCGCGAGCAAGCGGTGGAATTGATAGAACGCGGTGTCTTCCAGCGACTTCGCCGTCACCGGCCCGGTGAATTGCTGCACTTTCAGCGCAAAACGGCGCACGCGCGGGGCGCTGTGCGGGGGGCGGCCGGGCTTGAGCAGGTCCATGGTCAAGGCGTCGCGCAGGAAATCGAAGATGCCTTCGTCCGCGGCGAACCATTCGGCGCGGGCGCGCGCGATGGTGTCGTCGATCAGCTTGCGGTCGGGCGCGGTCGGGCCGCTGTTGGTCAGATAGGTGCGGTACACCGGGAAATGCAGCACATAGAGCTCGAGCGCCTGCCGCAGGCTGTCGGCGGAGAAATCGCGCGTCGAGTAATGCCCGTTGGCGATGCGCGCGAGCAGGCGCGTCAGCACGGTGAATTCGCTGGTGAGCAGCGTCTCCAGCACGCGCCGCTTGGCGTCCTTGACGTAAGGCGCAAGCCGCGGCGGCCGGTTGCTGACCTGCCGCCAGGTCTCGTCCAGCGCCCCCAGTCCCCCGGCCTCGACCAGCGCATGGGTGATGACGTTCATCCATTCATAGCCGGTGGTGCCCTGAACCCCGGCGAAGTGCGGCAGGCGTTCGTGCTCGCACAGGATCTTCTCGATCACCGTGTAAAACGGCTTTGTATTTCCTTGCGCGTCGCGCACCAGCCGGCGCAGCCGCTGGCAATATTGCGCGGGATCGCGCAGGCCGTCGATGTGATCGAGCCGGATGCCCTGCAGTTTGCCGCTGGCGATGAGCTGCTTCACCAGCCGGTGCGTGGCGGCGAAGGTGCTCGCGTCCTCGACGCGCAGACCCGCGAGCCCGTTGACGTCGAAGAAGCGGCGATAGTTGATATCGCTGGAGGCAAGCCGCCAGTGCCCGAGCTTGTAGTGCTGGCGCTCCAGCAGATGATGCAGCGCCAGCGTCGGTGCGGGACGATCCTTGGCGGCACGATAGGCGGCGAGGCCGCGTGCGATGACTTCGGCAGCACCAGGGATCTCCCTGAGCTCGGCCTTGAACGCGGGGGCTTCCTTGCGGTTGGGGCGGCGTAATCCGGTATAGCGCGCTGCGAGCGACAGCAGGCGCTTGCCGGCCTCCGTCTCGGCGGCATCCGCTTCCTTGACGATCATGCGCAGCATCTCGCCATAGCGCTCCGGCGCGACGGGCAGGCGATGTTCGAAATACCAGGCGGAAAAGCTTCCCTGGTCCGGATCGTAGCGCAGCTCGATGTCGCCGCGCTCGAGCGCCTCGCCGTAGGACGCCCCCAGGATCGGCAGCAGCACGCCGCCGCGGGCGCGGTAGGCGAGCTGATCCCAATCGATGTCGAAGGAGACCGCGTGGGGCGAAGCCTGGCCCCATTCCAGCACGTCGAGCCACCAGGGATTGTCGGCGAAATGCACGCCGACATGGTTGGGCACGAAGTCGATGATGAGGCCGAGGTCGTGCTTGGTCAGCGCCTCGCTCAGCCGTGCGAAGCCGGCTTCGCCGCCAAGCTCCGGATTGAACTGGCTGTGATCGACGGTGTCGTAGCCGTGGGTCGAGCCCTTGCGCGCCTTCATCACCGGCGAGGCATAGAGATGCGTGATCCCCAGCGCCTTCAGATAGGGCACCACCGCGGCGGCCTTGTCGAAATCGAAATCCGCGGTGAGCTGAAGCCGGTAGGTCGCGAGCGGAATGGCGGGAGGCATCCTAACCTCCGAGGCGCCAGACCACCGACCAGGGGGCAAGCCGGTCGCCGATCTCGCCGCCCCAGATCGGCGTACCCGCGCTGATATTGGAGATGATTTCTTGGTCCGACAGGTTGGCGGACAGGCGAAGCACGGTGCCGTCGCCCATGCGCCAATGCGCGGTGAGCAGGCCGCTGTCGGCCGCCTCGGCCTCGCCGAAGCTCGCGCCCCTCAGCCGCGGCATGATCTCCTTGCGGCGAAGCGCGAGCAGTTCCCGGACCAGCGCGAGCCGCGCGTCCTGCTGCGGCGTGCGGCCGGTCCAGTCGAGCACGGCCGATTGCAGCGTTGCCGGATCGAGCGGGTCGGGCACCTCGTCGCCGTACTTCTCGTAAGCCCAGGCATATTCCTGCCGACGCCCCTTGCGGACGGCATCGGCTAGTTCGCCGTGGAAATCGCAGAAGAAGGGGAAAGGCGCCGTGGAGCCCCATTCTTCGCCCTGAAACAGCATCGGCACCATCGGGGCGAGTAGTGTCACTGCAAGCGCCGCTTCGATCTGCTGCGATGATGCCAGGCTCTCGAGCCGGTCGCCGAGCGGACGGTTGCCGATCTGGTCGTGGTTTTGCAGGAAATTGACGAAGGTCGCCGGCGGCAGCTTGCCGCTCGGCTCGCCGCGCGGCTTCTTGCCCCAGAACTCCGAAACTTCGCCCTGGTAGACGAAGCCGGAGGCCAGCGCGCGGGCGAGATCGAGCCGCGGCGTTTGATAATCCGCGTAGTATCCGGCGAGCTCGCCGGTCAGCATCACGTGCCAGACGTGGTGATAGTCGTCGTTCCACTGTCCCCGATATTTGCCGTTCGGCGGCTCCTGCGCCGCGTCGAGCAGGCTGGCGCGATTGTCGCCGTTCTCCAGCACGAGATGGATGTGCCGCCCCGTGGCCTTGGCAAGCTCGCCGGCGGCGACGCTGAGGTCCTGCAGCATCGATTGCTCGCCGGGGATCGCCATGATGTGATTGGCGGCATCCAGCCTGAGGCCGTCGAAACGGTAGTCGCTGAGCCAGGACAGCGCATTCTCGACCGCGAATGCGCGCACCTGCGGCACGCGATAGTCGATCGCACTGCCCCAGGGCGTGTGGGCATCGGTGAAGAAGGCCGGCGCATAGCGGCCGAGATAATTCCCCTCGGGCCCGAAATGATTGTAGACGACGTCGAGGAACACCATCAGGCCGCGCAGATGCGCTTCGTCGATCAGCGTCTTCAGGTCTTCGGGCCGGCCATAGGCGCTGTCGGGCGCATACCAAAGCACGCCGTCATAGCCCCAGCCGCGGCGCCCGGCGAAATCGGCCAGCGGCATCAATTCCAGCGCGGTGATGCCGGTTGCGACGAGATGATCGAGCTTGTCGCTCATGGCGCGGTAAGTGCCTTCGGAGGTGAAGGTGCCGACATGGGCCTCGGTCAGCACCGTCTCTTCCCAGGGGCGGCCGCGCCAATCGCGCGCACGCCACGAAAAGGCGTCGTGATCGATCACCTCGCTCGGCCCGAACACATCCTCGGGCTGAAAGGCCGAGGCGGGATCGGGTACCTCGATCTCGTCATCGATCCTGAACTTGTAGGGACTGCCGGCGGTGAGGCCGGAAATCTCGGCCACGTACCAGCCATCCTGCCGGCGCTGCATCGCGTGTCTTCGGTCGAGCAGGAGGTCGACACGCCGCGCGCCAGGCGCCCACAGGCGGAACGACACGCCGTCCTTTGTCGGCCTCGCCCCGAAGGATGGCCTCATAGCGCCCCCGCGAAGGCGAGCACCGAGCGCGGCGGCGCCTTGCTGTCGCTCCCGGGCGGGAACTCGACCGTATTCAGCTTGGCATCGGTCGTGTTCAAGATCTGCTGCCAGCTCTTGTATTCGGTCATTTTGGGCAATTTGAATGCGATCTCTTCGGGGGCGGCGTTCAATACGATAAAGATCGCGGCCCCACCCGGTTCCACCGGGCCCATCACATAGGAGAGGAATCTTCCCTCCGGGAATTTCCAGTCGTTCTCCGTCATTTCGTCGCCCGCAGGTGTCAGCCACAATGCGCCGTACGACACGCCGTCTGCGGGGCGGCCGTCGAGCCAGCGATGGCTGCGAAGCTGCGAGAACCGGCGGCGGATGTCGGCGAGATGGCCAACGAAATCGACCATGTCGTCGCCCTCTTTGCCGAGATTGTCCCAGCCGACCCAGCCGATCTCGTTGTCCTGGCAATAGGCGTTGTTGTTGCCGGATTGCGAGTTGCCGACCTCGTCGCCGGCGAGGATCAGCGGAACGCCCTGCGCCAGCATCAGGCAAGCCAGCACGTTCTTGCGAAGCTGACGGCGCAGGGCGAGGATCTGAGGATCATCGGTCGGCCCCTCGACACCGCAATTGTTGCTGTGGTTGTCGTTGGAGCCGTCGCGGTTGTCCTCGCCGTTGGCCTCGTTGTGCTTCTCGTTGTAGCTGAAGAGGTCGGCGAGCGTGAAGCCGTCATGGACGGTGATGTGATTGATGCTGGCGCGCGGCCGCCGTCCGTCATGGTTGAACAGGTCGGACGATGCCGTCATCCGGCTGGAGATGTCGCCGATCAGGCTGCCTTCGCCGCTCCAGTAGCGGCGCATGGCGCTGCGATAGCGATCATTCCATTCCGACCATTGCGAGGGGAATGCGCCGACCTGATAGCCGCCGAGGCCGAGGTCCCAGGGTTCGGCGACGAGCTTGACGGTCGCAAGCACCGGATCCTGCCGGATCGCGGTCAGGAACGAGATGCCGCGATCATAACCGTTCGGCCCGCGCGCGAGCGTGGTGGCAAGGTCGAAGCGGAAGCCGTCGACGTGGCAGACCTCGACCCAGTAGCGCAAGGAGTCCATCACCATCTGCAGCACGCGCGGATGGGTGAGATTCACCGACGAGCCGCAGCCGGTGAAGTCGTCGTAATAGCGCGGGTTCTCGCGGTTGAGCCAGTAATAGGAGGCGTTGTCGATGCCGCGGTAGCACAGCGTCGGGCCGAGATGGTTGCCCTCGGCGGTGTGGTTGTAGACGACGTCGAGCATCACCTCGATGCCGGCATCGTGCAGGCGCGCCACCGTGGTGCGGAAGGAGTCGAGCGCATTGTCCTGAGCGTAGCGCAGCTCAGGCGCGAAGAAGGAGAGCGAGTTGTAGCCCCAGTAATTGGCGAGCTTCTTCTCGACCAGGATGCGGTCGTCGACGAAGCTGTGCACCGGCAGCAGCTCCACCGTGGTGACGCCGAGCTTCTTCAGGTGCTCGATCATCGCCGGCGAAGACAGCCCGCCATAGGTGCCGCGCAGATTCGGCGGCACGTCGTCGCGCTTCTGGGTCAAACCCTTGACGTGAGCCTCGTAGATGACGGTGTCTTCCCAGGGGATATTGGGACGAATCTCGCGGCGGCCCCAGTTGAAAGTCTCGTCGACCACGACGGCCTTGGGCATGCCGCGGGCATTGTCGCGCCGATCGAAGGACAGATCCTCGCGCGGGCTCCCGGTGCGGTAGGCGAAATGCGCATCGCTCCAGACCAGGCGTCCCGCGAGCCGTTTGGCATAGGGATCGAGCAGCAACTTGTTCGCGTTGAAGCGGTGGCCGTGCTCGGGCTCGTAGGGGCCGTGCACGCGATAGCCGTAGAGCTGGCCGGGCGAGACGTCGTTGAGATAGCCGTGCCAGACATCCTCGGTTCTTTCCGGCAGCTCGATGCGCTCGAGCTCGCGGCGGCCTTGCGTGTCGAACAGGCAGAGTTCCACCTTCTGTGCGTTCGCGGAGAACAGCGCGAAATTGGTGCCGCGTCCGTCCCAGCTTGCGCCGAGGCGTGCAGGCGATCCAGCAGTCAGGCGCATGTGTCAGCTTTCCGGAACGAGAAAGATCGCGGCGAGCGGCGGAATGGTGAGTCGGAGCTCGGGCGCCTTGCCTTCAACGGCATGAACCTCGCCGATGTTCCCGACATTGCTGCCGCCATAATGGGCGGAGTCCGAATTAAACACTTCCTTCCACTTGCCGGCAAAGGGCACACGAACGCGATAGTTGCGATAGACATTGGGTGAGAAGTTGATGATGACGAGACACCGCGCCTGCTCGTCAAATCCCTTGCGCAGCCAGGCGAACACGTTGCGGTTGGCGTCATCCGTGATCAGCCATTCGAAGCCGGCCTGGTCGCAGTCCATCTGGTGCAGCGCCGGCACCGCGCGATAGAGCCGGTTGAGGTCCCGGATCAGTGACTGAATGCCGGAATGATACTTGTATTCGAGCAGGTGCCAGTCGAGCGACTGGTCGTGATTCCATTCGCGGCTTTGGGCGATTTCCGCGCCCATGAACAACAGCTTCTTGCCGGGATGGCCGAACATGAAACTGTAATAGGCGCGCAAATTCGCAAAGCGCTGCCACTCGTCGCCGGGCATGCGGCCGAGGATCGAGCGCTTGCCGTGCACGACCTCGTCGTGGGACAGCGGCAGGATGAAGTTTTCCGAGAACGCGTAGTGCAGGCCGAACAGGATCTCGCCGTGATGGTGCTTGCGGTGAACAGGGTCCTTGCTGATGTAGTTCAGCGTGTCGTGCATCCAGCCCATGTTCCACTTGTAGCCGAAGCCGAGCCCGCCGAACTCGACGGGGCGCGAGACCTGCGGCCATGCGGTGGACTCCTCGGCCGCCGTGGTCGCCTGCGGGAAGCGCGCGAAGACCTCGGTGTTGAAGCGGCGCAGGAAGTTGATCGCCTCGATGTTTTCGCGGCCGCCATACTGGTTCGGGATCCAGGCGCCGGGCGGCCGGCTGTAGTCGAGATAGAGCATGGACGCGACGGCATCGACGCGTAAGCCGTCGATCGCATAGCGCTCCATCCAGAACAGTGCGTTCGACACCAGGAAGTTAGTCACTTCGGTGCGGCCGTAATTGTAGATCAAGGTGCCCCAGTCGAGGTGGCGGCCCTGGAGCGGGTTGGCGTGCTCGTAGAGCGCGGTGCCGTCGAAACTGCCGAGCCCGTGCGGATCGTCGGGGAAGTGACCGGGCACCCAATCGAGCAGCACGCCGACACCCTCGCGGTGGCAGGCATCGACGAGGGCGGCAAAATCCTCCGGCGTGCCGAAGCGGCTGGTCGGCGCATAGAGGCCGGTCGGCTGATAGCCCCAGGAGCCATCGAAGGGATGCTCGCTCACGGGCAGGAATTCGAGATGGGTGAAGCCCATGTCGCGGGCATAGGCCGGCAACTGTTCGGCCAGCTCGCGATAGGTCAGCCATTCATCGCCGTTCTTGCGACGCCACGAGCCGAGATGGACCTCATAGATCGACATCGGCGCCGACAGCGCGTTGATGCCGTCGGGCGCCGGGCGTGGCCGTGGCAAATGCGTTTCGTCGAACACGATGGAGGCCGTCTTCGGACGGACTTCGCTGGCAAAGGCCATCGGGTCTGATTTCAGCGGAAGCAGATGGCCGTGCGGCCCGATGATCTCGAACTTGTAGTGATCGCCGGCGTTGGCATGCGGAATGAACAATTCCCAATACCCGGCGCCGCGCACCCGCATCGGATGGCGCCGTCCGTCCCAGAAATTGAAATCGCCGACCACGGAAACGCGGCGTGCGTTCGGGGCCAGTACCACGAAGCCGATGCCGTCGATGCCCTCGAGCCGCATCGGATGCGCCCCGAGCTTGTCGTAGAGGCGCTGATCGGTGCCTTCGCCGAGCAAATAGAGGTCGAAATCGGTCAGGATCGGTGGAAAGCGGTAGGCGTCCTCGAACTCGACGACGTTGCCGCCGAATTTTGCGCGCAGCTGATAGTGCTTCGAGCCATTGGGCAGGGCGCCGATGAACAGGCCGGAATCATGCACGCGGTCGAGCGGAGCGACTTCGCCATGCTCGCCAACTGCCTCGACATTTGAGGCCTCGGGGAGAAAAGCGCGCACCACGCTTTTATCGCCTTCGGGGTGCAGCCCGAGATAGTGGAAGGGGTCGGAGTGGCGGCCCTCGATGATCGCATAGGCCTCGGCAGGCAGTTTAGGCATGGGCTTCGCTCCCGGCACTGGACAGAATGCGAAGCAGTCCGGTCAGCGGCGCATGGAGCCCCTCAGGCCGGTTGGACAGCTCGTACTCTACTTCATCGAAGGCTTGATCAAGCAGGAAAAACCTTAACAGGCCTTCCGCGGATTGCCGATCCTCCGGCCACAGCCGTCGATCGGTCATGGCTTCGCGATAGGCGGACAGGAAGGTTGCGGCGGCTCGCTCGCGCCATTCGTCGAGCGCGGCGGTGATCCGGCCCTGCTCGTCGGAAGCGCCCGTGAGCGCACGGCTCAGCGCCGCGTTAACCGAAAGATCGATCGAGCGGATCAGGCCGGCGACGTCGCGCGCGGCCGGCGCCTTGCGCCGCTTGTCGGCCAGCGGCAGACGCGGATCGCCGTCGAAGTCGATGATGAAGATATCGTCCTTCACGATCAGAGTTTGCCCGAGGCGGAAGTCGCCATGATGACGGATGCTCAGCCCGCCGATCCCGGAAGGCAATAGCGCATTCAGGTGGTCGGGCAGGGACGTGCGCACGGCGGCGAGCCGGTCGATCAACGGTCGGTCCGCCTCCCGCAGGCCGTCGCGGCTGTCGGCCAGCCGCTCGAAAATTCGCTCGGCCCGTGCCTTGAGGTCGGACACAAATCGTTTGGCGTGCGCAGAGCCGATCGGCTCTGGAGCAAGATCGTGCGGCTCTGCCGCCGCCAAGGCGACATGCAACTCGCCGAGCCGCCGGCCGATCTGCGCGATGAAGTGCAGATAAGGCGCTTGCTCCTGGGTCTCGCGCGGCGCTTCGCCTGCCGATAGCACGCGCTGCTCGTCGATATAGCGATCGAGATAGCCCGTGGTCACGGTCCAGCCGTCACCCTGGTTCTCGACATAAGCATGCAACACGCCGAGCGTGCTGCGCTGATCGCCTTCGACCAGCTCGACGCTGCCGAGCAGCGCCGGCGTATTGGCAAAGCGCGCGATCTCGGTGAGATAATGGCCGATCTCGATCTCGGGGTTGATGCCGCCTTCGAGCTGGCGATAGAGCTTGGCGACGTACTGGTTGTCGACCAGCGCGGTGCTGTTCGATTGCTCGATCGCGCGGATGCGTTCGGGCTCCTTGATGGTGTAATCGGCGAAGCGGCTGGTCGCCTTGAACTCCAGCCGCAGATTGTTTTCTTCCACCACCAAATTCTGCGACAGGTTGCGCAGGAACAGGCCGATGAAGATCTGATCGGTCGCCACGTCGAGCAGCGTGCCCTCGCGCGCACCCTGGCGGACGGCGGCGAGCGCCTTCGGGTTGAAGCGCTCGCGGTCGAAGCGCACCCACTCGATCTGCATCGGCAGCACGTAGCGCGACGCGGCGTCCTGGTCGGCCTTCTGGAAAAAAGCGATCCAGGGCCTGTTGTCGCCGATGTCGCAGAACGGCACCGCCGAGGTCAGCGTGGTCTTGATCTGCTTGGGATTGTGCTCGGGATACCACCGCGTTCGCGACAAGAATCCCGGTAGCACGTCGCGCTCGAACACGCCGCGCTCGCGGGCGAGCGACACCCAGTTCGAATTCACCGGCACCACCAGCGTCTCGAACTCCGGCACCGCGCGCGGCGTCACCGGCTCGGACTTGTCGCGCTCCTGGAGCTGGAACCAGTAGAAGCCGTAAGGCCCCAGCGTGATCATGTAGGGCAGTTCGCCGATCGCGGGGAAGCGGGTGCGGCCGAGCATCTCCTGCGGGATGCGGTCCTTCCAGGGCGACAGGTCGAGCTCGGTCGCTTGCGCTGCGCGCGACAAATTGGCGACGCAGAGGATCACCTCGTCGCGATATTGCCGGACATAGGCCAGCACGGCGCGGTTGGCGGGGCGGATGAAGGTCATGGTGCCGCGGCCGAAAGCGAGCGTCGACTTGCGCACGGAGATCAGCCGCTTGGTGGCGCTGAGCAGCGACGACAGGCTGCGCGACTGGGCTTCGACGTTCACGGATTCGTAGCCGTAGACAGGGTCCATGATCAGCGGCGCGTAGAGGCGGGCGGGGTCACAGCGCGAAAAACCGCCGTTGCGGTCCGGGCTCCACTGCATCGGCGTGCGGACGCCGTTGCGGTCGCCGAGATAGATGTTGTCGCCCATCCCGATCTCGTCGCCGTAATAGATGATCGGCGTGCCGGGGAAGGACAGCAGCAGGGAGTTCATCAGCTCGATCTTGCGCCGGTCGTTGTCCATCAGCGGCGCAAGGCGCCTGCGGATGCCGACATTGATGCGGGCGCGGGGATCGTTTGCGTAGGTGGTCCAGAGATAGTCGCGCTCGACGTCGGTGACCATCTCCAGCGTCAGTTCGTCATGGTTGCGCAGGAACAGCGCCCATTGGCAGCTCGCCGGAATATCAGGTGTCTGGCGCAGAATGTCGGTGATCGGAAAGCGGTCCTCCTGCGCGATCGCCATGTAGATGCGCGGCATCAGCGGGAAGTGGTAGGCCATGTGGCACTCGTCGCCACGGCCGAAATATTCCTGCACGTCCTCCGGCCATTGATTGGCCTCGGCCAGCAGCAGCTTGCCCTTTGAATAGGAATCCAGCTCGTGGCGCAGGCGCTTGATGATCGCATGCGTCTCGGGAAGGTTCTCGTTCGAGGTGCCCTCGCGCTCGCACAGATAGGGAATGGCATCGAGGCGGAAGCCGTCGACGCCGGCATCCAGCCAGCGCTTCATCACCTGGATCAGCGCGCTGACCACGCGCGGATTGTCGAAATTGAGATCCGGCTGGTGCGAGAAGAAGCGGTGCCAGTAGAACGCGCCGGCCTCGTGATCCCAGGTCCAGTTCGACTTCTCGGTGTCGGTGAAGATGATCCGCGTGCCCTGGTATTTCTGGTCGGTGTCGCTCCAGACATACCAGTTGCGGGCGCTGGAACCGGGATGGCTGCGGCGCGCGCGCTTGAACCATTTGTGCTGGTCCGAGGTGTGGTTGACGACCAGCTCGGTGATGACGCGCAGGCCACGCTTCTGCGCTTCCTGGATGAAGCGCTTGAAATCCTTCATGGTCCCGAAATCGGGATTGACCGAGCCGTAGTCGGCGATGTCGTAGCCGTCGTCGCGCCCCGGCGAGGGATAGAACGGCAAAAGCCACAGCGCGGTGACGCCGAGCTCCTGCAGATAGGGCAACTTCTCGGTCAGACCGGCGAAATCGCCGATGCCGTCATTGTTGCTGTCGGCGAAGGCCTTGACGTGGAGCTGATAGATAATGGCGTCCTTGTACCAGAGCTCATCCACGATCTCGGCAGCCTCAAGCTTCTTGGTGTCGACGGAGGACAGAACATTCATGGCGTGACCCCTTACGCCAGGCAGCGGAACAAGAGCGCCGGATCGCGGTCGGGATCGATACGCAACCTGATCCCGCCCCATTCGATGCGGGACTGTTCGCCGGTGAGAAGGTTTTCGAGTTTCGTCACATGGTGCCGCTGCCCGCCGGCGTCAACGGTGACGTCGCCGAGCGGCAGCCAGCACTCGCGCAAATGGCCCGAAAGCGCGATCACGCTGAGGACGGTATTGGCAGGCTCGGCCGCCTCCTTGACGAAGGCAATCGTCTCGCCGTCTTCAACGCCGAGAAAGCGCAAGTTCGCCGTTTGCTGGAGCGCGGCATTGTTGTTGCGGATGCGGTTGAGCGCGGCAATGTAGGACTTGATGTTGCCGGGCCGGTCCCAGTCGCGTTGCCGGATCTGGTATTTCTCGGAATCCAGATACTCCTCGCGGCCGGGCATCGCCTCGTGTTCGAGCAGCTCGAATCCGCTGTAGACGCCGTAACTGCCCGACAATGTTGCCGCCAGCGCAACGCGCGACTTGAACACCCAGGCTTCGCCGCTCTGGAGATGATAGGGCAGCAGGTCGGGCGTGTTGACGAACAGGTTCGGGCGATAGAAGTCGCGCTCGGGATAGCGCGTCAGCTCGCCGAGATATTGCTCCAGCTCCCACCTTGTCGTGCGCCAGGGGAAATAGGTGAAGGACTGCGCAAAGCCGAGCTTGGCGAGGCCCTTCATCAGCTTCGGCCGGGCAAACGTCTTGGAGAACAGGATCACCTCGGGATGCCGGCGGCGGATGTCGCGGATCAGCCAGTCCCAGAACGCAAGCGGCGCGGTGTCGTGGTTGTCGATGACGAAGATGGTGACGCCTTGATCGATCCAGAACAGCATGGCGTCGCGAAACCCATTCCACAGCCCGGTCCGGTCGACGGAATTGAAATCGGGGATCACGATGTCCGAATAGGGTCCCTCGGCCGTCCGCACCGAGCGGTCCGGCCGCCATTTGAACCATTCCGGATGCTGTGTCAGCCAGGGATGGTCGGGCGAGCATTGCACGACGAAATCGAGCGCGAGCTCGAGACCATATTCCAGGCAGGTCGCGACCAGTGCGCGGAAATCCTCGATGGTGCCGAGCTCGGGATGCAGTGCATCGTGGCCGCCCTCGGCGGCTCCGATCGCGTAGGGCGAGCCGGGCTCGCCTTCGGTTGCCACCGGCGCATTGTTGCGGCCCTTGCGGCGGCGACGGCCGATCGGGTGGATCGGCGTGAAATAGAGCACGTCAAAACCCATCGCGGCGATATCAGGCACGCGGGCGATGCAGTCTCGCAGCGTGCCGTGCTGGCCGGCGACCTGGCTCTGGCTGCGCGGCATCATCTGATACCAGGCGCCGAAGCGCGCCTTGTCGCGGTCGACGGTCAGTGGGAAGGGCTGCGAGCGGGTCAGGTCTGGCCTGGACTGGCTCTCTGCCATGGCATTGCCGAGCTCGGCGGCAAGCAGCGAGGCGACATCGCCAGTCTGAAGATAATCCTCGCACTGTTTGACGATGACGGCCGCCGCGTCCTGTCGCGCGCCATGCGCCTTGGTCAGGAGCCCGGCCCCCTCGATCGCATCGAGGCTGACATCGGCACCCATTCGCTGCTTGCGCGCGACCCCGTGCGACCACGTGGCGAACTCGTCGGTCCAGGCCTCGACGGCATAGACGTATTGCCCGGGCTCAACGGGTGTGAATCCGCCGGACCAGCGGTCATTGCCCCGATGGTCCATCGGCTCGTGCTTCCAGTCGCGGTCCTGCTCGCGGCGCCAGATCAGCGCGGCCCCGACCACGGCGTCGCCATCGCGGTAGACATCGGCCCACACCTCCATGCGCTCACCCGCGATCCGCTTCACGGCGAAGCGGCCGGCGTCGATTGCGGGATAGACGTCCTCGATCAGGAAAGCGCTGCCGGCTGCGGCACTTTCGACAGTTTGAATTGTCTTGTTCACGGTGATGCCATTGACAAGAAAGCAGGAGCCCGTTTCCCTTGTCGGGAACCTACGCTTGATACCTATATAGAAAGCCGGTTGTGTGTCATTAGTTCCCTCGGGAACGGGTAGCGCGGTCTGCGAGTTAGGGCTGACTAACGTCTTCCACCGTCTCGTTAAAATTGATGCCCCCGGCAAAAGGGTGGCCTGCAAGCTGCGTGCCGAATGGATCTTTTAGCTCAAGCCCGCATCAAGGGCGTTCAATCCGAATTCATCGACGCCCTCGGAAAGCTGCGGGTCACCGATCCCGTGGCCCTCAAATCCATCCTCGATGCCCTGCCGGAGAAGCGGGTTTACCGCTTCGTCAGCGGGCCGGTCGTGGTCCGCGCCTTAGGGCATCCGCGCACCGAATTGGCGACGATTGGCGCGCCGCCGCTGAAGTGGAAATTGACCGCAAAGGCGGAGGTGATCGCCGAGGGCAAGGCCCGCGAGCCCGTGATCGCCTGGCCTGCCGGCCTGCCGCTCGGCTATCACCGGTTGACACTGACTGATGCGGAAGGTGTGACGGAAGAGGTGCCGATGATCGTGGCGCCCGAGCGCGCCTTCGGCGGCGATTTCGACCGCGGCTGGCTGCTTGCCACGCAGCTCTACAGCGTCCGTTCGGACCGCAATTGGGGCATTGGCGATTTCACCGATCTCGCCGATCTGGTCCGGCTCGCAAAGCAGCTCGGGGCCGACGGCGTCGGGCTCAATCCGCTGCATGTCCTGTTCGACGACCACCCGGCCGATTGCAGCCCTTATTCGCCGAACAGCCGGCTGTTCCTCAATCCGCTCTATATCGACGTCGAGGCCATTCCCGAATTCTCCGCAGACCTCGTCCCCGACGCAGCCGCGACCGCGGCGCGTCTGCGCCAAGGCGACCGCGTCCCCTACACCGATATGGCGGCTTTGAAATGGCTGGGCCTGCGCGCCGCCTTTGACAGCTTCGTGACGACGGCAAGCGCGGCGCGCCGCAAGGCGTTCGACGCCTTCCGCGCCGCCCGCGCGCCCCTATTGTCCCGCTTCGCCTGCTTCGAGGTGCTGCGCCATCGTTTCACCGCGCCATGGTGGGAATGGCCGGTTGAATGGCAGCAACCGGATGAGGCAAAATGCGCCAGCTTGCGCAATGGGCCTGACAAGCGCGAGGTCGAGTTCGTCGAATTCGTGCAATGGACCGCAGATAGCCAGCTGCATGCTGCCAAGGAGCTTGCCAGCCAGCTCGGCATGCGCGTTGGGCTCTATCTCGATGTCGCCGTCGGCGTGCAGTCCAACGGCTTCGATGCCTGGAACGAGCAGATGGCGATCTCCCGTCATCTCGCCGTCGGCGCGCCGCCCGACGTGCTCAACACCATCGGCCAGGACTGGGGCCTTGCCGGCTTCAACGCCGGCGGCCTGGAAGCGCAATCCTTCGTGCCGTTCGCCGACATGCTCGCCGCTTCAATGCGCCATGCCGGCGCGATCCGGCTCGATCACGTGCTCGGGCTGAAGCGGCTTTATCTGGTGCCGCGCGGCTTCAAGCCGGACAACGGTGCCTATGTGCAGATGCCGTTCGAGGCGCTGCTTGGCGCGGTGGCGCGCGAGAGCGCGGCCCACAAATGCATCGTGATCGGCGAGGATCTCGGCACCGTGCCGGAAGGTTTTCGCGAGATGATGCAGGATTTCGGTATCTGGTCCTATCTCGTCATGATGTTCGAGCGCGACGATGCCGGCCATTTCCGCAACGTCGACCACTACCGGCCCAACGCGCTGGTCACGCTGAACACGCATGATTTGTCGACCTATGCCGGCTGGCGCTCCTTCAGCGACCTCAAGATGAAGCGCTCGCTCGGGCTCGATCCCGGCGAGAACGACCAGGCGCGCTGGGATGCGCTCGGCAGGCTCGACGAGATCCTGCGCCAGAACGGCATTCGTGCCAACGACCTCTATTCCGTGCTGGCCTTCCTGTCGCGCACGCCGTCGCGGCTGCTCGCGGTCTCAATGGAGGACCTGCTCGGCGTGATCGACCAGCCCAACATTCCCGGCACGATCGACGAACATCCGAACTGGCGTCAGCGCTTGCCGGTCGCGCTCGACAAGATCGCCGCGAAGGTCGACCTCACGGCCTTGCGAGCCGCGACGCGGGAACGTTCGCTGAATGGCGGGAGTTGACGCGCGAGGGTTACAAGGGCTCTTTCAAGGCTCGCACGACATTGTCTCAGAGGATCGAGGACTATGCGCTGATCGGTGATTGCGAGACCGCGGCGCTGGTCGGGCGCAACGGCTCGATCGACTGGCTGTGCTGGCCCGCCTTCGATTCCGATGCCTGCTTTGCCGCCATCCTCGGCACCCACAAGAATGGCCGCTGGCTGATCGCACCGGGTGAGGACGTCACGAAGATTTCGCGCCGCTATCTCGGCAACACTCTCATCCTCGAAACGCGTTTCGAGACGAAGAGCGGCACCGTCGCGCTGATCGATTTCATGCCGCCGCGCGGCAAGGCGTCCGACATCGTGCGGCTGGTCCGCGGCGTCAGCGGCGCGGTGAAGATGCGGATGGAGCTCGTCATCCGCTTCGGCTTCGGTACCGATATCCCCTGGGTGCGGCGGATCGACCATTCGCTGATGGCAATCGCCGGCCAGGACATGACGGTGCTGCGCACGCCGGTCGAGACCCGCGGCGAGGATCTGACCACGGTGTCCGATTTCGAGGTGAAGGCCGGCGAGACGGTACCCTTCGTGCTGACCTACGGCCCCTCGCATCTGGAGCCGCCCGCGCCGATCGATCCGGAGATCGCGCTTCAGGACACCGAAAAGTTTTGGCAGGATTGGTGCGGCCATTGCACCCGCGACGGAGACTATCAAGACCTCGTCATGCGCTCGCTGATCACGCTGAAGGCGCTGACCTTCGCGCCGACCGGCGGCATCGTCGCGGCACCCACCACCTCGCTGCCGGAAAAGCTCGGGGGCAGCAGGAACTGGGATTATCGTTTCTGCTGGCTGCGCGACGCCACCTTCACGCTGCTGGCGCTGATGAACTCGGGCTATACCGAGGAAGCCCTGGCCTGGGACAATTGGCTGCTGCGCGCGGCGGCCGGCTCGCCGGCGAACATGCAGATCATGTACGGCATCTGGGGCCAGCGGCGGCTCTTGGAATGGGAGGCGGGCTGGCTCGACGGCTATGAGGGCGCGAGGCCGGTGCGCGTCGGCAATGCCGCGCATGCGCAGCTCCAGCTCGACGTCTACGGCGAGCTGATCGACGCCTTCCACCAGTCGCGCATGGCCAAGCTCAAGCTCGATGATGAAACGACATGGGCGCTGGAATGTGCCGTGCTCAATCATCTGGCCGAAGTCTGGGACCGGCCCGATCACGGCATCTGGGAGCGGCGCGGCCAGCCCAGGCATTACGTCTTCTCCAAGGTGATGACCTGGGTCGCCTTCGACCGCGGCATCAAGAGCGCCGAGACCTTCGGCTTCAAGGCGCCGCTGCTGCACTGGCGTACCTTGCGCGAGGCCATTCATCGCGACGTCTGCAATCGGGGGTTCGACATGGAGGAAAATGCCTTCGTCGAATCCTACGGCTCGAAGCTGCTCGACGCCAGCGTGCTGCTCCTGCCGGCCGTGGGCTTCCTGCCGCCGTCGGACCCGCGCATCCGTGGCACCATCGCCGCGGTCGAGACATGCCTGATGCGCGACGGCTTCGTGCTGCGGCACGATCCGCGCGAGCTGCCTGCGGGGCAGCCGCCGCTCGAAGGCGCGTTTCTGGCCTGCAGCCTGTGGCTCGCCGATGCCCATGTGCTCGCCGGCGATCTCGACAAGGCGCAGATCTTGCTCGATCGCGTCGTGGGCATCGCGAACGATGTCGGCTTGCTGGCGGAGGAATACGATTCAGTCGCCCGCCGCCAGACCGGCAACTTTCCGCAGGCGCTGACGCACATCGCGCTGATCAACACCGCGCATAATCTGTCGGCGGCAAGACAGGAGAGCGAGAAGCCGGCGGTGCAGCGGTCGAAATAGTCATAGCCGCTTGCCCCTAGACCCCGAGCCACTCTAGGCCGCCCGCAAGCTCGCCTACGGCAAAGTCGACTTGCAGGACGCGGCGATGCATCGGAGTGGTCGCCGCCTCCGATGCATGGAGAATCGGCGTCGCGTAGAGCCAGATATCGCCTGCCTCGGCCACACACGCGATGGTGCCACAATGCCGGACGACGTCCTTTACGTCCTCCTCGGCAATCCGCCCAAGCTTATGCGATCCGGGCGCGATCAGAAGCGGCGCATTGCTTGCCGGGACAGGATCAATATGAACTCGCAGAGTTACCATACCCGATAGCAATGCGAAGGGCGGCTCGACGTGTTGCATGCCGCTCTTGACGCTCCATGTTTCGAAGCCGTCGACCGGTACGCGCGCTTTCACGGCGACCGTGCGATCCTGATGCCAGCCCAAAGCCCAGTTCGTCGCAGCCGTCTTGTCGAACAGGATGGCCCTGACCGGGCGGCAGGCTTCTCCAAGCGCCGACGCGGCACAGCTTCCGATATCTCCGCTCGTGGCCAGGAAGGGCGCGAGGCCGTCGACGCCTCTTAGTCTCAGGCCCGCGTGGTCAGGCGGCAGATGGGACAGGATTGCCTTGAGCTGGCTCACCGCATCTGAGGTCAGCGCCCGCCGGAATAGCTGCGCGCCATCATCCAGAAGAGTGAGATGTTCAATTCCCAAGATCGCACACCGAATTAGGCCGATCGCTCAGCCCACCCCATTCCGCTTCAAGATCATCTCCATCGCTTCGGCAAAACCATCCTGCTCGTTGCTCGCGGTGACGTGCGTCGCCTGGTCCTTGACGTTGTCGGTGGCGTTGCCCATGGCGATCGAGATGCCGCTGACGGCGAACATCGCAAGGTCGTTCTGCATGTCGCCGATGGTGGCGACGGCGCCGGTCGCAATGCCCAGGCGCCTGGCCATCGCCTCGACGAACGTGCCCTTGTTGAAGCCGGGCGGGGTGATGTCGAGATAATAGGTCTGCGAGCGCACTGCCGTTGCCTCGTTGCCTAGCGCCTCCTGCATCGCCTTCTCGCAAGCCTCGAGCCTGGCGGCGTCGGCGCTGGCGCCGACGATCTTGCAGGCGCTCGAAAGGTAAGGCGAAAAGTCCGTCACGATGGTGGGATCGGAGCGGATCGTATGCTGCTCGTGCGCGACGTATTTACCGCTGGGGTTGTCGATCAGCCACTTGTCGGTGGTGAACAGCCAGATGTCGGCGCCGAACTTGCGGAGGATCTGCAAGGACCGCTCGGCCGCGCTGGCCGGGATTAGGTGCTGCTCGACCGGCCGCATCTCCGGATCGACGATCGAGGAGCCGTTGAACGGGCCGACCGGCAGCCAGAGCGCCAGCGGCTCGATCAGGAAGCGCATGCCGATGGCGGGACGGCTGGAGGTGATGGTGAAGCCGATGCCGGCCTTGTGCAGCCGCTGCACCGCAGTCCTCGCGCGTTCCGTCAGCGTCTTGTCCTTGGTCAGCAGCGTGCCGTCGACGTCGGACACTACGAGTGAGATTTGCGTCATGACAGGACCTAACGGTTTTGCCTCAGCGTTTCGCAGTACCCAGTTTCAGCTGCCGCACCACGCCGTCCACGATCGCTTCGACGGTTTCGTCGATCGAGACGGTGATGACGTGCTCGCCCGCCTCCGGCGGCTCCAGCGTGTCGAACTGGCTCGTCAGTAGCCCAAGCGGCATGAAATGCCCCTTGCGCTGCGCCAGTCGTTCGGCGATCAGCTCCTTGGTTCCCTTCAGGAACACGAAGCGGACGTCGTCGCGTCCACGCAGCAGCACGTCACGATAGGTGTGCTTCAGCGCCGAGCAGGCGATGATGATATGCCCGCCCTTATCGCAAACCTGTGCGATTTCGTCGGCGATGGCGTTGAGCCAGGGCCAGCGGTCCTCGTCGGTGAGGGGATGGCCGGCCCGCATCTTCTCGACATTGCTGGCGGGATGAAAGCTGTCGCCGTCTTCGAAGCGCCAGCCGAGCCGCTCGCCGAGTGCTTCCGCAACCGTGCTCTTGCCCGAACCCGACACGCCCATCACGATCAATGCACAAGGTGCTTCAACGCCCGCCACGAATTCCCTCCGGAAGCGCGGCCCTGTCGACCAGCCAGACGGTCTCACCATTCGAGCGCGCGCGTACGGCCGGCAGAGTCTCGCCATTGACGAGGCGCGTCAAGATCGGCTGCTTGTCATGCCCGGCAATCTCGAACAGCATTTCGCGGCAGGAGGCCAGAGTGGGCAAAGTGAGCGAGACCCGCGGCACGAAAGGCGCGACATTGGCCTTTGGCACCCCGACGACCCAGCGTTCGGTCTCCTCGATTTCGGGGAAGCCCGGGAAGAGCGAGGCGGTGTGGCCGTCAGGGCCGGCGCCCATCAGGACCAGGTCGAACAACGGCCGCGCCGGATCGAGACTTTCAGAACGGTAGAAGGCCTGCAGCTCGCGCGCATAGGCCTCAGCGCTTCGGTCCGGATTGTCAGCCGTGGTCGGGATCGGGTGGATATGGCCGGACGGCGCATTGCTGTCGAGAAAGGCCACGCGCGCGACCGCCATGTTGTTGAGCGGATCGCTCTCAGGCACGAAACGTTCGTCCCCGATGAACCAGTGTACGCGGTCCCACGGGATCTTGCCGCGCCAGGGCTCGCTGCCGAGCAATTGATAGAGCTTTTTCGGGCTGGAGCCGCCGGTGAGGCAGATCGCGATGCGCGAGGGGTTGGCCGTGATCCGCGCCATCACCCGTTCGGCCGCGGCTTGCGCCAGCGCCCCGGCGTCGGCCGCGACGATCAGCTCTGGCAGTCCGGCCGCCGCCATCACGAAAATTTCCGCCAGCTTCGTCCGTCGCGCCGGAGCAGCTCGTCGGCGCAGGCCGGGCCGTCGCTGCCGGCTTCATAGGTCTCGATGCCGTTGGTGCCCGCGCTTTTCCAGGCGTCCAGGAACGGCTGCACTGCCTGCCATCCGGCCTCGATGCCGTCGGCGCGCTGGAACAGGATGTTGTCGCCGATCATGCAGTCGTAGATCAGCGTCTCGTAGCCGGTCGAGGGATCGGCGCGGAAATAGTCGCCGTAGCGGAATTTCATCTCGACGCCGTCGATGGTGACGCTCGGCCCCGGGATCTTGGCGTTGAACTGCAGCTCGATGGTCTCGGTCGGCGCAATGCCGATGGTGAGAAAATTCTGCGACAGGCGATCGACGGTCGTGCCTGAGAACATCGACAGCGGCGCCTGCTTGAACTTGATCGCGACTTCGGTGCGCTTGTGGCCCAGCGCCTTGCCGGTGCGCAAATAGAACGGCACGCCGGCCCAGCGCCAATTGTCGATCATCAGTTTCAGCGCAACAAAAGTCTCGGTGCTGCTGCCGGGCTTGACGTCCTGGGTCTTGTGGTAGTCCGGGATATCGTCGTCGCCGACGCGGCCCGCGAGATATTGCGCGCGGACCGAGTTTTTCAGCGCATCCTCCCGGCTCGGCTGCTGGATCGAAGTGAGCACCTCGGCCTTCTCGGAGCGCACGGAATGGGCGTCGAAGCGCGCCGGCGGCTCCATCGCCACCAGCGACATCAGCTGGAACAGATGGTTCGGCACCATGTCGCGCAGCGCGCCGGTGGCATCGTAGAAGCCGCCGCGATGGCCGACGCCGAGCTTCTCTTCCACGGTGATCTGGATGTGATCGATGTGGTTGCGATTCCAGATCGGCTCGAACATGCCGTTGGCAAAGCGCAGCACCAGGATGTTCTGCACGGTCTCCTTGCCGAGATAATGATCGATCCGGTAGATCTGGTGCTCGTCCATGATCTTCAGCAACTCGGCGTTCAGCGCCTTGGCCGAGGCGAGGTCGGTCCCGAACGGCTTTTCGATCACCAGCCGCCGCCAGGCGCCGTTCTCCTTCATCATGCCGGTGCGGCCGAGCTCGCGCGCCGTCGGTGCGAACGCAGTGGGCGGCGTTGCCAGATAGAACAGCCGGTTGCCGCCGGTGTCCTGCGCGCATTCCAGCGAATCCAGGTGCTCGCGCAGGCGATCGAACGACGGCGGGTCCTTCGGATCGGCCTCGACGAAGGTCACGCATTCCAGCAGCTTCTTTGCGATGTCGTCGTCCACGGGACGGGTCGCGAACTGGCGCAGTCCCTTCAACAGGCTGTTGCGCAGTTCGTCATCCGACTGCCCCCTGCGGGCCACGCCGACGACGCAGAACTTTTCCGGCAACAGATGCTCGGCCGCCAGATTGTAGAGCGACGGCATCACCAGCCGATGAGTGAGGTCGCCGGTCACGCCAAAGATGACGAAGGCGCAATTTTCCGGCTTGCGCTTTACTTGCGGGTCTTTTGTCACGAATTGTCGGCCTTCGCTTAGTTACGCTTACTGAGCTCTTATTTGGGCTTCGCGGCGCCCGGCTGCTTCGGCTCCTTGTGACCGCCAAAACCTGCGCGCATCGCGGAGAGAATTTTTTCGGCGAAGGTGTGTTCCTGGCGGGAACGGAAACGTGTGTAGAGCGCCGCGGTCAAAACTTCGGCCGGCACGGCCTCGTCGATCGCCGCGTTCACGGTCCAGCGTCCTTCGCCGGAATCTTCGACGAAGCCGGAATATTCCGCCAGCTGCGGGCTGTCGGCGAGCGCCGTCGAGGTGAGATCGAGCAGCCAGGACGGGATCACGCTGCCGCGCCGCCACACTTCGGCGATGTCGGCGAGATCGAAATCGTAGCGGTGATCTGCCGGGAGAGCCGCGATGTTGGCGTTCTTGAGGATGTCGAAACCTTCGGCATAGGCCTGCATCAGGCCGTATTCGATGCCGTTGTGGATCATCTTGACGAAGTGGCCGGCGCCGACCGGGCCGGCATGGATGTAACCCTGCTCGATGCGGGGATCGCGGCCCTCGCGTCCTTCCGTGCGTGGAATGTCGCCGGCGCCGGGCGCCAGCGCGGCGAAGATCGGATCGAGCCGGTCGACCACCTGCTTCTCGCCGCCGATCATCATGCAATAGCCGCGGTCGAGGCCCCAGACACCGCCCGATGTGCCGACGTCGACATAGTGGATGCCGCGTTCCTTCAGCGCCTTGCCGCGGCGGACATCGTCCTGCCAGAAGGTGTTGCCGCCATCGATGATGACGTCGCCTGCCTGCATCACGCCCGCGATGGTGTCGATCGTCGTCTCGGTGATGTGCCCCGCAGGCAGCATCACCCAGGCCGTGCGCGGCCGCTCAAGCTTCGAGATGAAGTCTTCGAGCGTCGAGGAGCCGACCGCACCGTCCGCGGCAAGGCTAGCCACGGCCTTGGCGTCCTTGTCATAGACCACGGTCGAATGTCCCTGGCGCATCAGGCGGCGAACGATGTTGCCGCCCATTCGGCCGAGGCCGATCATGCCGAGTTGCATCTGCGATATTCCCTTAGTTCAGCGCGTCGTTGAGTGCCGCATTGAGTGCCGCGAGACCCTTCTTGAGTCCGCCCTTGAGGTGCACGCGTAGCGCGCGCCGGCCGCGTTCGGTGAGCACGTCGAAATCGCCGCGTGCCTGCGCCGCCTTGATCACGCCGAAGCTGGCCTTCTGGCCCGGCACCGCCAGGTCCTTGGCATCATCGGCGGTAATCTGGAGGAACACGCCAGTGTCGGGCCCGCCCTTGTAGGCCTGCCCGGTGGAGTGCAGGAAGCGCGGTCCGAATTCGGCGCAGGTTGCGACCTGCCGCTTCTCACGGACCTCTAGCCGCATGGCCTGAAGCGCGTCGATAGTCACCTTGTCCCGCGCGATATAGCCGAGCAGGGCGACGTAATCGCCGTCGCCGGAGCGCGACAGATGCGCCTTGAGCCACGAGGTGAGGTCGCCGTTGGCGCCGGCGGCGCGCAGCGCGGTGGCGTTGGCCTCGTCGGTGTAGAGATCGGCCTCATCGGTGCTGACCACCGGCCGCTCTTCCGGCAAGGCGCCGGTCTTCTCGAACGACGCCGTGAGCTCGCGGGTCTTGATCTTGGCGGCTTCTACGTCCGGCTGGTCGAACGGGTTGATGCCGAGGATCGAGCCCGCCACGGCGGTCGCCATCTCGAAGCGGAAGAACTCCTGGCCGAGATGGTCGATCGACTTCATCACGATGCGCACGACGGGGTGGCCGGCCGCTTCGATCGCGGCAAGCTTGGAGTCATGGGCGGCATCCGCTTCGCCCTCGACGCGGATGTCGATGAAGAACCGGTCGTTGCCGTAGACGGAAGGATCGCCCAGCGGCTCGCCCTCGATCGGGATCAGGCCCTTGCCTTCCTTGCCGGTCGATTCCGCGATGAGCTGCTCGGCCCAGGCGCCGAAATCGGCGATCTTCTTCGACGACAGGATCGTCACCTTGTCGCGGCCTTCGAGGCCGGCGAGGCCGATGGCAAGGCCAAGCTGCACGCCCGGGTTTTCGCTCGGCGGCACGTCCGGTCCGCAGGAGCGCGCCATGGCCAGCGCATGCTTGACGAAGGTCTTGACGTCGATGCCGGCGGTCGCCGCCGGCACGAGGCCGAATGGCGACAGCACGGAATAGCGCCCGCCGATCGAGGGCTCGCCATAGAAGATGCGGGCGTAGTTCAGCTTCTTGGCGGCCTTCTCCAGCGATGAGCCGGGATCGGTCACCGCGATGAAGCGGAAGCCGGTCTTCGCCTTCGGGCCGAGTGCTTGCGCAACGCGCTCATGGAAATAGTCCTTCATCGCGTTCGGCTCGGTGGTGCCGCCGGACTTGCTGGAGACGATGAACACGGTGTTGGCGATGTCGATCCGGGCCTCCATCGCCCGCACCTGCGCCGGATCGGTGGAATCCAGCACATGCAGCTTCGGGAAGCCGGGCTTTTTCCCAAAAGTCTCGGCCAGCACCTCCGGCCCGAGGCTCGATCCGCCCATGCCGAGCACGACGGCGTCGGAGAACTTTTGCCCCTTCACGCGGCCGGCATAGTCCTCGTAATCGGCGACGTCGGCCTTGGCGGCGCTGTCGAGCCAGCCGAGCCATTTGTCCTCGTCCGTGCCGGTCCAGACCGACTTGTCGCGCTGCCACAGCCTGCGGATTTTTGCGGACGCCCGCCATTCCTCCGTGCTCTTGGTTACGGCCTTGTCGAGCCCGTCGCCGAGCGAGAGAGACTGGCGGTCCAGCGCGGGCCCAAGCACCGTGGCGCGCTTGTGGGCGACGGCGCCGTAGAGCTTGTCGGCGGCGTCCGCGAACAGCTTGACGCCGTCCTTGACGAGCTCCTCGGTGATGGCGTCCAGCGAGACGCCGGAGCGCTCCAGCTCTTCCAGCACGCGGTAGGCATCCTCGACGTTCTCTTCCAGGCTGTCGCGCGGCTTGCCGTGGTCGCGGAACGCATCCAGCGTTGCCGGCGGCACGGTGTTGATGGTGTCTGGACCGATCAGCTCCTCGACATAGAGGACGTCGCTGTAATCCTTGTTCTTGGTGCCGGTCGAGGCCCACAGCATCCGCTGCGGCTTGGCGCCCTTGGCGGCGAGCTTGTCCCAGCGGGGACCCGAGAACAGGCGCTTGTAGTCCTGGTAGGCGACCTTGGCGTTGGCGATCGCAACGTTGCCCTTGAGCGCGGCGAGCCGCTCCTTCTCGGACGGATCGTTGGCGCGGGCGATCTTGTCGTCGAGCTGCTTGTCGACCACGCTGTCGATACGGCTGACGAAGAAGCTGGCCACGCTCGCGACATGCGAGGGGTCGCCGCCGCCTGCGACGTATTTTTCGAGGCCGGCGATGTAGGCTTCGGCCACCTGGAGGTAGACCGCCTTGGAGAACAGCAGCGTGATGTTGATGCTGATGCCGTCTCCGATCAGCTGCTCGATCGCCGGCAGGCCTTCCGGCGTCGCCGGCACCTTCACCATCAGGTTCTTGCGACCAACATCCTTCCAGAGCCGGCGAGCCTCAGCGACCGTGCCTGATGTGTCCATGGCGAGATAGGGCGAGACCTCCAGGCTGACATAGCCGTCGCCGCCCTCGAGGCGGTCATAGACCGGGCGCAGCACGTCGGCTGCGTTCTGGATGTCCTCGATCGCGACGGCCTCGAACAGGTCGGCCACGGTCCGGTCGCCGCGCTTCAGCGCCTTGCCGATCGGGGCGTCATATTCGTCCGAGCTGCCGATCGCCTTCTCGAAGATCGAGGGGTTGGAGGTGACGCCCTTGACGCCGTCGGTCTCGATCAGCCGCTTCAGGTCGCCCTTGGCAATGAAGCCGCGGGCCAGGAAGTCCAGCCAGACGGCTTGTCCGTGCTTTTCCAGTTCTTTGACGGGATTCATGATGCTTATTTATCTCCAAGCCTGCGGGCGAGGGGTTTCCGCGCCGGTCCTGACGCGCTATCCTCTAGCTTACATGCACCCGGGAGGGAACCAATCAAGGGTACAGGCGTCATACCTCCAGTGTAACTCCGTCGCGATCATGGCGATCCGGGCGGGAGTAGCGGTTGTTGCGTAAAAAGTCGTTGGCCGAAGGTTCGGCCGGGTCTCGTTGCGTAACGCCGGCCGCTTCGTCGTCAGCCAGTGGCTGCGTGGAGTGCCATCAGCGGATTCCGGTCCGTCTGGTGCATCGTGGTTCGGCCGCGAATGGCCATGCTGGGGAAGAGCATGCACGCCCATCCTGAAGGTCTGGCGTTTGGTGTTGCCGACAGCCAGCAATCTGCCATGACCATCGACGCATCCCGCGATCTCGAAATCAGGCGATGCGCGACGCGGTTGCGGCTGCTGGTCGCGGCTGGCTTTGCGATGACCCTGCTCAGCGCCAGCCTCGCCTTCGACTTGTGGGACGGTTTGGGCGACTACGACACGACGCTCGGCTATGCCGGCGTCGCGCTGTTCGGCCTGGTGACCTGTTGGCTGATCTGGATGCTGCCCGCCGAACGGGGGGCGGTGGTGGTCGTCACCCCCTACGGCATCCGCGATCTCCGCATCGGCAATGAATTTCTGCCGTGGGATTCGATTGCAGAGATTTCGGCTGAGGAAAGCCGCGGCCACAAGATGATCGTGCTGACGCCGACGCCGGCCTTGCAGCAGCAGCTCTGCGGCATCCGCGATTTGGCCCGTTGCGTGCGAAACGATCGTATCGTCATCCTGTCGGACGGCCTGGCGACCGATTTTGATACATTGCTGCGCGCTTGCCGCGACTGTCACGCTGCCAGCACTCCGCGCGCCGCATTGCAGCAGGAAGATGAACGCGGCACCCAAGGTGGAAACCAAGGCGGCGCTCAAGGCTTCGCCGTACAAGCGTCATAAGATCGCCGCTCGCAGATCGCTATGCTGCAACGCCGGATGGACTCATCCCCGGTAACGCCCGGATGTTGCGACTGAGTGACATTTTCTGGAAATGAGCCAATATAGACAGAGATTCGCACAAAATACGGGCAGGTGCCTGTTCGTAACTCAACGAGTGCCTACGTTGTGCGTTGCGTGGTGTCGGCACCCGGGTGTCCAATGATCGTCATGTGCTCACGCTGATTCGAAACGGCCTGAGGAACGGTCCGGTAACTGCTTTCGTTTCAGCTTGTAGCGGAACTCACGCGGAGAGGGATCATGTACAACGATTCTCTATTCAACGCTTTCGCTCGGTCGTTCGAGGCGAGAAGCCAGCACGACATGTCGATGGCGGAATATCTGGAATCGTGTCGAAGCGATCCCATGAAATACGCGAACGCGGCCGAACGACTACTAGCGGCGATCGGCGAGCCCCAGACGATTGACACGGCCAAGGACCCACGCCTTGGCCGTATTTTTTTGAACCGCACGATCCGCACCTATCCGGCCTTCGCCGGCTTCTACGGCATGGAAGAAACCATCGAGCGCATCGTTGGTTTCTTCCGCCATGCGGCGCAGGGCCTGGAGGAGCGCAAGCAGATCCTCTATCTGCTCGGGCCGGTCGGCGGCGGCAAATCCTCGCTCGCCGAGCGGTTGAAGTCGCTGATGGAAGTGCATCCGATCTACGTGCTCAAGGCTGGCGACGAGCTCTCGCCGGTGTTCGAGAGCCCGCTCAGCCTGTTCGATCCCGATCATCTCGGGCCGATGCTGGAAGAGAAATACGGCATTCCGCGCCGTCGTCTCACCGGCCTGATGAGCCCGTGGTGCTACAAGCGGCTGGAAGCCTTCGGCGGCGATATCTCCCAGTTTCGTGTCGCAAAAATCCAGCCGTCGCGGCTGCGCCAGATTGCGATCTCCAAGACCGAGCCCGGTGACGAGAACAACCAGGACATCTCCTCGCTGGTCGGCAAGGTCGATATCCGCAAGCTCGAGACCTACGCACAGAACGATCCCGACGCCTACAGCTATTCCGGCGGCCTCAACCGCGCCAACCAGGGCGTGCTCGAGTTCGTCGAGATGTTCAAGGCGCCGATCAAGATGCTGCACCCGCTGCTGACCGCGACGCAGGAGGGCAACTATATCGGCACCGAGAACATCGGCGCGATCCCGTTCACCGGCGTCATCCTCGCGCATTCCAACGAGGCCGAGTGGGCGAGCTTCAAGGCCAACAAGAACAACGAAGCCTTCATCGACCGCATCTGCGTGATCAAGGTGCCTTACTGCCTGCGCGTCACCGAGGAGCAGAAGATCTACGAGAAGCTGATCCAGGGCTCCGAGCTCGCGTCGGCGCCTTGCGCGCCTTCGACGCTGGAGACGCTGGCGCGGTTCTCGGTGATGTCGCGCCTGCGCAAGCACGAGAACTCCACCCTGTTCGGCAAGATGCGGGTCTACGACGGCGAGAGCCTGAAGGAATCCGATCCGAAGGCGCGCAGCGTCCAGGAATATCGCGACGCCGCCGGCGTCGACGAGGGCATGGACGGCGTCTCCACCCGCTTCGCCTTCAAGATCCTGGCTGCGACCTTCAACCACGATCCGCAGGAGGTCGCCGCCGACGCCGTGCATCTGATGTACGCACTGGAGCAGTCGATCCGCCGGGAGCAGCTGCCGGAGGAAGTCGAGAAGCGCTATCTCGAATTCATCAAGGCGGATCTGGCGCCGCGCTACGCCGAGTTTA
Organism: Bradyrhizobium sp. CIR48; assembly: GCF_014198315.1. Lineage (NCBI taxonomy): Bacteria > Pseudomonadati > Pseudomonadota > Alphaproteobacteria > Hyphomicrobiales > Nitrobacteraceae > Bradyrhizobium > Bradyrhizobium sp. CIR48. Next base: position 217,182 of record NZ_JACIHG010000012.1, read on the forward strand.
TCGGCAACGAAATCCAGAAGGCCTATCTCGAATCCTACTCGGATTACGGCCAGAATCTGTTCGACCGCTACGTCGACTATGCCGACGCCTGGATCGAGGACCAGGACTTCAAGGATCCCGACACCGGCCAGCTGCTCGATCGCGAGCTTTTGAACCAGGAGCTGACCAAAATCGAGAAGCCGGCGGGCATCGCCAACCCCAAGGACTTCCGCAACGAGGTCGTCAAATTCTCGTTACGCTCGCGGGCCCAGCACGGTGGCAAAAATCCGACCTGGACCTCCTACGAGAAGATTCGCGACGTGATCGAAAAGAGGATATTCTCGCAAGTCGAGGACCTGCTTCCGGTCATCTCTTTCGGATCGAAGAAGGACGGCGAGACGGAGAAGAAGCACGGCGAGTTCGTCGCACGCATGGTGGAGCGTGGCTACACCGAGCGTCAGGTTCGCCGGCTCGTCGAATGGTACATGCGTGTGAAGCAGGCCGGTTGAGGCGGATGGTAAAGTGCCCATTCACATTATTGACAGGCGCCTGAATCCAGGCGGCAAGAGTCTTGAGAACCGCCAGCGGTTCTTGCGTCGGGCCAAATCCCTGGTGCAGGGCGCCGTCAAGAAGACCTCGCAGGAACGCGACATCAAGGACGTCCTGGAGGGTGGTGAGGTCACGATCCCGCTCGACGGCATGCACGAGCCGCGCTTCCGCCGCGAAGGCGGAACGCGCGACATGGTGCTGCCCGGGAACAAGAAGTTCATCGAGGGGGACTATCTGCAGCGCTCCGGCCAGGGCAGCGCCAAGAATTCCGGCCCGGGCGAAGGCGACAGCGAGGATGCCTTCCGCTTCGTGCTCTCCCGCGACGAGTTCGTCGATCTCTTCCTCGACGATCTCGAGCTGCCGGATCTGGCCAAGCGCAAGATCGCGCAGACCGAGAGCGAGGGCATTCAGCGCGCCGGCTACACCACGTCGGGCTCGCCCGCCAACATCTCGGTGAGCCGGACGGTGAAGCTGGCGCTCGCCCGCCGCATCGCGCTCAAGCGTCCCCGCAAGGAAGAGATCGAGGAACTGGAAGCCGCGATCGCCGCCTGCACCGACGAGGACGAGCTTGAGGTGCTTCTCGCCCAGCTCGAGAAGCTGAAGGCGAAGACCAAGCGGATTCCCTTCATCGATCCGCTCGACATCCGCTACCGCCGCTTCGAGACGGTGCCGAAGCCGGTGGCGCAGGCGGTGATGTTCTGCCTGATGGACGTGTCGGGCTCGATGTCCGAGCACATGAAGGATCTCGCCAAGCGCTTTTACATGCTGCTCTACGTGTTCCTGAAGCGCCGCTACAAGCATGTCGAGATCGTCTTCATCCGCCACACCGACCGCGCCGAGGAGGTCGACGAGCAGACCTTCTTCTATGGCCCGGCCTCGGGCGGCACGCTGGTCTCGAGCGCGCTGCAGGCGATGCACGAGATCGTGCGCGAGCGCTTCAATCCGTCGGACTGGAACATCTACGCCGCGCAGGCCTCCGACGGCGACAATTCCTATTCCGACGGTGAGCTCACGGGGCTGCTGCTGACCGACAAGATCCTGCCGGTCTGTCAGTTCTTTGCCTATCTCGAGGTCGGGGAATCCGGCGGCAGCGCCTTCGATCTCTCCGACTCCTCGCTCTGGACTCTCTACGACCGCCTGCGCAACAGCGGCGCACCGCTCTCGATGCGCAAGGTCAGCGAGCGCAGCGAGATCTTTCCGGTGTTCCACGATCTGTTCCAGCGCCGCGAAACTGCCCAGGAGAAAGCCGCTCCATGACGGAACGATTGTTCGAAGGCGCGGATTGGGATTTCCACACCTTGCAGCGCATCACCGATGCCTGCGAGGCGGTGGCGACGAAGGATCTCGGGCTCGACGTCTATCCGAACCAGATCGAGGTCATCACCGCCGAGCAGATGCTGGATGCCTACTCCTCCGTCGGCATGCCGCTGTTCTACAAGCACTGGTCGTTCGGCAAGCAATTCGCTTACCATGAGGCGTCCTATCGCAAGGGCCTGATGGGGCTCGCCTATGAGATCGTGATCAACTCCTCGCCCTGCATCTCCTATCTGATGGAGGAGAACACGGCGACGATGCAGACCCTGGTGATCGCGCACGCCGCTTTCGGTCACAACCACTTCTTCAAGAACAATTACCTGTTCAAGCAGTGGACTGACGCCGACGGCATCCTGGATTATCTCGACTTCGCCAAGACGTATGTCATGCAATGCGAGGAGCGCTACGGCCGCGTCGAGGTCGAGCGGACGCTCGATGCCGCGCACGCGCTGATGTCGCACGGCATCGACCGCTATCCCGGCAAGAAGAAGCTGGATCTGCGGGCCGAAGAGAAGCGGGCAGGGCGCCGTCGCCAGCACGAGGAGGAGGTCTTCAACGACCTCTGGCGCACGGTCCCCAAGGGCGCGGCCAAGAGCCGGTCCGCGCTCAGCATCGAGCGCCGCCGCAAGCTGCTCGGCCTGCCGCAGGAAAACCTGCTCTATTTCCTGGAGAAGAGTGCGCCGCGACTGGCGCCGTGGCAACGCGAGCTGCTGCGCATCGTCCGCCACATCGCGCAATATTTCTATCCGCAGAGCCAGACCAAGGTGATGAACGAGGGGACGGCGACTTACGTCCACTATCGCATCATGACCAAGCTGCACGAGCAGGGCCGCATCACCGACGGCAATTTCCTCGAATTCCTGGGATCGCACACCAATGTGGTGTTCCAGCCCGAATTCGACGACCCGCGCTTCTCCGGATTCAACCCCTATGCACTCGGCTTTGCCGTGATGCAGGACATCGAGCGCATCGTCACCAAACCGGAGGACGAGGACCGCGAATGGTTCCCCGACATCGCCGGCAAGGGCGACGTGATGGGCGTGCTGCGCGACGTCTGGGCCAACTACCGCGACGAAAGCTTCATCGCCCAGTTCCTGAGCCCGAAGCTGATGCGGCACTTCCGCATGTTCCATCTGCACGACGATCCCGAGGAGCGCGCCGGCATCCGGGTCGATGCCATCCACGACGAGCGCGGCTTCCGCCGCGTCCGCCGCGAGCTGGCACGGCAGCATGATGTCGGCTTCATCGACGCCAATATCGAGGTGGTCGACGTCGATCTCTCCGGCGACCGCCGGCTGATCCTGCACCACCACGTCATCAAGGGCTCGCAACTCAACGAGACCGATGCCAAGCGGGTGTTGCAGCACCTGGCCGATCTCTGGACCTACGACGTCGCGCTGATCGAGGTCGATGCCAACGACAAGGTCATGCGCGAATACGTCGTGAGCCCGCGTCCGATCCCGGCGGCGGTGGCGTGAGGCTGCCGTCTGCGCGGCAATAAGGCGAGATGCGCGTTGATGTGCCCTCGCCCCTTGTGGGAGAGGGCAGGGAGGACGGCAGACACAAGCTCACTTCGGTGAGGGGTATCTTTCCACACCTTCCACTGCCGATAGAGACCCCTCATCCGGCGCTTCGCGCCACCTCCTCCTACAAGGGGAGAAGGAAGGCACTGCACTACGGCTGCTCTATGCCGAGCGCTTTACCGGCTTCTTCGCCGCCTTCTTCTTCGACCCATTCAGCTCAACCGCCGCGCGGATCAGCGCCTTCAACGCCTTCTCGTTGATCTTCTCGCCTTCGCGAATGTCGATCGCGCGCCGCACGTTGCCGTCGAGGCTGGAATTGAACAGGCCGGCCGGGTCGTCCAGCGCGGCGCCCTTGGCAAAGGTCATCTTCACCACTTCCTTGTAGGTCTCGCCGGTGCAGATGATGCCGTCGTGCTCCCAGACGGGAACGCCGCGCCATTTCCATTCCTCGACGACCTCAGGATCGGCCTGCTTGATCAGGCCGCGGACCCGCGCCAGCATTTCGCCGCGCCAGTCGCCGAGCTCCTTGATCCTGCCGTCGATCAGCTTGGAGGGCGACGGCCCAGTCGCGTCTTTCGTGCTGCTCTTCTTCGCCGCTACTGCCTTCTTCATCGTCTCGCCTCGCATCACGCGTTGCCGCGGCGGCCGATATAGGGCAGCGCGAACAGATAGAGCCCGGTCGCCAGCAGCGGGATCAGCGGGACCAGCGCCAGGAAGCCGATCCAGACCGCCTGGAGCTGCATGGTCATGGCGATGATGTTGGCGATGACGGCGAGCGTGAAAGCCATCGACAGCCAGCGATGGATCTGACGAATCCACATGTCTGTGCTCACTGGGGTCTCCCTCTAGAAATGATTGGAATGGATACGGCCGGCCGGGGCTATTCCTCCCGCGCCAGCACCTCGTCCAGCTTGGCAAGGAACTGCTTCCAGCCGGCATGCGCGCCGCCGTAAGCCTGCTTTTGCGTCGGGCTGAAGCCCGCCTGCTCGACGCGTAAGTGAGTGCCCGCACCGGTCGGCGTCAGCGTGAAGGTCACGACGCTCCTGAGGTCGAACGCGGCGTCCTCATGCGAGAAATTCCAGGTGTAGGCGAGCGTCTTCTGCGGCTCGATGGTGAGCACCTCGCAGTCCAGCACGCCACCCCATTCACCGCGAAGATTGAAGCGATGACCGACTGACGGCTTGAAGTCGTTCTTCATCAGCCATTCCTCGATCAGATGCGGCTGCGTCAGCGCGCGCCAGAGCCGCTCGGCCGGGAAGGCGAATTCGCGCTCGACGACGACGGAGCGTGTTTCGCTTGAGGCTTCGGTCATTGGTCCATCCTCTTCAGGAGATCGTCGAGTGCGTCGAGCCGCCTCTGCCAGAATCCGGTCATCTGGCTGGTCCAGTCGCGCAGCGGATCGAGTGCGCCGGGCTGCGCGCTGTAGTGGGTCTGCCGCCCCTCATGGCGGTCCCGCACGAGGCCGGCCAGCTTCAACGCGCCGAGATGTTTCGAGACGGCCGGCTGGGAAACGCCGGATCTCACGGTCAGGGCCCCGACCGTCTGCTCCCCCTCGCGGCACAGCCGCTCGAAGATCGCCCGCCTTGTGGGGTCGGCGAGCGTCCGGAACAGGAGGTCGGGGGCGAGAGACATGGGAATCCATAACCAGGAAGTTATGGGTTAACTCATAGCCGCAGGGTTATGGGTGAGTCAAGCGGGATGAAGATGAGTTTGGAGGGCGCTGCGAGCTCCGCCTTACCTCCGGGCGATGCAAAGCATCGACCCGCGCGCCGGGTGAGGGCTTTTTCCTCTAGGGGATTGTCCCTCTGCGGAGCCACCCTCTCCCCAACCCTCGCAGGCGGGGGAGGGAGTGCACTTGTCGTGTGGGTAAGAAGCAGCCCCTACGGCCGCAGATAAAGATACCCCTGCGACTGCAGCTCAGCCAAACGAACCACGCCGCCCTTTTCCGCGCTGACGAAGCCCGGCAGCAGCTCGGTCAACGTCACGTTCTGCGCCTTCATCGTGTTGCCGCACGCGGCGAGCTCGACGCCGTCCTTGGAGAATTCGCCGACGCGCTTGCTGATGTCGGGGTTCGCCTGCGCCGAGTGGAATGCCTTCAGCGCCGGCCCGTGGATCACCAGCGCGATCGTGACGTGATCAGGACCGCCGACACCGTCGATGTGGTTCTGGATGTTGCCGAGCACGAAGTTGACCTTCTCGGCATCGCTGAGATGGTAGACCACTTTCAGCTTGTTGCCCGCGCCCGCTCCCGTCGCGGCTTTCGCGCCGGAGGCACCGAATGCCGCGCCGAGGGCCGAGATTGCGCTCCACAAGATGTTCCGCCGGTTCATGGCGATCTCCCTCGACTGACTTTGCCGGAGACATATCATCATTTGTGGCGGAGCGCGGCGAGTTCCTTGCGGTCGGTCACCAGCGAAGCGCACTCGCTATTGTCGGTGCGATCAAGCCGAAAGATCCTGTCGTCGGCACCGCCGACCAGCGACCGCTCGGCCTCGTCATCCGGCTTGTTGTTCTGCCAGACCCGGACCCGTTCGAGCCGCACGATCGTCGACTTGTCGTCTTTGGACAGCGCAACGCCGATGCCACCGCCTTCGCAATCGACACCGCAACCGAGGCGAACCTCGTTGCCGTCCTTGGTGAATACGGCGTGGTTGCAAGAACCGCTGGAGTCGAAATCGCCGGAGCGATGGCGGTACCTGAAGCCGAGGCGGAAGGAATTGTGCAGCTCCTTGTCTTCCTTGTCCAACTCGGCCGAGATCAGCAGCTTCATCGAAGCGACCTTCTGCTTCGGATGCCGCGCCAGGTGCTCCGCATCGTAGCGGCGGACGAAGCAGGCATAGGCCTTGTTGCCGGGCGCGCCCGCATACATGCGCGTGTTGAAGGTCTCGGCCTCGGCCTTGCTGGCTTCGCGGACGTCGTCGGCCTCTTCCGCGTGGGCCGTACTGATGAGTGCGGCAACGGCGAGGGCAGTCAGGAGAGAAAGCTTCATGATGGCCTCGAACGCAGGAGCGAGCTGTAGGCTTTAGACGCGGCCCAGGTGCGACGCGTTCAACCCGCGCAAGTCGTACATGATCATCACAGCGCGGAGCGGATGGACAGTTCCAGGCACGGCGTTAGTCACCGGGAGGGCGAGGAAGGTTCAACCGATGCGAGGCCTTCGCCTTCCGGAACTCGATCCCTGCGAGTCCTTCGACATTGCTCCATTTCATCAATGTGATAGCCTTCACAGACGATCGCCTTTAGCGGTCGTAAGCTGGGGCTGCCTTTGTAGGTTTGTGGAGTCCCCCGCAATGGGCGAAATTCGCAACTTCAGATCCGGAAATCAGGACGGGCCGCCTCCACACGGCCCCATGCCTCGTCGCCTCGCGGCGATCATTGTCGGCGACATCGCTTCCTACAGTCGCATCATGCAGGCCGACGAGGAGGGCACGCATGTCCGCGTCAAGCGGATCGAGCGGGATATCATCCAGCCCAGCATCGTCGAGCACCATGGCACGCTGGTGAAGACGACGGGCGACGGCTTCATCGCCATCTTCGACAGTCCTGTCGAGGCCGTTCGATGCAGCATCGTCATCCAGCAGAATCTCATCGGCCGCAACGCCCCGCTTCCCAAGCATTCACGGCTCGAATACCGGATCGGCGTCAATCTCGGCGACGTCATCGTGGAGCCGGACGATGTCTACGGCGACGGGGTCAACATCGCCACACGTATCGAGGGTATCGCCGAGCCCGGTCACGTCTATATCTCAGGCGCGATCTACGAGCAGATCAAGCACAAGGTGGTGTGCGGCTATGAGTCGCTCGGGGACCGCAAGGTCAAGAACATCACGGATCCGGTGCGCGTCTATCGCGTGCTGCCGGACGCAGACGCGGTCGGCAGGACGCGCGGCCGGCGCGAGAGCATGCTGCTCTTTCTTCTGATCATGGCATTGCTGGTGATTGCCGGCTACGTGCTTTGGTACGTGCTGGTGCAGCACCGCAGCCAGGTGGGGCAACAGGCTGCCGCTCCTCCGATCGCGGCGCCGTCGGCTTCGCCGATGCCGCAATCCGTTCCGTCGTTACCGAGCCCGGCGGCACCGGCGCCCCAAGCTGCACCCGCGGCTTCTCCCTTGCCCACAACGACGCCGTCGCCCGCAGCATCGCCTTCACCATCTCCGGCATCCGCTCCATCGGTGACGGCGGTTCGAGAACCCGAGATGATCCCCATTCGCGGCGGCAGCTTTGCGATGGGAAGCAATGACGATCCGACCGAACGTCCTGTCCACCAGGTCACGGTCAAACCGTTCTCGATCGGCAAATATCCGGTGACGGTGCGGGAATGGAACGAATGCGCGGCCGCAAAGGCGTGCGGCTTCACCGCCACCGGCAAAGAGGATGCGCCGATCGGCAATGTGAGCTGGACCGACGCGCAGCAATATGCCGCCTGGCTCGCGCAGGCGACGAAGAAGCCTTACCGGCTTCCGAGCGAGGCCGAATGGGAATATGCCGCGCGCGGCGGCACGCAGAGCAAATATTGGTGGGGCGACAAGCTTCAGCCAGGCATGGCCGGCTGCAAGGATTGCGGTGACCTCGCGGCCGAGCAGCCGGCGAAGGTCGGCAACTTCAAGCCGAATCCGTTCGGCCTCCACGACATGGGGGGCGGTATCGATCAGTGGGTCGAGGACTGCTGGCACAGGACCTATCAGGGCGCACCCACTGACGGCTCGGCATGGGGTGGCGGGGACTGCAGCTCGCACGTTCTGCGCTCGGGCTCGTGGAAGAACGATGCGAGATATGTGAGGCCATCCAACCGCGATGGTTACGACACCAATGTCCGTTACCCCACGCATGGATTCCGCGTCGCGCTCAGTCCGTAAGTGCTGGAGTGGATTTGATGAAGATCATTCATTGTGTCGCACTGGCGACGGCGATCGCAGTGCACCCGGGCGCAGCCTGCTCGCAGGGAAAGACCGCGCCAAAGGACGCAAAACTCTATTTCATCACGCCGCACGATGGGCAGAAGGTTCGCGGTGGATTCTGGGTCCGGTTCGGCCTGCGCAACATGGGCGTGACGCATGCCGGCGACGATTACCAGAATGCCGGTCATCATCATCTGCTGGTCGACGTCAACGATCCCATCGATCCCAAGGAGCCGATCCCGCAGGACAAGTCGCACCTGCATTTCGGCGCAGGGCAGACCGAGACTATGCTGGACCTTGCGCCGGGGACTCACACCCTGCAGCTGGTGCTCGGCGACGCCAAGCACTATCCGTTCGAACCGCCGGTCGTGTCGGAGAAGATCACGATACGCGTCAGGTCGCCGGCTTCGGCGCGGAGCAAATGATCAGCGCAGGCTGGCGTTGATCTTGTCCAGCACCGCCGAGCCCGGGCACAGGGTGTCCGCTTCCAGCGTGTTGAGCGGCGTCTCGACCGTGTTAAGATGCTCGTGCAGATCTTCCGCGTCGGGGTCGACGTAAAGGAGACCGGTGACGATCTGCCCCTTGGCGGCGTGCCGCGCAAGGAAGGTCTGGGCGCCCAGCCGGTCATGCGGATCGTAGTCGGCGTCGATCTTGCGCAGCGCGATCTTGCTGCCGTCATGCTGCTCGACCATTTGCACCGTGCCCGGCGCGTAGTCCACCGCGATGGGATCGCGGCCGACTAGAACGTCGAGCCGGTTCACGGCGTCGTTGTGCTCGCGGACATAGTCGAAGCTCTTGGTCGAGCCGGCGTGGTTGTTGAAGGCGATGCAGGGGCTGATGACGTCGATGAAGGACGCGCCCTTGTGGCGGATCGCAGCCGCGATCAGCGGCACCAGCTGGGTCTTGTCGCCGGAGAAGCTGCGCGCCACGAAGGTGGCGCCCAGCTGCAATGCGATCGCAACGAGGTCGATGGCGTTGTCGGTGTTGGTGACGCCCTTTTTGGACTTCGAGCCGCGGTCGGCGGTGGCCGAGAACTGGCCCTTGGTCAGGCCGTAGACGCCGTTGTTCTCGACGATATAGGTCATGTTGACGCCGCGCCGGATCGAGTGCGCGAACTGGCCGAACCCGATCGAGGCGGAATCGCCGTCGCCGGACACGCCGAGATAGATCAGATCGCGGTTGGCGAGGTTGGCGCCGGTCAAGACCGATGGCATGCGGCCGTGCACGGAGTTGAAGCCGTGCGAATTGCCGAGGAAATAATCCGGCGTCTTCGAGGAGCAGCCGATCCCGGAGATCTTCGCCACCCGGTGCGGCTCGATCGAGAGCTCGTAGCAGGCCTCGATGATCGAAGCCGTGATCGAATCGTGACCGCAGCCGGCACACAGCGTCGAGATCTTGCCCTCGTAGTCGCGATGGGTGTAGCCGAGCTCGTTCTTCTTCAGCCCCGGATGATGGAATTTCGGCTTGGCAATATAGGTCATGACACGGCCTTGCGGAGCGGGGTCACCTTGAGGTGATCCTGGTGGTCGCCAATGGCTTTTGCAATGAAACGGGCGGTGATCGGCGAGCCGTCGTAATGCACGATCGGCACGAGGCGCACCGGGTCGATGCCGTTCTCGTTGACGATCAGCTGGCGGAGCTGGCTGTCGCGGTTCTGCTCGACGACGTAGACGAAATCGTGCTCGGCGAGGAAGCTCGCCACGCTCGAATGGAACGGGAAGGCGCGGATGCGCAGGCGGTCGAGCTGATGCCCGCGCGCTTCCAGAAGGCCGATCGCCTCGTCCATCGCCGGCGACGTCGAGCCGAAATAGATCACGCCGTATTTGGTCGGCCGTTCCGCATTGGCCTGCAGCGGCCGCGGCACCAGGTCCTGCGCGGTCTCGAACTTGCGCATCAGGCGCTGCATGTTGTCGGCATAGACCGAGCCTTCCTCGGAATAGCGCGCATAGCGATCCCGCGAGGTGCCGCGGGTAAAATAGGAGCCCTTGGTCGGGTGCGTGCCGGGATAGGTGCGGTAGGGAATGCCGTCGCCGTCGACATCGAGATAGCGGCCGAAGTCGCGGCCTTCCTCCAGCATCTCCGCGGTCATCACCTTGCCGCGGTCGTATTGCTTGGCATCGTCCCATTTCAGCGGACGGCAGAGCCGGTGATTCATGCCGATGTCGAGGTCGAGCATCAGGAAGATCGTGGTCTGGATCCGCTCGGCGAGATCGAACGCGGCGGCCGCGAATTCGAAGGCCTCGGCGGGATCCTCGGGGAACAGCAACACATGCTTGGTGTCGCCGTGCGAAGCATAGGCGCAGGCGATGATGTCGCATTGCTGGGTGCGGGTCGGCATGCCCGTGGAGGGGCCGGCGCGCTGGATGTTCATGATCACGGCCGGAATCTCGGCGAAGTATGAGAGGCCGATGAATTCGGTCATCAGGGAGATGCCGGGGCCCGATGTCGCGGTGAAGGCGCGGGCGCCGTTCCAGGAGGCGCCGATGACGATGCCGATTGAAGCGAGCTCGTCCTCGCCCTGCACGATGGCGTATTTCGCCTTTCCGGTTTCAGGGTCGTGCCGGTACTTCTTGCAATGGGCGGTGAAGGCCTCCGCCACCGACGAGGACGGCGTGATCGGATACCAGGCGCATACCGTGGCGCCGCCATAGACGGCGCCGAGCGCGGCGGCGCTGTTGCCTTCGATGAAGATGCGGTCACCGACCTTGTCCGACTTTTTCACCCTGAGGCCGAGTGGGCATTTCAGGTTCTGCAGCGCCCAGTCGCGCCCAAGATGCAGCGCGTGGACGTTGGAGGAGAGCAGCTTTTCCTTGCCCTTGTACTGCTCGCCGATCAGCTGCTCGATCAGCTTCGGGTCCATGTCGAGCAGCGCCGAGAGTGCGCCGAGATAGATGATGTTCTTGAACAGCTGGCGCTGGCGCGGATCGGTATAGGTCGAGTTGGTGATGGCGGTGAGCGGCACGCCGATCACGGTGATGTCGTCGCGGAATTTCGTCGACGGCATCGGCTTGGTGGAATCGTAGAACAGATAGCCGCCCGGCTCGATGCCGGCGACGTCCTTGTCCCAGGTCTGCGGGTTCATCGCCACCATCATGTCGACGCCGCCGCGGGCGCCGAGATGGCCGTCCTCGGTCACCCGCACCTCGTACCAGGTCGGCAGGCCCTGGATGTTGGAGGGGAAGATGTTGCGTGGGGAGACCGGAACACCGTGGCGCAGGATCGCGCGCGCGAACATCTCGTTGGCGCTGGCCGAGCCCGAGCCGTTCACGTTGGCGAAGCGGACGACGAAGTCGTTTACGCTGCTGATCGGCTTTTTGTCGGGCATGTCGAACCTGCGTGAGTCATGTCGATGAAATATTTCTGCATGTCCCAGGCGCCGGTGGGACACCGCTCGGCGCACAGCCCGCAATGCAGGCAGACGTCCTCGTCCTTCACCATCACGCGGCCGGTCTTGAGATCCGAGGAGACGTAGAGGTCCTGGTCCGGATGCGGCGAGGGCGCCTTCAGGCGCTGGCGCAGATCGCTTTCTTCTCCGTTGCCCGTGAAGGTGATGCAATCCATCGGGCAGATGTCGGCGCAGGCATCGCACTCGATGCAGAGCGAGGTCGAGAATACGGTCTGCACGTCGCAGTTCAGGCAGCGCTCGGCTTCGCCCAGCGCCAGCTTGACGTCGTAGCCGAGCTCGACCTCGGCGCGGATGTCCTTCAGCGCGATCACCTTGTCGCGATGCGGCACCTTGTAGCGCTTGTCGATCGAGATGTCGTTGTCATAGCTCCATTCGTGGATGCCCATTTTCTGCGATGAGACATGCACCTCAGGCAGCGGCCGCTCGGTAATGTCCTCGCCCGAGAGCATCTTGTGGATCGACAATGCGGCGTCATGGCCGTGCGCGACCGCCCAGATGATGTTTTTGGGGCCGAACGCGGCATCGCCGCCGAAGAACACTTTTGGATTGGTCGATACGAAGGTCTTGGGATCGACCTTCGGCATGTGCCATTTGTCGAACTCGATGCCGCAATCCTGCTCGATCCAGGGGAAGGCGTTTTCCTGGCCGACCGCGACCAGCACGTCGTCGCAGGGAATGGTCTGATCGGGATCGCCCGAAGGCACGAGGTTGCGGCGGCCTTTGGCGTCATATTCGGCTTTGACGTGCTGGAAGGTGACGCCGATGAGCTTGCCGGCGACGTGCTTGAATGCCACCGGCACCATGTAGTTGAGGATCGGAATATCCTCGTGGAGCGCGTCCTCCTTCTCCCACGGCGAGGCCTTCATCTCCTCGAAGCCGGAACGCACGATCACCGTAACTTTCTCGCCGCCGAGCCGGCGCGCGGTGCGGCAGCAGTCCATTGCGGTGTTGCCGCCGCCGAGCACGATCACGCGCTTGCCGATCTTGTCGATATGGCCGAACGAGACCGAGGCCAGCCATTCGATGCCGATATGGATATTGCCAGCCGCTTCCTTGCGGCCGGGAATGTCGAGCTCTCGGCCGCGCGGCGCGCCGGAGCCGACGAAGATCGCGTCGTATTTCTCCGCGAGCAGCGACTTCATGCTCTCGATGCGGTGGCCACCTTTGAACTCGACGCCGAGACCCAGGATGTAGCCGGTCTCCTCGTCGATCACCGAATTGGGCAGGCGGAATTTCGGGATCTGCGTGCGCATCATGCCGCCGGCTTCCGGATCGGCATCGAATACGGTGCAGTGATAGCCGAGCGGCGCGAGATCGCGCGCCACCGTCAGCGAGGCCGGACCGCCGCCGACGAAGGCAACGCGCTTGCCGTTCTTCGGTGCAGGGCGCGGCAGGCGCTGCTTGATGTCGTCCTTGAAATCGGCGGCGACACGCTTGAGCCGGCAGATTGCGACCGGCGTCTCCTCGACGCGTCCGCGGCGGCACGCCGGCTCGCATGGACGATCGCAGGTGCGTCCCAGAATTCCGGGAAACACGTTCGATCTCCAATTGATCATGTAGGCGTCGCTATAGCGGCCTTGTGCGATCAGTCGGATATATTCGGGAACCGGGGTGTGCGCAGGACAGGCCCATTGGCAATCGACCACTTTGTGAAAGTAGTCGGGGGCCGCGATATCGGTCGGTTTCATTCCTACCCTGTCCGCGCAGGCTCAAAGACCCGGCGGCCTCTTCTGAGCTTGGCGAACGCTTAACGCGCTGCGATCTGGTTTCTGAATGACGTCATTGGGTTAGCTTATTAGAACCTTTCCGAAGTACAACGGCAAAGTTCGGTGCGTCCCCGCTTTCATGGGAGCTACGCGCGCACAGCATTAACGGCCGCGCGCGATGCGCGTGCGGTGCAATATGTTGCGATGCAGATGGTTGTTCAGCCGCGCGATGTCGCTCTTTGCGAGGTCCCACATCAGGCTGTAAGTCCCGACCGAGACGGGCAGCGGGAAGGGCGATGCCGCAGGGCCGGTGAAGCGCTCGGCGATCACGGCCGAGACCGCGCCGACATGCGTGCCGTCGATCAGCACGAACCAGTCGCGTGCGCCTTCGTTGCGCACCGCCGGAATGTCCGCGGTCGCGCCAGACAATTCCGGCTCGCTTTCGAGCAGATGCATCGAGATGATGCCGTCGCGCCGCTCCGGCGCCAGCTTTTCTTGCAGCGCATCACGCCATGCGCCAGCATTGTCGGCTGTGGGCCGCAGCCGCACGAGGCCGAGCGCAGCGCCGCGGCCGGTGCCGTTGCTGATGGTAATGCGCGCGACGACACGGAGCATGTCCTTGAAATGCGCCATGCTTTGCCGCGACCATTCGGTCTGGTTGGCCAGGCGCGCCCGATAGGCGGGACTGTCGAGCACGTCGAGCGTCGCGGTCGAGTACAGCGAGAGATATTTGGGATTGGCGGCATGCGCGACATAGCGCCGCGCTTCCAGGAAACCGTCGATCGCGACGCGCTCTTCCAGATGCTCTCGATCGTACCAGCGATTGAAATCGGCCTCATTGGCTGCGTCGATATTCATCGACGTCAGCAGCATGCCCTTTCCGGCGAGCGGCATTTTCTTGTTGTCCTTTTTCGCGCATTAGCGCGCGGCCTTCGACGCAAGGTCGGCAATCGACTTCATGACCGCATCCCTCACGCCGGCATCATAGAGCGAATGTCCGGCTTCTTCCACGAGGCGAATCTCGGAACCCGGCCAAACTTTCGCGAGCGCGTGTGATGTCTCAGGAGGGCACAACAGGTCGTAGCGGCCCTGCACGACAATGCCGGGAATCCCGGCGAGCCGGTCCGCGTTCCGCAGCAGCTGGGCTTCGTTCATGAAGGAGTTGTTGATGAAGTAATGCGCCTCCATGAACGGCGTCGCCGGCAGCGTGCGCCAGACGTTTAGCGACGCCAGGTCCAGCCGCATCTTGGCGGCCTTGTGCTCCGACAGGGCTCGCTCGGTGTCGTGCCAGGCGCGGGCCGCAGGTCCGTGAACGGCCGGATCGGCATCGAGGATGCGGCGATAATAGGCTTCCACCGGGCGCGCACGTTCCTCAGGCGGCAGCACGCTCAGAAAATCCTCGTAGAGCGCGGGATAGAATTGCGGCAGGCGCCCCGTGAAGGCCGTTTCGACCTCGGCCCGCGTGCCCAGAAAGGTCGCGCGGAGCGCGATGCCGGAGACGCGCTCGGGATGGGCCTGCGCATACGCCAGCGCCAGCGTCGCACCCCAGGAGCCGCCGACCACCATCCAGCGGTCAAAGCCGAACTTTTCGCGGATTTTCTCCATGTCCGCGATCAGATGTGCCGTGGTGTTGTGCTCGCGCGATCCCTTGGGCCGGCTGCGGCCGCAGCCGCGCTGGTCGAACAGCACGGCGCAGAAGCGATCAGGGTCGAACAGCCGGCGATGATCGGGCTGGCAGCCGCTGCCGGGCCCGCCGTGCAGGTAGACCGCGGGAATGCCGTCGCTGCGACCGACGCTCTCGACATAGAGCTCATGGCCGTCGCCGACGTCGAGCATGTCGGAGGTCAGCGGCGCAAAGGGATCGGCACGCCTCGCCGCTGTGCCTGCGTCGGCGTCAGGCCCCATTCTCTGATTCCAGGGTGCCGCCGGCGAAGTTGCGATAGAGGAAGCGGCTGGTCTCGCCCTCGGCCTCACGCTCGGCCTGCTTGAAGATGGTCTCGTGCAGCGGCGACAGCGCGCAGGCCGGATCGGTGTTGGCGGCATCGCCGGTCAGCGCGAAGGCCTGGCAGCGGCAGCCGCCAAAATCGATCTCGCGGAATTCGCAAGACTTGCACGGCTCCTTCATCCAGCCGGTGCCGCGATAGCGGTTGAAGGCCTCGGAGTTCTGCCAGATCCAGGCGATCGAATGGTTGGAGCGGACCGATTCGAAGTCGAGCCCGGTGATGCTCTCGGCGGCGTGGCAGGGCAGCACCTTGCCGGCGGGCGAGATGTTGAAGAACTGCCGGCCCCAGCCGCCCATGCACTTCTTCGGCCGCAGCGCGTAATAATCAGGGACGACGTAGTCAATCGCGAGCGTACCCCTCAGCCGCTCGCGCGCCTCCTCGACGATGCGCGTGCACTCATCTAACTGCGCCACGCTCGGCATCAGCGCGGCACGGTTCTTCAGCGCCCAGCCGTAATACTGGACATTGGCGACCTCGAGCCGGTCGGCGTCGAGATCGACAGACATCTGGATGATGTCAGGCAGCTGGTGCAGGTTCTGGCGGTGCATCACCGCGTTCACGGTGAGCGGCAGATCGAGCTCGCGCGTCCACTTTGCGACCTCGAGCTTCTTGCGGTGCCCGTTCTTGTAGCCGGCGACGCGATCGGCGAGGCCTTCTTCAACGCCCTGGAAACTGATCTGCACGTGGCAGAGCCCGGCATCGGCGAGATCGCTGAGCTTTTCGCGCGTCAGCAGCACGGCCGAGGTGATCAGGTTGGTGTAGAGGCCGACGTCACTGGCATGCTTGACGAGGTCGACGAGGTCCTTGCGCGCCGTCGGCTCGCCGCCGGAGAAATGCACCTGCAGCACGCCGATCTCGGCAAGCTCGCTCAAGACCTTCTTCCATTCCTCGGTGGTCAGCTCCTTGCCCGAGCGATCGAGCTCGACCGGGTTGGAGCAGTAGGGGCATTGCAGCGGGCAGCGATGGGTGATCTCGAGCAGCACGGCGAGCGGAATGCCAAAGGTCTCCGCCGTCGAGCGCTGCTTCTCCAGCACCGCGAGGCTGTCGCTGGCATCAGGGGGGATCATGGGGTTGCCGAGCACATCGCTCATGACGTCTTCTCCCGGGCCTCCGTGAGAAAGCCCTTGTCGGCGAGATCCTGCAGCATGACGATGACGTCGGCGAGGATCGCCTCGCGTGGCGCGGCGTATTTCACCGCCAACGCGTCCGCAATGTCGCCGACATTGCGGACGCCGTTGCAGAGCTGCAAGACCTCGACTGCGATCTCGTCGGGTGCCAGCACCCGTTCCGGTGCCAGGATCACCCAGACCTTCCGCGTCTCGTCATATTTCAGCTTGGCATGCCGCGGCAGCACGGGGCGGCTTGCCTCGCTGACACTGATGTTCCGCGGCCCGGCCATTGCTCTTGTCCCTCAACTCGCCTTGGGCACGAACGCGCCCGGCGGAATGTGGCCCTCGACATAGGCGTGCTGAAGCGCGTCAAGCTGCACCCACAGCACGTTGGTCTTGAAGATCAGCGCGTTGCACACTTGCGCGCGCTGCTCCGGCGTCGTGGCATGCGCCTTGACATAGTCGAGCGCAAAGCCGGCATCGCGCGGCGCCTGCGCCAGGCGGCGCTTGAAGTAGCTCATGATGTCGGGGTTGACGAAATCATAGTGCTGCAGCATGCCGGAGATGCGTTCTTCATGCAGGTTCGGCGCGAACAGCTCGGTGAGCGAGGAGGCGATCGCCTCCAGCGGGCTTTTTTCGCGGCAGTAATGCACGTAGGCCTCCACCGCGAAGCGCGTCGCCGGCAAAATGCCTTCGGTCGATTCCACATAGGCCGTGTCGAGGCCGAGGCCTTCGGTCAGCTTCAGCCAGCGCTCGATGCCGCCTTCGCTGCCGACGTCGCCGTCATGATCCTCGATGCGGTGGCGCCATTCCAGGCGCGTGGCGCGGTCGCGGAAACGCGAGATCACCACCGCGTCCTTGATCGGGATCGTGCTCTGGTAATAGTAGCGGTTCAGCGCCCAGGCCTGCACCTGGCCCTTGTTCAGCTTGCCGCCGTGCAGCAGCTTGTGGAACGGATGCAGGCTGTGATAGCGCGTCGCCCCGATATGGCGCAGCGTCGCCTCGAGCTCCTCGGCCGAGTTGAGCCTCAGATCCTTGCCGATCGACAGCGCAGTCATTCCAGTCATTGACGCCGCATTCACAGCACGATCTCCGTTCCATCCGCCGGTATCTGCCAGCCCGCCGCCTCGACGGCCTTGCGCTCGGATGAGGCAGGTAGCAGCGCCGGGTTCGAGTTATTGATATGCAGAAATATCTTCCTGTCGATAGCGAGGTCGGCCAGCCGTGCGATCGCGCCGTCCTCGCCGGACATGGCGACATGTCCCATGCTCTTGCCGGTCTTGTGGCCGAGCCCGCATTTGATCATCTCGTCGTCCTGCCAGACCGTACCGTCGAAGAACACCAGCGAAGCGCCGTCGATCTCGGCCTTGAGCGCGTCGGTCACCTCTGCGCAGGCGGCGATGAAGTAGAAGCACTTGCCGGTGGCCTTGTCGGTGATCTTCAGGCCGAGCGTGTCGCCGTCGCCGCTGTCCCCGCCGGGATGCGCCTTGCCTTCCAGATACCAGGCCGACTTGCCCGAGACCGCGAAGGACAGCACCTCCAGTCCGGAGCGGGTGCCGTCGGGCAGGCGCGGCTCGAATGGCTCGCGGATTGCCATCGGCTGGCGCTGCACGTGCTTCTCGTTCAGCACGTTGAAGATGCTGTTGCTGGCAAGGATCGCCAGCACCTTCTCGTGCGCATAGACCGTGAACGGCGACCCCTCGCGCATCGAGAGCAGGCCGGCCACCGCATCCACTTCGCTGTTGGTCAGGATCACGCCCGCAATCGGCGTATGGCGCAGCGCCCCGGCCTTGGGGTGCAGTTGCGGCGTGGCATTCAGTTGCTGGCGGAGATCCGGTGAGGCATTGATCAGGAACCAGTGCTCGCCATCGCCGCTGAAGGCGACCGAGGCCTGGGTTCTCAAGAGCTCATGGCCGTTCTCACGGGCCGCCCGGCAGCCCTCGCAGCCGCAATTCCATTGCGGCACTCCGCCGCCAGCTGCGGCGCCCAGGACGACGACGCGAAGCATGATCCGTCTCCTGGAAGCAACGTCACGAGGTGGATCTCAGGCCGACACGATTTCCCTCATTCGGAAACCGGTCGTGACCGAAAGACCCACCTGCGCTGAACGCAGATCACCAACCGCTTACTTGCGGGTGGCGCTCACATACATGTTGATTTCCATGCCGCAGGGCACTTCGACGATCTTCGGGGCTTTCCAGGCCATTTTGGCACTCCATTTTCGCGAATTCGGACGTATCGCCCACCCGTTAAATTAGTGCGCGCTGAGAAGTTCGCCAGTGAAATTTTCCCGAGAAGCCCATGTTGCGCCGCGAAAAAAAGCCTTCGGGAACGCTCACTTCTGGGGCGCTGCCTTGCGTTCGGCGCATTCGGTCGCGAACCCTGTCCTGATAAAGCAGTTGTGAGTGCAGTGCAGCTTTCAATCCGGTACAGGCGACCCAACTGGATCTCGATGATGCCCAGATACTACTTCAATACCCGTATCGGCGACGAACTGATCGTGGATCCCGAAGGCGAGGATCTGCGCAACCCCGACCGCGCCTGGGAGGTCGCCCGCCAGATGATCCTTGAAGTGGTGAAATCCGAGGGCACCCAGCGCGCCCTGCTGGACGCCGTGATCGAGGTCACCGACGCCGAAGGCGAGATCGTGCTGGAGTTTCCCTTCACCGAGGCGCTGCTGGACATCCCGGACGCGTCCGCAACGCGGCATTAGCGGGCGCTCTCTCCGGTCATTGCGAGCGCAGGAAGCAATCCAGAGACTCTCCGCGGAGGAAGTCTGGATTGCTTCGTCGCAAGGGCTCCTCGCAAAGACGACGGAGAATGAGGCACCACCCGGCGCCCCAGCGCCTTCGCCCCTGCGAAATCCGCATGGCTTTGCCGCGTTCCCGGCGCTAAAAGACGCCGGTTACACGGAGCAAGCCATGCAAGATCTCTGGCGCCTGTCGGCTGCCGACCTCGCCTCCCTCGTCAAGTCCAAAAAGGTGTCCGCCAGGGAGGCGGCCAAGGCCGGGCTTGCCCGCCTGGATGCCGTCAATCCCCAGCTCAACGCGGTGATCGACCACCGGCCGGACGACGTGCTCAAGCAAGCCGACGCCGTCGATGCCGCCATCGCGCGGGGCGAGGACCCCGGCGTGCTCGCCGGCGTGCCCGTCACCATCAAGGCCAATGTCGACCAGGAGGGCTTTGCCACCACCAACGGCCTGAAGCTCCAGCGCGATTTGATCGCGCGCGAGGACAATCCGGTGATCGCCAATTTCCGCAAAGCCGGGGCCATTCTCCTTGGCCGCACCAATTGCCCGGCCTTCTCCTATCGTTGGTTCACCACCAACCTCGTCCATGGCGACACCAAGAATCCGCGTGACGCCTCTCTGACCCCGGGCGGCTCGTCCGGCGGCGCCGGTTCGGCGGTCGCGGCCGGTATCGGCCACATCGCCCACGGCACCGACATCGCCGGCTCGATCCGCTACCCCGCCTATGCCTGCGGCGTGCACGGCCTGCGCCCGACGCTCGGCCGCATTCCCGCCTTCAACCCGGCGCTGCCGGAGCGTCCGATCGGGCCGCAGATCATGGCGGTGTCGGGTCCGCTGGCGCGCACCGTCAACGACCTCAGGATTTCACTGGCCGCGATGTCGGCCCGCGACATCCGCGATCCCTGGTACGCACCAGTGCCGCTGGAAGGCCCAGCACGGGACAAGCGCGCCGCGCTCTGCCTCAATCCGGACGGCCTTGCCACCATGCCCGAAGTGAAGGCGGCGGTGAGCAATGCCGGCAAGCGGCTCGAGCGTGCCGGTTGGACGGTCGAGACGATCGAAAACACGCCGTCGATGCGCGAGGCGGTCGAGTGGCAGATCAAGCTTTGGCTCGGCGACGGCTATGAGGCGCAGCTGGAGATGGCCGAGCGTGAGGGCGATCCCGGTGCGCTGGCGTGCCTGCGCGGCAATCGCGGCAGGGTCACGCCGATGGATCAGGCGAATTACGCCAAGGCGCTGACCCGAAGAGCCACCCTGACCCGCGACTGGATGCTGTTCTTCGAAAAATACGCGGTGCTGCTGACGCCGGTGTCCGGCGAGCTGCCGTTCCCCGATCATCTCGATCGCAAGGACGATGAGTCGTTCAAGCGGGTCTGGGAAGCGCAGCTGCCGCAGATCGCCATTCCCTTCATGGGATTGCCGGGCCTTGTGGTCTCCACCGGTCTCGTCGGCAAGGCGCCCGTCGGCGTGCACATCGTCTCCGGCCGCTATCGCGAGGATTTGTGCCTGCTCGCAGGCGAGGCGATCGAGGCGGGCGGCGTGCCGCCGTCGCCGATCGATCCCGTGGGTTAGCGATGTCCGTGATCTACGATTTCAAGGCCAACTCGCTTGCCGGCGGAGGAGGTCGCCCTGAAACGTTTCGAGGGGCAGGTGCTACTGATCGTCAACACCGCGAGCAAATGCGGCTTCACGCCGCAATATCGTGGTCTGGAGGATCTGCATCGCGATCTCTCGCCGCGCGGCTTCTCGGTGCTCGGCTTTCCCTGCAACCAGTTCGGCGCGCAGGAGCCGGGGCGGGCGGACGAGATCCAGGCGTTCTGCTCGACCCATTACGACGTCACCTTTCCCTTGTTCGAGAAGATCGACGTCAACGGCGCCAATGCGCACCCTCTGTATGAGTACCTGAAACGCCAGCAATCCGGGCTTCTCGGCGCCGCCATCAAATGGAATTTCACCAAATTCCTGGTGGACCGTGCCGGCAAGGTGGTCGCGCGCTACGCTCCGACCGCGCGGCCCGAAGGATTGCGGAATCAAATCGAAACACTGTTGTGAGCGAGACAATCATGAGCGACGAATTTCCGGACCGCCTGTCGGTCGATCCGAACAGCCCCTATTACAACGCGGACATCCTCGCGCGCGACGTCGGCATCCGCTTCAAGGGCGTCGAGAAGACCAATGTCGAGGAATACTGCATCAGCGAAGGCTGGGTCCGCGTCACCGCCGGCAACGCCAAGGATCGCCACGGCAACCCGCTGACCATCAAGGTGCATGGCCCGGTGGAGCCGTATTTCAGGGATAAGAAATAGACCACCGTCATTCCGGGGCGATGAGAATCCGCCGCGCGTCCAAATGCAAGACCGTCACCCTGAGTTGGCCGCTCCTTCAGCGGCCCTCGAAGGGCGACAGCCCGGCTGCACCTCGGCCGTTCATCCTTCGAGGCTCCCGATGGGGCGCTGAGCGCCCCATCACTCGCACCTCAGGATGACGGGGAGACAGTCCGGCGAATTCCTCTCAACACCCAAGGCTACCCCATGTCCGTCCGCATCGTCGACGTCCGCGAAATTACAAAACCGATCTCCTCGCCGATCCGCAACGCCTATATCGACTTCACCAAGATGACGACGAGCCTCGTCGCCGTCGTCACCGACGTGGTGCGCGACGGCAAGCGCGTGATCGGCTACGGCTTCAACTCCAACGGCCGTTACGGGCAGGGCGGCCTGATCCGCGAACGTTTTGCCTCGCGCATCACCGAGGCCGATCCGAAGTCGCTGCTGAATGCGGCTGGCGACAATCTCGACCCCGACAAGGTCTGGGGCGCGATGATGACCAACGAGAAGCCCGGCGGCCACGGCGAGCGTTCGGTCGCAGTCGGCACCATCGACATGGCGGTGTGGGACGCGGTGGCGAAGATCGCCGGCAAGCCGCTGTTCCGCCTGCTCGCCGAACGTCACGGCGTCAAAGCCAATCCGCGCGTGTTCGTCTACGCCGCCGGTGGCTATTACTATCCCGGCAAGGACCTCTCGATGCTGCGCGGCGAGATGCGCGGCTATCTCGACCGCGGCTACAATGTCGTGAAGATGAAGATCGGCGGCGCCGATATCGACGAGGACCGCACCCGCATCGAGGCGGTGCTGAAGGAGATCGGCAAGGACGCGCAGCTCGCCGTCGACGCCAACGGCCGCTTCAATCTCGAGACCGGCATCGCCTATGCCAAGATGCTGCGGGACCATCCCTTGTTCTGGTACGAGGAAGTCGGCGATCCCCTCGACTATGCGCTGCAGGCCGCGCTCGCCGAATTCTATCCGGGCCCGATGGCCACAGGCGAGAATCTCTTCAGCCACCAGGATGCCCGCAATCTGATCCGCTACGGCGGCATGCGCCCCGACCGCGACTGGCTGCAATTCGACTGCGCGCTGTCCTATGGCCTCTGCGAATACCAGCGCACGCTGGAAGTCCTGAAGACCCACGGCTGGTCCCCCAGCCGCTGCATCCCGCACGGCGGCCACCAGATGTCGCTCAACATCGCAGCCGGCTTAGGCTTGGGTGGCAATGAGAGCTATCCCGACCTGTTCCAGCCCTACGGCGGCTTCCCGGATGGTGTGCGCGTCGAGAACGGCCACATCACCATGCCGGAGCTTGCAGGCATCGGCTTCGAAGGCAAGTCGGATCTCTACAAGGAAATGAAGGCGCTGGCGGAGTAGGCTTGAGGCCGCGATGGCCGCGCCACACCCTCCGCTGTCATGCCCCGGCTTGACCGGGGCATCCAGTACACCGCGGCGGATGTGGCGAGAGTGAGCCCTTCAACGCCGGCCTCTGGAATACTGGATCGCCCGGTCAAGCCGGGCGACGACACCGAGGTTGTGGTCGCGGACAGCGCAAGCCGCCGCCATCGCCGCTACGACAACCGCATATCCAGCAGCCGTCGCCCTTCGCCCTTCAGCAGCTTCTTCACCGCACTGGACGCCACCACCTCGCCGTCATTGGCGTAGGCTTCGTGGTTCTTCTCGATGTCGTCGAGGCGATAGAGGTAGTTGACCATCACGCCGGCGGATTCCCGCACGCCCTTCGGCGAGAGATCGCCCAGCCAATTGATGCGCTCCAGCCTGGCGCCGTTGCCGAGATGGAAGCGGGCGACGGAATCGATCAGCTTGCCCTTCGGCGTGCGCGCCTTGAGGAAGTAGTGTGCCGCGAGCGGCTCGATCACGGCGCGGAGCTGTGCCGTCGTCTCGGGGCTCTCGAACCATTTGGGATCGTCGAGGCGCTTCAGCACCTCGCGGTCCTCGTCGGACAGCGGCAAGTCCTTGTCCTGCTTCAGCCATGGCATGAAGCCCGGCACCGGTGACAGCGTCACGAAAGTGTCGAGCTTGGGCGTTTCACGGCGCAGCTCCTCGACCACCTGCTTGATCAGGAAGCTGCCGAAGGAGATGCCGCCGAGACCGCGCTGGGTGTTGGAGATCGAATAGAACACGGCGGTGCGCGCGCGCTCGATCGGCAGATGCTGGCGGTCGACTGCAAGCAGCGGAGCAATCGCGCCCGGGATGGTCTCGGTCAGCGCCACCTCGACGAAGATCAAGGGCTCGTCGACCATCGCGGGATGGAAGAAGGCGTAGCAGCGGCGGTCGACCGGATCGATGCGGCGGCGCAGATCGTCCCAGTCGGAGATCTCGTGCACGGCCTCGTAGCGGATGATCTTTTCGAGGATGTTGGCCGGGGACGACCAGTCAATCCGGCGCAGCACGAGAAACCCCCTGTTGAACCACGAAGAGAGAAGATGCGAGACGTCGCGATCGAGCGCGGCGAGGTCGGTGTGGCCGTTCATCATGCCGAGCAGATCGGCGCGCATGTTGACGAGATCGCCGGTGCCGCCGGGCGCACGGTTGAGGCGGCGGATCAGCTCCTGCCGCCGCGGCTCCGAGGCGAAATGCAGCGAGCTCGCGTCCTCGTCGCTCGGCGCGGCGCGCCATTTCTCGATCGCCTTGGCCAGGCGCTCCCGGTCCGGGCCGAAATCGCGCACCAGTCCGTCGAAGAAGGCGCGGCGTCCCGCCGCATCCAGCTCACGGTAGATGTCGAGCACCTCACGCGCGATGGCGATGCCCGATGCCTCGCCCCGGCCCGACAGCAGCGCATCGCAGAGATCGATCAGCCCGTCGGCATCCCGTCTGGTGTCGGCGGACTCGCCGCGACGAAGCAGGGTGCGGCCGCGCTCGGAGATCGTGGCGAGCAGGTCGGAGAAGAAGGCGTTGGCCATCGGGGCTTTCGTATCAGGTTTGTGCGTTGCCGAAGCTTACACGGGATTTGGGCGGAAACCGATCACAATCAAGCGGAGGAATGCGGCAACTTTAGTTGGGCCGTGCGTTTGGGGAATGACGGCATAGCGTGGGCGTTGAGGGAGCGGGTGTGCTCACCCCAAACGAGCTGCCGTAGGATGGGCAAAGGCGCCCTTGCGCCGTGCCCACGATCCTTTGACTGCAGCGAAGAAACCGTGGGCACGCTTCCGCCTTCGCTCTTCGAGCTACGGCGGCGCTTTGCCCACCCTACGAGTTCTGTGCTCGCAATGCCGAGGCTGCCTCAAGCTTTGCCGGCAAACTCCGTCGGCGTCCGCCCCGTCACCTGACGGAACGCCGCGGAAAAGGCGGGCACGCTGGCATAGCCGAGCTGGGTTGCGAGCTGCTTCACCGACACATTCGCATCCGTCGACAGGCGCTGGATCGCCGCAGCAATCCGCGCGCGCTGGCACCAGCTCTTGAAGCTCAGCTGCGTTTCCGTTGAGAACAGCCGCGACAGCGTCCGCGCGGAAGTTCCGACCTCGCGCGCGAGCGTGTCGATGTCGTGCAGGCCCGTCGGATCGTCGAGCACGATCAGGGCGGCGCGGCGGCAGCGCGACTCGCGCGGCAGCGGCACGAAGGTCGCGGAATCCTCAGCCTGGTGCAATTCCAGCATGACGAGGCGAACCAGCAGTTCGGTGCGCTCCTCCGTGTTGCGCGCGTCGAACAGCGCCAGGATCGCCTGATTGAGCAGCGGTGACACCCGCACCACGAATTCCCGGGTCAGGCCGTCATAGCGCTGCTCGCGCTTGAGCCAGGACAGGTCGAAATACAGCGTGCGCATCTCGATGTCGGCGAGCAGATCGATGGCATGCTCGAGCCCGGCCGGGACCCAGACCGCGCGGTCCGGCGGCACCAGCCAGCGTCCCCCCGGCGTCGTCACCTGCATGGTGCCCTTGGCCGCATAGATCAGCTGCGCCTCGCGGTGCAAATGCGGATCGATCCGCAAACCCTTGGGGTAGTCGCGCGCGACCAGGTGCACGCCCGCGGGCGAGCGGTGGTTGCTCCGGACCTCCCGCAGGATTGGCGTTTCCAAGATTGGCGTTTCCAAGACAGTCATTGGCAGCATCCCGTCATGGGGAGGACATATAACTCATTTCGGAGCAGGAGAGGATTCGTATGAACAGCCCCAGCCGGGTCATCGGTTTCGTCAACGCAGGCCATTTCATCGACCATTATTCGATGCTTATCTTCGCCGCCGCCGTCATCATCATGGGACCGGCGCTCGGCATGGCCTATTCGGAACTTCTGCCCTACGCGACACCTGGCTTTGTGGCTTTCGGCGCCGGCTCGCTGCTCACCGGCTGGCTCGGCGACCGCTGGAGCCGCCGCCACATGATGCTGATCTTCTTCGTCGGCATCGGCCTCTCCATGATCGCGGTCGGCCTCGTGCAGACCCCGGCGCAGCTCGGCGCGGCGCTGCTGGCGATCGGCATCTTTGCCTCGATCTACCATCCCGTCGGCACCGCCATGATCGTGTCCTATGCCGACCGGCTCGGCCGCGAGATGGGGATCAACGGCGTCTGGGGCAATCTCGGCGTGGCCTCATCGGCGCTGGTGACAGGCGTGATCGGCCAATATCTCGGCTGGCGTTTCGCCTTCATCGTTCCCGGCGTGGTCACGATCCTGATCGGCGTCGCCTTTGCGATGATGGTCGTGCACGAGGACCGCAAGGGCACCAAGCAGGCCGCGGCGCAGGCGCGGGTGGCCAAGCAGGACATGTGGCGCGTGGTGCTGTCGCTGCTGATCGTGGTGATCGCGATCTCCACGACTTTCAACGCGGTCACCGTGGCGCTGCCAAAGCTGTTCGCGGAGCGTCTCGCGGATTTGACGAAGAGCCCGGCGCTGCTCGGCGTCATTGCGGCCTGCGTCTACGTGTTCGGCGCGATGACGCAGTACACGATCGGCCGGCTGCTCGACCGCTACTCGCTGAAGACGGTGGCATTGCCGCTGTCCTTCATGCTGGCGCCGTTCCTCTATCTGGCCGCCAGCCTGAACAATCTGCCGCTGATCCTGGTCTCGATCGGCATCGTCATGGGCGCATTCGGGCAGGTCACGGTGAACGATGCCATGGTCGGCAAGTACACCAGCGAGGAATGGCGCTCGCGCGCCTACGCCGTGCGCTACTTCATCGGCTTCACCGCGGCCGGCGCCTCGGTCGGCCTGGTCGCTTGGCTCTACGAGCAGGGCGGCTTCGTCACCATGCTGCACGCCTTCGCCGCGCTCTGCCTGCTGGCAATCGCAGCCGCCATCATCCTGCCGCGCGAGATCCGGACGCCACAGCCGGTGTGAGGCGCCTCGTGTCCCGGACAAGCCGCAACGCGTGAGCGTTGCAGCGTAGAGCCGGGACCCAGAGTTGCGAGTCCCCTTCGCCAAGGCTTCGGCGGACAAGTCGCTGCGCTCGCAATGACGGTGAATATCCCGCCCCGTGAACCGGGAACCCGCTCCACGTCCCGCGGGTTCTATCCTCGTGGCCCCAACCTCGGGGCAGGCAAAGGGGGAAAGACACCTGCATGCCATGGCGCCTGCTCCGTCCGGTCGGCCTCGTCCCCGCGGCGCTTGTCCTCACCACCATTGCGGCCGGTGCCGAGGGCGGCAAATCGGCCGGCCCGTCCGAATTCCTGCTGGTGGCGCAGATCGTGCTGTTGATCGCTGTGGGGCGCGGTCTTGGCGAGATCATGCAGCGGATCGGCCAGCCCTCGGTGATCGGCGAGTTGCTCGCGGGCATCATCCTCGGACCGTCGCTGTTCGGCTGGATCTGGCCCGAGGCGCAGCACGCGATCTTCCCCAAGACTCCCGAGCAGAAGGCGATGATCGACGGCATTGCCCAGTTCGGCATCCTGCTCCTGCTGCTGCTCACTGGCATGGAGACCGACCTCAAGCTGGTCCGGAAAGTCGGCAGGGCCGCGATCGCGATCTCGATCGCCGGCATCCTCGTGCCCTTTGCCTGCGGCTTCGCGCTCGGAGAGTTTCTGCCCGATGCGCTACTGCCCGATCCGCAAGCCCGCCTCGTGGCCTCACTGTTCATGGGCACGGCGCTGTCGATCTCCTCGGTCAAGATCGTCGCGGTGGTGGTGCGCGAGATGAATTTCATGCGCCGCAATGTCGGGCAGATCATCGTGGCGACCGCCGTCATCGACGACACCATCGGCTGGATCATCATCGCCGTGATCTTCAGCCTGGCCTCGCACGGTACGCTGGATATCGCCTCGGTGGCGAAAGCCGTGCTGGGCACGCTCGCCTTCCTGGCCGTCAGCTTCACCATCGGCCGCCGCCTGGTGTTCCAGCTGATCCGCTGGGCCAACGACAATCTCGTCAGCGCGGCGGCGGTGATCACGGTGATCCTGCTGTTGATGAGCGTGATGGCGCTGATCACGCATCTGATCGGCGTGCACACCGTGTTAGGTGCCTTCGTCGCCGGCATCCTGGTCGGGGAATCCCCGATCCTGACGCGGCAGATCGACGAGCGCCTGCGCGGACTGATCTCCGCCTTCTTCATGCCGGTGTTCTTCGGCCTTGCCGGCCTCAGCGCTGATCTGTCGGTGCTGCGTGATCCCAATCTCTTGATGCTCACCGGCCTGCTGGTCGTGATCGCCAGCGTCGGCAAGTTCGGCGGCGCCTTCGTCGGCGGCACATTGGGGGGCCTGAACCATCGGGAATCGCTGGCGCTGGCGAGCGGCATGAATGCCCGCGGCTCGACCGAGGTGATCATCGCGACCATTGGCCTGTCCATCGGCGTGCTGAGCCAGAACCTGTTCACGATGATCGTGACCATGGCGATCGTGACGACGATGGCGATGCCGCCGATGCTGCGCGCGGCGCTGGCAAGGCTGCCGATGAACAAGGACGAGAAGGAGCGGCTGGAGCGGGAGGAATTCGAGAAGCGCGGTTTCCTCGCCAATCTCGAGCGCCCTCTGCTGGCGGTGGACGAAAGCGCCAACGCCATCTTTGCCGCGCACATCGCCGGCCTGATCGCCGGCATGCGCGGCCTGCCGATCACCGTCCTGCATATCGGCAAAAGCGCGAAGGAGCGGGAGAAGGGCCGCGACCAGGAGGAGAGCCACGAAGCGGTGGTGAAGAAAGCCGCCGAAGTCGTGTCCGCCCATGGCGACGGCGAGGCCGGCAACGTCGATGTCGTCACCCGCGCGCGGCAGGCGGAGCTCGGCGAGACCATCGCCGATGAAGCGCGCAAGGGTTTTGATCTTCTGGTGGTTGGCATCGACAAGGTCATCGCGACCAAGGACCGCTTCGACCGGAGGATCGACGAAATCGCCGCGAAGTTCGAAGGGCCGCTCGCGATCGTCGCGGCCAAGGGCAAGCACCTGAAGCAGCCGGCGCCCGAGGCGCTCAACATCCTCGTTCCGGTCTCCGGCAGCGGCATCTCCAAGCGCGGCGCCGAGGTCGCGGTCGCGTTGGCGCAAGGAGGATCAGGCTCGCTGCGGGTGATCTATGTCGCGACCACGCGCGACAAGGGCGCGCAGCGCGGCGCCTCCCGTGGCCTCGGCCAGGAGGCGGGCATTCTCAAGGACGCCAGCGATCTCGCCGCCCGCTATGACGTTGACATCACCACCACGCTGCGGGTGAACCGGGCACCCGAAGCCGCGATCCTGCGCGAGATCGACACCACCGACGTCGATCTCGTCGTCATGGGCGTCGACCGCATCCAGGCCGACCACCTGTCCTTCGGCGGCGTCGCGGACGCCGTGCTCCGGCAGTCGAAGGTGTCGGTGCTGCTGGTGTCGAGCGGCGAGGCAAGGCAGGCTCCGGCGGAGAAGACTTGAGGTCGACTGCTGGTGCGCTCCCTCTCCCGCAAGCGGGAGAGGTTACACCGAACTCGCGGCGCCGCTGATCCAAACCAACCCTTACGACTTCACCTCCGCCACAGTCTCCACCTTCACCGCCTTCTTGCTCGCCCGCCAGTTCTCGAAACGCTGCACCACCACGAAGAAGGCCGGCACGAACAGCACGGCGAGGCAGGTCGAGGCCAGCATGCCGGAGAAGACGGTGATGCCGATCGACTTGCGCGCGCTGGCGCCGGCGCCAGTGGCGAGCACCAGCGGCACCACACCGAGGATGAAGGCGAAGGAGGTCATCAGGATCGGGCGGAAGCGCGCACGCGCCGCCTCGATCGCGGCCTCCACCACCGGCTTGCCGTCACGGCCGTGCAGCTCCAGCCCGACCTCGACGATCAGGATCGCGTTCTTGGCCGACAGCGCGATCAGCAGGATCAGGCCGATCTGGCAGTAAAGGTTGTTGTCGATCTTCAAGCCGGAGAGGATCAGCATCGGCCCGAGCAGCGACAGCGGCACCGCGAGGATCACCGAGATCGGCGCGTACCAGCTCTCATACTGGCCGGCGAGCACGAGATAGACCAGCAGCATGGCAAGGCCGAACACCCAGTAGATCTGGTTGCTGACCGCCTTCTCCTGATAGGACATCGCCGTCCACTCGTAGCCGGTGCCCGGCGGCAGCGTCTTGTCGGCGATCTCCTCCATCAGCTTCAGCGACTGGCCGGAGGAGTATCCCTGCGCCGGCAGGCCGATCACGGTCGAGGACGGATAGAGATTGTAGAGGCTGATCAGCGACGGTCCCGTGGCCGGCGTGATCTTGGCGACGGTGCCGATCGGGATCATGTCGCCGTTCGAGTTGCGCACCTGCATGTTGGCGATGTCGCGCTCGGTGACGCGGAACGCCGGATCGGCCTGGGTGTAGACCTGGAACACGCGGCCGAACTTGTTGAACTGGTTGACATAGGACGAGCCGAGATAGGTCGACAGCGCCGAGAACACCTGATCCGTCGTGACGTGCAGCGTCTGGGTCTTGACCCGGTCGATCTCGACGTTGAACTGCGGCACCGAGGAGCGGAACGAGGACTGCACGCGCTGCAGCGCGCTCTGGCTCTGGCCGTTGCTGACCATCGCGCCGGTGATCGCCTGCAGCTTGGCGAAATCGCTGTTGCCGTCGCGCAGCTCGACCTGCATCGAGAAGCCGGCGGCGTTGCCGATGCCCTGGATCGGCGGCGGCGGCAGCACCAGCGTGCGCGCCTCCATGATGGTGGCGAGCTTGTCGTTGAGCCCGTACACCAGCGAGCGCAGATCCTCGCCGGGGCCTTTGCGCGCATCCCAATCCTTCAGGATGATGTAGGCAACGCCGGCATTGGCAAGGCTGGCGCTGTTGTCGAGCGCGGAGATGCCGGCGATGGTGATGACCTGCGCCACGCCAGGCGTCTCCTTGATCAGCCCGCTCGCTCTGTCGAGCACGGCTTGCGTCCGCTCCAGCGCGGCGCCGTCGGGCAGCTGCACGGCGGCGATCAGATAGCCCTGGTCCTCGATCGGCAGGAAGCCGGTCGGCACCCGCGACAGGCCGTAGCCGCTGGCGCCGATCACCAGCAGCGCGAACGCGACCGAGATGGTGGCGTGCTTGACGAGGAAGGTGATCAGTCGTGTGTAGCCGCGCTCGACGCGGTCATAGACCGCGTTGAAACCTCTGTAGAAGAAATTGCGCTGCTCGGGCGGCACCGTCGGCCGCAGCCACAGCGCGCATTGCGTCGGCTTCAGCGTCGCCGCGTTGATGGCGGAGAGCAGCGCGGTCGCCGCGATCACCAGCGCGAATTGCGAATAGATGCGCCCTGTGAGCCCGGCGAGGAACGAGGCCGGCAAAAACACCGAGATCAGCACCAGCGTGATGCCGACGATCGGCGCGAACAGCTGGTCCATCGCCTTGATCGCGGCGTCGTGGCCGTTCATGCCCTGCTCGATGTTGTGGGCTGCGCCTTCCACCACGACGATGGCGTCGTCGACCACGATGCCGATCGCGAGCACGATCGCGAACAGCGTCGACATGTTGATGGTGAAGCCGAGCGCCGCCATCGCGGCGAAGGCGCCGATGATGGTGACAGGCACGGTCGTCGCCGGCACCAGCATCGCGCGCCAGTCCTGCAGGAACACGAGGATCACGACCAGCACCAAGAGGCCGGCCTCGATCAGTGTCATGTAGACCTCGTGCACCGAGGCCTCGACGAATTTGGTGGTGTCGAACGGCGTGTCGTATTTGATGCCTTCCGGGAACCGCTTGGCGAGGTCCGCCATCTTCTTCTCGACGGCCTGCTCGACCTGGAGCGCGTTGGCGCCGGGCGACTGGAATACGCCGATGCCGACGGCCGGCTGCTTGTTGAGCGAAAAGATCTGGCTGTAGGTCTGCGCCCCCAGCTCGACCCAGCCGACGTCGCGCACCCGCGTGACGTCGCCGCTGCTGCCCGACTTGACGATGATGTCCTCGAACTGGCTGGTGTCGTCGAGCCGTCCGTTGACGTTGAGCGTGTACTGGAATGCCTGTCCCGGCGGTGTCGGCGGCGCGCCGACCTGGCCGGCGGAGACCTGCTGGCTCTGCTGCTGGATTGCGTTGATGACGTCCTGCGGCACGAGGCCACGGACCTGCAGCTTGTTCGGATCGAGCCAGACGCGCATCGAATACTGGCCGGCGCCGAACACGGTGACGTTGCCGACGCCGGGCAGGCGGGAGAGCTCGTCGCGGATGTTGATGGTGGCGTAATTGCTTAGGTAAAGGCTGTCGTATCTCGAATCCGGCGAGGTCAGCGTCACGAACAGCAGGATCGAGGTCGACCGCTTCTGCACGGTGACGCCCTGGTTCTGCACGGCCTGCGGCAACTGCGACAATGCGCTGGAGACGCGGTTCTGTACCAGCACCTGCGCGAAGTTGAGGTCGGTGCCGATCTTGAAGGTCACGGTCAGCGTATAGGTACCGTCGGAACCGCTGTAGGACTGCATGTAGAGCATGTCCTCGACGCCGTTGACCTGCTGCTCGATCGGCAGCGCCACGGTGTCGATCACGGTCTTGGCGCTGGCGCCGGGATAGCGCGTGGTGACCTGCACGGTCGGCGGCACCACGTCGGGGTATTGCGCGATAGCGAGATTGAACAGCGCGACGCCACCGATCAGGATCATCAACAGCGCGATGACGTTCGACAGGACCGGCCGCTCGATGAAGAACTTTGAGATCATGGCTGGCGCTCCTACTTGGCAGACGCCTGCGGCTGCTCGATCTTCGTTGTTTGCGGATCGATCTTCTGGCCCGGGATCACCCGCAGCAGCCCCGCGATGACGACGCGGTCCTCCGGCTTCAAGCCGCTTTCGATGACGCGCAGGCCGTTGTCGACGGGGCCGATCTGCACCTTGCGCTGCTCGACGACGTTGTCGCCGTTGACCACCAGCAGATAGCGGCCGCCCTGGTCGCTGCCGAGCGCGGTGTCGGGGACGAGCAGGGCGCTCTTCTCCTGGTCGAAGGGCACGCGCACCCGGACGAAATAACCGGGCAGCAGCACCCGCTTGTCGTTGGGCACGACGCCGCGCACCGCGAGCGTGCCGGTTGATGTATTGAGGGTCGGCGAGACGTAGTCGAGCTTGCCCTCATGCGGATAGCCGGTCTCGGTCTGCAGTCCCACCTGAATCGGGAATTGCTTCATGTCGGCGGGGGTCAATCCGCGGCGGGCAGCTTCGGCGCGGATGCGCAGCACGTCCTGCTCGTTGACCGTGAAGTTCACCCAGATCGGATCCATCGCGACGATGGAGGCGAGCTGGGTCGGCGAGGAGACGCCGACGAGCTCGCCGACCGAGACCAGGTGGGCGCTGACGATGCCGTCAAACGGCGCCGTCACCCTGGTGTAGCCGTAATTGACCTCGGCTAGCCTCGTATTGACCTGGGCCTGTTGGAGGTTGGCCTGCGCGTTGTCGCGGGTCGATGTCGAGGTGTCCAAGGTGGATTGCGAGACCGCCTGGCGCTGCACGAGCTCGACCTGCCGCTTGAAATCGGCTTCGGCCTGCTTGACCGTGGCCTGGGCGCCGACCTCGGCCGCCTTCGCCTGCTCGACCTTGAGCTTGTAGGTCTCGGGCTCGATCGTGAAGAGCTGGGTGCCCTGCTTGACGAAGGCGCCGTCCTGATAGTCGATTGATTGCAGGAAGCCCTGCACCCGCGCCACGAGATCGACGCTCTTGATCGGCGCGGTGTTGCCGGTGGCTTCGATGTAGCGCGTGACCGGACGCTGCACCGGCGTTGCCACGTCCACCTTGGGCGGCGGCGGTGCCACGAACGTGTTCTTGTCCTCGCAACCGGCCAGCGCGACCACGGCCGCAGCGGCGGCCAGTGTCCGCCCGGCCTGTCTCCACGCTTCATTGCGCCGTGCAGGAGATGCGGGATTCGATGAGGTCATTCGCTAGCCCCCGAGTATCGTCTGTCGGTGCGGCAGGCTACCAACAAATGACCGGCCGTGGAACACCATAGCCATGGCAGTCGCCGGCCTTGCGCTGCACAGGGCGGTGTGGCCTTTGACAGATTTGTCATGACAAACCGCTTTTCACCGAGCGCACGATCGACCAGAATTGTGTCAAAGACCGTGTGACGCTACGCGAGTCAGCCGGGAAGAAGCCAAGAAGAAAAGAAGAAAAGGTGAGGAGAACATGACATGCCCACGTCCCTCCGCTCGGGCCTTGCCGGCCTCGTTCTCGCAGCGATGGTCGCCATGCCGGCGCTAGCAGACGCTCTGAAGGACGAGATCGCACCGACCGGCAAGCTGCGGGTCGCGATCGCCATCAGCCCCGCAGGCGGCGCATTCTGGTCGACCAAGACCGAAGCCGGCTATGCCGGCGTGCCCGTCGATCTCGGCAAGGCGATGGCCGCCCAGCTCGGCGTCCCCGTCGAATATGTCGTCCACCAGAACTCCGGACAGATCACCGACGCGGCTGGCAAAGGCACGTGGGATGTCACCTGGCTCCCTAGGGATCCCGAGCGCGAGACCAAGATGATGTTCGGCCCGATCTACGAGGTCGCGGACGCCACCTATATCGTCAAGCCCGGCTCGAACCTCAGCAATTTTGCGACGCTCGACCAACTTGGCATCAAGGTCGCGGCCGTCAACGCCACCACCACCATGCGCGGCGCGATCGCGCATCTGAAGCATGCGACCGTCACGGGCTATCAGACCTATGACGAGATCTTCGGCCTGCTCAGGAGCGGCGAGATCGACGCCTTCGCACTGTCGCGCGACCAGCTCAACAAGATGGCGCAGAAGATTCCGGGGACGAAGGTGCTGGACGAGACCTTTAAGAAGACGGTGACCGCCGTCGCCGTGCCGCTCGGCCATCAGCAGGCGTTGGCCTTCGTCACCAAGTTCATGACCGAGGCCACGACCAACGGCACGCTGCGCAAGGCCTATGACGACAACGGCCTGAAGGATTCGCAGATCCGGACGGAGTGACGGCTGCGGCTCCATGACAAGAGAGATTCAGATTCGCGCCTTCTCACCGCCCGATGCAGTTCCTGTGCGGGAGCTGTTCATCCGGGTAAATCGTCTGTTGGCGCCAGCGCGCTTGGAGGAGGCGTTTGAAAGATACATTAGCCGCTCGCTCGCAGAGGAGATAGATCGGCTCTCCGATTATTATTCGAGCCGGAACGGCGGTTTTTGGGTCGCTGTCGATGGCGACGAAATCGTTGGTATGTTTGGACTAGAGGCCCTTGGCGAGCATGCGATGGAGTTACGGCGCATGTACGTCGCTCCCGCGGCGCGGCGCCGCGGCATTGCGCGAAAGATGCTGGCGTTTGCCGAGCAGGAGTGCCGCCATCGCGATCGTCTGCAGTTGCAGCTGAGTACGTCCGAGCTTCAGGAGGATGCGCTGGCGCTGTATCGTAACGCGGGATATGAGAACGTGCGCGAAGAGATCGCCAATGCCTCCAGCAACAAGACGCTGGGCGGCGGCATTCGCCGCTACCATTTCACCAAGCGACTTTGAGGCGGATTTCTTCGCCTTCCCGAAGACGCTGACAGACGGCTACAGGCCGGAGACTTGGGTCACTCTTTTCGCGTGCCACGCGGCGAGCACGTCCTTCTCTTCATCGCCAGTGAGCCCGACGACCGGGCCGCCGCTGATGTGAAGCCAATGCAGCGTGTCGCGCGCGGTGTCTCCCGGTGGTCGCGCGGTCAGTCCGGCCTCGCGAGCCGGCGAGGTGTCGCGTGTCAGGAATCCGGCGAAGTCGGGCAAAGGCAACCATATCGGCAATGACCGCGGACCAGCCCAACGCCGAACGTCGTGTGCCTCGAGGAACGCCCGATCGACCCAGGTGAACGTGCAGGATGCGTTCAGCGCCGATGCGCATTCGGCCAGGAACTCGCCGCGCGAGCGCACTGGTCCAATCCCGTCATAGATGCCGGTGAGGCGAACTTCCGCCGCATGCACGATCCATTGCGCGAGGTCGCGGACATCGATGAACTGGACGGCGTCGTCAGACGATCCCGGCGCAAGCACCTCGCCACCGCGCGCGAGCCGCGCCGGCCAGTAGGCGAAGCGCCCGGTCGGGTCCTCCGGCCCTGCGATCAGGCCGGCACGGCAGATGAAGGCATCGCCGCCGACCGCCTGTTCGCAGGCGACCTTGGCCGCGCCGTAAATGGCATCGGTACTGTGCTCCAGATCCTCGGCCGCAGGCTCGCGCAATGGCGCCGTGTCGGCGCGTTGTCCCGGTATGCGATTGTCCGCATACACGCTGATCGTGGAGACGAAGGTCCAATGCACATTTGGCCGCTTCAGCGCCACGACCGCGCGGCGGACCTGGCCGGGATGACGCGAGACGTCGACGACAGCGTCGAACGTCTCGCCGACGAGCGGCGCAAGACCGTCGGCGACATCGCGGTCGATCCGCACAAAGCGTGCGCCCGGGGCGATCGGCCCCGCGAGCCCGCGGGCTGCGCAAGTCACGTCGTGGCCTGTGGCGCAGGCGTGAGCGGCGATCGCGCGCCCGAGAAACTGGCTGCCGCCGAGAATGAGAATGCGCATGACATTGTCCGTGCCGTCGAAGAGATCGCGAGGCTACAATTTCCGGTAGCATTTGCAACCGATCGTTAGCGCGGCTTGATCTCAGCGTATTTCGCCATCGCCTTCTCGAACTTCCGGTTGAACAGCCACATCGCGGCGAGGATCTCGCGGAAGCTTGCCGAGCTGCGCGCCCGGTCGGCCTGTCCGAAGGCAAAGATGCTGTTGTTGCGCAGATGCTTCATGATCGTCGGGCTAGACACCCTGTAGTTCAGGAGGTCGCCAGACTTGAGCGCCGATCTCGTCGGGGTGGGAACGATCTGGATCAATTCGAACAGCTTCATCTGGTCGATCGGGTCGGGCAGCGTCTTCACGATTCCAGGGATCTCACGGAATACATCCGCATGTGCGTTCATCAGCCCGTCGCGCACATTGGTCCAGTGATTGAAGCGGTGATCGGTGCCGCGCGCCCGCGCCTCCTCCTTGTCGTCGCGCGCGCTTAAGGCAGGATCGATCGCGGCGATCTCGCCCTTGATGGCCTCCCATTTCCTGTGGCCGTTGCGGTCTTCGGAGGGGCCGGTCTGGAAGCTGCCCATATAGGTGTTCGAGCGTCCGTTGCGGACGTTCTGCTTGCCGTTGGTCTCGGCAAAGAACAGCCCGAGGCTGATGCGCCCCGCAGCGTCGGCGTGGGCGGGCGCAAGCCCCTTGGCGCGCGCGATCACTGTCGCGAGATCGACGACGTCCTTGAACGGCGTCGGCGAGTTCTGGGCATTCGCCGGCGGCGCCTCCATGACGTCGAACAGTTTTGAATATTCGTCGATCAGCGGCTCGATGTCGGCATCGAAATAGGCCGGAGGAATCTCGAACTTGTTGGGCCGGCCGATCCGTGACGGCATGGCGTCGGTGAGATCCTTGTAAGAACTGATCACGGCGACGCGGGCGAGATAGAGCGCCTGTCCAGGGAGATTCGGCAGCGGCTCCTTGCCATCGATCTGGCGCCGACGCTCGGCGAGGATCGACTTGAAATTGCCGAGCGCCCGCTCATAGGTGGCGAGCGCCTCGGATTGCTTCGGCGTGAGCGCGCGCTGTTGTCCGACGGCGGGCGCCGCGACGAAGAAGGCAACAGCCGCAAAAACCGTGGCGGCAAGACGTCTGGATCCCATGGCCGTTTCCCATCGATTCGATGCCAGGGAGATCGTAAGCATTGGAGGCGAGGGCTGGCGAGATGCAAATCCCGCTCAGCCGCAATTCTTCTGCTCAGGCCGCGCGATAGTCCGGCGCCGTCGCCAGGAATTTCGCATAGGCATCCGCATCCGGCGGCTGGAAGCGCCCTTTGAGCCCGCCGGTCTTCTGGTTCTTCGCGCCGATGTCGGCCATTAGCTCGTCGAAATGGCGGTAGTGATAAGGCGCGACGCAGAGGCCGCCATAGACCCCCGCGGCGGGCCGTTCGACGCGCCTGAAGTGCAACATCATCTCGATGTTGTCATGCATTTGCCGCGCCGTCGGCTGGTTGGCGAGCTGGCCGTCGGCATAGCGTACCAGCCAGTTGGCGGCGAGGTCGGCGCAGAGCACGGTGCAGAACGACGAGTTGAAGCCGACGAAGCCGAGCTCGGGCAGGTCAGGGTTGGCGATCAGGCGGTAGAGCCGGTACTGCCCGTCGGCATCGACCAGCTTCTGCTTGTAGGCCGCGGGCAGGAACGGCACGCCGAGCTTGTAGCCGATCGCGAGCACCGCGACGTCGGCGCCGATGCGCTCGCCGCCGCTCATCACGATGCTGTCGCCGTCATAATGGCCGAAGGTGCCGAACACCGCCTTGATGCGGCCGTCGGCGACCATCGGGTAGAATCCGGGCGTTGCGATCGGAACCGAGCAATTGACGCCGTCCTCGATCCGCTCCTTCGGCACCATCTTGCAGCGGCCGAGCTTGAGCTGCGCCTTGAGCAGGCTCTCCAGCCCGCGCCAGTTCGCCCACACCAGCGGCGCGGCGATGCGGTGCGCGAGCCGCGTCATCGCGCCGATGCCCCAGCCCGGAAACATCTCCTCCTGCGCGCGGATGTAGAGGATGCGCTTGAAGTTCACGAGCCCGCCGATGAAATAGGGAATGCGCCAGACCGGCTCGCGCATCACGATGGTGACCTCGCGCGCGCCCGATTTCACCGCGTTGACGGCGATGTCGGTCGCCGATTTCGAGCCGCCGAGCACGACGATTCGGCGTCCTTTCGCCAGCGTGGGATCGCCGTATTTCGACGAATGCAGGATCTGCCCGCCCTGGGCCAGAAAGGCGTCCTCGCCGGGGCAATGCAGCTCGCGCGGCTCGTTGAACTGCCCGGTGCAGACCGCGACGAAATCGAAATCCTCGTCCGTGGTCGCGCCGTCCTTGTTTTTCAATGCGAGGGTCCAGCCCGGCTTGCCGTCGGCGCGGCGCGCCATGCCGGCGACCTCGGTGCCAAGGCGCAGCATGCGGTCGAGACCGAAGCTTCTGGCATAATCGGCGAGATAAGCATGCACCTGAGGCCCGGTCGGCCATTCCGGATAGGCCTCCGGCATGGCGCGGTCGGTGTAGCGATAGAGCTCCTTCGGGCTCTGGGTCTGCACGTCAGGGTAGGAGCGCGCCGGCTCCCAGACGCCGCCGAGATCGGCGCTGCGCTCGACGATGGTGACGCGGTGGCCGCGGCTGGAGAACGCCTTGGCGGCGGCAAGGCCGGAGACGCCGGCGCCGATTACGCAGACATGCTTGGGAGGGATCATGGGTTTGCTCGCAATCGATGTGTTTTCCGCGCGCAAGCGGCCTCGTTCAGCCGCAAGGCGCGGCCGGCGGAGCTGCAAGCAGATGAAAGTGGACGAGGGGCTCGTGCCTAGTCGTTGGCCTCGGGCGGCAGGAAGTCGACCTCATGCAGCGCCGAG
Source organism: Bradyrhizobium sp. CIR48 (assembly GCF_014198315.1). Classification (NCBI taxonomy): domain Bacteria; kingdom Pseudomonadati; phylum Pseudomonadota; class Alphaproteobacteria; order Hyphomicrobiales; family Nitrobacteraceae; genus Bradyrhizobium; species Bradyrhizobium sp. CIR48. Next base: position 256,463 of record NZ_JACIHG010000012.1, read on the forward strand.
ATGCGCACGACCTCGGCAGGGTCGGTCAGATTATGCAGCTGGTTGAACAGCGCCTCCAGCTTCTGCATCGGCGAGACCCAGAACAGCGCGCGGCACGGCTTATCGGACTTGTTGAAATAGCCGTGCGGGATGCCGCGCGGCATGCGCACGAGGTCGCCGGCGTGAGCCTTGACCCATTTGCCATCGAGCTTGAGGTCGAGCGTGCCCTCCTGCACCAGGATGAACTCGTCCTGGGTCGGATGGATGTGCACCGGGACGAACTGGCCGGGATCGCTGTTGGTCTCGAACGCAAAGGTGGAGTCGGTGACGGCCTTGGGGAAGTAGACTTGGCCCAGAATGTTCCAGCTCTTGCCGCCGTAGCCTGTGCCAGCGGCGGTAATGCCCTTTTCGAGTGCAGTCTTTTCAGGTGCAGACTTTTCAGGTGCAGTCATGGCGCTCTCCCATGGATTTCGGCGAGGATGGAGCTTCAGTCAACAATGGGTCGCCTGTCTATCCGCTAAACGAATCCGCCAGCGCCTGTTGCCCTGCAGCATGACGATTTTTGCCGACGCCGCCCTTTCCGCGTCCGGGGAACTATTATAGGCTTAAAGCAATTCCGTGACGCGAAGCGTGGTCGACCATGTCCGCAGCCGTGCTGGAAATGAGCGCAAGGGCGCCCGCGGCCGACCGGCTCGCGGATTTCGCCCGCGTCACCACCGACGATGTCGACGAAGCGGCCGAACAGATCGGGCGCATCTTCTGCCCGCACGATCTCAAGCCGGCACAGGCGCGCGCGGCCGGCTTCTCCGCCCGGCACAATTGCGCCGGCTTCGACGGCTTTTCCATCAATTACGTGGCCTATGGCGGATCGGTCGGCATCGATCCGGGCTGCCTCGAGCGCTTCTTCCTGGTGCAGGTCCCGCTCACCGGCACGGCCTATATTCGCGCCGGCACGACCGAGCTCGACGCCGCGCCGGAGCGGACGGCGTCGCTGCTGTCGCCGACGATCCCGACCCGGATGATGTGGCGCGACTGCGCGCAGGCGATCCTGCTGTTTGACCGCCGCATGGTCGAGCAGCGCGCCGCGGCGCTGTCGGGCAGGGCGTCAGGCACGGTCGAGTTCGATCCCGTGATCGATTTGGAGGCGCCGGCCGGGCGCGCCTTGCGCGGTAGTCTCGCCGAGTTGATGAAGCTCGCCGAACGTCTCGGTCCCTCCGGCCGGCTGTCGGCGGTCGCGATGGCCGATTGGCGCGAGCTGCTGCTCGATCACCTGCTCAACGGTCAGCGCCATGGCCTGTCGGATGCGATTCAAACGTTTTCGGGGCAGGCCGAGCGGCTGCCGCGCGCGCTCCGCGCGGCGCGGGACCATCTTGCGGACAATGCCGGCGAGCCGCTCGACCTTGCACAGCTCGCCTGTGCCGCCGGCATCGGCATCCGCGCGCTCCAGCTCGGCTTCCGCCGTCACTTCGGCCTGTCGATCTCGCAGATGCTGCTCGACATGCGCCTCGCCGGTCTGCACGCCCGCCTGGCGCAGGCCGCGCCCGATGCCTCCATCACCGAGATCGCCTTCGATCTCGGCTTCACCCATCTCAGCCGCATGGCCGGCGCCTACCGCGAAAAATTCGGCGAGACGCCGTCGGCGACGCTGCGGCGACGATTGAGCTAGCGCGAGAGAGCTATTTCCGCGGCCGCATCGTGCCGTTATCGTCGGCCGCCTGTCTGCGCAGGAACGCCTCGACATCAGCCTGCACCGAATAGGGCGTCGGGATCGCGTCGCCGGCGGAATCGACGGCGGTGTCGAGGCAGCGGCGCAGCATGCGGGCGAGCTCGGCCTTGCGGTAAGGCTTTCTCAAGAGCGGCGCGCCCATCGTCGCACGTCCCTGCGCGTGCAGCGAATCGTAGGCGTAGCCCGACGTGAACAGCACCCGAAGAGAGGGGCGCGCCGCCACCATCTGCTCGGCGAGCTCGCGTCCATTCATGCCGCCGGCCATCACGATGTCGGTGAAGAGCAGGTCGAAGGACCTGCCTTCGGCCGCAATCGCGAGCGCCTCGTTCGCATTGGCGGCCGGGATGACCTTGTAGCCGAGACCTTGGAGCTGGACCGTGACGTATTGGCGGACGTCGCGGTCGTCTTCGACGCAGAGGACGGTTTCCCTGCCGCCCACGATCTTGCGGTCGTCATAGCCGGTCGGGCGCAGCGCGCTCGCCTCCGCCTTCGGCAAATAGAGCGTGAAGATCGTGCCGCGTCCTTCTTCGGAGGCGACCTTGATGCCGCCGCCGGACTGCTTGACGAAACCGAACACCATGCTGAGCCCGAGTCCCGTGCCCTTGCCGACGTCCTTGGTGGAGAAGAACGGATCGAAGATCCGCTCCAGGATGGCCTGCGGAATGCCGGTGCCGGTGTCGGCAATCTCGATCTCGACATAGTCGCCGGCATAGCCGGCGCCGACCGCGACGGCCTCGCGCACGCCGAACACGACGTTGCGCGTCGTCAGCGTCAGCCTGCCGGCGTCCAGCATGGCGTCGCGCGCGTTGATCGCGAGGTTGAGCAGCGCCGAGCTCAGCTGGCCGCGGTCGGCATAGGCGAGCCAGACGTTGCGGTCGAGCCTGGTCACGATCTCGATCTTCTTGTCGAAGGTCGCCAGCAGCAGCTTTGCCAGCTCTTCCAGCAGCTCATTGACGTCGATCTCGGCCGGCTGCAGCGCCTGCTTGCGGGCAAAGGACAGCAGGCTCGAGGTCAGCGCGGCGCCGCGATCGGCGGCCTCGCTGATCAGCTTGGTGATGGTCGCAAGCGGCGGGTTGTCCCTGACGGCGTCGGCCAGGATCTCGATCGTGCCTGTGATCACCGTGAGCATGTTGTTGAATTCATGTGCGATGCCGCCGGTGAGCTGCCCGACCGCCTCCATCTTCTGGGACTGCACCAGCTGCTCCTCGGCAGCGCGTTTCTGGGTGATGTCCCTGACGAAGGTGTTGATGATGGCGCGTCCACCCAGCCGCAACACCGTGCTGGACGCCTCGGCCAGGATCTGGTCGCCGTTCCTGTGGATCAGGGCGAGCTCGAAGCGCAGGCCGGACGGCGTGTCCGACAATTCCGGCACCAGCCGCGCCATGCGCTGCCTGAAGGCGGCCCGCAGCGGCTCGGCGACGATCAGGTCGACGACGTCGGCACCGAGCGCCTCCTCGCGCGTCCATCCGGTCAGGGCCTCCGCCTGAAAGCTCCACTCCAGCACGGCGCCGCTATCGTCGATCTGAATGAAGGCATCGAGCGCGGTCTTGATGACGGCCTGCATCATCTGCGCGCTGTCGCTGCGTGCCCGCGCGTCTTCCGCCGATCGTCCGGCGGCGCGCTTGTCCTCCGATCTCTCGATCGCGCGATTGCAGAGGTGCACGAGCAGCGCGGCAACGGCGGCGCTTGCGATTAGGGCTGCGATCTGGGCCATGCCGAACCCGGGTCCGGCCACGGCATAGGAGGCGAGGAGGGCCGCCGCGGTCACCACGACCTGTGCGGCCATCGCGAGTGTCAGAAGCCCCCTGAGTTTCATGGTCTCCCACCAAAGAAGACTACCGCATTGGCCGCCCGGTCCCGGGTGCCGCTTTGATGTGAGCTACAGACTCCGCGCGGCGGCGTCGAGGGGCAATTTGCGGTGGTGTCGGCCGCCAGCCTTTCTTCGGCCTCAACCTGCGGGCGAATCGCATGGCAAGCAGGCGCGCATACAAGCAATGCGATTGACAGCTGTACTGAGGCGTGATCGTTCGAACTGAACTCCAGGAGTGCTCCATGTCCCCGCCGCTCAACCGTATCAACAGCGACGAACGCCTGCCGCAGCAGGTCGACGTCGTCGTCATCGGCGGCGGCGTCATCGGTGTCTCCGCGGCCTATCATCTGGCGAAGAAGGGCCTTTCGGTCGCGCTGGTCGAGAAGGGCCACGTCGGCGGCGAGCAGTCGAGCCGCAATTGGGGCTGGTGCCGCCAGCAGGGCCGCGCGCGCGAGGAGATTCCGCTCGCCCGTGAAGCGCTGCTGCTGTGGGAGGAAATGCAGAACGACGCCGGCGTCGATGCCGGCTTCCGCCGCACCGGCGTTCTGTTCCTGACCAAGAGCAAGGACGAGCTTGCGAGCTGGGAACGCTGGGCCGCGGTCGCGCGCGAGATGCAGGTCCACTCGACCGTGCTGACGCCGGCCGAGGTTGCCGAGCGCATGCCGGGCAATACCGACACCTGGGTCGGCGGGCTGCATACGCCGAGCGACGGGCGTGCCGAGCCGTCGATGGCCGTGCCCGCGCTCGCCACCGCCGCGCGAAAGCACGGCGTCACCGTCCATCAGGGCTGCGCCGCGCGGGGACTGGAGACGACTGGCGGTCGCGTCAGCGCCGTCGTCACCGAGAAGGGCACCATCCGCACCCAGTCCGTGCTGTTGTCGGGCGGCGCATGGTCGTCGCTGTTCTGCCGCCGTCATGGCATCGAGCTGCCGATCGGCCTCGTCAACGCCACCGCCTGCCGGACCACGCCGGGACCGGAGATCACCTCGGGCGCGCTGGGCACCGATCTCTACTGCGTCCGCCGCCGCCTCGACGGCGGCTTCACGCTGGCGCTGCGCAACCGCGGCACGGTCGAGCTGTCGCCCGATCTGTTCCGCTACGCGCGCACCTTCTGGCCAACCTATTTGCATCGCAAGAACGGGCTGAAACTTTCGTTGGGCAAGTCTTTCTTCGACCAGATCGTGCGCGGCACCAGCTGGAGCTTTGACAAGCCGTCGCCGTTCGAGACCGAGCGCGTGCGCGATCCCGAGCCTGACATGTCGCTGGTGAATGCGGCGCTGGCCTCACTGATCAAGGCTAACCCTGAACTCAAGGACATCGAGATCGCGGAAGCCTGGGGCGGCACCATCGACTGCACGCCCGACACGATCCCGGTGATCTCGCCGGTCGACGCGCTGCCGGGCTTCTTCCTCGCCACCGGATTCTCCGGCCACGGCTTTGGCATCGGCCCTGCCGCCGGCAAGCTCGCCGCCGACATCGTGACCGGCGCCACGCCGCTGGTCGATCCCGCGGCCTACAGCCACAAGCGCATGATCGACGGCCGCCGGCTGGTGCCGGTCAGCCCGTTCTGAGGGCTCGCATGACGGTTCTCTACAAGGCCAACATGGTTCGCGGCGCCGAATGGGCGCGCTTCTTCGCGGAGCGTGCGCCCGACGTCCCATTCCGGCTCTGGCCTGACATCGGCGATCCCGCCAACGTCCGCTATCTCGTTGCGTGGGTGCCGCCTGACGATATCGCGACGACGTTTCCCAATCTCGAGCTGGTCTTCTCGGTCGGCGCTGGCGTCGATCAGTTCGATGCCACGAAAGTGCCCGCGCACATTCCGCTTGTCCGCATGCTGGAGCCCGGCATCGCCGAGACCATGGTGGAGTACGTCGCCATGGCCGTGCTCGGTCTGCATCGCGACCTCCTGCGGTTCATCGATCAGCAGAAGCAGCAGGTCTGGCGCGAGATCCGGATCACGCCGGCGAAACGGCGGCGTGTCGGTGTGATGGGGCTTGGCCAGCTCGGCCAGGCCGTGCTCGAACGCCTCAAGCTGTTCGGCTTCCCGCTCTCGGGATGGAATCGCTCGGCGCGTGAGATCGAGGGCGTGACCTGCCACGTGGGTGCAGACGCGCTGCCAGATTTCCTCGCGCAGAGCGACATTCTCGTCTGCCTGCTGCCGTTGACCGACGAGACCCGCGGCATCCTCAACGCGGATTTGTTCGCGCGCCTGCCGCACGGTGCGTCCCTCGTCAATGTCGGACGTGGACCGCATCTCATTGAGGCCGATTTCCTCGCGGCCCTCGACAGCGGTGCGCTGTCGGGCGCGGTGCTCGATGTCACCGAACCGGAGCCGTTGCCTGAGGGACATCCGTTCTGGCGCCATCCGCGTATCCTGCTGACGCCGCACAATGCCAGCATGACGACGCCGGACACGGCCGTCGATTTCGTGCTCGACGTCATCGACCGTCACCGCCGCGGCGAGGAATTGCCGGGGCGTGTCGATCGCAGTCGCGGTTACTGAGGGCGTGATGGTGATGGGAACACCGGTCTAGCCACGAGCTCCTCTTACCTCTCCCGCTTGCGGGTGAGGTCGGCGCGCAGCGCCGGGTGAGGGTTCTCTCCTCTTGGGGGGAGGGGTGGCGCGACGATGAGGATTTGTCCTCCTGAAATTGTGACCGGATGGAGCGAGAGGGAACTGCGGCATGTGAACCGCCTCATATTCCATCACTCTCTTTTCGAGCTATCACTCCCGCAAGAAATTGTCGCACCTGGAGCCAACTGGCAGACACGGGTGAGATGCAAATGCCTGCGAAGCCGCGTGCTCGCAGCTTTGGATTGGCTCTCGTCCTGGTCACGAGCAAGCCAACCCCATCACTCAACACAGATCTTTCAGAAATTGGAATCAAGGGCATCGAGAAACGCGTCCTGGCAGCTTCTAGTCGGGGTCGGCCGGTAGGCTGCTACTTACTCAGAGGAGCCCCCAATGAAGATTAGCAGCGCAATTTCCAGCGCCTTTTCCCTAAGAAGGCAGGTCGGCAGTCTTCGGATCGCCCGTTCCAGCCTGATCAAGTCGGCCCACATTCTTGAAAGAATTGGGCTGGCAGCCGTTGGGGCCTCTTGTGGCCTCTACGTGGGTGCGACCCTGTTGCGTCAGAAAGGCGGAATGTTTGAAAGCGGCTGGATCGTGCTGATAACAATGCTCTATGGAGCTCTCAGCTATTATGTCGGGATTGATTTGTCCGGCAATGTCGCACGAAGGGCGACATCGAACATCTCGGAAGAATGGAATGGTTCTGAGCCGGCTGAGCTCATGAGTGCGGCTGGAACGTTCAGCGCGGCGATTGCCGCAACGCTGTCCGTCAGCATCCTTGTCCTTGATCAAAACCTGCCTAACGGCCTGATAGGCTTTGTTGCCGGCTGTTGGGTGGTTGGTTCTTCGCTTCAAGTTGCGGCGGGTGCAATGACTCGCAGCTCCGATGCGCCCACGAACGAGCAACGATAAAAGTGCGCCTCACGGAAAACGTGCACTTGGCATCGTATGTGCGCACAAGCCGCAGTGTTGGTTCGGCTTCAGGTCTGCGGTGAGCAGCGACGACTCATCGCAACCTCTGCCATCTAACGCTGCGCGCGGGCGATGTTTGGTAGCGCAGCCGTTCGCATCGAGCAGTGTCCCGGTCGAAAAACGTGTCGGTATCGAGTAACCTAAATTTTCGCGCGACAAACAAGACGTGCCATCATGGTGGCGTTGGGATATTGTCCCTGCGCGCCGTGGTCCAAAATTCTGCTAACCGCCAACCACACGATCGGTGGAGCCAATGCAGATTGCGGAGTGGCTCGAGAAGCTGGGGCTTGGGCAATACGCAGAGCGTTTTGTCCAAAATGGGATCGACATGGGCGTCCTTCCCGAGCTGATGGTCGAGGACTTCGACAAGCTCGGAGTCCTGCTCGGGCATCGCCGCAAAATGCTGCGTGCGATTGCCGACCTTGATCCAGCCGCGTTGATCGCATCGCCGACTCCGCCTCACGACGCCGAGCGGCGCCACCTCACTGTCATGTTTTGCGATCTGGTCGGCTCGACGGCGCTCTCGGCGCGTCTCGATCCCGAGGATCTGTGGGAAGTGATCCGGGCGTACCGCGCCGCCTGCGGGAGCGTCATTGCCGCTTATGACGGCAGGATAGCCAGGTTCGTTGGTGACGGAATACTCGTCTATTTCGGGTATCCGCGCGCCCACGAAGATGATGCGGAGCGGGCAGTGCGAGCGGGCCTCGATATTATCGCTGCGATTCGCCAGCTCAAGACAGGCGCCGGCGAACGGGTTGAACTGCGGATCGCAATTGCGACCGGGCTTGTGGTGGTCGGCGATCTCATCAGCGGAGATGCATCGGAGGAGCACGCAACCATCGGCGATGCACCAAACCTCGCTGCTCGGCTTCAAAGCCTGGCCGAGCCGGGGGCGGTCGTCGTTGCCTCGTCGACGCGCCGGCTACTTGGCGATCTCTTCACCTTTCGCAATCTCGGCCGCCGCGAGGTCAAGGGGATAGGCGAACCCATCGCGGTCTGGGCGGTGGAAGGAGCGACCTCATCGGAGAGTCGCTTCGAGGCGGTCCGCGCCGCGCGCTCGATCGGCTTTGTCGGCCGCAAGGACGAGATCGAGTTCATTCTCTCGCGCCAGCGGGAGGCATGGCAGGGCCAGGGCCAGATCGTATTGATTTCCGGCGAAGCGGGCATCGGCAAGTCGCGCATCGTGGCAATGCTGTCCGAGAGCCCCTCGTTGGGGACGCACCGTCGCGTGCGATATCAGTGTTCGCCTTACCACACCAACAGCGCACTTCATCCCTTTGTCGCGCAGCTCGAGCGCGCCGCCGGAATCCGCTCCCACGACACGCCAGAACAAAAGCTCGACAAGCTCGAGGCGATGCTGGCAATAGGAACCCGGCAAGTCGCCCGGGCCACGCCGCTCATTGCGGCCCTGCTCTCGATTCCGACCGGCGATCATTGCCCGCCACTCGGCTTGAGCCCGGCGCAGCAGAGGCGACAGACATTTGCCGCCCTTCTCGATCAGCTCGAGGGATTGGCGCGAGACCAGCCTCTGCTGATCATCTGCGAGGATATGCATTGGGCCGATGCGACGACACTTGAACTGTTCGATCTCGCGGTCGATCGGATCAGGGGCCTGCAGATACTCGTGCTCTTGACGTCCCGGCCGGAGTTCGAGCCCTCCTGGTCGGGCCTTGCCAATGTCAGTCTGTTGCGGCTCGACCGGCTCGATCGGCAGGACACGCGCGCGCTGGTCGAGCAGGTGGTCGTCGGTCGCCAGCTGCCACGCGAGATGATGAAGCAGATCATCGACAAGACCGATGGCATACCGCTATTCGTCGAAGAGTTGACCAAGATGGTGCTGGAGTCCGGGCTGCTCGTCGAAGATGCCGGGCGCTACCGCCTGAATAGTCCGCTCCCGCCGCTTGCTATCCCCGCGACGCTGCAGGATTCGCTGATGGCGCGGCTCGACCGGCTCGCTCCGGTCAAGGAGGTAGCGCAGATAGGCGCCGCCATTGGCCGTGACTTCTCGTACGCACTGCTGAAAACCGTGGCGGGACGCGACGATCTGACGCTGAACGCTGCGTTGGGACAACTTGAAGAGGCCGAACTGCTGTTGCGTCGTGGCACGCCGCCCGAAGCAAATTACAGTTTCAAGCACGCCCTTGTTCAGGAGGCGGCCTACGAGAGTCTGCTCAAGAGCAAACGGCAGCTGCTTCATACCCGCATTGGCGATGTTCTGCGCGAGAAGTTTCCAGCAGTCGCCGAGACCGAACCGGAAGTTCTGGCGCACCACTTCACTGAGGCGGGGCTGAGCGAGACGGCCCTCGAATGGTGGCGCAAGGCGGGCCAGCAGGCGTTGAAACGCTCGGCCTATTCCGAGGCGATCGCGCATCTCGGCAAGGCCATTGCGACCGCCGATCAGTTGCCTGATGATTCCCGCCGGATCATGAGCAGGCTGCATCTTCAGATCGCATATGGCCGTGCCTTGCGGGGCAGCCTCGGCCACAGCGCTCCAGAGACGGTCGCGGCATGGACGCGTGCGCGCCAGTTCGCAGCCGACATCGATGATCCCGTTGAACTTGCGCCGGTGCAGTCGGGGCTCTTCAATGCCTGCCTGACCCACGGCGAACTCGCTCCGATGCGGGAGCTGGCGGACGCCATCAGGAGCGCCGCTGACCGACGACCGGACTCGCCGGTGGCCGCCGTCGTCGCCCATTGGACGGGCGGCGTCACCTGCTGGTTCGAGGGCGATTACTTGAATGCGAGAACGCATCTTGAGCGGGCGCTGGGGATCTATGGTGCCGAACCGGATCCCGCGACCTTCAGGGCGTCTGCGCTGGATCTGCCGTTCGTGATCATGAGATTTCTTGCCCTGGTGCTCTGGCCGCTCGGTAGCACCGCTCGTGCGCGCAAGCTCGCCGCGGAAGCGGTGGGTGCTCCGGGCGAAAAACGGGCGCTGTCCCAGGCCAATGCGCTGGTTCATCGCGCTGTGTTCGACGGGGTATGCGGGGGCATGTTGCAGCAAACAGAGACGATCCTGGCGCTCGGTCTCGCGCGCGACCACACGATGCCGCTGTACGTGGCCGCGGGCACCTACCTGAATGGCCTCGCCAAGTGGCGTGCCGGCGACCGGATGGCCGGACTGGCGGACATGCGTCACGGCTGGGCCTTCCTGCACGAGAACGACTGCTACCTCTGCGAACCGTTCTGGGGGATGCATGTCGCCCTGGCGAATGCAGAGGTGGGCGAAGTCGGGACCGGGCTGGAAATCCTGGACGAATCGATCGCCGGGACGGAACAATCCGGCCAGCATTGGCTCGATGCCGAGCTGCATCGTGTCCGCGGTAAACTTGTATCGCGCCAGGATCCTTCGGACGAATCCAGTGCCGAAGAAGCCTTCAAGCGCGCGCTGGACATCGCGCGACACCAGCAGACCAGGACTTTCGAGCTGCGCGGCGCCCTTGAACTTGCACGCCTGTACAAGACAAATGGCCGAGCTGGTGCGGTCTCTGAAGTGCTCGCTCCTGTGCTCGCCGAATTCGATGCGGAGCGAAATCTTCCCGAAGTCCTGGAAGCGAAAGAGCTGCTTGGGAATGGGCGTTAGCCGCGCCATTCGATCGCCGCAAGCGCCGCGCCGACTTCAAGCCGGAATGGGACGATATCCTGATCCTCGACTCGGCAGCCGTAGTTATCCGGTTTTGACACAGCTTAACCTGATGTGGTGAATCCTAGGTATGCTTCTCGTGGTTGCGAAGGCGAGTCTGCCGCGGTGGCGAATCCTGATTTCGGCTGGCGGCAATGTTGTCGGATTGCTCCTTGCCTCAAGGCGCAAACTTCATCCCAACGCCCGACGATTGGTTTGCCTTCGCTGCGGCAGGCGCAGCGACCAAAGCCCATTGGAGATCCAGTCGTGGTCCGTTTGCACGTCGAACGTTTCATTCGCAGCCGGGTTGTTCGCCGAGCTCTGGCGCTCGGGATCATCGCGCTGAGCGGATGGGCCCTGTTGCCGTATGTGACCTACCGAATCGCTCCCTCCGCCTTTGTCAATGCCGAGCTCATGCGGGTGACTGCACCGTTCGCGGGTCAGCTCTCGCCTGATCTTCCACGCAAGGGCGAATATTTCCAGCAGAGCCGGGTGGTGCCGATGGTCGGGGCGCGTTCGCCGGATCGCCGACACCTCATGGACCTCGATCAGCAGCTTGCCGTGTCCACCAAACGCGCCGAGCTCGCACGTCGGCAACTCGAGGAGATCGCCGGGCTCGATCGCAAGCTCGGCGAGCGCAGCGAGGACTATCGTTTGGGGATGGTCGCGCGCCTGAGCCACGAAATCGGCGAAACGGAAGTTGAAAAAGGCGGCTGTCTCGCCGAGGCGCGGCAGCGGAACGATGTCGCGGGCCGGATGGAGAGGCTCGTGAAGCTCGGCATCAGTTCGCAGATCCGCTCCGGCGAGGCCCAAGCCTCGCAGGAGGCAACCGCAACGCGGTGCCGGATGGCCGATGAACGCCTGCAGCGCCTCAAGACCGAGTTGGGGGCGGCGGAGAAAGGTCTCTATCTTCGTGGCGATGCCAATGACGTGCCCTACTCCCAGCAGCAACGCGAGCGGCTTGTTCTCCGCCGCCAGGAGCTCGAGACGGACGAGTTGCAAAACAGCTCACGTTCTGCGCAACTGGCCGCGGAAATCGCCGAGGAGCGCGCTCGGCTTGATCGTCTCGATCACTACGATCTGTCGTTGCCGGCCGCCCATGTCGTCTGGTCGGTCGCGGCCAGCCCCGGCTCGATGGTCACGGAAGGGCAATCGGTCCTCGATTTTGCAGACTGCCAACGCCGATTCATTGTCGTTGAACTGCCCGAGCGCGATTTCGAGAAGATCAAGGCCGGAGATGCGGCTACCGTCCGCCTGATCGGGAGCGGCGAATGGAAGACCGGCCTGGTCCGGCAAGTCCGCGGATCGGCTGCTTACGCCGACGATCGACTGCTTGCGGCTCGGGTGCCGCGGCCTGATCCGGGCAACATTACCGTTGAGATATCGCTTCCCCCCAACGAAACGTGGGCCGACCGCAATGGCTCCTGCGATATCGGACGGCTGGCCGAAGTGCGCTTCGAGCGCAGAGCCGACGGCTTGCTACGATTGGTCAGCTCGAAGTTGAAATGGCTGACCGCGCGCCTGGAGCTCGACCAGTCGTCGCTGTGAGCGAGGTGTTCCATGCAGGCCATGACTCTGTCTCTCTCTCAGCTGTTCGCGCCGATGGTGGGGATCTTTGCGGCGATGTACCTGTTGGCGCCGACCTTTCCGGTCGCGCGCCTTTGGGCACGTGTCGCGGTCTTTGCCGCGGTTTGGCTTGTCGTGGCTCGCTACCTCGAATGGCGTATTTTCACCACGGTGCTGCCGGCGACCGGCACTTGGTATCAGGTCTACTGGATCTGGTTCTGTCTCTTCGTTGAGCTACTGACCTTTACGGATCAGTTTATTCTTTATCTGATTTTCCTTCGCAGGACCGATCGCCGCAGCGAGGCGGATCAGCACGAGCGTCGGCTTCGCAGCCTGCCGCATGATGAGCTGCCATCGGTCGACGTCCTTATTCCAACCTATGACGAGCCGTTCGAGGTGTTGGAAAAGACGATCACCGGCGCGTTGTGTCTGGACTATCCAAACTTCCAGGTCTGGGTTCTGGATGATGGTCGCCGGCCTTGGCTCAAGAAACTCTGCGAGGAAAAGGGTGCCGGGTATCTCACGCGCGCCGACAACCTGAATGCCAAGGCCGGCAATATCAATCATGCGCTGACGCAGACGAACGGCGAGTTCTTTGCGATCTTTGACGCGGACTTCGTGCCGCAGTGCAAATTCCTGATGCGCACGATCGGCTTCTTCGCGGATCCAAAGATCGGAATCGTTCAGATCCCGCACACCTTTTACAACGAGGATCCGATGCAGGCGAATCTCGGCCTGCACAGGGGATTGCCGGACGAGCAACGGTTCTTCTTCGATTCCATCATGCCCGCGCGCGACGGCTGGGATGGTGCCTTTTGTTGTGGTTCCAACTCCGTCACGCGTCGTGCAGCACTTCGCGTGGTTGGGGATGCCTTGCCAACCCAGTCCATTACCGAAGACATTCTGCTGACGCTGGTCCTGCTGCGCAAAGGGTACATCACCCGTTATCTCAACGAGCCATTGGCGATTGGATTGGCGCCGGAAAGCCTTGACGCGTTTTTCGTGCAACGGCAACGCTGGGCGCGTGGCGCGATCCAGACTCTGTATCTCGCCGCCGGCCCGCTCGGCCCCGGACTGGGCTTGATGCATCGGCTTCTGTTCTTTCCGACTCATTGGCTCTCATTGGGCTTGCGAGCGCTCATGGTCGTGGTGGTTCCGATCGTGTTCATGTGGACCGGTCTATCGCCTGTCGCCGACGTCACCCCCGAGGCGGTCTTCTTTTACCTGTTCCCCGCGATCCTGGCGCTCAACGGCGGCATCTCCTGGTTTGCGCCGCACGTGCACTTTCCGCTCGCCGCTCAGGTGTCGGCGACGATCCAGAGCTTCAAGATTCTGCCGACGGTGCTCGGGACTCTCGTCAAGCCGATGGGACATGCGTTCAAGGTGACGCCCAAGGGAGCTGCCGCGCGGTGCGCAAGCTACGCCGCGGAGATATTCTGGCCGTCGGCGGCGCTGATGGCGTTGACGGTTGTCGGCCTGGTTCTGAACACCATCCCGGAATGGCGGATGATCGATCATCCGGCCGCTTTACCGATGGTCGCCTTCTGGTCGGTGGTGAACGTCGTCGTGCTCTTCTTCGTCTGCATGACCTCGCTGCAAGCCCGGATGGGACGCGCCGAGGAGCGTTTCGACGTCGATGAATCGGTCTTGATCGAGACCGGGGCCGGCGAACGGCTTTCTGGGCGCGTGAGCAACATCTCCCTCTCTGGCGCTGGCGTTCTGCTCGGCTCCGGCATTGACTGTCCCGGCGCTGGAGAACCGCTGCGCGTGCACATCATGCAGGTGGGCTGGATCGACGCGATGATTGTACAGCAACGAGGCCGGCTGGTCGGGATGCAGTTCCATTTGCCGCAATCGCTTGAACGAGACCTGCTGATTCGCAAGCTCTTTACCGTCGCCCGTCTGAAGGAGAACGGTGTCGTCGCATGCTCCGTGAACAGGGCGATGCTCAAGAACATCTGGTCAATGGCCGTGCCGTTGCCTCAAATTGTTACAACTGGCGCGAAGCCCGCATCGCTTTCGCCGCCGATTCGGTTGCCGGCAGAGAGCCTGGTCATTCGGCCTCAACCGCGGATCGACGATCTGGCACATCTTGCCGGAGTCCGAAGCCTGCATCCCGCCAGTTTCACTGAGCCTCACTTGGCCGAGTGGCCGGCACGTTGAGCGAGGCCGTCAAGTCGGGCTGATTGCTGTGGTGTCCTTCTCGCCCGACCGGTCGATGGGTTATCGATCGACGGTCAAGCCGCTCATCGATGCCGTCAGTCTTCCGAAGCCCTGCCAGAAACTCAACCGGAACGAGCAACTATCCCTTAAGCCCAAGGCGTTTACGGGGCTGGGGTGGAGGGAACATCTCTTGATCTATCACCGTAGTGATGTTCGCCAGGGGCGTCTGACGTTCTGGGTCTCGGCATTCGTGGCGGTCGCCTGTATGGCGATTGTCGCGCTCAGCGGCTGGCGGGAATGGTCCTCGCGACTGGCGGTGCTGAAGGGTTCCGAAACGGACATGGCCAATCTGGCCCGGTCGCTGACGCAACACGCGGACGACACGTTCGAACTCGCGGATACCGTTCTGAACGTGCTGGTTGGTCAACTCGAACTGGAGGGAGCCGGGCCAACAGCAATCGCCAAGATTCAGACCTTTTTGACCCGACGCAAAGCCGCGAACCGGATCCGCGCCGTATTTATCTACGACGAGACCGGCCGCTGGCTCGCAACCAGCGAGCCAGTGGATTTCGCCCGTCTCAACAACAGCGACCGGGATTATTTCCAGCATCATCGTGCCGTGGCGGACCGGGGGACCTTCATTGGGAATCCGGTGAAGAGTAGATCGGGCGGTCAATGGATCATCACCGCGTCACGGCGCTTCAACCATCCTGACGGCAGTTTTGCCGGAGTTGCCCTTACGACGATCGATGTCGACTATTTTCTACAATTCTATCGCGGGTTCGACGTTGGCCGGAACGGTTCAATCGCTCTGGCGACCGCGGGAGGCATTGTCCTCGCGCGTACCCCGGACAACGGATACACGGGCCGCGATCTGTCGAGTGCTCCGCTTTTCAAGACTATTCGCGAGCGGCCGGCTGCGGGCGTCTACTACTTCACGTCGCCTCTCGACGGCGTTCGGCGTCTGAGCTTCTATCAACTCAGCAGCCGCTACCCCGTTCTCCTCGTTGCTACGGAATCGGAAGATGACGTCTTGGCCCCCTGGCGCAGAGCCGCGCTGACGCGCATTGCCGCAGTCCTGGCGCTGACTGGTGGGCTCGGTGTTGCCGGGCTCTTTCTGGTGCGCCAGTTGCACCTGCGGCAGAAGATGGCGGCTGCCCTGGTCGCCAAGGAGGCGGATTTTCGCCTCCTTGCAGAGCAGTCGGGAGACATGGTCATGCGCGTCGCAGTCGATGGACGGATCCTCTATGCGTCGCCGTCCACCGCTCGAATCCTTGGCTGGGCTCCGAACGAATTGGTGGACACATCAGCCCTCGCCGGCATCAATCCCGCGGATCTGGCCCGGGTTGAGCAAACGCTCTCCGCATTGATGAACGGCGAAGCCGAGGAGGCGAGAATCACGTATCGCACCCGTCATCGTGAGAAGGAAGAGATCTGGGTCGAAACTGCACTGCGCGTCACGAGGAGTGCGCAGAGTGGACACATCAACGGCGTGGTGGCGATCTCGCGCGACATGACCGAACGCAAGGATCTGGAGGATAGGCTGGCGGCTCTCGCCAGTTCGGACGGCCTAACGGCCTTGGCAAATCGCAGACACTTCGACGAGCGGCTGGAGGCGGAATGGGACCGGGCCAGGCGGGAAGGAACGCCTCTGTCACTGCTGCTGATGGACGTCGATCATTTCAAGAGCTTCAACGACCGGTACGGGCATCAAGCGGGCGATTCATGTCTCCGCTCAATCGCGGGGGTCCTGGCGCAGCAGGCCAGACGGCCGGCAGACGTGGCGGCCCGGTACGGTGGTGAGGAATTCGCCTTGCTGCTACCGAATACCGACGCAGGAGGTTGCGAGCAGGTCGGTGAGCGAATCCGGCAGGCGATCGAGGACCTCGGCATCCTGCACGCGCTCAACCCGTCATCCAGGCAGGTCACCCTCAGCATTGGTGGCGCCACATATCATTCGTTCGGCGACAAGGCGGATTGCACGTCGCTGATAGCGGCTGCGGATAAGGCGCTTTACGCCGCCAAGGAGGGCGGACGCAACCGCATGGTGATGTCAGGGCAAGTCGTCGCGTGGCCCGGCTCGATACGGGCTTGAAGAGCAATTCCAGCGCGCCGCGGCGTGGTGTCACGAATTCACGTGCACGAAATCCCGCAGCAGCGGATAGATCTCGTTATTCCAGCGCCGGCCTGAGAACACGCCGTAATGGCCAACGCCGGCCTGCATGTGGTGGACGCGCCGATAGGCGCGTACGCCGGTGCAGAGGTCCTGCGCGGCGAGCGTCTGGCCGATCGAGCAGATGTCGTCCTTCTCGCCCTCGACTGTCATCAGCCCCATGCGGCTGACGGCTTTGGTGTTCACCGGGCGGCCGCGATGCATCAGTCTGCCTTGCGGCAACAGGTGCTCCTGGAACACGTCGCGCACGGTCTCGATGTAGAACTCGGCCGGCAGGTCCATCACGGCGAAATATTCGTCGTAGAAAGTCTTGATGGTCGCGGCCTTGTCGTTCTCGCCCTTGGCGATGTGGTTGGCGAGATCCATGTGCTGCTTGATGTGGCGCTCGAGGTTCATCGAGACGAAGGCGGTGAGCTGCACGAAGCCGGGATAGACTTTCCGCAGCGCGCCGCGGCACTGCATCGGCACGTAGTTGATCAGGTTCTGCTCGAACCATTCGATCGGCTTGCTCTTGGCGAAGTCGTTGACCCTGGTCGGCTGGATGCGGGTGTCGATCGGCCCCGCCATCAGCGTCAGCGTCGCCGGGCGCGAGGGATGGTTGTCCTCGCACATGATCGCGGCGGCCGCGAGCGCCGACACCGACGGCTGGCAGATCGCCACCATGTGCGGGCGCGGGCCGAGCTGTCCGAGGAAATCGATCAGATGCTCGGTGTAGTCGTCGAGCCCGAAGCGGCCCTCGCTGCGCGGAATGTCGCGCGGATTGTGCCAGTCGGTGATGTAGACGTCGTGGTCCTGCAGCAGCGTCTGCACGGTGCCGCGCAAGAGCGTCGCGAAATGGCCGGACATCGGCGCCACCAGCAGCATGCGCGGCTGCTCCGTCACGCCGTCCTTCCTGAAGTGCAGCAGCGAGCCGAACGGTGTCGCGTAGGCGACCTCCTCGGTGACGGCGACTTCGCGATTGCCGACCATGACGCTGTCGATGCCGTAGGCCGGGCGATGATAGGTGAGGGTGGAGCGCGAGATCAGCTCCAGCGCCGCCGAGAGACGGCCGACGACCTGGTCCGACATGCCCTGCGGCACCAGATTGAGGAATTTGAGCGCGGACGAAGCCCCCGCCCGCCACGGCGCTGTCAGGTCCATCTGGTTCTGAAAGGCCTGATAATACATCGACATCATACTGAAGTGCCCACCTGTCCCCCCGTCGTGATGCAATATCGAAGCCAGATGGGAGCCGGACCGCCGGGAAAATTGGCACGTCGCTTGCTGCTCTTTGGGCGGGAAGGACGGGGCACGCACGCGCGGCAGTGCGCGCCCAGGCGTGAGGGAATGGCCATATGGCGAAGGCGACTCTGACCATCAGCAGCAAGAACTACTCGTCCTGGTCGCTGCGCGGCTGGCTGCTGACGAAATTCTCCGGGCTCGATTTCGAGGAAATCGTCACCGCGCCGGACGATCCGTCGGCGCGCGCCGAAATCCTCTTGCTGTCGTCGTCGATCCTGGTGCCGTGTCTGCGGCACGACGGTGCCGTGGTGTGGGATACGCTGGCGATCGCCGAATACCTCAACGAGGCGATGCCGTCAGCCGGCCTGCTGCCTGATGACCGCGTGCAGCGCGCCCATTGCCGCTCGATCTCGGGCGAAATCCACTCCGGCTTCACCACGCTGCGCGCCTCGCTGCCGGTGAATCTGAAGGGACGTTTTCCCGGCTTCAAGATCTGGTCGCGCGCGCAGGCCGACATCGATCGGGTCTGGTCGATCTGGCGCGACTGCCTGGACAGGTCGGGCGGCCCGTTCCTGTTCGGCGAGCGGCGAACCATGGCGGATGCGATGTACGCGCCCGTGGTGACGCGCTTCGTCACCTACGACGTCAAGCTCGAGCCGCAGCTGAAGGCCTACGCCGACACCATCATGGCGATGGATGAGATGAAGGAATGGATCGCGGCGGCGAGGGAAGAGCCGGCCGAGATCGAGGAGCTCGAGGTCGAATATTAGGCAGGCCTTGCCTGGCCCTGCCTGTTTCGGGGGCGGGGACCGGCCACAGCAACTTGAGCGCTATGTCCTTTTCGCGATTAACCTTTGGCGCCCGTGCGAGGCGTGGGCCATCCACCGCGCTGCGCAGATATTGTACGCGCCGGCCAAGCCACATCGATATCTAGCCGTGAACAGCTGCGTACACGTCCGTTCGGCTGATTCGGACGTGATTCGTTCGGGCCGCGTTCCGAAGGTTAAGACGGAGCGCGGCCCCGTTGCATTTTGGAACAAATATGGGCGTCAGGCGGCCCCGCGCTGCCTCACGCGCGGCAGGCGCCAGCCGATGACGGTCGCTTCGACCGCGATGCCGGCCTCGTGGTTCTGCCAGCGTCCCTCGACATAGCGACAGGCGAACGGCAGTTGGTACGTTCCGCTGTGGTCCTCGCACAGCACTTCGAGCGCCAGGCCCGGCGGTGGTTCTCCGGCGCCGTCGAATTCCGCCAGTCGTCTATCGCGCGTTGCCATTCCAAAAATCTCCCCTAAACAAAGCCGCGGAACGAGCGCCCACTTCTTCCGCGTGCGGATCATCGTTCCCCGTCCAAGGGAACGATGCAAGCTCAACGCGAGAATGCGGTGCGAGTGTGGTAGCCTTGAGTGGCTGTGCGCAAACAGCGCACATTGCCGTGATCGATCGGAGAGGAACCTTTCATGCTGCTTCGAAACGCCGGCGTTTGTTTCGCAATATTGCTGCTCGCAACGCTGGCGAATGCGCAGGTGCACGCGCAGGACGTGCCCGGTATCGAGATCTGCACGGTCGAGAAGACCATGGAGCGGCGCACCAGCTGCCTGCAGAGCAATGTCGACTTCCTGCAGAAAACGATCACCAAGCTCGCGCTCGACCAGCAGCAGAAGCTGGATGCAGCAAACCGTCAGATCGATGCGCTGAAGACGAACCTCGCCGGCCTGCAGAAGACGCTCGGCGATCTCCAGGCCGCGCAGGTGAAGACGGCCGATGATCTGAAGAAGAAGCAGGACGCGCCGGCGGCGAAGGACGCGAAATAAGCGAGCCGATCACGCCACGCGATAGCGCTCCATCACGTCCCGATCAGGCTCATAGCCGAGCCCCGCGCCCGCGGGCACCGCGACATGGCCGGTGGCATCGCTGTCGGCGCGGCCGCTCCAGAGGCAGGCTTCGCGCTTGAGATAGAACATTTCGACCAGCCCGTCCTCGCGTGTCGCCAGAAGGTGCAGCGTCGCGAGCAGGCCCGGACCGAAATACGGCGAGTGCGGAACGATCTTGACGCCGAGCTGATCGGCGAGCGCCGCGACCTTCAGAAATTCCGTGATGCCGCCAACCTTGGTCACCGACGGCTGGGCGTGGCTCACCGCGCCGGCCTGCATCATCTGGCGGAATTGATATTCCGTGCAGGCGTTCTCGCCGGCGGCAATCCCGAGCCCGCCTTTGCTGCGCACCTCGGCGAGCGCGGCGAAATCCTCCGGCGGCCAGACCGGCTCCTCCAGAAACATCGGCCGTGCGTCGCGGCAGGTCGTTGCGAACGCGATCGCCTGCTCGGCCGTCAGCGGGCAGTTCATGTCGACCATCAGCGGAACGGTCGGTCCGATCGCCTCCCGGGCGGCGAACACCGCCGGCGCCGTGGTCTCGTGCAGCTTGATCGCGCCATAGCCGAGCGCGAGCGCCTTCCTGCATTCGGCCGCGATGTTGTCGGGCGAGCCGATCCGCAGCAGGCTCGCATAGGCGGGAATGGCCGTGCGCCTGATCTCGCCGAGCAGGCGATGCAGGGGCACCCCCTGCACCTTCGCCGCCAAATCCCACAGCGCGATGTCGAGCGCTGAGATCGCGAACATGGTGATGCCGTAGCGGCCGAACAGATGCAGATTGCGCTGGATCTGCTCCATGGCAGCGGGAATGCCGGCCGTATCGGGCACCTTCAGCCCGCGGGCCTGCGGTGCGATCATCTCCTCGACGGCGCTGCGCGCGGTGCGCGGGCAGACATAGGCAAAGGCGTCGCCCCAGCCGGTCAGCCCGGCATCGGTGATGACCTCGACCAGCACCATGTCGAGCGCGGTAATCGCGGACGCGCCCTGGCGAAAGCTCGCGACACCGGCGTCATAGGGGATGCGGATATGGTGTGCCCGCACATCGGTGATGTCCATGACGTGGGGTTCCTCTTTCTCGTGAGCGGTTCGAAACAGTCTAGCCGCGAATGCCGGGGCGTTGCCAGTGGCTATTCCCGAACTATCCTCACGCGAGGACAGCAATGCCGATCAAGCGAAGCCGGCGCTGAGGGCGCATCATCGTCACGCTTCGAACGAGGGTTGAGCCGCCATGAACCCTGCCCAACGCGCGCTCTGGTATATCGAGAGCCATCTGGCCGAGCCGATGACGCTCGACGAGATCGCTGCGATCGCGGGCGTGTCGCGGTTCCACATCGTGCGCGCGTTTGCCGCAGCCACCGGCCTTCCGGTGATGCGCTACGTCCGCGCGCGGCGGCTGACCGAGGCGGCGCGTCTTCTCGCGAACGGCGCGCCCGACATTCTGTCGCTGGCGCTGGAGGCCGACTACGGCTCGCACGAAGCTTTCACCCGCGCGTTCCGCGACCAATTCGGCACCACGCCCGAAGCGGTCAGGGCGGCGATGTGCGTCAATGACCTCAAGCTTCAGGAGCCGATCCTCATGGACTCCACCATGCTCGACCATCTCGCCCCGCCGCGTTTTGAGACCGAGCGGGCGTTGCTCGTCGCCGGTCCCGGCGAGCGCATTTCTTGCGACAACGGCGCCGTCATCCCCGGCCTCTGGCACCGCTTTCACCAGGAGGTCGCCGATATTCCATCGAGGGTCGGACAGGTCGCCTATGGCGTCTGCTGCAACGGCGACGATTCCGGCAATTTCGACTACATCGCGGGCGTCGAGGTCGCCGAGTTCTCGGACCTGCCGCGACGCTTCGCCCGCATCCGCATTCCCGAGCAGCGCTATGCGGTGTTCACGCATACCGAGCACGTCGCCTCGATCCGCCGCACCGTCAACACGATCTGGAATCGATGGCTGCCCGCCTCGGGATTGACGGCCGCGGACGCGCCGAGCTTCGAGCGCTACGACGAGGCGTTCGATCCCGCAACCGGGAATGGTGGCTTCGAGATCTGGCTGCCGGTGAAGCATTAGGGCTTCCGCAACGCTGGCATACCATCCCGCTTGCTTGGCAAGCCGAGGCGACTTTGTCATAACCGCAGGCAAATCTTGCGTGTGGGGCCCGTGCCGGACATCCCGTGCAAGCCATAACAAGGAGCCGGGAGGGTCCCCAATGTCTGACGTCCGCGTTCTCGCCACCGACCTCGAATTTCCCGAAGGGCCGGTTGTGATGCCGGACGGCTCGGTGGTGCTGGTGGAGATCCGCGGCCAGCGCCTGACGCGCGTTTATCCCGACGGCCGCAAGGAGATCGTCGCGAAGATTCCGGGCGGCCCGAACGGTGCCGCGCTCGGGCCCGACGGCAAGATCTACATCTGCAACAATGGCGGCTTCTCCTGGATCCCGACCCGCAAGATGATCATGCCGGGCCCGCAGCCGGACGATTACCTCGGCGGCTCGATCCAGCGTGTCGATCTGCAATCCGGCAAGGTCGAGACCGTCGTCACCAGATGCGGCGAGCACGATCTGCGCGGGCCGAACGATCTGGTGTTCGACAAGCAGGGCGGCCTGTGGTTCTCCGATCTCGGCAAGCGCCGCGCGCGCGAGATGGACGTCGGCGGCATGTACTACCTCAAGCCCGGGATGACCGAGCTCGTCGAGATCGTGCACGGCATATTGCCGGCCAACGGCATCGGGCTGTCGCCGGATGAGAATACCGTCTACATCGCGGAGACGCCGACCGGCCGGCTGTGGGCCTACGAGCTCTCCGCGCCCGGCACGCTGAAGCCGCGCGACGTGATCTATCGTGGCGAGCGCGGCAAGCCGATCTGCGGCCTCGGCGGCTACCAGATGTTCGACTCGCTCGCGGTGGAAGCCGGCGGTAATGTCTGCGTCGCCACCCTCGTCTCCGGCTGCATCTCGGTGATCGCACCCGACGGCACGCTGGTCGAGCAGGTCCCGACCGGCGACCGCGTCACCACCAACATCGCCTTCGGCGGCCCCGAGCTGGAGACGGCCTACATCACGCTGTCAGGCAAGGGCGAGCTGGTCGCCATGGACTGGCCGCGCAGCGGATTGCCGTTGAATTTTTTGAACAAGTGAGCCAAGCCGTCATTGTGCGAGAGGCGAGGTAACTCTCAGACCCTCACCCTGAGGAGCGCGCCCTTGGCGCGCGTCTCGAAGGGCGAGGCCACCAGCCGGGCCTTCATCCTTCGAGACGCGCGTTCCGCGCTCCTCAGGATGAGGATCTGGCACCCGGAATGCCTCGCCGCATAGTGACGTAAGGAGAGACCTCAAATGCCCTGGCCCGATCCCATCACCCTGCGTGGACAGCACGCCCGTCTCGAGCCGCTGTCGCATCAGCATCTCGATGGGTTGGTGACGGCCGTCAAGGACGGTGAGCTGTCAAAACTCTGGTACACCGCGATCCCGCTGCCGGAGAACATGGCCAAGGAGATCGACCGGCGCCTCGGGCTGCAGGCCGCGGGCTCGATGCTGCCGTTCACCGTGTTCGACGCCGGCGGCAACGTCGTCGGCATGACCACCTACATGAACATCGATGCCGCCAACCGCCGCGTCGAGATCGGCTCGACCTGGTACGGCAAGAGCGCGCAGCGCGGCCCGCTCAACACGCAGTGCAAATTGCTGCTGCTTCGCCATGCTTTCGAGACCCTGAACTGCATCGCGGTCGAATTCCGCACGCATTTTTTCAACCACCAGAGCCGCCGCGCCATCGAGCGCCTCGGCGCCAAGCAGGACGGCATCCTGCGCAGCCACCAGGTCGCGCCGAACGGCACGCTGCGCGACACCGTGGTCTACAGCATCACCGCCGCCGAATGGCCAACGGTGAAGACGCATCTGGAATTTCAACTCAACGACAAGCCGCGCTAGGAGCGGCCGAGGCACCATGGACAGATTTGATTATGTGATCGTCGGCGCGGGCTCTGCCGGTTGCGTGCTCACCAGCCGGCTGAGCGAAGACCCCAACACCAGCGTGTGCGTGCTGGAAGCCGGCCCGTCCGACTGGCATCCCTACATCCATCTGCCGGCGGGCTTCATCAAGACCTTCCACATGAAGAGCATCAACTGGGCCTACCAGCAGGAGCCAGGGCCCTGGACCGGCGGGCGCAGCATCTATGCGCCGCGCGGCAAGACGCTCGGCGGTTCGTCCTCGATCAACGGCCACATCTACAACCGCGGCCAGCGGATGGATTTCGACACCTGGGCGCAGATGGGCAATCGCGGCTGGGGCTATGCCGACGTGCTGCCCTACTTCCGCCGGCTGGAGAAACGCGTGGGCGAGGGCGAGGACACCTATCGCGGCCGCGAAGGCAGTCTCACCGTCACCACCATGGAGTGGCGCGACCCGCTGTGCGAAGCCTTCATGGAAGGCGCGGTCTCGCTCGGCATTCCCCGCAATCCCGACTACAACGGCAAGACCCAGGAAGGCGTCTCCTACTGCCAGCGCACCATCAACAACGGCCTGCGCGTCTCCGGCGCGACCGCGTTCCTCAAACCGGCGATGAAGCGGCCCAACGTGCATGTGCACACCCATGCGCACGCGACCGAGATCATCTTCGAGGGCAAGCGCGCCGTCGGCGTGCGCTACACCAAGGGCGGCCGCGGCGGCATGCCGGTGGAGGTGCGCGCCAACAAGGAAGTCATCCTCTCCGGCGGCACCTATAATTCGCCGCAGCTCTTGCAGCTCTCCGGGGTCGGCTCGCCCGATCTGCTGCAGCAGCACGGCATCGCGGTGCGTCACGCGCTGCCGGTCGGCGAGGGCCTGCAGGACCACTATGCCCCGCGCACGGTGGCGCGCGTCAAAGACATCAAGACCATCAACGAGCTTCGCCGCGGCTTCTCGCTGTGGATCGAGGCGCTGAAATGGGCGACCGCGCGCCGCGGCCTGCTCTCGCTGTCGCCGACCATGGTCTATTGCTTCTGGCATTCCGGCGAGAGCGCCGAGAGCTCTGACCTCCAGCTCACCTTTACGCCGGCGTCCTACAAGGAAGGCGTGCAGGGCCAGCTCGAGGACGAGCCCGGCATGACCGTGGCGTCCTGGCAGCAGCGCCCGGAGAGCCGCGGCTATGTCCGCATCCGCTCGTCCGATCCGTTCGCACCGCCGATCATCCAGACCAACTATCTCGATGCCGAGCTCGACCGTCGCGTCATCGTCGGCGGCATGAAGCTCGCGCGGCGCCTTTTGAAGTCCGCGCCGTTGTCGCCCTATTACGCCTACGAGGATTTCCCCGGCCCTAACGTCAACACCGACGACGAGTTCTTGCAAGCCGCCACCGAGCGCGGCACCACCACCTTCCACCCCGGCTGCACCTGCCGCATGGGCCCGGCGGATTCGACCTGGGCGGTGGTCGACGACCAGCTCCGCGTCCACGGCCTCGAAGGCCTCCGCGTCATCGACGCCTCGGTCATGCCGCGCATGATCTCGGCGAATTTGAACGCGTCGACGATGATGATCGCCGACCGCGCCTCGGACCTGATCCGCGGCAAGCAGCCGATGGAAGCCGCAAGGATTCCGGACGCCGCGGTGGCGTAGGGGCTTCGTAGGATGGGTTAGCGCGCGGCTGCGCGAAGGCGCAGTCCGCTGGCGTAGTTCACCATTTATGCTGAAACCAAGAGGCGGATTACGCTGACGCTGACCCCACCGTACGGCGCTGATCTAGGAGTAATTCGCCTGGAGCATCGTCAGAAATCCCTCGCCGAAGCTGTCAACCAATTCACGATCGCGCTGCGTTCGACGCGAAAGCCAGCCCCTGACGTCGCCCAGCGAGAAGAAGCAGTCCTTGATGTCCTCGATACTCATGAGCTGTTGAGAGCTATCAATCGCAAAAATGCCGACATCGACCGGACTGGCTTGATAGGCGGCCCACCTATTCTGGCTGTCCACAAGAGCTAGTCCATAGACGTCGCCCTCATCGAGCATGGCGTTGCCAAGCGCAAAAATTCCCAGAGTCCAATCAGCGTCTCTCGTCAGTCGCGCTAGGAAGGACCGGCTTGAACTGGCAAACACATCCATATCGGCATCCGAGCCGAGGCATATCGTGGTCGCTTGCCGAATCGCGACAGCTAACGGTTTTGAGGTGCAGATGTCGGTGTCAAAGAACAGATACTGCTTGAACCGGCGATTGAAGACATCGCAGGGAAGCTCGACGCCGAGAAGGACCGTTTCCAACTGTTTTGGCATAGTGTTGAGCGTCGTATCCTTGCCTGCGATCACCTTCCGCGGGAGCATAGCTTTGTGCCAGAGTTGTTGAAACGTCCCACGGGAGGCTCGATGGACAACACATATGTTGAGCCCTGGCGTCAAGTCACCGATGCACCGGAGCGCCTTCTTCTCGAAGAAGAGTTGACGAAAGAGGCTGTGATGGGCACCTGCTTGTCGGCTGGGAGATTAAGGTGCTCGCAAGATGTGATGATCGGGAGGATATCCTGGTCTCGTCAGGCGATGGAAGTTTTCGGCGGGCTTGGATGGCACGATGCTGAATGTCGACGAACAAATCCTGTTGAACCAACTGGCGCAGGGGATCGCAAGCGCTTCGGAAGGGGACGCTTGGTTTGGCGCGCAGAGCGAGGATAATAAGCGCAGGCTGCTCCGTGGCTTGAGTAACTTCATATTGCAGGCCAGTCCGAAGCTTGAAGATGTGACAGTTGCAATTGCCAAGTCACGACTAAAGCCGACGCTTACTCCCTGCGTCTTGCTTGCGATGCCTCACCTCAAGGTTCAATTGGCCAAGCTCTCGACGCTGCCTGAGTTTGAGTTGCCTCGCGTGTTTCGACTCCTCATCAAGTTGCTCGCAGCCGCAGACAACAGGCGTCGCAGGGAGCGGCCACTGGATCTTATAAATCATTAGTGGCATCGGGACTTAAGCGATCCGGAGGTCGTGAACGACATTAAGCGAGCCAAGGGGGCGTAGCCTCGGTTACTTGCCGCGTGATGAGCTGCGATCTTCTCAAGCTTGCCCGTCGGGCAAAACACCAGCCACCCCGTCAACCCCTCTTCGCAAAAATATTCCACTTTACCGAAATTCGGAATTGCGTCATACATCGACGCAGCCCGGCCCGACGAAGAGGGGCGGTTCGCGAGTCGTTCGAAACGCGGGTCGGGTTGCGGTGGACGCGGCAGCGTCGGCACGAGAGGTAGCGGGCAGGGCGGGTAGTCCCTGTGAGCCCGAGGCCGCGTGTAGACGAACGGCGCTGAGCGCGTACGGCAAAACCGTGTGGTCCTGGCCGTCGTTGCTACGGTCAAGCCTTTGCGGAGATGTGCGCGAGCCCAACCGGGTGGACGGCATTGTCAATTCGCAGGGGCGAGGGAGGCCAGAAGGAAAGTTCGGCTCCCGGGAGAGCACGGCATAAGCCGTCCGACCATCGCGCAGGGAAGGCCGTGTGTTCGGCACCACCTGTATGCTGCTGTGCGGTTTTCTGCGTGTGCCTTTTGCGCAGCAGACCGCGGGTGCGAGGTCAGCACCCGGCCTTCCCTGCGCCCTCTTTCTTGGAGGGTGGAGCGATTGAAGCAAAGCTCGGGCGAGATGCGCCGCGAGGACGCGAAGGCGTGTCTGCGATTCAAAACGCGACTGAAATGGCGAGGCTGCTGCCACATGCGCGAACATCGTAGGGTGGGCAAAGCGCAGCGTGCCCACCAGAAGCAAATGGTGGGCACGGCGCTTTGCGCCTTTGCCCACCCTACGGCACCGTGCGTTACACGAGGCGTCTCACACTTCCCTTCTGCTCAGGAACGCCAGCCGCTCGAACAGATGAACGTCCTGCTCGTTCTTGAGCAGCGCGCCGTGCAGCGGCGGGATCAGCTTTCGCGGGTCGCGCTCGCGCAGCTGCTCGACGCTCATGTCCTCGTTGAGCAGCAGCTTGAGCCAGTCGAGCAACTCCGAGGTCGACGGCTTCTTCTTCAGGCCGGGCACCTCGCGCACCTCGAAGAAGATGCGCAGCGCCTCTTCCACCAGGCGCTTCTTGATGCCGGGGAAGTGGACGTCGACGATCCGATGCATGGTGTCGGCATCGGGGAACTTGATGTAGTGGAAGAAGCAGCGGCGCAGGAAGGCGTCCGGTAGCTCCTTCTCGTTGTTGGAGGTGATCATCATGATCGGGCGTTGCTTGGCCTTGATCGTCTCGCCGGTCTCGTAGACATGGAATTCCATGCGGTCGAGCTCGAGCAGCAAATCGTTCGGGAATTCGATGTCGGCCTTGTCGATCTCGTCGATCAAGAGCACCGGGCGCTGCTCGGCGGTGAAGGCTTCCCACAGCTTGCCGCGCTTGATGTAGTTCTTGATGTCGGACACGCGCGCGTCGCCGAGCTGGCTGTCGCGCAGGCGCGACACCGCGTCGTATTCGTAGAGGCCCTGCTGCGCCTTGGTGGTGGACTTGATGTGCCAGGTCAAAAGCGGCGCGTTCAGCGCCTTCGCCACTTCCTCCGCCAGCACGGTCTTGCCGGTGCCGGGCTCGCCCTTGATGAGCAGCGGGCGCTCCAGCACGATCGAGGCATTGACGGCGACCTTGAGATCGTCGGTCGCAACATAGTCCTTGGTGCCGGTAAATTTCATTGCGTGTCCTTGGGTAATCGTCGGCGCGAGGCATTTGCCAATGTCATGGCCCCGGTCGCGACAAGGGAACGGCCGCTCGTGGCGGCCGTTCCTGGTTCGGTCAGGCTTTCAGACCCGTTTTATCAGCGAAAGGATGACGAGCACAATCACCGCGCCGATGGTGGCGTCCACGATGGCGCCGACCGTGCCTGTTGCCAGCTGAATGTGCAGCTGGGGCAACACCCAGCTTGCGACCAGCGCGCCGATGATGCCGACGACGATGTTGCCGATCAGTCCAAATCCCGCCCCGTGGACAATCTTGCCCGCAAGCCAGCCTGCGATCGCCCCGATGATGAGCGCTGCGACAATTCCCATTGCAAACGTCCCCAAAACAACCCCGTGAGAGCCCCAATTCTAGAGCAAAAAGCTTCCCGGTCCAGCACCCCGCGACGGTCTCCGCCCCTTGACGTCAGCCACCCGACGGGCAATCTGTCACCCATGTTCCTGCAATTCTTCACCTCTCTGCGCGACGCGCAGGTCCCCGTGACGCTGCGCGAATACCTCACGCTGATGGAGGCGCTCGACGCCGATCTGTCGGATTATTCAGTCGAGAATTTCTACTACCTGTCGCGCACCTCGCTGGTGAAGGACGAGCGCAACCTCGACAAGTTCGACCGCGTCTTCGGCACGGTGTTCAAGGGGCTGGAAAACCTGCTCGACGCCATGGAGAAGGCGGAGATCCCCGAGGAGTGGCTGAAGAAGCTCGCCGAAAAATACCTGACTGACGAAGAGAAGAAGCAGATCGAGGCCATGGGCTGGGACAAGCTCATGGAGACGCTGAAGAAGCGCCTCGAGGAGCAGAAGGGCCGCCACCAGGGCGGTTCGAAGTGGATCGGCACCGCCGGCACCTCGCCGTTCGGCGCCCACGGCTACAATCCCGAAGGGGTGCGCATCGGCCAGGAGAAGAATCGCAACAACCGCGCCGTGAAGGTGTGGGACAAGCGCGAGTTCAAGGACCTCGACGGTAATGTCGAGCTCGGCATCCGCAACATCAAGGTGGCGCTGCGCCGTCTGCGCAAATTCGCGCGCACCGGCGCGCCCGACGAGCTCGATCTCGACACCACCATCCGCGAGACCGCCAATCACGGCTATCTCGACGTTCACATGCGCCCCGAGCGGCGCAACGCGGTGAAGCTCCTGGTGTTCTTCGACATCGGCGGCTCCATGGACGCGCATATCGAGCAGGTCGAGGAGCTGTTCTCGGCGGCGAAGAGCGAGTTCAAGCACATGGAGTATTTCTACTTCCACAACTGCCTCTATGAAGGCGTGTGGAAGCAGAACAAGCGCCGTTTCACCGACCGCACCCCGACCTGGGACGTGCTGCACAAATACCCGCACGACTACAAGATCGTGTTCGTCGGCGACGCCTCGATGTCGCCTTACGAGATCATGGTGCCCGGCGGCTCGGTCGAGCACGTCAACGAGGAGCCCGGCTCGGTCTGGCTGGACCGCATCATCCGCACCTATCCGCATGCAGTGTGGCTGAACCCGGTCGCTCAGAAGCATTGGGATTATTCGGAATCGACCACCATCATCAAACGCATTTTTGCCAACCGGATGTATCCGATCACGATCGAGGGGCTTGAGGGCGCGATGAAGGAATTGACGCACTGATGCATGAGTGAGCCCGGCCCTGTCGGCGACGGGTCTGCGCTCCCTCCCCCGCTTGCGGGGGAGGGAGCCTCCACAACGGGAGAGTCCCCTAGAGGAGAGAGCCCTCACCCGCATCGCTCGGGACGATGCTTCGCATCGCTCGGCGCGCTGCGACCTCTCCCGCAAGCGGGAGAGGTGACCCCACCTCAGGCAGTTCGCTTGGGGACGATGACGTAACAAGAGGGAGAACCACATGCCCCAAAACATCACCCGAGGCATCAAGGCGCTGATCGACGAGGCCAATGCCGAGATCGAGACGCTCAACGCCAAGGACGCCATCGAGATCTCCAAGAACGGCGATGTCGTCATCGTCGATATCCGCGACCCCCGCGAGATCGAGCGCGACGGCCGCATCCCCGGCGCGTTCGCCTGCACTCGCGGCATGCTCGAATTCTGGATCGATCCGCAGAGCCCCTACGCAAAGCCGGTCTTCCAGGAGGACAAGAAGTTCGTCTTCCACTGCGCCGGGGGACTGCGTTCCGCACTCGCGGCAAAGACCGCGCAGGACATGGGCCTCAAGCCCGTCGCCCACATCGCCGGCGGCTACGCCGCTTGGCGCGATGCCGGCGGGCCGACCGAGCAGTGGGAGCCGAAGAAGAAGGGGTGAGGGGTGCTCCGCTATCTCTCCGGGCTCTGCTGCCATTCCCCGCGAAGGCGGGGAATCCAGTACGCCGCGGCCTCTCGGTTCCATCACAACCGCCTCTGGAATACTGGATCGCCCGTTCCTAGTGCGCAATTGCGCACTGGCCGGGCGATGACAGCGGAGTGCGACGCGCGCTGCTTCAGTCTCGCTCGCGCGGCGCATGCTCCGGAATGACAAGGAAGAAATCGCATGACCAGCGCCACCGACCCCCTCGTCTCCACCGAATGGCTCGCCGCCCATATCAACGACGCCAACGTCAAAGTGCTCGACGCCAGCTTCAAGCTGCCGGGCGTGCTGCCGCTGCCGAAGGACGATTATCTCGCCGCGCACCTGCCGGGCGCTGCGTTCTTCGACGTCGATGCGATGTCGGATCATTCCAACCCGCTGCCGCACATGTATCCGAGCGCCGAGCAGTTCGGCCGTGACATCGGCAATCTCGGCATCTCCAACGCCGACACGGTCGTGCTCTACGATGCCGGCGGCTGGGTCGCAGCGCCCCGCGCCTGGTGGATGCTCCTGGCCTTCGGCCATAACAATGTGCGCATCCTCAATGGCGGCTTGAAGAAGTGGCGCGCCGAAGGGCGAGCGGTCGAGAGCGGCGAGGTGAAGCCGAAGCCCGCGACGTTCAAGGCGACTTACGATCCGAAGCGCGTGCGCAGCATGCAGCAGCTGATCGCCAATGTCGAAAGCCGTGCCGAGCAGGTGATCGACGCGCGCGCCGCCGACCGCTTCGAGGGCCGCGCGCCCGAGCCGCGCGCAGGCATCCGCTCCGGCCACATCCCCGGCGCGCGCAACTTGCCCTACAATCTGCTGTTCGATGCGGCGACGGGCACGATGAAGCCGCTCGAGGATCTGCGCGCCGCCTTCACGAGCGCCGGCGTCAAGCTCGATGCGCCGATCGTGACGAGCTGCGGCTCGGGCGTCTCGGCCGGCGTGCTGACGCTCGCGCTCTATCGCCTGGGGATCACCGACACCGCGCTCTATGACGGCTCGTGGTCGGAATGGGGCCAGGAAAAAGGCCCGGCCATCGCAACCGGGCCGGCCTAGCCTACTGGCGCGACCTCGCGGCCGTCGTCGTCGCGAAGGTCTGCGGCTGGCCGAACGGATCGAGCTGCTGCTGCAACTGCTGAGGCGGCGGACGTCGCACCACGCGATGCCGCTTCTTGGCCTTCGCCTTGCGCTTGGTCGCCTTGTCGTCAGGCTTGCTATCAGCCTTGCTCTCGGTCTTGGCCTTCGCCGGCGCATCCTTCACGGCCGTCGTCGCCGGCTCGTTCAGAGCCGCCAGCTTGGCCGAGGCGGCATCGAGTGCGGAGGAGGCCAGGGCCGCGCTGGGATCGACCGGCGCCGGCTCGCTGGCGGTCGCGGCAGGCTCGGCCGCGGGGATCGACGCCGTGGTGTCGGCAGCGGTGAGTGTATCGGCGGGTGCCGGCACTGCGGTCTCCGTTGCCGTCTCGGCCTTGGCCGGTTCGGCGACGGGGACGTCAGCCGGAGGTGCCGCGACCTGGGGCTGAGCCTCGGTCTCGGTCGTCAGGGCGGCGACCTGCTCGGGCTCGCTTTCGGGCAGTCCAATGGTCGGCACCCGGTCGCGCAGCGACGGCTCGGGCTCGGCGGTCAGCTCCGGCTCGGCGCGGAGGACCGCGAGCACCGGCTGGGCCGGCTCGGGAGCCCGCGCGAACACCTGCTCCTGCGGGCCGTTCCGCCAGGAGGGATTGCTGACATACTGCTCATGGCTCGCCCGCAGCAGTGCGGCGGCGCCCAGGCCGAACACCAGGATGGAGACTGACAGCAGGATCGCGGCAAACAGGAAGCGAAAGCCGGGAAGCATCGAGCGGTTGCGAATTTCCGCCCCGGCGGCGAAGAGGCCAGGGCCCAAGAGCCATCTGAACGCGGTGACGGTACTGTTTGCCGCGTTCGCCACGCGGGGATCGGGAGCTCGAATGGGCGGCGAATCAGGCTGATTCGAACATACCGCAACGATTCCGACCCGTTCCGCAAAAAACGGGCCGAGGACTCCGGCAATTGACGCCATGAGCCGATTTCCGCCCCGTGATGCAACGGGGCAACGGTAGTCTTGCGGATCACAAATCGGCAGGTCCGGCGCAAATAAGCCTGATATGTCTTGAATGTGCCGCTATCTTCGGCCATCTGGCCGTTAACGGTCCGATCGGGCTTGGGGACTATACAAGAGCGATGATGATCAAACACTTTCTGACGATATGCGCTGCCGCGACAGTCGCTGCGGCGGGAACCTCGCTCGCGCAGGCTCAGAGCTATCCGGTTCAGCAGGCACCGAGCTACGGCGCCCCGGCCGAATATCGGCCCGGCGACCGCACGCCAAATTTCGACGCGCTGGAAGACGACGACGACGCGATGCCGCAGGCATCGCTGCCGCCGCCCGGCCCGGCCGACGATCCGCGCTATGGCCGTCCGGTCGGCGCTCCGCCAGTCTACTCGGCCGCGCCGCCGCAGGGTCCGGTGATGTCGCCGGATGATCCACGTTATGGCCGTCCGTCCGGCGCGCCGGTCTATTCGGCCGCCCCATCGCAGGGCCCCGTGATGTCGCCCGACGATCCCCGCTACGGCCGGCCCGCCGGTCCGCCGCCGGTGATCTACGCAAATCGCCCGGGTCAAGGACAGGCCCCCGCCAATGACGGCATGCGTCCGCCGGAAGCCGTTGGTGGTCCCGCCGCGACCGGTACGGTCCAGGCCGCCCAGCCGCCCGTCGGCACCGATGGCAGGCCGATGACGATGGCCGCGCTGCCGCCCGAGGAGCAGCCCGATGCTGCGCCGGTGCAGCTGCCGCAGAACCTGCGCCGTCAGGAGGTCGCGTTCCAGACCAAGGAGCCCGCGGGCACCCTCGTGGTCGATACCCCCAACACCTATCTCTATTACGTGCTCGGCAATGGCCGCGCGATCCGCTACGGCGTCCGCGTCGGCCGCGACGGCTTCACCTGGACCGGCGTGCAGAAGATCACCCGCAAGGCCGAGTGGCCGGATTGGCATCCGCCGACCGAGATGATCGAGCGCCAGCCCTATCTGCCGCGCTTCATGGCCGGCGGCCCCGGCAATCCGCTCGGCGCCCGCGCGATGTATCTCGGCTCGACCGTCTACCGCATCCACGGCACCAACCAGCCCTCGACCATCGGCAAGTTCGTCTCGTCCGGCTGTATCGGCATGCTGAACGAGGACGTCTCCGACCTGTTCGATCGCGTCAAGGTCGGCACCCGCGTGGTGGTGATGCCCGGTGGCCCGCCGCCGGGAACGGCGACGGCATCCGCTGCGCCGGCGCCCGGTCCCGCCGCCGGTCCGGCTCCGATGGCCGCCCAGGCTGGTCCGGTCCCCGGCACCCAGCCGACGGTCGTGCCGCCGCTGCCTGCACCGGTCACCGTGCGCTAAGCGCGCCGCGAATATTCAGATTGCAAAAGGGCGTGCCATCGGCACGCCCTTTGTCATTCAGGCGAGCTTGGTCATTCAGGCCAGCTTGCGCGGCAGCTCGCTGCCTTTGGTGAAGGCATCGATCGCCTCGACCATCTGGCCGTAATGGATGCGCAGGCCGTCTGAGGTCGCGTAGCCGAGATGCGGCGTCAGCACGAGGTTGTCGAGCTTGCGGAAGGGATGGTCGACCGGCAGCGGCTCGACCGAAAACACGTCGATGCCGGCACCCGCGATCTTGCGCTGCTGCAAGGCCTCGAGCAGCGCCTGCTCGTCCACGATCGGCCCGCGCGCGGTGTTGACGAGGAAGGCCGTCGGCTTCATCCGCGCGAGATCGGCAGCGCCGACCAAACCACGCGAGCGCTCGCTCAGCACCACGTGGATGGTGACGATGTCGGCCTTGGCGAACAGCTCCTCCTTGGTGGCGTAGCCGACGCCGGCGGCAGCGCATTTCTCCGGCGTGAGGTTCGGGCTCCAGGCGATCACGGTCATGCCGAACGCCTTGGCGATCCCGGCCATCCTGCTGCCGAGCTTGCCGAGCCCGACGATGCCGAGCGTCATGCCCTCGATCTCGACGCCGGCAAAGGTCTGCCAGGGCTCGCCTGCATGCATGCGCGCGTTCTCGCGGCCGATGCCGCGGGTCAGCTCCAGGATCAGCCCCATGGTGAGGGGCGCTGTGGGATCGCGCGAATATTGCGTGCCGCCGACGGTGACGCCGCGCGCCTTTGCGGCTTCCATGTCGATCGCGGCGTTGCGCATGCCTGACGTGAGCAGCAGCTTCAGCTTCGGCAAGCTCTCGAACAGGCTCTTCGGGAAGGCCGTCCGCTCGCGCATCGCGCAGATGATCTCGAAATCAGCCAGCGCGCTGGCTGCAGCCTGTTCGGAGGCAAAGGGATGGCTGAACACGGTGACGTCGAGGCGGTCGGACAGTTTCTGCCAGTCGGCGACGTCGAGCGCGAGGTTGAAATAGTCGTCGAGAATTGCACAGCGCAGCCGGCTCATCAGCGTTCATCCAGGGCCAGAGTTGATGGCGAGAGGTGAGGGCGCTGGGCGAGCGCCGCCGTCGGAACCAGGCCATGGTTGCGCGCAATCAGGACGGCGCGCAAGCCGCTTGCGTCTTCAAAAGTCCGATAGGAAGGAGGCGCTCAGAGATCCCGGGGCTTGAGCCGGAACGGCGCATCCATGCCGTGCTTGGCGCGCCAGGCGGGACCGGGTCCACGCATGTAGTGCAGCTCGGGCCGGTAGGGATTGAAGGCGGTGGCGAAGAAGCGCTTCCAGAACCCCGCGACCTCCGAGACGAGCCCGGAGACGTGGCCGGCTTCTGCCGGAACAGGAAGTGAGTTGGTCTCGATCAGAGCCATGATGCGGCCTCGCTGTGCTCCCGTTCGTTCTGAGCGGGTGGCGCTGTTTCCGCGCGAAACCGAGCTTTCGGCCTGATTTATTAAAAGATGGTTTCAATTGTCCGGATCGGTGGCCGGATGGTGTCCGTCCCGTATTCATCCGTGGTGAACGGACGGAAAACATTGCCCTTTGGGGGCGGGATCGTTACATCGGCGGCGAAGCAAATTTCCTCAAATCGAAGGTTTTCGGGACCTATGGCGCGCCAGTTCATCTATTTCATGCAGGGCCTGACCAAGAGCTACCCGACCCGGAAGGTGCTCGATAACATCCATCTGTCGTTCTACCCGGACGCCAAGATCGGCGTGCTCGGCGTCAACGGCTCGGGCAAGTCGACGCTGCTCAAGATCATGGCTGGCCTCGACAAGGAGTATAACGGCGAGGCCTGGGTCGCGCAGGGCGCCCGTGTCGGCTATCTCGAGCAGGAGCCGCATCTCGATCCGGCACTGAGCGTGCGCGAGAACGTCATGCTGGGCGTCGCCAAGCAGAAGGCCATCCTCGATCGCTACAACGAGTTGGCGATGAACTACTCCGAGGAAACCGCCGACGAGATGACCAAGCTGCAGGACGAGATCGAGGCCCAGGGCCTCTGGGATCTCGACAGCAAGGTCGACCAGGCCATGGACGCGCTGCGCTGCCCGCCCGACGATGCCGACGTCACCAAGCTCTCGGGCGGCGAGCGCCGCCGCGTGGCGCTGTGCAAGCTGCTGCTCGACCAGCCCGATCTGCTGCTGCTGGACGAGCCGACCAACCATCTCGATGCCGAGTCGGTGTCCTGGCTCGAAGGCCATCTGCGCAACTATCCCGGCGCGATCCTGATCGTCACCCACGATCGCTACTTCCTCGACAACGTCACGAGCTGGATTCTCGAGCTCGATCGCGGCAAGGGAATTCCCTACGAGGGCAATTACTCGTCCTGGCTGGTGCAGAAGCAGAAGCGGCTGGAGCAGGAAGGACGCGAAGACGCCGCGCACCAGAAGACGATTGCCCGCGAGCAGGAATGGGTCGCGTCCTCGCCGAAAGCGCGCCAGGCCAAGTCCAAGGCGCGCTATCAGCGCTACGAGGAGCTACTCAAGCAGGCGAGCGAGAAGCAGACCCAGACCGCGCAGATCATCATTCCCGTCGCCGAGCGGCTCGGTGCCAATGTGGTCGATTTCGAAGGCCTCAGCAAAGGCTATGGCGATCGCCTGTTGATCGACGATCTCACCTTCAAGCTGCCGCCGGGCGGCATTGTCGGCGTGATCGGTGCCAACGGCGCCGGCAAGACCACGCTGTTCAAGATGATCACCAAGCAGGAGACCCCGGACAAGGGCACGATCACGGTCGGCGAGACCGTGCATCTCGGCTATGTCGACCAGTCGCGCGACGCGCTCGACGGTAGCAAGAACGTGTGGGAGGAGATCTCCGGCGGCAACGAGCTGATCTTGCTCGGCAAGAAGGAAGTGAACTCGCGCGGCTATTGCTCGTCCTTCAACTTCAAGGGCGCGGACCAGCAGAAGAAGGTCGGCGCGCTCTCCGGCGGCGAACGCAACCGTGTGCATCTCGCCAAGATGCTGAAGTCCGGCGCCAACGTGCTGCTGCTCGACGAGCCGACCAACGACCTCGACGTCGACACGCTGCGCGCGCTCGAAGAGGCGCTGGAGGATTTTGCCGGTTGCGCCGTCATCATCAGCCATGATCGCTGGTTCCTCGACCGTATCGCGACCCACATCCTGGCCTTCGAAGGCGACAGCCACGTCGAATGGTTCGAAGGCAACTTCCAGGATTACGAGAAGGACAAGATGCGCCGGCTCGGCCAGGACAGCATCATTCCGCACCGCGTGAAGTACAAGAAGCTGACGCGGTGATTTCGGCATGATGCGGCGGGCGCTCATCGCTGCGGTGATCGTGGTCACCTGCGGCTGGACGTCCGCGCGCGCCGCCGATGCCGCCTTCACCCAGTTCATCGCCTCGCTGTGGCCGGAGGCGCAGGCAGAAGGCGTCTCGCGCAAGACGTTCGACGAGCAGACGCGCGGGCTCGAGCCCGACTACAAGCTGCCCGATCTGATCCTGCCCGGACGGCCCGCGCTAGGTGCGCCGTCGCAGGCCGAGTTCGTGCAGGTGCCGGCCGATTACGTCAAGGAAGCCTCGATCGCGCGGCTTGCGGGCGAGGGGCAGCGGCTGCTGCAGAAATATCGCGCCTCGCTAAGCGAGATCGAGAAGAAGTCCGGCGTGCCGGCAACCGTGATGCTCGCGATCTGGGGCCGCGAGACCGATTACGGCCGCTACACGCTGCCTTACGATCTCGTCAGTGTGCTGGCGACGCAGGCCTATGTCGGGCGCCGCAAGGAGCAATACCGCACCGAGTTCATCCTCGCGCTGAAGATCCTCGGCGAAGGCGTGGTGACGCGCAAGGACATGCGCTCGTCCTGGGCGGGCGCCACCGGGCTGACGCAGTTCCTGCCGTCCGAATATTACAAGCACGGCGTCGATTTCGACGGCGACGGCCGCATCGACATCTGGCATTCGGTGCCGGACGCGCTGGCCTCGGCCGCGCAGCAACTCGTCAACAAGGGCTGGCAGAGCGGCGTGCGCTGGGCGTACGAGGTGCAAGCACCCGCGAAGGTCGATTGCACCACCGGCGTGCCCGAGGTGACGAAGCCGATCGGCCAGTGGTTGCGCGAAGGTTTTGTGCCGGTGCGCGGGCAGAAGCTGAGCGCTGCTGAACAGGCGCAGCCGGCCTCGCTGCTGCAGCCGGAAGGCATCTATGGCCCCTCGTTCCTGACGACGAAGAACTACTTCGTCATCAAGGAATACAATTTCTCCGATCTCTACGTGCTGTTCGTCGGCCACCTTGCCGACCGCATGACGAGCCCGCTGCCGTTCGCAACGCCATGGGCGGCCTCGAAGCAATTGCGCACCAGGGATGTCGAGACCATGCAGCGTGGGCTCACGCGCGTCGGGCTCTACAAGGACAAGATTGACGGCAAGGCCGGCATGCAGACGCGCGCCGCGCTCGGCGCCTATCAGAAGTCGGCAGGCCTCAAGGTCGATTGCTGGCCGAGCGAAGAGGTGCTGCGCTCGATCCAGGCGGCGCGATAGCGTTTCATCAAAAAGAAAAAGCCCGACCGAGATGCTCGGCCGGGCTTCGATCGTGGCGCGGATGCGCCGGTGCGATCAGATCAGTAGCAGACGCGAACCGGGCGAACGACCCAGCCGTAACCGTCCCAATAACGCTGACGCTGCCAGTAGCAGGGCGGGGGCGGCGGGCCGGGCTCGGCGACGTAAACGGGGCCGCCATAGGCCGGACGGCTCGACGCGATGGCGCCGCCGACGATCGCGCCGCCAATCAGGCCGGCCGCAATGCCGGCGCCGATGCTGCCGTCATGCGCCTTGGCGGACGGAGCGGCAGTCACCAGCGAACCGGCGATCGTCGCAACCGTGAGGGCGGCAACAAGAGTCTTCTTCATGCTCAGGGCTCTCCTGGGAGATGGGTTCCTCTTGTTAGAGGCGCCCGGGTTTCAAAGGTTCACGCACACGCTGATGGAATTGGCCGTGCAGCTAGGAAGCGCGCAATTGGTCAACCCACGGTAAACGCACACGGAGCTGTGACGAGAAAAAGCGGTCTTTTTCAGGCCCGGAGATGAACGGCGCATCCGTAGTGAACCGGCCAGCGAAGCAGTTGCGATGGACCGGTTCGAGTCGCTTCAGCCGCAGACTCTGACGCGGCGGGCGCGCCAGGCATAGCCGTCCCAGAAGCGCTGCTTCTGCCAGACGCAGCCGCCGCCGTAATAGTCGTCAGAGACATAGCCCGGACCCGGCGCATAGTAACGGGGCGGGTAATAGCCGGGTTCGTAATAGCCGGGGCCAGGTCCGTAGTAATACGGAGAGGCCAGCGCGCCGCCGACAATGGCGCCGCCGATGATGCCGGCCGCCACGCCTGCCGCGACGCCGCGCTGGGCATGGGCCGGGGATCCGGCCGCAACGGTCAGGGAGGCGACGGCGGCGACCGTCAGGAGCAGCTTCTTCATTGGCTTGACCTTTCGT
Organism: Bradyrhizobium sp. CIR48; assembly: GCF_014198315.1. Taxonomy (NCBI): domain Bacteria; kingdom Pseudomonadati; phylum Pseudomonadota; class Alphaproteobacteria; order Hyphomicrobiales; family Nitrobacteraceae; genus Bradyrhizobium; species Bradyrhizobium sp. CIR48. The sequence continues at coordinate 295,925 of NZ_JACIHG010000012.1, forward strand.
ACCAACACGCGGGAACCCTTTGGGGCAGAGTTCCATACTTCGCTTGAATGATCAATGAACGGCACCTTGGGGGCGGGCGACCAATTGATATGGACCGTAGGCCCGGCCATGGAGGCGATGATGGGCAACGCGATGATCAATGCATTGATTGCTGCCGGGATCGTGTCCGCGATCGGTTACGGCTGGATCACCCATCTTCAGAACCGCGGCCAGCGGCGCTCCCGCGCCGGGGCGGGCGGCGATGGCAGCAGCAGCGGCGACACCTATTCGGGCAGCAATAACGGCTTCTCGCTGGGAAGCTGGTTTTCCAGCGACAGTTCGGGCAGCTCGACCGACGGCGGCAGCTGTTCCAGCAGCGATAGCGGCAGCAGTGGCGGCGATTGCGGTGGCGGCGGCGACGGTGGGGGAGGCGGTGGCGGCGATTAGATCCGCTCCAATCTTGATCCAGCGCAACCCTGAAATTTAGGGCCGTTCTAGGCTGCTTTTGGGCCAGTTTGGAATAGCTTCAAATACCGCTTTTTCCTTTTGCATCCGGCGGGCCCGTTAAATATCGATGATGACGCATCACCGAAGGGCCTGCCGCTTCCATGATCGTTTGTTCCTGTAACGTGCTGAGCGATGACGACATCCGCGCCGCCGTCGCCGAGTCCGACGACGCCGTGCGCCATGCCAAGCAGGTCTATGGATGCCTCGGCTGTAGCGCCGAATGCGGCCGCTGCGCCCGGACGATCAAGACCATCATCGACGAAGCTCTCGGCCCTTGCGCCCAGTCCTGCTGTGCCGGCTGCCCGCACAACCACACCGTGGCTGCTAATGACGAGGCGGCCGAGCCCGCCCAGTTTGCCCTCGCGGCCTGCTGAAAGCCTTCGCCAGCTCAGCTGAGCTTTTCCCCGGCTGCGCCGCCGTAGCCAGTTGCCCTCATTCGTAAACTGACTTAGAAGCATTCTAAATTCGGTTTTGGGCCGATTTGGACTGCAAGAGCTGGAGTGAACCATGCAGGGCGACGCAAAAGTCATCGACTATCTCAACAAGGCACTGCGTCACGAACTGACTGCGATCAACCAGTACTGGCTGCACTACCGCTTCCTCGACAATTGGGGCCTCCTCGACATGGCCAAGGTCTGGCGCAAGGAGTCCATCGAGGAGATGGAGCACGCCGACAAGCTCACCGCGCGCATCCTGTTCTTTGACGGCTTTCCGAACATGCAGGTGCTCGATCCCTTGCGCATCGGCCAGAACGTCAAGGAGATCATCGAGTGCGACCTCGCTGCCGAGATGAGCGCGCGTGCGCTCTACCAGGAAGCGGCGACCTACTGCCACGGCGCCAAGGACTACGTCACGCGTGACCTGTTCGAGAAGCTGATGAGCGACGAGGAGCACCACATCGACTTCCTCGAAACCCAGCTCGACCTGATCGGCCGCATCGGCCTTGAGCTCTACACCCAGAAGCACGTCGGCGGGCTCGAGGGCGAGGGGCATTAAGCTCGGGCATCGCTGCGTACTCGGTGTCGTCCCGGCGAAGGCCGGGACCCACCGCGTGATCTATCTGGATGCGCCGGTATGAGCACCGGGGCACGAGTTCTTCACTGTTAGTCTTCGCAAAACCACTCCCTGTGGTTATCGCGACGAGCGCAAGCGCTCGCGCGGAGGTCCCGGATCTGCGCTGCGCTTGTCCGGGACGACACCGTGATTGTCGTCCCAACTACAACTGCGTCTTGTAAATCTCTTCCACAGTTTCCTGGCTCGCCGGTTCGCCGAGGCCAGTCTGGTCGTGAATGACCGTGACGATGCTGGGCATCACCGAGCGCTGCACTTTCTCTGGCGACCACAGCTTCGAGCGCATCAGCGCCTTGCCGCAATGGAAATAGACTTCGCTCACAGCGACGTTCAGCACCGCCCGCGGCGGCTTGCCGAATTCGACCATCGCGGCGAGCAGATCCGGATCGGCCGACAGCGTGCCGCGTCCGCCGACGCGTAGCGTTTCGTCAATCCCAGGCACGAAGAACAACAGGTGCACGAAGCCCGAGCCTTCGACGACGTTGCGAAAGCTGTCGATCCGGTTGTTGCCGGAGCGGTCAGGCATCAGCAATTGGTTGGGACCGGCGACGTGGACGAAGCCGGTGCCGCCGCCGCGTGGCGAGGCATCGACGCTGCCGTCCGCGCCCGACGTCGCGAGCACGCAGAACGGCGACATCTCGATGAACTTCTTCGCATGCGCATCGATCGCGGGCCGCGCTTTCGCGATCACGCGCGGGCTCGGCTTGGCATAGATGGTGGCGAGGTCTTCGGCGCAAAGATCGGTCAACGGCATGCCTCCTCTTCAGCTTGGCGGCAAGCTAGCCGATCGGGCCGCCTCCGGCCAATGGAATCGATAAAGACGCATTACACGGCGTCCGCCGGCACGAAGCAGCTTATGATGATGGCGCCGCGGTGGCGAACGTACCACACCACGGCCTGGCCGACCGGATTGCCCCGGTCGCGGATGATGGCGCGCTCCGGCACCTCCATCCACTGCCCTTCGATCGGCACCCAATAAGCGCCGCTGCGCACATCGTAGTCGGTGCGATGGCCGTCCGAGACGTCGCAGCAGGGCACGCCGTTCGGCGCGATCACGCTCTTGAACCAAGCGCGGATATCGGGCGGGATGTGGTCGTATTGCCCGTTGTCGAATGCGAGTGCGGCGCTGGTCAGCGCCGTCATCGCGACCAGCCAAACGCACAGTGCGAGCCTGTGCATGCGATCCCTCCTCGTCGCGTCCAGCTATTCGCGCGCGAGTCTTGCTCGCGTCGATTCCATCGGTGACGCGATTAAGCCCGAGCTGTCAGCGCATTGCATGCCCAAATAATATGCGGCTCCGAAGTGCCGCACATGATGCGCTGCAAAATCAGCGGCGCGCCGATTCGATCGTTTGCTGCGGTGTGCTCTCCAGCAATTGCCGCACCTGCTCGCTATAGAATTTCGCATTGCCGGTGGTGCCGTGGCCGCGCGTCTCGCCGCTCGCCGGGATCAAATAGAGACGGCCGTTCTTGACCCGCTTCATGGCAGCGTCCGTGATGCCGGTCTCGGGCGGATTGCGCTCGTCGTCGGCGGAATTGATCAGCAGCAGCGATGCTTCGATGGCCTCCAGCTTCTCGCCGGCATTATAGTCGTGCGAGGATTCCCACTGGTAGACGAAATCGTTGGCGTCCGCCGTGATCGGCGCCGCCAGCCGGTCGTCGACGATCTTGTCCGCCTTGGCCGCGGTCGGCGCCTGCGATTGATAGGCGAGCGTGCCGCCGATGCTGGCGATGCCGTAGGCGGTGATGGCATATTTCATCATGCGCGGCTGGCTGGTGTAATTGCCGCCATTGTAGTCCGGGTCGTTGCGGATGGTGTCGAGCATGATCCGCCGCAGCATCCAGTTGCGCGACGCCATCTCGGTCGGCTGCGAGGCCATCGGGATCAGTGCGTCCATCGCGTTCGGATATTTCGCGCCCCACAGCCAGCTGTGCATGCCGCCCATCGAATTGCCGATGACGAGCCGCAAATGCTTGACGCCGAGGCCCTCCGTCACCAGGCGATGCTGCGCTTCGACCATGTCGTCGTAATCGTATTTCGGGAAGCTCGTCTTCATCCCGTCGGAGGGCTTCGACGATTTGCCATGACCGATGCCGTCGGGAAGGATGATGTAATATTTGGAGGCGTCGAGCGGTTGCCCCGCGCCGAACAGCTCGCCGGCGAAGGCGGGTGACAGCATGCTTGCGCCCGAGCCGCCGGTGCCGTGCAGCACCAGCACCGGTTGGCCCGAGGGCTCGCCGATTGTGGTGTAGTGCAGCTTCAGCTCCGCCATGGTCTCGCCGGTGTGGAACTTGAAATCCCTGGCGATCCAGTCGCCCTGCTTCGGTGCCGGATAATCCGCGGCCAGGACCGGTATTGAAAAGGACAGCAGGGCAGCCGACAGCGCGGCGCAGGAAGCCTTCATGCTTTTCTCCCCATTGCGGCTCATGGTCGGCGGCCGCGTTGCGGCGGGACTTAGCAGAAATGCACAGAAGGATGTAGGATTTCGGCTCCGCCGATCGTCTTCAAGGAAACATCCGGAAGAGGCCCCTGCATGTGCCGCAACATCAAGACGCTGTTCAACTTCGAGCCGCCAGCGACGGAGGATGAGATCCATGCCAGCGCGCTCCAGTTCGTACGAAAACTGTCCGGCTTCAACAAGCCGTCGCAGGCCAACGAGGCGGCGTTCGACCGCGCAGTGGCCGAGGTCTCGCAGGCCGCGCGAAATCTCCTGACCTCGCTGCACACCCATGCGCCGGCGCGGGACCGTGAGGTCGAGGAGGAAAGGGCCAGGGAGCGCTCGCGGCTGCGCTTCGGTTAGTGGGCTAGTGTAATTCGTTCCGTGATCTGGCTCACGGTACGGGGGCGTCTCCTCCTGCAATGATGTGTGCCGGGGTTTTGACAGCCGGAGCACGACCCATGAGCCGCCCCCTTCTTCCTCTGAAAGCAGGTGCCATCGTCCTCACGCTATTATGGACCGCGTGGATGATGTGGTGGAGCGGCTCGTTCTCGAGCGCGAACGTGATCATCCTGGCCCTGTGCGGCGCAGCGGTGGGCTATCTCTGGTATCGCGCCATGCGCTGGCAATTCGAGCGCATGGGCATGCTGCCGCGCAAGGATGATTCATCGGCTTCCTAAACCGAGGCTCGTGTCCCGGGACGCGGCGCAGTGCGTCAGCGCTGCGACGCAGAGCCGGGACCCAGAAAATCACGAGAAAAGCTCTTCAGATGGGCGCCGGCCCAGCAGCGCGTCACTGCGTGCTGCGCTGCGTCGGGGCACGGGCGCGCCACTAATCCTACTGACCGTGCTTCTTCTTTTTCTTCTTTTTCTTGTGCGCGTCGCCTTCGCTGTCGTCGCTCGCGTCGTCGACGATGCCCTCATCGGGCTCCTGCACGGCGGCCTCCAGCGCCTCGCGTTCGGCGGCGTCGCGCTCGCGCTGGCGGCGGCGCTCGTCCCAGGCGTCGAACAGTTGCTCGAGCCACGGCAGCAGCTGTTCGATCGAGGGCAATTGACCGGCAGGCCCAGCCTCGCCGCGCGGGCCTTGCGGTCCCGCCGGCCCTTGAGGTCCGGCAGGCCCCTGCGCGCCGGCGGCCCCACGCGGGCCAGCCTCACCCTGCTTGCCTTGCGGACCGGGCTTGCCCTGAGGTCCCGCCTTTCCGAGCGGCCCCGGCTTGCCCTGCGGTCCCGGCTTGCCGCGCGCGCCGTCGGGACCGCGCCGGCCGGGATGACCCTGCGGTCCCGGCCGTCCCGGTTCACCCTGCCGTCCGCGCGGCCCTTGAGATCCCTGCCGTCGTCCCTGATCGTCTGCCACGCCACTGCTCCCCATGATCGGAAGCAAGCTACTTAGCGGCGTTTGACGACAGCAGCAATTCCGCCCACGCGCTAATCCTGATAGGCGGGCACCTCGATGCCGGACGCGGCATAGAGCTTGATCTTGTTGCGCAGCGTACGCACCGACAGGCCGAGCACGCGCGATGCGCGTGTGCGGTTGCCGTCGCAGCGCGCAAGCGTCTGAAGCACGAGCTCGCGCTCGACCTCGTCGACGGTGGCGCCGATCAGAAGCGGAACGATCTGGTTAGGAGCAAGGAATTGCGCGCCCGACTCGGACGCGGCGACATGAACAGTGGTCATCAACACACCTCCCGATCAACGCCCGCTGCCATCTTTGGAAGCGGATCGAGAACCAACGACCCCCAAGCCGTAGATCCACGGTGGGCGGGTTTGGTTAATGAAAGGTTAATCGCGGACGATCGCACCAATTGACCTCAGGAATGCCGCTAAGCCGCCGCGATTTGCGCCAGATGCATCGTGATGCGGGACTATCTCTTCCACACACGCGGTGTCATCGTCCGGTCCAGTGGCGCAATTGCCTACAAGGCGGACGATGATCTCGTGCTTCGGGATAGTGAGTCGCGCCTCACACCGTCCGATAGCCGCCGTCCACCATCACGATCGTTCCCGTGACATAGGCCGACAGATCCGAGGCGAGGAAGATCGCGGGCCCGACGATATCCTCGGGCTTGCCGGTGCGCGCCAGCGGGGTGTGGTCGACGAAGGCCTGCACCAGCGCCGGATTGGTCGCGCGCACATTGGCGTTGATGTTGGTCTCGATGAAGCCCGGCCCGATCGCGTTGACGCGCACGCCCTCCTTGCCGAGCTCGACCGCGAGCGCCTTGGTAAAGCCGAGCACGCCGTGTTTCGAGGTCGTGTAAGCCGCCGAGCTTGGCGTGCGCAGATGCACGAAGGACTGGATCGAGCCGATATTGACGATGCGGCCTTTGCTCGCGCGCAAGGGTGCAAGGAAGGCCTGCGTCATATTGAAGACGCCGTTGAGGTTGAGCGAGATGATGTCGTTCCAGTCCTTCGCCACCGTCTCCGTCTCCGCGGTGAAGGCGTTGCGGCGGGTGATGCCGGCATTGTTGACGAGGATCGAGACCTGCCCGACCTCGCCCGCGACCTGCTTGGCGAGCGCAAAACAGTCCTCGCGGCTGACAACGTCGAGCGCAAAACTCTCGGCCTTGCCGCCCGCTTTGCGGATCTCCTGGGCGGCCTCCGCGACCGTGTCGGCATTGACGTCGAGCAGCACCACTTGCGCGCCCTCGCGGGCGTAGCCGGCCGCGATGGCGTGGCCGATGCCGGAACCGGCGCCCGTGACGACGGCGATGTGGTTTGCGAGCAATGCCATTACATTTTCCTCCCGATTTCGTTTCGAAGTTTCACGAAACGCTAACTCGAAATTAAGGGGTCGGAAACGGCAGCCTTGGCATACTGATCTTCATTGCTAAACGTTGCGCGCATGATGGAACGGCTCGACTCCCGGCTCGACTCCTGGAAACCCGCCCTCGAACGCCTGCGGTCGGCGCAATCGGCCGATTGGGCCGAGGCGGGCCGGCTCGTGGCCGAGATCGCGCGGATGAGCGTCGATGCCACGCTGCGCCAGGCCGCCGAGCAGGCGCTTCCGGTGCTGCGCCAGGCGGTCGACAATGACGATCACGGCGTCACGCTGGCGGCCCAGCGCCGCATCGGCGTCGTTCTCGAAGTCGTTCATGATCTGACCGCGCCGCGCTTCGGCCGTCGCAACGCCACGCCGAAACAGCTGTCCAGCGAGGATCGCGCCCGCAAGATGCTCGGCCTGCCGCTCGCGGTGCAGCTCACCTGCGAGGACATCAACCAGGCCTATCGCCGCGCTGCCAAGGGCATGCATCCCGACCACGGCGGCAGCACGCAAGCCTTCATCGATCTCGCCGCCGCGCGCGACGTCCTGATCCATCCCGGCGCGCATAAGGATGCGTGAGCGGGCTTGACGATATCTCGTAGGGTGGGCAAAGGCGCATCGCGCCGTGCCCGCCATTTGCCCGTTGTTGAAAGGCGTGGGCACGGCGCGCGAAGTGCGCGCCTTTGCCCACCCTACGGCATCTCGGAAAAACAAGCGGGCAAGGACGCATGGTCCTTGCCCGCTCTTCGTCCGCCGATCGAAATCTTACCAGGTGCACTGACCGTTCTTCAGCGCGGCATCCTTCACCGCGAGGGCGTCGATGAAGGTCGGCACGGATGCGCTGGCGCGATGATAGCCGGCCGGCCACGGTGTGGTCGGGATGCTCTCGTCCCAGATCTGGCACAGGCCCGTGTCCTGCCAGCGGATCAGGTGATAGCTGGCTTCCGCAGGGCTCGCCGCGACGAAGGCGGTGACGGCAAGACCGGCAGCAGCGCACAGCACTGAAATACGACGCATGATCAGCTCCTCAAATGAATGATGTGATGTGCCTCCCGGCAATGACGGGGAGGGCTGGTGCGGGACGTCTTGGGGAATGCGCCCCGGACAAGATGTGAGTAGTTCCGCAGGCCGGTCAGGTTCAAAGCGCGCGGGCGGGACATGGCTGAATTCGGCCGGAAAACGCGCGGGTCCCGCCAAAAGAAGAAGGCGGATCGCTCGCGCGACCCGCCCTCGAAATCCGGTCCGTTGCAAAAGCTCAGAGCGTGCAGCGGCGCTCGGCGCGCATCTTGATCTGGACGTCGGAAGCGGCCTGGAAGGTCGGGAGCGGCTTGCTGACGACCTTGTAGGTCGACACCCCAATTTGAAGCGGCTTGTACTGCAGGTCTTCGTTCCAGACCTGGCAGATGCCGGTGTTGTCCCAGCGGATCACGTAATAGCCGACCTTGGCGGATGCGGGCACGGCGAACACGGAACTTGCGATGCCGGCAACGGCACAGAGGGCGAGAACGCGACGCATGAAATATCTCCTTGTGGGGAAGTGGGACGCAAAAATTCGTGCGGTAAAAGCAGGTCCTTTGCAAGCCGGTGAGCTGCCGTTCACGGACATGTCAGCTGTTCCCCAAGCATTTGGTTCGGCCGCGTGCCCGGCAAGCCACACGCTCCGTGGCTCACTTCGCCAGCGAGGCCACCGCCTCGATCTCGATCAGCATCCTCGGATCGGGCAGGGCCTGCACCACGCAAGTGGTGCGGGCCGGATAGGGCGGCGGGCCGAAGGCGCCGGCATAGAGCGCGTTCATGGCGGCGACGTCGGAGGCGCGGGTCAAGAGCACGTTGACCTTGACGAGGTCGCGGACACCGGCGCCGGCCTCGTCCAGCACGCGCTTGATGTTGACGACGACATTGGCGAACTGCGCCTCGAAACCGTCGGGCAGCGCACCATTGGCATCGAAGCCCGGAATGCCCGAGACGAACAGGAGATCACCGACGCGCGTCGCAAAGGACAGCGGCGGCGCCTTCACGTGCGGCGGGGGCGCGAAATGCTGGATCGGCATGGCATCACCTCGAATTAGGAACGGGCGCGTAGCCCGCATGAGCGTAGCGACATGCGGGAGACTTGCAATCGGGTTGCGGAGACGGGCAAGAACAAAAACGCGAAAACAACCCCATGCACAGTAGAGATCATGCGGAGATCATTGAGTTTTTATAATTCGGTAAAGGCTAAACACTCAAGTTGCTCCGTCGGGCAAAACAAGGGCAGAATGGGATGATGGCGATGCGCGACCTTGTGCCCGAACCTCCGCCGCGATGCCCCGGCTTTGACCGGGGCATCCAGTACGCCGCGGCCTCTCGGCTCAATCACCGGCGCCTCTGGAATACTGGATCGCCCGGTTGAACCGGGCGATGACGGTTGAGTGCGACGCTGCACCTTGTGTCTCAGGGCAGTCCCATCATGTTGCCGCCGCGATCGATCGGATAGATTCGGCTCGTCTGATTCGCTTTCCCCCCTTGAAAAATAGCTCCCGGAGACGTCCATGAAGATTGCATCCACCTTCCGCGCCGCGCTGGTCGCCATTGCCGCCCTGGCCGGGCTCTCGACCTCGGCGATGGCCGACAGCGGTTTCGTGACGCTGACGATCTACAAGGCCGGCTGGATCATCGGCGGCTCAGGCGGGAGCGGCGTGCTCAACTTCCGCGGCCGCACCTATGGGCTCTCCACCGGCGGCCTCGACTACGGCCTCGTCTTCGGCGGTTCAAAGACGGTGCTGCGCGGCCGCGTCTCCAACATCAACCGTCCCTCTGATGTCGCCGGGGTCTACGGCGCCGCCGGCGCGGGCCTCGCCGTTGGCGCCGGCGCCCGTGCCATCGTGCTCACCAACCAGAAGGGCGCCGTGCTGGAGCTGACGGGCACGCAGGTCGGGTTGATGGCGAATGCGGATCTAAGCGGCCTCGCGATCACGATGCGGTAGGCCAGGGTGCCGTAGGGTGGGTTAGCCGCTTGGCGTAACCCAGCACTTCTGTCACCGCGGAAAGCGAAGAGGTGGGTTACGCGCATCGGCCCGCGCTTCGCGCAGCCGCTGCGCTAACCCACCCTACGATTTTCCGATCGCCGCATGAATCCGCTCGCAATGCGCGACGAGATTCTTCTGCGCATCGACGAACGCCTTCAGCGGCGTCGGGATCGGAAAATAATAGATGTTGGCGATGAAGCCGTAGATGCCGGCATCGATGCTCGTTGGCGCCGCGCCGTGCACGAAGCCCGCGGCCGGCACGATCTCGGCCAGCACCTGCAAATCGGCGAGCCCGCGCGCGTAAGCCTGATCGGGCCTGTAGCGGCCGATGCCTTGGTAATGATAGCGCTGCGCATTATACGCCTTCGCCTTCTCGAATCCTTCCGCATCGATCTGCGGATGCTGCGCAATGAAGCCGTCGCGAAACGCCGGATAATAGCGCTCGTCCTTCCAGCGCGAATACGACATCACCCAATAGAGATCGTCCAGCATGCGCGTGACGAGGAGATTGGTGCGGCGCTGCTCCGGTGAAAGTCCGGCATCGATGGTGAGACGATATTTCGCGATCACATGCGCGATGATGGTCTCGCTGTCGCCGATGCTCTCGCCGTCGTCGACGACGTAAGGCAGCTGCCCGCGCGGTGCGGCCGAGGCATCGAAGATATGCTCGTGCACGAACGACACGGCTGCGAGCTTGAGGAAGGCGTAGACCTTGAGGCCGTAGCCGTTGTTGTCGGCGACGCCGAACAGTTGCGGGTAGGAATAGAGGGTCAGCATGGGCGGGCTCCCTTCCACCCGGAGTCGTATCGCTGCAGTGACAGGCTTGCAACAATCCGGCGCCTTGTCGGCGGTGTCGTTCGATCGGAGGACGCGAGGGATCGCCCGTTCGCAGTATGGATTCGGCCTGAAATACTTGCCCCAGGGCCCGCCATGCGATGTTCATCGACCCGCCGAAACATGCCGGCATTGTCTTGCGGCGGTGCGCTTCTGGTCGGGCTCGCCTTCGCAGCACCGGCACGGGCTGCGGACCTCGCGGCAAAGCCGTTGACCAAGGCGCCGCCGGTCGCGGTCTCGTCGTGGACCGGCTTCTATGCCGGCCTCGGCCTCGGCTTTCGATCGACGGCCGCCGATCTCACCACCACCTCGGTGCTGGAGGACGGCGTTCCCCGTGACATCAGTGATGCCGTCGTCAGTCAGCCGTTCGATGGCCCGGGTCTTCGCGTCAATCCCTATGCCGGTTTCAATTGGCAGGTGGCACCGAGCTGGGTCCTCGGCGTCGAAGGCGATGTCGGTTTTGGCAACCAGACCACCATCCTCCAGGGGTTTCGCGCCTCGCCGCGGGCCGGCTCGTCCACATTCCTCGTCGACAGCCTCGCGCTCAAGGCCGGCTGGGATGCGAGCCTGCGCGGCCGCGTCGGCTACCTGCTGACGCCCGCGACACTGGCCTATGTGACGGGCGGACTTGCCTGGCAGCAGTTCGACGTCACCTCGGTCTGTGTCGGCGCCACCTGTAACAATGCGGTGCCCGCAGTGATCTCGAACTCCGCCATCAAGACGGGGTGGACGCTCGGCGGCGGCCTCGAGACCGCGCTATGGGACAACTGGCTGCTGCGCGCCGATTATCGCTACGCCGATTTCGGAGCCACGCCGTTCGCCATTGCGCGCACGAGAAGCGGCGCGGGGCCCACGCTGACGGTCGACAATTTCGATACCAGGCTGCGGACCCACACGGCGAGCGTCGGCCTCGCCTACAAGTTCGGCGCCCCCGTCACCGGCGGCGGTTCAAATCCGCTGCAAGCTCAGGCCGCCGTGCTGCCGTCCTGGACCGGTGCGTATCTCGGCCTTGGTCTCGGTGCGCGCGCCACGCGCACCGACCTGACGGCGACGTCGGAGACCATCGGCGGCTTTGCGTTCGACCTCACCGAGCGCGCCAACAACCGCCCGATGGACAACACCGCGTTTCGCGCCAGCCCCTATGCCGGCTATCTCTGGCAGCTCGCGCCGCAATGGGCCGCCGGGGTCGAGGGCGACGTCGGCTTCGCCGACCGCACCACCATGCGCGAGGGTTTTACCAGCGTCCATCTCGCCGACTCCCAGGCGCCGGGCGAGAGCCTTTCGATCCGCAGCCGCTGGGATGCATCCTTGCGCGCGCGCGCCGGCTATCTCGTCAACCCGCACACCATGCTCTATGCCACCGCCGGCGCGGCGTGGCAGAACGTCGAGTTGACCTCAACCTGCACCAGCCGCAACTGCAGCGGCTTCTTCGCGCTGTCCTCGCCGATCATCAGTTCGTCGACCACGAAGATGGGCTGGACTCTCGGCGGCGGCCTGGAGACCGTGCTGTGGGGCAATTGGCTCGCGCGCGCCGAATACCGCTATGCCGACTACGGCAGCGCCGGTTTCACCGTCGCACGGTCGAGTGCCCGGCCCGAGTTCGACCCGTCCGTCAACACCTACGATGTCGCGATGCGAACGCATCTGGCGACGTTCGCCATGACGTATCGGTTTCAGTAGGGGGTGCGTAGTCGTGGGGTGGCTCCTACGACTGTGATGCCGCGTTGAACACGGCCAATTGCGCATCGAACGCTCGCTTGAACGCCGGCCGCGCTTCACCGCGCGCGACATAGGCGGCGATGTCAGGATATTCGTCGAGCAGGCCAGATGTGTTCAGCCGCCGCAGCACCGTCACCATCATGAGATCGCCGGCGCTGAAGGCGCCGTCGAGCCGGTCGGCACCACTGATATGGCGGGACAGTTCGCCGAGCCTGATACGGACGCGCTGCTGCAGCATGGGCAGCCGCTCCGCGTACCAGCTCTTGTCGCGCTCGAACAGCATGGCCATGGTGAGCTCGACGATCGGCGGCTCCACCGTGCTCAGCGCGGCGAACATCCACGCGATCGCGCGGGCGCGGGCATTGGGGTCCTTCGGCAGCAAGCCATCGTGGCGCTCGGCGATGTGCAGCACGATCGCACCCGACTCGAACAGACTGAGATTGCCGTCCTCATAGGTCGGGATCTGCCCGAACGGATGCAGTGCGCGATGCGCCGGCTCCTTCATCGCCGCGAACGAGACGAGGTGAACGTCGTAAGGTTGCCCGACCTCCTCGAACGCCCAGCGAACCCGCATGTCGCGCGCCTGTCCCCGGCCGCGGTCGGGGGAGTTTTCGAAGGCGGTGATGGTGGGGGGCATCTAGGGCTCCGGGTTGATCGCCGTTTAGCTTTGCAGAGGACGAACGGCTGGTGCGGATTCCGACAACGGTTCGATTCTTATCCCGCGTGCTGCCAAACCAACGGTGTCGTCCCGGCGAACGCCGGGACCCATATGTGGACGGCCCCCGTGGCACAAGAGCTTTGAGAGGTTTGACCGGATCGCTTGCATCCATATGTGCGGCCTGTTGGGTGCAGCTTGTTCGCTGCTGGCCAAGATGGTTTCCGCAACACGAGTTCCAA
>NZ_JACIHG010000013.1:0-271835 GCF_014198315.1 Bradyrhizobium sp. CIR48
GGCATGATCACCACCATCCCCAACGGGGTAAGATTTCAAAAAGGGGCTGGACTGTCAGGATATGTCGCCGAGTTGAGCTCCGCGTTCAGCTGCGCGTCGCTCGGGATCGTCCCGACCGTGCGCCATGCCGATTATATCGGCTCCTGGCTTGAGGTCCTGCGCGAAGACAATCGGGCCATCGTGCGTGCCGCCTCACAGGGGAGCAAGGCCGCGGACTATTTGCTCGGCTTCGTTCCCGGGGCCGTTGAGCCCGCGTCGCTGGATTCGGTTGTCGCCGATCACGAAGCGGCATGATTCTTGGCCTCGTGGCCGCGCGAGAGTGAGAGGAGGGGAGGCTGTTCGCGACGGGTTGGAAGCCGAGAGAGAGTCTCACGGCCGCCCGTCGTGGAGAGCCAAAATGACGAAAGCCGTACAAAAGATCACGCTGTCGCCTTCCCGGGACATTCCCTTCAACAAGCTCGTGCTCAGCCAGTCGAACGTTCGCCGGGTCAAGGCCGGTGTCTCGATCGAGCAGCTAGCCGAGAGCATCGCGCAGCGGACGCTTCTGCAAAGTCTGAGCGTCCGGGCCGTCGTTGATGCAGATGGCAACGAGACCGGCATGTTCGAGGTGCCGGCGGGCGGCAGGCGCTATCGTGCCCTCGAGCTTCTGGTGAAACAGAAGCGGATGTCCAAAACGCAGGCGGTGCCGTGCGTTGTGCGTGAAGGGGGCATCGCCGCGGACGATTCGGTGGCGGAGAACGATGAGCGGGTCGGTCTGCACCCGCTCGATCAGTTTCGCGCCTTCCAGACTCTCCGCGATCTCGGCATGACCGAGGAAGACATCGCCGCCAGGCACTTCGTGAACCCTGCAATTGTCAAGCAGCGGCTGCGGCTGGCGTCGGTGTCGCCGAAGCTGCATGAGGTCTATGCCGAAGACGGCATGACGCTCGAGCAGCTCATGGCGTTCTCGGTCACGGCCGATCACGCCCGCCAGGAGCAAGTCTGGGAGAATGTCAGCCGTTCCGGCTATGACGAGCCTTACCAGATCCGGCGCTTGCTCACCGAGAACACCGTACGCGGGTCCGATCGCCGCGCCCAATTTGTGGGCCTCGATGCCTATCAGAGCGCGGGCGGCGGCGTTCTGCGGGATCTGTTCGAGCACGACGACGGCGGCTGGCTTCAGGACGTCGTGCTGCTCGACCGCCTCGTAACCGAAAAGCTCAAGGCCGAGGCTGAGACGATTGCCGCGGAAGGTTGGAAGTGGATATCGGTCGCCGTAGAGTTCCCCTACGGTCACACCCAAGGCCTAAGAGAAATCGAGGGCAGACCTGTCGATCTCTCGCCTGAGGAGCAGGCCACCATCGATGCGCTGAACGCCGAGCAGGCCAAGCTCGAATCGGACTATCACGATGCAGACGAGCTGCCCGACGAGGTCGACCAGCGTCTCGGCGAAATCGAGTCGGCGTTGGCGGCTTTCGAAGACCGGCCAGTGTTTTACGAACCGACAGAGATCGCCCGAGCTGGTGTCTTCATAAGTATCGATTCCGAAGGACGCCTCTCCGTGTACCGGGGTTACGTCCGGCCAGAGGACGAGATGCCGGCATCTGATCCTGATGTCGGGCAGGACGCCGACGTGTCGTCGACCGAAGGTCAAGAAGAGGGCCCTTCCGTCCAGCGCACGGTGATCGCGGTCGCGGGTAGCGCTCCCGATGCCGAGGATGATGATGAAGACGCGGCCAAGCCTCTGCCGGATCGGCTGATCACCGAGCTGACGGCGCATCGCACGCTGGCACTGCGGGATGCGCTGGCAGAAAATCCTGCGGTCGCGTTCCAGGCGGTGTTGCATAACTTCGTGCTGACGGCCTTTTACCGGTTCGCATCGTCCGGTAGCTGTCTTGAGATCGGCCTTCGCACGCCGAACTTTCCCGCTCAAGCTCCAGGGCTGAGAGAAAGCGTCTCCGCCAAGGCTGTCGAGGCGCGGCATGAGGCCTGGACGGCACGGTTGCCGAAGAGCGAGAACGATCTCTGGGATGTGCTGACGGCTCTCGATGGCGGTGCACAGGCGTCGCTGTTCGCCCACTGTGCCTCATTTGCGGTCAACGCCGTCTATGAGCCAGCCAACCGCTACAATCAGGGCCGTGTTTCCGCTCACGGTGTCCGCACGCGTCTCGACCAAGCCGATGTGCTGGCGCGCGCGGTCGGGCTCGACATGGTGCAGGCTGGCTGGCGACCGACCGCCGACAACTATCTCGGCCGGGTCACCAAGCCCCGTATTCTGGAGGCGGTGCGGGAAGCCAAGGGCGAGTCGTCGGCACAACTGATCGACCATCTGAAGAAGGCCGACATGGCCAAGGAGGCCGAGCGTCTTCTGGATGGCTCGGGTTGGTTGCCGGAGCCGCTGCGTCTCGTCGATCCCGATGTGGCGCCAGTGGAGCAGGAGGGCGAAGCGGGCTCGCTGCCCGAATTCCTTGCCGACGAGGAGGACCCGGAGAACGCCGGCGACGATGATCCGCAACAGCTCGACGCGGCTGAGTGAACATCATCGATCGGGATGGCTCGGGTCGTCCCTCAGTTGCTTGGGGGCCGGTGTACAGCGCCGGTCCCCCATTATTATGGGCGAGGGCTGAGAGGGAGAGTCGGGCCGGGAAGGGTTTGAGCCGTCGGGGTCAGAGGAGAGCGCCTGATGGTTCGACCCGTTCCTGCTCTCCTGAAGAAATCCTGCCATGACCGAATCTATCTCCGGCGGCTCTGCCGCTGCGCCTCTGTCGATGCGTGCCGCTGCAAGTCTCACCTCAGCCGCCGTCAGGGCCGCGCGACAACTCCTGACTGATCTCGAACGTGGCCGTCGCATCGATGCCGTCGTTCTGCGTGGCGCCATGGAAGCTGCCTTCGGTGCTTCGGACACGGCCGGCGTCTGGAACTGGAAGACCGCCTATGACGTCTGCGAGGCGGCCACCGTTCTGTTCCTTCGCAAGTTCGGCTCTGCCATGCGCGCGAAGGCTGGCTCAACGACCGCTATGCTGCCGATGCTTGCACGAGTGGCCGGTCTTCTGCCGACCCATACGCGGCGCTCCGAGGATAGCCAGTTGTTTCAGCAATTCTCGACGCCGATCCCGCTTGGGCTTGCCGCTTGCACCGCAGGCGGCATTACGCCGGCCGACCGCGTTCTGGAGCCCTCTGCGGGGACCGGTTTGCTCGCCATCTTTGCCGAGCTCGCTGGCGGAGCTTTGCTATTGAACGAGTTGGCCGAGTCCAGGGCGGGGATGCTCGAGCATCTGTTCGCGGGTGTTAAGGTCACGCGGTTAGATGCGGCACAGATCGATGACCACCTCGACGATGGTGTCGCACCGAGCGTCGTCCTGATGAACCCGCCGTTCTCGGCGTTGGCGAGCGTTGAACGACGGATGGCGGACGCCGCTCTCCGGCACATCGCTTCAGCCTTGGCACGCCTTTGCGACGGCGGGCGCCTCGTCGCCATCGCCGGGGCAAGCTTCGCGCCGGACAATCCGGCATGGTGGGATGCCTTTGTGCGGCTCCAGGAACGCGGGCGGGTGGTGTTTTCTGCGGCGATCGGCGGCGCCGTCTACGCCAAGCATGGCACTCAGACCGATACGAGGCTGCTTGTTATCGACAAGCAGCCTGCTGCCGATCCGACGGCTTTTCCTGCCTCGCCAGGCATGGCCGCCGATGTCGCTACCTTGCTTGACTGGGTGAACCAACATGTGCCTCCAAGGCTGCCCGTCGCCAGGCCATCGGAGATCGCCGCTATTGAGCGGCCAGCGATGTCGCGATCGACCCGCACCGTTGCACCGCGCTCATCGTCCTCTTCGATAAGCGCCGCACCAGAAAGTGTCGAACTTGCGTATGAGACAGTCGAATGGTCGTCGCCGGAAGGCACCCGGCTGACCGATGCGCTTTACGAGGAGTACGGTTTGCAGTCGATCCGTATTCCCGGATCGTGCACGCATCCGACAAAGCTCGTGCAATCCGCGGCGATGGCCTCGGTCGAGCCGCCAAAGCCAAGCTATCGGCCGCGCCTGCCGGCGAACCTCGTCCGCGACGGCATCCTGTCCGACGCCCAGCTCGAGACGGTGATTTATGCCGGCGAGGCCCACGGTAGCTATCTCGCCGGCGCCTGGACCGTTGACGAGACCTTCGACCTTATTACCGCCGCCAGCGACGATGCGCAGAACGCCGTCCGCTTCCGTCGAGGCTTCATGCTCGGCGATGGCACCGGCGCCGGCAAAGGTCGCCAGTCCGCTGGTATCATTCTCGACAATTGGCTGCACGGCCGGCGCAAGGCGGTCTGGATCTCGAAATCCGACAAACTGCTCGAGGACGCGCAGCGCGACTGGTCGGCGCTCGGCATGGAGCGTCTGTTGGTCACCCCGCTCTCGCGCTTCCCTCAAGGCCACGACATCCGGTTGCCCGAAGGCATCCTATTTTTAACCTACGCTACGCTGCGGTCCGACGACCGCGGCGAGAAGCTTTCGCGCGTGCGGCAGATCGTTCAATGGTTGGGCTCCGACTTCGACGGCGTCATCATTTTCGACGAAAGCCATGCCATGCAGAATGCCGGTGGCGGCAAGGGCGAGCGGGGCGATGTCGCGCCCTCGCAACAGGGGCGTGCGGGCTTGCGCCTTCAGCATGCGCTGCCCAATGCCCGCGTAGTCTATGTCTCGGCGACAGGCGCCACCACGGTCCACAATCTCGCCTATGCCCAGCGGCTCGGGCTCTGGGGCGGTGAGGATTTTCCGTTCGCCACGCGCGCTGAGTTCGTCGAGGCAATCGAGGAGGGTGGCGTTGCGGCGATGGAGGTGCTCTCCCGCGACCTTCGCTCGCTCGGCCTTTATACCGCACGCTCGCTTTCCTACGACGGCGTCGAATACGAGCTCGTCGAGCACCAGCTCACCGACGAGCAGCGGCGTATCTACGACGCCTACGCCGGCGCCTTCAGCGTCATCCACAATCACCTCGACGCGGCGATGCAGGCCGCCAACATCACCGGTGAGACCGGCACGCTTAATCGTCAGGCCAAGTCGGCCGCGCGCTCGGCCTTCGAGTCCGCCAAGCAGCGCTTCTTCGGCCATCTGCTCACCAGCATGAAGACGCCGACCCTGGTCCGCGCGATCGAGCGGGACCTGGCCGAGGGCCATGCCGCCGTCATCCAGATCGTCTCGACCGGCGAGGCGCTGATGGAGCGGCGGCTAGCCGAAATCCCACCTGAGGAATGGAACGACGTCCGGGTGGACATCACGCCGCGCGAGTACGTGCTGGATTACCTCGCCCATTCCTTCCCAGTGCAGCTCTATGAGCCCTTCACTGACAGCGACGGCAATCTCTCGTCCCGGCCCGTCTTCCGTGATGGCCAGCCGGTCGAGAGCCGCGAGGCCGTTGCCCGCCGCAATGAGCTGATCGAGCGCCTCGCGTCGCTTCCGCCCGTTCCCGGCGCGCTCGACCAGATCGTGCAGCGTTTCGGCACTGACCTCGTGGCGGAAGTGACCGGCCGTTCGCGGCGCGTGGTGCGCAGGGGTGACCGCCTTGCCGTCGAGAACCGTTCAGCCTCTGCCAATCTCGCCGAGACCGCCGCCTTCATGGACGACATGAAGCGCATCCTCGTCTTCTCGGAAGCCGGCGGCACCGGCCGCAGCTACCACGCCGAGCTCTCGGCGCGGAATCGCAGGCTTCGCGTCCATTATTTGCTCGAGCCGGGCTGGAAGGCCGATGCCGCGATCCAGGGGCTCGGTCGAACGAACCGCACCAATCAGGCGCAACCCCCGCTGTTCCGCCCCATCGCGACTGACGTGAAGGCGGAGAAGCGCTTCCTCTCGACCATTGCGCGCCGGCTCGACACGCTGGGCGCGATCACGCGCGGCCAGCGCCAAACCGGCGGCCAGGGTCTATTCCGGCCCGAGGACAATCTTGAGAGCCACTACGCCCGCGACGCCCTGCGCCAGCTCTACCTGCTGCTCGCCCGCGGCAAAGTCGAAGGCTGCTCGCTCCAGACCTTCGAGGACGCCACGGGCTTAAAGCTCGTGGACGACAACGGCATCAAGGACGACCTGCCGCCGATCACGACGTTCCTCAACCGCCTGCTCGCGCTCACCATCGACCTGCAAGGTCTGCTGTTCACGGCCTTCGAGCAATTGCTGAACGCCAAGGTCGAGGGTGCCATCGCCAGCGGCGTCTACGACGTCGGCCTGGAGACACTGCAGGCCGACAGCTTCGTCGTCGCCGATGGGCACCCGATCTACACGCACCCCGCGACTGGCGCGGAAACCCGGCTGCTCACGATCACCGAACGCCGGCGCAAACGCTCAATGAGGCTGGATCAAGCGCTCGATTATCTCGTCGATGCTCGGGCGGTGCTGCTGATCAATGAGCGCTCGGGGCGCGCTGCGGTGCAGATTCCCGCACCGAGCTTCATGCTCGATGACGGCGAGATCGAACGCCGCGTGCGGCTAGTCCGTCCGATGGAGCACCATCACGCTTCAATGAAGATGATGGACGAGAGCCATTGGCAGCTTGCGGATCGCGAGGCCTTCGCAGCAGCCTGGAACGGCGAAGTCCTTGAGGTCCCCGAGTTCGCTGAGAGCACCCTCCATATCGTCGCCGGCTTGCTGCTGCCGATTTGGAAGCGGCTTCCGAACGAGTCGGGCCGGATCTATCGGCTTCAGACCGACAATGGCGAGCGCATCATCGGTCGTAGGGTCTCGCCGGCCTGGGCGGCGAACGCTTGCGCGACCGAAACCAGCAGCTTGGGCCCGCAGGAGGCTTTCTCGGCGCTGATGGAGGGACGCACCGTCCTCGACCTAGCCGAGGACCTGCAGCTCCGTCGTGTCCGCGTGATGGGTGCCCATCGCATCGAGCTGTCCGGCTTCACCGATACGATGCGCGACCGGCTGCGCGCCTACGGCCTCTTCAGCGAGATCATCTCGTGGAAGCTGCGCATGTTCGTGCCGACAGACGCGACCGGAGCCGGGGTGTTGGCAAAGGTGCTCGACCGCTATCCGGTCGTGCGCGTCGGCGACCGGGAGGCCGCCTGATGGCCCGCGACGACGCATCCGAACTGGCCCGCCGTCTCGCGCGTGACGCCGAGGCGGTGTGCCGCCACTATCTGCCCAACGGACGGCGGCAGGGCCGCTACTGGATGGTGGGCGACGTCCGTAATACGCCTGGTCGCTCAATGTTCGTGCGACTTCAGGAATCGGTGAAGGGACCCGCGGGCAAATGGACCGATGCTGCCTCGGCCGAACATGGCGATCTCCTCGACGTGATCCGCGAGAGTTGCGGTCTCCTGGACTTCCGCGATGTCGTCACTGAAGCACGACGCTTTCTGAGTCTGCCGCGTCCAGAACTGGAGCCAGAGCCAAATCGCCTGTCGAGAAAATCCCCCGCACCCCTCGGATCGCCAGAGGCGGCGCGGCGACTCTTCGGCATGTCGCGGTCGATCGCGGGCACACTCGTCGAAGCGTATCTCCGCAATCGCGGAATTACGGCTTTGCACGAAACCGGAAGTCTGCGCTTTCACCCACGTTGCTACTACCGACCTGACGACCACAGCTCAACCGAGACCTGGCCGGCGATGATTGCCGCCGTCACCGATCTCTCCGGCCACCTGACCGGCGCGCATCGTACCTGGCTTGACCCCGGCGGCTTCAGCGAGACGACGCTCGGCAAGGCGCGGATCGACACGCCGAGGCGGGCGATGGGCGACCTGCTTGGTCACGCCGTCCGATTTGGCGTAGCTGGCGACGTCATGGCGGCCGGCGAGGGTATCGAGACGATGCTGTCGCTCCGCAGCGTCCTGCCGACCATGCCGACGGCCGCAGCCCTCTCGGCGGCGCATCTCTCCGCCATCCTTCTCCCGGAAACACTCCGCCGGCTCTACATCGCCCGCGACGACGATCCCGCCGGTGACGGCGCCATGGCGACCTTGATCGACCGGGCGCAGGAGGCCGGGATCGAGGCGATCGTGATCTCGCCACGGCTTGGCGACTTCAACGAAGATATTCGCTTGCTCGGATTTGACGCCCTTCGGGCCGCGAGCCGCGCGCAGATCGCGGCGCAGGACGTCGCGCGCTTCATGGAGTTGGCGGCATAGCCGGAACGGGACGAGGGGCGAGGCGGCTGCTTCGTTACCGCGTGGCCGGTGATCATGCTTCCCTCGTTGCCGGAGAGGACCGCTCCCAGGGCCTTCTTAAGAGGGCGATCGGGCGGCAAGCGGCCCGGACCGGCAACCTCGTGGGCCGACTATTTTCCGTCGGCGGCAGAGCCGCCTTTACATCGCGAGGCAAAATAGTCGGCCCCCTTCGGTCCTCCGCCAAGGCTGCGGCCCACAGCTCGCGCTGCGGGTGCAAGTCCGCTCCGCCTGCCGCTTTCGTCGCCATGAAGGCCGCGATGGGCGCGGTCGATCCGACGAGGGCAGCGCAATGACCGCCGACCACGACAATGATTTCGAGCCGCGCCACGGTTCATCCCCGACCGACCACATCCTCCAGGAACTCCAACTCTACGGCTACCGGCCCTTCCACGACGAGCCCGATCCCCGCGGGCTCCCCGAAGCGCGAGTCCTCGCCGGCAGCATCGCCGACATCTTTGATGCCCTCGTAGTGGCGCTGTCCGATACCCGACTTGAGCCCGACCTCGAAGACCTGCTCTGGTCGACGGTGAACGTCTTCCATCGCGCCATTGACAGGATCGAGCGCGAGCTTGACGACAACGAACTGGCGCAGCAGCGCTCGCAGCGCGAGCAGGACGGCAGCGAGATCAAATCCGTCGAGCTGGAGCGACTGACGGCGGAAGGGCAGACGCTGATCGAGCGACGAGGCGCCTTCGAGCTCATGCGCGACCAGGCTGCCGACGAGTTCGAACGCCACACCCATTCCGCTTGGCGGCCGCGCAACGGGTCGAAGGTCAATCACCGCAATCTGACGTCCGCCATGATCGACAGCCGCGATTTCCTGACGGCGAAGAAGCGCGCCGACAATCAGGTGCTCCTGCCCGCAGGACCGAAGGTGGCGCTCACAGGCGGGCTCGACTTCAACGACCACCGGTTAATCTGGGCCAGGCTTGATCAGGTGCATGCGAAACACCCGGATATGGTGCTGCTGCACGGCGGATCGCCCAAGGGCGCCGAGCTCATCGCCGCCAAATGGGCCGATAACCGCAAGGTGCCGCAGATCGCCTTCAAGCCCGACTGGACGAAACATGCCAAGGCAGCGCCATTCAAACGCAACGATGCGATGCTGGAGACGCTACCCATCGGCGTGATGCACTTCCCCGGCACCGGCATCCAGGACAACCTCGCCGACAAGGCGAAAAAGCTTGGCGTCCCGGTCTGGAAGTTTGGCGGCGCATAGACTCCGCCGTACTTTGTCGTGCAAAACGATGAGTGAGCTGAAATCTCAATCGCGGCACAAATATCGAGCAGGCTCAGGCGTCCTCGTCATAATAATGCGAGTCATCAATGGCGCCCGATGTCTCCAGCTCCGGCCGCCTATAGCCGATTCGACCGGCCACACGCTCAAATGTCATCATCGACGTGAAAACGATGGAATCCCCGCTGAACGGCTTATCCGGATCGTTCTCTCCATTGAGAGCGCCTGAGACATTTGCCACGAGCACATCGTCTCCGACGTCGAGGCTTACTTTGTCGATATAGAGCTCGTCAAATAAAGCGTTCGTCATGGCCATCTCACCCGAGAGAGCGTCCTCGATCATCATGGGATCCTCTTGAATGAAGGACACGTTGATATGCTCCTCGAGATCTCGGGTGTACCAAACCTCACCTGAAAGGTAGCCGTTTGCACTGAGAAAGCTGGACAGCTGCGACGCTAGTTCGTCAACGTTGGGTAGGCCTGTGGGAAGACCATTGAGCTGCTGCAGGCGCTGATCCATCAAGCGCAGATCAGGTATTAGGATCGCGGCTTCGTTCAAAGCAGAAAGCTGGTATGTGGGCTCGACCCTTAAAGCCGCTGCGGTTGATAGCCAAAATACGCAGCAACGATCTCGTGAGCGTGACCTGACCCAAGCTTGCTGCCAGTCAGATTGTTGAACGTTGTACGCAGAAAGTCTGCGCATTCCTTTTGGATCGAAGACATGGCAAATCCATTTCAGTCCGGCGTCTTAATGGCAGTCACAAGCGCTTCATGACCACCGCGCGCCGGCAGAATGGTTGCCGTGGGGTGTTCGATTGGGAAATCGAGATGCCGCCTTTTGGGTCGCTTGCAGCCCAGGCGATCGGCTACTGGCGCTCAATATGGTCACTTTGGCTGTCGCACACAACTGGATTTGTGACGATTCCGTCGCCGCCGTTTGCTGCTATACTGCGTTCGCGCCGTGGTGGTGGTGGAAGGCGCGACCGTCAGACCTTTATCTCACGGAGCCCACCACCATGATCACCTTGGGACCACTGCTTGTTTTCCTCGTCATAGGGTTCTTCGCCTGGCTGCTCTTCACGCTTGCAGTCTTCGCGTTGCCCGTCTTCGCCGGCGTAACGATTGGATTTTGGGCCTTCCACACGGGAGCCGGAACTCTGGGCGGCATCGCTGTCGCTCTCGTGGCTGGCGCCGCAACCTTCGGCATCGGCCAACTCGCGCTCGCCCTCGTGACATGGACTTGGCTCCGGCTCTTCGTCATCATCCTCTACGTCGCGCCCGCCACCGTCGCCGGTTACAGTGCCACGCACGGAATTGCCCAGATGGCGATGTCTTCACCCAGGTGGCAGACCGTTTTCGCGGTCGTCGGAGCCGTTGCCGTCAGCATCACAGCTTTCATCCGCTTCACTGGAATGGCCGCGGACGGACCAGCAAGACAGCGCTTGGCGCGGGGCTGACATGTGTACTGGGGCGGCGGCCCGGTACGACCCAGTCACGACGGTTTCGAAGCTTCGCCGGCGATCGATGTGGACGCGGACACGATCAGCATCATCGGGCGTTCTAGTTCTTCGGCCAATTGCGGCGTCTGCTGGATCTGCTCGTGTGTCGGGGCAAACTCCTCGACCCGCCGAATTTGAAAGCCAGCGCCGATCAGCGTGTTCAGGGTAGTGCCCACCGTCCTATGGTATTTCAGGACGCCCGGGGCGAACCAGTCCGTCCGACGTTCACCCTCAACGGAATATCGATTGACCGGCCAAGTTTTGCGGCCCTCCTCATCACTAATCCAGTGCGGATGTGCGGCTGCCATGAAGATCGGATGTTCAATCGTAAAGACGAATGCCCGTCGGGAACCAACGCCTTTCGGATCACATGCACGAGACGGCCAAAATTCTGAACATAGTGAAAAGCCAGCGAGCTGTAGGCGAGGTCGAAAGCCGACTCGGGTAGGTCCAGCGTCTCAAGATCGGCGATGCGGTACTTGATCGCGGCGTCCGTTGTGTCCGCCCTGGCACGCTCGATCATGCTCTGCGACAAATCGACACCAAGGACTGAGGCCGCTCCCTGCTCCCGCATCCAGCGCGAGGCCCAGCCGAAGCCACATCCGAGATCGACGACACGTTTTCCGTCCAGAGAGGGCAGCATAGCTCGGATCGCAGGCCATTCAGGAGCACCTTCCAACCCATGCACCTGCCGGAGCAACTTGCTGTAGCCAGCGAAGAAATCGGGACTGTCGTAAATATTCTGCGCCATGTCTGCCTGCTATTCGGCTTGTCGCTCTGTGTTGTCCAGACGATGCTTAGATATCCAAGCAGAGTTGTCGTGGTGGGCTGTGACACGTCATGAGTCTACTCAAATCAAGCTGCACAAAGGCATCTTGAATCGGCGGACTTCTCGCGCTGGAAACGAAAAACCCCGGCATGAAAGCCGGGACTCCCGTCATGCCACGGCGTACATCCGGCCGCGACAATCAGACGACAGTTAGCACGGGGTTTTCGAAGAAAATGTGACCTTCGCGGTCGTCGTTCTTAAAAGTCGGAGTAGGCGGTATAAGTCCGCAAGCTCATCCCGGACTTTCGGATGATCACAATGCCGCGCTCGCAGAGTTTGCCGGAGCGCGCGACATCGAGGCCTTCTCGCGCGCCGCAGTGCGCTACAGCAAGCAGTTCCGCAGCGCAGCTTCCCATTTCCGAGCCAACCTGAACGTTGCCGCGTTTCCTCAACTTGAGAACGCTTGCATTGAAATTATTGTTCGAGAGCGAAGTGAAAGTGCTGACACTTGCTGCTATTCTCATGAGACGATCGAAGGAGGTCGGAAAAACCTCAAGGAAGGCCGGGTGGTGGGTGCAAGCGTGTCGGCACTGAGGCTTCGCGGGCCGGAAGGGACTCGAGAGGCGTGTGGGGCTCGCACCGGCTGGCACTCATTCTTTGCAAGCGAGCTGAGCTCTGCTCGATTCCGAGGTGCTTCACCATCGGTATCCACGACGTCGGCGTCGCTGTTTGGCGCGACGTCGATGCTCACGAGCAGGCCTGGATGGCTCGGGAAGTAGTCTCGAGCTGGCCAAGATCAAGTCTTTGAATCGAACTTGTAAGAAGCCTGAAAGAATGTACCCCAGCGCTCCATGCTGTACTTCGCAAATGAGGGCGAGTGCTCGATGCAGCCGTTGCCGCAGTGCATAGACTCGGCGTCCCTTTTGGTCCACATGGCCCAATAGCGACCACCAACGCCGACGCTGACGTTATCCGTGATAAAGTAGGACAGCACGCCTTCGATCTGGACGCCGCCACCACCACTGCCGCGTTGTTCCGCAAAGGTGGTCACGTCGCGCAGGAGGTGATTATCCCGCCCGATGAAATTGGTCCAGGGCAGGTAAGCGACATCAGCGTTCAGGCGCCAGCGCTCGGTCAGCATGGTTTCGGCGCTCAGGCCGATTCGAGGCGCATTCCATTGCGTATCCTCGCTGCCAACAATCCTGTTGTCACCCGGCTTCAGACATCGATGCCGTGGATTGGCGAACTCAACGCAACCGGTCGAGTCCGAGCTCTGCCCGTAATATGTCCAGCCTAGAAATCCACCGACCTTGTAGTTCGTGCCGCGCAGGACATCGTAACCGACGTCGGCCGTGTAATATGTGAACCTTCCGTTTGACTCATCTGAAATGGTGTTCTGGTAGGACCGTCCCTTGTGGGGCAACCAGTCTTCATCATTCGACTTCCCTTTGTTGAAGGCCCCGATACCAAGGTTGCTCTTCAGGAATACTCCCCAGGGACTGTCAACACGGCCGAATAACTCCCCGGAGAATCCGTCCTGTCGATGATAGGTGAGCCTCGAGATCAGCAAGCCGGGATCTTGGTCTCTGCCCGCTGCGCTGTGATCCCACTGGAATCTTCCCCGGCTGAGCCAGAGCCGCGAGCCGCCTTCGAACGACCAACCGCTCGCGTAAGGAACGGGCTGCACGCTCGCGGGTGCCTTCGTGTACAGCGGAGCATTAGACCATTGTGCGGCCTTTGGGGCGGCGTCGAAATGGTAGTTAAGGCCGATCTTTCCGATGTGATAGTTGCTGGACAGGCTGGTTGTGTTCGCTGGCAGAATAGCAAGTGGTGGCCGTTGTACTGTCGGAGCCGTTGCCACACTCGGACCGCCAAAATGCAGATAGTCATACTCGACGTTCACCGACCACGCAGGCGTAATCGCTTGCTCGATGCCCAGCCCGATGACGCCACCGAGACGACCATAGTCGAAATGGGTTTTCTCCTGGGCCACGTAGCCGGCTTCAAAGTTGTTGACGACATCGCCTCTATTGTTTTGCCAGGCTACACCTCCCTTGATATACGCCAGCGTGAGCCCGAGTGCGCCAAAGGCGTAACCAATTCGGCCAGTCCCGGTGGCGAAGAGGCTGGGACCTGCGATGCAGTTTGCGCTCACAACCAGGCCCGAATGAGCGAGGCAGGTATTTGTGCCTTCGGAAACGACGCCGCTGGCATCGAGTTCGACGCCAAACACCCAGCTGCTGTTCTGCCAATTGTAGCCGATCTGGCCACCCGCGAGAAATGCCGGGCTTTCCACGATACCGCCATAAATCGAGGGACCGTAGGGATTGCTGAAGGAAGTTCGGCCGTACCCACCGCCGGCGTGTCCGCCGATATAGCCACCCGACCAGTTCCATACGACCAGCGGCAGCTTCGGTTCTGGCTCAAGGCGCGCGTTGGCCGCACCGCTGGCCATGACCACAATCGTCGTGGCACCCAACAGAAGAACTCTCGACTTCATCAAAGGCCCTGCACTTTCCCGGTCCACACCGGCTTCTTAAGACTGACACTCGCGGCAACGCGTGCCAGATCCGCTCCGAAAATCACCGCACTGCGATTGGTGATGATGCACGAATGAAGCAATGCATGTGCCAAACTGAATTCGTATGTTTTGCAGGGTTTTCGGAAGGGTTTGTCGCGTCAACTTGGCGACTGTTGTCTCAAATTTCACAATCTGAGCTTCCGACAATCTCCCATAGCCCGACATTTGCGAGGGGAGATCCAATGCGCGACTCTTAGTAATTGCGTGGAGTAGTTGCGCGCCAAAGCGCCGCCAACGGAAAACAATCAGGGCTTTGGAGTAAGTGGCGATTGTGACCCCGGATGCTCAAAAGCAACACACACGATGGAGTGGCCGTCGAAATGGAAAAGGACACAGGACTTTCCCGAAATTGATTGCGCTAGGTGATTTCAAACGGCAGGCGCCTAGTTGAATATCAGAAAGGGTCAAATGCCGATACCACGAGCCCTTTGATTACAAGTTCGGCCCTAACGACAAAATCGCGCAACTGGATTTGTGACGATTCCGGTCGCTGCGTTCGTGCTATAGTGTCGCTCGCGCCGTGGTGGTAAGGCGCAGCCGCCAGACTTCTATCTCACGGAGCCCACCGCCATGATCATCCTCGGACCACCACTCATTATCCTCGTCATCGGCTTGTTCTGTTGGCTGGTGTTCATGCTCGCTGCCTCTGCACTCCCGGTCTTCGTTGGCATGACGATCGCCGTATTGGGCTTCCATACGGGAGCCGGCTTGCTCGGAGGCGTCGCAATGGGCCTCCTGGCAGGCGGACTAACCTTCGGTGTCGCCCGGCTTGCGCTCGCTCTCGCGCCATGGGCTAAGGTTCGGCTCCTGATCGTCCTTCTCTACGTCGCGCCCGCTACCGTCGCGGGCTATAGCGCCACATATGGAATCGTCCTGATGGCGATGCCTTCACCAATCTGGCAGACGATATTTGCTGTCGTAGGCGCCATTGCCGTCGGCATCACGGCGTTCATCCGCTTCACTGGAATGGCCGCCCCCGGACCTGCCGGACAATGGTAGCGCCCACTGAAGGCGTCGCGTCGACGGGCGGGACTGGACCAGATGTCCGCAATCCTCATGGTCCTCTTCGTCGAAATTCGAACGCGAGCGGGCTGGCCGTTGGAGCTCCGATCAACAAGCTTGCGCCCCGGCTTCGTCACGATGATCATGGAGGCATGGACCAAGCGGTCGCATCTCAAAGGATGCGGCGACAATAAATGTGAACGGGCCGCGCGGCCGACGCGTAATCACGACACCAAATCCGTCCGTTGCTGAAGGGAGAGGGCGCGTGTCACCATCGAAATCACTTGCCGGCCTCTCGGTGCGGTTGAACTCGCCACATTCTCCTTGACGTCAGTTCTGTATGCCGAGCGCACGAACGGCCTCTTCGATGGATTGATCTGCCCGAAGGACGGCTGACGCCTCGATCGCCTAAGGCGCAACAGCGGCGTCACAACTTTCTTCCCCTGCCGGCTGCGCCGTCATTCCTCGCGCGAGCCAAGAAAGTTGCTCCTTTGCTGTCAGGCCCCTTCGGGGTGCGCCGTCGATCGCCTCAGGCCTGTCGATCACCATCGAGGCCGCAAGGTGCGGGCTTGGAAAACAGAGATCAAGGAGAACTACTATGGCGACCATCGGCACCTTCAAGAAGACCGGCAACAACGAGCTCACCGGCGAGATCGTGACCCTCTCGCTCCAGGCCAGGAACGTCCGGATTGTCCCCGAAACCAACCGCTCCGGCGACAACGCACCGAGCCACCGGGTCTATGTCGGCCGTGTGGAGATCGGAGCCGCCTGGTCCAAGCGCTCCAACGAGGGCCGCGATTATCTGGGTCTGAAGCTCGACGATCCGAGCTTCACCGCTCCGATCTTCGCCAACCTCTTCGCCGACGAGGAAGGTGAGGGCTTCAGCCTGATCTGGTCCCGTCCCAGCCGTCGCAACGGCGACTGACCCGATCCACAATGCCTCGCCCGGCTGGTCCGGGCGGGGCATTACCTTGCGCAAGAGCCGGCCGCGATCTTGCGGCAGCGTCGCACCCCGACCATGCGAGCTTCGCAGGATGGTTGAACCGATTCCCTGAGCTTTACTCGCAAGTAACCGAGGGCGCGTCATCGTGCTTGAGGTGTCGCTTTCGGACATTGTAACTCACCAGCCAGATCACGCCGACCGCGATCGGCACGAAGGCTGCGGTCAGGAACGAGGGCTCTACTCGCAGTCCGACATCATGCGCGCCCTTGGCAAGATAGCTAAACAGGCTGACCACATAATATCCGATCGCCCCGACCGACAATCCTTCGACCGTGCACTGCAGCCGAAGTTGCTGTCTCGCGCGCTCGTTGATAGCCTGCAACAGGTCACGATTCTGTCGTTCGATTTCGACGTCGACCCGGGTTCGCAACAGATCGGCGGCGCGCGCGAGCTTGACCGACAAAGTTGCCTGGCGATCCTCCACAGTTGCGCAGGTTCGCATCGCCGGCGCCATGCGGCGTGCCAGAAACGACGACCAGGTTGGATAGCCCGAGACATCGTTGCCTTCGATGATGGATAGTCGCGATTGGACCAGCTCGTTATAGGCCCTGCTGGCGCCGAATCGAAACAGGCTGCCCGTCGCGCCTCTTTCGAAGGAGGCGGCCAGAGCCGTCAGCTCGGCAAGCAGATGGTTGTTGAACTGCAGCCCCTCACCGGTTTGCATTTTCTCGAGCGCCTCTACAAGACGGCGGTCGATGCGATCAACAGATGGTGCAAGCTCAAGGGCCGCCGACAGGCCAAGCAGCGCCAATGGACGGTAGGTCTCGATTTCCAGAAGCCGTTGCACCAGCGCTCCGAGATCGTGCGACGTCAACCCGAGGTCGCAGACGAGGATTTTCGTGAAGCCTTTTTCGTCTACGCGGAAATCTGAGGCGGCAACGCCTGTGCCGCTCTTTGTGGCAACCATGGCCAGGCTGTTCTTGTCAAAAATCTGTTCGGCCCGCCTGGTCGGCGAGGCGTCCCGCTCCACTTCTAGCCTGATCGCGACCAGCAACTGTCCGGTCTGACGCAACGCGCGGATCAGCGATCGGACGGTACCATCAACTTTGTCAAATTGGTCTGCGGCAGAACAATTTGCGTTAGTCCAGATCCAGGTGAATGTTGTAAATTCCGAATGCTGCTCCCAGCGTAGCGTAGCGGGCCCGATGACAATCTGATGAAGCTTCGCCGATTGCTCGGGCGGCGTAAGATTGCGATCGAGGCAAAAATCGATAAAACGGCAGCGATCGCTTGTGGTCGCCTCGCCCTGTGCAAGAAAAGCGAAATGGATCACGCTGAAGGGCGAAACAAGGCGCATGAAAGGGCGCGCGTGCACTTCGCCGAGCACAGCGTCGCGTTGCGGGTGTGGCGTAAAGGTTCGCAGATCCAGTTCATCAATCATCTATGGATCCTCGCCTCAGGGTTAGCAGGCACCGTCAGTCTTGACGCGGGAGGCAATGGCGGTGCTGGGAAGCGGTTGCATGTGGCTGCTGATCAAGTCATGTCGACGATCACTGTCGCCAAACTTTCTGGCGCAGAGAGTCGGTGCAGGATTTGGGCCAGCACGATAGAAGGGGCACTCTCGCTCTTTTTTCGCAATGTGGCTTTAGAAGACAGTCGGAGGCGGGTTTCAGACATGAAGCGCGCTTGTATTCTGACAGAAAGCGCACGTGGCACAGGCCACGGGGAATTGCCTGTTTTCGGCAAGGTGATCGCTCGCCCGGCCGCTGCCACTGTTTGAGCGGCTGCGCTCTCGTTGGATTTGTCGTTGCAGAGCCCTGCGAGCAACTGCGCCCGGACCCGCGGCGCAAGGCTCGGCGATGGGCCGATAACGTCACGTCACGTGAGGTTGACTTGATCACGCAGCTGGAGCGCTCGCCGTCCTCGACTTTGAAGCGTCATTCAGAGCAGCGCAAACTTCGCGGCTCGACCGGCGTCACAGGGATGCAGGTACGTGGCGCCTTGTGAGCGATCGATAAATAGCGGCGGATCACAGATACTGTCGACGACTATTGTGAGTGGGGCGTAGGGCCGAGGCAGTGATCGCGGAAGCGGAAATCTGCGCCTGGTAGCACAAAGAGCCAATCACCACTGAATTGGTTGGGCCGACTTCCCGGCGGGACTCGGCATCGCCGTGTTCTCCTTGATGTCAGCTCTGTTTAGTCTAGATCGAGCGCACCGTACGGCCTCTCCGATGGGTGGATCTGGCCGAAGGACAGCTAAAGCCTCGATCGCCTATAGCGCAACGGCGCCGATCGACTTTCTTCCCCTGCCGGCTGCGCCGTCATTCCTCGCGAAACAAGAAAGTCGCTCTGCTGCCATCCTTCGCTGGCGCTTCGGCTCCTTCGGGGTGCGCCGTCGATCGCCTCCGGCCTTTCGACCACCATCGAGGCCGCACGGTGCGGGCTCGGAAAACAGAGATCAAGGAGAACCACCATGGCGACCATCGGCACCTTCAAGAAGACCGGCTCGAACGAGTTCACCGGCGAAATCGTCACCCTCTCGCTCCAGGCTAGGAACGTCCGCATCGTCCCCGAAACCAACCGCTCGGGCGAGAACAGCCCCAGCCACCGGGTCTACTGCGGCCGAGTTGAGATCGGGGCCAGCTGGTCCAAGCGCTCCAACGAGGGCCGCGACTATCTGAGCCTCAAGCTCGACGATCCGAGCTTCACTGCTCCGATCTTCGCTAACCTCTTCGACGACGAGGAGGGCGAGGGCTTCAGCTTGATCTGGTCCCGCCCCAGCCGCAGCAATGGCGACTAACCCGACCCACAATGCCTCGCCCGGCTGGTCCGGGCGAGGCATCGCAGGCGTCAAGAGCCGCGAAGGACCTCGTTGGCCGTGACGGTGGAAGCGGGGAGGGCGTAATCGATTTAGATCAGCGGCCGCGTGCCGCTTTGATCGGCCGTCTTTGATTGGTCTCTACCACGGTTTCAACAATGTCTCCCCAGTCGGGGCAGATCGCGACGAGACGATCCAGCACCGTAGGATCCCGCTCGATCTGCGCGAGCGCCTGAGCGCGCCATTGGTCGTTGAAGCTGATGCTCATCAACCCCAAACATTCAACGACCGAACTGTCAGGCGGCAGGAGTTCCAAGATCGCCGTCACTATGCCGGTCCATTGTTGAAGCAGACGCCAGTGCTCAGCGGCGGCCCCAGTCTCCAATTTCTCTTGAAGGAGATCAATCAGCAAGCGGAAGCGAGTTCGCCAAGGTTGGGGCCTGAGGTCCGCGACGTAGGCGTCCACGACTTCGCGGATGTCGGCTGGCAAGTGCTCATACAGGGTCATAACACCCACTCCATCTCGCCCAGCATGCCGTTCCGTCCCTGGACAGATATGCGTCTCTGGAGACAGACCAGATTTACGTAAAGCCGCCTATCAACTTTTGCGTGAGTCAATGCTCAGTTGATTTATAACGCGCCAAGGCTGCGATGGAGCACAAATTCGTTGCTTCATCGAGCGCGATGAGGATGAACCGCCGTTCGCTTGATCAGATCGGTTGCCTCGACCCCCAGGGCCTCCGCGATTCGGCCGAGCACGGTAACGCTGGCCGACACGTTTGCGCGTTCAATTGCGCCGACGTAACGGACGCTTAGTCCGGCGCCATCGGCCAACTCTTCTTGCGTCATTTTCTTCACATGACGTATCCGACGCAGATTGATCGCCATGACCTCCTTGAGATCCATGGCGACAAGGGAACTCACATCGGAACGATCGTTCCAGGAACGATCGTTCCGATTCGTGCGTCACCATGCTATTCATGAGTTCTGCCGGAGGCCTGTTTGCCGTTTGCGGGGAGCGCCGTGATGCGGTCTACGCATCGCGGCGCTATGATGTGACATTTCGCGGCCTACGAAGTTCCGCGGCAAATCAATGAGGCTGACGTTGCGTCAATGTTGTGGGGGACGATTGCCATGAACGAAATGCCATTCCAGGACCGGCCGCCAAAAACCGATCGCGTAAACGCGTACGACGAAAAACATCTTGCAATCTACGTCCGGTTGTTGATGGCCGACGAAGAGGGGGCGGACTGGCGTGAGGTGGTCCAGGTGATCTTCGGCCTCGACCCTGTTCTGGAACCGGATCGGGCCAAAACCGTCCATGACAGCCATCTCGCCCGTGCGCGATGGATGGTGCAATCCGGATATCAGCAATTGTTGCAACCGCGGATGCAGTGAGCTGGGCCCCAATCATGCAAATTGCGATATCGTGTGATGCAACCTCAGGGTCTATTCTCTCCTGTCGCCTTTTTGGATGGTGGCATGGGGCACAAAGACGAGAAGACCGACCATGCCAACCCAGTACTGGCGCTCGCCGGAGACCATCGAACGCCTGAACCGCCTTGAGCGCCCCGGATTTGCCCTGGAATTCCTTCGCCGCAACGCCGACTACCGCCGCGACTTCGCCCGAATTGAGCGCCAGATCGCGCGCGAGGGCGCTGATCCCGACACCATCCGAATGAGTTTCGCACGTCGATGGAGGTTGCGGTGTCGCCCATGATCCAGTCTCTCCGGTAGGGCCCGAGCCAGCCATCTGGCTTCCTGTGGCATCACCGGGGACCTTGATCCTGGAGACGGCGCCGCCGGGCTTCGATACCCTCCGTTCGATTGATCGCGTTGCGTTGGGGCAGTCGCTCGTCGAGCTGTCCGATGCTGACGGTCGCGCTCTGGCCATTGCGGACGGGTCGGGTGAGCTGCACGTCCGCTTGCGTGACGAGCAGGCGCTGCGCCACCCTGCCGTGCTTGTGCCGCTCGACAGCATGGGCGAGCTGCGGGCCGAGGTGGCGCTACACCTCGCGCGCTGCCTTGCTGGCCAGCGTACCGGTCTTCTGCCGGTGGCCTTGCGGCTGACGGCCTTCCAGAAACGGCGATTGATTCAGCTCCTTCACGCCTTCGACGTCCACGACCTCGGCGGCGGCCCGCGCGACGTTGCAGCGAAGGTGCTCGCCTCCGACCACGCCCATCGTCGTTCAGTCGAGTGGAAGGATTCTCATGCCCGTCGTAAGGCGAACCGGCTCATTCATGATTCGATCGCCCTGGTCGAGCGCGACTATCTGAAACTCCTGCGCGGCCTCTGATAGCCGCCTCCCTCCAAGCCATCCGTCCCGATAAGTTAACCCGCGCCTCGCTGGTAGCGCCTGGCTTCGCCCGGTTGCGACCGTGGGGGGACACAATCGAACGCGAATTTTCGTCCACCCCCAACGCCAAAACTCTCCGCCACTCTGGCCCCGACAAGCCGCGACTTGGCTGCGGCGCTTCAAGGCAAGACGGAGATCGCCCATGCTCGACCGAACCGCGCAGCTCACGACGCGCTACGTGCGCACCCCTGAGGCCGCTCGCCTCCTCGGCCTCTCGCCACGTACGCTCGAGAA
The DNA here is from genome assembly GCF_014198315.1 of Bradyrhizobium sp. CIR48. Classification (NCBI taxonomy): domain Bacteria; kingdom Pseudomonadati; phylum Pseudomonadota; class Alphaproteobacteria; order Hyphomicrobiales; family Nitrobacteraceae; genus Bradyrhizobium; species Bradyrhizobium sp. CIR48. The sequence continues at coordinate 21,565 of NZ_JACIHG010000013.1, forward strand.
GTATCGCTGCCACGGCAACGGTCCGACCTTCCGCAAACTCGGCGGGCGCGTCGTCTATTCCATCGGCGATCTCGAAGCCTGGGCCGATCAGGCCGCTTGCAGCTCGACGTCGGACCCGCGCTACGTCGAGGCGCGGGCCGCCGGCAACGCGCATCGCTAAAGGCAACGCTCGCCCATGTCGTCGCGCCGCCTTATCACGCCGAGCGAGCGAAGCAAGCTCGATCCGTTCGTCATCGCCACGGGCGATGCCAGCCCGCGCGATCAGCGCGATCTGATGGAGCGGCCCTTCTTCTCGCTCGCCAAGGCCAAACGCACGCGCCCGATCCTCTACCAGGCCGGCGACGTGTGTGTGGAAGTCTATGCGGTCCCTGAGCACGGCATGGCGACCATCTGGGATGCCGACGTGCTGATTTGGGCGGCGAGCCAGATCGTCGAGGCTGAGAATCTTGGCCTGAAGACCTCACGCTTCCTGCGCTTTACCCCTTACCAGCTCCTGATCGCAGTCGGCAGACAGACAGGGGCGCGAGATTACAAGCTCTTGAAGGGGGCGTTAACGCGCCTGCAGGCGACCGTTATCCGCACCAGCATCCGGCAGGGCGAGCATTGGCGGCGCCACCAGTTCTCCTGGATCAACGAATGGGAGGAGTGCGCGCGGCGCGATGGCCGCGTGGAGGGCATGGAATTTGTCCTCCCCGACTGGTTCTACCGCGGCGTCATCGACCGCTCGCTCGTTCTCACGATTGACCCGGCCTACTTCAGCCTGACCGGCGGTATCGAGCGCTGGCTCTACCGCGTCGCGCGCAAGCATGCCGGCCGCCAGCCAACAGGATGGCTGTTTGAGATCGCACACCTCCACGAGAAATCCGGCAGCCTCGCCAAGCCCGCTGACTTCGCCTTTGATCTCCGCCGCATTGCGGCCCGTCAACCGCTGCCAGGTTACCGCCTGCGCATCGAACGCAGGGAGCACCGCGAACTCCTGCGCATCCTGCCAGGCAAGTCTTTCACAGCATCTGTGGATGGCGCTGTGAATCATCTCGGGACTTCGGGCGTTCGCGCTATCGGGACTTCGGGCGTGCCGGTATCGGGATTTCGGGAGTGCGAACCGCAGCTAAGGCACTGGCAAGAAAAGGCGATTTCTCGCCCTAACTTAGAGTCTAACTTAGAATCTAACTTTTGTAGTGGGGGTGTGCCTCCTGCGGATAACGCCGCGAGTGCTCATGAGCCGCCAACCAAGCACGCAAGTCAACAATTTTTGCCGCGTCCCGGCCATAAGGCGGGAGGCAAGCAATGATTGTCGCGGTGCTCAACCAGAAGGGCGGCGTCGGCAAGACGACGCTGGCCCTGCACCTCGCAGGCGAATGGGCGCTGCGCGGAAAGCGTGTAACGCTGCTCGATGCCGACCCCCAAGGCTCGGCATTAGACTGGTCGCAGCAGCGGGCGCGGGAGAACGTCTCGCCGCTATTCGGCGTCATTGGCCTCGCGCGGGATACACTCCACCGCGAGGCGCCGGAGATCGCGCGCACTGCGGATCATGTCGTCATTGACGGGCCGCCGCGCGTCGCTCGATTGATACGATCGGCGCTACTGGCCGCTGACCTGGTGCTGATTCCTGTGCAGCCGTCACCATTCGACGGCTGGGCGTCGGCGGAGATGCTGGCTCTGCTGCGCGAGGCTCGCATCTATCATCCGAAGCTCTCCGCTCGCTTCGTGCTCAATCGCTGCGATACGCGCACGGGCATCGCTCGCGCGACAGCCGAGACGCTCGCCGATCACGATCCGCCAGTGCTCGCCACCACCATCGGGCAGCGTGTCGTCTTCGCCGACGCCGCGCAGTCGGGTCGGCTCGTCGTCGAGTTTGCCCAGCAGAGTACAGCATCCGGCGAGATCACCGCGCTCGCTGCCGAAGTCGCGAGGCTCGCGCCATGAGCGGGCGCTCCTCCAAGCGCGGCTTCGCGTCGCGACCTGGCGATGCCGAAGGCTGGGTCAAGGCCAGCGACGCGTCGCGGCGTCGCACAGATAACACAGCAGCATTGACCGCGCGCCTGACAATCGACGTCACGCCGGGGCTGCGGGGCCGCATCAAGGTCGCCGCGTTCCAGCGCGGCGTCACAGTCGCCGACATGCTGCGCGAATTGCTGGCGCGAGAATTCCCACTGAGACCGGAGAGCCGTCGTGAACGACAATGAGGCCTTGCCGCCGCGTGCCGTGTCGCCCTCGCATCGGCGGAGCGTTGCGCTCACCCATGTCGAGCTGACCTGGATCGAGAAGAGGATTGAGCATTGGCTGCGCTTCGGTCATCGGGCCGAGGAGAAGATTCTCGATCGCCGCCGCAGCGTTTCAAGTTTTGCCCCCGGCAGCATCTTCGGCTTCGTCCGCTGGGCCTCGAACGACTACGGCACCGTGGTATCGCGCATGGACATCGTGCGCGCCGTGGAGGCGGGCCAGCGCTATCAGACGCTGCCATTCGTTCGGCCGGGCGGAGAGATCCTGCTGCGCGTCGATAGCTGGCCGAAGGTCGAGCGCGTGTTGCAGGCGGTCGACGCCATCGAGGCGCTCGCCATCGATCCGGCCGACGCTGCCCCCGAATACTGGCGCCATCTCCACAACCGCCTCGCCGCCGACCACGTGCCGCGCGCCTACACGCGCGAGCAGCACGTCGCCTGGCTCAAGCGCCGGAGCGTCACGCCATGAGCCGATTTGGTTATGTCATGTTGACGTACATCGCGATGCTCGCCGCCGGTGGCCTGGCGTTCCTTCATCCCGCGCCGCGGCTGATCTGGAACGCCACCGCGAGCACACCGATTGGGCTTTACACACTACGTCCGGTCGGACAGCTGCACGCTCTCGAACTGGTCGCAGTGCGGCTCCCTGAGCCCATCGCGAACGTCCTCGCAGATGGCGGCTTTCTTCCGAAAGGTGTGCCGCTGCTGAAGCGCGTGATGGCGCTGCCTGGACAGACCGTGTGCCGGTCCGGTGATGCCATCACCGTCGACGCTGTCGATGTCGGCGCCGCCCACGATCGCGACCATCTCGGCCGTCCGCTGCCGCGTTGGAGTGGATGCACCACGCTTGAGCCCGGCGAGGTCTTCCTCATGAACCCGACCGTTCCGGACAGCCTGGACGGCCGCTACTTCGGCTCACTGCCCGTCAGCTCGATCGTCGCGCGCGCGGTCCCGCTTTGGACCGATGAGGCCGCCGACGGCCGTTTCGTCTGGCGTGCCGCGACCCATTAGCCCGCTTCTCAACCCGCCCACCAGGAGGTTACCCATGGCGCATATCGGTCAGTTCACCCGCGAGAAGTCCGGCTTCACTGGACGCTTAGAGACGCTTTTCTTCGAGCGGATTCTCACCCTCGTCCCGGCCGAATCCTCGGATGCCGAGAACGCGCCGGACTACCGCATCCGCCTCGGCGATGCCGAGGGCCCGGAGATCGGCGCAGGTTGGAAACGCACCGGCGAGAAGGCCGGCGATTATGTTTCGCTCATCATCGACGACCCGGCGCTGCCGCGACCGATCCGTGCCAATCTCTTCCAGTCGGGCGACGACAAATCGGCCTGGACGCTGAACTGGAATCGTCTACCCCAGCGCGCCGAGCGGGACTGATGGCATGCAGAGTCCCATCACGCGTGCCGCCGACAAGGCGCATCGAAGCTCCAACCCTTTGTTCGCGGCAGAGCCGTCTCATCCCTCCGTTCCGCGCCACCGTCGGCCCACCGCCGCGCAAGTCGGTTGTCAAACCGGCGGTTCGCGCGCGTCGCCGGTAGGCGGCACGACGCCTCGCCGTGATGGCGGAGCCACGGCGGGCATTGCTGTTCTCCTCCTTACCGGCCTGCTGGCGATTGCCGGATCAATGCCGGCAGTGTCAGCAGAAAAAGCGCCGGCGCGCGGTCAACCGGCGAACGATCGCTATGCTATTTTCGTGACGGAAGCCGCGCAGCGCTTTGGCATTCCGGCAGCATGGATTCGCGCCGTCATGCGCATTGAGAGCAACGGCGATCGGCGTGCTGTGTCACCCAAGGGCGCGCTCGGCCTGATGCAACTCATGCCCAAGACTTGGGCGGACATGCGTGCGCGTCATGGTCTCGGGCGCGATCCCTTCGATCCTCATGACAACATCCTCGCTGGCGCCGCCTTCCTTCGCGAGCTGCACGACCGCTACGGCTCGCCAGGATTTCTCGCGGCCTACAATGCAGGCCCCGGCCGCTACGAGGAGTTTCGGGATCGACATCGTCCACTGCCCGTGGAGACCGTCGCCTATGTCGCGGCCATCGTCCCTTTTGTCGATGCGGAGGGGGCACCAGGACCTCTTCTCCTCGCGGTCTCTTCTCGCTCATCCTGGACGCGGGCGCCGCTCTTTTTCGGGCTCGCTGACGAGCAGTCATTTGCCGCGCGAGCGACACTCAACCAACCGGCGCACGACAGGCAGACCGTCGCTCCGGTGCACGATGTATCGGCGATTGCGCCCCAATCAGAAGGCCTCTTCGTTGCACTTTCGACAACGGGACGATCGCAATGACTCCACGGCATCATCAAAATCGACGCTCAGATTGGCGCAAGCTGGCGCCCCGTAACGGACATTCGGTTTGCATTCGAAACGCTGCAACACGATCATCGCTAAGACTTTCGGGTTTGCTACTAAACGACCCTCGCTCACGCGAGCAAGAGTTCGCGGAGGAGTGCAAAAATGACGTGCTGATGGAATACGGGCGATGCCTTCGGCCCGCGCTCTACTCGTCGCTTCGCTCCTCACCGAGCCACCCTACGGGTGTCTCGGCCCTTCGGGTAACGATCGCTATCGCAAATGCGCGCAAACACTTGAGGCTTCGCAAGTCAACTGCCAAGTCGCGGCGGCTCTTCCGCAATGAATCGGCCACGAGCCGACGTGTTCGGGCAGGCGCCATTGAAGGATCTACCGCAACGACCCGAACTGCATTTTGTCGCAAATCGCCGCGAGTACGGAGAGTCTGTTGGCTCGGAAGTTGGGTCCTGGGAACCAGCGACCGGGAGACCACGATAGCGACCGAACGAGGGCGAGATAAAAGGCCGCAAGGTGCGGCTCGGTCGGTTGGTTGTTGTTGCTTTGCTTTTTTGCTGATCCGGCAAAGTGTGACCTCGGCACGCAATGTGCGCGCGACCGTCAACTCATTGCAACGATTTTGCATTTCGCACATTGCCGAGGCTGGTCATGGCTGAGGAGAACGAATTTCAGCCGCGACTTGGCCGAATCCGCTCCTCGCGAAGCCAGCGGGCCAGGCCGTTCATCGCCCAGGCGCTAGCCTCGGCTCAGCGCGCCGGCGGCGGCGTTTCGCGAGCCGGTCATCTGACCAGCCACCGTCATTCGCGCTTCGGCCGTGGCCGGGTCGCCAGCGAGCGGGCGAACCGTCTGCTCACGGGCCGCTCGCGTCTGGTGACAATCAAAACCCGCGTCGTCCGCCACAAGGCGCGGTCAGCGCCGCTCGGCGCGCACCTCGGCTATCTCCGGCGCGAGGGCGTCACCCGGGACGGGGAGAAGGCCCGTCTGTTCGGCCCCGACACCGACGATGCCGATCCCAAGGCGTTCGGTGAGCGCTGCCAGAATGACCGGCACCATTTCCGGTTCATCGTCTCGCCGGAGGACGCCGCCGACATGGCCGACCTCAAGGGCTTCGCGCGTGAACTGATCGGCCAGATGGAGAGAGATCTCGGGACCAGGCTCGATTGGGTCGCCGTCGATCACTGGAATACCCAACACCCTCACGTCCATATTCTCGTGCGGGGCGTGGCCGAAGACGGCCAGGACCTCGTGATCTCCCGTGCCTACATCAAGGAGGGGATGCGTGCTCGCGGGCAGGACCTGGTCACCCAGGAGCTCGGACTGCGCTCCGATCTCGACATTCACCGCTCGCTCGAGAGCCAGGTCGAAGCCGATCACTGGACCCAGCTCGACCGCCAGCTTGTTCGGGATGCAGGCCGGCATGGTGTCATCGACCTTGCTCCCGATCCGGCGCGGCAGCCCGATCAGTTCCATTCATTGAAGGTGGGTCGGCTGCGGCGCTTGGAGAGCCTTGGCCTCTCTCATCAGCTTGGGCCAGGCCAATGGTCCATGGACGAAGCCGCCGAGACGACGTTGCGCGAGCTCGGCGAGCGCGGCGACATCATCAAGCGCATCCACCGCAGCCTGACCGAACGCGGCATCGAGCGCGGGACCGCAAGTTACGTTTTGGCAGGCGAAAACCTTGGCGTCCCCGTCATCGGGCGTCTCGTTGATCGCGGTCTCGATGACGAGCTCAAGGCGACAGCCTATGCCGTGGTCGACGGCGTCGACGGCCGTACCCACCATATCAAGCTCCCCGATCTCGATGCCGCCGGCGACAGCGCACCGGGGTCGATCGTCGAGCTCCGCAAGTTCGACGACGCGCGAGGCCAGCGTCGCGTGGCGCTGGCCGTTCGCTCCGATCTGTCGATCGAAGCGCAGGTGACGGCAAGTGGCGCGACATGGCTCGACCGGCAGGCGATCGCGCGCGATCCGGTGGCACTCGGGCAAGCCGGCTTCGGCGCCGAGGTCCGCGAAGCCATGGAACGGCGCGCAGATCAGCTCATCGATCAAGGGCTGGCCGAGCGTCAGCCGCGAGGGCTTGTGTTCGCAAGGAACATCATCGGTACACTGCGCCGCCGGGAGTTGGAGGCTCTCGGTGAGCAGCTCGCCGCCGAGACCGGCCAGCCGTTCAATCCATCGGCTGCTGGTGAATATGTGACTGGGACCTATCGACAACGCTTCTCGCTCGCCTCCGGCCGCTTCGCGATGATCGACGATGGTCTCGGCTTCCAGCTCGTGCCTTGGACGCCCTCACTGGAAAAGCAGCTCGGTCGACACGTCTCCGGCGTCATCCGCGGTGATGGTGGCATCGATTGGGGCTTTGGGCGCAACCGGGGGATCGGCCTGTGAACCATCCCGACCATCACTGACGTCAGAAAGGGGCGGCGGCCATGTCTGCGACCAAAATACTCTGGGGGCAGGTCATCACTGTCTTAGTGATCGTCCTGCTGACGTTCTGGACCGCGACGGAATGGACCGCCTGGCGACTCGGCTTCCAAACGCAACTCGGGCAGCCCTGGTTCGAACTGTTCCACTTTCCGTTCTACCTTCCGCCCGCCTTCTTCTGGTGGTGGTTTGCCTATGATGCTTATGCGCCACATATTTTCGTTGAGGGTGCTTACATCGCGGCCTCCGGCGGCATCACCGCCGCGACCGTCGCGATCGGCATGTCGGTCTGGCGTGCCCGCGAAGCCAAGAATGCCGAGACCTATGGCTCGGCACGTTGGGCTGAGGCAAAGGAGATCGGGCAGGCTGGTCTGCTCGGGCCCGACGGCGTGGTTCTCGGCCGGTTCGAACGCGCCTATCTTCGACATGATGGACCGGAGCATGTCCTGTGCTTCGCGCCGACCCGGAGCGGCAAGGGCGTCGGTCTCGTCGTCCCGTCGCTGCTGACCTGGCCGGGATCTGCGATCGTCCACGACATCAAGGGCGAGAACTGGCAGCTCACGGCCGGCTTCCGGGCTCGGCACGGTCGCGTTCTTCTGTTCGACCCGACCAATGCGAAATCATCAGCCTACAACCCGTTGTTGGAAGTCCGCCACGGCGAGTGGGAGGTGCGCGATGTCCAGAATATCGCCGACATCCTGGTCGACCCCGAGGGCAGCCTCGAGAAGCGGAACCACTGGGAGAAGACCAGTCACGCGCTCCTCGTCGGCGCCATCCTCCACGTCCTCTATGCCGAGGAGGACAAGACGCTCGCCGGAGTCGCAGCCTTCCTGTCCGATCCCAAGCGGCCGATCGAATCGACGCTCGCCGCGATGATGCGGACCGCACATCTCGGCGAGGCCGGCGTCCATCCTGTCGTCGCCTCCGCCGCGCGGGAACTCTTGAACAAGTCCGGCAACGAGCGCTCCGGTGTTCTCAGCACAGCGATGTCGTTCCTGGGCCTCTATCGAGACCCAGTGGTGGCGGAGGTGACGCGCCGCTGCGACTGGCGGATCACCGACATCGTCGGCGGAGAGCGGGCGACCACGCTGTACCTCGTCGTGCCGCCCTCGGACATCAACCGCACCAAGCCGCTGATCCGGCTGATCCTCAACCAGATCGGCCGCCGCCTGACCGAGGATCTTCAAGGCAAGGCCGGCCGGCGCCGGCTTCTCCTGATGCTGGACGAATTCCCGGCGCTCGGCCGGCTCGATTTCTTCGAGTCGGCACTCGCCTTCATGGCCGGCTACGGCATCAAGAGTTTTCTGATCGCTCAGTCGCTGAACCAGATCGAGAAGGCCTATGGGCCAAACAACTCGATCCTCGACAACTGCCACGTCCGGGTCAGCTTCGCGACCAATGATGAAAGGACGGCCAAGCGAGTGTCCGACGCATTGGGTATGGCGACCGAGATGAAGGCGATGAAGAACTATGCCGGCAGCCGGCTGGCCCCTTGGCTCGGTCACCTCATGGTATCGCGGTCGGAGACCGCCCGCCCGCTACTCACCCCCGGCGAGATGATGCAGCTTCCGCCGTCAGATGAGATCGTCATGATGTCCGGCCTCCATCCGATCCGCGCCAAGAAGGCGCGCTATTACGAGGACAGCCGTCTCCAGGAACGCATCCTCGCGCCGCCGACGCTGACCGAGCCTAACTACAACCGGCCGGACGATTGGAGTTCACGGCCACAGCCGCCGAGCCCGACAGGCGCGCCGGCCTCGGTCGACGATGAGACTGACGTAGAGGATCCGAAGATGGCTGACCGCCGGCAGCAGCCGGAACTGGCTCGTGACACCGTGGAGAGAAGCGAACCCCTCGATAATGAGTTCGCCTCGGAATTTGCGGACGAAGTCGAGGAAGATGCCCCGCGGATCGGGCGCCTAAACGACATGATGCAGGGCGTCGCGCGCCAGGCATCCCTCGATCCCGGCGACGATCTCGGATTGTGAGGCAGGCATGACCGCACCAAAGAAGAAAGCCCAGATGTCGGTCTATCTCGATCCGGATGTCATGAAGACGCTGTCGGCCTATGCGGCTCGGCGCGAGCAGCCGATGTCGCTCATCGCCGAAGCCGCAATCGCATCCTTCCTGTCGCCGGATGCGGACGAGCGGCGGGAGGCCGCTGTTGCCAAGCGACTCGATCAAGTCGATCGCCGCATCGCGCGGCTCGAACGCGACATGGGGATCTCGGTCGAGACGCTGGCATTGTTCGTGCGCTTCTGGCTCACGACGACACCGCCACTCCCCGAACCGGCAGCAAAAGCGGCGCGGGCGCAAGGGAGCGCGCGGTGGGACAATTTCGTTGCAGCACTGGGGCGACGGCTCAGTCAAGGGCCGAAGCTGCGGCAGGAGATCCCGGAGGATATTCAGGAGAATGACCCGACGTGAGATAGCCGCCTCAATCATCGGGATAGCTAGACATTGGCGTCGCTGTTGTACTGTGGAAGCGTCAATGGAAATGTCGAGTCTTGCACCGAACATGCGCGGAATCAGCAGGCCCGAGCAAGCCTTTCCGTAGTCGAAAATCGTCTTGCGGCAGCAGTGCCACGAAAGCATTGTCCAACACTTGGATGCCTCGACGGTGACTTGGTTAACATCTCCCGCTCAATGACATGATCGCTAAGCGATAATCCGAAATGGACCAATTAAGCGCGACTTTGCGAAGGCAAAAGCCTCGACGAGATCTTTCCAACGATGCGCAAGGCGCCGCGGCTCACTGAGGCGCCGGCGAATAACCTCGGCTTAGCCCCGTTGTCTTGGATCATTTCAAGGCCGGCCGCCCTAACTGGCGGAGCGAAATTGATGAAGCGTTTGTGAACACTTGACGGGCCGTGACAGCTGAACGGACGTTCCAGACGAGCAGGCGTCTCGCGGAGCTCTTTGTTGCATCAGGTCGACATATGAAATCTCGGGTTCACAACTCGGCTGAAGATGCTTAACCGAAAAGCCGACCAGCGCGTTGCATTTAGCCAACAGCAAATGTCGGGCTACGCGCAATAGCGTAGTAAAAAGATTGCAAGAGCAAGCAAAAACCCCGGGGCATTGCTGCCGGGGTTCTCGCGTTTCGTGGTTGACGTCGATGCTCACCAGCAGGCCAGGATGGCTCGGCGGCTATCACCCCCGCGCCAACGATGCGCCACCAGGGAATCTGATCATGTGGCGCGGACTATCGCGTTTCATCGATATCGCAACGAGAGCGAAACTCTGACTTAAAAATGTGGATAGTCGTAAGCTTCTTCGTCAGCTTACCGACAGGTAAGTGCTTCAGAGTTTACAACGTATCGTACTCAGTCCTGGCAAGGGAGTATGGAATGGATCTTTTGAGGCAGGACGGATTCTGCGCGGCGATGGGATCTCTGCGAACGAACGAGAGGGGCAGGAAAACGAGGCCGGGGCGCAGTGGGACCGAGTGCTGACACGCTATGACGCGGCAGATTCAGCTCATGCGGAGGACGACCAAGACCAGACGATTGAAAATTGGGCTGCCAAACGGGACGTGAGCCCACTCGAGGATCGAGAAGAAGCCCTAACGCGATTAAATCTCTCCGAGAGAGATCAACATCTCGATCTCGGATCGTTGTCCCTGACCAGTCTGCCCAGATTTTCGACCGACCTCAGGCAAATCGACGTTTCCTTCAACCGGCTAACCAAACTGCCCGATATCCTGCCCGCCACCCTCGGGTCGCCCAACGTCAGTCACAACCAGCGGACCAACTTGCCCGCCCTTCCGGCCGTGCTCGCTTACCTCAACGCGAATGATAACCGACTAGCGAGTCTGCCTGATGCCCTTCCTCCTGCGCTTCAGTTTCTCGACGTCAGCTACAATGAGTTGCCGAATCTGCCGGAGGGCTTACCCGCTATGCTGTGTACTCTCGCCGTTAGGGGCAACCAGCTAACCAGCCTACCCGAGAACCTACTGACGCAGTTGAGCGCTGGGCCGAGTTAGATCTGTCTGGAAATCCGCTGCCGGAGCAGGTGCTGACGAACCTGCATACAGGCTCGATTTTGTGAGCACCGCAGTGTACCAGCGATTCGGTCCGCAACGCGCGGCGAGCAACAGAACAGCGAGGCAGCCATGGTAAAACCGTTCCCGTCGAAGACCCATATCGGCAACCATATGCTGCATCCGGAAACCCTGATGCTGACCTATGGCTATGATCCGCAATTGTCGGAGGGCGCCATCAAGCCGCCGGTGTTCCTGACCTCGACCTTCGTGTTCAAGACAGCCGAAGACGGCCAGGACTTCTTCGATTACGTCGCCGGCCGCCGCGAGCCGCCGGAAGGCATGGGCGCGGGCCTGGTCTATTCGCGCTTCAATCACCCCAACAGCGAGATCGTCGAGGACAGGCTCGCGGTCTACGAGCGCACCGACAGCTGTGCGCTGTTCTCCTCGGGCATGGCGGCAATCGCGACCACGATCCTCGCCTTCGTCCGCCCCGGCGACGTCATCCTGCACTCCCAGCCGCTCTATGGCGGCACGGAGACCCTGCTGACGAACACGCTGGCGCGCCTGTCGATCGGCGCGGTCGGCTTTGCCGACGGCATCGATGAAGCCTCCGTCAGGCAGGCCGCGGAGGAGGCGATGGGCAGGGGGCGGGTTTCGATGATCCTGATCGAGACCCCGGCCAACCCGACCAATGGCCTCGTCGACGTCGCGATGATCCGGCGCATCGCCGATTCCGTCGGCAAGGCCCAGGGACACACGCCGATCATCGCCTGCGACAACACGCTGCTCGGCCCGGTGTTTCAGCGGCCGATCGAGCACGGCGCGGACCTGTCGCTGTATTCGCTGACGAAATATGTCGGCGGCCACTCCGACCTGATTGCGGGCGCCGCACTCGGATCGAAGGCGATCATGAAGGGCGTCAAGGCGCTCCGCGGCGCCATCGGCACCCAGCTCGATCCGCATTCGTGCTGGATGATCAACCGCTCATTGGAGACGCTGAGCCTGCGCATGGAAAAGGCGGATGCGAATGCGCGCCTGGTGGCGAGCTATCTGCGCGACCACCCCAAGGTCGCCAGGGTGCATTATCTCGGCCACCACGAGCAAGCCTCGGCCTCGGGGCGGGTGTTCGCGAGACAATGCCTGGGCGCGGGATCGACCTTCTCGTTCGACATCGTCGGTGGCAAGGAGGCGGCGGTGAAATTCCTCAATGCGCTGCAAATCCTCAAACTGGCGGTGAGCCTCGGCGGCACCGAGTCGCTCGCGAGCCTGCCCGCGACCATGACCCATTCCGGCGTTCCCGCCGACATTCGCCAAAAGATCGGCGTGCTCGATTCCACCATCCGGCTGTCGATCGGGATCGAGAACCCGTCCGATCTGATCGCGGACCTCGCGCAGGCGCTGAACGCGGCTTGAGCGAGGGAATCAAAGCGGATTGGACGCGCCGCACGCTGATATGATCGCCGCGGCGGCCTCATTGCTTTGCGCGCCCGAGAGCTGCCGCACGAGGGAGACGTAATAGCCCTTGCTGGATGCGTTCAGCAGGGAATCGCCGGCAGGCCGTCAATCTCACTCGATTTCGAGCCATTCGGGGACGGCGCGACCCGTGGGCCAACGAACGAAACCAACTCGCAATTGCCGCCCGATCCAGTGCCCGACCGCGATCACCGTGCTCCTGCTTTGCATCTAGTTGAAGCAGTTCAGCCGCTCGCCACCTCGTCTCTTAAACGCAGCAGCCTGGATTGGTTGAAGCCTGCCCCTGCAGATGGTTCAATCCATTTGGATACCTTATTCAGCTCCTCCTTCCTCAGCCTTGGTCGTCCGTGAACAAGCCTCTAAGCGATTGAGCGGGAGTCTGTTTCTCGGATGCGGAGGCATTTGAGATTGCAGGGATTGGGAGCTTGAGAAGCCCAAACCCTGCAATTTCGTTTTATGGATTTCCCTTCGTTGCGGACCATGATCCTGTGTTGCATCGGAAGGGACGATGCGGCCGAAGAAGCACAAGACGACGGAATCGAACGATCTGTTCCGGGCAAGGCTGGACCAGATAATCAACATGAATCACGAGCTGGTTCGGCTCGCTGGCAAGGTCAATTGGGACTGGATCGACGGCGAGATGCGCCCCTCTACAGCGAGAACGGCCGACCCGGGATCGAGACCCGCTTCGTGATCGGGCTGCTGTTGCTCAAGCACATTTTCGGGTTGTCCAATGAGGGGGTCTGCGAACGCTGGGTCCATGACCCGTATTTCCAGTTCTTCACCGGCGAAGAGTTCTTCCAGCACGTCTTCCCGCACGAGCACTCGGACTTGAGCCACTGGCGCAAGCGGCTCGGCGACAAGCTGGAACTTTTGCTGGCCGAGAGCCTGCGGGTGGCACACCAGGCCGGCGCGTTACGTGGCCAAGACCCCCAGCGGGTCACGGTCGACACCATGGTGCAGCCGAAGGCCATCACCTTTCCGACCGACGCCAAGCTGCTGCATGCGGCCATCAATGGCCTCAACCGCCTGGCGAGAAGACACGGCGTCAGGCTGCGGCAATCCTATTCTCGCGTGGCCAAGGCCGCCGCGATGATGGCGGGGCCGCTACGCCCATGCCAAACAGTTCAGGCGGCATCAGCGGCAGTTGCGTATCTTGCGCAGCCGGCTGGGCCGGATCATCGGCGACATCCGCCGCAAGATCGGGGGCCAGCCTGCACTGGAGGAGGCGTTCGCCCTCCCGCTGAGCCGAGCCACCTAGATCCGCTCGCAGCAGCAGCGCCAGCGCGGCTGGAAGCTGTATTCCTTCCATGCTCCGGAGGTCGAGTGCATAGGCAAGGGCAAGGCCAGCGCACCTTACGAGTCGGCGTGAAGGCCTCCATCGTCACCAACAACCGCCGGGATCCCGGTGGCCTGTTCGTGCTGCACGCCAGGGCGATGCCCGATAACCCGTACGATGGTCACACCTTGCGGGACGTCCTTGACCGCACCGAGACGCTCACCGGTTGTTCGATCGAGCGGGCCTATCTCGACAAGGGATACCGCGGCCACGACGCACAAAATCCCGTCGCGTCTTCATCTCCGGCCAGAAGCGCGGCGTCTTCGGTGTCATCAAGCGCGAGCTGCGCCGCCGCTCCGCCATCGAGCCCATCATCGGACACCTGAAGACCCCGAAGGTCACCTCGGACGCTGCTACCTCAAGGGCCGCGCAGGAGATGCCGCCAACGTCATCCTCTCGGCCGTGGGCCACAACTTCCGCCGCATCCTTGCCTGGCTCAGAGAACTCTTGTGCCCCTTCCCGTTCCAGCTTTGGCGCATGCTCGCCTGTCCAGCCCCGCTCAATTCGGCTTCTTAACATGGCGTAATCGCGGCTGACGTCTTCTTGAGAACACGAGGATCGGTACGATCGGCGCCAGCAAATCGAAAGGGAGCAGCGCTGTGAAGCAGTACGTTGGCTTGGACATCTCTATGGAAGAAACCAGCATTTGCGTTTTGGACCAGACCGGCGGTGTAACATTCGAAGGGTGTGCGCCGACCAATCCGGAGGCGATCGCTAAACTCTTGCGGCGGCATGCCGGCAATGCTGAGCGGATCGTTTTTGAAACGGGCTCGCTATCGAATTGGCTTTGGCACCAACTCAAGGCACTGGGCTTTCCAGTGCTTTGCCTTGATGCGCGTCATGCCCACGCGGCGTTGTCGATGCGCATCAACAAGTCGGATCAGAACGATGCCAAGGGGTTGGCCGAAATGGCCCGCATGGGATGGTATCGGGAAGCTGCCGTGAAGGGGGCGGAGAGCTGGAAAACTCGTTCGATGCTGGCGGCACGAACCAAGCTGGTGAGTCTACGGCGAGATATTGACAACCAAATGCGCGGTCTGTGCAGGGGGTTAGGAATAGTGCTCGGCAAGGCCGGCTCGACCAACCTGGCTCGCAAAGTGGACGCCGTGCTTGCTGAAGCGCCGGATTTGCAAGATATTTTCACACCACTGCTGCTTGCCCAGTCCTGTTTGACTGAGCAAATCGAGAAGTTCGATCGACAACTCATGGCAGTGGCAAAAGGCGACCAAACTGTTCGGCGAATGATGACCGTTCCTGGTGTCGGTCCCCTGACTGCCCTGTCCTTCGTCGTCACCATCGACGACCCCAGTCGCTTCAAACATTCCGCCGACGTGGGCGCCTATCTCGGCCTGACACCAAGACGTTATCAATCCGGTGAGATGGATCGCACTGGCCGCATCTCCATGCGCGGCAACCACCAGATGCGAACTTATTTGTTCGAGGCCGCGAACGTCCTGCTGACCGTTGTCAGGCGAGGTTCTGCGCTCAAGCGCTGGGGCAGCAAGCTGGCCAAACGCATTGGCACCAAAAAGGCCAGGTTGCCGTCGCTCGTAAAATGGTTGTCATCCTCCATGCCATCTGGACCGACGGCACCGAGTTCCAAGCAGAGATGCGCGCCGCATGAAGCAGTCTTAAATCGACCCAGATCCGCCCTCGGCGGAACAAGCGTCCCTGCCGGGACGAAGGTGTGGGCAATCTCGAAGTCGTCCCTGCGGGCTTTACGCACCGCGCTCTTAACATCGGGATGCCACACCTCTTGAACGCCATCATGCGGCGGCTCCTGTAGAGACGACCGCGGAAAGAACCATGAACCCGGCAGCGGATCATTTTTGTGTATCGGGGTTGACACCGTGCCCGCGATTAAAGAACGGACGACTTCTTCGTCTTGTCGTGTTCAGCCATGTTCGGTTCTAGGCGCTTATGTCCAGAGCCGAACGCGTACACGACAAGTCTGTGTCGGTGCGGTGCGTAGGCAGATAATTTTAGTTCATCTTTAAGCAAGAGTCGCGGGCCGGTCTTTGATGGCACGGCAATTGCTGGACACCATAAGGATGCGCAACATGTGGTGGTCTCGGTGTCCAGGATTTGAAATGAGTGTGCCCGACAGGTCGCAAATCAATGCGAGGGACGCTGCACCGTGAGTGCGATTCCTCTGGAGGTTCGCTCCGGCATGCGGGTGCCGCTGTCGTTAGCGTGACGATCTTTGACCCGCGCCTGGGGGTCGCGAAGAAGATGGCAACGCAGGATGTGATCTGGGTGGAGCGGGGGCAGCGAATCCGCACTGCTCAAATTGCGCGGCGACCATATCGACCGAACAGAAAGTCGTCCCTCTGACGCTTGTGTGTCGTCGCGCCTGCCTTCACACGAAAAAGGAGTCCAAAAAATGCGCGCGCCGAGCTATTCCGAGGCACTGGAGTTCGCGATCGACCGCTCGTACGACATCAACCTCGACATGCTGAGGGCGCGAAAGCTACACCTTGACACCTACAACGATTATCTTGTCGGCACATATCCACCTCTCAAAGCAATGGGCGAGCTGAACGCCGAAAAATTGTTGGGTGAGATTACGTCGTCAATTGACCTCTACTTTCACATCCCCTTCTGCAATCAGTATTGCACATTTTGTCACTTCGCCAAGGAAATCAATCCGCGTTCCAGACGTGTGGAGCGTTACCTGGCGGCTCTAGACAAAGAAATGAGTTGGTCGGACGCGGCGCTTGCCGGCAGGGCTATTGAGACAGCTTTCTTTGGAGGTGGCACCCCCTCAATCTTGACCAATCCGCAACTCAAGACGCTATTTGACATAATCAAGCAGCGCTTTGATCTATCGAAGTCCGAAGTGAGTTTCGAATTGCATCCCTCTCTTGGAAAGCAGGTGGACGCAGCGGATCGCATATCCACTCTGCTCAGAAGCGGCGTAAACCGCTTCGTACTGGGGGTTCAAAGTCTCGATCAAAATATTTTGCGTATATTGAACCGCGGGCACGGTGTGGACGAGGTGAGACAACTGGTTGAATTGCTCAATAAGCTAGGTGTTCAGAATCTGTCGCTAGACCTAATCTATGGGTTGCCGCAGCAAACGCTCCGAAGTTGGTATGACTCGCTCATCGGTCTGCTGGATATGGGAGTGGAGAAGTTCAATATCTTCCCATTGTTGTTCAAGTCGACGGACCCCGTAGCTCGCCATTTGAGCAGAGGACGATACCAATTCGCTGGGGCGAAGGAGCGCATCATCATGCATTTCATGGCTGAGCATATCCTCACGAAACTTGGCTATCGCCATGGCCCGATCTTCTATTGGACCAAGAAGTCGCAGCCGCACTCGGTTCAGCAGCGTCGCAAATACGATTCCTGGAACGACAATAATCTGGTCCCATTCGGGGTTGGTGGATTTGGCTACATGAGTCAGTGCCAATTCTACAATGAGGCAGATTTGGATCGCTACTTACACAGGGTTGAGTCTGGCGCGAAGCCAGTGTGGAAGGGCGTCGTCTTGTCACAAGACGATCTGATGCGCAGAACGGTGATGCTCGCGTTGCGAAGTAGTGGAGTGTCACTCTCCCGCTTCGAGAGGGAATTTGGAGTGTCTATGGAACTATACTTTCGTCGCGAGATCAAAAAGCTAACTGAGGCGGGACTCATCAGCATTTCAAACGAAGGCGTGCTGACGTTAACCACCGCTGGCATCATCAATTCGGGAGCGGTATCGCTGCAATTTTTCTCCGACGAGGTGCTTGAGCGGGTCGCGCGCACCGATAGCAGGATCTTAGATAAACGAACTGATCTCATCGAGAAGCACGACTACTCACCGGCCGCGCGATACGGTGCGACTGCAGAGATGCAAGCTATTTTTGGCCAGGGCAGGTGAGTGCTCGCTATGGTCGCCAGTATTTCCCCTTCCGCCCAAGAACCGCCTCGCAACCGCGAAGACATATTTTCTCATGCGGCCGATCGCATTTATCGTCGACAACGAAAACGACCGCTTGGGCGATTCAGCAATTTTGTCGTCGATGAACTGCCACACGAGATTGCGGAAATCAAATGCAGTGAGCGGCCGGATGAAGCGGTTAGGGCCCTCGGTCGCAGTATCAGCGCGATTGTGGCGGACACAGACTATGATGCACTGTTGCGGGGGCTGCCGCACTCCGAGTTCGAGATTGCCAAGACAGACATCCAATATCTCACCAATTGTGCTTATCAGATCTCCGCGTTTGCCGGCCTCCATTCCGGGGATGCCGAATTGACGGTGGGTGAGGCGCTAAACCGTCTTGCCCGCTTATCCCGCCAGCGGCAGCCTGGCATCGAGGTCCTCTCCTATGAGGATATGATACTTACGAATCCGGTACAGACCGATCCGCGTGTATACTGCCTTGGAGCGGCCGGCGTCGAGGAACGAGATTTTTGCTTGGGCCATCAACTCATCGAAAACGAATTGCAGTTGGCAATCGACGCTCTACTCGCGTTGCGAGATGTGGCTGGCGCTGACGCGCGTCAATGTCTCGCGCTGTGCATGAAGCACCTTGAGACGGCGAATTATGTCCTGACTCGCTTTTATGAACATATGTCGCCGGATCTGTTTGGCCAATTCCGCGTGTTCTACGGAAAGAATCCTTACAAGGATAGGCTCGGCCCGAGCGGCAGATTCTCTGCCCGCATTGTGGCTGCCTCAGTACTGCTGATCGGCGAAGAGCTGTTCCTCCAGAAACCGCAATTTTTTTCGGATGTATATCGGCTGTCCGAGTACTACCCTCAAGCGTACATTCATGAGGTGTTCCGCTGGTTGTCGCCGGACAAGAAAGATGCGTGGCTCAAGCCAGATTGGCTAGAAGGAAAAGCGGATTTCCCTCGGTTTGCAACCATTTCGCCGGTTATAGCGCACGGCAACAGTGAAATCCGGATGCTGCGGGCATCCTGTGTTCGTGCGCTGGATCGGTTTACGCTGATGCACCATAGTACGGCTTTGAAGTATACGGTCGAGCCCGGTCGACCGGTTGTCGGAGTTGAGGCATCGGAAAGTATCGACGCTGTCCTTTTGCAGAGACTGTTGACGACGGCGGCTCAGTAAGCCTGAGGGTGCTATTTGCGTAGTAGAAAAGTTGATGGCGGAAGAGACGGAGGCCCTCGAGGCCAGTTGGCAGCCGATGTCGACGTCTCAAGACGAGGTTATCTTTCGTCGGTTCGAGTCAGGAGATGCCGATGATGTATGGCATCTGCATAGAGCCGCATCGGAGGATGGTGGTGCGCGCGGCCCGGAAGGGGCTTGGGAAGATGACTTGCGCAATATCGGGGAAGTATACATCAGATCGGGCGGTGACTTCTTACTTGCCCATATTGGTTCGCGACTCGTCGCCATGGGGGGACTGAAGCCTGTCGATGCTGATGTCGCACAGCTGACGCGTATGCGCGTCGATCCGGCCTTTCGACGACGAGGGTTTGGAAGGAGGCTTCTTCGTGAGTTGGAATCGAGGGCCGTTGCTGCTGGGTTCAAGCGGATCGTGCTGGATACGACAATGATTCAACTAGGTGCTCAAAGACTTTATGAGACCGCGGACTATGTTCGCCGCAGGGAGGGGACGCTGCACGGATATGCAGTTATCTTCTACGAGAAGCGGATGGCCGTGGAGGGTGAAGCTCTCCACTTGAGCAAGTAAAGCCTGTGCGCTTTGGATCAGCTTCACGACAGGCTGAAACAACGTGATGTGCTCCATTTGTGGCGCGGGCGCCACCAAGAGAGAGGGAGGCGCGCAGAAGAGGGCGGCGCACGGAGCGATAGTTCGCGATCGGTCCATCGAGGTGCAGGTTAGATCTGCCAGATGGAGGATTGGTATGATATGAGTGGACGAATAAGCGAGCGTGCTTCCGTTACGCTAGTTGTCTCGCGACTGTTTATTGCATCAGGCGGCGCTTAAGAAAGCTCTCGTGAATTCGAACACTTCTCTGGAAGGCCCGGTCCGCTGGCAGTCCAAGCAGGAGACAGCATGCGCACTGCGAGTCCTTCGTTGAATGAGTCGTTCGTGAAGAATGCGGAATGGCCTGAGAAATAAGCAGAAGCGGTCTTGATATAGTGTTGGAGTTTGCAGGAAAGCGGTGTGTTGGACCACGCTCTCCTGCGTTTCGGGATTTTGCTTTTGAGCGATTCGTGATTCCCTGACCGCGGGTCGTCGGCATTGGGGAAGGCGATGAGCAAACCGCGCGATGATCGCCAGAAAGACCTCTGCTTCCGGCCCTCGATGAAGTCATCGACATGGGTCACCCGCTGGTGCGGTTGGCGACGTTGATCGACTGGAACATCCTGGATGACCGCTTTAGTTCGGTGTGCCAAGCAGGGTCGGGGCAGCCTGGCCTGCCGACGCGGCTTGTCGCCGGCCTGTTCATTTTGAAGCACATGCACAACCTGTCAGATGAGGTGCTGTGGGCTCGCTGGATCGAGAACCCCTATTACCAATACTTCTGCGGCGAATTGAGCTTCTGCCACCGTCTGCCGTTCGATCGATCGTCGATGACACGCTGGCGCCAGCGGCTCGGCGAGGAGCAGCTCGTCGCGCTGATCCAGGAAAGTCTGTCGGTGGCGCACAAGACTGGCGCGATCGGCCCCAAGGACCTGGAACGGGTGGTCGTCGATACCACAGTGCAGCCCAAGGCGGTTGCACATCCGACCGACGCGCGGCTGCTGCATCGAGCAATCACCAAGCTCGTCGGGCTCGCCGAGCGCAATCGTGTGCCGCTGCGCCAGAGCTATCTGCGCCTGGCCAAACGCGCCGCCATCATGGTCGGCCGCTATACCCACACCCACCAGTTCAAACGCGCCCGGCGTCAGCTCAAGTTCCTGCGGACACGGCTTGGCCGGATCATCCGCGACATCCGCCGCAAGATTGATGGCGATGCGGTGCTGGAAGCTTGCTTCGGCCCGCTGCTCGGTTTAGCGCAGCAGGTGCGCAGCCAGGATCAGCATCAGCGCGGTCCGAAGGTCTATGCGTTACATGCCCCTGAGGTCGAGTGCATCGGCAAGGGGAAAGCCCGCCTTACGAGTTCGGCTGCAAGGTCAGTATTGCCACCCCCGTGACGTCTCCGAAGGGCGGACAGTTCGTGCTCCATGCCAAGGCACTGCATGGCAATCCCTTCGACGGGCACACGCTCGGCCCTGTGATCGCCGACATGGAGAAGCTCCGGCGTGGAGACTCGCCGCATCCACGTCGACAAAGGGTGTCGCGGCCACAACCACCCGCATCGGTTCAGGGTCTGGATCTCGGGTCAGGTCCGCCGCGTCACGGCTTCCATCCGCCGCGAGATGAAGCGTCGCGCGGCTGTCGAGCCCGTCATCGGCCATATCAAGGCCGAGCATCGCATGGACCGCAATTATCTCAAGGGGCGCATCGACGACCGCATCAACGCTGTCCTCGCCGCCGCCGGCTACAACTTCGGCCTGCTCCTGCGATGGCTGGCAGAGTTCTTGCGCGACACTATCCGCGCGTTCCTCGATACCCTCCCGGCTGAAAACATCGCTTGAGCCGGGCGCCGCGCTGGTTCTTCACGGACGACGCCGCACGCGACTCGCGTTTCGCGCTCAGCACGATCGCTAATCTTTTTTCCCAACAGGTTGCTCCGGCTATCACTAGTCTAGGTCCCCAATGGCGCCTCTCGCGCCGCTTGCCGTCGGTTCCTACCTCCGCGGTCAGCGTCTGCCTATCGTCGGTCGCGTCTCGATCGACAGCACAACAGTCAACATTTCTGTCGGATGAGGCACTCGATCTAGGAAGCCTCGTCGAAGTGATCCGACCTCATCAGATGCTGGCGGCTGACGCAGGCACTATCGCTTGCGAGATTCTCACTGGCCTCGGTCATCGCTTCCGCAGAGATTATCGTTGACGCTTTCGCGCAAACAACACTCTTCGAGTTCACCAAGCATAACGTTGGACCGAAAGAATGAAAGTCACTGTCTTAGGCGCGGGCGTTATCGGCGTCACAACCGCTTATCAGCTTGCGAAGCTCGGGCACGAAGTCGTTGTCGTCGATAGGCCATTGGGTCCCGCACTGGAAAACCAGTTTTGCGAACGCCGGCGAGGTCTCCTTCGGCTACTGTTCGCCGTGGGGTGTTCCGGGATCCCTGTGAAGGCCGTCACGTGGATGCTCATGGGCCACGAGCCATTGATCCTTCGTCCGAAGCTTGATGCAGCCATGCTCTCTTGGCTTTTCCATATGCTAGCGGTTGCCAGTCGGCCAAGCCTTTACGCCAGACCGGCGTCTCTCCGTCGATTATCTGGGTCGCCAAGAGTTCGCGTAGCCTGTCGGCGGGTACAGGGCCTTTGCGCGTTCGCCGCCCTGTGCATAGAACCATGCTTCGTCGCTCGTCGGTCGTGTCGCTCATTATTGTCCCAGCTTCCTCGTGTCTTTGGGACCCAACGGCCTCATTTGTATTCATTCGTCGGGAGCCGATCTCGAAATAGGGACATTATAGTGCGTGTTTTAATGGACCGCAAAGCCGTCTGTTCTGCCTATGAAGGCAACGGCTCTGGTAGCTTGGAATCTCCGGCGGCTGCGCGTGAGGCGCGGGCTGTCCCAGGAGGCATTGGCGGTGGACGCTGGTGTTGACCGTTCCTATGTGGGACGGATCGAGCGCGGGCTCGAAAACCCGACAGTCGAAACTTTGGACCGGCTGGCCACAGCCTTACAGGCTGTCGTCGCTGAACTGTTGCTCGCGCCCAAGGTTGGCGAAAAGCCGCCAGCGCCCCTCCGAAAAGGACGCAAGAAGAAGTGATCTGTCTGAACTATTCTGTCGCGTCTTCTTCCGGCGACGATCTCGGATTGTGAGGCCGGCATGACTGCGCCAAAGAAGAAAGCCCAGATCTCGGTGTATCTCGATCCTGATGTCATGAAGACCCCGTCGGCTGATGCGGCTGGCCGGGAGCAATCGCTGTCGTTATTGCCGAAGCCGCGATCGCGTCCTTCCTGTCACCGGACGCCGACGAGCGGCGGGAGGCGGCTATTGCCAAGTGACTCGATCTGGTCGATCGCCGCATCTCGCGGCTCCAGCGCGACATCGGGATCTCGCTCGAGACCTTGGCGTTGTTCGTTCGCTTCTGGCTCAAAACGACACCACCGCTCCCCGAGCCGGCTGCAAAGGCGGCGAGGGCACAGGGTGGCGCGCGGTGGGATAATTTCGTCGCGGCGCTCGGGCGACGACTCAGTCAAGGGCCGAAGCTGGGGCAGGAGATCCCGGAGGATATTCAGGTGAGCGAGCCCACGTGAGGGGATCGGTCGTATTTCTCAGGGCATGTTAGATTTGGTTCGTTCGAATCATCGGGTATGGAAGGAAGTCATGTTTCTGCAGATTGGCGGCCGGTACTTCAACATAAATTCGATCAAGAGCATCCGGCCGTATTCAAAGCCTAACGATCCCGCGCACTGGGCGGAGATTGAGTTGATGGACGGTTCGAGATTCGACGATCTTGTCTTGCCCGATCAGCTCGACGCCTTTTCACGGAAGTATTTTCCAGCACCCCCCGGCTACGAGAGCCTAGGTGTTGAGGTGGACGGCGATGAAGTCAGGATTTGGAGCGAGACAGTTATCGCGTTCGCTTACGATGCCGGCGCCTCTGAGCTAGCGCCTATCACGCTCGAATCCGGCCTGCGGGAGTCCTTCGCGGTAAAGACGCCTCGAGGGACTGTTCATTGTCCTGGCATGACGTATCTGTCCCAGGATCGTTTCGTTACTAAAGAATTGGAAGCCCAAAAAGGGGGCTCGAAATAGCCCTCGACGCTCGGTCTTTTTCCCGCGAAGCATCCCACCTTGGCGGGTTCTGGATCGAATGCTGTTCCGATCGCTGGGCGCGGCCGTGCTATTCTAGTTGGCCCAGCGAATCGCTCAGGAGAGAACGGAATGTTCGAGGTTGGCCGCGATCACATCATCGTCGACAGCCCGGGCGGGCCAGCAGGTGTGTCGGAGCAAGTCTGGGAGGTCCAGGAGATGGAGGGCACCTTGCTCAAGCTCTGCAATCCGTTCGCCAAAGCTCCCGAAATCCTCAACATCGCATCGTCTCGGTTCGTCAAGGCCGTCCTATTGGACAAGCGGCAGGCCCGACCCGCTTAGAAACCCGCCCATGCGTTCTGGCGTCGGAGGGTCCTAACCACCCGCAATATATTCAAGCTTTTTAAGCCGTTTCCGTCCCGGCGCTGGTCCTTCCAACCCGGCCACTTCGACTGCCTCCCGTGCCCAGGGGCCGTCCGGCCGCTGTTTCACGGGGAATCGGGTGTTTCACGGCCCCAAGTCGGCCCGGCCAAGCCGGCCGCCGGCTCATCCGCACCATCGGCCGACCGACGGTTGGGGCGGGACGCCGCGCGCGCCGTCGAAGACCCGTCTTCACCGCGCTCACCGATATACGCTTCTACGGTCTCAATCACGGCATGCCTTCGACACAGCAAGTATTTTTTCTCTGATCTACGCCGGGTCCCTACGACGGCTGAATACTTGTTGAACTAACTCATTTCCTGCCTTCTCTACTCATCCCCGTCGCTGATCGCTTGCTGCGATTGGCGTTCGACGGGGGACGATCGTGGCGGGCACACCAATCCATTCGGAAGCGTTCTCGCGCGGCGCGCGCATGCTGCGTACCGCGCTCGGCCCGGCGATTGCGGCGTTTCTCGAGGATTCTTCGATCGTCGAGGTGATGCTCAACCCCGATGGCCGGCTCTGGATCGATCGGCTGTCAGGTGGCCTGGAAGATAGCGGACGCACGATGTCCGCCGCCGATGGCGAGCGGATCGTGCGCCTGGTCGCGCACCATGTCGGCGCTGAGGTGCATGCCGAGAGGCCGCGGGTCTCGGCCGAGCTTCCCGAGACGGGAGAGAGGTTCGAAGGACTTCTCCCACCGGTCGTCGCGGCGCCGGCCTTTGCGATCCGCAAGCCCGCGGTCGCGGTGTTCACGCTCGACGATTACGTCGCCGCCGGCACGATGACCGCCGGTCAAGCGACCGCGCTTCGAGCGGCCGTCGCGTCGCGCAAAAACATCCTAGTCGCCGGCGGCACCTCGACCGGTAAGACCACTCTCACCAACGCACTGCTCGCCGAAATCGCCGGCACCACCGATCGCGTGGTGCTGATCGAGGACACGCGCGAGCTGCAGTGCCGCGCCCCCAATCTGGTCGCGCTGCGCACTAAGGACGGCGTCGCGTCCCTGTCCGATCTGGTTCGGTCCTCGCTGCGTTTGCGCCCCGATCGCATTCCGGTCGGGGAGGTGCGGGGCAGCGAAGCCTTGGAACTCCTCAAAGCCTGGGGGACCGGCCACCCCGGTGGGATCGGAACGATTCACGCGGGCTCTGCGCTGGGCGCGCTCCGCCGCCTCGAACAGCTCATCCAGGAAGCCGTCCTCACCGTTCCCAAGGCGCTGATTGCCGAGACGATTGATGTCGTCGCGGTGCTGCGCGGCCGCGGCAGCGAACGCCGCCTCACCGAACTTGCTCTCGTCGCCGGCCTCGATCCCGCCACCGGCGATTACCGCGTCCAGTCCGCCGGGGCGGGCGGCCAATCCTCGCTTCCCAAGGACCCATCATGATCCAGTTCCCTCCCGCGATCCGTCACGTTCGCCGCCGCTTCACCGAACTCGCGGCAGTTGCTTTCCTCTCCATCGCTGTCGCGCCCGCAGCCTACGCCTCCGGCTCCTCGATGCCCTGGGAGACGCCGCTCAATCAGATCCTGGAATCGGTGCAAGGTCCGGTCGCAAAAATCATCTCGGTCATCATCATCACCGTAACCGGCCTGACGCTTGCGTTCGGCGATACGGCCGGCGGCTTCCGTCGATTGATCCAGATTGTCTTCGGTCTGTCGATCGCCTTCGCCGCCTCGAGCTTCTTCCTGACGTTCTTTAGCTTCTCGGGTGGGGCACTGGTCTGATGGCTGCGCTTGTCGGTCCAGAGGTGCCGGGCTTCTTCGCGCCGGTCCATCGCGCGCTCACCGAGCCCATCCTGATGGGCGGTGCGCCGCGCTCCGTCGCGATCGCGAACGGAACATTGGCGGCTGCCATCGCACTTGGACTGCGGCTCTGGATCCCCGGCGCACTGATTTGGGCTGTGGGCCACGCCGCGGCCGTCTGGGCGGCCAAGCGCGATCCGCAGTTCGTGGATGTCGTTCGACGTCACCTCCGCTATCCGCCTCACCTCGCAACATGAGGCTTCCATGCTGAACCTCACTGAGTATCGCAATCGCCCCGCCAGCCTTCCCGACTTCCTGCCCTGGGCCGCCTTGGTCGAACGCGGTGTGGTCCTCAACAAGGACGGATCATTCCAGCGGACGGCGCGCTTCCGTGGTCCGGATCTCGATAGCGCCACGCCTGCGGAACTGGTCGGTGTGACGGCCCGCCTCAACAACGCGCTCCGCCGTCTCGGCTCAGGCTGGGCAATCTTCGTCGAAGCCCAGCGCAGCGCGGCCCAGACCTATCCGTACAGCGCCTTTCCCGATCCCGCATCGGCGCTGGTCGATCTGGAGCGGCGGGACGCTTTCGAGGAGGCCGGCGCGCATTTCGAAAGCCGGTATTTCCTGACGTTCGTCTGGCTTCCGCCGGCCGAGGACGCCTCGCGGATCGAGGGCTGGCTCTATGAGGGCCGTGCGCAGAACGGCGTTGATCCCTACGAGCTGCTGCGGAGTTTTGTCGATCGGACCAGCCGTGTGCTGCAACTGGTTGAAGGGTTCATGCCCGAGGTGGCGTGGCTCGATGACGGCGACACCCTGACTTA
Source organism: Bradyrhizobium sp. CIR48 (assembly GCF_014198315.1). Taxonomy (NCBI): domain Bacteria; kingdom Pseudomonadati; phylum Pseudomonadota; class Alphaproteobacteria; order Hyphomicrobiales; family Nitrobacteraceae; genus Bradyrhizobium; species Bradyrhizobium sp. CIR48. Next base: position 48,049 of record NZ_JACIHG010000013.1, read on the forward strand.
CCTGCACTCAACCATCTCGACCCGGCAGCAGCGCGTTCGTGTCCCGGAGACGCCGATGCATCTCGACGCGCTGCTCGCGGACGAGCCGGTCGCCGGCGGTCTCGAGCCGCGTCTCGGCAGCCACCACCTTCGCACGCTCACCGTCGTTGGTTTTCCGACCGCGACACATCCCGGAATCCTCGATGAGCTGAACCGGCTTGCCTTCCCCTACCGCTGGTCAACGCGGGCAATCCTGCTCGACAAGATCGAGGCCGTGAAGCTGTTGACCAGAATCCGCCGGCAGTGGTTCGCCAAACGAAAGTCGATCGCGGCCATCGTCAAGGAGGTGATGACAAACGAGGCCTCGACCCTGGTCGATAGCGACGCAGCCAACAAGGCCACTGACGCCGATCTCGCCTTGCAGGAGCTGGGCACCGATGATGTCGGCCAGGCCTACGTCACCGCGACCGTCACCGTCTGGGATGAGGACCCCGGCCGCGCCACCGAAAAGCTTCGCCTCGTCGAGAAGGTCATCCAGGGACGCGACTTCACCTGCATGCCGGAAGGGGTGAATGCGCTCGAAGCCTGGCTCGGCTCGCTGCCGGGACACGCCTACGCCAACGTTCGCCAGCCGCCGCTCTCCACATTGAACCTCGCCCACATGATTCCGCTGTCGGCGGTCTGGGCGGGACCGGCGCGCGACGCGCATTTCCGCAGCGCCCCGCTCTTTTTCGGCAAGACTGAAGGCTCGACGCCGTTCCGCTTCTCACTGCATGTCGGCGACGTCGGCCACACTTTGATCGTCGGCCCGACCGGCGCCGGCAAGTCCGTGCTGCTAGCGCTGATGGCCATTCAGTTCCGCCGCTACCGCAAAAGCCAGATCTTTGCCTTTGACTTCGGCGGCTCGATCCGCACGGCGGCCCTCGCCATGGGCGGCGACTGGCACGACCTCGGCGGCAGCCTGTCGAACAGCGCTGATGACTCCGTGTCGCTTCAACCGCTCGCACGCATCGGTGATACGGCAGAGCGCGCCTGGGCTGCCGAGTGGGTGACCGCGATACTCGCCAAGGAAGGCGTCACCATCGACCCGACCGCGAAGGAGCATGTCTGGTCGGCCTTGACCTCACTGGCATCCTCCCCCGTCGAGGAACGGACGATCACCGGACTGACCGTCCTCTTGCAATCGACCGCGCTCAAGCAGGCGCTGCAGCCGTATTGCGTCGGGGGTCCCTCCGGCCGGCTGCTCGATGCTGAGGCTGAGCACCTCGGCTTCACGTCCGTCCAGGCTTTCGAAACCGAGGGCCTGATCGGGGCCGGCGCGGCACCTGCCGTCCTGACCTACCTGTTTCATCGCATCGAGGGACGGCTCGACGGCCGGCCGACGCTCCTCATCATCGACGAGGGTTGGCTCGTCCTCGACGATCCCGCCTTCGCCCAGCAGCTTCGCGAATGGCTGAAGACGTTGAGGAAGAAAAATGCCTCCGTCGTTTTCGCCACGCAATCGCTCTCCGACATCGACGGCAGCAACATCGCACCCGCGATCGTCGAAAGCTGCCCGACGCGCATCTTCTTGCCGAATGAGCGCGCGATCGAGCCGCAACTCATGTCGATCTATCGGCGCTTTGGTCTCAATGATCGCCAGATCGAGATCATCGCGCGAGCGACGCCAAAGCGGGACTACTACTGCCAATCGCGACGCGGCAATCGGCTGTTCGAATTGGGTCTCGGGCCGATCGCGCTCGCCTTCTGCGCGGCCTCCTCAAAGGACGATCATGCCGCAATCGAACGGCTGCTCGCCGAGCACGGCCGCGAGGATTTTACGCCGGCCTGGCTCGCCGATCACGAACTGCTTTGGGCCGCCGATCTCATCCCGGATCTGACAAACTTGGAGGTGCAATCATGAGCGTTCGCAAGACGCGCAGTAGCCTAATGGTCGCGAGCGCCCTGTCGCTCACCCTTTCGTTTCAGCAGCCTTTGACGACACGGGCCTCTGCGCAGGTGATCGTCTACGACCCCAGCAATTTCAGCCAAACCGTGCTGACCGCGGCCCGCGAGCTGCAACAGATCAACAACCAGATCCAGATGCTGACCAACCAGGCCCAGAGCCTGGTGAACCAGGGAAAGAACCTCGCCAACCTGCCGTTGTCGACGCTGACCCAGCTTCAGTCACAGGTCGCACGGACTCAATCGTTGCTGAGCCAGGCCCAGAACATCGCGTTCAGCGTCGAGCGCATCCAGACGACGTATTCCAGCACATACGGCACGGCGGCGGCCACCGGCTCCACAGCGACAATGTTTGCCGCGGCTCAAAGTCGTTGGCAGAACTCAGTAGGCGCATTCGAAGACTCGCTTAAGGTGCAAGCCGGCGTCGTTGGCAATATCTCGACCAATTCCAGCGCAATGAGCTCGCTGGTTACCGCCAGCCAGTCCGCAAGTGGCGCGCTGCAGGCAGCTCAAGCCGGCAATCAGCTCCTGGCCCTGCATTCCCAGCAGCTATCCGACCTCGTCGCGGTGCTCGCCGCGAAGGGACGGGCGGATGCGTTGGAGCAGGCGCGCGTGACGGCGACCGAAGCGCAGGGCCAGCAGCAATACAAGATCTTCTCGACGCGCGGCGGCTATCAGCCGGGCAACGTCACCATGTTCAGCGGCAACTGAGGCGCGGATCATGGAGCGCTCGGATATCTTACGCGCCATCGCGATGGTCATTCTGATGGCCGTCTTTATCGCCACGCTGTCCTATATCCATCGGCAGCCGGCGCCGCGGACCATATCTGACGCTCCCGTCGTCTCCACATCAGATGATCTCTCGGCCGAGCTGCGCCGCTGCCGCGCGCTTGGGCCCCAGGATGCCGAAGATCCGCACTGCCAGGCGGTCTGGGAGGAGAACCGCGCGCGCTTCTTCGGCAGGCCGGCGCGGCCACTTCTGCCGCAGGCCGCGCCGGCCACGTCGTCGTCGACGATCAACGTGAAGTAAGGAGGCCAGCGATGAACAACGTCGGCGTCATCGACACCTTCCTCAATACCTACACCACCTATATCGATTCCGGATTCGGCCTGATCAAAGGCGAGGTCACCTATCTCGCCTCGACACTGATCGTCATCGACATCACCTTGGCCGGTGTGTTCTGGGCGTGGGGCGCAGACGAAGACATTCTCCAACGGCTGGTGAAGAAGACGCTCTATATCGGGTTCTTCGCCTTCATCATCACAAACTTCAACAATCTCTCCGGCGTCATCTTCAATAGCTTCGCCGGCCTCGGCCTGAAGGCCGGCGGCTCGTCGATCTCGACGGCGGACTTCCTGCGGCCCGGCCGGCTCGCACAGGTCGGCCTAGATGCCGGGCAGCCACTGCTCGACGCCGCAAGCCAGATGATGGGCTTCACCAGCTTCTTTGCGAACTTCGTCCAGATCGCGGTGCTGATGGTGTCCTGGTTGTTGGTGCTGATCGCCTTCTTCATTCTGGCGGTGCAGCTGTTCGTCACGCTGATCGAGTTCAAGCTGACGACGCTCGCCGGCTTCATCCTCATTCCATTCGCGCTATTCAACAAGACCGCCTTCCTTGCGGAGAAGGTGCTCGGCAATGTCGTCGCCTCCGGCGTGAAGGTGATGGTGCTCGCCCTCATCGTCGGCATCGGCACCGGGCTGTTCTCTCAGTTCACGTCAGCCTATGGCGGCGGCCAGCCGACGATCGAGCAGGCGCTCTCTGTCGTGCTCGCAGCACTTGCCATGCTCGGTCTCGGCATCTTCGGGCCCGGCATCGCAACCGGCCTGGTGTCAGGAGCACCGCAGCTTAGCGCGGGCGCTGCCGTCGGCACCGGCCTTGCCGTCGCCGGCACGGCGATGGCGGGAAGCGCCGCGCTTGGGCTCGCGGGGCGGGGAGCGATGGCCGCAGCCTCCGGCACCGCTGCGGCAGCACGTGGTGGTGCGGCGATGGCGGGCGGTATGTCCTCCGCCTACAGCCTCGCATCGGCCGGTCGGTCCGGCGCTAGCGGCGTCGCGTCTGGTCTCGGCGGCGCCGGCCGCGCGGCTGCCAGCGCAGCGGCTGCTCCCGCCAGACGCGCCGTTGCGCAAGCGGCCGGGTCGATGACGGAGAGCTTCGCATCAGGCGCTCGGTCCGGGGTCGCAAATACCGGTGGCTCCTCGACGATGGGGACCATTGGGAGCGGCGAGGCCGCTAACGATGGAGCCACATCTCAAGCGGCGAGCGAGGGCGGCCCGCCCGCCTGGGCCCAGCGCGTCAAGCGCAATCAGACGGTCATTCACGGCGCGCAGACAGCCGCGCAAGCCCTCAAATCCGGCGACAGCCATGGCGGCGGACACTCCGTCGACCTCAAGGGAGGAGAATAGCGAATGTCAGTCTTTCGGCGATCGTCGGTCCGCTACGGCCGCACGCCCGAACCCGAAACCCCCTACCAGCGCGCGGCCCAAGTTTGGGACGATCGCATTGGCTCGGCGCGCGTGCAGGCGAAGAACTGGCGGCTGATGGCCTTCGGTTCGTTGTTCCTGGCTTGCGGCCTCGCCGGCGGACTCGTCTGGCAATCCGCACACGGCACCGTCGTTCCCTGGGTGGTGCAGGTCGACAAGCTCGGCGAGGCACAAGCCGTGGCGCCGGCTGTGGCCGACTTTAGGCCAAGCGATCCGCAGATTGCCTGGTATCTCGCCCACTTCGTCGCGATGGTGCGCTCGCTTCCGGCCGACCCGATCATCGTGCGGGAGAATTGGCTGAAGGCCTACGACTTCACGACCAGGGCGGGGGCGATGGCGCTGAACGACTACGCCCGCGCCAATGACCCCTTCGCCAGTCTCGGCAAGCAGCAGGTCGCGATCGATGTCTCCAGCGTCATCCGCGCTTCGCCCGACAGTTTTCGCGTGGCCTGGGTCGAGCACCGCTATCAGGACGGGGCGCTCGCCGGCACCTCACGTTGGACCGCCATCCTCACCATCACAATTCAGCCGCCCACCGATGCCGATCGGCTGCGCAAGAATCCGCTCGGCATCTACGTCAACGCCATCAACTGGTCGAAGGAGCTGGGACAATGACCCCGCCGTTTTCCTCAAATGCCGGCGGTCCGGCTTCGCGTCTCGCCGTCGTTCGGCAAAGCCGGAAAGACAGCGATACGTACTTCCGTAAATCCGCCCTTGCAGCTTTGCTGATGTCCGTCGCGACGCTCGGCGGCTGTGCACATAATTTCATCCCGCCCGACATCAACTACGACGCCGCAGAGCCGGCAACGCTCACCGCCAATCCGCCGGCGCCCGTCAAGATCGTGGAATTGCCAAAACCCCTGCCGCTGCCCGGGCAGTTGAAACCGCTCACTGCGGCCAAACGCGTCCCGGAGGCTGCTGATCCCAGGGTTCGCGTCAAACAGGCCAACGCTGCGGCACGGGTACAGCCAATGCGCACTGGTTTCATCAATGCGGTCCAAGTCTATCCTTTCTCCGGCGGAGCTCTCTATCAGGTCTATACGGCGCCCGGCCAGATCACCGATGTCGCCCTGCAGGAGGGCGAGCAGCTCGTCGGCTCCGGACCGGTTGCCGCCGGCGACACCGTGCGCTGGATCATCGGCGATACCGAGAGCGGGGCGGGCGCGACCAGGAAGATCCACATCCTGGTCAAGCCGACGCGACCGGAGTTGGTCACCAATCTCGTCATCAACACCGATCGGCGGACCTATCTGCTCGAGCTGCGCTCGACAGAGAAGACCTATATGGCTTCGGTCTCCTGGCAGTATCCCGAGGACCAACTCATCGCGCTTCGGCAGCAGAACGCAACAGCTGAGGCCGCAGCTCCGATCGCGGCCGGCGTCGATCTCGCCTCGATCAACTTCCGCTACGCGATCGAGGGCGATGATCCGGCCTGGCGACCGCTGCGCGCCTTCGACGACGGGAACAAGGTCTACATCGAATTCCCCAGCGGGATCGTCCAGGGCGAAATGCCGCCGCTGTTCGTGATCGGGCCGGCAGGCGGCTCCGAACTGGTGAACTACCGAGCGAACCGCAACTACTACATCGTCGACCGTCTGTTCGCCGCGGCCGAATTGCGTCTTGGCGACAAGGATAGCGAGCGGCGCGTGCGCATTGTCCGCACTGATGGAAGGCCACGCGCATGGCGATAGGTGGCGAAGACGAACGTGAAAGCGACATCCCACCCGTCGCGCCGCCGGATCTTCGGCTCCGCGGCGAGCGGCCGCCTGTCACACGCCTCTCGCGCAAGATCCTGATCGGCCTCGGCGCAGTGTCTGCCCTCGCTGTTGCGGGAGCGCTCGGTTACGCCCTCCAGACTCGCAACAAGGCGCAGTCCGGTCAGGAGTTGCTCAGCACCCAGAATAGCCCTTCGGCCGAGGGCCTCGCCGCCTTGCCGAAGGATTACACCGGCCTGCCGCGTCAGGCACCGCCGCTCGGGCCGCCGCTGCCAGGCGACCTCGGCAAGCCGATCCTAAACGCGGGCGCTGCACCGAACACCGTCGTCTCCGCGACGACGCCTGATCCGCAGACCCAGCACAGAGCGCAGGAGATCGAAGCGGCGCGCGTCAGCCGGCTGTTCGCCCAGACCGTTCAGCAACCGCAGAGCGTCGGCCAAATCGTTCCGAATAGCTCGACCGCAACCGCGACGACCCCGGCCGCGACACCTCCCGTGGATGCCGGATCCGCTCAGAACATGCAGGACCGCAAGACGGCCTTCCTCAATGCTTCGACGGATAAGCGCACGGTCAGTCCGGATCGGCTCGAGGCCAAAGTCTCTCCTTACGTGGTGCAAGCTGGCACCGTGATCCCGGCCGCGCTGATCACGGGCATTCGGTCCGATCTGCCCGGCCAAGTCACCGCTCAGATCACCGAGGCGGTCTGGGATAGCCCGTCCGGCAAATATCTTCTGGTGCCGCAGGGTGCGAAGCTGATCGGCCAATACGACAGCTCCGTGGCGTTCGGCCAGAGCCGCATTCTCTTGGTCTGGACTCGCATCATCATGCCGGACGGCAGCTCGATCGTGCTCGAGCGGCAACCCGGCGCCGACACCGGTGGTTATGCCGGACTCGAGGACGAGGTCGACAACCATTGGGGCATGCTGTTCAAGGCCGCCGTCCTCTCGACGATGCTCAGCGTCGGAGCCGAAGCGGGCACGAGTCAGAACGAGAACAATCTCGTTCAAGCAATCCGCAGCGGCGCGTCCAACAGCATCAGCCAGACCGGACAACAGATCGTGCAGCGCCAACTCAATATCCAGCCGACGCTGACTATCCGGCCAGGTTTCCCGGTCCGCGTCATCGTGACACGCGACCTGGTGCTGGCCCCCTACGCGAAGGGAGGAAGACAGTGACGAAGCTCAAGCTTGGACTTCCCGAAGACGACAAACCAGTCAAGCTCACGATCGAGCTGCCGGCGGCAGTCTTCAGGGATCTAAAGAGCTACGCCGAGATTTTGACGCGTAGCGGAGGTGCGACGACTCCGACGGAGCCTGCCAAGTTGATCGCGCCGATGATTGAGCGTTTCATGGCGACCGACCGCGCCTTTGCGAAGGCCCGGCGGAGTGCTGCTCAACTCTCGCCCGGATCGGCGGAAAGGTCTGGATAGCGTTCACGAATCAAGTCGAGAAACGGACGTACTAATGGATTGCCGTTGGACTGCCGCCAATAGACGCGGAAGCTCAGTCGCGTCGGCCCCTCGGCATCATGCACCTCGCGGAAGGTGACTCCCTGATAGGCAGCGCCGGCCGCGCCTTCCAAGGCCAGCAGGACGCCCCAATCCGCGCCGACCAAGGTGAGAAGCCGGTCGAGCGCCACATCATGGTGAAGCAACCAACACGGATCGGAACCCCCAATTTGCTGACGAGGAGCTTGACGAGTTCCGGTCCCGGACGCGCTGTGTTAGTAAGAGCGCTTCGTGCCTCAGTTCGCCCCAGTGAACCACATCACGCCCTGTCAGCGGATGGTTCTTGGGGAGAGCGACGACGACACGCTCGCTCCAGAGCAACAAGCACCTGTCGCTCCAGCTTGGAGTGGGTTCGGCCACGAAGGCGACGTCAACCGCGGAGCTGGCGAGGTCGGAGATCAGATGGTCACACGATCCGTCGACCATACGTCGATCGAGATCAGGGAAGCGGTGCCGGTGGTCGAGGAGGGTGACCCGAAAATTGCCGGGTGAAATGAGGCGTGGCGCCGATGGTCAATCGGCCGCTCTCGCCGCGCGAGTGGGTTTTGAGGCGAGCGGCGATCGCTTCCGTTTCATCAACGATGCGCCGGGCGGCATCGAGGAATTCCTGACCCTCAATGGTCGGTCGCGTGCCGCCGTTTGTGCGCTCGAAAAGAGTGACGCTCAATTTGTGTTCGAGATCCCGCAGCCGGCGACTAAGAGTCGGCTGCTTGATTCTGAGGGTCCCTGCCCCTTGGCGTATGCTTCGGTGCTGGGACGCGGCGATCGCCAAGCGCAGCTCTCGAGATTCCACAAGCGCAGTCGATGCCCTATGACGAGGTGCCGGTGACGAGATTTTTTCTTGAATGGGTCACTCCATTTGCTTGCGTTGCTCCAGAATGTTCTTCAATTCAGCCCCGAGGCGGTGATTGAATGCCGAGAACGGCGCTGTCGGTCGAATGCGTGCCTTCATTGGTGCCCAAGAACACCTCCGTGGGATGCGGCGCCCTGTAAGGCGGGGCCAGCAACAAGCCGCTTCATAAAGCCGGTAGACGTGCTTTGGCGTTGACTGGACCGTGGCCGGGGAGACCGCCGCTCGCGCACGAGGAGCGGGGCGATCCGCCGGTATCCATAGCTCGGGCTGCTATCCAAGAGGCACCGGATATCGGAAGTGAGCTCCGCATCCTCCGGCGCGGGGGTCTGGGGACCGCGTTTTGGACGCTTGCCGCCCGCTCGCTCAACCAAGTCGGAACGGGCACCCCCGAGGGGCTCTGCGATCCGTTTCACGGGGTACATACCACATGGCCGTCGGAAGCGAGGTGCACGGCTGTCTCGACAGTGTCGCTTCCCACCTGAATGGCTAACTCAAACGAGCACCTAGTGTTCTCGAGCGCAACCTCAGGCAGGCCACGATGACCGATCACCAAGGGGCGCTTTACGTCGAATTGGCAAGGGGGACCAAACGGACAATATCCTACTCGTTTCGTGGATCGTGACGGCATTTCAGGGAGTGAGTGGGGTTGCGCGTGTGTGACGAGCCTTCCATGCAGGTCGTCGAAGCAGGAAGAACAGATGAGGTCCGAGAGACGTCAAAATTCGGCGCCTGGCACTCCGCCAAACAGAGCGGTCCTTGTCAGGAGACGGATGGAAGGCGGCCGCCTGATGCCGGACCAGTCCCACTATGTGATCTACTTGAGCGCGCGGCGCGCAGTGGGCCATGGTGGCAGATCAGATGCATCGAAGCGTCGTTTCCGGCGCGGGCCGCAGTGAGGGAATGCTCGGTGGATGTGATGCTTCGAGACTAGGGCGATCGTATCACAGCCGCGCAGCTCGCGGCAGGCGGCGCGAGTCCCCAAGGTTCGCTAAGCCGGTCTCTCATATTCGTCGCCTGCCCGTTTATGTCAGGCGTGTGCTGACCATCGCATTTGCAATATGATTTGCCCCGCGACGCGCCGGTAGGGGCTGAGCGCTGTTTGCTACCTTCAGTCAGAGTACCAAGTTCGGGGAACCGCGTACTTGTCAATGCCTCCTGGAGCAACGTCGCGCTCAAGAGCTTGGCCGTTTCTGGACATGATATGTGCGATTTCGCACTAGAGCAAAGCTCGGCACTTTAAGCTGATATTGGAGTTCTCTGCAATCCGCTTGGCGCACACGGCCTTACGCATTTGGCCTGGCTCTTGCTTCATGCCGTACGCAACGATGCTTCCGGCTAGGAGGATTAATGCGATTGCTTTTACTCACAAACCGTCTCGATTGTTTAGGTGAAAATGATGCACCGATCGGCAACGCCTTCCGTCGTCTCGGCTGCGAAGTAATCTTCGGCGAGATCAACGCTATTGCGGGAGACGACTATCGCTATTTCACACGAGGAGTGCTGCTGCCCCGAAGCGGCCAACCGTGTCATTCGGGTTCTGCGGCAATTGGGGACCGAGGAACATATTTTCTTGACGAATGCCAGCTGGTTTGGGTCATGAGTTGGCCGCAAGATTGCGTGGTCCGCGACGTCTGGCAAATGCTGTGGCTGGCTTCCCATCGTACTGCCTTTGTTAACAGCATTGAAGGCATGATGTTTCTAAATACGAAACACGCATTGGGTTATGTCCTGTCGAAAGAGAATAGGGCTTATTCATATTCATCGAACGATTTCTCTTTCCTCTGGGAACGCTATAGGCAGGCCCCAGATCAGTGGTGGGTAGCCAAGCCGCCAAATGCCGCCTGCGGGCAAGACGTCTTCTTATTTCCTCCAAACGGGCCAAACGTACGAACGATCCTTCAATCCCTCACCGGAAACACGGTCACGCAAAGCGCGATCCACCATGGCGGAGTAGGTGGGTTCAAAGCTGAGTACGCTATTCTTCAGAAGTTTATCCCGGAAGTCGCCAAAGGTGAAAAGCGAGTCATGGTTAGTTGCGGGAAGGCGGTTGCATGGTATGGCCGGCAGGGGAACCCAGACGATCACAGGACGAATATAGCGCAAGGAGGAATGCCGACTTCCGTCGACTTGCATTTGGGTGAAGTTCAGCTTGCCGAGTCGATCGGTCAAAAGCTGATGGCACATGGGGTCAATTACGTCGGGATCGATATGGCTTACCCCTATATACTTGAACTTAATATTGGCGCCCCGGGCGGGGTATGCGATGTAATGGTTGTTTCTGGGGCAGATCCTTCGGATCAGATTGCTGAGCCACTTGTTGCTCACTTCAAGAAACATTGTTCTTCATGAGATGGGTGATTCATCCACCTTTTCCATCCTTTGGCTTGCTTTCCCTTAGCGCGAACTAGAAACAGGGACAATGTCGCCGGAGGAAGCAGATCAAATCGTTCGTCCGCTTCGGACGAAAGTGAAGCGTTACGATTACAGCGACGAGATTAGAGACGCATTTTGCACGTTAGGTACGGACTATTCCTTCTTCAGGCTGGAATTCGGTGAGTTCTAGAACCCGTCAATGATGCTCGCTAACTGCGAGCAGTCGGTGCAATGATCCGCTCTGAGGAGAGGGAGACTCACACGCGTTTGTCGCGCGAATGGTCAACACCTGATGGTCGACTTCCGCTGTACGGTTCATTTCTCTGCTGATTTGCCCGTGGTCGACGATGCGGTCGACCAGGAAAATGGGATGTCCTGTAGGACGAGTAGGGGTGCGCCGCGCCGATATCTCCGCGATGCCCACGCGAACTCGTCCTTTAGCTTGGGCGCCAGCCCAGAGCGTCGGTCATCGAGTAGCAACATGCTGGCGCGCACACGGGGGCCTACATCAATAGCTCGCCTATGGCGACGATTGAGCTCCGCCAATCTCGTCGATTAGCGCGTCTGTGTGGACTTGACGGCACAACGTCTTGATCGCTCGCAGGCTGTTGTCGTGGCGCTCCTGGGTATAAGTGACACAGGCATCTGTGACAAGTGTCACGAGGTAGCCGAGGTCGCATGCATCGCGCACCGCAGATTCCACGCACCGGTCGGTAAGGAGTCCGCACAGCGCCAGCTGCGTAATCCTCAGATTGCGTAGCAGGTAATCGATGTGGCTCGACACAAAGACGCTCGTAGACGATTTTGGCAGCACGATTTCGTCGTCAACAGGCGCGATTTCGTCGATCACCCTTCCGTCCCACGAACCCTTCGGCACGTTGAGGCCTGCAATCTTGTAATTGAGGCCACGATCACGACCGTCCTTGGTGAGGCTTTCGATGGTAGTGTAGAGCACCTCAATGCCTGCCGTCCGAAACGCCGCCTGCAGCCGTTGCATGTTGGGGATCGCGACCGATTTCAAACGATCGAAATAGTAGCCGTACGTCCCGATAATGTCGGCTTCAGACAGGGCCCTGAACTCGCCGCCATCGCGCCGAACACAAAAGTTCTGCACATCGATGAACAGCAACGCTGTCTCTTTTGGGTTGAGCGGTATATCGCGCGTCGTCGGTAAGTCAGCCATTGAGTTGGTTCTTTCGCCAGGATGTTGATCAACGTCTCGGCGATCAACGCGTGCGCTGCCCCCCTGCATTGTCGATCAAATCATTGCAGTTCGAGCAGCAGGTGTGGCAGGCTCCGGCGCTCGTTGTGCACAGGTTTGGTGTGGTCTCCCTTGTCGTCAACTGAGCACGGTTCGTGGTGCGGCGACATTGACTGCCTCGATCGCGTCCGGGTCGAACGGCGAACAGCACACTCGCGAACGTTCTGGTGCAGCATATCCCCTAGTACTGACGGATGGCGCCAACCACCATACTGAATACTCTGAATGGCCGAAACTATCAGATTAGGTAGCATGACCGCGCGAGATAAGGGTGAGGCGCGAACGCGACAATCCGCCAAAGCAAGCGCTAGATTGGAAATGCGGTATGACTGCTGCCGCTCTTTCAATCCGATTACGCAAAGCAGACGATCAGTCATGATTGCAAGAAGGCGGGGAGCGCTCGGCCGCGGACCTCTCGGCCGACCGAGGCGAAACTCCTGCACATAGAGTCCAACGTCGTTGTTGCGTTTCGTCTCGAAACGATTGCACCTGTTGCTGTCGCTTGAGCGATTGAACGGGTTGACCCGATGCTCTTGCACCGCGCCTCCAATGCGGACGCTCCCAAATTAATGCGGACGCGCCCAAGTTGCGGAGAGACAGAAGCTCACGATCCGATCCTTGAAAAGGCGCTGGGGGCGATCCAACTAAACAATCTCCAACGAACGGGCAAGCTACCAGAAACCTGAGCTCCGTTTATCTCAACAAGATTGGAGGTTGTTGATGGTTTTGTCATGCGAGGTTCATCGCGGTTGTTGATACCGGCCTTCAGCAAAGGGCGGGTCCAATGCGTTCCGGCATTCAAACCCTCGAGGTCGTGCAATGAAGCTCAATCGTAGACGCGTTCTAATGACAACAGCGGCTGGCGCATTGGTAGGAGCAGCCAGCCGCGCCTTTTCTCAACCTGCGGCGCCGATTAGACTGACGGTGCAATACGCCTGGCCTAAGAGCTATGATTCAGTCATGCAGAACATCGCGGCACAGTTTGCGGCTGTTCGCCCCGACGTGCATGTGGAGTTCATGGCACCGGCGACCGACTACGTCGATCTTCTGCAAAGAATACTGCGCGCTGCGATCACCGGCGGCATGCCCGACGTCGCTATTCACGGGATGAACAACGTCGATCGGCTGGCTGAGCGCAAGTTGATCACGCCGTTGAGGCCCTTGATTGCGACAGAAAAGAACTGGTCCGAGATGGGATATAGCCCATCAATTCTGAGCATGGGAGATGTCTGCGGCGATCCGTTTTGCATGCCTTTCACCATCGCGATTAAGAGCATTTACTACAATCTCGATTTGGTGAAGCGTGCCGGTGGCGATCCAGACAAGCTGCCGAACACATGGGGCGAGATCATCGAGCTGCAGCGCAAAATCCAAGGTTTGGGTGGCGGCGTCTTGGGATTGTATGCCGACTATTATTTTGACGACAATTTCACCTTCCAATCCCTGATCCAGACGCAGGGTGGGACTATAGCGACACCCGATGGTCGCGTGGCGTTCGGAGGCAAAGAGGGCTTGCAAGCGCTTCAATGGCTCCAGGGTTTTGGTCAGGCCGGAATGATCGACATGACCGTGAATCAGGCTTATGCGTCCTTTACGTCTGGTATGCTTGGAATCCTTGTTGCGTCGAGCTCTCGCATCACCCAGCTTACGAAGGACTCCGGTGGCCTCTTCCCGATGAAGGTCGTTGCGTTTCCTCGTTCCATCAACGGTACTGTTCCCGGCGGCGGCGGCGGCGTGATGATACACGCCAAGACGGGTGAGAAGCTGCAGGCGGCATGGGACTTCGCGAAATTCGCGACGGGGCCGGTCGGTTCGACGGAGGTGGTCGAGAAATCCGGTTATATCCCAGGCAACAGTGTTGCGATCAACGATCCGCGCTATCTTAAATCATTCTACGATCGGCACCCTCCGCAACGAGCGATGGTCGACCAAATGCCATTTCTCACCAAGTGGTATAATTGGCCGGGCGACCATTCGCTCAAGATCCTGACTGTGACGCGGGATTACATACAGCAAGTCGCGACGCTAAAGCAGACGCCGGAGGCAGTCTTGCCCAAAATGGTATCTGACCTTGAGGCTCTCCTTAAGGCCTAACGCTGCGGATCTTCCACACATTGAAACGCCATGCTTGCTGAGCGCGATCGGCATGCATGTCACACGCAAATCAGTCGAAATGGACCATTTATGAAGCGCGCGGAAAGACTTTCGACGCTCGCCCTGGCAACGCCCTCTGAGCTCGAGGAGACCTGGAGCAGCTTCGGTGAGGAGCCTTCCTTCCTATGGGTTACGAAGCCTGAATTCGCTGCCACCATGGTCCGTGGACGCATAGCGTCCGACGGCCCTCCATTCAACCTCGGGGAAGTCGGCATCACCCGCTGCGTCATTCAGCTCAAAGACCCCGCGACTGTTGGGGTTGGTTACGTCATAGGGCGCGCAAAGAGACGAGCGACGCTTGTCGCGCTGATGGACGCAATAACGCAGCAGGATGGACCGGCAGCCGAGACGCTGCGGCACGCCATCGGCGAACTTCCCGCGAAACGACAGTTGCGCCATCAGGAAAAAGAGAAAGAGCTCGCCGCGAGCAGAGTCGACTTTTCGATCGCATCAGCAGGTCTTAGTGAATGAGCCTTCCAGCACTTTCAACCGGATTATCGGATCCGATTCACCAGTCCCAAGCCGTGTTTCGTACGGTTCTCCAGTCAATGGCGAGACCGGGGATTCCGCGAGCTATGCAGGCGGACATCATCCCCCCGTCGCCATTTAGCGGGCCGGTCGCCGCATTGGCGTTAACCCTTTTCGACAGCAACGTAACTCTCTTACTTGGTCCAACTTACGATAATGCGGCCATACGATCTTATCTGCATCTCCATTCCGGCGTTCGCCTCGTCGGACATGCAGACCAGGCAGACTTTGCTGTAACCAATGGTACCGAGGAAATCGCATTTGGGGCCTTTAAGCCCATTGATCCCCGGACTCCCCATCTCAGCTCAACCGTCATCATACAAGTTGAATCCCTGACGGGGGGGCAGCCCGTGATTTTGCACGGACCTGGAGTCGAAGGGAATGTCGGGTTGTGTGCACAAGGTCTCCCACCCGAGTTTTGGGAAAAGTGGGATGCCAACGCTGCAGGATATCCGCGCGGCGTCGATGTCATTCTAGCTGACAATCGCTCAATCTGCGGTCTTCCTCGAACCACAAGGAGGGCCTGAGCAATGCCTTCGGCAATTAAAGGCGGCGAAAAGGCCATCGCGGCAACTCACAAGCTTCTTGTAAAACAACGCCGTGGTGACCCGCGCATTCCGGAGGTTCGGGTTGACTCTATCCGCGAGCAACTTGGATTCGCCGTGGACCGCGTCATGACCGAAGGGTCTCTCTATGCTCCCGACCTCGCCGCGTTGGCCGTGAAGCAAGCGCAGGGCGACTTGGTGGAGGCGGCCTATCTTCTGCGAGCCTACAGGGCGACTCTTCCCCGTGTGGGAGCTTGCGAGCCGCTAGATACCAGCAAGATGACCTTTCATCGGAAGCTGGCAACAACTTTCAAGAATGCGCCGGGCGGTAACATTCTCGGTGCCACCTACGATTGGACACATCGATTGCTCGACTTTTCGCTCATGGCTGAGGGAGAAGTCGAGGAGATCGGCGACGTCCAGGCACCGGACGACCCAGAACCGGAGGAGGATGTTTCATCACCAATCTTCAACCGCTTTATGGAGGGCGTCGTACCCCCGATCGGCGACGAGATTGCCGACTTAACCCAAAAGCCGATTGGCTTCCCAGCTACTCGTGACCTTCGACTGCAAGCTCTTGCTAGGGGCGACGAAGGTTTCGCAACAGGTGTGGCATATTCAAGCATTCGCGGCTTCGGAAGAAGTCATGCCTTCCTGAGTGATCTCAGGATTGGCGATGTCACCGTCTTTCTGGAGATTCCGGAGATCGGAGAAACGGTCGCGATCGGTGAAATCGTCGTCACTGAGTCTACACTGGTAACCAAGCGCGTCGGTTCGGGGACGCCAGAAGATCCTCCACGCTTCATCAAGGGGTATGGGCTCACGTTCGGCAAAAACGAGCGGAAGGCGATAGCGATGTGCATCCTGGATCTTACCACGCGCATACGCGAGCTTGGTGATGAACCTCGTTATCCTGCGCAGGATGAGGAGTTCGTGCTTCTTCATCTCGACAGCGTTGATGCGTCGGGACTGGTTCAACACTTCAAGCTACCGCACTGGGTGGATTTCCAAGCGGATTCGCTCTCGATCGCCGAACTTCGCGAGGGAATGGCGATACTCGAAAACGTGAACGAAGGCGA
The DNA here is from genome assembly GCF_014198315.1 of Bradyrhizobium sp. CIR48. Lineage (NCBI taxonomy): Bacteria > Pseudomonadati > Pseudomonadota > Alphaproteobacteria > Hyphomicrobiales > Nitrobacteraceae > Bradyrhizobium > Bradyrhizobium sp. CIR48. Next base: position 64,468 of record NZ_JACIHG010000013.1, read on the forward strand.
TAGATGAAATGATCCCCGAAGTAGATGACGACTACACTTCCGATTACAATTTTGGCTACTTGGACGAGCGTTCCAAGCGGGAGATCCGCCGGGCGCTGATTAAGGCCGTGGCCCTGCCGGGCTATCAGGTGCCATTCTCAAGCAAGGAAATGCCTCTACCCCCAAGTTGGGGAACCGGGGGTATTCAAGTCACCGCGACGTTGCTTGGGCGTCAAGACCGCCTCAAGGTCATCGACCAAGGAGCGGACGATGCCACGAATGCCACAAGCATCAGAAACTTCTTCATGAGCGTGACGGGCGTGGAGACGACCACCGATGCAAAAAACGCAACGGTCATTCAAACTCGCCATCGCCTGCCCGAGACGAAGCTGCAGGACAATCAAATCATCGTCCTGCAAGTTCCGACACCCGAGCCGTTGCGACGCATCAGTCCACGGGTGAACGAGACGGATACAATGCACGCGTTCGCGGACTACGGCCGGCTTTATGTGATTCTGTTCGAGGATCTGATGCGGCACGGAAGGATATCCATCGCGCACGATTATCCGATGCAGGTTCATGGGCGATATGTGACAGCGCCGTCGCCCGTTCCTCGGTTCGACAATCCGAAATTTCATCAGAGCCGGGCTCTCACACTCTTCGGCGCCGGACGCGAGCGAAAGGTTTATGCGATACCGCCCTTCACGGACGTCCGCAGCCTGGATTTCGAGGATCGCCCTTTCACGGTGCAGAAGTGGAACGCGAAATGCGCGCTGTGCGGTTCGGATCACAGCTATCTCGATGAACTCGTGACCAACGACGAAGGCGAGGTCAAATTCGTATGCTCTGACACGGACTATTGCGAGACCCGGCAGGTCGATCTGGCGGGAGAACAGCAGTGATCGTCGAACAACAACCGAGACCCGTTCTCGACGTGAGCAACGTATCCGTGCGATTCGGCAGCATACTGGCATGCAATGACATATCGCTTTCCGTTAGAGCTGGCGAAGTTCTTGGAATCGTCGGCGAAAGTGGTTCGGGTAAATCGACTCTTCTGCGTTGCATCGGCGGATTCAACCGCCCAGACGTCGGATCCGTGCGCGTGCGTTCAAAAAGCGGCAAGGCTGTCGACCTATGGAGGGCCGATGAAGTAGCACGCATGCAGTTGAGGCAGGCCGAGCTGGCGCTCGTGCACCAAAACCCGCGTGACGGACTGCTGATGCATATCTCGGCGGGCGGCAACATCGTCGAGCCGTTGATGGCTGGAGGAGAGCGCCGTTACGAGAAACTTCTCGCGGCGGCAGGCGATTGGCTTGCTCGTGTCGAGTTGCCAGCGGACCGGCTCAAATCGGTTCCTTCCGTATTTTCCGGCGGCATGCAGAAGAGGCTTCAGATTGCGCGTAGCCTCGTAACGCAACCGCGACTGCTGTTGATGGACGAGCCGACGGGGGGACTGGACGTTTCTGTTCAGGCGCGCCTCCTCGATCTTCTGCGTCAACTCGTGCGCGAGCTGAAGATCGCGGCAATCGTTGTTACGCACGATCTTGCCGTTGCAAGAGTGCTGGCACAGCGGCTCATAGTCATGAAAGGCGGCGACGTCGTCGAGACTGGACTGACAGATCAGATCCTGGAAGATCCCCAGCATCCCTACACCCAGCTTCTCGTCGGCGCAGCACTGAGGATTTGAAGACATGGCATTCCGACCGCGTGAAACAGTCATCCTGCGCGACGTTTCGAAGAGCTTCACACTTCATGAGCGCTCTATCGAGCGAAGTATCTTCGACCGTGTGTCGCTCTCAGCACGCCCAGGAGAGTGCCTCGGGCTTGCCGGTCGCTCTGGGACCGGGAAAAGTACGCTCATGAGGATGATCTACGGCACCTACAAGGCAAACTCCGGCGAAATCCTGGTTCGGACACCTGCCGGCTACGTGGACATGGTAACGGCCGACCCTTGGACCGTGCTGGGTCTGCGACGCACAGGTCTTGGTTACGTGAGCCAGTTCTTGAATGCGCTGCCGCGCATTTCTGCTCTTGAGGTCGTGACCGAGCCTCTGGTGGCGCTGGGGGTCGAACGCTCCGAGGCAGAAAGAAGCGCCTGCCACATGCTGGAACGGCTCGATATCGATCGATCGCTGTGGTCACTCTCGCCCTTAACGTTCTCCGGTGGAGAACAACAGCGCGTCAACATCGCGCGGGCATTCATCAGCCACTACGATGTGCTGCTCTTAGATGAGCCGACAGCATCCCTCGATCCAACCAATCGAGATCGTGTCATCGAAATCATTCGCCAAGCTCTTGAGAGAGGTTCCACTATCATCGGGATATTCCACGATCAGGTCACCGCCGATCAGATTTTAAGTAGGAGAATCCAGCTTTCAGAGTTTCAGGGGGAGCTTCATGCGCAAGATCATAACGCGCCGCGAGCTCTACAGCAGGTGCAACGAAGCGGGCGATCCTGATCTGAGCTTGTCGACTCCCGTCATCGGCGCTGTAGCTCACACTTTGCCGGAGTGGCCGAGGCAGTGACTGCAGGAGCAGATCGGCGTCCCTTTTAGGCGAGCAGAGGTGGCAGGCTTCAGGTGCATTCACAATGTTGCTCCAGTGCGGTCGGTACACCAACCGCGACGTTGCTCATAGGGTCACAACGTTAAGCTGAATATGACAACGCAATGAACGCCAATGAACACCAATGAACACAAAGGCTGAAGAGATGTCTACCAATACCACCTTGTCCAACGCTCGCATCGTAACTCGGGATCGCGAGATCCACGGATCCATCTCGGTATCCGACGGGGTGATTGCTGATGTCCGAGAAGCGGCATCCATCGATGGCATTGATTTCAAAGGTGATTACCTTTTGCCGGGCCTTATCGATATCCACACGGATCATTTCGAAAAGCATGCCACGCCTCGCAGCGGAGTTCTCTGGAATTTAACCTCGGCCTCGTGTACGCATGACGCGGCGATGATCGCTGCAGGTACGACAACCGTTTTCGACTCTCTCTTGGCGGGGGGCGCGGGTAACGCAGCACGCAGGGGGCTGCTTTTGCCCGCGGTGAAGGCCTTGGACGACGCTCGCGATCTGGGCCTATTGCGTGCAGACCATCTACTGCATCTTCGCTGCGACATCGTGGAGACTGAAAGCATCGTTTTCGCGGAAAAGTTGATCGACAATCCGAATCTCCGCTTTGTCACGATCATTGATGATCTCCCGGAGCGCGAAGATCCTGCCAGAGCAGCCGACGTCCATGAACGCCGCCGTGGATTGCCGAAGGGCTCGCTGTCCGTGCCGCTTCGGCCGACGGCAGATGAAGATTTCGATCAAGCGACTGCGCGCCGCGAGCGCATCACCACGCTTTGCAAGGCGCGGGGGATACAGGTCGCAAACCATGACGACACCAAGTTTGCGCATGCGGAGCAGGCTGCGGCTTCGGGTGCTAAGCTTAGCGAGTTCCCACTGACTTTGGAAGCAGCGGAGGCTGCTCATCGATTTGGTCAAAAAATCATATGCGGCGCGCCAAACCTCGTACGTGGAAGGTCGCATAACGGCAGCGTGGCGGTGTCCGAAGTCGTGAAAGCCGGCATGCTCGACATCCTCTGCTCGGACTACATCCCATCCAGCATTCTGCAGGCTATCTTCTTGCTTACATCTCCAGAGTTTGGATGGCCCTTGCCGAAGGCCGTCGCCTTGGCAACATGTGGGCCCGCGGAAACCTTCGGGCTCGACGACCGAGGTTCCATAGTCAAGGGGCTGCGTGCCGATCTTATCCGCGTTCGGATGGTTGATGGCCTGCCGGTCGTTCACACTGTTTGGCGCAATGGTGAGGTCGTTTTCACTCAAATGACAAGGACCAAGCTCTGAAGGCTTGAGAACTTGTTTGTTTCCTATCATACCAATGCTGGGGATCGTTCGAACATGAGCGGAATATCAACCGACCACGTCTGCAGATCGTTCGGCACGACCTCCGTTCTCCAGAACGTGTCTCTTCAGATCGCCGACGGGGAATTCTTGACGCTGTTGGGCCCCTCAGGCTGCGGTAAGTCGACGCTGCTCAGGATTCTGGCGGGGCTCGATGTGCAGACGAGCGGGTCTGTGGCAATCGGCGAGCGAGTCGTGGACGGGGTTCGGCCGAAGAATCGAGATGTGGCGATGGTGTTCCAGTCCTATGCGCTCTATCCGCATATGACGGTTGCCGAGAACATGGCTCTTCCGCTCAGGATGCGGCGATTATCATCATGGCAGCGGCTGCCGGTCGTTGGCCGGCTTTTGCCAGGTGCCAAGGCTGTTACAGGCACGATCGAGCAGGAAGTGAGGCGAACTGCTGATGCCTTGAGCATCGGTCATCTGCTCGATCGCAAACCGGGACAGTTGTCGGGCGGCCAGCGCCAGCGCGTCGCTGTGGGGCGTGCCATGGTGCGCCAGCCGGCCGTCTTCCTGATGGACGAGCCTCTGTCGAACCTTGATGCGAAGCTGCGCGTCCAGATGCGCGCCGAGATCAAGGAACTGCACAAGCGCCTCGGCGTCACCTTCGTGTACGTCACCCACGACCAGGCGGAGGCCATGACCATGTCGGACCGCGTTGCGGTGATGCTCGACGGCAAGCTGTTGCAGGTGGCGGCGCCGCAGGAGATCTATGCCGATCCTGATGAACGTCGCGTGGCGGAGTTCATCGGATCGCCCAAAATCAATATGCTGGAGGCGAAGCTGCGTGATGGCGCGCTCGCCGATGCGGCCGGCACCAGCTTTTCTGTTGGCACCGATCTCGCGCATAGCACGAGCCTGACGATCGGCATACGGCCGGAAGCCTTCCACGTCGTGGAGGGGCAGGGGCTGAACGTCCTGACCGGCGCTGTTCGGTTGGTCGAGCACATGGGCTCCGACCTCTATGTCCATTTTGACGTGCCGGGGACAGAGCATCCGGTTGTCGCCCGCCTGCTCGCCGAACGGGCGCCGAACATTATCTCAGGCCAGACCCTGCATCTCGGCGTCAAGCCGGATCGGCTGTTGCTGTTTGCCGCCGACGGCAAGCGACTGCGCCCGGACAACCGCCAGAACGGAAACGTGCTACGGATGAAGGAGCACGCCTGATGAACTTCGCGGCTTCCACGCTCGAAGATGAGCCCGGTTCGGCGGCCGCCTCGTCGACAGCCCGAAGGGCACTTAGCCGTCAGCGCATGGCCGAGACATTCGCCGCCTGGTCGCTGGCGGGCCCGGCGCTTGCACTGCTCGTCGTGCTGTTCTTCCTGCCGGTCCTCGCCGTCTTTGCCATCGCGCTCACCGACTGGCAGTTTGGCGCGAGCGCTCTCTCCTTCGTCGGGCTCTCCAACTTCAGGGAGGTCTTCGCCGATGAAGGCTTCCGCGCCTCGCTGGTCAACACCATCCTCTATGTCGCAATCGTGGTGCCCGGCACGATCGTGCTCGGCCTTGTAATCGCGCTTTTGATCGAAAGCGGCAAGTCTTGCCGAGCCTTCTATCGGGCCATCCACTTCTTGCCCTTCATGGCGACGCTGACCGCCATGGCGATCGCCTGGGAGGCGCTCTTGCATCCCACCATCGGCCTCGTCAACCAGACGCTTGCCGGCCTCGGTCTGCCGACCGCCAACTGGTTGCGTGATGAGGCGACCGTGCTGCCGGTGCTAGCCGTCATCGGCATCTGGCAGAACCTCGGCTATGCCATGGTGCTGTTCCTCGCCGGACTCAAGTCGATCCCCCAGGACCTCTACGATGCCGCCGACATCGATGGTGCGGATCTCTGGCTCGACCGGCTGCGCACCGTCACCCTGCCGATGTTGAGTCCCGTCACCATGTTCGTCTTCATCGTCGTGGCGCTCAAGGCCTTCGAGACCTTCGACACCGTGCGGATCCTCACGCAGGGCGGGCCGGGCCATGCCTCCGAGACGCTGCTCTACACGCTCTACCGCGAGAGCTTCGAGTACCTGCGCACCGGTTATGGCGCCTCTGTCGCCGTAATCTTCCTGTTCATCGTCGTGGTGCTGACGCTCGTCCAGGCGCGCGTGATGGACAAACGGGTTCACTACCAATGAGCATCCATCGCCTTTCGCCGCCATCGGCCGTGTTGCGTCACGCCGTCCTTTTGACCAGCGGCGCGTTGATCCTCATCCCCTTCGTGTGGATGGTCTCGCTGTCGATCAAGCCCCAGGGCGCAATCTTCCGCACCTCCTTCAACTTCTGGCCCGAGCAGTTCTACGGCATCGAGAACTACACCAGGGCGCTCACCGAAGCGCCGCTGCCGCAATACATGCTGAACGGCGTCATCGTCTGCGCCATGATCGTCATCCTGCAAGTGCTTGTCTGCGCGCCGGCGGCCTACGCGCTGGCCAAGCTCGACTTGCCGGGCAAGAACCTTTTGTTTGCCATGGTGCTGGTCGCGCTGATCTTGCCGCATGAAGTTCTGTCGCTGCCACTCTTTATCCTTGGCTACAAGCTCGGCATTCTCAACACCTATGCCGCGCTCGTCTTTCCCTTCATCGTCTCGCCCTTCGGCATCTTCCTGTTCCGCCAGTTCTTCAAGACGATCCCCGACGACATCGTGCATGCCGCGCGCCTCGATGGGCTGAGCGAACTTGCCATTGTCTGGAGGATCATGGTGCCGATGGCGCTGCCAGCCATCATTGCCTTCGGCATCTTCTCGGTCGTGTCGCACTGGAACAATTTGTTCTGGCCGCTGATTGCGGTGCGCGACCAATCTCTCATGCCGCCACCGCTCGGCATCTTGGCATTCAAGAACGAGGAGGCCGGCAACGATTACGGCCCCCTTATGGCTGCGTCCACCATCGTCGTTGCTCCCCTCATCATTGCATTCCTTTCCGCCCAGCGGTGGTTCGTCGAGGGGCTGACAGGAGGGGCGGTCAAATGAGGTCAGAACAGCAGGTCGAACACTCCGAACCGAGACAAACAGCCAATTTCCCGCGAGCCGAGGCGCATGAACCCCGCTATGCGATCTACTATACTCCGGTGCCAGAACACCCGTTGACGGTGGCGGCAAGGACGTGGCTCGGACGAGATGCTTTCTTCCCGGGGATATGCGCCGCCGATGTCGATGAGCCCGCTTTCATATCCAAGCCTCGACGATACGGATTCCATGCGACCATTAAGGCGCCATTTCGTCTCAAGGAGGGGGCGTCTGTCGAGACTCTAGAGCGCGCGCTACGCGGCTTTGCGGCAGCTATGACGGCGTGCCCCATCGGTCCTGTGCGGGTTGACCTGCTGGACGGATTCTTCGCTCTCGTTCCGGTCCAGCCTTTGCCGGCTCTGCGGGGTTTTGCCTCGCGCGTCGTGACGGAGTTCGATCAGTTCCGGGCGCCGATGGATTGGGATGATCTCAGGCGACGTATGAGCCATCGGTTTGACGAAACCGAGATGACGAATCTCATCACCTGGGGCTACCCTTATGTCTCCGACCGGTTCCGCTTCCATATGACCTTGACCAATCGCATACCGGAAGAACAGCGCGCAGGAATGCGGGCTCGTCTGGAAACGATTTTCCAGCCTTATCTGTCCGAGGATTACTATATCGATAACCTGTCTCTGTTCGTTCAGGAGCACAGCAACGCCGATTTCGTCGTCCGGTCGCAGTTCACGCTGAAGAGGGGGGTGTCTCTAAAACTGGCGGTGTGAAAGCCCATCGTCTTGTGTTTCCTCGGTCGCATTGCTCCGCCGATGCGCACAGGATCACGATTCGGCCTTTGAGAGACTCCAAAAGCATGATAGCAGGGTTCGGGCTGCACTTGGCAATCTCCCCAAAACAATACGCAAGAAAGAATTGCAACTCCAATCGGTCACTTAGCCGTTGTTCACGGACAAGTATCTCGTGCCAAAACTTCTCGGGGCAACTCTCTAACGTCTATACAATCACGGCTTTCGCTCCGAGCATCGTCAATCGTGCGCGACGCTTCGGAGCGCGGCGTGCAGCCCGCCGCTCCACAAAAACGCCGCCGCTTGCCTACGGTCCGCCGGTCCAGGCCCAGCTCGGCCATCGCTTCCTTGTTCAGACCACCCTCGGCGCATGTCTAGTACGATCCTGGCTCTCTCAGCCAGCGCCTGCGACGTCTCCCGCCACATCGTCCGCGACTTCAGTTCGGTGCGCTCATCATCGCTCCATGTCAGGGACAGGTCGCTGACCGCCAATAGAGATTTCATTGCTGTTTGCCTCCATCCTTGGCACTCCAAGTCGCGCAGCATTAGTCACGCGCCGGATCGTAACGGATAGTCAGCTCTATAAGGCGTGCAGCAAAGCGAGCCTCTGTGAATTGTACCGGTTTTCCAGCTTCATCCACACTCGCGTTAATCGTACGCAGGATGGGCCGAGAAACAGGTTGTCCAAGGAGCTTGGCATCGCGTTGGCTCGGTATCTTTGCGCTGATGGTGGTCCATACATGCGTAAAGTCGGCAACACCGAAGGCCACGAGTGCCTTAGTAACCGAGCCGGATTCCTGGATGCTCTTAGCAATCCCGTCAAATCGTGGGAGCGGGTAAAAATGCGATGTCACGGAAACGGGACGATCGTTGATGAACCTCAACGTTTCGACGCGCTGGACGATGATTCCCACCGGCACGCCAAGCCCTTGCGCGACGATTCGGTTGGCCCGCACACGCTTTGCTTCGATAACCTGCCGGATCGGCTTCAGTCCCATCCGCTCGGAGGTTTGACCGACCCGAGAGCGACGGGCGAGACGGTGTATGACCACTTGCTCTTGAACGAAGGTTCCGCGGCCTTGTTCGGCGCGGACGATACCCTTCTCTTGGAGACGGCTAATAGCACGCCGAATTGTTTGGCGATGCATACCGAAGCGGTCCGCCAGTGCCTCTTCGGCGGGAAGCCTTTGGCCCGGCTGGATCACGCCGCGGCCAATCTCTTCCTCCAATGCGAACTGCACCTGGCGCCAGAGTGGGAGGCCGGAGGACGACTGAGACATGTGAGATTTTGTTTCCGCGAACGATCTAAGCAATAACACTTAGGGCATACGACCCGAGTTTTTCGAAATTGTGACAACCGGCATGCCCCCACCGGGGGCTGTAACAACAGGACCCGGATTCAAGGCTAGCAATCACAATGTCGATCGGAGCCCACCGGCGTACAACTCCTTATGTTGTCGAATGAATCCAGTTTTTTGTCACGGAGTGTTAGCAGAACCCTGCGAAACGCTCCCCACCGTATGGTTCGCCCGGGCGGGCAAACATCGTCCGCTGAGCCAAGGGGGCTGCTTAGTTGAGAAAACGATCGTTCACCGCGAAAGGCACTGGCTAGAGCAGATGAAACAACGAGGCGATTTGATGAAACGCGTGTCTCCATCCGCTGACTGGCCCGACGCGTTAACAGGCCAGTATAAACGTCCAAAGTTTCTCCTCCTACGTGACATGCCAGCATGGAGCTGTATTTTGCGCAACTGTGCGGGCTTCAGTGCAGAAGAACTCGATCAGCTCCATAGCTTCCCAAGCATTGCCGGGCGACCGACGTGTCTTGCTAGGAGTACCTGCCGCCAATCGCCTCCACGCGCCATCACGGACGACATGCTCGATGTCGAGCGTCCGCTTTCCCGTGCCCGACGGATGCGCCGAACCGCGAGGCACCAGTATTCAGGCGCGTCAGCGCTGGACGCCAGCGCTCCGGGCTTGTCCAAGTGCTACGCCTTTCGAACGGTGGTTACCTCGACGGCAGTACCGCCTCTACTTAGAGCGGGTGTTTCATGCGAGCCGATCAAGATCCCGCATTGAGCTGGGCTACAACCGATGCGTCATCAACTCGCTCGCTCAGCGCCTCACGGTCCCTCATCGAGACCATTGTTGCGCCCCGATAGCTACACAATTAGAAATGATCTGCTCAGGGCAATGTCCCCTGAGGAATTCGACTCGCTGCGCCCTCATTTAGAATTCACTACCTTTGATCAGGGGCACCTTGTGCAGCAGATCGACGAGCCCATGGATTATATCCACTTTGTCGAGAGTGGTATCGTCTCACTAGTCGTCAGAAGCGCCATTGAGGCACCTGTCGAGATAAGTGCCGTGTTACCCTCGGGAATGATCGGCAGCGAGATTATGTTCGGCGCGGGCAAGGCGATCTATAGGGCCGTGGTCCAAGTCCCCGATACGCTGGTCGTGAGGATCAAACTTGAAGATCTGCGCCGAGCTCAACGGCAACACCCCAATATCGATCGCATCTTTCTGGAATTTGCGCGATTTCTGATGCGGGCTGCCGCACAAAACCTTTTCTGCCAAGCGAAGCATTCCCTTGAACAACGGCTAGCAAAATGGCTGGTGATCGCAAGCGGGCAATTTGATGATGGACTCATACCTGTCAAGCAAGATGACCTAGCCATGGCATTGGGCGTGCACCGCCCAAGTGTCAGCTGGGCGGTCGCTCGCCTTGCAAATCTAGGATTGGTGGAACGCAGACGAGCGGCAATCCAACTTTCCGATACTTCCAAGTTGTGTGCCCACGCTTGTCCCTGTGTTTCGATGATCAAACGGTTCGAGCTGCATCGAGGAGTAGGGACAACTCACAAACTAGGTCATGAGCGATTCCCGGAACGGACCGCTGACTGCGAGCAATTAAGCCTTGTTCTATAGATAAAAACCGAGTCCGGCCTTAAAAGGCGGTCTTGAAACGGGGCGCAGGCCGCGGCTTGCTGCGAGTGTTGAACCGACTACACGCAGCCAATAGGCGACGGCCGAATTACAGAATGCCCGGCCGAAACGATCCAAGCAGAGTGAATTCAGAGGCGGTGCGTCAAACGCTTCGCGTCGAAATCTAGGCGACGGGAGACTACGAGCTCCGTGGCTTCGCGGTCGCGGCCAATGCCCTCAAGCACTCAAGCAAGCGATCTTCAAAATGCAATCCGCAGCATCGGCTCAAGTGTGCGCTATCGGCGCCGCCTTTCCGAGTCAAAGAAGCGCCGTGCCAAATGCCTTGTGTGGGCCAAATACAACATAGTGGATCAGGCTGGATTGTACGTCAGAGATCGTACGCGGATATCGCGTGCGCTTTCTTCGACACTGAATGATGGTCTCTTCGCGACACAGGGATGCCCCCCAAAAGTCGTACGCCTCCAAGGCGGCTCTGACGAGAGTTGCTCGCGCTTTGAATGTCTTGAGCGCGAGCAACTCAAATACTCGCTCGGGGTAGCAACGCAATCTTCCTAAGGCGCGAGCCAGCAGATCGCGTGTCCTTGGGACACGCAAACGGAGAGTTAGGACAAATGACGACGATTAAGACCATTGCGCTCGGCACCCTGGCCAGCGTCACCACGCTGGCTGTAGCAAATGCAGCCGATCTTCCTGTCAAGGCAAAAGCCGTGGAATACGTGAAGGTTTGCGCCCTGTACGGCGCCGGGTTCTACTACATCCCAGGCACTGACACTTGCATTAAGCTGGGAGGCTTTGTGCGCGCCGAGGGCGCGTTGGCGACGAACGGTACCTACGGTGCCGCAGATAGTGGCATAGCTGGCGCGCGCAATCGCCTCAGCAACGGCTATACCGCTAGGTCTCGTTCAGACCTCAACATTGATACGCGCACTGCGACCGAGTATGGCATGGTCCGCACCTACGCCGAGGTGCTGTTCACCTGGACTTCTGGTGGCTACAACGGCGCTGGCGCTGGACTTACCGGTGGAGCAACCACTTACAACAACACCACGGCTCCTAATGGTGTACTTAACGTGAACTTCGCTTTCATCCAGTTCGCCGGATTCACGATGGGTAAGGCGATCTCGCAGTTCTCTGCACCGTGGACCAATTATCCGGCAAATAACTTCGACGGCTTGCCCGGCGGCGGTGGTGATTCCAGTGGCGTAAGTCAATTCACTTACACCGCTGACTTTGGCCAGGGCGTCACAGCTTCGTTCTCAGCTCAAGATCAGGTGCAGTATTACACGACCAATATCTGGAACGTGAGCGCAGCAACGGCCGCTGGTCTCGCCACCGGTGCCTATGGTGCAAACGACATCGGCGGTACGCGTTCACCGGATCTCATCGCGATGGTTCGCATTGATCAGGCGTGGGGTCTGTTCCAGGCTTCGGCTGCGGCGCATGACAACCACGCCGGTTACTTCGGCGCTGACGAAACGACCGGCTATCCGGGCGATAGGTGGGGCTGGGCAGCGCAACTGGCGTTGTCGATCAAGAACATTCCAACCGGTCCCGGCGACACCGTCAATATCACGGGAGTTTATACCAACGGTGCAAGTCGGTTCAACTTCCAGGAGAACATGTCGACGACCTACGCAATGTATGGCGGTACTGGCCGGCCGGGCGCTTATCAGAGCGTTGGTTTCGCTGGTGTATCCGACAGCGTGTTCGTGGCTGGCGCGGGCCAGGAGTTGACGACAACGTACGGCTTCCGCGGTGGTTACACCCACAATTGGGATCCATACTGGAACACGGCGATCTATGGCGCTTGGGCTGCCGTTCGGTATAACGGGACAGCGAAAGGCTATATCTGCGGCGCGGTCGTTGCGAACCTCGCGCTGTCGACCGGTGCTGCCGGCTGTAACCCCGACTTCAATTATGGGGTAGTTGGTTTGATCACGCGCTGGACGCCCGTCAAGAACCTGACGTTCTCTGCGGACCTTGCTTACACCATGCTTGACCAGAAATATGCGAGCGGGAGCACCGTGGCGTTGCCGCTGCAGTCGGGTGTCGCCAAGCCGGGCGCTACGTATGAGTTGAAGGACCAGAACGGCCTCACTTTGCTATTCCGTGCCCAGCGCAATTGGTGAGTCTCTGTCAAATTAGCGCAAGGTGAAAAGAACGCCTCTGTGCATTGAGTCTGACCTTCACGGAGGCCTCCGGCGTCCCCGCCGGGGCCTTCGCAACTGACAGACACGTTTCGACAGATGTGACATCCTCATCTGTTTGCGTAAGGGCGTCTACAGACTCGGCAACATTCCTCCGGCATCGTCGAGAGGAAGGGTACGAACCGTACGAACCTTTCTCTTCGATCGAAGCAGGAGAAGATGACCGCGCCCAATGGAGATCTCTTTCCCTCGACGACTTCTGGGATTGTCTAGGGTCGCGTCACGGAGTGTTCATCTAACTTGCCGATACCGCGATAACGGCGGCCGGTCATATCCGCGGCGCTACAAAGTCGTTCTCGAGAAAGGAAGAACGTATGTCGATGTGGTCTCCCCTGAGATTCGAACTCAACCGGCCGGTCGTGATTGGTCACCGCGGCCTGCCGGAAATCGCGCTTGAAAACACAAAGCGATCGTTCGAACTGGCTATTCAGACAAAATGCGATGCCGTTGAAGTCGACGTCCATGTTGCGTCTGATGGCCACGTTATATGTCTCCATGATGACGACTTGCTTCGAGTTGCAGGGCAGGATGCCCGAGCAAGCTCTCTTACCTTGAAGGAAGCGCGCGCGTTGTTTCCTGCACTGCTTGACTATGAGACCTTCCTTTCCATGACTGGCAGCATGCCGGTGATGATCGATACAAAGGAATGCAGCAAGGAAGAGTTTGAGGTCATAGCTGACGCAACCGAGCGTTCTGGCCCGCTCGACCGCTTCATGTTTAGTGTCATGAATTTCGAGCTCGCACATATAATCCGCGAGCGCTGGCCGCAGGTTGCGATCTCTGCCCATGCGCATAGAGGTCTTGACTTCGTACGTATGGCCGAAGAGATCGAAGCACGTTTCGTTCGGCTACTGCCGGAAGATTGTGTGCCGGGGCAGATCGCGCGCCTTCACGAGGAGGGCTACGCAACACTCGCAGTTGCCTCGCCCCTTTCCAGCACGCGAACCTCGACCAACCCTGACGCTCTCCAGACTCTAGCCGATCTTGGCATTCGCGCAATCATCACAGATCGCTGTGATTGGGCAATGGAGACGCTCACGAAGCGGACAGCCGCATAACTGGTCGCGCTCGCAAACTCGACGTCCTGGCTTCAAATTGATGGAGTGCTTCGACAATGCATGCCGCATTGGCTCAGACAAGTGTGAGCGTTGTCTATGATCCCATCACGCGGGGTTCATTTGTGGCGTCAATATCGCCCCACAGCAAAGCTGGTTCAATGTTATCCGGCATCAACTCTCTCGAGGTCGTAGGATGATCCTCAATCGTAGAATGTTTCTGATAACAACAGCGGCCGGCGCATTGGCAGGTACAGCAGGCAGTGCATTTTCTCGGGGCGCTGCGCCAATCAAGCTGAGGGTTCAGTACGCGTACCCAAGAGCCTACGACTTATTTATGAAGGACATCGCGGACAAATTCACCGCGATCCGTCCAGACGTGCACGTTGAGTTTCTTCCAGCCGCGACCGACTACATCGATCTTGCCCAGAAGATGCTGCGGGCAGCGATTGCTAGCGGGATGCCGGATGTGACGATCGGCGGCATGAATACGGTCGACATGCTTGCCGAGCGCAAGTTGATCATGCCACTGAAGCCCCTGATCGCATCGGAGAAGGACTGGGAAAGTCTCGGCTACAGCCCGTCGATCCTGAGTTTAGGGAGCGTGGGTGGCGAACCCTATTGCATGCCCTTCACCATCGCCATCAAAAGCATCTACTATAATCTCGACTTGGTGAAGCGTGCCGGCGGCGATCCCGACAACTTGCCGAAAAGCTGGGACGAGGTCATCGCATTGCAACGGAGGATCCAGGGATTGGGCAATAGCGTCAGCGGTCTCTACGCCGACTACTATTTCGACAATAATTTCACCTTCCAGTCTCTTATCCAGACGCAAGGAGGTGCGATGGTCGCTTCGAACGGTCACGTAGCGTTCGGAAGCAAGGAGGGCTTGCAAGCGCTCAAGTGGCTCCGTGGCTTCGGCGAGGCCGGCATGATCGATATGACGGCTCAACAATCGTATCAGGCTTTTGCGGGTGGCACTATCGGCATCCTCGTGGCGTCTAGCTCGAATATTATTCGGCTGCAGAAAGAGTCGGGTGGCCGCTTTCCCATAAAGGTTGTCGCGTTTCCCCGTGCAAGTAATGGTAAGGTCCCCGGAGGTGGCGCGTCGGTGATGCTTCACGCCCAAGAAAGCGACAAGCTGAAAGCGGCTTGGGATTTCGCCAAGTTTGTCACTGGTCCGGTTGGATCGACGATCATGGTTCATCAAGACGGCTATTTGCCGGGCAACAATTTGGTGATCAACGACCCGCGCTACTTGAAGTCGTTCTATGAGCAGAATCCGGCGCAGCGGGCAATGGTCGAGCAGTTGCCGCTTCTCACCAAATGGCACAATTGGTCGGGTGAGAACTCACTCAAGATTATTGATGTGATCCGCGATCATATGCAGCAGGTCGTCACCCTGAAGAAGGCGCCGGAAGAAACCATCGCCAAGATGGTCTCCGATGTCGAGGCACTGCGCAAACTTTGAGATAGCGACGCTTTGGAATTCAATCTCTGCCCGCTCCATAGTCGGCGGGCAGGAATGTGAAGTTGTAACGGATTAGGGAACTCAAGATGAAACCGAACGGCACGTCATATGATCCTCGATCCCACAGAATGAAAACCTTCTGTAATCACCGGCAGGCTTTTCTCGACGGCGACGATTCTCCCTCCGAGTATCTCGAGCGTTGCCTCAACGTCATCCGGGAGCGGGAACCTGTCGTCCAGGCGTGGGAGGCGATGGACATCGAAGGAGCTCGTCGGTCTGCTGCCGAAGCGACCGAGCGCTATAAAGCGGGCAAGCCGATATCTTCGATCGATGGCATGCCGATGGGCGTCAAAGACCTTGACAAGATGCGTGGCCTGCCAACTGCGGAAGGCGTTGCTGGATATCAACCGGAAAACGACGTTGAAGATGCACCCTGTGTAGAAGCGTTGCGTAGAGCCGGTGCCGTGCTGCTCGGCAAGCTGACGGCAACCGAGCTTGGGAAAAGCGGTCCGGCGAAGACTCGCAATCCCTTCAATCCGCGGCATACGCCTGGTGGATCGTCGAGCGGTTCCGCCGCCGCGATCGGCGCCGGAATGCTGCCAGCCGCGATTGGCTCCAATGGAGGCGGCTCGCTGCTAAGGCCTGCCGGCTTTTGTGGGCATTTTGGTATCAAACCCACCACCGGAGTTCTCCGCCAAGAAGTTAGCTCGAACATATCTTGCCTCGGCGTGCATGCGGGCTCCATCGAGGACATGTGGCATGTCCTTTATGAGACAGCGCGGCGCTCAGGAGGCGAACCAGGAGAACCGGGTCTATTCGGACCGAAGAACGCACCGTGTGGAAGGTGCCCGTCCCGAGTCATCATCATGGAATCTCCCGGTTGGCCAACCGTCGATGCCGACACTCGTGAGGCTTTCGAAGCGTTGTTGGAGCAGCTACGATCCAATGATGTCACCGTCGTAACGAGGAAGGACGATCCCGCCGTTGAGGCGTTCGAGCAAATCCTCGAACGGGCGGAGGAGATTGTGTATACGACACTAACCTTCGAGGGACGTTGGAGCTTCGAGAACGCGGTACGTCGATTCAAAATATCAGAGTTGAACTTGGAGCATCTCGAACGGGCAAGGAAAGTCACTATTGACGACTACCGAAGGGCGTTGGATCTCCAAGCTACCGCTTTGCGCCGGTTTTCTAGTTTGTCTGGCATTGGCGATGTCTTGTTAAGCCCGACCTCACTAGGTCCGGCTCCAGTGGTCGGCAGCGCAAACGAAACGGAAAGGTCGACTGAAGCCGGTGATCCGGGCAGGGCAATTCAGACCAGCTACAATGGGAATCCAGCTTTCAACCTATGCGCTGCCGCGGTTCGCGCTCCTGCGGTAACCCTGCCACTAATGGCAATTCGTGGCCTGCCGGTCGGTCTTCAGGTGATGGGACAGCGGCATGAAGACTATCGAGTTGTCGACGTGGCAAGTTGGATGAATCAAAATCTCACGCCCGTTTTAAAGGGGGCTGCGCCGTACCACGAAAACAATGAAGAGGACGTTATTCCAAACCGACACCACTACGTAGGCTTATGACTTTCGAAGCCATGCATTGGGAGCACAAGTAAGATTGCTCCCAAACGCGTCAGTATAATAGGTATCGATTAAAAATCCTGATTGCTCGACCAGTTGCAATCCATCAATTATCTCTTTATCTGCGTTCATAGGGTCGTCTTCAAACACGTAGTAATCTCCCGACATAAGGAAGCGGCTCAGGTAAGAAAATGTGGAAAAAATTTGCACATGCGCGTCGTCAATCACAAGCCAAGGATGAGGCAGCTTCTCCAGCAGCTTTTCGTCGAACGCGGCAACATCCGAGAGGTCAATCTGATGAAAGGTAAGAAGGGGATGCTTTGCATTCTCATGGATGCATTTAGGGTTCAAATCAAATGAGTGAACCTCACCTGGATTTTCACAAAGTACCGACATTTGGTCGGCGAACCACAGTCCGCTGCCCCCCTGAAACGAACCAAGTTCTAGAATTGTCCTCGGCTGAAGCTCCCAAATCAGCCTCGTATACAAAGCCAAATCAAAAGGGGTCTTGAGATTCATTAATCCTTTGTACGTCAGCGCCAAGGCTCCCACTTTTGTCCAGCGATTGGGAAAAACCTTTGGGTTAAGAGACGATTTCCATCCTCGCGCCGATGGCTTTGCAAAGCGGTCGGAACAGTCAGCATTCACGACGCTGCATAGTGGGATTGTCCACTCAAGATTTCCACCTGGTCTTATTTGATCCGGGTAGTTCTTGTGGACCGTTTCCCAAAAATCCTTGTATCCGGACGTGAGTTTCATGGGGCCATCTCCACACTGCACCTCTCGTTGTCTAGCAGGGGCAACTCGGTCGACCCACTAGCTTAAACCGACTAAACCAATGGCTAGCCCGCCTGGGCAGCTACCAAATCAAATAGGGAAGACCGCAAGTCCGATCAGGTCCGAGCCCCCTGACTAAAGCGAAATGCGCCTCAGCAATCATTCGATGATGTTGAGGCCACGCAACTTGTGCGGTCAGGATATCTCTATCGAGTCGACCGGTTTCGGCTTTATATGACGCTAATCGTCAAGCTTTCGCCTATGACGCAATCGACGGTGCAGGACCGAGTTGACAACTTATTCGGGGACCCGGCGACCGTCGAATATGGTATCGTCGGCTTGACGCTTTTTGAGCAGGAGTGCCCGGTGCTCATCTCATTGTTCGCGCCGGATTCCCTTAAACAGGGCAGCGTTCGAAGCTTCGCCTCAGCATGGGCATAGATCTCGCGGAAATATCCAGCTTTTATGTCGGCGGACGCGTCGCGACTGTTTCGGGTCGTGCGACCCGCAATGTCATCCTTCCACAGCATCCAGTTCCATATCTTGTCGATCCGAACGGCGATTTCGATGTCGGTCAGATTTATGTTCAAGCTTTTAAGCTAGCTCGGCCCAAGCATGCTGTGCCCTTGCTGCTTTGGCATGGCGGCGGGTTGACGGGCGCCGTATGGGAGACACAGGCCGACGGCGGACCGGGTTGGCTGAGCCACTTTCTGAGAGCCGGCTTAGATGTCTACGTCACTGACGCCGTTGGGGCGGGCCGTGCGTCGTGGGCGCATCAGCCTGAGCTCTTTCCTTCTGAGCCATTATTTCGCTCGAAACGCGAGTGTTGGGAACATTTCCGGATCGGACCGGTGGGTTCCTACGACACGGATCCCAAAAAGCGGCTGACCTTCGAAGGCACCCAATTTCCTGACGACAAGTTCGACCAATTCACCAAGATGATCACGCCACGCTGGGAGGGGGTGGAGGAGGCCTCCGCGGAGGCCTATTGCGCTCTCGTCGCGAGCATCGGGTGTTGCATTATCGTCGCTCATAGCTCAGCGGCGGCTTTCGCTTACGAGGCGGTGCGACGCATGCCAGACTTCGTCCGGGCTCTGTGCCTAGTTGAGCCAAGCGCTCCGCCCGCTTGGCCAATTTCTACAAGCATCCAAGTTTTCCAGGAGCGACGCCTGCTTCTTCTTTTTGGAGACTTTTTTGAGCACAGCAGCTGCTGGCGAACTCTACGAAGCCAGATGCAGAATTGGGCTCGCCAAGTGGATCGAGTGTCACTTCTAGAGTGGATGGATCTGCCACAACGTGGAATTGTCGGAAACAGCCATTGCCCAATGGCAGACAGAAACAGTGAAAGCATTGCCACTCTAGTTATCGACTGGCTAGTTCAATCGTGTGGAAGAGCCTAAAACGTACACTTTATTGCGATTGCAATCCCCTTCACGGCAACTTCGGAGAGCCGCTTGAGCGAGATGCGGCCCGTCCGCTGTGTGGAGCGTTAAACAACGGCGCGGCACTCGTCGTCGCAACTGTCGCGGCATCAAGCCGATGCATTCGGTGAATGTCTCCCGCTCTGTTCTATTCGACTGCGTATTCCAGGGATGGTGATCAGCGATTCCGGGCGATGGTGATCAGAAATTCCAGAAGATGGTGATCACTTGCGGAGGCGAACACGACTGACGTGTTTATGTGTGCGGGAAATGGTCTGCCTGGTCAAGACGGGCGTGAGGGTTTGGAGATCGTTCCAGCGGTCCATGGGAGGGCCCCGCGCGTGGCGCGGAGTGGCCCCCACGAGCGACGCAGCGGCGCGCGCGGGAGGGACCTGTGGGCCGGTGGGGCGATCGGGCGCGCGGTGGTCACGCGTTTGTCCTATCGTCGGTCCGCCGACGCAGGCTGTCACCTTTGAGCTCGATGCGGTGGGCGTTGTGAATGATGCGGTCCAATATGGCATCGCCGAGCGTGGGGTCGGCGAACACGTCAGAGTACCCCTATTCTTGAACGGGTCGTGTCTCACGTCACGATTACCGACCCGCATCATTTTCTTTTTGGGCACCGGCTTGAGGTGCTGAAGGAGCGGTCGGGGCGCGGTCCCGCCTACGTCGTTGTCGCGCTGCCGGACGGCCGGCCGCGGGCGGTTCGGATCGCGTCGACGGATCTTGCCGAGACGCCGATCACTTCCCGCCCGAACGCCGCCGATCTGCCGCGCATCAGTGCACGTACGCTGATCCCATTGATGCAACATTTGAGCGCGAGTCTGAGCCTTCTCGACGAGAAGGTGATTCGCGATGACCCACCGACCGCTTCCAGGTCGCGTTGCGTATCGACCCCTACCGACGTTGGCAAATCCCCCTGGCCGTCCGACGGCCGGCATTCCGCGCCTGTGGCCGAATCTGCCGACCGCGACGCAAACCCAGATCGCTCAAATCCTCGCCACGCTGCTGCGGCGAATGCAAGCGGTTCCCGGCACGCCCGGAAGGGGACTGGGTCGTGCTGATCAGCTCGAACGTCGCTGACGAGCGGCTCACGACTGCGCACCGAGCCAAGTTGGCCTATGTCTACGTGCGGCAGTCATCCGTGAACCAGGTGCGCCAGCACCAGGAGAGCACGGAGCTGCAGTACCGCCTCGTCGATCGCGCCATCGGTCTGGGCTGGCCGCCGGAGCGCGTCCAGGTCATTGACGAAGATCTGGGCAAATCCGGTGCTGGCGGCGTGGATCGTCATGGTTTCCAGAAGCTCATTGCCGAGATCGGCCTTGGCAACGCCGGTCTTGTGGTGAGCCTCGACGCTTCTCGCTTGGCCCGCAATAACCGGGACTGGCATCAGCTTCTCGAACTGTGCTCGGTGTTCAGCGTGCTCATTGCGGATGGCGAGCGGCTTTACGATCCGCGCGCCTACCACGACCGCCTGCTGTTGGGCTTGTCCGGCATCATGAGCGAGGCGGAGTTGCATCAGCTTCGGATGCGCCTTCACCAAGGGGAACGCCAGAAGGCGGCGCGGGGCGAACTGCGGCTGCCTCTGCCAGCCGGGCTCGCCTATGAGCGAGCGGGCACAATCATTCTCAATCCCGATGAGGAGGTGCAGGCCCGTCTTCATCTCGTGTTCGCCAAATTCCGGGAACTGCAAAGCGCTCGCCGTGTGATGCGTTACCTGGACAGGAACGGATTGTCCTTGCCGGTTCGACCGCTGCTTGGACCATTTCCACACGAGATCGTCTGGCGTGCGCCAGATAGTGCACGCGTCCTTAGCGTCCTTCAAAATCCGGCCTATGCTGGGGCGTATGTTTATGGCCGCCGGCAAAAGGATCCGAGCCGATGCCGGCCGGGATCGCTGACGGGAACGGTCAAGGTGGCGATCGGGGATTGGGCGGTTTGCCTCCACGCCGCTCACCCAGGCTACATCAGCTGGGAGGAGTTCATGGCCAACCAGGGGCGATTGGCAGATAACGTCTTCCGCTATGAGGCAGGACATTCTGGCGTACCGCGCAAGGGGGCAGCCCTGTTACAAGGAATTGCGATCTGCGGCCGTTGCGGACGGCGCATGAGCATGCGCTACACGGGCCCGAATGCCGACTATCCGGTCTATTGCTGCCGCTCGGATCGGGACCAGCAAGGCAGTGCACTGTGTCAGGAAGTCCGGGCCTTGGCGGTTGACACGCTGGTCGAGCGGGTGGTCCTCGATGCCCTGGTGCCGGATCAGATTGAGATCGCACTCGCGGCGGCGGGCCAACTGGAGCAGGAGAGCCGTCAGCTCGAGCGCCAGTGGGCGCTTCGCGTGGAGCGCGCCCGCTACGAGGCCGAGCGCGCTTGGCGTCAGTATGACGCCGTAGAACCCGAGAACCGTCTTGTGGCGCGCTCACTTGAGCGGGCTTGGGAAGAGAAGCTGCGTGTCGTCGAGGCGGTCGAGCAGCAGCATGCGCGTTGGCGAGTACAAGAGCCGCTTCTGATTGGCCCGGCGGAACGCGCTGGGCTACAAGCGCTCGGCGAGAACCTGCCGCGGATTTGGAATACGGCCACCACGTCGGCAGCCGATCGCAAGCGCATTCTGCGATTTGTCATCCGCGAAGTCGTTCTTGATCAGAAGCGGACCCGAGGTCAGGTGTGGCTCAAGATCGTCTGGCAGACCGGCGCAACCAGCCAGCATCACGTACAACGGCGCGTTCACACCTACCGCGATTACATCGACATTGATCGGTTGCGGCGACGGATCGTCGAGTTGAATGCTGAACACAAAATGGATGGCGAGATCGCGGCAATACTCAATCAGGAAGGCTTCGTCGCGGCCCGAGGCTGCGCCTTCAAAGGCGAGAACGTCTGGGTGTTGCGCACCCGCTGGGGCATTCCCACCGTCAAAATCAACGGCATGGACAAGAACCCGATGCGCTGGCCCGACGGGAGCTTCTCGATTCAGGGCGCTGCGGCCGAGCTTGGAGTAACCCCGCAGACGGTGTTCGATTATCTCGCGCGCGGATTGCTGGCAGGTCATCAGTTGGCCAAAGGCCAGCCATGGCAGATCGAGCTCTCCGACGAACAGATCAGTCAGCTTCGCAATCGGGTACGACGCACCAAGCGTTCGAAGAAGGAGGCATCATGAAGTCATCGGCTCGGCAATCACGTCATGCCATTGTGAAACCGGGACCTGACTTGTGATCACCAATGATCCCTTGTCGTAGCGGTCATCGACGATCTCGAGCAGATCACGGCGCTGGTCGGCGGTGAGCGGTTCGGGTCCCCAGTCGTCAAGGATGAGCAGGTCGACGCGCTCCAGCGCCGCGATCAGGCGAGCGAGACGGCCTTCGCCACGCGCCTGGCCGAGATCGGCAAACAAGCGGGGAACGCGCTTGTAGAGGACGGAGAAGCCATCGCGGCACGCCCTGTTGCCGAGCGCGCAAGCCAGCCAGGACTTGCCGGTGCCGGTCGGACCGACGATGACGAGATGGTTGTGCTCGCGGATCCATTGGCAGGTGGCGAGGGTCTGAAAGAGGGAGCGATCCAGACCACGAGCGGTGCGATAGTCGACATTCTCGATGGTGGCGGCCTGTCGGAGCTTGGCATTGCTCAAGCGCCGTACGAGGCGACGGTTGTCGCGCGAGGTGACCTCGCGATCGACGAGGAGGCCGAGCCAATCGGGGTGCGGCATCTCGGCGGCATCGGGATTGTTCTGAAGTTCGATGAGGGTATCTGCCATGGCAGTGAGGCCGAGCGCGCGCAGGCGTTCGACGGTCGGATGGATGAGCATGATGATCTCCTGATCAGTTGTAGTAGTTGCGGCCGCGGATGTTGGTGTGAAGGAGGATGGGCGCCTCCTGGGTCGGAGGCGCGGTTTTGTCGGTGCCGTTCTTGAGGATGGCAGCGACCGATTTGTAGGAACGGGCGTTGAGCAAAAGGGCACGGGCGCAGGCGGCGTCGACACGTTCCGCGACGTAGCGTTTGACCAGTCCGAGAATGCCGATGGCCGAGCGGAAGCCTTGTTCCGGATGCGGCCGCGAGCGCAGGATGACTTCGATCAGGGTCTCGGCGTCGGGTCCTACCTTAGCGGCTTCGGAGCGGATGCGCTCATGGGTCCAGTCGCGGTAGCGGCGATGCGAGCTGGGCATATGCTCGGCGATCGTCGTTGGACGGTGCGGCATGGTGCTGCGCAGATGTGAGGCGACGCGCTTGCCGCGCAGGAAAATCTCGATCGTTCGCGCGGTGATCCGTGCTTCGACCTCCTGATGCACAAGGTTGTGGGGAACGCTGTAATAGTGTTTGGCGATCTCGACATGATAGTCGAGGTTCACTCGACACCGCTTCCACTCCGCGTACTCGTATGGTTCGTCCGGCAAGGGGATGAGGGCCAGACGATCGAGCTCCTCGAACAGCTCACGCCGACTTCGTCCCCAGCTCCGGAGCGGCCGGTTGTTGAGATCGACGAGAAGCCCGTGGATCGCTTCGTTGAGGGCGGCGAGCGAGAAGAAGCGGTGATTGCGCAGACGAGCCAGAATCCATCGACCGACAATTTGGACACCCACTTCGACCTTGGCCTTGTCCCGCGGACGATACGGCCGCGCTGGGACAATGGCGGTACGGTAATGGCGGGCGAGATCGGCATAGGTCCGGTTGACCATCGGCTCGTGAAAGCAGGCCCGGGTGATGCCGGCCTTGAGATTGTCGCTCGCCGTCTGCTGGGCGGCGCCACCGAAATAGGAAAACGCGCGGACGTGGGAAGCGATCCAGTCCGGCAGGCTTTGGCTGAGGCTGGCCTCGGCATAGGTGTGTTCGAGGCGCCGAGCACCGCGACGAAGATCTGCGCCGTGCGCACCTCGCCGGTGAGCCCATCGACCACCTCCAGCGTGTGGCCGGAATAGTCGACGAACAGCTTCTCGCCGGCGACATAAACTTGACGCAGGGTCGGTTTGAGGCGGCCGGCCCATTCCTTGTAGCCTTCGCAGAACCAGGAATAGCTGAATGTGTCGGAGCGGGAGTCGCTGTACTCCTCCCATAGCAGCATCAGCGTGACGTTCCTCCGCCGCAGCTCGCGATGCACGAGCGCCCAATCCGGCTGCGGACGCTCATCGCTGGGCAGATCGGAAGGTGGCGGAAACAGGCGGTTCTCGAGCCGGCCATCGTCATCGAGCTCTGGCGGCAACGGCCAGGTCAGGCCGGCCCGGCGCGCTAGGTTGAGGTACTTGTTGACCGTGCCCTGGGCCAGGCCGAGGCTGCGGGCAACTGCGCGCTGCGACATGCCGACGCTGTGATGCAGGCGTAAAACTTCGCGAATGTGGCGCATGGACAGTCTCTCTGTCGGCATCTCGATCCTCTGCTGTCGGGCAAAAGACCAAGCTACCTGGGTTGCAGACTGTCAGTGGTGTCCGGCTCGCTGTCCCCGATCACGATCCGCTGGAAATAGCGATCACGATGCCTGGAAACGGTGATCACGACGATCTGGAGTGAGTGATCACGATGGCCTGGAATCGGTGATCACGATCGTCTGGAACGCGCACTATTCGACCACGACCCGAGGCGCGAAGGTGGCCGCGCGACGTGCGCTTTGTCATATCCGGGACAAGCCGCATGGCAGTTTACTACGCGCGGCTGCTCGATGAGTTATTATGTCCTGCGCCAACCAAAGGGCACTCATCGTTTTAGCGAATGGCACGGTCTTTGCTGGGAGCTCACTAGGCAATAGAACGAGGCCCACATGAAAGTCAGCGCCGTCACCTGATGGCTTTGTCAAAGACGCGGCAATTGGAGTGAGCTACAATGAGTGACACCGCCTTGATTGATAATCTCATTCCGTGTGCAGACGTGATCAAGCGCGCAGCGCGCATCGGCGCTGAAATCAAGAATATCAAGCTATCAGGGGACTTGTCTGATCAGACGATCGCCGCGATCAACCACTTGTTGCTCGAGCACAAAGTCATCTTCCTCCGCGACCAGGGCCATCTCGACGACGCTGAGCAGGACCGCTTTGCTCTTCGTTTTGGGGATCTTGTGCCCCATCCAACACGCAATGTCGTTAAGGGAACGGCCTCGATCCTGGAGCTCGATGCCGCCCGTGGCGGCAATCGTGCCGACATTTGGCACGTTGATGTGTCCTTCGTCGATGCCTATCCCAAGATTTCGGTGCTGCGAGGCGTTGTGATTCCAGCATTCGGTGGCGATACGATCTGGTCAAACACCGCCGCCGCCTATCTCGACCTGCCTCAGCCACTGCAACGGCTAGCCAACGAGCTCTGGGCAGTTCACAGCAATATCTACGACTACCAAGCTTTGAGAGTCCGGGCGAGAGACGCCGACAAGAAGCACTATGATGAGGTGGACAGCAAAACGATCTATGAGACCGAGCATCCCGTGGTACGTGTCCACCCCGAGACTAGCGAGCGCGCATTGGTGCTCGGTGATCTGGTGCAGCGTTTCGTCGGTATTCCGAAATATGACGGCCAGAAGCTGCTCAATCTGTTTCAGTCTCATATCACAATGCCAGAAAACACGGTGCGCTGGAACTGGAAGGAGGGTGACGTCGCGATCTGGGACAACCGCGCGACGCAACATTATGCGGTCAATGACTATGGCGACCAGCATCGTGTCGTTTGCCGCGCGACTATCGATGGCGAAGTGCCCGTCAGTGTCGACGGCCGACGCAGCGTAACGCGTATCAGGGCCGCCAAACGCCCACCCGCAAAGGTCGCCTAGCGCATTTGCGAAGTCGAACCAAACGGCCCGCTGGGCGTGGCCACGCTGGCTGGATTCATCATTGCCGTCATTTTCGTGTACTTGGCGATGACTTGGCCGTCCTCGGGCAGTACCTACATTCGGCGAGAGAACCGGGCAGTTGCGGTTTCAAATTGGCGAGAGTCTCGACCATTCGCGCAAGCTGAACCGTGGTAGCAGCACCATCGGACGGCAGGCACCTGAAAGTCATAACAGGTGTGACCTAGACGGTCTCGTAAGCCAATCCAGGACCAACTCCCCTGGCTCAAATGAAGGCCAGAGATAGATTGATGCACACGACACGTAGAACTCTGCTTCTTGCGGGTACTGCTTCAGTGGCCGGGGCACTTGCAACCCCAACGGTCAGCCGCGCTGGCAACATCGTTAAGCTGACGATCAGCCATGGCGCGCCGCGCTTTGCCAAGATGCTGGCGGATCTGGGGCGGCAGTTCACAGGTAAGAATCCCGAGACAGAAGTCGAGTTCGTCGCAAGCGGCGACAACTGGGATGTACTTTTGCAAAACACGTTCCGCGGAGCAGTCAGTGGCGATCTGCCAGATGGTACATGGCAGTCGCTCACTTACGCACGGAAGCTGGCGAAGCGCGGCATCTCACAATCGATCGACAACTTCTCCGGGGGCGTCGAGAACCTTGCGATAATAGGACTTTCGCTGCCCCTGATCGAGTCAACGATCGTAGACCGAAGGAGCTATTCACTACCGTTTGGAACAACGCTTCCGGTTGTTTACTACAATATTGCTCTCTTGAACTCGACAGGAGCCTCGCACGCTGAGCTGCCGAGGTCGTGGGACGAGATTATAGAAATCGGAAGGAAGGTTGCTTCGCTTGGTAGGAGCATTAGCGGCGGATATATCGAGTATGCGTCAACGAACGCGTGGATGTTTCAGAACATCCTTGGAACGCTTGGCGGGCGGATGATGAATGCCGAGCTGACCGATGTGGCATTCGATGAGCCTGAAGGACTGCAGGCCCTCGGAATCATGGCTAAGTTCGGCCAGACCAATAATTTTGACATGACAACGGAGCAAGCTCGTCACGCGTTCAACTCAGGAGTTATAGGCGTACATATTGGAACGGCCAGCACCATCAAGTCGGTCGCGAAGGCGGCATCTGCCCAGTTCGAGTTGCGGGTCGGCCCGTTGCCCGTTCAGGCACCCGGTGGTCGGCTTGTTGGAGCGGGGCATGGCTTCTTTATGTTCACCAAAGATCCAGCACGGCAAAAGCGCCTCTGGGACTTCATCAAATTTGCGGCCGGCGCCGATGGTCAGGCCATCCTGGCCAAGCATAGCGGATATTTGCCGATCAATATGATCGCCCTCAATGATCCGCAGTTCCTTGAACAGTATTTCGCGGTCAATCCTTATCACCGTTCTGTCGTCGAGCAGCTGCCCTTCAGCGCCGATCAGTTTTCTTTTCCTACCGACAATTCCGCGAAGATCATGGATATAATGTCCGACACGATGCGGAAGGTGGTAACTCAAAAGTCCGAGCCGAAGCGAGCGCTGACTGAGTTGGCCCGACAGACTCGAGAGTTGTTATAGAGTTACGCACGGGCCGTTTTCACCGTGCAGTACTGGAACGCCGGCATAAACATGTCGAATATCTGGCGCCGGTGTAGTGTGATCGCGCGGGCAATGAACGACCCGCGGTCTGGGTGGCCACGTCCCGAGCGCGAAATAGCCTGAGATGCGCTGCGGACAAATCGCGGAGCGACGTTTGGGCGGTCGAGCCGAAACGCAAAATGGCAACGGGAATGCGTCGAGCAGCGCCAGCGGGTATCCGCCACGCATTGGGTGACGCACGCGCCACGTGTCGCTCGAAGAGGCCCGCATTACACGGCGCACGTCCCAATCAGATTACCAGAATCGGGACGTGACCAGGTATGTTCGCGGTAAGAGCCGTAGATCCGGCCTACTGTACGTTGAGCAAAGGTCCCTCCCCAGAACAGGTGGGGCCTCGATACTTGTGGAGGCGTACCTTCCATTGCTAATCCGCCGTAAGCCAATATGCGGCTGCTCACGATGACAAGGTGTTGTAAGTCCGTTGACCGCTCGCGCTTGTAAGGGTAGTGCGACGACACGGCGCAAAACGCGACACTCTAGTCGGCAGTCGATGTTTCATTGGTATGTCTAAATCATTGGGCACGCCAAGAGTGGGCGACCGACATCTCAAAAGTGCCAGCGAAGTGCTATCTTAACCAGACGATCGATTTTGTATGATGTCGCGGAAGCGGGGCAGTTCGGTTTGGCTAACATGTGGGCGGTTCGCCTCCGAACGACAGAATGCCTCGGAACAGAAGCGGATGGGGAAACCAGGTTGGACCGCTGCGTTCACAAGAAACCATGCTGGGTGGGTCATACTTCGCCTGGTCTGGCTCTTTGGTATTGAAAGGCGCCAGCAGCCATCATCGTCGAATAGTCGCGGCGACTCCGAAACACCACAAAGGAAGATGGTTATGAGTACTCCCTTGACATGGCGCTGCTATGATGGCTGTGCGGTTTGCTACGATGAGTATAGACCCAGATATCCGGGGGAGGCGTTTAGCATTTTGTCAGGCTATCATGCGGGACATCCGCCGCTGCGTACAGCCGCAGATGTCGGCGCCGGTACGGGGATTTTCAGTAGACAACTCATGGAGTCGGTGCCGAGCATCGCTATATTGACGTGCATTGAAGCGAACTCGGATATGGCGACCATCGCCAAAGAGCGTTCGGCCGCTTTTCCTGGGCTCGACGTACAAGTCGGGTTTGCAGAGAGCCTCCCGCTGTCGAACTGTTCATGCGACCTCGTAACCGCAGCGACTTCGGCCCACTGGTTCGATAGGCCAAAATTTTACGACGAGGCCGTGCGGGTGCTGAAGCCCTATGGAACCTTGTTACTCCTTCAGAACAGACATCGATACAGGGAGAGCGCTTTCCTGGATGATTTTTCCAGTTTTCAAGAGCGTCACATCCCTGGATATCAACGAGGTCTCTACTCGGAATCCTCAGGCGGCTATGGGAAACCTGATTTTGAGGCGGAACTCCGTTTGCATTCCAATTTGGAAGCTGTCGAGCGCCACCAGATAGAATGGCGCCAAACGGTTACCGCAGATCAGTTTCGCGGCTATTGTTATTCTATGGCACATATAAAAACGGCGATCGCTCAATCTGGCGCTGCCACTATCGCGAAGGAGATCGATACGCTTCTGGGGCGGCATCAGGATTCTTCAGCCAATATTGGCGTTGAATGGTTCACGGAAATCGTTCTCGGCAGAGCCACGCCTAGTCGTCGGCCTCAGATCTGATTCGTAGCCGGCGCCCCGATCATCCGCGCTCATCCGCGCTCATCCGCGCTAAAGCGTTGCTCTGACGGTTCCACTCAGCCGGAAAGCGAGGAAGAGGACGAGAGTCTCTCGACGACCGAAGGGTTCGCTTCTTAAACATGGGCCGAGTGGCCCCGGCAGGAAGTCCGAACAACCGAGCGATGCAATTTCAATTGGAAGAAGAATTGCCATCGGCAGATGCGGGCATCGAAATGGCGACGAGATGCGGCAGAGAGCTGCGATGCGCGCGTTCGATCCGGCTATCGCCGCCTCGTCTTCCTGCTTAGGCCAGACGCTTTGCGTCACCGCCAGGACAACAGAGGCGGTCCAAGCAAAGATCACCGTTCATGATCGTCGATATGTGAAGCTGACACGTCCAGGTCCACTAGACTGCGCGCGGAGAGCTGTCCCTTAAGTCGTGCTAGAAAGCGAGAGCATAGCATATCGACGGGCTGTTCGTTTTCCTCGAACGGAACAATCCAGACTGGCTGATCTGGAACGCTGCTTTCAGCGCAAGGGCCAAGAGCGGGTTTGCTGACAGAGGTCAGCCGTGCCTTTACACCCCCATTGCAAAGCTGCCTGATTGTCTTCCAATCGGGGTTTTCAGCGCCGAACGCTTGCTTATCGGCCTCTTCCGTCGGCCGTCCCTTGCTTTCACGATGAAAAAAATCAAAGGTATGCGCCGTCGCCAAAATTGCGGTGAATAGATCGTCAATATTTTGACTGGAGGAAAATTGGCTCACCGCGCGCTCCGCGAATGCGATGTATTCACGCGCAGTCTCCGGGAACGTCTGCATCTAGACCCCCACATCCGAACTTTGAGCGACGCCACGTCGTTTGAGCAGCGCGCTGAGCCCGCTCGCCGAGCTCAACGGCTTTGCAGTCCACCCAGCATTGCCGAACTGCTTGCGAAGGGATGGACTTCGTAGCTCCCGCGTCATGGCTCCTAACCGGGCACTTCCGTCAATAATGCCATCGCGGAGCCGACCTTCAAGGCAATAATAAAGTTCCATTTGGTCAGCCTCATGTCTGGCAACAAGATAAATCTCATTGCCAGTCGCGACTCCGGTAATTGAACCTTCGAAGACGTCGCCTCGGTAGCGGCCCGAAATAGCCGCGCCCTCC
Organism: Bradyrhizobium sp. CIR48; assembly: GCF_014198315.1. NCBI lineage: Bacteria > Pseudomonadati > Pseudomonadota > Alphaproteobacteria > Hyphomicrobiales > Nitrobacteraceae > Bradyrhizobium > Bradyrhizobium sp. CIR48. The sequence goes on from NZ_JACIHG010000013.1 coordinate 94,767, forward strand.
TGGGTTAACTCCATGGCATGTTCTTCAACCCGGCTAGCGAAATTTACAGTACTGCTCCAGAGTCCCGCGAATACGTCACTAGGGTTCGGAACCGCCGCCTCAGGGGCGTTTTCGGCTTCAGATTGAAGAGTTTGGACAACGGTCTCCAGGGACCGAGCAACGAACCGAGCCTGCTCCTCATCGAAGAGGTTGAACGGATCAACAAGGACAACATTCTCGCTCGAGTGGAAGTCTGGAAGTTGAATCCGAAAACCATGAAGCATCCGGGCAACGATATCGTCAGCGGTTATCCGCTCGTTCGCCCAGCAAACTTTCAGCCTTGGTGTGAGTGACGACCAACTGGAGGGCTGAATGGAAACGCGAAACAGATCCGGTGAAAGGTGGGTAGAGATCGTCCTCAGGAGACGGAACCACTTTTCTTCATCCATCGCGCGCAAAGATGGAGTAAGCCAAGCCTCTAAAGCGACGACTGCGCCTACAATCTCTTCTTTGCCAACTTTCATCGCGCGGCCAAACGAAAAGTGCGGTGGACCGTTCGCCCAGGCCGCCCGCACGAGTTGTTCTGATCCGATCAATAGCCCTGTTGACTGCGGACCGCGCAGATATTTTCCGCCTGAATAAATAGACAATGTTGCGCCGCGGGATATCCAAGGGTCTGGCTTGCCAGGGGACAACCCAGCCGCATCCACCACGATCGGTTTATGCCCAACGCATTCACGTATCGCCTCCAAGGACATCCCGCCTTCAGCCGTCTCAGCTCTTCCTAGTAAACAGATCATGCAAGCTGATTCAGTTAACTCAGCAAGGGATTCGAGACTATCGAACGGAACAAGCTCTGCTCCAACAATGCTTATGACTGAGTCATATGGAAATCGATGCGCACGCGGAATCAGGACTCGGTTCTTCAAACCGCAGCATTTAGGCAGGCGCGTCATTGCAATCGGTTCATTGCCGACGATGCATGCGGCGGTTGCCAATGCAAGTGCCGCAACACTGCCCGCGGTCACGATGCCCCATTCCGCCCCGGTGATCTGAGCGATGTATTGACCAACCCCTTCCGCGAGTTCATCCATGTCGACGAATGCTTCGCTCGCAGCATTCATCGCTCGCTCCACCATTGGAATCGGGTTGCTGCCACCAAAGCTCGATCTCGTCCCAGCGCAATTGATGATTGGTTGAACGCGCAAGGCGTCGTAGATCCAGCCAGGGGGGTGCTCTTCGTTGGATCTAAGTTGATCAGCTAACGAACGAAATTGAGGGCTTGAAGTCATGAACATGCGTGTCCTGGCGGATCGACTATTCCGGGGTCCATGTCCTACCAACATTGAACAGACAATCACCGAGATTGGCTCGCGCCGGAAAGCGCCGGCACAGAACGATGCCGCCCACCTCAAAGTGAACTGTGATAGGCCGCCGCCAAGGCTCTTCTGTAAAGTGAACACGGCCTGCCGCCTGACCGTCGGTGACGTTCTCGCCAAGGCTTGCAAGCGGCTCGAACAGGCCCTTTGCGGGAGAGTAGACGAAGTCGTTTGGTCGAATGCGATAAAGGAGTTGGGTGGAATAAGAATGCGGCTCCTTCGGAGCAATGTTCAGAAGACCAAGATAATGCAAAACGCGCGCAAGACCATCCTCGGCGGCGCGCAGTAGATGGCGTGAAGCGGAGCCGCCACCGCCCAATTCGGTTGAAAGACAAGGGATGCTCCCCAAACGATCGCAAGCACCAGTCAAGCTGCGATCTCCGCCGGTCGATGCATCCGTTGCGAACCCAACAGGTAAGCCGAAAATTCGAATGAGATCCAGGCTTTCGCGGAGTTGCGTTGCCGACTTCGGTGCGACAATCACAGTAGAAGGCAGGTATTCGAGCGAGCTCCCTCCGGAATGAAAGTCACACACCAGATCGCAACCCGGCAACAAGACCGTTTCGATAAAATGGGCGATCATCATCGTCGGGGTCCCATTCGGATCTCCAGGAAAGCTGCGATTCAGGTTTCCATCATCGAAAGGAGACACCCTTTGGCCAGCCTCAACCGCGGGCGCATTTGCCCCGGGCAGGATTATTAGCTGGCCCTGAATGTCCTGCACCTGTAACGACTGGATCAGCTTTATGAGCATGATCTGGCCTTCCCACTCATCGCCGTGGCTACCAGCCATCAGCAAGACTCGAGGGCCAGGTCCATTCTTGATGCTCGCAATCGGAACTGGGATCCATCCGTATGCGGAGGCATGGGTAGATATCGGAACGCGAAGATAGCCGGTGGCCTTGCCTTCCTTCTGAAAATCGACTTCCGACCAGATTCGCGATGGCTGCATGTTATGTCTGCCTCACGCAGGGGCTAATTGCTAACGTTCCGCACTGCAGTTGTGAGTTCGGTCCTGTAGCTGACATTGATGGCGCCAACCGGATCGCAGTGGTCATATACAAGTGATCGTAACTCTTTCATGACGATCGCGTTTCCGTGAGCTGTCAGAGCCATTTTGAGTTGGATTGTCGAAGAGGCGAATTCCTCAAAACTGTCGATACTGAACGTTCTTGGCCAGTCCCAACCCTGGGTCATGATGTTTGAGAATCGTGAGTCTGAGGCAAGCTCGTCTGCGAAGTCAGCAACCGAATGCCCGCCACGCGCATCCGCGTATGTGCCTGTCCGATAGCCAGGAACAAACCTCTCGAGGAATAGCTCGAAAGACCGGAAGAAGCCGCTGTCATGGAGGCGCTTGTTCTGCAGTATCGCGAGGAGACCATTTTCTATCAGGACGCGCTGCGCTTCTGCGTAGAAAAGCGTCCGATCGAAGAGTTGTGCCGCCCCTGCGGCCGTAATTCCTCCTATAGTTCGATCGCTTAACGGAAGTCGCTCGGCCGTGGATTTGAGGAAGTGGATTGGCCGATCCGGGTCTGTTGCGTCGATAGCTCGTTTGATCATCGTTGAACTTGGCTCCAGACCGCAGATTTCGAACGATCCGTCGAGAGCCCCGGCTAACATTCGCGTGAAGATGCCCGTCCCACAGCCCACGTCGACTATTCGGCGGAAGGAGAGAGGCAAAGAAAAAGCTCGCGCCGCAATCTCATGAACTGCGCTGACGGGATACCCGGGACGTTCCTTGTCGTAGTGCTGACCAAGGGTCTGATAATGTTGCCATCCAACGGCCTTCGCTGCACTCTGGGTCGACATGAGGTTCTCCAAAGAGCGCTTCGGTCCCAAAGTTGAGTCTTTTGGGACCAGAGGTTGTATTTGAGCAGTCCCTAAAGGGGCACCGAAAGGATTGTGCGTTCTGGTCTAAGAGAAACGCAGCCGTCCTATAGCTCTCTTGAAGCGGTAATGGATCGGAAGGCCAGGCAAGTGCCGCTCGCCACCGATCTGTTCGAATCCGTGATGTCGGTAAAACGAGCTGGCCGTTGTTCGGCCGTTGCACCATACGAGAAGTCCCGCACGCCTACGAATCTCGCGTAGACCATGATCGAGCACGGCACTGGCAAAGCCAAGGCGACGGAATTCTTGGGCGGTTGCCATTCCATGAACTCTCCAGCTGCGCCCTGACGCCTGACAGTCTTGATCGGTCTCCATGTCTTCGAGAACAAAAGTGCCGACGGACGCCAGGGCCGATCCACAATAAGCGCCGACGTGAAATAAGGCTTTGGCGAAAGGATAGGCGGGCACGGGTCTCGGAGGGGCAGGCGCCAATGCCAACGTCCGAAGCTCAAGGCCTGCTTCTTCGGAAATGAAGCGAACATGCAGATCAGTATCGCAGGACGGGAGCTGATCTATTGCTGCGGGGTGCGGTGACTGGCCGTTCATGAGTTAACTCGAGATCCGCTGTCTGCATCAATGACAGATGCAATTGCTGTCAAGCCGCGGACAAGCTCTTCTTCGTCCGACGGCACACCCAGGCCGATCCGAAAATTTCGATCCCCCTGTTGATTGTTAACAGCGAACGATTCGCCGGATCCAACAATCACTCCGGCATCAAGGACCGCCTTGACAAATGCGTCGAGCTGCCATTTATCCGGCAAGTCGATCCAAAGATGATAGTTGAATTCGCGTGGAGATAGCTGCATGCGGGGAAGGATCGATGCAGCAAGGGCCCGACGCTTCAAGGTCTCAGCTCGCACCGATCGCAATATTTCTGAGCCGATCCCACTTGCGAGCCAATTCGATGCAACCTCCGCCGCCAGCGGCGCAACCATCCAATTCGTGGTTCGCACTCCAGGCCAAAAAAGGCGTTCCGAAAGATCGGAGTTGGGACCTACGACATACGCCACACGAAGCTGCGCGGCGAGGCATTTGCTCAGTCCTAAAATGTACCAGCTGCGCTCGGGTGCATAGAGAGAAAGTGGAGGAAGCGCCTCTTCCGGCAGGATACCGTATATATCATCCTCGAAAAGCCAAAGATTGTGTCGGCGAGCGACACTCGCAATGTCCGCGCGTCTTGCCACAGACATCGTGGCGGACGTTGGGTTATGCAGTGTGGGCATGCAATAGAGCGCCCGAGCATTGCCGCCCAACTCGACACAGGCGTCCTCAAGGCTTGCCGGATCAAGCCCCCAGAGATCCATTGATACAGCACGGAGCTCGATGCCGAACAGAGACGAAAGTGGTTTGATTGCTGGATAAGTCAGCTCTTCCGTTAGGAGGATACCGCCCGGTTTGACAAACCGAGCCATTAACATCGCAAGGGCACTCTGTGAGCCGTTTGTGAGCAGGACACGCTCTGCGCTCGGCTTTTTGCCCAAGCGTTGACTAAGCCACATTGCTCCCACGTCTCGATCGCTCGCCGTTCCCATGAAGCGCGGAAAGCGGATGGCATCGGCGATATTTCGACCTGCGAAGTGGGCGAATGTTTCAGTTAAAGCGCGTTGAACAACAGGGCTGGGAGGCGGAAAATTCCGCCCAAGATCGATCGGAGGCGCTTCGGATGACACATACTGCATCTGCCCAGCCTTACTCACGTCATTCATGTCACGCTCGCTCGTCTCACTTATAATTGCCCTCTAACTCTATCGCTGAACGCCGGGTTGAGAGATCATCACCAGCGCAGCAGATCCAGCGATCGCGAAGCCGGTCGCGATCGGCACTCCGGTCCCCCGAATAGCTGGTACCCGGATTGCGGTCGTCACATGAAGCAGTGCAAGGATAACAAATGCGAGCGACACGACCGTCGGAAAGACGTCGTCAACAATTTGTGGCCGTGCAAGCAGCAGGATCGCCAGTAGTGGCGTATCATACGAGACGGGGATGCCCGTGAACCGCGCGTCAGCTGTAAGACCCACGTTCTCGAAATAGCTCAGCCGTATGGTCCCCGCTAAAGTGAGAAGCATGCTCGCAAGGAGCGACAGGGGCGTGCCTTGACCAACAAGCATGATGATTACGGCCGGGAACACGACGCCGTGAATGAGGTCGACAAAGCCATCGAAGCTTTTCCCGAATTTCGCGGCGCCTGGACGACGAAGAGCGATCGTCTTACGGGCAACGTGCCCGTCCCAGTGATCCAGAAACCAGGTCCAGAGCATTGCCGCAACGCCGAGCTCAATCTTGCCGTTGAGGGTCAGGAACAAGGCGACGACAGCACACAAGCAGGCGAGGGCGGTTATGGCATTTGCATAGTCACGTAGATACCCGATCATCGCCTTACTCATCGGTGCTAACGAGATCGACGGTACCGCAGGCGCCCCTGTGCGGCGCCCCTCCACGATGCTCGCTTTGCGAATTCGGAGCCCGGAGCCAGTTCGGCGCGTTGCGCTGCATCTGGCTTGCGGTCACGTCCTTCAAGGGGTGAGGACCGAACTCCGTGGAGAGGTGCATTCTTGTTCCTGTGGCCGAACAATTGAGCATCACAGAAGGTCCTTCCGGGAGGTTCAGGCCGCAGCTTGCCTTTTCTTCAGGCTGTTCAGCGTCTCGACCACGCGTTTCAGTCCCCGCTCCAGCAGGTCCGGAGGAGTTCCGAAGGAAAGACGCAGGCCATTCACATCCCCAAATGTGCCTCCCGCAACGGATGCCACACCGGCTTCCGCCAGGAGCAACCCCGCAATGTCGTCGGTGGATCGAATGGGACATCCCGCAGGCAGAATGGAGATAAGCCTACTCAAATCGAGATAGAAGAAGAATGAGCCTCCTGCACCCGGCGTGGCCACGTCGTGCAGACCAGACAGGATCCGGAGACCAGCGCTACGAGCGACGGATAAGCGCTGGTGCATCTCGCGTTCAAAGCTGCCGTCACCGACTTGAAGGTGGTGCAGGATCGCGTGCTGTGCGATGACGTTGGCATTCGAGGTCGTATGGCTCTGTAGCTTCTTGGCCGCGGAAATGATCTCCCGGGGAGCGGCGAAATAGCCCAAGCGCCATCCAGTGATCGCCAGCTCCTTGGAGAAGGCGTTGACTAGGATCGTCCGGGACCGTACGCCGGGATGCGCCGTGAGGATCGACTCATGGCGGGTACCGGTGAATACCAAGCTGGAGTAGCATTCGTCGGAAACGATCCACATCTGGTAGTTGATGGCGAGATCACCGATAGCTTGAAGGGTAGCTCGATCATAAACGGCGCCGGTTGGATTGTTCGGCGAGTTAATCACAATGGCTTTGGTATGCGGCACAACAGCGGCGCGGATTGCATCGATGTCGGGGATATAAGTCGGAGGCCGGGCATCGACGAATACGGGCTTTGCGCCTGCCAGAAGAACCTGTGATGGCAAAGTTGGCCAGTAGGGGCGAATGATGATGACCTCATCCCCCGGATCGAGCACAGACAACGCAGCGTCGAGCAGTCCCTGCTTTGCGCCGGCAGTGACTACGATGTCCTCCGTATTCCAATGGATACCTGTTTCCTTGGACAGCTTTTCGGATATTGCCTTCCGAAGTGGCGCCAGACCGATGGACTCGGTATAGCGGCTCGTCCCGGCTTTGATTGCGGAAATTGCTCCCTCGCGCACGGATGATGGTGGCTCGATGATGACTTCGCCGGCCGCCAGATCGATGATTTGACGTCCGGTCGCGGCAGCTGCTGCGACCGCCTCACGGGCGGCGGCAGTACCCGGACCTGATAGCAGAGAGATCCGATGCGCCAACATGTGCGCGCCTCCTGAGCCGATCGTTTCGTTAGCTTCTACCAAGGTGTTTCATAGCCGCGGAGCTGCTGGTACGTGATCTATTTCGGCAGATATCGCTCTTCCGTTCATCAAACCGCGGTCGAGAAGTGAGCTTGCATGCCGAACTATATTTGATGCGCATCCGCAACTAGATCAATCACCAGTGTTGGTAGTTGACCTGCCAGCAAACGTTTATAAGTCGTTAGCGGACTGCGGCGAGATTCGCAGCGCGTGCGATGGCAGGTATGGAATTAATCTAGGCTTGCCTCGGGCGATGGCTTTCATCATTTGCAGGCCTGTCTGCTTAAGCTGGGTTTGAGACATGCTGCAATCCGATGGCGACACTATCGCCTGTGCCACTAACAAGGCCTATTGGGACGCCGTTCGCGCGCTCTATGTCGTGACTCCGGAGGTGGTCAATTTAGAGAACGGTTATTGGGGTGTAATGGCCGAGCCGGTGCGGCGAGAGTTCATACGCCAAATCAATATGATCAACTACGAAAATACCTACTATGCGCGGCTGCACTCCGGAAAGGATTTCGAGAGTGTGCGCACCAAGGTGGCCGAGGCCGTGGGCGCGGCGGTCGGGGAGATCGCGCTGACGCGTGGCGCGACGGAGGCCCTCCAGCTTCTCATCGACGGCTACAACAAGCTGAAACCAGACGACACCGTGCTCTACGCCGATCTAGACTACGATTCGATGCAATATGCGATGAACGCGCTCGAGCTCCGGCGCGGGGTTGAGGTCGTCAAGTTCGACGTGCCGGAGCCGGCGAGCCGGCAATCCATCTTGGACGCCTACGCGAGCGCACTCGAGGCAAACCCGAAGACGCGACTTCTGCTGCTCACCCATGTCAGCAACCGGACGGGCCTCGTTATGCCAATTGCTGAGATTGTCCGCATGGCAAAGGCCAAGAGGATCGACACCATCGTCGATGCGGCCCATTCTTGGGGGCAGCTTGATTTCAAGGTGGGCGAGCTTGGGGCCGATTTCGTCGGCTTCAACCTGCATAAGTGGATAGGCGCGCCGCCAGGGATCGGCTTCCTCTACATCAGAAAGGACCGCCTCGGCGACATCGACCGCGACATGGGGGACGCGGACTTTCCGGAGACCGACATCCGCTCGCGGGTACACACCGGGACGGTCAATTTCGCCACGGTGCTGACGGTGCCTGTAGCGCTCGCACTCCACGATAAGATTGGTGCGGCTGCGAAGCAGGCCCGCCTGCGGTACTTGCGCGACTACTGGGTGCACCGTGTCCGGGCGTTCAAGAACATCGAGATACTAACGCCGGATGAGGCCGGTCTCTACGGCGCCATCACATCCTTCCGTCTTGCCGGCAAGACGAGCAAGGCCGACAACGACGCTATCGTGGCGGAGCTCAGGGACAGGCACAAGGTGCTTACGGTGCGCCGGGCAGGTGTGGCCAAGGGACAATGCATCCGCGTGACGCCGGCGCTCTATACCAGGGAGGCGGATCTCGACCCGCTAGTCGATGCACTCGCGGTCGTAACCGGCACGAAGGTCGCATGAGGCGCGCTGTGCAGTCGCGTCATGGCCGAGAGAGCCTCCGCCGAGGCTGATCAACGCCGTTTTTCAGCCAAATTGACGCGCTTCGATGGGCGGCGTGAGGAATCAAGGCTCGAGACGGAACGTCAGACCCGCGCACGTCACGTCTGGTTCGGGTGAAAAATCGAAACCGCAAATAAGTCGCAGCTTGATGCTCTTCAAATAGATGAACCGGAGACCTCTTGGTCGGCCACCTTTAGACATGTTCATGTCGGGCCGAGCGCGCTCTCAGGTTCAACGAATGGAGTTTGATTTCCTTACGCGCCAATCCTCGTTGCCGCACGTCTCCACCGGCAATTGCAATCTTTTAGCCCTTTCGTCCCGGTCCTTCTTCCGAAACTCGCGCTCGCGTTCCTCGAATTTGGTGAGCTCGTCGTTCGCGGCTCGCATGAACTCGGCGTATGGGATACCGGCGCTTTGAGTGCGGACGGGCATACTCATCTCCTGACAATCTGGTCGAAAACATATCGAAATGCCGCCGATCGGACCCTCAAGCTTACATCACGTTGAGAACACGACAAACTGGCAACGCGTTGTGGACCAACGTGAACAAAACGTCGCACAAACAGTTCTTACAAAGCTCGTCAAATCAACAGCTTAGTGTCTCTTGCCTCCTAAGCTGGCTCAAGCGCATGGGGAGGCCCAGACATGGCCCAACCGATTGAACGCCGACGCCGCGCGCCAGCCGGCCTGGTCGGATTGGATCGCGTTTGAGAAATCGCGCCGCCGGGGGCTTTGCTGTGCGGCCGTCGCGTTGGCCAGCAAGGTCCGCGGCGGTCGAGGCCGTCGACGCTGACTTCACGTCCGGAGCTGCTCGTCTCGCCGAGTCCGATCGGGCTGTGAAATTCTGGTGTTGTCGTCTGGGCGAGGGGACCTCTAACCCGCGCCCGGGGGCGGAGTATCGACAACCGACAACCACTGCCAGGCGGCAACATCATGCTCGCCCCTAGCATTGGGATGGTCCCCCCGCGGGCGAGCAGAGATGCGCATCGGAGAGCCGTCCTCGGCATACGGACAAGCCGGCTCGCAACGAGAGACGGATCCGCTATGCACCATCAGCGACCGACTGGCGTCGCGCCGCAACATATCTCGAAAGGCCAAGAGGAGACCTCGGGCTCTCGGTTCCTCGGCAGCTTTAGTGACGCCACCCGAGCTTCAGCAATTTCGGTGTTCGGTCGCTTCCCGAGCCGTCAAAGGTACGAGGCACACCAATGCTGCAAGTATCCAAAACGACATCGGAAGCCCAATCACGCTTGCCACGTAGCCGATCATCGCCGGACCGAGGAGGACACCTGCATAGCTGGTCATCGTGATAGCCGCGATTGCAAGGGCCGGGGGCATGACCCTCTGTGATCCCGCGCGTCGGAGAGCACCGGTACGATGTTGGATGCGCCGAAACCGATCAGGACAGACCCAGCAAGGGCCGCGGTCGTAATGGGCGCTGCGAGCAATACCACGAAACCCGCGAAAGTAATGAGCCCGCCACCCACCAGTTTTTTCGATTACCGATCTTCGCCGTCATCCGATCTCCGGCAAGACGTCCGCAGGTCATTGCGGCCGCAAACAGCGTTTAACCCAGGGCGGCTTGGTTGCGAGTGAGCAGCGACTCGCCGCTGATGAGCAGAGCGCTCCAGTCAAGCATGGCACCCTCGACGAGAAACATTGCGGCGGCTAGGGTGGCAACAAGGATAACCACACCGCGCGGCCGGGCAAAAAGGTAACTTTCACGGCTCTCTGTCGATATCGCTGGAAGCAGACGCGGCCACGCCACGAACATCGCCCCCAAACATGAGACCGGCGCTGACCAACGTGCTGGCAAACGGATCAACGCAACGGTTAGCATCGTAGCCATCAGCGCCGCCCCTAAAAAGCCGCCAATGCTGTACAGCGCGTGGAAGCCGGACAGGAGAGGACGATCCGCCCCGCCCTCTACCTCAACGGCATGCACATTCATGGCGACGTCCAGGGCGCCGAGCGCAGCTCCAAAGACCAACAGAGTAAAACCCTGCGCCTATGTCGTGGGGACCACAGGAAGAATCGGCAGCATCACCGCCAAGCCGATTCCTGCAACGAGGATCACTGGTTTACTGCCGTACCGAGCACTCAATGCGCCTGCGGCCATCATAGCCGCCGACGACCCTAGACCGATGCACAGGAGCAGGGTACCAAGTGTGCCATCGTCCAGACCGAGGGGCACCTTTGCGAAAGGAACAAGGGGCGCCCAGCACGCGACGCCGAACCCAGCAACCAGGAAAGAGAGACGGGTAGCAAGCCGCGTGGCGGGCCGATCTGTAGCGATCATGAAGAAACTTTCCGAGATTCGATCAAGTGTTTGCCCACACCGAGGAGGACATGGCGGCAGCCGTCGTGTGTGAAACGCGGCGCGCTGAGCTCTGTCGGTCCGCAACATTTGCTAGATGCGGCGGGTGCGTTAACGCTGGATCCTCAACTCATTCCAGAACCGGCCTGGTCGTGGGCGCGCGCTTCTGTGAAGATGCGTTCCGCGATAGCCAGATCCTCGGTGCTGTCGATTTCGTACCACCTGAGATCGTCGCAGCGCGCCGCCGTAAGCCGCAGGCCACGTCTTTGCACCAAATTGGCAAGGACTTCCTCGGTGTAGGCCTGGGTAGCTCCGGACCCGATGAGATCGTCCAATGCTGGAACGATGGTGGCCCTCAGGGTTGAGGCTGAAAATCGTAGCAGGTTCATCGTTTTGAAGAGTTTCGGACCTTTCGCGACAAGGTCTGCCGCTGTCTGTTTCATCCGGAAGCTCGTGATGAGGCCGTCATCCGACAGCAAGACAGCCGAACCCTCCATCGATTCATCGAAGGGAGCAACTGCAGCGACGTCAGTTGCTTGGCTGATCATCAGATAGTGCAGCGCATCCTCTTCGAAGAAAACGTCGCCTTCCAGAAGAAAGCAGTCTCCGGAAAGAAGCGCATCGCGCGCCAGCCAAAGGGAATAGGCGCTGCCGGTGCAGCCGAAGACGGACGACTCAACATAATTGATTTCGAGCTCACCGAAGCGGCTGCCGCAAGCATATTGGATTGCGTCCTTGCGGTAGCCGACAACAATTGTGACGTCTTCCACGCCGACTGCTTCCAGATTTCGCAGAGTGTTATGGAGTATCGGCGTTCCATTGACCTCGACAAGCGGCTTGGGCCGCAGATCGGTCAGCGGTCGCAAGCGGGAGCCAACGCCGGCAGCAAGAATAACGGCTTTCCTGGGCGTATTGGCGGTCATTTCATCTCTCTTCGTTGTTCTTCGATATCGCGTCCTCACTTCCGGCGGTACGGGCCCAGCCAAGCTGGCTCAAACCGATCCAGGAACTCCGTTCCACCCGCTCCCGCGATCCGACGGCACAAGCTCGCTTCAGAAATCTCCGGCGCTCAGATCGATGCTTCTCCTGCTACTCGAGGTAACTGCTTTGGCGCCCGTCCTCGCCCCGTTTCCGACGATCTGAACAAGACTGGCCGTCGCGCCAGCGCTAGCGTCCTCCTCCGCTCCACAATGTCGCTTGTGGCTGTCTGCGGCAATGTGAGGAACGGACTTCCTGGATAAACGGACCCTACATCTCAGGAAAGAGGCATCATCGCCCGCGTTGCTGCTTCTTCCAGAGTGAAATGAGCCACCGGTCCTTCGTCGGTGACTGGATCGTCGTTGAAATGGGGAGATCGTAGTGCGGCAATGGATAGATTTGCCTCGTAAGAGCTGTCGCAGCAGTCGACCGTACATCCAATCTCAGAAGCACAAACGGTGAGGGGGCTGATGAGTGGTGTTGAGTTTGAGAGAAAGGCGTCCGGTTGCATCGCAGGGTCCTTCGAGAATGAGTGTCTTGCAGCGCAAATGAGACCTTATCACCCTCGGTCAGGAGGGCCGAAGATAGCGTGCTTCCGCACTGGCGAGTTCGTCGTACCTGAAGAGTTCGAACACCTCGTCGAGTGTCGCAATACTCGATTCAATGCTGGTTGTGTTCTCCTCAGTGAAGATACGATGGTAGACCTGCCGCATTGCCGTTATTGCCGCGCGCAGGGCATGGTAGCCCAGATCACCGTCGAGATGCGAGCTTTGCGGTAAGCAGAGGCTGGTGTTCGATAGTATTTCGTCGGAACGATCACCACCGGCAGTCTGTTCTGCCAGGCGCGTGCAAATTCAAAAATCTCGTCCGCGGCGCTCTCTCGCGAGTGAATGAGGATCGCATCAGCTCCGGCGTCGGCATAAGCGTGAGCGCGCAAAATTACCTCGTCCATTCCATAGCCACGAAACAGCGCTTCGATCCGGCAACAAGAACGACGTCTTCCGCAACTGTATCTTTCACTGCGCGCAGACGGCCTGAGAATTCGTTTACATCGGCGAGGGGATGCCGATCACCAACAAACGAGTTTGTCTTCGGAAAGCCGCTGTCCTCCAGCGCGACGCCGGCACCGCCACGTTGGCGGAGTTTGCGTGCGAGCAGACGGGCATTGTTGAAATTGCCGAAGCCGCCATCGCCGTCAACGAGCACAGGCAGCTGTGTTGAGTCCACGATTCGCTCGACTGCGTCGACAAGCTGGCTCCAAGACGCTTCGTTGGCATCTCGGTAGCCCAGAGAGCAGGCAATCGACAGGCCCGATGCCCAGAGACCTTTGAAACCTGCGCGCTCAGCCAGAGCGGCCGAGAGTCCGTCATGCGCTTCCATGAGGAAGGAGAGTTCGCTGCTGGAGCAGATATCGGCCCGCAGCACTTGCGAAGGTGCGAAATCAACCGCCTCATTAGGCCCTTTGGCGAGAGCAGCTTGTGATTGGTTCTGCATGTTGATGCCTGCGTGCGCTTGCTCGAGCAACGATCATCAATGAAAGGTGACATGCTTCTGTCATCTAGATCAATTGCGAGAACTGGTAGTTGGCGGGCCTCCTAATTGTTGCGTTTCGCGGTTGATGTGCAACAACCGCGGTTAAGCTAGGATGGCAAAAGACGTGCGTAGTGACGATTGAGGTAGCACACGCGGAGGCGGTTCATCGCGTGGATCGAGTTCGACCCAGCGAGGCAACCGGTGAATGCAGGATCATCGTGTTGCGTAGTTCGAGACCGCGTCACGTTCCCTTGCGAAGCCTCTAGCGGCGTTGACCCTTCGTCTCGCGATGACATTCCTTCACCGGTCCAGGCATGACGTCGGTCATGCCTGACAGTGGCCAACGCTTTCGAGTAAGCGCCACAATTTGCAAAAGCGGCAACGATGATCAGGTCCACACTCGTTCAACGTATCGCTGGCATGCGTCCGCATCTCTATCCGCAGGGTGTGAAGCTAATCGGTCAATACGACAGCTCCGTCGCGTTCGGCCAGAGTCGAAGCCTCCTGGTCTGGACCCGGATCATCATGCCGGATGGCAACTCGATCGTTCTGGAGCGCCAGCCCGGCGCCGATTGGTTATGCCGGGCTCAAGGACGAGGTGGCCAACCATTGGGGCATGCTGTTCAAGGCCACCGTTCTCTCGACCATGCTCAGCGTCGGAGCCGAGGCGGCACGAGCCAGAACGAGAATAATCATAGCGACCGACCGCGCCTTTGCGAAGGCCCGGCGAAGTCCTGCTCAACTCCCGCCCGGGTCGGCGGAAAGATCTGGATAGCGTTCGCGAATCAAGTCGAGAAACGGACGTACTAATGGATTGCCGTTGGACTGCCGCCAATAGACGCGGAAGCTCAGCCGCGTCGGCCCCTCGGCATCATGCACCTCCCGGAAGGTGACACCGGGATAAGTCGCGCCAGTCGCACTTTCCAAGGCGAGGAGAATACCGAAGTCCATGCCCACCAGCGAGAGAAGCCTGTCGAGCCCCACGTCATGGCGAAGTAGCTTGCAAGGATCGGAAGATCCTAATTTGCTGATGAGAAGCTTGAGGAGTTCCGGTCCGGGGCCACGCTGTGAAATCAAAAGCGGTTCGCGCCGCAGTTCGCCCCAGTGAACTACGTCATGACTTGCCAGAGGATGCTTCGCAGGGAGGGCAGCAACAACACGTTCGCTCCAGAGCACCAATGACTTGCCGCTCCAATTCGGGTTGGGATCCGCCACGACAGCGACATCGATGGCTGAGCTGGCGAGGTCCGAAATCAGATGCTCGCTTGCTCCGTCGACAAACTGTCTATCGACATCGGGAAAGCGGTGCCGGTGCTCGAGGAGGGTGGCTCGGAGATTGCCGGCTGACAGGGAGGTGTGGATCCCGATGGTCAGCCGACCACTCTCGCGACGCGAGCGGGTCTTGAGGCGAGCGGCCATTGCTTCAGCTTCGCCTACGATGCGCCGGGCATCCTCGAGAAATTCTCGACCTTCCATCGTTGGTCGCGTACCTCCATTGGTACGCTCGAATAGTTTGCTGCCCAACGTGTGTTCGAGACTTCGCAGGCAGCGACTGAGCGTCGACTGCTTGATTCTAAGCGTCTCTGCCGCTTGACGGATGCTTCGATGCTGGGACGCAGCGATCGCCCAGCGTAGATCTCGAAATTCCACAGCCACGCTCGAAGCCCTATGGTGAGTTGTTGGAACAAGTGTTTTCTTGCCCCTCCATAAATTGTGTTGCGTCAGCTCCTCCGACTTCGGCCAGCATACGTATTTCAACACCGAAGCTATTTGAAATGTCAGGGTGCATACGGGAAAAAAGACAACTAGAGGCTACTCCCTTTGATAAATTCCGGTTCTCTCTCTCTCTCTCTCTCTCTCTCTCTCTCTCTCTCTCTCTCTCTCTTCGGCTTTTGCGCCCGTTTGGTCAGAGGACAATCAAAGAGCACAGTGCGCAGGTCTGAAGGACGCGATCCGCGGCTTTCAATCGTACGTTCGGCAGACCTTAGGCCGATCAGCAAGGGCCCGTTTATCGCCTGGCCGATCGTTCCGGCAACGGTCGGCATGGGGATTGGATTTGGTGACCGATACTAACGGGAGGGATCCTCGATTCTGAACGCAGGGCATCTGCACTGGAAGGCAACGGGTTGTCGCTGTGTTGCTGATCCTCCAGCACGGCTGCTCCCCGATCCCTGCGGCGAATGCCACGAATGATCCGGCCAGCCGGCTACGCGAATTTTGCGGTCGGTGACTGCATGCCTCCCTCCCTAGAGCTTGCGCGAAGCCGCTTTTTTGGTCTGTTTGGCCTCTTTTTCCTGAATGTGTCGAACCAGAAGCTCGCCTGAGGTCTTGTTGTGCTCGCGGGCGTATCGTTCGGAGGCAGCCGCATCGCCCCTGAGCAGCGCGCTGATCATTTTCCGGTGGTTTGAGATGACCATCTCAGGCCGTTCGAGGATTGCGTTCGAAGAGGCCATGTACATCCGAACCTGTTGTTCGACCAACCCGTAGTGATCGGCGAGGCGCTTGTGCCCGGAAAGGACGACGATCGCCTTGTGAAGCGCGAGATCACTGTCAGTAATCCGCTTCTGGTTGCGGCTTTTCGCGGCCGCCTTCAGATCCTCGAAAGCCGCCTCGATCGGTTGCCTCCGATTCGGGTTGGCGGCAGCGAGCTGCGCGGCAAGGCTCTCCAGGCTGGATCGAAGTGTGCAGAGCTCCCATGCGTCCTTGGATGACAAGCTCGCGACCTCCCAGCCCAAGTAAGGCTTCTGCTTCACGAGGCCCTCGCTCATCAACCGCTGCAGCGCCGCTCGTATCGTGCTGCGCGACAGGTTGAGCTCCGTCGACAGTTCGGTCTCTGTCAGTCGCTTTCCTGGCGCCAAGGCGCCACTGGTGATCGCCTGCCGGATAACATCGGCAGCCGCACGGTCCAAGCTCCGCTTCTCGACCAATCCCGAGATGATCTTAGCAGCCATTTTTCCTCCAACCGCGTTTTGCGCGGAATGTTCGTTCTGAGGTCCCGACAGATATTGGCGAACATTCGCCATTGACACCAGAGAAATCGTGCTGTTTGTTAATTGTCGACAATCAGCAGTTGAGCGGGGCCGTGCTTGCGAAGTTCCGAAACCAAGGGCGTTAGCCTCGCCGGTCTGCAGCGCCTCTCCTCGTCCGCCCCATCTCACAAGATCGTAAAGGCGGATGCGATCCTGTTATCGATTCCGTTCGAATCCGGCGGAGTGCCGCCTTGGAGCTTCGGCGGAGCGCCGAGATTGCAGTTCGACACGCTGCTGGTGCGGCTGGAAACCGAACAGGGCATCGTGGGGTGGGGCGAAGCCTTCTCGCGATGCGAGGACAAGTTGCTGAAGGCGATGATCGAGACGCGCGTGTTACCGCTCGTGATCGGCAGGAGCGCCCTGGAAATCGGCAAGATCAAGTATGATGTGGAATTCCAGCTCCAGAATTTCGGCCGCGTGGGCCCTATCGTCTATGGCGTCTCGGCGGTCGACATCGCCCTGTGGGACATCCTCGGCAAGATTTCCGGACTGCCGCTCACCGCATTGCTAGGCGGTGCATTCGCCAGCGAAGTCGAGGTCTATGCCAGTCTGATGCGCTACGGCAATTGCGCCGACGTCGTCAGGGCCACTCGGCAGGCAATTGAGCGCGGATATCGTTACATCAAGTTGCACGAGATCACCGAGGACGAAATCCGCGCCGCCGTCGAAGCCGCGGGGGCACAGGCCGCCGTCATGCTGGATACCAATTGCCCATGGCCGGTGGCGGAGGCGCTCAAATACGATCGGCTTCTCGAGCCTCTCAATCTGTACTGGCTCGAGGAGCCTGTCTGGCCTCCGGAAAACTATGCTGGGCTGGCCCGCATTCGTTCAACCGGCCGGCACCACATCGCCGCCGGCGAAAATGCCGGCAGCCTACATGACTTTGTTGCGATGATCGCGGCAGGCGCCATCGACATTGCGCAGCCTGATGTCGCGAAAGCTGGCGGCATTTCCGAGCTCGTGAAGATCGCAGCGCTTTGTCAGGCTGAATCAATCGAATTCGTGCCGCATTGTGCAATCTTCGGCCCCGGCCAGGTCGCGACGATACACCTCAATGCGGTGCAGCGATCAGTCCCGATGCTCGAGCGGCTCTATTGCGATTTCGAGGCCGAGATCTACGGCGGCGCTACGCTTCCGGTCAATGGAAAGGTTGCCGTGCCGACAGGGCCGGGGCTTGGCCTCGACCCTGATCCAGGCGTGATCAACCGCTACCGCGTTGCCTGAAAGCAAAGGCTTGTGAGATGGGCCATAGCTACATTCCTCTTAACGGCCTCATCGGCAGACCATCACCGGGCCGCGCCGCTGCGCGCAAGTGCGCTCTTCGTCAAGGCACGAAGGTTCGCGCAGGCCTGCCTGATCAGCTCTCGGGCGAGAAGGAGATCGGCATCGCGCTGGAAAGCGCGGTCCAGCACCAATTTATGTGAAGAGAGCGCTCATCAAGCGCGCTGTTTGCGCGTCCAACGCAAGAAGAGGGGACTCGAAATGGTAACACGAAGAGAGTTGCTTGCAGGAGCCGGAGCAGTTGCCGTGGTTGGCGGAGCGGGTCTCAAACCGCTCCCAGCGAAGGCGGCGCAAAGTAAAACCCTCGTGCTGGCGTCGATGGGCCCGGTCACCGGCAACTGGGATCCGACCTCTCACACGACCCTGGGACAGCTGAAGTTCGAAAAGTTCGTATTCAATCATCTGACACGATGCGAAATGCAGAAAGGCAAGTCTGAAGAGCTGACCCCGGACCTCGCCACCAGTTGGAAGCTGATTGATGCGCACACTTTGGAGTTTAAGCTTCGGGACAGCGTCAAATTCCATGACGGCAAGGAGTTCGGCGCTGAAGATGTTAAGGCAACCATGGAGTATGCCTCCAATCCGGCGCGCCCGGCATCCGCGCTCTATCCGGGCCGCGTTGATGTCGAAGTCGTCGACAAGCTGACTGTCCGGTTGAAGACTGAAAAACACGGCTACCCCGCGTCCGCCTTCTGGTTCGTTTCGAGCTTCCTTCCAATCCTGTCGGCAAGGGATGTTGCCGATCCCGCACTCCTTCAAAAGCGTCCGAACGGCACGAACGCGTTCAAATATGCGGGAACGCAGGGAGACAGGAACAGCCTCGAAGCAAATGATGAATTCTATGGCGGACGCCCCAAGATCGATCGGATCGTCTATGCCTACGTTCCGGATGCCAACACGCGCGTGCTGGGCCTGCTGAACGGCGAATATCACATTGCCGAACGGCTCGAGCCCGAGCAATACGCCTCGTTGTCAAGCAACCCTAAAGTCACCACGCTTAAGGCGCTGACGACCGAGAACAAATATTTGCACTTCCGGTGCAACAAGCCTCCATTCAACGACGCTCGCATTCGTCGCGCAGTTTGCCACGCGATCGACCGTGATCAAATCCTGTCCTTGATGGGCGAGGCGGCCACGCCGTCAAACTGCTATATTTCGCCGACGAAGTTCGGCTTTACGGATATTCCTGATTATCCCAAGTTCGATCCCGATGCCTGCCAGAAGCTTCTCGCCGAGGCAGGGTTTCCCAAAGGAAAGGGGCTGCCGCAACTCGAATATATCACCTCGATCGGCTTTTACCCGAAGACGAAGGAGTATGGCGAGCTGATCGCAGCGATGCTCGCCGAACAGGGGATTGATGTTCGCCTGACTGTTCTTGAACCGGCCGCGTGGGAGCAGGCGATCTATCGCCGCGCTGACGGCCAGGGTCAGGGCCACATGTGCGACGTCGGTTGGATGACGGGATCGCCGGAGCCAGACCTCGTTTTACGACCGAACTGGCATTCAAGCGCCGCGCTGATCACCGGGATCAACGATCGGGAAATTGATGCGGTGCTGGACAAGGAACGCGGCGCCACGACCCCCGAGGAGCGCCTCAGGATCTTCAAGAATGAGACGTTTCCCACTCTCGCAAGCAAGGTTCCGAGCTTCTCGCTCTTTTCCGCCGTGACCTTCCACGGCGCGGCCAAGAATCTGACCGGGGCATACTATTTTCCCAACGGGCCGATCGACCTGAGCAAGGCGGACCTGAGCTAAAGGGGCTGCCGCAAAACTCGTTGGCAGAAGGCAGGAGCCGGCATGCTGTTTGCGCTCGACTTCTTCATTCGGCGCATTGCGCAAGGGTTGGTATTGGTCGTCCTCGTGGCCATGCTCATCTTTACGCTGCTGCGCATCGTCCCGGGCGACCCAGTGCGGATGATGCTGGGGCCAATGGTGTCAGCATCTGTTGCGGAACAGACCGCAAAAGATATGGGCCTGAGGGATCCAATCCCGGTTCAGTTCGGCCGCTATGCCGCGCAAATCCTGACGGGTGATTTCGGGAGCTCCTTCGTCAGAAGCGCACAAGGCGGCAGCACTGGCGGCTCGCGAGGCGGCTCGACTTTCGATGCCGCTAACCGTGCATCGGTGTTGGGCCTCATCACAACTAGTCTGCCCTACAGCCTGCTCCTTGCTGGCCTTGCATTCGTGTTTGCCTTGGTAAGCGCGCTCCCGATCGGCATAGCCGCGGGCTTGAGATCAGGACGATGGCCGGATCGGCTTGCACTGCATGTGGCTTCCGTCCTGGTTTCACTCCCCAACGTATGGTTATCCCTCGTTCTCATCTTTCTCGTCTCTGCCAAGGCCGGATGGCTGCCGGCGATCGGCTATCAGGGGCCGAGCTACGCAATCTTGCCCGCCATTGTTCTCGCGATCGAGCTTGCTCCGACCCTCATCCGGTCCATCTCGGTCTCTGTGAGTGGAAGTCTCATCGAGCCATATGTGTCCCAGGGTGAAATTCGCGGTCTCTCGCGCGGTCGAATGATCGGCGCGCACGTGCTGCGCAATTCGAGTATCCCCGTCCTCAATGTGCTCGGAATCCAAGCGATTGGGGTCTTGCTTGGTGGCCTGTTCGTCGTGGAATACGTCTTCAACTATCCCGGCGTTGGCCTTCTGATGATCAACGCTGTCTTCCAACGGGATTTCCCTGTCATCCAGGCCATCGCGATCCTGGCGTGTGCGACTCTAGTGATTGTCAATATTCTCGTCGACTTTGCAGCAATGGCGATTGACAGGAGGCGACAATACTAGCGTCGGCGGAACTTCCGGCCAAGACCGATAGCCCGGCGGCCACACGAGGTGGCGGCATCGCGGCCAGCATCTTCGCGCTGGCATGGCGGACAAATGAATTCAAGATTGGATTTGCGCTGTTTTGCTTGCTGATTATCCTTTCTGTCCTTGTTCCCTACATTCTCGATCTGTCGCCGACCCAATTCAATGTCAGCAAGAAATTCCTGCCACCGGCACTCCTGGATCATTCGAGCTGGCCTTACCTGTTTGGTACCGATCAACTCGGTCGTGATCTGTTTACGCGCTCCCTCATCGGTCTTCGGAATGCCCTGCTGATCGGCATCACGAGCGTTGCGGGAATGTTCATCCTTGGCTCAGCCATTGGCATGCTCTCAGGTTATTTCGGCGGATGGGTCGGCTTGCTCTTGATGCGGATCACAGACGCGCAGATGTCGATTCCCGCGATCATTCTGGCGATCACAATTCTCGGCGTTTCCCGCCCCACTCCGCTGGCCATTATTCTTGTTCTGATTCTTGCCGGCTGGCCGGCGTATTCACGCGTGGCGCGCAGTGTAACCCTGTCCGAGCGCCGCAAAGAGTATGTTCGAGCGATAAAGATTCTTGGCGCCTCAGACGCGCGGGTCCTGCTCGTTCATATCGCACCCAATATCTTGCCTCCGATCGCCTTCGTCGCAATCCTGGACATTGCGCGCATGATGATTTTTGAGGCTGTGCTGGGCTTTATCGGGATCGGCATCCAACCGCCCACCCCGACATTCGGCACCATCATCGCCGATGGCACGAAATACATATTGAATGCCTGGTGGATCACCACGGTGCCAGGCCTTCTGCTCGCGATCACACTCTGTTGCATCAATATCATGGGAGGAGCTCTCGAGCGGTCTCGCAACAAGATCTTGTTGGGATTCGGATGATATCACCGGTCAACATTCTTGATGTGCGCAATCTGACCGTCACCCTTGATCTCGGGCCGCGCGGAACGCGAGCCGTACTCACCGATGTCCATCTGAGTATCGACGAAAACGAAGTCCTCGGCATTATCGGCGAGAGCGGCTCGGGAAAGACGGTGCTGTCGCGGGCGCTTGTCAGCTGGGTCACCAGGCCGCTCAAAATCGAATCGGGCGTTGTCGCCTATCGTGGCAATGATCTTCTGAGACTACCCCGGTCACACATGCAAGCGCTCCGCGGGCGCAAGATTGCCTACATAGGCTCCGATCCCGGCAATGCTCTCGATCCAACCCTTCCGGTTGGTCGGCAAATCGTCGAAAAACTTAGATCCATCGAGCCTGGTATCTCCAATGGCGAAGCAGAGCAACGTGTCATACGCCTGCTCGATGCCGTAAAGATGCCGGGCGCGAAACAGCGATTTGAGGAGTTTCCGTTCCAGTTTAGCGGCGGAATGATGCAGCGCGCCCTGATCGTGGATGCGCTCGTGACGAACCCGGACCTTCTGGTCGCCGACAACATAACGCAACCTCTTGACGTTACCGTCGCTGCTCAAATCCTTCGGCTCCTGCGCGAATTGCAGCGGGATTTCAAAACGGCGATCCTGTTCGTTTCTTCTTCTTTTGGGGTCATCAATGAAATCGCGCACCGAGTTCTTGTTCTCGCAGGCGGTCGGGTCGTCGAGACTCAAAGCGTTCAGCAATTGCTCGCGGCTCCGCAACATGCCTATACAAAGCAGCTGATAGCTGACATCCCCCGCATATGGCAGAGCTCGACTGAGGCCGTTGCCGATGAGCCGTCACCTGCCGCCAAGGACGTCATTCTGTCGGTGCGAAACGTCAGCCGGGTTTATCCCACGAGGGATAGAAACAAGCTCTTTGCAAACCAGTTCGTGCACGCGGTGAGGGGCGCTTCGTTCGATGTTCGACGAGGTGACAATTTGGCCCTCGTCGGTGAATCGGGATGCGGGAAATCAACGCTTTCGCGTCTTCTGAGCCGTCTGGAGGCCCCGGATTCAGGACAGATATTGTTCATGGGCGAAGATATTGCGCCTATGAGAGCCAAGCGCCTATTGACGCTCCGCAGGAAATTCCAGCTTCTCTTGCAGGATCCGTTTAGCTCCATTCCGCCTCATCTTTCGATCGGACGAACAATAGCCGAGCCCCTCTACGTCCATGGAGGGATGTCGCGTTCCGAAATCCGCGATCGCGTCGCGGCGACCATGCAAGAAGTTGGACTGTCTCTCGACCTGTTCGGCAAACTTCCGGTCGGATTGAGCGCCGGGCAGCGTCAACGTGCAAGTATCGCCCGGGCCCTCGTTCTCGATCCCGAGTTGCTCATTCTTGATGAGACGCTGTCGGCGCTCGACCAGGTCGAGCAGCGCAAGCTTCTCGCCCTTTTTCAGCGTCTTCAGGACCAACGCGGAATGACCTACATATTCATTTCACACGATTTGGGGATGGTGCGGCAAGCCTGCAATCGCATCGCCGTGATGTATCTCGGGCGCGTGGTGGAGCTGGCTAACAATCGGACCACCTTCATCAAGCCGAGGCATCCCTATACACGCGCGCTCCTGAGCGCGATACCGGCGGTTGAGGAGCGTCCTTTTAAGGCTGAGACCTACCTGTTGGAAGGTGAGCCGCCCAACCCGATCCACATCCCAGCAGGCTGTAGTTTTAGACGCCGCTGCCCGTTGGCGCTCGATAAGTGCGCCTTTGATGATCCGCCGCTCGCGGCACGCGGACGGGATGAATCGGCGGCTTGCCATCTGACAGAAATAGATCCGCACCATCAATGACGTTGCAGGATTGCGCGACCATCCAATGGTGCTCCTCTTTGGAGAGTGAATAGCATGGAGTTTGACTACATTGTCGTAGGATCTGGGAGTACGGGATGTCCGCTGGCGGCGCGCTTGATCGAGCGGAAACAATCGGTGCTGTTGCTGGAAGCCGGGAAGAAGGAGCGTTTCAATCTGTCTCATGTTCCGGGTGCGCTCGTCTATACGATCGGGAACAGACGGTACGATTGGGCTTACAAGACAGAGCCTGATCCGAGCAGAGGTGGCGTGGTCGAGGACTGGCCCCGTGGCAAAGTGCCGGGAGGCTCATCTGCGATAAATGGGATGATTTTCATCCGCGGCGCTGCGCGGGACTACGACGCCTGGGAGGCGATAGGCAACACAGGATGGGGATGGAAGGACGTGTTGCCGTACTTCCGAAAAATGGAGACGGCCGATGAGGACAGAGACAATCATTTTCGCGGTGGGCTCGGGCCTCAACGTGTTTCGGCTTTACGTTGGCGTCATCCGATCTCTCAAGACTTTATCGACAGCCTTCAAGCCGCTGGCATTCCCTTCAATGAGGATTTGAACGGTGCCTCGCACGAGGGAGTTGCCTGGAACGAGGGATCAACGCGCAACGGGCGTCGGCTTTCGGCCTTCGAGGCTTTCGTAAGGCCAAAGCTGTCGGCAACTCATCTGAAGTTCCTGGATGACACCATTGTTCGCCACATTCTGTTTAACAAAACGCGCGCGAGCGGTGTTGCCGCCACGCATCGCGGACAAAACGTTGATTTCGTCGCAAGAAAGGGTGTCATTCTTTCCGCGGGCTCCATCAATTCCCCGCAACTATTGATGCTTTCCGGTATCGGTGATCCCCGCCATCTCACAAGACATGGCATCATTCCCCGTGTGGAAAGTCCTGAGGTTGGACGGAATTTGATGGAGCACCCGGGACTGTATGTCCTTGCCGAACTCGACATCGAGACCGCAAATGCGCTCTCGCATCCGGTAAGGGGAGCACTCGCTTTGGCGGAGTGGGTCTTCAAACGGTCGGGCTTCATGAGCGTGCCTACGGCGCAAGTCCTCGCCTTTCTCAGATCTACTCCCGAGCTTGCTGAGCCGGATCTGCAATTTCACCTGTTCCCGTTCGGCCTCACCAAAGAGGATGGAAGACTGAAAACGCCGAGAGCTAACCTTGTGACCATCCTGGTGAACGTCAATTATCCGAAAAGCGCGGGCCATCTCGAACTGCGATCGAACGATCCTCGCGCTCCGATGGCGATCTTTCCGCGCTTGCTTGAACATCCAGACGACTTCGAGGGAGTTATGCGGGGATTGGATTGGGTCCGGAAGATCTGCTCTATGCCCCCGTTCGGCTCTCATGTCCTAAAGTTTTGCGAAGCGCCAGCATCGGGAGCCGGACGGGAAGCTGACGAAGCCTACATTCGCAAAGCAACGGTCCCCTTCTTTCATCCGGTCGGGACTTGCCGCATGGGGGCAGACGATGGAGCGGTTCTCAGCCCTTCTCTTGAGGTGAGGGGCACCGAAAACTTGTGGGTCGCGGACGCCTCCATCTTTCCTCGTCATATCGCAGGGAATACCAACGCGACGTCTATTATGATCGGAGAGAGGGCAGCAGATCTCATCCATCCGTAAGTCGTTATTCCGTAAATCCAAATTCGAGAAAGTCCGTGGCGTGCTTCTGTGGTGGCCAGGATAGGAGGGATGGAACAAGCACGCATGCATTTGACATCTGTGCTCACTTAGGATCGCATGACCACGATCGTGCGCGTTATCGTAATTATGTCGCGCGCCAAGGAAAACTGCCTCCTCATATTGCCTCAGATGACAATGTTACCGAAGCGCACCCTCCTGAATCAGCTGCCGCGAGTCCGGGCAGGCCGCTCGCGAAGCGCGCCCTCCAGAGCGCCGCAGCGAGCGGCTTGCGGTGAGTCGGCGAAAGAACCTGTTGGGATTAGATAACAAGACACGAGGTTTGGACCGATAATGTGATTTCTGCGCTGCTGATGAGCAGTCGAACGGCCTTTGATCGCCAATTCTTCACCAATCGCTGCACCGTACTC
The DNA here is from genome assembly GCF_014198315.1 of Bradyrhizobium sp. CIR48. Classification (NCBI taxonomy): domain Bacteria; kingdom Pseudomonadati; phylum Pseudomonadota; class Alphaproteobacteria; order Hyphomicrobiales; family Nitrobacteraceae; genus Bradyrhizobium; species Bradyrhizobium sp. CIR48. The sequence continues at coordinate 120,149 of NZ_JACIHG010000013.1, forward strand.
CGCTGATGGTCGCTGAACCGACCGGGCGCATCGGCTTCTCCAGCCGGGAGAGAAGATCGACCGCGGACAAGTGCGGAGCCGCGGCAAGCCATTCCTCGATGATGGGAATGTAGGGGTCGAGCATCGATGGCCGACGTCGCACAGGCTTGCGCCGCACATAGCGGCGCCGATGAATATCCGCTGCTCACCCTGTTTCCAACCATCGCCGAGCTCTCGAGCAAAGGCCGCCAAACGGGATCATCGCAACGAGCCGCTTACTGCAGAGCCGGTCAGAGGCGTCCCATAGCACAATCAGTGCAGCGCGAATGGAGGCACCGTAGGTCCGGCCTCGCCGCCGCGGCACGGCCGAGCCCGATGTCCCTCCACTGACAGTGCTCGGATCGCGTGCTTGTGATGCCACGCCCTGCCGGCGCAAAGCTCGTCTAGGATCCGTCCCTTCTCGAGCCGCCCGCCCGATAACGCTCCGCCAGTGCTGATGTAATCTCGCGCTTTGCACGCATGCTGATCTTCCCTGCCATAGCCGCCACCGAACTGATCCGGCAGCTCCCGCCCCACGCACGACAGGAAAGTTGTCCGGTAACATTTTTTGGTGAGGCAATGCGGCCGCGAAGAGACCAAGCGGCCATCCTCGGCTCTGTCGAAGAGGGCATACTCCTCAAGCGGATCGTGCGTCGCACCTGGCGCGACAGGTGGTCCGCGGCGAACAGACTAATGTGTTTGAGGCCTGCCAAGCTTGGTTGGATCAACTTGCCTGGACGAGCAGTAGGCGTGGGGGTTGCGGCAACGGAGCGGAACTTTGGCGCCGTTTGACAGGGCTTGGCTTCCGAGGCTCGCTCCGCGTCATTAGCGAGTGGGCGACTCGCGGGCGACGAGCGCCAAGCACAAAACTTTCAGAGAATTCCGCCCGCCAGAACAATCGCTCGCCTCACGACGATCAGATGGGACTTGCGGACTAAGGCGGAGACCATGATCGCCGCGGCGGTTGAAGCTGATGTGCCGAGCCTGGCCGAGGCTCGCGAGATCATCGCCGATTTGCCATCTGCTGATCCGCACCAAGACCGACGCGGGCCTCACCCTTGGGTCGAGCACGCCCGCGCAAGTCTCGTCGCCTCGTTCGCCAGGGGCATCGCAGGAGCTAAGCGGCGGTCCGAGCGGCAATCACGTCGCCCTGGTCGAACGGAACCCAAGGATGGATCATGCGCCGACGGCGATCAAATCTAATAGTCGGCTTATAGCCAGTGATTTTACGCCCAAGCGCATGGCATGCTTTGCGCATGAAAACTCGTGCGCTTTTGGCTTGGAATGTGCGTCGGATCCGGGTGAGCCGTGGTATTTCGCAAGAGAAATTGGCTCATGAGGCCGGCATTGATCGCTCCTACTTGGCCAGTCTTGAGCGCCAATCGAAAAATCCGACAATTGATCTCCTCGAACGCATCGCTGAGACCCTGGGCGTTCAGCTATCCGAATTGTTTCGGCCTTCCAAACGCGTGACCACCAAGACCTTTCCCAAAGGTCGCAAACCGGCGGCTCCGCGTCGTCGGAACGGATAGCTGTCATACGTCATTGGACGACTGTGTTTAGACGACGCGACTTTGCGCGAGCCTTCGGACTTCAGGCTGCACTATAGGTAACCGCCCTCTCGTATACCTTTGCGTGGTGTAGCTGGCGGCGTTGGCGCTCACCGGCACAAGCGGGGCAGAACAGCTAGGGATAGCCGGAACCGACGGTCGAATCATCACACATGTCGTGATGGTTGCCAGCGTCATAATGGGCGTGCTGAACGGGGCACTTATTGCTGCTTCAGCATCGCGCCGATGAAGCGAATGATGCGTCTCTAGTTGCGCACAGCCGGCTGCAAGCGCGTGTTCTGCGAGAAGAAAAGCGGCGCCGGCACGACCGCACGTCAGCCCTCATAACTGACTAGAAAAACCACCGAGTATTAAACGACCGCCACACCTACGGCCCCTCCGCCGACGCGGCGATATTAATCTTGAGATGGCGTTCGCATCGTGCGATGCTGTCCTCGCTGCGCAGTATTTGTGCGTCTTGCGTCGGTTGGTGCGGGAAAGCAGCGGCGTTTTGACGGCCGATATCGGAGCGCCACAAGTTGCTTTATCCGCCGATCGCTCCCGGGCGGCAAGGCTGCTGATTGCGCCGGCCAAGCGCTCCGCGAGACAGAGCGGAATGTGAATTTCGGTGAAATAGACAGCGGTCCGCAAAGGACAGTGTGGACGCGGCCCTTGCGTTGCGGCCAGTGTATTGGGATCGAATTGGCGCGGGCGAGACGAAGGAAGTCCATTTTGGCAAAGCAAACCAGGTTCGCGATAGGAGTCGCGACTAGCGGCGCTTACCTCGAGGGAGGGCCACAAGAAGTCGCTGGCGGCTCGCCGTGAGGGGCACATTGCCTGGCTACGCCGCGCAATCATGAACGAAGGCGGAAGAATCGTGAGATTTCCGTTGTCCGGTCGGCTGCGAAACGATATCGGCTTGACCGAAGACCACACGAAATCGACGTCTGATCGAATTGACAAGATGAGGCGAGATCATGTGGGGTGGCTTTAACTGCGCCGGCGCGGCGTGCTTGCAAAATCCCGACCATGAGCGGGAATGATGTCGCGTTTCCCACCGGCAAGAGGGATGATAGGCATAATCATTACGGTCGATGCGATCGAATTAGTCACGGCAACACATGCCATTTGGGGTGCGCTGAACCTCGGCAAAGATCGCCAATTCCGTCTATACTGGCTGCTGCTGTCGGTCGCCGTTAAGGCAAGGATCAGCAAATCTCACCTAATGCTTCCTCAAATCCTTCTGCTTTCGCATGTAGTAGCCCTGCTCCTGAACGGCAAACCTGATCTCTTCGCTGACGCTGCTGACGCGTCGTTTCCTCTTGCGCCATTTCCCGACCGCGCCGTTGACAGGTAATGGCGAACCTTGCGTGACGACCAGCAAATCACGTTTATCATTTAGGTACACGTCGAACATGATCAATCTCTATCTGAAAAGACGTTGTCGCCGCAAAGCGGATAATGCATAGCGCGAATGGCGGGGGCAACATTTTCGACGATATTCACCCTCGCCTAGTCGCGAGGTGCAAGTAATGGCGATGGAAGCCGATTTCAGAAATGCCCAGTCGATCGCAAAAAGCCCGTGGTGGCGTTCTCGGTTAGTCAGAAGATGGAGATGCCCACGGTTAGGCGCGCTAGGCGATCAGCACCTGTGGCAATCTTGAGCGAGCATCTGCTGTCGTTCAAGCTCGAAATGTTATCCTTTGCCACCGCACCTTTTCGGCGGGGGCCGCACGCATCGCGACCGCAACCATGATTATCGCCGTAGCTCACGATCGTCTGCACGTAGATAAGTCATTGTCGGCCTTCGGCCTCGATCGGGCAGCGTGACTCGTTGCAACGGATCTGCTATGCGACGCGCATCATGGCAGCAGTTCCGGAAGATCCGTTTCCCGAAATACCCTCGTCGCAGATGATGGCCGAATGGTCCGGATCCGCGGCGAGGAGCCCCTCCCGACATTCGTGGCCTATGCCCGCACTACGAGCCAGCAATCGAGCTATCCCATTCTTTCATGACTGAGCGCAATCGAAGCCTCGATGGGCTCCGCGGCGTCGCAGTTCTGCTGACGTTTCTGGTCCACTACGCAGGCACATACATGGCGACGTTCCGCGGCGGAAATCCGAACGTCGTTGCTTGGGCCGGCTGGCGGCAGCCCTTTGACAAGGTGCTGTATTGGCTGTTCCACTCGCATCACGGCGTCTATGTTTTCTTCCTCCTGAGCGGCTTCTTGATCGCGAAAATCGCGAGCGGCGAGGGTTTCTCTTACTGCAGGTTCGTGCGGAATCGGATGCTGAGGATTTATCCCGCGTTCCTGCTGGCACTGGTGCTGTGCCTGGCGGCCGGACCTCTGCTGGGTATTCCGCTTCCGAGCCTGCGCGATTTCGTCTTCAACCTTCTTTTCCTGAATGGTGTCCCGACGCTTGGAGTGACGGGCATCGTCTTCAACAACGTCAGCTGGTCTCTATTCTATGAGATGGTGTTCTACCTCAGCTTTCCGTTGGTCCTGACGGTCGGGCGCCTGCTAAGGCTGCCGGCAATCGCCGCCACCGCGCTCGCTGGAGTTGTCTTCGCCTACGGGCCCGCCCTTGCGGGAATGTACTTCGAGTTTTTCGTGTTCTTGTTTGCCGGTGCGATCGTGGGACTGCTGGCCCCGAGCGGGCTCCGCGCCGTTGCCGTGACATTCCCCGACTTCGTAGTGGTGCTGCTCTATTGCATTGCGACCAGCATGATGACCACGGGATATCTGAACACGGCGCAGTTTGTCTGGCTGTTCGCGGGGCTAGGCGCGCTTTTGCTGTGCAAGGCCGTCGACGGCGAGGGCTGGTTCGCCCGCACGCTGGCCTGGCGACCGCTGGCAGCGCTGGGGCGGATCTCCTACTCGTTCTACCTCTTGCATTCGGTCGCGCTGGCTGCGCTGTTCGCGCTGTGGTGGCATCTCGCAATTCCGGCCCTCGGGGACGCCGTCAACGTTGTGTACCTCGGGATCGTCGGCTTCGCCGGCGCCGTCGGAATTGGTCTTGTATCCTTCCGGCTCGCCGAGCAGTTCTATTTCAGGCGGCGCCAGGCGGTTCCTGTGAGCGCTGCGTTTCCCGTGGACGCCAGCGCTCAGAGCGTAGCGTAGGCATACTCGAGAGTTCAACACCTGGAGGGCCGCTCGCGCGAGCGGCCTTTTTATTCCTCTGACCACGGGTTGCACGACTCTGGAAAGACCCGCTATGGTTATTCCCGCAGGGGGCGGGTGCAATGCGTGAAGCGGGGGGCGGCAGGCTGGGCGAGCTCGAGGTACTGCGGGCGGTCGCCATCCTTTATGTGCTGGTAGAACACATCAGCACTTTGTTGCCGGGACACGTCGATACGATCGAGCCGTTCTTCTACGGTGGCGTCGACCTCTTCTTCTGCATTTCAGGCTTCGTGATCACGAGCGGCTTCGCTGCGAGCATTACCGCCGCCAGGGCTACGAATAGGTTCGGCCGCGCGGTCGGCGCGTTCTATATCAGGCGCGCCTTTCGTATCCTGCCGCTGGCTGGGGCCGCGTTCGTTTTCACGTTGGCGGTTTCGGTGGCTATCTTCGGTGCTGGCCCGGACCTGCTTGCGCAGTCGAGGGCCGATGCGCTCGCCATCCTGTTTAATGTGCAGAATCTGCACTACGGACTATGCGTACAGTCGGGGGCGGCCTATTGTGGGCAGTTCGGCGTCTACTGGAGCCTCTCTCTCGAGGAGCAGTTCTACCTTGTGTTTCCGTTCCTGTTTCTCCTCCGGCGCCGGTACTTGGTCGTGCTGCTGCTTGCCGTCGCCGCTCTGTTCGCCTGGCTGCCACGAACCACAATGGTGTGGATGGTGCGGCTCGACGCAATTTCGCTCGGCGTCCTGCTCGGCTTGGCGAGGGGCTCGCTCGGAGCCATCGAGCCCACTTGGCTCGGCGCAGCGCTGCCGCGCCGCGTGTGCACCCCCTTACTCTTGATCGCGATGGTGGCGGTGCCGTACCTGAATGTGCCGAGCTTTCCGATCGTGGTGAGTGCGATCTGTCTGGCGCTCGTGTTCGTCGCTTCGTTCGGCAAGGGCTACCTCGTTGGCGAGAGCCCCCTGCGGGCGCTGCTGATCTGGATCGGGCAGCGGTCGTTCGCGATCTACCTGCTGCACCAAGCCGTTTTCTGGATGGTCAGTCACACCGGCGCGGTTCTCATGCCCCCCTCCTGGCAGCTCTCGCTGGTCTCGATCGCGGCTGCCGCGGTCCTTTTGGCGGTCATTGCCGACATCAGCTTCCGGCTGCTCGAGACGCCGCTGCGGCTAGTTGGCAAGGGCATCGCCGATGCCTTTGCGATGGGCGAGAAGTCTCAACCGGCCGCCGTCGCCCCAACGTAGCGGCCTAGGCGCGGTCCACTCTCACTATTGATGCCTGATCGCGCTCCCACGTTGGCGCGCTTTTGCGTTGCCGTCGCGATCAAGTCGCACGGGCGGCTCTGATTTCATTTCCACACCAACCGAAAGGACTGACCATGGACGTGCTGTCGATCGCAGCCGGCCCCTGGCGTCCTATTTCCTCTATCTCTGCGCCACCAAGGGCTTGCCGGTCGCGTGGTCGTGGCTCGAGGCCAAGTGGAATGCCGGCAAACCGGGGCCTGGCATCATCGAGCAGGACGTCGCCGGAGCCAGGTTTCGGTTCGCTCGAGAACAGCTTTGCGCTGATCGAGGGGCGAGCTCAAAAAGGTAAAAGCCTGCCGGTGCCGGTGGTCGAGGGCGCGAAAACTGTCGGCCGAGAAGCATGGATGCCGATGGTCAAGCGACCGCTCTCGCCGCGCGAGTCGATCTTGAGGCGAGCCGCCATGGCTTCCGTATCACCTACGATACGCGGGCGGCATCGAGAAATTCCTGACCTTCGATGGTCAGCGGAGACGGGTGATCACATCAAAAAGCTGCGCCGATCCACTGTCGTGCGCAGAATCTCGGGAGCGAAGGCGGGAAAATCGGGGAACCTAAGCATTCAAAGCCGGTAGCATGCCAAAAAAGGAGGGCTGTTGGAGGTGCGCCTCTCTTGTGGGCGAGACTTGGGGGCGCTCCGACTGAACTGGGCATCGAGGAAGTCGTTCAGAGGGCGAAGAGTTCGATAGGAGGCGTTCGCTCCTCGGCCCTGATGGGAGTAGCCCTTCACATTTCGTTGGGTCTTAACAGTTGAGACATTACTGCCCTTGACACGCCTTTCGCCATGCGAAGCTTGGAGGAGACGCCCTGACAGGCGACCTATTGAGTTTTCAGATGCTTGATCTCCACCGGCGAAGAGCCGCTTTCCGTCAGTCCCATTATCCTCCGGAGTACTTGGCCACCCCGGTGCGAATTCAATCGTACGAGCGGCGTTAGGGTTGAGCTTGTTCCCCGCATTTTTGAGGTCTGGCCTTGGTGAGAATGATCCGTTTTGCTTTAGTCGACACTACCACTTGCGTCGCGCAGGAGCTTCCTAAAGAACCCCTCGGCGCCGGGGATCAATCGGCCCATGCTTCCTAAGCCGCGATTCAATGTAAAAAATGCGATTCTGGCGAGCCTTCCCCTGCAGGATCTCGCGGCGACAGGTCGGTTCCTAGAGCCCATTGCTCTGCGAGAAGATATGGTTCTACAAGAGCCAAAAAGGCATATCGATTACATCTATTTTATAGAATCGGGCCTCATCTCGCTCAGGATCGTCGGGGCGGAAAGCATGCTCGAAAGCGCGGTGATAGGACATCGTGGCGCGGTGGGCGCTTTGCTCCCGGAGGGGGGACATTTCTCGGCCCATCAATCCCTCGTGATTTTCCCAGGAAGTGCTCACAGAATCCGCGTCGAGGATTTGCGTCGCTTGATGGACGAGCGCCCGGAGATTCAGGAACATCTTTCTCGATACGTTCAAGCGTTGAGTTTCCATTGCGCTCACTCCGGATTGTGTGGTGTTCGGCACGACCGTGAAAGGCGGCTCGCTTCTTGGTTGTGTTTGGCAAGTGATGCTGTTGACGCCAACGTGCTTCCAGTTACGCATCACTACCTTTCGTCCGCCTTGGGATTGCGCCGCGCCGGCGTGACGCAGACGTTGGTCCGCTTCGAGGAGCAGGGGTTGATACGCAAGATGCGCGGCGTCCTCCAGATCGATGAACGCAAGTGCCTCAAGCAAAGGGCATGCAGCTGCTATGGTCTCATCTCAGATGCTTATGCTTTGCCTGGATCTATGACATTCGGAAAAGCGTACCACGCTAAAACGGTCGCCGTGGGCTGACTTGCTTCTTCCGCTGATGAAGCGATGAGTTGTCGACGGCGGATCCTGCAAATCTTGTGCGCTTTACGATCCCTCCGGCAACTCCGACGCAGATGGCGTAGGTCCATCCTTGCGTAAAATCAGAAATATGGGAATTGACCAGCGAACCAAGAACATTTTGTGCGAGTGCAGCGAGCCCGAACCAGGCTGCCGCACCGGATCCGCCAAACATTCTCGCGTGTGCAACCCACATACCATAGAGCATAGCCGCGCCCAGAGCGCCAAGCTGCAACGCAATCCTAAAGGTCTCATTATGGGGGTTGGCTACACGGTTGATGTCCGAGTCAGTTCCGGTTGCGGTGTAGTGTTGGAACATATCTGGAATCGATCCGGTGCCATGACCTATAAACGGAGCTTGCTTGATAAGCTGCAGAGACGTTTGCCAATATGTAACTCGTTGTCGGTTCGAAATAGCATTTAGTCTATTGTCGTCCGCTTCAAGGCTGAAGGCGGACTGCAAACGACGCTCCAGATAAAGAGATGAATGCCAAGTTGCTAGAAACAAAACAGTCCATATGGCGCAAACGCCAAGGGCGCTTTTCCAGCCGCGTCGGATGCTGAAGAGAAAGCACAGGACCGGAATTATAAACAGGGCGGTTCGCGATGTTGCGACAAAGCTCAAATTTAGAAGGAAAGCCGCGATCAAGCACAGTTGGCCAGCCAGCAACCATATCCGCTTTTCGCGCCAGGCCGACACTGCCAGCTCAAGTAGCAGGAAAATCGAAAGCACGAAAAATCCGCTTTGGCTAATGTAGTCCTTTGCGACGACTCCAGGGGTCTTTCCGCTCGTGAGACTCCTGTCGAGGAGGATGGATATGAATGAAGCTATCAACAGCAGTACACAGCCAGCCAGAAGACCGTACAGTACGCGCCAGCCGCGGTCAGAATGCTGAAATTGGACGAAGAGCAAGGGGATCGCCAGTAACTTCAGGAACGGTCGCAGGCCAGCGACCCGGGCGCTCCAGTCGATGTCGGCCCACAGCATGCCGATGACGGCGAGCAAGACCAATAGGAGCGGCAGGCAGCCTTCGGGCGTGAGAACTTCCCTGCGCACTTCCCTAAACCGGAGCGTCGGTAGAACTGCCAGAAGCCATAGGATAGCTAGAATCGACGTGGCAGACGTGGAGAGAGGTAACGAAAAGGCCAGCGCGACCGCCAAGTGGTCGGCAATATTGAGCATAGATTGGCGTTCCAATCGAGACCAACGTGAACTCGCTTTAGCATGGATTAGCATGAGCCGCCTCTTTCGCCGAGCACCAGCGAACACGCCACTTTGTGGCGAGCAGCTAAAGCCGTTGAGGCGCAACCGCGGACTTCGGTCGACATGTTGGATCGCATGAACAGCTTTCTAAACCAACAGCCGCAAGCCGCCTGAGCTTTACGGACTGTCACTCATCTCCGAGCCGATGGATGAAGGAGAGGCGATCATGTTTTCAGATGAGGGGAAGCTGCCTAACCCGAAGTGTCGCTCGTCGAGTAGGCGGCCAAGAAGTATGGCATCAACTTTTCGAAGATTTCGGCGCCGTGCCTCTTAATTTCCCAGGTGAGGGCATCGTCGAAGCCGGGGGCGTGACGATGGATGGTATGCCTATCCGCTTCAACCTTGATACATGTTCCTTTGAGGACAATCCAGCCGACCAATCGATGGCCATCCCAGTCAACCGGACCGATTTTCTCGCTCATCATTGTCTACCGAATATTATGTCATGGCGGTGCAGCCGGTTGAGACACGATCTGGCCGCCTGCGGTACCTGGCGCTCGCCTCACGAAGGTACTAAAGCGGTAGCTCGGCCATGTTCTCTAGATCGTGCTATACCCCACGAGAGTCCTTATGCCAGACGGTCCTGTTGATGTAATCGACATAACTCAACACGATTCGAAGCACCTGCTTTGAGACTGGGCCAGCTTCGTAGTCGGGAACAGTTCTAAAAATTCGAGGATCTGTTTGATGGTGGTTGATCACGACCTGCACGGCCTCAAGGACGCGGCGGCTTTTCAAGCCGCTCATGACCAAGGTACCCACGTCCATGCCTTCTGGTCTTTCGTGCGCGTTTCGGATCGTGATAGCCGGAAGGTTCAACAGAGACGCTTCTTCGGTAATGGTGCCGCTGTCGGAAAGTATGCACAGGGCGGCCATTTGAAGACGAATGTAGTCGATAAATCCAAATGGTTTGGCGAAAACGATCCCATCGTGCTCTCCCATTGTGGCAAGAGCATCGAGCCGTTTGCGTGTCCGGGGATGAGTCGAAACCAGGACGGGATGTCCATATGTAGTCGCCAACTCTCGCAACGTATCCAAAATGTCGAAAAGGTTTTCGGCGGAGTCGACATTTTCCTCGCGGTGAATACTGACAAGGAAGAATTTTCGTTCTTCTAGACCGAGTCTCGTGACAGCGTCAGACGTGACGATCTTGGGCATATAGTGCTGCAGAACTTCCTGCATATGAGAGCCGGTCTTTATAATCGTCTCGGGAGGAATTCCTTCGGCGAGCAGGTACCGACGGGCGTGCTCAGTTAGCACCAAATTTATATCGCTAAGATGATCCAACACCTTGCGATTCAGCTCCTCTGGCACTCGCTGGTCGAAGCACCTGTTGCCTGCTTCCATATGGAATACCGGAATCTTCTTCCGCTTCGCTGCAATCACCGCGAGACAGGTGTTCGTATCACCATATAGCAGCAGCGCGTCCGGCTTCTCCGCGTTCAGCACCTCATCCGCTTTTGCTATAACGTCTGCGATCGCTTTCGCCGGAGTTTCGTTATTTACTCCCAGAAAGTGATCGGGCTTTCGGATCCCAAGCTCATCAAAAAAGATCTGGTTCAGCTCAAAATCATAGTTTTGTCCCGAATGGACCAGCACGTGGTCTACTTGAGCATCGAATTCTGCAATTACGCGGCTCATTTTGATGAGCTCCGGCCGCGTCCCGAGCAATGTCATCACCTTCATCGGCGCGCCAAAGCTCCGCTGTTTGGTATGCCCGGTCATCGAGCAAGCTCAGCGCGAACGAAATCGAGTGACGCCAGCCGTTCCTTAAGTCCCGCTACAGTGAGCCGTTCGGTGTTGTGTGACGTATAGTCCTCGGCGCGGGATAGTTCGACTTCGCCCTCCACGAAAAATTTGTCGTAATTCAGATCCCGATTGTCCGCCGGGATTTGAAAGTATCGTTCCGACTGAGAAGCTCTAATGATTTCCTCACGTGCAATCAGGGTCTCAAATAGCTTTTCGCCGTGGCGAGTGCCGATGACCTTGACCGGGTTGTTCGCACCGAAGAGTTCTTTCAGTGCAACTGCCAAATCGGCCATCGTGGCCGCCGGCGCCTTTTGCACAAAGATATCGCCGGGTTTGCTGTACTGGTACGCATGAACGACAAGCTCGACCGAATCCTCCAGCGACATCAAGAATCGCGTCATCTTGGGATCCGTTACTGTGACGGGAAGACCGCTTTTGATCTGGTGCATAAACAATGGGATCACAGATCCGCGCGAGCCCATTACATTCCCGTAGCGAGTGATGCAGAGAATAGTGTCTCCGGCATCCCTCGATTTTGCCATGACGACCTTCTCCGCCATCGCCTTTGAAAGGCCCATAGCATTAATCGGATAGACGGCTTTGTCTGTGCTTAAGAAGACAACGCGGTTTACGCCCGCCTCGATCGCGGCCTGCAGCACATTCTCGGTTCCAATTACATTGGTGCGCAATGCCTCGACCGGATAGAACTCGCAGGATGGCACCTGCTTGAGTGCTGCAGCATGGAAAACATAGTCGACGCCTTTCATTGCCTCGCGAATGTTTCCGTAATCTCGAACGTCGCCCAGGAAGAACCGCACCTTCTTGTTCTTAAGCTCCGTGCGCATATCCTCCTGCTTCTTCTCGTCGCGACTGAATATGCGAACTTCTCCAATTTCCGTATGGAGGAAGCGACGCAAGACGGCATTGCCAAAAGAGCCTGTCCCGCCTGTAATCATCAATACCTTGTTCTCAAACACTTTTCATTTCCCGACGTAGGTCAGCTTGGTACAAATGTTGGATTAGTTCCGGCCAACCGGCTGCACGATATCCTGTCGCCTTACTGAACTTCTCCGAGTTTAGCGAACGATCGATCTTCAGCTTGACGTCCTTTCGGATATCAATTTGCTTCCCATACTGGCGTGCCAGAAGATGCAGAAGATCGAATTTGGAGATCGGAGCCGCGGAAACGTGATAGAGGCCGGCGAGCTCTCTTTTTGGGAGCACAACGTCGCGAATAACGTTGGCAAGCTCCGGTGTCGGCAACCCGGAAAAGATTGCCTCCGCGTAACCCTTGACTGAGCCTTGCTGGGAGAGAAACCACTCTAGCAACGAATGCGCAGTGTAAAGCTCTCGGCCAATTATCGACGTGCGCAACGTCACCGCATTTTCGTAATGGAGCAGTTCGCCCAACAGTTTTGACCGACCGTAGACATCGTGAGCGTCCGTAACGTCATCTTCCGTGTAATTCCCTTTTGATCCAGAGAAGACGCAGTCAGTGCTGATGTGAATCAATCTGGCCCCGATCAAAGCGCACAACCGAACTAGCCGATGGGGAAAGATTGCATTGATTGGCAGGGCGACCAACGGGTCCGACGCTGAAGCAAGCTGCTTCACCAGGCCGATACAGTTCACGACTGCCTCTGGGCGCTCTCGATCCAGGAGGGAGACAATTGCGTTTTCATCAAGAACATCCAAAGAGACGAAGCGCGCCTGTGGTGCTGACAGGTAGCGGGACGCGGTTCTGTCGCGCACGGTCGCAAGCACCTCGAGCCTGTCAGATGCCATAAACGAGCGGAACACCGCGGCTCCGAGCATTCCGCTTGCGCCTAAGATAACGACCTTATTCTTATGCATGGCAACTCGTCCGTGATTGCAAAATGCCCACCAGTCGGCTCAGCACTCTATCGACGTCAAAATGTGTCTCGTAATACGCCTTCCCTGCCCGCCCCAGTTCGTGCCTCATTTGAGTGGGCATCTTGAAAAGAGCGGCGATACTCCGAGCAAGGCCTGCGCTGTCTTCAGCGTGAACGGCAAATCCCGCTCCAGCCGCTTCGATCAGATCGGCAGCTGCACCATTAATCGCGCCGACTATTGGCCGTCCCGCCTTCATATAGGCCTGCATTTTGCTAGGAATGGTTGCGTTGAGAGCGGGATGATCACCGAGGGTTACGAGGAGGCAATCCGCCGACTCGAATAGCGCAGGCATCATGCGATGATCCAACAAGCCAACCATTTTCACGTTGGTCAGCCCAGAACCGGCAATTGCCTTTTTCAGCGGCTCGGCGTGACTTCCTGTCCCGGCAATAATGATCAAGATTTCCGGATGGACCTGGAGAAGGCGGGCTGCGTCGACAATCGTAGATAGCGATTGAGCTCGACCGAGATTGCCCGCAAAAACTACTGAGAACCGACGGCGGAACAGCTGTTCAACAGCCACGGGCAAACGAAGACGCTCTTCCTCGCCAGACGGGGCGAAGTTTGGAAGAACAAAGATCCGTTGGCGTGGGATTATTCTAGCGATCGGGCGGACGAATTCGTTTGATTGGACGAGCACGCTGCCCGCCGCGCGATAGATAAATCTCACCATCAGGTCCAGGGCCGCTACGAAAAGACGGCTATGGATGACACCAGTCGATGTTACAACCTCTGGCCACAGGTCTTGAACCCAAAGCGCGAGATGAGACCGTTTGATCCAGTGCAGAATAATCGCGGGAATTGCTGCGGTTATTGGCATCGCAAATACGAGAACTACGTCGAACTCCTGGCCTTTAAGTAGCCGAGGTAGCCGGAGCAGGCCTGACCAAGCGAAAGACAGGTAGTTAAGTACCAAATCTAGGGCTGTGGCCCCGTATCTCGGCCGACTTGGAATCCGCACAACGCTAATGCCCGAGAAGGTCTCGCACTGAACGCCATGTCTCGTGTATCCGGGTGCAAGTTGACCAGAGGGATAACTAGGCTTTCCGGTGGCGACAACAACCGAGTGTCCCGACCGAGCAAGCCAGCGAGCCATATCGTTTACAATGAACGTCTCAGGCCAAAAATACTGTGTCACAATCAAGATACGCATCAGACCAAGGCAAGTCAGGGTTTAGGATCGCCTCCACGGGAGATCCGATCGCAGCTCATAAGTGGTCGCTCGGCAATTCAAACAAAAGAAAACGCTCAGCGTAGCGATTCATCTCCTTCGTAATCGAGGGCCGTTGACGAAGACCCAGCACGACGATGTCTGCTAGACCTGCCTAACGGCACTCCAACAACCGAAGCGCATTTCTCTCTCCTGCAAGTTGCAGCAGTAGCGGAGTTGGTGGTCGATGAAAACAAGACGCATCTGCTCAACCAACGGAAGGCGTCTTAATGTTCCGCACCGTGTTTTTAATGCGTCATTTTTGTACGAAGCGTACTAACTGCTGAACGGCTCCTGTCATTACGACGCCGGGCTATCTTGATGGCCTTGGTGGAGTTGGCTAGAGAAAACGTATGCCGGTCGGCTTCGCGTACATCTGGTGATTGCGAGCTAATGCAGCAGCAAACTACCGAACAGTCGGGCTAAGGCTTTTGCGGGTCGTTCTTGTTAACGTCTGGATGGATCCTCAGAGAGGAGGGGGAACGGCCGAAAGGACTCGGCGGTTGGCGCTTAGCCTGGCTCAGCTCGATTGCCAGTGTACCGTCCTGACGATGGGATCGACCCCATGGCGGCGCGAGTTGGAACAAGCAGGCGTTGACGTACTTTCGGTTATATATCTCGGGGATCGCTATCCCCTACCTTTGATCAACGTGGCCAGGCTGTTTTCGTTGTTTCGCAGGGCCGATATCATTCACATTATGGGAGTGTGGTTTCTTCTGGCTGCGGTGAGCTCTGTTTTGGGTTTTCTTGCAGGAGCGTCAGTGGTGTTGTGTCCTGCCGGCTCGCTCACAAGATTTGGCCGCGATGCATGGCTCAAGCGCTTCTACCTCGCCATCGCAGGGTGGTGGATGCTTCGGACCGCCGGGTCGATCATCGCAACGACCCGGCAAGAGCAAGAACTGCTAGTGTCTGACTTCGGCATGCCGCCTTCGTTAATATTCATATCTCCAAATGGCATTGAAGCTCCGCAACGCCCATCGCAAAGCGCCCAAATGCCGGATGGCAGGATCATTCTATTTTTGGGCCGCTTGGTTGCAATCAAGGCACCGGATCTGCTTGTCGAAGCGTTTGCTCTGGTCGCGCCTGTCTTGGACGATACAATATTGGTCTTTAGTGGACCGGACCATGGTCAGCAGTTGAAGCTCGAGAATCGGGTGTGCGAATTGATGCTCGGGAGCCGAGTGATATTCACCGGCTTTATCGATGAGAAGCATCGCACGGCGTTACTGGCAAGGACATCCGTTCTTGTCGTGCCTTCGCACTCGGAAGTAATGTCCATGGTTGCCCTCGAGGCGGGGGCAATGGGCGTGCCGGTCATTGTTTCCAAAAAGTGCGGTTTCCCCGAAGTAGGGGAGGTGGGGGGCGGGTTTGTCGTTGACGCAGACAGCCCAGCCTTGGCGCGTGCTCTGGTGCAGATACTGTCGGACGATGCCAACCGCGCCGAGATGGGCAAGCGGTTGCAGAAGTTTGTGCTAGAGCGCTTTTCCTGGCCTGCAGTTGCTGCCTCTCTCGTCGAACATTTTGCAACGCTTGAGAAATAAGAGCCCCTTCTCAAATGTCCTCTTACAACGCTCTCCCAACACCCGCAGTTCGCCATCGTGTCGCAGTCGCGCGACCGTCGCAAAGTCACCAAAGCATCAACGTAGAAACACCTCATGTCGGCACGTGGTCGCTTCATTTTTCGGTTCCTTGTAAGTGTGGTAGTGCTGGTTGGGTCGTTCTGGCTTACATTGGCAATTCTCGGTTACCTGGATGATTTGCGGGTAACTCGTGCCGCTGAAACAGTAGAGGAGGTCCGGCCGAACAGCTGGAGAACGTCAGGGGGCGCGTCTTACGACGTTCAGGGCGACGCAATCGTAATGAGAGGTCCTAATTTTATCTTTTTTGAAAGAGGTTGCGATCAATGCGCCGCGGTTGACTTCTCGATAGACGTTCAGCGTGCAGGTACGGCGAATGTGCAGCTCCTATTTCTGGACTCAAACGAAGCAGCCGTTTCTCAACCGATAATTCAAACAATATCGGAAATGACTAGAAAGGTAGCGCAAGTCAGCGCGACCGCTCCGCCAGGAGCCGCCAAGGTCAGAATTTTGGTTTACTCTCCTCGATCGGGCGAGGCCGTGACGTTCGCTAACGCGGTATTTCGATCCCGAGGAAGAACTTGACGAAGCCTGAGAAGAGTAAGGATACGGAATGTAGTTGGGAGTGGAGGGCGATCTCGCCATCTGTCGGTTGCGATGATCAGGAAAGTCGCAGCGCGACAGCTCCCATTGTGAAAGCTACTATGTGGTAAGAAGGGATGACACTCGTGAAAGATAATGTGTCCGTGGAGGACGAGATTCTTCGGCAAAAGTGGTTCTACAAGTTTCGTCTACCAAGTGGCCGAGAAACTGAACAATATGTGAGCGAGGAGATAGACAAAATACATCAGACGCGACTTTCGATGATGATGGATGCTCTTGCAGGGGACTTCGCGGAATCCTCTGACTTGACCGCGATCGATTTGTCTAGTCATCAGGGCTTCTTTAGCATCGAGATGGCAAAGCATTGTCGGAGTGTGCTTGGCCTCGAGTATCAACAGCGTCATATAGATTCTGCTCGCCTGATCACTCAAGCGCTTTCCGCAACCAACGTGAAATTCGAGCAGGTTGATTTGGAGCATATGGCCCCAGGCTCGTTCGATCCCGCCGATCTCGTGATCGCTTTCGGATTATTCTACAACCTCGAAAATCCGATCGGGGTCCTGCGACGCGCCCGCGAGCTAACGCGGCGTGTCCTATTGATTGAAACGCAAACGACGATTTTGGATCTTGAAGGGGCTATTGACTCCGGGCATCACAGCAACACCAACTACATGCATGGATACTTTGGGCTGTTGTCCGGAAATCCAGACAACATTGATGGCAGTGCGTCCGATATCGTTCTTTACCCAAGTCCGCGCGCGCTGATCTGGGCGCTCAAAAAACTCGGCTTCGGCCGGGTTCGCACGCTCAGTCCTCCGGCCGGGGCCTATCAACAGCTTGCCACCGGCAAGCGAATTATGATTGAAGCCAGATTTTGAGGCGTGTCTTTGGACAATTGATGGTTTGATGGTGACTATAGCACGAAGGGGATTGTTGCTGGAGGCAACATCTAGGCGCGCGGCAATTGCTTCGGGTAACCCCGCAGGTAAATGTCGAGCGGCAGGGGAGACAGGATCATAGTGACCTCGATTGAAGGCGTGCTCTGGTCTTGTCGATCCGCACCGAATTTATCGTGTCGCGGCAGTCAAAGCACATCGATGTTTTGTTCGCCGTTAGTCGCGAGAAGGATGAGGAGGGCGGCAACGTATTCCTTGATCCTATTCCTTCTGAGTTGGGCTGAGTGCGAGCGGCGCGGACCCTTGCGGAGATGCCAGAGGCGGCTTCGGGGTCGTTTTTTTCGGCGCCGGGCGCGTTATAGCGGCGCGGATCTCTGCCACGATCCCCTTCAGTGTACCGACCTCGGCGGTCAGTTGAGCGACTTGGCTGGAGAGCCGTTTGAGTTCAGCTTGTTGCACCTGAAGGGTAGCTGATGATTGCTGTAGGGCAGCCGCCGTGGTCTGCCGGTAGGCCTGAAAGTCGCTGGTTGGGAGATAGGTGACCGTCGGTACCTGGTGCTGAGGTGCCTGGGAGAACAATTCGCCCCTGCTCGCGCGCCAGCCGAATGCTGATGCTACGCCGAGCAGCGCGAGGGCTATGCACCATGCAGCAAATACACTGTGCCGAATGGGCGTGGGATCGCGGTCGTCACCTACCCCGAGATCGTATTCGGGCCCGATTTCGAGCTCATGAGCGTCCGCGTACTTGTGTGAATAACGTATCCGTCCGGTGAAGGCCGCCTCGCCGAATGAGGCGTGTTGTTGAGAACTGTCCTTATGGACAGTGATAGGCGCAGTGCCCAAGTCGAACGGCTCGAAGTAGTGGACACAGGCCGACGGCGGCGCTGCTCCGAGGACGAGAAGCTCAAGATCGTCCGGAGAGCTTGCAGGCGCGCGCCAGGTCGCGGCGACAGCGCGGCGGTATGGCGTTTCGCGCTCATTGCTGCTGCGATGGCGGCGGTCGTTTCGTATCCATTCGGCGTAGGCCGCAGGGTTACCGCCTGAGCAGTCCAGGGTTCTCTTTGTAGAACCTAATCAGCTCGATGAGGTTTTCGATTCCGGAGTCGGTGAGCGCCTGGACGCCGTCTTCTCCGACGCCATGGACCCAGATGACGCCGTCCTCGATCTCCATTTCGTTGGCGATGTCCCACAGCCAATCCTCGTCTTCGCCGAGGTCTTTGGCGATTTTGGCGAGGGTGGTGACGTGATGGACTTGACGTGCGTGCTCATGCTGCTTGAGCGGAGAGCGTTGATGCCAGCGTCCAATTCCAGGGCAGAAGCTCGTCCAGGCGATGAGCCGGGTGGGTTGCGATGCGGGCAAGGACATCGGCCAGCCACACTTGCGGATCGATGCCGTTCATTTTTGCCGTGACGATCAGGCTGTACATGGTCGCCGCACGCCGTCCGCCGCGATCGGAGCCGCAGAACAGCCAGGACTTTCGGCCAAGAGCAATGCCCCTCAGCCCTCGCTCGGCGGCATTGTTGGAGAGACATACGCGCCCGTCCTCGAGGAACAAGGTGAAGCTCGTCCAGCGCTTCAGGATATAGTTGAACGCCTTGGCCAAGTCGTGCCCCCGAGACAGCTTGGCAAGCTGCTCCCGCATATAGACCTGGAGATCCTCGACCAGGGGCCGGCTCAGCGTCTGCCGCACCTGAAGGCGCTCCTCGGCACTCTTGCCGTTGATGGAGCGCTCGATCTCGAACAGTGCATCGATCCTCCGCACGACCTCGATCGCGATCGGAGAGAGCGGGATTTCCTTCTTGCCGGTGGCCTTGCGCCGGGCATTCTCTTCGATGTCGGCCATGGCAAAGAACGGGCGCCGTCCATGCGACCAGCAGGCAGCCTCCCGGATTGGGCCTGGCTGGCGTCCCGCCAGATAGAGCTGGTTGTACCCGTCATAGGCGTCGGCCTGCAGGATGGCAGCATACCCCGCCAGATGCCCCTGAGGATGCTCGCCCTTGCGGTCGCGTGAGTAATAGAACATCGCCGCCGGCGGGTCCGTGCCTCCAAACGGCCGGTCGTCCCGGACGTAGATCCAGCATCGTCCCGTATCGGTTTTGCCCTTGGCCAGCACCGGCACGGTCGTATCGTCGGCATGAAGGCGCTCGGCCCTCATGACATGGGCTTCCAGCAGGCGCAGCAGGGGATCCAGCGAGGCACAGACTGCGCCTACGGCATCTGCCATGGTCGACAGTGCGATCGGCACGCCTTCCAGCACGTAGCGCTCGGCCTGGCGGTTCAAGGGCTGATGCTGACCGAACTTCTCGAACATGATCATGGCCAGGAGGCTCGGGCCAGCCCATCCCCGGGGGACGGCATGGAACGGTGCCGGCGCCTGGCTGATCTTCTCGCAGTCGCGACAGGAGAACTTCTCCCGGACCGTCTCGATCACCTTCCACTGGCGCGGCACCACTTCCAGCGTCAGCGTCACGTCCTCGCCGAGCTTGCGCAGGCGGCTGCTGCCGCAACATTCACAAGCCGTAGGTCCATCGATTACCACCCGTTCCCGGGGAAGGTGCTCGGGGAAGGTCTGGCGCTCGGCACGCTTGCGGGTAAATCCCCGCACCGTCGTCGTCCTGGCCACCGCCCGTTCCGCCGCAAGCTCGTCCTCGGTGGCGTCCGTTTCCAGCTCCTCGAACGTCAGCGCCAACTGCTCGATCAGGCGCGACGAACGCTCCGACCGCTGGCCGTAGATTTGATGCCTTAGCTTGGCAATCTGCAGCTTCTGTTGCGCGATCAGCGCTTCATCTTCTGACGCTTTCGCGCGGGCGACCGCGAGTTCGGCGGCGATCTCGACACCCTTCGCGCGCTCGACTGCCAGCGCCTTCTTCAGGGCGGCAAGCTCATCCGGAGCAGCGTCGCGGTCGGCATCCATGAGACGCAGTGAATCACAGATTGGACGCGATGGGACTCCCCAAAATGCAAAAAGCTGCGGATTCTACGCTTAGCCCGCGCTTTGCGGCCGCCAGCTCAATTGCGGATTCCGCCAGTCGATCCCTTCCAGCATGTAGGCCATCTGCGCCGCCGAGATTGATACCGCGCCGTCGGACGCCGACGGCCAGATGAACTTGCCGCGATCCAGGCGCTTGGCGTAGAGCGACATGCCAAGCCCGTCATGCCAGAGGATCTTGACCAAATCGCCGCGGCGACCCCGGAAGATGTAGAGATCGCCAGCATGAGGATCGCGCTTCAGGCTCTGCTGGACCGCAAGCGCCAGGCTTTGCATTCCGCGGCGCATGTCGGTGTGGCCGGTGGCGATCCAGACCCTGACGCCGCTCGGGATGGGGATCATCGCCGTCTCAGAAGCTCAAGAACCCGCTGCAGCGCCTCAACATCAACGTCGCGGTCAACGCGCACGCGACAGCCGCCGCCAAGCTCGATCTCGATAATGCCGGCCCGTGCACGGTGCGCAGGCGGTGAAGACACCGGTTGTGGCGCGCCACTCGAGATCGGAGCCGCCGCAGGCGTGATCTCAACCGGAACAAGCACCGGCGCAGCATCGCCGCTCAACTTGCCTTCGCGCGCCAACCGGCGCCACGTGAACAATTGGCTTGTCGACAGCCCGTTACGTCGCGCAGTCACCGACACCAGACGCGACCCGCCATAGCTCTCGGTGACGATCCGCTGCTTCTCTTCCAATGTCCAACGGCGCCGTGCGCCCGTCGAAACGACTTCAAGTCGGGAAACCTTCGGCATAGGCACATGGTCAGTCATACGCCTATGTCTTCATCCTCCATCAAACCGCGCAAGGCGGTCTTCGCCGGAGCGATACTGAATAACGCACGATAACTCCCGAGCTGGTCGAACTTGGTGCAATTCGAGAATCGTTGGCCGACAACCAACAGTTTGGGAGAAGCCAGCCCTATCGTGCCGTTGTCGGCACAGCTTTCCGGGACAGGACCATCCAATTCGGACTGTCGTCTCTCAACAGGGTCCAATTTGGAAATACGAGATGGCCCACAGTACGAAGCCTTTTGCATCTTGTTGCCGCGCCTGCGTCATCTCTCAATTCGCCCTAGATGACGGCTCTTTCTTCTTCATTGATTACCTTCATCTCGATCTTCTCCATCGCGATACCGATCAGCACCCCAGTCAGAAGAGGTGACGTTACATTGAACGAAAGCGCATCGTGGAGCCAATCATGCATAACTGGCGCTTTCAAAGTCCCTGAGGCCACGGCTGCCGTAATCATGTAAGTGCCGGTCAAAAGAAGCGGTAGGGAAAAAACAAACCTAGCGATGGCTTTCTTGCCCGGTTCGAGAAGGATGTTGTGGTCCACGTAGGATTCGAAAGTGTTATCGCCAAGTAGCGGCTGCCCGAGCCGGTCCTTGATGAAAAATCCGATGATCGGTTTCTCGACGGGGACATTGGCCTTCACTGCCACGGTTACACATACCTTCTCGCCACCGCAGATTAGATGGAGAGGATCGCCGTTCTCTCTGGTCATAGATACGGCGATCACCTGCGCATCGCCACTGCCGTATGACGCGGAATGGTCGCTCGGCTCCGCAAGTTGAACGATTTGCGGAAGTATGCCAATGGACTTCGAATGGAGACTTCCCGCTGCGCCTTCTTTCTCGAGAACCTTTAGAGTGCCCGGCGCAGCTTCTGAAGTAGCAGAAGATAGATGACGAACTTCGGGCTCCGGTATCCCCATGGCCTGTGCGTTGACTGCAGCCGTGTAGGCTTCGCACACGTCACGAGCAGGCCCGATCAGCTTTGCCTGTCCTTTGTCGAGCCAGATCGCGCGCTGGCAGAGGTTAATAACGGCAGAGGTGTCGTGTCCGCAGAACAGCACAGTACCCCGTTCGCGGAATTTGCGAAGCCAGCGCATGCACTTCTGCTGGAAGTAGGCATCGCCCACCGCGAGCGCCTCGTCGACGACCAGGATATCCGCATCAACGTGAGCAATGACGGAAAAGGCCAAACGCATGGTCATACCGCTGGAATAGGTCTTTATCGGCTGATCGACATGCTCGCCGATGTCCGCGAAAGCCAGAATTTCATCAATACGCTGATCGACTTCCTGCGGCGTGAGGCCCAAGATCGATGCGTTCAGATGGATGTTCTCGCGCCCGGTGTATTCGGGATTGAAGCCTGAGCCGAGCTCAAGGAGTGCCGCAATCCGGCCGTTAGTCCTGGCTTCACCCGTCGTCGGGGTCAGCGTTCCGCACAAGAGCTGCAGTAGCGTGGACTTGCCGGAACCGTTCCGTCCGATCACGCCAAGTGTTTCACCACGTCTGACCGTCAGGGTGAGCGGACGTAGCGCCCAGAACGGGTCGTAGTACATGGGGGGCGTCAGCGTCTTACCGGTAAGGTTCGCGACCGGACGCATGACGGAATACAGCTTAGGTACAAGCGCCTGTTTCAGCCGGTCGGCCGGTTTCTTGTAGACCAAATAGGCCTTTGAAAGTTCACGAATGTCAATTGCGGGCTCTTCGGACATTAACGGCTCCCGGATGGGCTGGATCCTAGTTTGCGGGGCACTATGAACCAGTCAGGTGCGCCAAACGCGTGCCGGCAACGACGACTGCCAGCGTGGCCACAAGGAGCATAGGGTCTGAGTTATGCTCTGGTGAGTAGGATAGACCAGGTGAAAGCGTTGGAAGCTGATCCAATGTAAACCCCGATCTCAAAGCACATCGGCGAACCCGTTCCGCAGTCGCTGAAATATCCAAAATGCAACCGCCAGGACAGAAAGTCCCGCTAATGAGTAAACTGAAAGCCCAATGAAGTCCGGCAACCGGCCGAAGATAACGACATCACGTACCTGCTGTACGATGAATGTGAGAGGATTGAGCCACATCGCGGATCGGAATTCCTCAGGAACGGCTTCTATAGGGAAGAATATTGGCGTCAGGAATAGAGTTATCGTAATGAGTACCGAGACTAGCTGAGACAGATCTCTTAAATACACTCCAACGGCCGCAAGGACAAAGACAAGCGCGGCCACAACTATCGCGTAAGGTCCAAGTACGAGCGGTAACAACAACGCTGTCGGGAAGATCATCCCTTTCAAGACCAGGTTCATGGTCAGGACGATTGCGCTGCCGATGCAGGCATTTATGAGTGAACTGAGCACAATGACGACCGGAAGAATCTCAAGTGGAAACACGACCTTCTTAACGTAGTTTGCATTTCCGATGACGGTGCTCGGAGCCCTCGCGATCGATTCTGCAAACACGCCATGCACAACCATGCCAGTCAAAACAATAATAGCGAAGTCGAACGGTCCCCCTGTGGTCTCCGTCCATCGCGCCTTGAAAACTGTGCTGAACACAAACGTATATATAGCAGCCGTGAACACCGGCATTATGATTGCCCAGGCCATGCCGAGCATGCTTCCGCGAAAGCGCTGGCTGAACTCCCGCGAGCACAATCTGCGAATTAAATTGCCGTGTCCGTGCAACGAACGGAAAAGCGCGATCAATGATGCAGGTCTCTGGCTGATCGTTAGCATTATGCCATCTCCAATCGTTGCCGAACAAACGCAAGTGTCAGCAAAATTCTGTTGACGATCTTTGATGCTGCCTCTCGGATCGTGCCAACAGCGCGATTGCGCAGCCGTGCTTCTTCGATAAGCAGCGCCTTGAATTCATTGGGCATGCTCGATCAATCCGCGACAGGATTCAGCTAGTAGCCGAGAAAGCGACGAACCGCATCACTGAGCCGTTCGAGGGTGAAGTCCGAGTGAAAAGCGCTCTGTGCCCCGTCAGCCAGGCGTTTATATAGATCCTGGTCTTCGACCAGATGTAACAATCCGTCGTACACCGCATCAGCTTCCATTGCCCGGCAAATAAACCCGGCGCGGCGTTCCTCGAGATAACGAGCCGCGTTTGCGTATTTCGGCCCGTGAAACAGGATCGGACGTCCCGCCGCAAGGTAAGTTGGAATCTTTGAAGGAAAGCTAAGTTCGGCGACCTCAACCATGGAGGCCTTGAACGGATAGGGGCAATACAGAATGTCACACGTTTCAGACAGTAGCTCTACCACCCTTGTTTGCGGTTGCCAGCCTTGGAAATCGAGATGTTCTTCTGGAACTCCCGGCGGCTTTTGGTGACCTAGCACTCGCACCACGACTCTTCGCCCGTTTACTTGCCATCCAGCGAGACTCAAGGACCAGGCGAGCTGATTCCATTCCTCAGAAGCATAGAATTGGCCGGCCATGCCGATCGCCAATTCGTCTTGACAGCGTAACGTCGGTTCAGGTTTCCGCGCGATCGACTGGTCGAGCGACGCTATAATTGGATGGCTTATCGTACCGTATTTGCGCTCGTATCGGCGCGCCATTTCCCAAGAGGCGGTCGCGCAGCTCACAGACCGTTTTAGAGTGCGGTCGAACAAAGCCAGATCGAGTCGGGTGTTAATCGCGTCAACACCATGCGCGCTGAGCCACCATCCAAGGGGATCCCAAACTTGCGTACGCAAAGGAACACCCAATCCCAGGGCGACAGAACCCGTCATTCGCACCATTGTTTGGCCTTGCAAGATGGCCCACAATGCGGTTGCCCTCTGCTCTCTGCCAAACTCAACTGCTTGGTTCACAAGCGGGGTAATCAAATGCATGCGTCGGTACGTCTCGGCCAGAATGGTACTGGCGCACCTGATCGGAGATCGGCCTTTCCCAGCGTTTAGCTCATTGGGCTTAGGTACTACCCGCATCGGTACATGGCTGAGGTCTGCATAGAGCTCAGGGTGTAAATGAGGGTTCTGTACACAGAAGATGGCCAGCTCGCCTGGCGGAATACAACGGCACATTTGCGCCGTTACAATACCAGCCGTCAGATTGCTGGACGGCGGAATATCTGTGAGCAATAGTGTCTTCATTGGCGTGCACGAGAGTCCGCGGTAACGAAGCGATATAGCTCCGCCAGGCGCTTTGCGAATTGACGGTCGTCGTACCGTTCCTCGGCGAGCTTTCGGCCGGCAGCTCCTCGGGACTGTCGCTCAGATTTGTCCTCGACGAGATGTCTGATCGCATCTCGAAGAGCTGTCGAGCTACCCATCGGAACTGACAATCCGATGTTCGGCGCGCATGTTATCTCCGAAAGGGAAGTGCCATCAAATACGATCACCGGCTTCCCGCACGCCATTGCCTCGATCGCCATCATTCCGAAGGCTTCGGCGGTGGAGGGCATAACGAATAGATCGGCGGCCTTGAAAGCGTCAAGCATGACAGAGTCATCGTTGACCCACCCTAAATCGACGATCTGGTGAGTACCGATGAACTCGTTGAGCTGTCCCTTGTCATGCGTTGTAACGATAGTGATCGGAACGTTCAGTTTTCCAAGGCCGCGCAAAGCCTCTACCGCAAACTCAAAACCCTTAAAGGGACTCGAGAAGAACGCTCTCACCCCGATCACTAGCCGGTTGGGAAGAATCCCCAGTCGCCGCCTCGCAGCGTCCTTACCTTCGGGACTAAACTTTTCCAAGTCGAGTCCAAAGGGAATTACATGGACCCGCTTGTCTCGAGCGATTGGAGAAGCTTCAGCCATTCTTCGCATATGGTTTGAAGCAACCACGATATCGAGCTTAACTTTGCCAACAAGCCGTTGTTTCCAGCGGAACTCCTCAGATGAACGATCTCGGCGCATTGAGAAAGGCAGGTCAAGTCTCGGGCAATGACCACAGCCGACCTTCCACCGTGCACAGCCAAGAGGATAGATGCAATGACCCGTCATTGGCCATGGATCGTGCCATGTCCAGATCGTCGGCTTCAGCCGACTTAAAAGTGGCAGCGCATTGAGTCCAAAATAGCCGTCGTGGATTATGTGATAGTGAACGACGTCCGTATCGCGAAATGCACGATGGAATGGGATGCTAAATGATGAAGGTTGGAGATGTGAATGGACAGACATCGCGCGTTCAAAGCGTCCCAATGTCTTGGTCAAGAGTCGGCTACCTGGGATGGAGAGTAGTCTAGTTGATGACCGGCTTTCGCTCAGTTTATTCCAAACCAAATGGTGAGATGAAACTCCTTCGGCGGCAAGTAGCGCGCGCACGTCAAATCCGTTAAAGCGACTTCCTATGATATCAGAGGAGTTGACTTGAAGGACTTTGAGCAATGTGAAACCCCGCGGGCAACAACAAAATTAAGCAAAAGCTCGGCGATAGAATTCGGCCATTTTCGGTTTCAAGGTGTCTCGCCCCAGGCGAGATTCAATCACTTTGAAGTTCTCGATAGCCGCGTAGTCGACTAGGGCATCATCTTTCAGGGCTCTCTCGAACTTGTCGCAGATTTCTTCGAAATCGTCGGGAGGGACAGCAAAGCCGGTCATCGAGTTGACGAACCACTCCTCGCAGCAAGAGGTGTTTGTTTGGATTGGAAACGCCCCCATCGCCATGGCTTCGAGCACCGACGTTGAGATCGCATCAGAGATGCTGATCCCAAGGTAGATACGGGCCTTACCAAAATGACGAAGAATGTCATCGTGACTCGCTATGTCGATGATCTTGATGTTGAGAATTCCGGCATCTGCTAGTTCTAGCGCGCGTACTCGAGGCCTTGCACCCACCGAATAGAGGACGATTGTATACTCCCGCAACTGATCGGAGAATCGCTCTAGGAGGGCGAGCGAGATCATCGCGCGGCCTGCAAAATGATCGTAGCCCTTCACCATGATCATCTTGCGCTTGGAAGGCGGAACGGGATCGCGGAGAGATCGAACATGTTCGATGTCCATTCCCCCGGAATTCGGAAGGACGGGCATGTCGGGGCCGGAGTATCCGAATTTGCGTCCCAGCGCGAGGTCGCGGTGACATTCGCAGGAGTAGCGATCAATCGCCTGGCAAACGCGTTTGATCTGCCTCGCGTGGTCCGGAAAATTGCCAAAATAGAAGATGTCGCTACCCCAATTAGTCGCAAGCCATCGGGGAAAGCGCTTTGGCATGATATCTCGCGCGGCGAGCACGAGATATGCGGCGTGCTGAAATTCCATTGAGTGAATCAGGTCCGGCTGGAGACGCGCGATGAGCGCGGCCAGGACCTGCGGTCCATAGCGGCCTTCTGTCGTTGCATCACTTTCGTCCGCCCGTCCCAGCCGTACAGCCTCGCTTGGAGTTGTCAGCAGGCGTCCCACAAAGAACTCTTGTCGGATGACGCCCGCTCTGGGATGGACCTGCTTCGCCTTGCTCGATTGATCAGATCTGCCACGCAGGATCGCTCGCTTGAATGCTCTCTTGAGTTGTCGTGAGGCGCAGACAGGGTTTGTGCCAATCAAGCGTAAAAAAGTGATGGCGCGCCCCATCATGGAGCCTGATCGCCGTCGCGCTCCGGCGGTCGGTTCTTGTTCGCTCAGAACCGGCAAATGGAGGGT
Organism: Bradyrhizobium sp. CIR48; assembly: GCF_014198315.1. Lineage (NCBI taxonomy): Bacteria > Pseudomonadati > Pseudomonadota > Alphaproteobacteria > Hyphomicrobiales > Nitrobacteraceae > Bradyrhizobium > Bradyrhizobium sp. CIR48. The sequence goes on from NZ_JACIHG010000013.1 coordinate 147,561, forward strand.
CACATTGCGGAGCTTCTCATGAGGATCGCCGGAATCCAAAGGGAAGAAGTGGAGGTCGTACCCCAGGTCGGCGGCAATATCGATCCACCTAGCAGTGTGAGGACTATGGTGCATTGCTACAAAGAGGAGTTTCCGACGGCGAGCCATAACTTGTCTGAAATACTGCTGCGACAACAACTACTTCTGCTCAGTAACAAATTTGATCTAGGTCTCGAAGCATACCAGCACCGGACGTATGCTTCTGTACCGGTCGCAGAGATCGAGCATGTAGGTCAACCGCGCTCTTCTCGCGCAGATACACCGACTCTGGACGTTTAACGGGAAAAATACAGTATGTTACAACCAACAACTCGCAGAAGCGGATTGGGTGTGTTGTTTCGGTTTCACATTGGAGCGTTTCGTACAAAGAGTCGTTTCGATTGGATGATGATCCGCCCGCGTGAGCCATCAAGGGACTCTCCAAGCTCAAATTAAATAGGGCGAGGCTCTCATCCGTGGCGATCGAACAGCCGGCCAGATCTGCCAGGCCTCCCAATCGTCCAATCCTTAGTTCCAGACGACTGAGCGGCCCAAGCCGAGTCGACCTCAGGCCAATCTGAAGACGGTTTAGCTAGTATGGTACTTGCCACCACTTTGCAGCGCCATCCACTTCCTGCAGCGGCGCCGAAATTTTGTGTCGACTTCGAAAGTCATCCACCGCTTGCGCGCACGGCTTTAGAACATAGTCGTCTATAATAACAAAGCCGCCAGGGGAAACCTTGCCGTACAGCGCATTGAGGGCGTCCATTGTGCTTTCGTACATGTCGCCATCCAAACGCAACAACCCTAAGGCGTCGATAGGTGCGCTCGGAAGCGTGTCCTTAAACCATCCCTCCAGGAAAATGACGCGTTCGTCGAGCAATCCATATCTTCGAAAGTTCTCTTCCACCTGGTCTCGCGACACAGCAAGCTGCATCATTTGATGATGCTGGTCGCCCTCGTCAGCGGGGTAGTCCTCGGCGTTTGGAGTCGGAAGCCCGCGAAAGCTGTCAGCTACGAATACTCGACGCCTCTGATCACCGGACGCGGCGAGGATCCCCATCATATAGATGCAGGCGCCGCCGCGCCACACACCAGTCTCTATCAAATCACCTGGAATGCCTTCCTCAAGAACGCGCTGGGTAAGCATCCTCAGATTGCGCATTCTGGCCCTACCAATCATGGTTTCCGCTTGCGATGGCCAATCAAGACCCAGAGCCCGGCGGTTTGGGTCATATATCCCGTCCGCCCAAGGTGCTTCAGAAGGATCGGCATGAATCATTCCGGTCAAGGACGCCTCGAGCAAATCGAGATACAGGTCGTTCGTCAGCGGGTGAGGCCCTTCCCGGCAAGCGCTCAATCGGTTCCTGAGGTTGCGAAATGCTTCTTCTTGGCCGCTCTGGAGCGCGAAGATGTTCGAGCTCAGAGAGGGAAACTGGGCAAGAAGACTAGCCTTCAGATCATTGAGGCTGCCGAGGATCACATTAGCTTGAGCGGTCATCTGATCACGAAGGCTCGGACCAACGGCATGTGCCAAATCGTACAGCTCTTCCGACAGCGCCGTTGCTGCCGACTGTGCGGATTTGGCGATTTCCGCTCGCTCAGTAGAGGAGGCGAGCTCGCGCGACAACGTTTCTTCGCGAACAGCTGCCTCTCCAATGCGGGCATTTGCCGAAACCAGTTCACGGCGAGCTTCCGCATCACTTGCCGTCGCCGCAGATAATTCGGTCTGCAACGAGCTCAGTTGGATCAAGAGCGTTTCTCGTTGGGCAGCATCTGTCGAAAGCGTAGCTTGAGCCGCGGCGAGCTGGGCCGATAAGTCCTCTTCCCGACGGCGGAGTTCGGAAAGTTCCCTTGTGGCATCTGCCAAGGTCTCCGATAGCTGGGTCTCCCGTGCCCTGGAATCGGCAAGTTCGATCTTAAGCCTCGATGAATGGTCGGTGGCTTTCGCAATGTGAGCATCAGCAGCAGACACTGCTGTCTGCAACGAGCTCAGTTGGGTCAAAAGCGTTTCTTGTTGGGCCGCATTTGTCTCAAGGGCGGCCTGAGTCGCGGCGAGCTGCTTCGATAAGTTATCCTCTCGAAGCCGGGCTTCGGACAGTTGGTTCGCGGCGCTTGCCAACGTCTCCGATAACTCAGTCTCCCGAGCCCTGGAATCGGCAAGTTCAATCTTAAGCCTCGTCGAAAGAGCCAGGCGGTCCTCCGAAACGAGCTTGAGTTGATCGACTTCTCGTTGCAGGTCACCAATTGCCGTGTGTAGCCTTCGCAAAAAGGGCGCGCGGCGTGCGATAGCTTTAAAACGAGATTGGAGAACATTCGGCGTTGTCATGCAAACTCTGAGCCTTACTTCATGACGCGCGAAGGTAAATCGTGCGGCAAACTCGAACAAATGAGCGAAGTCACTTGTTCACGTGAAGGCCATCACTTACTCCTGCTTCCGAAAATACGCCCAGTGCCACAATGCCGCCTCAGTGACCAGCTGAGTTCTGAGTTCGACAAACTGCAATTTGGCGTTTCGAGCTAGGTCGACGAGCTGCCAAGGCGACCAACTGATGGACGGCTCGCCGCCGCCAGTGTTGGATGCATCTGTCTTTTCATGATCGACACCAGGCTCATCCAGGAACTGCACGACGAAACCACCTCCGGGCGAGAGCTTTTTCGCCAAATGCAGAAAGTAGTTTCGCACCAAATCGCGCGTTAGGTGTTGCATCACGACGATCGAGAAAACGAGATCGATCCCTTCGGGCACATCCGTAGCAAACGCCTCAGCTAGAACGGGCGTAAAGTTATTTACGTTTCGAGCCGCGAGATAGTCGACAGCCTTCTTCAGAATTGTTTCATTGACGTCAATTCCGTAAACGCGATCAACAAGCGGCGCTAGCCTTAGCGTCTCGCGGCCATACCCACACCCTATTACTACGATTTTCATCTGCTCGCGGATCGGACTAAACCATTCAATTGCCTGGATCGCTTCTTGCCCCCCAAAATCTGAAATGCCCTTGTAGCACGGGTGATTTTCGAAATAGTTCTCGTCTTGGAGTCGCTTCCATACGCTGAGGTTGCTTCGTATTGTGTCGTCCATTGTCAAACTCCGTCGCCTTCAATTGTAGCTGAATCGTTTATCTTCTTGTCTAGTTAGTCCTTCGAAAATTGAAGAAAGTGAATTCTTTGCGCGGTCTACATGGAAGTCTCGCGCTAGCCTTAATGCATTGCAGACAATTCGCTTGCGCAAATGAACGTCGCTGGAGAGGGCGTGTAATGCATCGGATAGACGGTCGGGATCCGGGATATCTACGACTACGCCGGCGTCAGCTTTACGGATGATCTCGGCCACGAACGATCCGGCGGGAGCATGGACTAGAATGGGACGACCGGCGGCAAGATATTCCCCCAGCTTTGCTGGCGCAGATGATCGTATGACTTCGGGAATCGGCGAATTGAATGCCAGGGGCAGGAACAGAATGTCGGCGTTGTGTTGAAGCGACAATGCTGTCATGTGAGAGACATGCGGGCGAGCCATAAAGTATGGAGTAGCGAGTTGCTTCGCCACCAAGTCACTAGATGATTGTGCGCTGTAGAGTTCAAGAACGAAGCGACCGCCTTGAATCTCTAGGGCTGCTTTCAGGTTTTCAAATGCATCGGCTTGTGCCGAATATACTGAGCCGGAGTATAGCAATCGCCACGGTGCCAGTAAGGTGGGCGGATCGGCTTCCAGGAGGCGGGGCGGTGCAGAGAATGCCGTCGAGTCAACGGGGTTCCTTACGATATGTATTCTAGCTTTTGGAAGACGCCGCTGAATGTCAGCCGCTAAAACTTCGTTCGGCACGACTATGGCTCGTGCACTACGACTCCAAAGTCGTTCTGCTAGTCTTGCTGCGTGGCGATAGAGTCCAGCCTCCCATTGGTAAACCGGATCGTCGAAGAGATAGGCCATCAGGGGAAGCCCTAAACGTCTTGCAGCCAGGCAGGCAGCTGAGAGATCAAACGGATTCCCGCTGCAGCCGACAAGAATGTCGACGGGATCTCTTCGAAGTACGGCAACCACTTCGCGAGCTCTGGTAACTGCCGTGCGAGCAAGCCCGCCGGCTCTGTTCAGTCCCTGAAATCGGCCGAGAGACCGATTTACGAGCCTGAACTCCGGGCTCGAGAGCTTGTAGTGCCGTCCAATGTGCTCTTGCTCGGACTCTAGAATATTCATTTGGTCCGTCATGAAGATCGGTATGGCCACATCATCCGTAACGATCTGTCCCAGAACGCGGGCTTGACCGTTAGGCGAAGGCGGTGCGGCAGTTGTAACAAAGCCGACCGTGAGGCCACGCGATTTCATCGACTGTCGGGCGGTCTGTTGTATCACTCTCATTCAATTTCGCTGAGCTACCATCCAAAGCGGGAGTATAAGTTGCCAAAATCGACAAAGTTCGTCGTCGTCGCGCTCCCCATTTATCGGTGTTGTTCTTATCCGTGCAAGTCGCATCACTAAAGGAACGAAAAGTCTCGGTAAGACAAATGGGTTTTGTACGAAACGCTCGAATCTGAAACCGAAACGCCACACCCGAGCTCTCTAACGAGATCTGCTGTTTTTTGGGGATTGTGTTTCGAGGGCTGATGGCTCCAAATTTGCTGTCTTGACGATAAAGGGGGCGCCCTTTCCTGAGAACGCAGCATTGGCTCTGGCGGCGAGAGCCGCCCTCGAACTTGGCTTCACACGCTCGCGACTAAAACTATCTGCAGCGCCATCGTAAAATCAGTGTCCAGGCGTCGACCGTCTCGCTAAGCCTTCCTGGGCAAGGCGGCTAGCAGCGGCAGGATGCTAGGATGGCTCCCACTTCGATCGTCTCCGAAATCGGCCTTCTGATCGGTGGTATCAGGACCGAGCGAATCTTCGCTCCCATTCAGCAGTGAAGAGCGGGACTCGACTTCGCTCATTGGAAGGAATCTTATGGCAGACTATCCGGCCAGCAGGACCGCTCTGTTCATCGATGGATTAAACTTCCACGCGACTTCGCGGGCGCTCGGATTCGATGTCGATCACAAGCGCTTTCTAAGGCAGTTCGCGAGCCAGGGAAGTATATTGCGAGCCTTTTATTACACTAGAACGATCGAGGAACAGGAAGGTTCGTCAGTTCGTCCATTGATCGACGGGTTAGCTTACAACGGCGTCACTGTCGTCACCAAGCCAACCAAAGAGTTCGTTGAGGCAAACGGCCGGCGCAAGGTCAAATACAGGATGGCTGTCGATCTTGCTGTTGACGCCATGGAGCTTGCCGATCAAGTCGATCAGATCGTGCTAGTGTCGGGCGACGGTAATTTGCGCGCGCTCGTGCAAGCCGTACAACGGCGGGGCGTCCGCGTAACGGTGATCTCAACGCTGGCGACTCAGCCGGCAATGGTTGCCGACGAACTGCGTCGTCAGGCTGATGTATTTATCGACCTGGTCGATCTGCGGCAGAAGATCGGCCGCATCGTCCTTGCGCCACGGGTGAGGCCAAGCGTTCGAAATCCTGCTGTTAACGAGCTATCCGACAATTGTACGGAATCGTAGACAGTTATTGGTTGAGGCGGTCTGCGTCGAGCCGGAATTGCGAGAATTACCACCAAGACGTTTTCAGCGAAACAGTTTCTCCGACATAATTGCAGGTTCAAATGATGCGCGCGATATGCAATTCGAGGGCCTTGCGCAGGTTCTTTCGAAAGCACGCCTCCGGCGTTCAGCCGATTTCGGCGCGTGGCTGAGGCGGCTCCTGGATCGTCACTACCGAACCGTCAGCGAGAAATGACTTGGCTATCGAACAGCTTGGCTCCGCCCATGCCCCTGCATCGCCGTCGATTGCCAGGATCTTCTTTTTCATCTCGATTTCTCGGGCAGATCAGGCCGAAGGCTTAAAGAGGCCAGGTTTGCCTATGCTCGCGGAGTCGGCTTGAGTCGCATGAAAGTGGAGGGCGAGACCAAGTCGCTAGCGGTTGTCCTTTGTTCAGCGGGGCCGGCCTCCTTCTGTCGCTTGGCGCAGCCATGTACTGGCCCGAGATCGTGGCCGCCTATTTGGACATGGTCCCCTAATTCATTCGATCGCGACAGCGTCTCGGAATGAATGAGGCCCAGAGGGGCATATGAACAGTTTCTAAGACTGACGGGTGAAGTTCACGAGGATCGCAGCAACTCTGGCTGAGGCGTCGCGTTGCGCTTTGAAAAGCTGCGACGAAGATCCCAAGGCCCGCCGAGGTTAGACCGTTCTCACTGACGAGATCCAGCGGCATGAGGTTGACCGTCTCGACCAGGCCGTCAGCATGCGTGGATCCTCCGCCGAACAGCTCAATGGCAAGTCTCTGCTCCCTGCGAGTTAGCTTATTCCAGAGCGTCAAGTCGGACATCCCAATGGCTCGCGCGGATAGCTATATGACAAAGATGAATTAGCAGATCGCTCAGCGGCGAAATCGTGGCAGTAGTCGCAATGCTGTGGGTAGAGGCTAGGTTTTGTGTCCAATGGTACCGAGCTCGACCGTTGGCTAGGCAACGAGGACGACCTGCCGAGACTCGGAGTAGAAACGTACTGTCGCAACGCGTGGACGCTCCATCCTGGCGCCATGTGCGGGGGCCACCGATAAATTCAACCAGGGTTTTGGTCATGGGATCATCATCCCCGGTCTATCCGCGTGGCGGAGATTACGGCCCGCGACAATTCGAGAACCATTTTCCAATCGTAGCTCTCCAGGAAGCCGCTCTCGTCGAGCCGTGCTCGCCAGTCAAGCTTACCGCTGGTCCGGATGTCAACTATGACGCCGGCGCATGTTCCAGAAGGCCAGCGCTCTGCGAGCGTCGGCGAATGAACGATAGGATAAGGCAGCCGACCCCATGCAGGCGATCCTTGCCGTCAGGCCTAGCTCGACCTCGGGCATCTCGCCGCAGAACGGGCAGGCCTTGGCGCGTTCATCGAGTTCGGCCTCGACATCGCAGGGCTCAAGGCCAAGCAGCGGCAGGACATCGCTCGGCATTTTCTCGATCTCGTCGGCTTGTCGGGCTTTGCTAACCATTATCCGCACGAGCTCGCTGGCGGCATGAAGCAGCACTCCCTTTCTTCAAGACGGAAAGCGGGTATCCAAATAGAAAAGTATTCGTCAACCGCAACGCGCGTTGCGGCTCGCGCTGGCGCCGCGCGCTGGTAGCCGAGCCAAAACACGCGGCCAGCGAGCGCTTTGCTCTGATAAACAGAACCAGATCCAGCGCAGGGAGGTGGGGAGGAGACGAATGACCGTCAGCAAACATCGGTTCACGCAGGAGCTGCGGCGGCTGATCGAGAAGCACATCAGCTCGTCGAGCACGTTCGAAGACTACGTCCTCATCACCGGGCAGCTAGAAGAGGCGCGGTACAGGTTGGACCTGGAAGCCGAAAAGTTTCCGGACGAGGAGGTCGACGCCTTCGAATTGTAGCGAGCGCTTCGCGCTAGGCTAGAGGACAGTACCGGCAGCGGAGGCCCGGACCGTCGTCATCGTCTTCGGCTAGAGTGCTGAAATACACTGGAGAAGCCGGCCAAATGCAGGATTTGGGCGCGAATTTGCGCCTCGTTGCAATAATCGGTTGAACGAAACGCTCCAATATGAAACCGAGACGCCGCAAATGTGAAGCCGAGACGACGCACTCAGGCGAAAAGGAGATTGTGCGTTCGTTGCTTCAGTGTTGGTCGGAGCAGAGGCGCCCAAAGCGCTGGCAAAGTCAGCTTGCCGGCCCAGCCCGAAGAGGTGTAACGCGGATGGGAGATATAATGTTCGAACGTGATGGTGGCTTAATCTCTCAACTTCTGCTTTACGTGGTTCTGTTGCTTATTCTTGCGTCCCTGATGATTGCTGCATGGCAGACTGCAGGATGACTGAAACCGAGTTGTTGGAGGCTTTGATCGAGGGCTATCGTGGCGCGCAAATCGGGTTCGGGCGGCAGCACTGGCTGCTGCGTCATAATCAGTCCATTGCCCCGAAGATCCAATTGTGAGGCCTGTGCTCGAAGGTCCTCCCCGAAGAAGGTCGCGCTCTTCATCGACGGAGCCAATCGCCATGCTGCCGCCAAGACCTCAGCTTCGACATCGACTACAAGCGCCTGCTCAAGGAATTTCAGAGCCGCGGCAATCTGGTGCGCGCCTTTATTACACCGCCATCATCGAAGATCAGGAGTATTCCTCGATCCGTCCCCTGATTGACTGGCTAGACTAAATGGCTACACCGTCGTCACCAAGGCAACGAAAGAGTTCATCGACGCCTCGTGCCGCCGCAAGGTTCAAGGGCAACATGGATATCGATCTCGCGGTCGATGCCATGGAGCTTGCCGAGCATATCGACGAGATGGTGCTGTTCTCCGGCGACGGCGACTTCGGCTCGCTGGTGGAAGCGGTGCAGCGCCGCGGCGTGCGGGTGACCGTGGTCTCGACCCTTTCAAGTCAACAGCCGATGATCGCCGACGAGTTGGGACGTCAGGCTGACGTCTTTACCGATTTGGCGGAGCTTGCAGTCGAAGGTCGGCCGCGATCCGTTGGAACGACCGACGCCGCGCGAACGCGAGCCGCGTCTCAATGCCGGGCAAGTCCCGCTGCGCGACAATGGTTCCAGGGACACGGTTTCGAGCGATTAAACGCGATTCAAACTACATCGTACGCAGTCGCCCCAGTGTGTGGGTAAGCGACGCTAACTTGCTCGCTGTTCGCGGGCGGCCATATCCGGGACGAGGAACCAGGGTTTGATGCTGATCCCTTTGCGAAGCGAATACATGTAGAAGATTGGAAGGTTTTGGGGAAAAAGCCCTCGAAATTCGCTTCCGTTGAAGGTGATGAAAATTGAGTCAGGAAATGCACGTTCGACCGCACATTTCTCCACCATGTTCATCCGGTAATATTCTAATGCGCCCTCTTCACAACTTCCATTTCCACGATACCATTTCACCGCGCTGGCAAGCAGCCGCTGGAACGTCGGCTCGGGTACGATCTCATCGATTAAAGGACTTGTGTTATCCGCTTCCGCGGCCCTTGTGAGGTCGCCCAACCAACAGCTCTCGAAACCGCGTTCGCGGGCGCCATCCGCAACCTCATCAAAATATTGGCGTATGTTCTGCGATGTATGTCCGTTCAATTCCGCATGAGTATCGGTGAAAATCAACCTTAGTGCCGCCCCGGGCGCATATATTTTACTGATTCGGCGGGTGAAGGCAGCCAAATAGTTCAGACATTCGAAGTCTGGCTTGTCGATGTTGGACCGCGGGCCTTTGCCCCAATAGAGCACAAACGGAACGGGATTTCTCACCGCAATTGATTTGGAAATGCTCTGCAACATTGCAACAGAGTTGTCAGGCTGCTCACGCTTAAAGGCCCAGGTATTGAAGGCTTGCAAAACTTTTTCTGGCGCGATGTCGTTGGCTCGGGGAATGACAGGTTTCGCAATTTTGATCGATGCCTCGAATCCTCCGTCAACAGCTTTGTTGCCAAAGCGTTGCGGACAAGTCGCTATTTCAGCGTTGGGTGATGCGTCTTCTTTCGAAACAGCCGTATTGCAACCCGACATATGAACTCCGAAAGAAGATCTTTTTATCGGGAGTTAATAATCGGTTATTTTTCTCGACGTCAACTCGGAAGAGTGGTGACCCATCTATTAAGGTTAACCTTCCACGCTCCGGTGGCCGATCAATGAAGTTAAGTCGCCCGAAATATCCGACGAGTAAGCCCTGCCGATAGGGGGCCTGTGCTCGGCATGAAATTACAAATCCTAGAGCTGCCAAAGCTGATTGCTGAGCGTCGAAGCTCGGCAATTTTCGGACTGGTGATCATCACCATGATATGGGCAGGAGTTGCTGTAAAATACTTCGGCGATGTTCGGGGGGACGAAAGAGAGGCGCATCGGGACGCTCATAACTTTGCGCTAGTATTCGAAGAGAATGTTCTTCGATCAATCGGAGAAATTGATAAGGCGCTCTTATACTTGCGACGGAGCATTGAGACTCGGAAAAATTCGGTTAGTTTTGGCGCTATTGCCAACACGACCGACGTGCTGAGCGACATCATCGTCCAAGTCGCCATTATCGATAACAAGGGAATTATGCGTGCATCGAACAGTGGCCCTCAACCCGCGCCTGCCCTGGATCTGAGCGATCGCGAGCACTTTCAATTTCATTTGAACAACTTCGCGGATCAGCTTTTTATCAGCAAGCCGGTGGTTGGCCGCGCCAGCGGAAAATGGTCCGTGCAATTCACACGGCGCTTCGTGAACAGTGACCAGACGTTCGGCGGCGTCGTCGTGGCCTCGCTCAATCCGGACCATTTGACGAAATTCTACAACAATATCAATTTCGGATCGGCGGCGGCGATCGCCCTGATCGGAAGCGATGGCGTGGTTCGTTCGAGTGGCGGGAGCGCGGTCGGTTACGCACTTGGAGACGATCTTAGCGGAACAGAACTGCTCGGCCAAATGCGAGCCGGGGCCGAAACTACATTCGAGAACATCGATCCTGCCAACAACGAGACGCGTTTGATTACTGTCCGCAACGTCAAGGGCTATCCATTGTGGGTCAGCGTTAGCTTGAGCAAAAGTCAGATCTTGGAAAGCTCTCGAAACGCCCTCAAGTTGAATTCGTTGGTGGGCACTGTACTGACTTTTCTGGTTCTCATTGCTCTTGAGCAGCTTCTACGGATAGACGCAAAGGCAAGACAAAAAGCGAATCAACTTGACCTTACGCTCGAGTATATGAACCAAGGAATCATGCTGGTTACCTATGATCAGCAGATTCCGATTATCAATCGTCGCTGCGGCGAGCTACTCGATTTGCCCGTAGAGTTCATACAGACCCCACCAAGAGTCGATCAACTCGCCGAATACGAGACACCGACGGGCAGATTGACCGCGGCGTCTGTTCAGATCTTGGCAGATCTTGTCGCAGGAGAACCCGGCGTTAACGAACGAACGATGCCGGATGGATCAATCATCGAGATTCGCAGGGAAAGTCTCCCCGATGGTGGATTCGTCCAAACCTTCACTGACGTCACGAAAAGATCGCGCGCTGAAGCAGATGCAGTCCGCCTTAGTTCCGAGGATTCCCTCACCGGTCTCCCAAACCGGCGGATGTTCCGCTCCATGCTCGACCAGATGAGCCGCCGGCAACCACCGGCAGTAGACAACGAGCAGCCACTGGCGGAATTCGCCGTCCTGTTTCTTGATCTCGATCGTTTTAAAGCTATCAACGATACGCTTGGCCATCAGACCGGCGACTTGCTCCTGCAGGAGATGGCCCGGCGCCTAAAGAGTACGCTCGGTGCAAATGAAGTGCTGGCACGCCTCGGTGGCGATGAATTCGCAGTTGTTGTGGCGACGGTTGAGTCTCGACCAGCGCTCGAGGCCCTGGCGAATAGTATGATCGAGGCAGCACAGAAGCCCTTTGAGATTGGCGGCCACCGAATCCGTTCTGGAATCAGTATCGGCATCGCCATTGGACCGTGCGATGGAGTAAATTGCGACGACCTTCTGATTGCCGCCGATCTGGCACTATACGCGGTCAAAGCCCAAGGTCGGGGCAGCTATAAATTCTATCATGCTGCAATGAACAGGGAGCTTAGGCAACGACGGCGGCTTGAGATCGATCTGCGTGAGGCGATCGAGCAAAATGAGATGGAATTATACTATCAGCCCATCCTCAATTTGCGGAGCAACATCATAACCGGATTCGAAGCCCTGGCGCGATGGCGCCATCCGGTCAATGGCATGATACCGCCGGCAACATTCATCGCGGTAGCGGAGGATACTGGACTCATTCAACCTCTTGGCGAATGGGCTCTGAGAGAGGCGTGCCGCTGCGCCGCGCACTGGCCGAACAATCTTAAGATAGCGGTCAATCTTTCTCCGATTCAGTTTGCAGCTTCCAATCTCTCCGAGGTCGTGAGACACGCCTTGGCGGAAACCGAACTTCAGCCGCATCGCCTTGAGCTTGAAATTACCGAGGGAGTATTCATGACCAATAATGAATCCACCCTATCTACCCTGCGTCAGTTGAAGCAACTCGGCGTCCGTATTTCGTTGGACGACTTCGGTACGGGGTATTCCTCTCTCAGTTATCTCCGCAGCTTCCCATTCGACAAAATCAAGATAGATAGGTCGTTTGTTTCTGACCTTGCTGAAGGCACCGAGCACGTTGTGATTGTGCAAGCCGTGGTGAGTATTGCTCGCGCTCTAGGAATGACGACGTTGGCAGAAGGGATCGAGACCGTCGGACAGTACGATTTTCTCGCGGCGCTCGATTGCGACGAAGGGCAAGGCTATCTATTCAGCCCCCCCGTTCCAATAGCGAAAGTTCCTGAAATGATTGCCAAATGGTCGCCCGGGCGCAAATTTGTCGCCTAGAGTTGGGACCCGCTCGTTTAGCCAGCGACTTTCTGAAGGCCGGGGTCTCCAGTTTGTTCACCTGAGATCGGCTTCTTCTTGGTTGGTCGCCGAGCCTCGTGCACGAGCAGGAACAGGCCCGATGCAACAACAATGCCGGACCCGATCAGAAGAAAAAGCGTCGGTACGTCGCCCCAAACGACAAATCCGATCGCAAGTGCCCAGACGAGCGTCAGGTAATAGAACGGCGAGACGGCCGCGGCCGGGGCTAGGTGGAGCGCTTGCGTCCAAAAGTATTGTGCCGCGGCGTTTGTAAGACCGCTCAAGATCAACATGATTGCGTCAGCCGGCGCCGGCATCCGGAATCCAAACAGCAGTAAGAAGGAGTGAAAGAAGGTTACCGTAAGCATCTGCCACATCAACAGCGTTTTTGCAGACTCGGTTGCGGTCATTCCGCGAACCGCAACGGTGACGCTGCCATACATAACCGCGTTTGCCAGCGCGAACAGTGCGCCAATCTGCAACGAATCTGCACCTGGATTTACCACAACGAGAACCCCGACAAATCCCGTTACCAGCGCGCTCCAACGCGCGATCCCGGCACGCTCCTTAAGCCAGATAAATGACAGCAACGCCGCCCACAACGATGCAGAAAAATTGATTGCGATCGCTCCTGCAAGCGGCATCAGACTAACGGCGATGACAGTGAACGTCTGCGAGATCGACTGCGACAGCCCGCGCGCAAGGTGGGCGCGGGGCCGCCGAGTGCTAAAGACTGACATGCCCGTTGCCGGGAGGATCAATGCGGCGCAGAGGACAAACGCAGAAGCGGAGCGAAAGAACATAACCTCGCCGACCGGATAGAGAGCGGCTTGCCATTTCGATAGTGCGCTCGATAGTGCGAACATCACGCTCGCGGCGATCATGCAATATATTCCGCGAACAACGTCATCCTTACGTAAGCCAGGAATGGCCATCGGGGTCTGTGGATGGCGGGCGGCGTCCGTAAGATCGCTCATCATGCGTTTCCATGAATTTGGAAGATTGCGTCAGCGTTTGCCGCGCGACGCTATCGCTTGCGACCCACTAGCAAAACTTAGTCTCGCTTAGCTTAAGTTTTATGGAAATCTTATGGATAACAGAAACAATTCTTGGTTAATTTTCGCGAAAGAAACATGGCGGCGTCCGATTGCAGAAAATCCGAGCCAAACACCTGGCCGCGTGCCCAAGGTAATTGGCGAGGAAATGTCTAAAAGTGTCCATTGTCTTCCAACGAAATCTGGAGCCATTCGGGATAGGTTGCCGACACTGAATCTGAGTTGGGTGGGAGCGGAAATCGTGAAAGTTGAGCTTAACGACGCGCGTTCTGGCAAAGGATGTAAAAGTCTCGTCTCTTCACCCTTGCTATGTTTGGACGGAACGTGGTGGGCAATCGATGTCAACGATCCAGATCTAGAAGCTCATCTGAAGCAGTCGGCTCGGTGCGGTGGTGTTCTGGCAGCTGTGCGTGAACAGAAGACCATTAGTGAACCCGAACCGGCGCGCAAGGGGCGTCAACGTCGATCGGCTTAAGACCGTGGTGGTTGAGCAGCAGTGTGGGCTCGAGATCTTGCAACAGGCGTTGATAGCGAGCGTCGCCGCGCCACGAGCTCGGCGAACAGTCGGGATAGGCGCTTATAGAGCACGGAACGATTGTCGCGGCAGGGCTTATTGGACGAACCTGAGGTGAGCTAGTAGGACGCCTCTGGTTCAGATGGCCTTTTTCGCATCGCGCTCCTAAATGTTAGGTCTTCGTTGAGTGGGCTCCGCTCATTTCCGCGGAGCTTGTTGGTCTAGCCGAAGATCAGCCGGGGGTCGTCGGTGTGTAAGCGTCGTTCTCAGGCCACAGCTTTGAGGGCTTGAGCGCGGTAGGCCCAGGGCAGTAGCTGGTTGATGTCGCGGTTTGGATGACCGTTGACGATGCTGGTGAGGGCGTCGGTCACCCGGCTAGCCCAGCGCGCGCCATACGCGCCAAATGCGTCGACTGCAGCGGCGGCAACGAGGCCGAGGCGCGCAAGTGCGTCGTCGTGACCTGCGCGCTGTGGCCCTTCCGGATGGGCTCGAGCCCATTCCACGGGAGGGCCCGCCAATGAGGAACCTCGCCAGAGCCCTTACGGAGTCCACCGGTGCGCCTGTCCCGTCCGGGCTCCCCGATGCCGTCCGGCAGACGCCAGCTCACGCCGCGCTCGGAGCCGGCCAAGCTGGGCCCTTCCGGGCGTCGGTGTTGTCCCGGCGCTCGGTGGTCGTGACGCTGGCGGCGGCTTTCGCGGCCGCCTTCGGCACCGCGGCGGTGCTGCCGCGTGTCGCCGAGACCGCTTCGGTCGCGATCGTGCCGACGGCGGCTATGTCGAAGCTGCCGCCGCCTCCGGTGACCGAGAGCGAGACTCTCCTCGCGCTCGGCGCCGAGCTCGATGACAAGAACGAGGCCTACCGCGCCGCAGCCGCGCAGTTGCAGGAGGCGAGGGCGACCGCAAAGGGGATGTAACCGAAGATCCCGGCGGATATCCTGATCGCAGATCGTGGGGACGCGGACTTCTTCGAAGGCCACTTTGAGCAGCTGGAGGATGCCGATGGCGGGCCGGCGTACCGCGCCATCTTCGGGACCAACGGCAAACTTTAATCCCGACGCCCTGCTGGTCATGGTGCTGAAGGCAGATCGACTTCGAACCTGGCTTGAGGAAGTGCGAAGCGAGCCGGACATCTGGGAGGAGTGGCTCCCCGACGAGATCGTTGATCGTCTAGCCGCCGCCGAACGCTTCGAGGCGGCCTGTGCGCAGGCGATCGAGGCCCCGGGCATCGTCCTGGCGAAGCAGACGGCTCAAGATCGGGCCCAGGATCTCCACGAGATCATGTTCGATATACGGGAGCATTGGCCGCGGACGGTGGCCGGCGTGCTGATCATGGCGCGCGCGCTGATGGCGTACGAGGAGGCGCAGATCGACGCCTATGGCGGCGACGAGCGCGGTGGCGGCCTCGTGCTCATCGCCGGCATGGGGTAGTGATTCGTCATCCAAGGCGGCGGCTCCGGCCGCCGCCTCCGATGCTGCGCCTTGCACAAGGGCACATTGATACCTACGTGAGATGTCCCGGCCCGCGGAATTGTCCCGGCCCGGACGAACTTGGACGGAAAGGTCCTCTTCTCATGATCACGCAACAAATCCCGACCGCAGACGCGCTGTTGCTCCGCCAGATCGGCGAAGCCCTGTATGGCCAGTCCTGGCAAACCGACCTGGCCGGTCAAATCAGCGTCTCCGATCGCTCGATGCGACGCTGGGCGTCGGGGCAAGACGCGATCCCCCTCGGCGTCTGGCGGGACATCCACTACCACGCTGAAAGCCGCTGGCTTCGGATCCAGTATTTCGACCGGGAGATCGAGAAGCGGCTGCAGGAGCGGAAGCTTCAGCCCATCCCGAACACGCGGCCGCTGCCGGATCTCTGGGGCCTCTACTTCAGCATGGCGACCGATCGCGGTCGGCCGGTGAGGTGCATGATCCGCCGCGACGTGCTCGACGACCGTGTCGACTTCAAGCGGATGCAGGCGGTGTTCGACTATTTCAGCCGGTACGCTGACGTGTTCTACCGCGTTGCTCAGCGCAAGTTTGAGCTTAGCGCTCTCGATGGAGATCTGGTCTCGATCGGGAATGATGATGTCGCCGGCGAGGACCTGCCCGACGTGCGTTCCGGTTAGAGCGTGGTCGCCGGGCGAGCCGCGAGGAATGAGGAAGCCCGAGTGGTCGGGCGGATCGCCTTTCGGCTCGTGCGCGATGCCAAGATCGCCGGTTTCATCGAGGCCGACGACGGACGGAAGCTCCTGCGCGAGTGGCGGCGCGGCCATCTCTCGATCGACCTGCGCGCCGCGGCGAGTGCGCCACCGCGCGACGAACAATTGTCCGAGCTCCACGTGCGCTACGCCGGCCGCAAGGTGATGGATATCCAATGGAGCGCGGTGGGCGCGTTCAAGGTCATCGCCTTCGAGCGCGGAGAGTGGGATATGGGCGATGCGGGCCTCGGCCTTGCGCCGTTGACCAGCCTCGCCAACCGCGCACTCCACCAGAGGTAGCTCGGAGAGGCACTCGAAAGCGCGAATGCAGCCGGCAACCGCGTCGCGGCGCTGTGTATTGTCGCCCGCTTCTCGCAGCGCCCGCGTATAGCTGACCCGCTCGTCGTCTGGCCAGATCTCCTGAACTTTCATTCGCAGGAAGGTCTCGGGAGCATAGCCATAGTGCTGCACTGCCGCGTCATTGACCCTCACGAAGTCCATTGTCGGCTCGGCGGCGACGAATTTTCGATCATTCTCACAGATGATACCTCGCCGACGCATGTGAGCCAATTCGCGGGCGACCTGATCAGAACATTGAGTGCGCCATACGAGATTGACGATAACGAGGTCATTATCGGTGCCTCGGTCGGAATCGCGCTGTCACCAGGCGACGGCGCGAGCAGCGCCGAGTTGATGCGTAACGCCGATATCGCGCTCTATCGCGCCAAAGAGGATGGCCGCGGAACGCATCGCTTTTTCGAGCGGGAGATGGATCAGCAGGTGCAGCGACGGCGTGAGATGGAGCTTGATTTGCGCCGCGCCTTTGCCAGCAGCGAGTTCGAGCTGTACTATCAGCCGCTGGTCGAGATTGCGAGCGACAAGATCTCAGGTTTCGAAGCGCTTCTGCGCTGGCCGCACCCAGGGAAGGGCATGATCTCGCCGGCCGAATTCATTCCCCTCGTGGAGGAAATCGGGCTGATCGGGCCACTCGGGGAATGGGTGCTGCGCGAAGCCTGTAAGGAGGCGGTAAAGTGGCCTTTAGAGATCAAGGTCGCGGTCAACCTGTCGCCGGTGCAATTCCGTAGCCGCAATCTGGTTCAGGTGGTGATTTCAGCGCTGGCGAATTCCGGCTTGGCCCCGAAGCGGCTCGAGCTTGAAATCACCGAATCGGTGTTTCTGGCGGAGACGGAGTCAAATCTTTCGATCCTGCACCAGCTCCGCGAGCTCGGCGTCTCCATATCGCTGGATGACTTTGGAACGGGCTATTCGCGCCTCAGCTACTTGCGCAGCTTTCCCTTCGACAAGATCAAGATTGATCGCTCCTTTGTGAAGGATCTGGCGAAACGCTCCGATTGCGGGGCCATCGTGCGGGCGATCTCGGGCCTTGGCCGGAGCCTCAACATCACGACGACAGCGGAAGGGGTGGAGACCACGGAGCAGCTCGATTGGCTTCGGGCCGAGGGTTGCAACGAGGTGCAAGGATTCTTGTTCAGCGGCGCCAGGCCAGCCGCCGAAGTGGGGCAGCTCTTGTTTCGCTTTGGCGCAAGGGCGTCCAGGGCGGCATGATCGCCGTGCCGCAGGAACAGCTTCCTCACTTGAGGCATCGCAAATCGAACCCGATCAGGCCACGAGGTCGCCCGTAGCCGTCTCTGCCCCCAGGAGGTGATCTCCGACACTTCTCGCGCGCCTTCACTGCGGGGAGGCGTGGTGCCAAGACGTCAATGGGGCTTCAGCGCTCTTGGCGGCAGCCGGCACCAGATGCACGATCCGATACCCGTTCTGATGCAGGTAGCGCAGGAATGCAGGCAGCATGGCCGCCGTCCGCGTCTGCGCATCATGCAGCAGAATGATGCCCTTACGAGCGGCCTCGAGCCGCTCGATCAGGATTGTGAGCTCCTGCTCTGGAGTGATGTTCTCCCAATCGCTCGCCCAAAGGTCAGCTCCGAACACGACAATTCCGCGCGCATGCAAGAGATCGAGCGTCGCAGGTGTCGCGTCGAAGTAGGGGAACCGGAAGAACGGTGTCGAGGGCATTTTGGTGGACACACCGTTGAGCGCCATTTCGACGGCGGCGATACCGCGCTCGATGTCCTCTTTCGCCTGCTCGAACAAGATTTTCGACATCATCGGATGCGACCAGCTGTGGTGCGCTACGGTGTGCCCCTGAGCGGCTATACGCCGCACGAGTTCGGGAAATTCCGCCGAGGATCGGCCGACCAGAAAGAACGTGGCTCGCGCGCATTCCTGTGCGAGCGCAGCCAGCACCTTATCCGTGTTCGGCGGCCGCGGTCCGTCATCGAAGGTGAGGACGACTTCATAGTCCGCCAGAGGAAGCGTCTCTGGAAAGTTCTTCAGCCCCACGCGCGGGAAGAGCGCGGCATCGACAGCGAGCACCCGCGCCGTGCCGAGCGCATCCCGCCGATTGCAGCTAGAGGCGTCTGCCACGGCAGTACCGGCGAGCAACGCCAGCCCAGCGCAGCCGATGCGAAAAGCTAATCTAGGCAGGCGCAACTCTGTCATTGCGCGTTAATGCGACCTCGATCGGTTGGCGAGCCCCGTGGCTCAGCACACTATCTGATCGGCATCGCGGGATTTCGGCGCATTGAGGCTATGTCGTGCGCAAAAAGGTCGTCGAACGTCCGTTATCCGCTCGAACCGCTCCCGCTGCCTGACTTGCTTGCACTGGGGAAGGCGGCTTAGCTTGGACAATCGCTGCTGTTCGTCTTTCGCAAGATCAGTGCACCCGCGTCTGCAGCACGCGTGGCCGCGTGTCAGCGGGTACGACGGCGTACCCCTAGGCTGTTCCGGGCATTCGGACTCTGATGATCTTCACTGCCGCGACGTATATTTCCAGATCGGCTTGTGAGAGGCCGGAACGGCCTTGATAACACCCGAGCTGACGAGTGAACCGCAGATGTCTCACCTGGCTCGTCGAGCAACGCAGCAGTTGAGGAGCTTCGCCTTCCGTCCACATCTGCGAGTTCGGTTTGATTCTGCGTTTCATCGCGCGATTCAAACACGGTGCACCTTTGTGTGTCGATATAATTAATGACTCAATACGTGTTATACAAAACAATACAACTTAAACGTTGACGTGGCCGAATGGCATTTCCTATTGTCGCGATGAGGTCCAGAAAACCTCGTATGGCAGGCGTAATAGTTTTTCCCCAAAGTCCGGAGTCCTCGCGCGTATGTCCAGTGGCGCAAGCCTAAAGGCGCGAGGGAGCGCCTGTCGTTGCTTATTTCTGGCTCCGGACCACTATCTCGATCTCAGAAAGATCCACGGAGAATACGACAGTGAAAGCGGTAACAAAACAGAAGGCAGACAGAGCTTGCGCCAAAGAGTTGAAGATTTTGGCGCGGGTTGAAAAGGATCTCGAAAATGCACGCGGCTCCGGAGCGGTTGAAGACGTCTTCCTTGGGCTTGAGGAAATCTACTCGATGCACATGCACACCGAGCATCAAAGCGTCCGAGCAAGATGCGAAGCCATCTTGCGCGCCGGCAGTTTGCCGAAGGCGTAACTGACGATCGTAGAGCGCTTGAGCAACGCGGCCGGCAAAAGCCGGCATCTGATGGCCCCGGCAGGCTCCTAAAAGGTGGTAATAACTCGTGCGAGACCTGATCATCGAAGCCTTTGACAGCGTCATCCGCCGCGAGATCGCGGAAGCGGACGACGTTCGCAAGGAAATCGCCCAGCGCGGCGCCTATTGGGCCGGCGACGAGCTATGGAAGCTGCGCCGCCAAGTCGCCGCGCTGCGCAAGCGTATCGCCGAGCTTGAAGATCCGACGCGTGATCTCAGCAGACCGCGAGTATCGCCAAGCAGCGCGAGAGGTCAAGGAGTGCGACTACCTTAGACAAGCCGAATTGGATTATCGACCTAGTCCGGCCGCAGATCGGTCATCTTCAGATCGGCGCCATCACCTCATCAGACGTGCTGGCACGGCGCTTCGCAAAGTGGAGGCAACTGGCCGGCATGGAAAGAGAACCGGTACGAAACGACAAAGCGATGCCGGGCGACCCTTAGCCGCGTATTCTCATACGCAGTCGCGAAGGACGCTAATTCGACCCGGCTGCGGCGTTTGCGAAGTCGGGCCACCTGACGCCGCCGAAACGGAGAACTAGCGAAGGCTGGGGGATAGTCAAAATGGTGCCGCTGAGGGGATTGAAAGCTAACTACAACGGCTCGATAACTCATATCAATTTCTAAAATAACTCGGCGACATACCAACGTCGCTACGAACACGCCCCGAACGCTTGCGGAGATTTGCCGGGGATAACGCCAGCGGGAGCATGCCGGCCAATGACGGCGCGTGTAATGTGCGCACCTGCACAACCGGGGGCGGGGGCATGGTACCTGACTACGCGTTCACCGCAGGCACAATTGCTTTTGCAGGGGTCGGAATAGGAGCTCTCGCCCGCCGCGCTACTGAAGCGCGGTGCACGGCCACGGCGAGGATGAATAACGCCAGCGTCGTTTCAATGAACTACCGCTTCTTTATCGAGGCCGGCCAGCTGCTGATCGAAGATCGCGGGTCGCCGCTTTCAGGCGGCTAGGGCTTTCTTCGCATGATATCGATTGCCGCTTTTGAGGAAAAGCTCCGTCGCGCGGTGAAGGACTGCTTCCCGTTCGGCGACCAGGAGATTTTTGACGATTGGGTGTCTCGCGCACAGGGTGAGAGCGATCGTCGACGCTATTTGATTGCGGCTAAGATTGATGAAGTCAGCCGTGAGATGCGCGCCGAGGAAGCAGCGCGGAAGCGCGGGTGGATAGCGTCAGCCCGAATGGCCTTCCAACCTAGGCGACGCGAAGCCTGCTTCGTTTGCGGCAAATTCCAGTCCATCTCTCAGGCTCATCATGTTGTGCCATTGGGCGAGCAGTTCGACCGGTTTTCGGTCGCCAACCACGAGCACGAGTTCCTGTGCCCCAACCATCACGCAATCCTCCACCTCTGGATTGATGACGACATCTCCCATCAGCGGCGCGGCCGGCGCGCCGCTCCCACATTTGAGGATCTAACGAATGAAGAGGTGGAGCGAATGTTTCAACTGTCAGGTCGCGCCGGGCCAGTGAACGCAACAGCGAAGGGAACGGAATGAACCGACTGCAGAAATTCGTTGAACGAGGCGCCTTCGGAGAAGGTCCCGGTCGCACCGCCTACGTGCTCAATCCGATGAAGCTGCCCGATCCGAGCCGCGGCTTCGAATGGCACATCGTGGGCGACTTCTTGCCTGGCGAGGCCATCCTCGCGGACCCTGGGCTAAAGCAAGTATACGAGGTGGCACTGAAACGCGGCTGCGCGGTGGTGGCCCGATGAAGAGCGACCGCTTTCCCTATGAAGCCTCGCGTTGGTCCCCGGCGCAGCCAGATCAAGCAAACGATGGTTCGAAGAACTGGAAACGCAAAGTCTGCTGAACGTCAGCAACAGACTGACGCAAACCGACGCCGCCCAGCCGGCGCGGTTACGATCGGAACGACGGAAATGACGATCGGCTTCGCCGAAAACTGGTTAGCGTGGCACGATTGCACGCGAGAGGCATCGGAAGACAAGCGACACACGAAGCACTGGCTCGATTGGGCCGGGTGGGTGGTTGCGGTGATATCAATGTGCATTGCCGCGTTCACGACCATCGCACGGTTCTTATCCAACGCGACGACATCCGTGTCGTTGTCGACGGTGCCCTAGCAGTGCGGCGCGACAAAGGTGATTTGCTGCTGGATCAGGATCAGCAGTTCACCTTCATCAATTCTGGGAACCGCGCTGCGGTCATCACTGAAATCTACGGCGAGTTGGTGCTGGTCACCGATCCTAAGACTGGATGCGATGGCCGCTTCGCCAACCCGACGTCGGTCCGGCAGGCGTTCTTGGCCGCGGTCGCTGTCTTCCATGCGACCGACTACCTGAGCGGCAAACCCGTTCGAGACACATTCCGGAAAAACGCCGACTTCGTGGTGGTCGACCGCATTGCCCACGCGTTCAAACATGTGAGAACGCGTGATCCGAAAATTCCGACTTTGTCGGCAAATGAAGTGATCGCGCGGCCGCCTATGGACTACGCGTCTCAGGCTTACGGCTTGTCTCGCTACGGCGATCTTGTTGGCGGCGTCACACTGGAGGACGATCGACAGCTGGACGTGCTGTCAGTGATCAAGCGCGCAGCCGAATTCATACGCCTCCAAATCGAAGCGCGCCCAGCTGGTCCTTGAGCGGATGCCCAACCGCATGGATCGCCTAACACCCAAAAACAAGCTATGGCGCCGTTTCCGCGGTCCGCGGCTGCCCGCCCCTGCGCTGAAACTGACGCTGGCGCAGGGCGCCACGCGACAGGTCGAAGCTGCGATCGACGCTTTGGAGCGAGGCAAATTCGACATTGGCCTGACGCTCGCCGGCGCAGCCGAAGGGATGATAAAGCGCGATGGCCATCACCTCTTCGCTGGCCTGCGGGACAATCCGCGCGCCCAAGAGAGATTTGGGAAGAAGAGGGACTGGATCACTTTGCTAAATCGAGAGCGCGATTGGCTCAAGCATGGCGGCGATGACGCGATGGAGATCACGTGCTTCGACGCCGCCATGATGATCGCGCGGGCGGCTTCAAAATTGGAAGCGAAGGATTGGACGCCGAAGATGGAGGACTTCCGCGTCTGGTTTCTTCAGAACTTGGACGAGATCTGACGCCGACGACGTTGAAGAAAGCGGGCTGCCGCAATGACCCTCGATGAATATCTGGTCCAGCGCTTTTCCGACATGAACCGAAGCGGGCAAAATGAAGCGTTCGCCAAGATCATCGGTCGCGAGCGGCAGACCGTAGAACGGTAGCGCAAGTTTCAGCGCGAACCGAGCCTTCGGGAAGCATATCGGATTTATCACTTCAGCGGTAGCAACGTTCTTCCCTTCGATCTGCTCACCAAGGCGCGGAAGGCCGGAACGGCCCGCCGATTTCTAGCCTTTGAATGGTCCAGAGCCAGCCCGATTTGGTTAATGGGTTGTTAACCGGCGATGGGCAGGCTTGCGGTCACTGGAGCGTGTCGCTGCCTAATTCTAGCCCCCCAGCCACAGGCAGCGTAGCGTAGGACGGCCGGCGGCGGCTGACGCCCCCCGGCCGTCTTCTTTGCCATTACAAACTTTTCGAAGGTGCTCCTCGCAGCAGTTGACGATATCCGCTGTTCGCCATCCATAGCGCGCGCTCAAGATGGGTATCAAACGCCTGCCGGGCCCGCTTTGGCTCGCGGTCTGGATCGATGCCCAGGACGATAAGCGATACCTCGCGCCAGTCAGCGCCTTCGGCATTGGCGTCGAGCAGGCGCCAATACGTGATCGTGTGCTCTTCATCGTACACGGTCAGATCGGAGTCGGAAGGCGCCAGATCGGCGACAACTGGATTAAGAAGCGGCGGCATCGGCTTCCCGCGATCATGGGTTGTGACACCGGTATATTTCCCGGCGTTTGTGTCAGGGACGTGACGGCGGCCGGACAGCGGAGCGGCTTGCGCCAGTTTGCCCGTGGGGGCATCATCCCGCAGCTACCCAAAACTCCGTGTCCGCGCTGGCGCGCCACCACCTATTTGAGCCTCTGCCCTTGAACTAGCTCGTGAAGCGGGACACCGCGGCGGAAGGAACATGAATGGCGGCAGATCGTCGTTGACGGGGCACGTGTGATCGGATGGACGTACCGCGCTGCGGCGCTCCTCTTCATGTTTTCCCTAGGAGGCACTGCCAACGCCGCATGCGATCAGCGGGTCGCAAAGTCGATTGCCGATAAGGTGAGTTCTGAAATTGCGATCATGATCCAGTTTACGAAGGCGGCTTGTATGCCGGCTGCGGAGGCGGACAGGTGCTCGATCCTGTGCTTCTCTGATCTAAGAATTCTGGGGATGAACCGGAACATCGTCCTGGTCTTCATCACGGCTTCGGCAGGGAAGAAGATGCGCGACGCCGGACTGTCAAAATTCGCGGACATTGTTTTTGCGGACCGAGACCTCCTTGACCGCAAGCGCGCGCTCCGCTTGTCCGCGCAACGCGCATCGGCTCTTCAGACAGGCTTCGCCACCTAGGGGGAAAAGCCCGAGGCGATGGCAACCAGGATCGGGGCCGAGTACACCGAGACGGCCGTTTCCAAATAACGGGGCAGGATCCGCCGTCGTACTGGCGGACCCGGGGACGCTGATGGGCCACCGCTGCCGAGGCCCAAAAGGATAATACGCCGCGGGTGACGCGCGAGAGCGCACGCGTACTGCTTGAAACCTGCGGCATAGCTGTTGGCGCGGATTACGTCAGCCTCAAGCAGACCCAGACAGCCCCGCTGCTGGCAGATGCTGAGCGACGGGGCTATCGGCCACTACGCAGTTCAACCATGTCCCCTGACATGCACTTCTACCATTATGTTGACCGCACGGCCCGGCGAGCATCGCGCGGCCTAGACCGCCTCATGGCGATGCCGAAAGGCGCGGGCGAGCGATGGAGCGATAGGTCCTATTCGAAGGCACCGATTGCAATGCTTTCGAGTTGACGAATGCGGCGCCAAACATTCGCGATTTCCATCGAAAGCGCGATGTCCAACCCGTGGGCAGCGATCCTCCAACGCTCGTCTTTGACGTTCACTTCCTGGCGCCTAGTCTGATGCTCCTTAACTGGAATGTCCTCCTCGCCTTCCTCATAGCTCAGTCCCGATGTCTGCTGTCGCATGATCGTGACGAGATCAGTCAAGCCGGCGCGGAGTTGTTCAAGCGCTGCAATTGCTTCAACGCGACACCGTTGTGTGGCCGATGCATCGGGGTTGCGTTCAGCGTATAGGCGCACCGAGCGAAGCGCAGTGTCGCAGACTGTCATCAGGCCGAACGCATCTTCCGGCCATGAGCTGTAAATGTCATGCCACGACAGCTCGTCATACTCCCACAGAAGGCGATCTATCCGAAGGTCGTCGACGGCCTTCCGGATGATGTCTCGTTCTTCTTCTAACGATACCGCGGCTTTCACAATCATAGAAACGGCGGCGGCTGCTGATTGTCGGCGTTGCTCTGCAAGCTGGCGGTACACAGGTCGCGCAGCCAAATAAGCCGCCAACAATGCGATAACGGCCGCGATCGACGTTTGCCAATCTTCCAGTCCGGTCCAAAAGCTCTCGGCAAATACAGGGCCAGCAGTCCCCGTCCAGGCGATCAGAGCGCAACTGAGCAGAAGCAACGAAAAGGCGATCAGGTCGGGCTGTGGCTTGCGCATGCTATGGATCGGACGTCGAAGGCGGGTTGCGCTCGCCGCGGCCGGCAGGCGGAGACGATGAAAGACCGGCGAATAACGCGGATAGGTTAAGGGCGGGTTGCCAGGCTGGAAGGCAAAGTCGCCGTCGTCCACACCCACGAGCCGCAGTAGTGTGAAGCCGGCGCGGTCCGCAATGCTGCCTCACGTCAGCATTGCATATTTTTTCAGTGACAGTCGGGTTGAAAGCGTTCAATCACACTCCGGGCTTGGCCGTAATCCAAGCCATGGGGAAACACTTCGATGGAAGAGTACGCGGCCTACATGCTCGGGCCTGATGGGCAAATCGTCCATCGCGTAAATATCGTCTGCGCAGACGAAGACACGGCGAAAAAACGAGCCCATCAACTCGCGAAGGATTGTGCTGTTGAGCTCTGGCAGGGCGCACGCAAGATCGCGGAATACCCGGCGCGCCACTGAGGCGGGGGGCCACCTTGTTATTGACTGAGCCGCCGTTCGAGACCTATGAGGATTGGCGCCTCCAGTGAGAGTGGGCGGCTTGGAAACACCGACCTGGCGCTGCCGTTACCCACACAGCTGCCGGAAGGCATTGCGCAATGTCTTTGCGGCGAGCTAGTGCGACTAATCCCGCACCGCGCACCGTCCGATCCCCGCATGAAGCTTACCGCAGAACGTCCAAGCGTCGATCCGGGAGACGCGGCCCGCAGGACTTCGACCGCGCCGCGATGTCGGCCCCGAAAAGCAGGGGCGCAAATGTCGAGGCCCAACTTCGGCAACGTCGTTCGTCGGGTCGACTGGAACGACGCGCGGGTCAATGGGTCCGGTTCCTCGCTGAAGAAAGGAAGATGACGGCGCGCGAAATCGCGCTGGACATCGGTCTGGCAGCCAAGCAGGCGCCGCGGATCTTCGAACTGTGCAAGCGCTGCGATATTCGGTTGTCAGGGCAGGGCGGCAGGCCGGCGAAGCTCGCGTCTGTAGCGTGGCCGTGCAGGATCGCAATTCCGACCTTCTCGCGCGCCTTGCGGCGCGCCACTCGCTCGATCCGAGCCCGATCGCCGCAATGATCCTGAACGCCGCGATTGAAACCGGCGACACCTTTTGCGAAAATCTTTTGGATCTGGATGCCGGGCAATGACGCTGGACGGAAGGGCAGGCGACCATATGGTTTCGAGGGATGTTGACCCGGAGCTTTGGGAAGCGATCAAGGCTGAGGTGGCCGCTACCTTTCCGCCTCAGCCGGAAGAGACGTTCATTGCGTGGTGCGCTAGGGCGCGCGAGGAAAGTCATAACCGGCGTGCGCTGCTAGCGGCAGAGATTGGCCTTGCTAGCAATCGGTTACAGCGCGACCGGCAGAGGCGCAAAAGTGCGTGGATCGCTGCCGCGCGGCTTGCGTTCGATCCGGGGGCGCGGTCCGGCTGTGCGTGCTGTGGCAAGTACGAAGGATTGACGGAAGCGCACCACATTCTGCCGCTGGCCGTCCAGTATGACGCCGGGGCTGTCAGTCCGATCCATGAGCACATCTGGCTTTGCCCTACGCACCATGCCGCACAGCACGTCTTCATTTCTGCACTGCTGGCCAACAAAACTGTTCGCATTTCCGGCGTTCCGCCGGCGGAGACTGATGCGCTGCATTGGCTCAACGTGCGTTGCGTCGAGCTGCTCATCTCCCTGCCAAACTGGCTGAGGGTCCGAAAATGACCGGCATTTGCCCAGGGCTGCGTCTGTCAGATTTAATGACGCTTGCCAAGAGGTTCCAGATTTAACCTGATCGCGCGACATCAAGCTTAACTCGCGACTTCGATTGCAGCCGCACCTCCAACTGCTAACTTTTGGCCACCGGACATTGCCCCGTCCGGGTCCACCCCAAGGCGAAGTCGTCGCGCCAATATATTCGGCGCGACGCTTCGTTTGATCACGGGCCGTTTCAATTGGAAGAGCAGCCGGACCACGAAACGCTTGATCTCATCGAGATGCGTCGGCAACTCACAGGGCTGCGATCGCAGCACTCGGACAACCTTACGATAGCATCGCTACTGAACCGCTTCCTCGTGAAGATTGCGTTCCTCTCGGAGCCTATAGATCCGAAGCACGAACAGTATCTCCGATCTGAGTTTGCACAGACGCTGAAGAAGGTAGAGGCGATCACCTCGCGCAAACCAGAGGCGAAGCGACCGGCTACCATTAAGCCATCCAAGTAACACTAACGATCGTATCTCATTGCGCTTGCCGGCGGCGGCGCCGATGCTAGACGCAGTCGCGAAGTCGTCCTTGTTTCGCGTACTGACGCCTTCGCGGCGAGGGGCCGCCGGCCCCTCGGTCGACGGCCCCGCCCAGTGCGGCCGGGCCTCGAAGGGACGGGCAATCCAGTTCACCGCCTTTGCCAAGCGACGTTCCCGGCGATCCGGTCTAGATCGGGGCCTAGCGCGTTGGCGCGGGTCGCGTCGCGGCGGATCGATCGTTCCGCCGTTCCGGTCTTGCCGCATGTGTCGGCTACGAAGCTGGCCAAGTTGGCCACCTTCGTCTTTCCGCCGCTGGCCTTTCCGGGGCGGCCGCCGCTGCCTCGTCTCCGGATGCACCGCTTCATAAGCCCGCCTTCCGCTTCGCGATCAGCTTCGCGCGCAGCGCCGGCTGCGACCGAATGGACGTACGCTTCCCAATCCCACTCGCTTCAATGGCTCTTGCTCATCATTGCCGTAAGATCCGAGCGAGATGTTCAGCCCAGCGCTCCAGCGCATCTCGCATTTCAGTTTGGTAACGAGCCCGATTGTATACCCCCGCTACGCCCGCGCGGTGGCCGCTTACGTGGTTCAAGATCGCTTCTACGACATGCGGCAGGACGCCCAACCGATCCGCCATCACGGTTGCAGCCGTGCGACGAAGGTCATGCACGGTCCAATGGGGTAGGGGCTTAGCATCCTGATCTGCTCCCCTCCGCGCTGTAAGAATCCGCGCATCAAGCGCGGCTTTCGATTTGGACCAACCGGAGAACCCCCGGTCCCTGTCGCCTTTTCGGCGAGGACCATCGCCAAAGACGCAATCGCGATCATCCCGCCGGGGCGGTAACAAGGCCAAGGCGGCCGGGACGAGCGGCAGTACATGCTCACGATGGTTCTTGGTGCGAGCGCTGGGCAGCGTCCAGCGCTCGTCCGTGGTATCTAGCTCCGGCCATTGCATTCCGCCGACCTCATCGCGCCGCTGAGCGGTGAGGAGCAGCAAGCGCACTATGCGTCCGTAGTCGTCATCACCGCATGCCTGCCAAACCTCGGCTAGCTCTGCATCGGATAGCACCCGGTCCCGGGATTTCGGCTGTTCGGGACGGTTGGTACCGAGCACCGGGTTTCCCGGAATGTCGAGTCCCTCTCGAATAGCCCAATTGAACATTGTGGATAGGGCAGTCCGAGCGCGGGCGGCGGAAACGCCCCCTTGCTGCGCTGCAATCTCCGCGACTCGCGCCGCAACATGGCGGCGGGTGATCTTGAACACGGAGACTGAGTGCAAGGGCTTCCAAGCGACCAACAGGTAGCGTTCGATCTCGGAATACGTGCGGGGCCGCTGCTTCTTTTTGGCCGCGGCGAGGTACTCGCCGGTGATCTTGCGGAGTGTATCGGCCGTTTGGAGGGTGGCCTCCGCTTTGTGGTCTGCCGGGTCCTTTCCATCTGCGACCAGTCCCAGCAATCGCTTGGCTTCCCGGCGCGCCTTCTCTGGCGTCCAGGGTGACCCGTGTGGCCCGATCGTGAAGAACCGCTGGCGACCGAATAGTCGGTACTTGAGCACGTACGTCGCTTGATCGCGCTGACGCCGCACGCCAAACCCCCGCACCGCTTCCTTATGGCCCGCATCCCAGATCGCGTCCCCCGGGGTGAGCGCCTGCACAGCCCTGATCGTGATACTTGCCGATGCCATGCGAGCTCCATCCTGTCCTGCGGCTAGCTACCACATAGCTACCACAACAAGACAAAGCGAGGCAAACGACAGCGCAGGCGTTTCTGCCTGTCTCGCTGATAATAAAAGGAAAATAGAACTTCAGCGTAGTAGGTGGTAAGCGCAGCGGCGACAAGTTTCTGTCTGTGGAACAGGAGGTCGGTGGTTCGAGCCCACCCAACTGTACCAGCGGGGTCAATATTTGAGATCAAAACAAAGAAATCAGCAGAATTCGCTTGAGGCGATAAAGCGGCATCAAGCAGGCAAATCGCTATTCCTGATGTGTGCAGGGATGCCGACGATGTTAGCGATTTTTCGCCAGATCCTGCGAAAGCCGTACTGCGACCATGGTCGGGCCGACGCCTCGTAAATGACAACAGGACCAGCAGATGGCTTCCCGCCATAGAAGACAATGGCGTGCGCCAATTCCTCCATAACCATTGGGAAGACCTTTAGATCGTGCTGAGTCACTCGTGATCGCTTGGTGGTCATACGCAGAATAAGTTCTTCATCAATCTGCTCCCATCGAAGACCTCTTCCACTTACCGTATTTGGGATGTGAAACATCGGATGGATCAGCCTCATCATTCGGCACCCATTCTCCAAGCACTTCTTTTTGGGTAAGGCGCAGCTCAAATTGAAGAGCTTGCGCGAGCGCAATGGAGAAATAACCGATTTCCCGAGCTTTGTTCCGGAGCGCGGTGGCTTGATCTGCGGTCATCCTTGAGATGCGTGGAGTGGAGCTAGCTTGAACGCGAGCGAGGCTTAGGACTTCGAAAAGACGCGCGCACTCTCTATCTTCCAGTATCGTCGCGCCAAATCGAAACACCGCGCTTAGGCGTCCCGTTAGTGCGGAGGCCATCGCGGCCTTGCCATTAGCTACCCAATCGCGCTGCCAAGCAACCAATGTGCGGGCACGAACGTCCCTCAGCCGGTACTCTCCTTTCTCTGCGGCGATGCGCGCTAACATTCGACGATGCCTCACGCGGACCTCATGTTTCAGCTCATGGAAAGATGAGTCTGGATCGATTTGGTATTCCGTAATCAAAGTCCCGAGCGTCAAGCTCATCGGTTAACCTATCCGTTCACAAAGTAGGTCCCAAAAATAATTATCACGATCGCTATTGTGCCGACGATACCGAGAACGCCCTCGGCTTTTATCGTCGACCCGAAAATTTGGATTTCCATTCTCTGTCGTTGTTGCACGGCGACTCTCCCTTGGATCAGACCTAACCCTTGTGCTCGATCTCCGGGAGAAGGCAATCGAGTGCCTTCGAAAAATCCTAATACCTCGCAATCTCATGCACTTAAGACACTGCGCGGTAGGTTATCGCTCTATGCGAAAGAGCGACAACCTGCATTTTTCCAAATTGCTTTGCCTTTAAGTTCAAGCGCCACCAGCATAATTTCTGAGCGGTGCTGATTGTACTGTCTGCTGATCAGCAACTGATGACTGACATCCACTGAGCAGCTCTAAGAAATTCAAAGACTTAGACAGGCTGTCGCTCTTTACCATGGAGCGATAACCTGAAGAGAAAGTGCGACTAGATGGGAAGCGAGCCGCCGCCGAGACGCGGGACAAGGGAGCGGCGGCTCGCTTTGCCTGCCGGGATTACGGTGACAGTGCACTAAACTCCTAATCCCGCGCATGCGTGCCATCAGAGTGCTGGCGAAAGCCAATCTTGTGCGCGGTCACCGTAGCTCCTCGGTTCGCAATGCGATATCGGTAGCGAGCCAAAGATATTCATGGACAAGCAAGCCAGGCAAAAAAGATCGTGAGTTTCTTCGAACGTCTCAAGACAGAAGCATCCGTTGAGTGGCGGGCCTACACCGAACATCCCTTCACGAACGGATTGGCAGACGGCTCGCTCCCCGAAGCGGCGTTTCGTCACTACCTCGTCCAGGATTACCTGTTCCTCATCGAGTTTGCTCGCGCCTACGCGCTGGCGGTCTACAAGTCGCCCAGGCTTGCCGACATGCGTGAGGCAGCGGCCGGCCTTTCGGCCATCCTCGATGTCGAGATGAACCTGCATGTGAAGCTCTGTGCCGATTGGGGCCTATCCCCGGCCGATCTTGAACAGGCCCCTCCGGCGGCCGAGATGCTGGCCTATACACGCTATGTGTTAGATGCGGGAATGCGCGGCGATCTGCTGGCACTCAAGGTGGCGCTTGCTCCCTGTGTGATCGGGTACGCGGAGATCGCAACGCGGCTCGCCTCGCGACCCCATGCGGATGCCGCGACCAACGCCTATCGCGTCTGGATCGCGGAGTACGCCGGCGTGCCGTACCAGGAGGTCGCTGCCAAAGCCCGTGCGCACCTCGACCATCTCGCCGATCTCTACGCCAGGCCGGCCCGCGAGGCCGAGCTGACTGCGATCTTCAAGGAAGCCACCCGGCTCGAGGCAGACTTCTGGGAGATGGCCTGGCGCGAGGGCCAGCGTGTTGCCGAATTACGGTAACAGTGCGCGAAACTCCTGCGGACTCGCATCCCGCCTCACGCGATCATCGCCTTGATCTGCGCAGTATCCGCAAACTCGATCAGCTCGGCGATCTTGCCATCCTGAAATCTGAACAGGTCCAGGATCTCGGTGCTGAAAGTCTTTCCGCTCGGATTGTATCGAACGACAACCCGGGAAAGCGCGACGTCGAGCCTGCATGCCTATCCGGCGCGAGGGCCGCGGTCGTCTAATTCAGACGGGTGCAATTTGCCTCACTTCCGTGCGCCCGCCGTCGACCAAGGCTTCGGATCTTCTCTCGGTGGTGGTCCATTGAGTTGGAGCTCCCAGGACTCGAATGGCGGACTCACTTGGAACCCGCGGTCGCAATAGCTCCGGATCCATTGGGCGGCACGGTGCTCCGCATACTTCGCGTTAACGGGCATACCCTGCTGATCAAACTCGATGACGTTCGCAAAGATCGCATAGGCCTGCTCCATCAAGCTCGGCTCTGCTAACATTACCTGGCGATATTCGATCCCTTCGAGAAGAGGATGCCCGACGGAGCCAGCAGCAATCCAATAGCTGAAGCTACGTAACGCTCCCGAGAAGGCGGCGCTTAGCTTTGAAGGATGATTCATGTTCGAACACCATAAAGTAGCAAGTGAGCCAAGCTCCGCCGTCGAATCAATGCACGGCATTACGGTGACAGTGCACCAAACCAGATTCCGGAGGGGTGCCATGAGACCTCTGGCGAAGGCCAATTTTATGCCCTGTCACCCTAACTCTAGCCGCCTCACGTCTGGGGCAACATCCCGAAACCAGCCAACATCAATAACTTTTGGAGCCTGAGAAATGATCTCAGCCGAATACTGCCGACTTATGGCTCGCTACAACACTTGGCAGAACGCCTCTTTGGTAACGGCCGCCGACAGGCTGACCAACGAGGATCGCTGGAAGGATCGAGGTGCGTTCTTCCAGTCGATCGCAGCGACATTGAACCATCTTTATTGGGCTGATGCCCTGATACTGGAGCGACTAAAGGGGAACGAGCGTCCAGAGGAAACCATCAAGCATTCCCTCACAGATCCCTCGGATTGGGATGCCTTCAAGGCGCTCCGCTTGCAACGGAACGCGGAAATCGAAGCGTGGTCAGCGCGATTGGTCGATACGGACCTGAACGGGATGCTTGTTTGGTATCCGGGGGACGGTTCAACTCGGATCGAGAAGCCAAAGACGCTCGTGGCTATTCAACTCTTCAATCACCAGACTCACCATAGAGGTCAGGTCCACGCGATGTTGACGGCAGCGGGTGCAGAGCCACAGCCGACGGACCTTCATCTTCTGGCGTAGCTCGTGCGACGCTCCAATCCATCTCATCGCATGTCAGGCAATCATCGCCTTGATCTGCGCCGTATCCGCAAACTCGATCAGCTCGGCGATCTTGCCGTCCTGAAATCTGAACAGATCCAGGATCTCGGTGCTGAAAGTCTTTCCGCTCGGATTGTATCGAACGACAACCCGGGAATGGACTGCGACGCGGTCACCGTCGACCAGCTCAGCCAGGATCTCGCGGCTTTCGAAGCCGAAGTTGGCAGTGAACTGAGTGAAAGCCTCGCGCAGGGTCGGGTGCCCCTCCATACGTCCCGTCAGTTCGAGCGCGCTCTTGTCACCCATCAAGATGAACGCGCCCTCGGGATGAAAAGCCATCACGAGGCCTTCGACGTCCCCGCCGCCGCGCGCGGCGTAGGCGGTCCTGATCAATGCGAGCATCTCTTCGCGCTGTGCCATGTCAACCCTCCCTGCAGCACGTATCAGGGCAGCCTAGCGACCTTTGCGTGTAAAGGCAAAATCATCGGGACGATGCTGCGCGTGCTCAGCGCGCCACCACCCACACCACCACCGGCAACGTCACCGCCGCTAGCAACGTGCCCAGGGCCACCGCGCCCGACACCGGGTTCACCAGCCGCTGATACTGCACCGCGAAGATGTACGCATTGGCGCCGGTCGGCATCGCCGCGAACAGCACGACGACGCCGGCAGCGATCGGCGGCAGGTCGAGCAGCTTGGCCAGCACGAATGCAGCCGCCGGCATCGCCGCTAGCTTCAGCGCGCACATCACCAGGATGCTCAGCTTCTCGCCCTTCACCTCGAAGCGAAACAGATTGATGCCGAGCGCGATCAGCGCGGTCGGCGATCCCGCTTGCGCCAGCAGCTCGATGGTCCGGTCGACGACGGGGGTGAGGCCGAGGCCGGTGAAGCGCCAGACCACGCCAAAGCCAATCGCCAGCATCAGCGGGTTGCGGGCGAGATCCGTGAGCACGGGCCAGATCACTGACAGTGCCGAGCCGGTCCGCTTGCGGTTGACCAGCTCCATCTGCAGGATGCCGCAGAGCCAGAGCAGCGGCGTGTTCACCGACAGGATCAGCGCCATCGGCCCTGCGGCCTCATTGCCCAGCGCCGAGAGCGTCAGGGGAATGCCGAGCATCACGATGTTGCCGTAGACCGAGCCGATCGCGAACACGACGCCGTCTTCGCTGGTACCGCGCCGCGCGCGCAGCAGCGCCGAGATCGCCAGCGCCGCGATCCAGATGACGGCCAGCGCGCCGTAATAGGCGCCCCACATCCGGTAGGGGCTGACGTCGGGGAATTCCGACACGACGATGGTGCGGAACAGCAGCGCCGGGATCGCGATGCTGAAGGCGAACTCGGAGATGCCCTTGTGCGCGCTCTCCGAGACGAAGCGAAACAGCACCGCGGCATAGCCGGACGCGATCAGCGCAAACACCGGCGCGACGATCAGCAATGTGGCCATGCGCCGCTACGACCCCAGCTCGATGATCCTGCGCGCCATCCGCACATTGGCATAGTCGATCATCTTGCCGTCCAGCGTCACCGCGCCCTGTCCGTTCGCCTCCGCCTGCTCCATGGCGTCGACGATCCGCCGCGCCTGGGCCAGCTCCTGCTCGGACGGCATGAACGCGCGCAGCGTTAGCTCGATCTGGTCGGGATGGATGACCTGCTTGCCGTCGAACCCCATCGCGGCGGCCTTTTGCGCGCTGCTTTCGGTCAGCCTGGCATCGCGGAATGCGCCGCAGGGGCCGTCGATGGCGTGAAGGCCGTGCGCGCGGGCGGCCACCAGGACGCGCATCATCGGATAGGCAAACAGGTCGAGCGGGGCGGAGGCATAGCCGCTTTGCGCCGATCCCACGTGACGATAGCCGTCCGGCGACACGCCGATGTCGGAGGAGCGGGCGCCGATCGACGCCGCGAAATCGCCGACGCCAAGATGCAGCGCGGCGACGCTGTCGTGACATGCGGCGAGCGCGTCGACATTGACCAGACCGAGCGCCGTCTCGATCAGCAATTCCAGCGCCACCGGTGTGGGGCGATCGGGGTTAGCTGCCCGCAACTGCTCGGCAATCCCGGCGATATCGCTGGCGCGCTCCGCCTTCGGCACGATCACCGCATCCAGCCGGGGAAGGGTAGCCAGCGCGCGGATCTCCTGCGCGATGAAGGGGCTGTCGACGGCGTTGATCCTCACCGTGACGCGCTTGTTGCCCCAGTCGAGCGAGGCGAGGGACTGGACAGCTTCCTCCAGCGCAAGGCCCTTCTCGGACGGCGGCACCGCGTCCTCGAGATCCATGAACACCGCATCCGCCGTTGAGGCCGCTGCCTTGGCGACAAGACGGGAGCGATGCGCGGGAACGGCGAGGTAGGCCCGCGTGGGCCGCAGCGAGACCATCGTCAAATGTCCTTCGCCAGACCGAGTTCGCTGAGGATAGCCTGGTTGTGCTGTCCCACATCCGGCACCGGATCCATCCGCGGCTTGACGCCTGGAATGGTCAGCGCAGGCAGGAAGCTCATCACCGGCCCGCACGGCGAGCCGACGCTCTGCACCCGGGACCGCGCGCGGAGCTGCTCATGCGCCAGGAAAGCCTCGACCGAGTTCAGATGCGCGTTGGCGATCGCGGCCTCATCCAGCAGTCGCAGCACCTCTTCGCTGGTCATGGATGCAAAGCGCTGCTCGATATGCGCCTGTAGCTCGTCGCGGTTCTGCATGCGCAGCGGATTGGTGCGGAAGCGCAGGTCGTCGGCAAAGCCGGCATCGCCGAGCACGATGCGGCACAGCGATCGCCATTCCCGATCGTTCTGGATGCCGAAGAAGATGGTGTTGCCGTCGCCCACCCGGAACGGGCCGTAGGGTGCGATCGTCGCATGCCTGGCGCCGGTCCGCGGCAACGGCCGTCCCGTGCTGTGCGTGTAGAAGGCGGGATAGCTCATCCAATCGGTAATGGAGTCGAACAGCGAGGCCTGGAAGGCGGTGCCCTTGCCGGTCCGCTCGCGGCGATACAGCGCCATCAGCACGCCGTTGAGGATGTACATGCCGGTGGCGATGTCGACCACCGACAGCCCGACCTTGGCCGGCTCCGCCTCGGTGCCGTTGATGGCGAGGACGCCGGCCTCGCACTGAACCAGCAGATCATAGGCCTTCTTGTCGCTGTAGGGGCCGCCGGGGCCATAGCCTGAGACGTCGCAGGCGATGATGCGCGGATGCTTTTGGAGAAGCGATGCGGCATCGAGGCCGAGCCGCTCGGCGGCGCCGGGCGCGAGGTTCTGGATGAACACATCGGCCTGCGGCAGCAGGGCGTCGAGCACCTTGCGGCCGTCCTCGCTCTTGATGTCGATGGCGAGGCTTTCCTTGGAGCGGTTGGTCCAGACGAACTGGCTCGACATGCCGTTCATCACGTGGTCGTAGTCCCGGCAGAAGTCGCCCGCGCCCGGCCGCTCGATCTTGATCACCCGCGCGCCCCAGTCCGCCAGGTGCCGGCTCGCCAGCGGCGCCGCGATCGCCTGCTCGAGCGAGACCACCGTGACGCCGGACAGCGGCAGCTCCGCTTCATTCGCTTCCATGAGATCGCTTCCTCTCGTGCGCTTTTCGACCAGCGCAGGAGACAGGCCGATCACCCCACGCGCATCTTTTTGGATGGGACATGATGCCCCTGTTTTGCCCGACAAGTCAAACCTGGTTTCGTCAAATCCTAAGACGAAATGCGCTGCGATTACCGTGGCTTGGCTACTGTGCATGGGGTTGTTTTCGCAGTTTTGTGTTTAGTGCTTCCCCCGCACGCAGCTGTCATCCCCCGCCTTGTGCGCAATTGCGCACAAGGCCGGGCGACGACAGTGGAGAGGTTGCCGAGCGGCACCCGCCTGTTGCCAAGACCGCACAGGTCCGACCTTTCGCATCTGCCCTCGTTGCCAACGAACCGCCGTTCACCCACTATTCCCTCCGACTCGACATGTGGGGGGATCGATGCCGGCGTTTCGCTTCAAGACATCCTTGGCTGCTGCAACCCTCGGGATGGCCCTGGCCGCTCTGATCCAGCCCGGTACCGGCTTCGCCTACACCCCGGAGGAGCAGCAGGCCTGCACGCCGGATGCGATGCGGCTGTGCGGCGAGTTCGTTCCGAACGTCGACGCCATCACGGCCTGCATGATCAAGAAGAAGGCGCAGCTCTCGCCGCAATGCCGGGTGTTCTTCCGCCCCGGGCCCGAGCCGGGCGAGGCCCGCGCCGGCAAGCCGACCAGCATCGCGCCCAAAACCGCGAAGAAGAGCACCAAACCCAAGAAGAAAAAGACCAGCGACGGCTGAGCGCGGGATAGCCCGCGTTCCTTATCCGAAACTTCGTAATGTAACGGACTTCTTTTGTTCGCGCAGGCCGCGCTGATGCCTGCGGCAATTGCGAATGTGCGAAGGAAAAGAGTCGGGTAAGGGTTTGCGCGGGAAGGTTGCATTCCGCTTGGTCCCGTTCGGCTGCTCAAAGAACGCACAGACGCTCGCGCGGGCGGTGTTTCGCTGCCGTTGGTCTCTTGTCGTGCGACGCAGTGTGACTCAAAAGCCAACACGCCTTGTTATTTCGTGGCGGCAACGCAACCCCCGATAAATTTTTCTTTCACGAATCAGCGCGGTGATTCATTTTCGCGGCCTGGGGTCAATCTGGAGGCCGAAGGTATGAACGTTATTGTTTTTGCATCGCGTAAAGGCGGCTCGGGCAAGAGTACCCTAGCCGCGCATCTCGCCGCGCAGATCAAGGCGAGCAAGCAGGTCATGCTCGTGGACGCGGACCCGCAGGGCTCGCTGACGCTGTGGCACAAGCTGCGTGGCACCAACGAGCCGCCGATCAAGGCGGCGGTGAACTCCGTCAGCGGCATCGTCTCCGCTGCCAAGCGCGACGGTTATGAATGGGTGTTGATCGACACGCCGCCGAACCTCTCGGCCGTCGTCGACGACGCGATCAAGAACGCGACGATGGTGGTCATTCCGGCGCGTCCCGGTGTGTTCGACGTCAACGCGGTGCAGGAAACCATCCAGATGTGCCGCGCGGCGCGCAAGCCCTATGCGGTCGTGCTCAACGGTGCGCCGGCCAAGCGCGACGAAGCCGAAAGCCCGATCGTCACCATCGCCCGCGAAGCGCTGGCAAAATTCCGGGCTCCGGTGTGGGGCGGCCAGATCACCAACCGTTCGGATCTCTTGATGGCGCTGAGCCACGGCGAGGGCGCGCGGGAATACCAGGCCGAGAGCCGTGCGGCTCAGGAAATCGCAAGGCTGTGGGCGGCGATCGAGCGTTCAGTTAAGGCCATTCGCGGCACGGCGTCGGCGTCCGGCGCAATGCACAAGCAGGCTGCTTAATTTCATTATTCATTTCCCCGGACGAAAAACGCGCGGGAACGTCCGCGCGTTTTGCGTTTTCGGGATCTGCTGAAGGAGGCTACGCCACCATCAGCATGTAGAACACGATGACCGGCGACATCGTCAGGATCACCGACCAGATGCCGGCGGCCCAGAGAATGTCCTCGGTGGTAAAGCTCTGCTCGGTGGACAGCTTCTCCTGTCCGGCGCCGAAATGCGACGCCATCTCATTATGACTATTCATAAACGCCCCCGCGATTTCTTCGCTTATGGGCGTGAACGATACGCGGGATGTTTTAAGATTCCGGCTTGCAAACCGCTGCGCATTTTGAGCGCATTTGTGACGGCCGCTTAACCATCCGCGCGACGTGCCGCCTCAGGCGAGCCAGACGCGAAACAGCAGCGCCGGCATCAGGCCGAGCATCACGGCCCAGAATCCGAACGACGATACGACGAGAATTCCCTGCAAAAGATCGGCCGGCGCGAATTGCTGCGCGGCCGTAGGCCGGGTGCGATGTCCCATGGTCATTCCCCTCTGGAAGTTCCTGGAGAGCAACGATAGGGACGGATGGGTAAACGAGACGTGGATGCGCCATGCGGCAACAGCGAAGGCCGTTGGGACGCGGTTAACCAAGTGGCGGCTCTTACCCTCCCCTGGAGGGGTCCGGGACGAGCGAAGCTCGCCCGTGGGTCGGCTCACATGAGCGCAGCGAAATGCGAGACGGGGTGGGGTGACGGTCTCGCCCATCCGACAGTGCCCGAGTGGAGAGATCACCCCACCCCGCTCGCGCTTCGCGCGATTGACCCTCCCCCTCCAGGGGAGGGTGAACGAGAAACTACGCCGCCACCTTCGTCCGTCGCTCGATCTCGCGATCGATCGCGGCTGCGAGCTCGCTGCTCACTTCCACCATCGGCAGGCGCACTTCGGGGCTGTCGATCAGACCGCATCGCCACAGCCAGTACTTCGCCGGCGCCGGGCTCGGCTCGGTGAACAGCAGCCGCGTCAGATCGGCGACCTCGTGCCAGCGCGCCTGCGCCGCGTCATGGTTGCCGCGCTTCGCTTCCGCATACACCGCCGCGAACGTCGCGGTCTCGACATGAGCGGACAGCACGATGCCGCCGTCGGCGCCGTCGCTGAGCGCCTCGAAAAAGTTCGCGTCCTCGCCGGTGAGCACGCGAAACTCCTTCGGCCGGTCGCGCAAGAGCGCGATCGATTGCTCGCGGCTCGCGCCGCAATCCTTCAAGCCGATGATGTTGGGATGCTCGGCGAGCCGCAGCATGGTCTGGTTGGTGATGTTCACCGAGGTGCGATAGGGAATGTTGTAGAGCGCAATCGGCCAAGCGGCGTGATCGGCGAGCGTCTCGAAATGCGCCAAGAGGCCGCGCTGCGAGGGGCGCACATAATAAGGGCTTGCGATCAGATAACCGTCGATCGGCCAGTCCGCGGTCTCGTCGAGACGGTCCTTCAGCCGCGCGGTGTCAGCGCCTGACAGTCCGAGGCAGATCGGCAAGGTGCGCCGGCCCGCCGCCATCTCGTCGCGCACGATGGCGACGAGACGTTCGAGCTCGGCCTCGCGCAACGTCATGCCTTCACCCGAGGTCGCCCCCAGGATGAAGCCGTCGATGCCTTGCGCGCTGTAGTGTCGCGTCAGCCGCCGCAGCGATCGCTCGTCGAGCGCGCCGCCCTGAAACGGCGTCACCAGCGGCAGCCACAGCCCGTGCAAATGATCTTCAAGTCCGGTCATGTTTCCATCTCCTTCTCGGGAAACCTGAGACGGAGGGCACATGAAAAAACCCCGTCCAGGCGGCGGGGTTTTCGGGATTGCAGCGATGACGAAGCCGGTCTAGCGCGCGCAAAACTCCGAGGTCCCCGGATGGGGGCCTTTTTTCGAGGCGATCGCCTTCGACGAGATTGCGCACGACTTCGTGATCATCTGCAAATGATGCGGGGATGCCTGGAACTGTCAATACACGCGGAGGGCGAAGGCCGATTTGACCGAAAAAAAGCCGGGCTCGAACGAGCCCGGCTTAAGGTATTGGCCACGTGAGGCCGACACAATCACCTTCCAAGAGGGATTACTGAACTCCCGCGCCACCGGAGGAGGGGGACAAATGCGCAACGCGAAGGCTCAGCGTGCAAACAGTATGAGCTTGACGAGCGCCATGCAGCAACAGCCGAGGCCGCATGTCAGTCATGCGGAAATCAGGACGGCCAGCGCTGCGCCTTGCTCACCACGAAGTCGCGGAACACCTGCACGCGCGCGACCGTCTTCAACTCTTCGGGATAGACAAAATACGTATCGAGCTGGATCGAATCCGACTCGCCGAACAGCTGAACGAGTTTGCTCTGTTCCTCGACGAGGTAGTCGGGCAGTGCCGCGATGCCGAGGCCCTGCTGACAGGCGCGCACGAGACCGAGGATGTTGTTGACCCTGAAATAGGCTTCGCGCGGACCCGAGCCGTTGCGGCCCGCTTCGACCAGCCAGTTGCGGTTCTGCAGATGCGGCGCGAAGTTGCCGTCCGAGAGCGTGATGATGCGGTGGGAGTCGAGCTCCTCTAGCGTGCGCGGCGTGCCGAAGCGCTTGATGTATTCCGGCGAGCAATAGGCGTGGAAGCCCATCGCGAACAGCTTGCGCTGGATGAGATCCGGCTGCGTCGGCTTGCGGGTGCGGATCGCGACGTCGGCCTCGCGCATCGACAGGTCGAGCTCCTCGTCGGTGACGATCAGGGAGATCCGGATTTCCGGATAGAGCGCGGTGAACTCGCCGAGCCGCGGGATCAGCCAGTTGATGCCGACGCCGGGCGTGGTGGTGATCTTGAGGTCGCCGCTCGGCCGCTCGCGGCTGTCGGTCAGCTTGGCGCGCGCCGCCTGGAGCTGCATGAACACGTCATGCGCGGTGCGGAACAGCAAATCGCCCTGCTCGGTGAGGATCAGGCCGCGGGCATGGCGGTGGAACAGCGAGACCGAAAGCTCCTGCTCCAGCGCCGAGACCTGGCGCGACACCGCCGATTGCGACAGGCCGAGCTGCTCGCCCGCATGCGTGAAGCTGCCCGCTTCCGCCGCCGCGTGAAACACCTTCAGCTTGTCCCAGTCCATATCCGTAAATCCGTCGCGTGTTCGGGGCATGATCTTTATTCCGCTGCCGCGCGCTCGCTGGCGCGCAGGGCCAAGAAACGTTCGGCTTCGAGAGCTGCCATGCAGCCGAGGCCGGCGGCCGTGACGGCCTGGCGATAGGTTTCGTCGGCGACGTCGCCGGCGGCGAACAGGCCGGGCACCGATGTCGCGGTCGAGTTCGGGGCGACCTCGACATAGCCCGACGGTTTGAGCTTGATCTGGTCTTTGACGAGCTCGGTCGCCGGTGCGTGGCCGATGGCGATGAAGATGCCGTCGGTCTTCACGTCCGTCAGCGCGCCGGTCTTGACGTTCTTGAGGCGGACATGGGTGACCTTGTTGGGGTTCTCGGTGCCGCAGATCTCGTCAACGGCGCTGTCCCAGATCACCTTGATCTTCGGGTGCTTGAACAGGCGCTCCTGCAGGATACGCTCGGCGCGGAAATGGTCGCGGCGATGCACGATGGTGACCTGCGAGGCATGGTTGGTGAGGTACAGGGCTTCCTCGACCGCGGTATTGCCGCCGCCGACCACCACGACTTCCTTGTTGCGGTAGAAGAAGCCGTCGCAGGTGG
Organism: Bradyrhizobium sp. CIR48; assembly: GCF_014198315.1. Taxonomy (NCBI): domain Bacteria; kingdom Pseudomonadati; phylum Pseudomonadota; class Alphaproteobacteria; order Hyphomicrobiales; family Nitrobacteraceae; genus Bradyrhizobium; species Bradyrhizobium sp. CIR48. The sequence goes on from NZ_JACIHG010000013.1 coordinate 189,664, forward strand.
CGCAGGCCGATACGCCGCCGCCCTGGAACTTTACTTCGGACGGCAACCCGAGCCAGCGCGCCTGCGCGCCGGTGGCGAGGATCACAGAGTCAGCGAGATAGACATCGCCCGAGTCGCAGGTGAGGCGGAACGGCCGATGCGAAGTTTCCAGCTTGATGACCAGGTCCGTGACGATCTTGGTGCCGACATGGACCGCCTGCTTCTCCATCTGCTCCATCAGCCAGGGGCCCTGGATCACATCGGCGAAGCCGGGATAGTTCTCGACGTCGGTGGTGATGGTGAGCTGGCCGCCCGGCTGGATGCCTTGGATCAGGATCGGCTCGAGCATCGCGCGCGCGGCGTAGATCGCCGCCGTGTAACCGGCGGGGCCGGAGCCGATAATGACGACCTTTGCATGAACAGGAGCGGACATTTCGATGGACGCCTTTCACGGGGGATTTGCAGCGCGGGCGCGGAACATGCCGGGAGGCGTCGCGGAGGCGCTGAAATATCAGAGCTAATCTAAGCGTTCTGGTGAGCTATGCAAGAATTGCATTCCCTCTCGGCGGATTTTTCCAACAAGGAACAAAAGTCGATTGCGGTGCACGCGCAATAAAATTGCGCTAGTCGTGCGGACTGGGCTATGAGGATTGCGGCAAACCCACCAATCAAGCCGCAAAGGCCAGGAGTTCCAATCAAGTGTCGCGGAACCTAGACGACATTGACCTGAAAATTCTCTCCGAGATTCAGGCCGACGGTCGAATCACGAATGTTGAGCTGGCCAAGCGGGTCGGCATCTCGCCGCCGCCCTGCCTGCGCCGCGTCCGGGCGCTGGAGGAGGAGGGCTACATCCACGGCTATCGTGGCCTGCTCGATGCCCGCAAGCTCGGCTTCGACGTCACGGTCTTCGCCGCTGTGCACCTGTCCAGCCAGGCCGAGGCGGATTTGCGCGCCTTCGAGGAGTTCGTCCGCGCCGAGCCCCTGGTGCGGGAATGCTGGATGTTGTCGGGCGAGGTCGATTTCATCCTCAAATGCGTCGCCCCCGACATGGCGACCTTCCAGGATTTCGTCACGCATCTCACCGCCGCGCCCCACGTGCGGAACGTGAGAACGTCATTGGTGCTGCATAATTCGAAGTATGAGGCGGCCGTGCCGCTGGACGTGAAGGGGCGGAGGTAGCCGCTCTAGAGTCCTGCCAATCCCGTCATCCTGAGGCGCCGAGGCATCGGGCGCATCGCGCCCGATGGGGAGCCTCGAAGGATGCGCGGCCAAGATGCAGCAGCGCGCGGCAACAGTTGGGCCGTCGCCCTTCGAGGCTCGCCGAAGAGGCGAGCACCTCAGGGTGACGGAAATGGAATTAGGTTCGCTGCATCAACATCGTCATTGTGAGGAGGAGGCTCTTGCGACGAAGCAATCCAGAGTCTTTCCGCGGCGGCAGCCTGGATTGCTTCGCTGCGCTCGCAATGACGCGCGGAGAGAGTGCGTTTCTCCACTCACGCAAGCGATGCGCTGAAATAAAGACACCCCGAAACAAAAAGGCCGCGCATCGCGCGGCCTTTTGAAACGTCTCAGTGCAGCGGCAAATCCTTACCGCCATTCCACCTTGGTAATTTCATACGCCTTGGCGCCGCCGGGTGCGTTGACCTCGACGGTCGAACCTTTCTTCTTGCCGATCAGCGCGCGGGCGAGCGGCGAGGTGATGGAGATGCGGCCCTTCTTGGCGTCGGCCTCGACCTCGCCGACGATCTGCCACACCGTCTTCTTCTCGGTGTCCTCGTCGACCAAGGTCACGGTGGCGCCGAACTTGATGGTGTCGCCGGACAGTTTCGAGATGTCGATGATGTCGGCGCGCGCGAGCTTGTCCTCGAGCTCTGCGATGCGGCCTTCATTGTGGGACTGCTCTTCCTTCGCGGCATGATATTCCGCGTTCTCCGACAGGTCTCCGTGCGAGCGCGCCTCCGCGATGTGCTCGATGATGCGCGGACGGTCCTCGGACTGGCGCTTCTTCAATTCTTCCCCGAGCGCGGCAAAGCCGCTCGCTGTCATCGGAACCTTTTCCATCTCTTCTCTCGTTCTTCGGTTACGCGCCCCCACAACAGCGGGCGCAGAAACCTTGATTCGTCGGTATTCCCGGCGCTGAACACGCGGCCACCGGAACGTTATGTGGGCTGGCGCCGGAACAGAACAACCACCATGGCCGGACAGTTCCTCCGGCCATTGTGGCTTCATTGCCAATCACTTAGCGGAGGCCTAACCCTTAAGGCTCGGCCTCCCGCTCGCGATCAGGTTTCCGAAAAGTAGCTCTGCAGGGTACGAACCTCAAGGTCCCCGCCGAGATAGGCGCGGATGCCCTGCGCGGCCGCCACGGCCCCGGAAAGAGTGGTGTAATACGGCACTTTATGCAAGAGGGCCGCGCGCCGCAGCGAACGGCTGTCGGCGAGCGCCTGCGGGCCTTCGGTGGTATTGAAGACGAGCTGGACGTCGCCATTGGTGATGGCGTCGACGATGTGCGGCCGACCCTCCAGCACCTTGTTCACCTTCTCGGTCGGGATGCCCTGGTCGGTCAGGAAGCGCTGGGTGCCCGAGGTCGCCAGCACCTTGAAGCCGAGCGAATGCAGTTCGCGGACCGCATCGGCGATGCGCGTCTTGTCGCTCTCGCGCACCGAGACGAACACCGTGCCCTTGCGCGGTACTCGCGTGCCGCCGCCGAGTTGGCTCTTGGCGAAGGCGACCTCGAAATTGCGGTCGATGCCCATGACCTCGCCGGTCGAGCGCATCTCGGGCCCGAGCACCGTGTCGACGCCGGGGAAGCGCGCGAACGGGAATACCGATTCCTTGACGCCGACGTGCTTGAGCTTTGCCTTCTTCAGCTTGAAATCGGCAAGCTTCTCGCCGGCCATGATGCGCGCGGCGATCTTTGCGACCGGCGTGCCGACCACCTTGGCGACGAACGGCACGGTGCGCGAGGCACGCGGATTGACCTCGAGCACGTAGATCTCGCCGTCCTTGACGGCGTATTGCACGTTCATCAGGCCGACGACGTCGAGGCCGAGCGCGAGCTCGCGGGTCTGCCGCTCCAGCTCCTCGATCATCTCAGGCTCGAGCGAATGCGCCGGCAGGGAGCAGGCGCTGTCGCCGGAATGGATGCCGGCTTCCTCGATGTGCTCCATGATGCCGACAATGAAGGTGTCCTTGCCGTCGCAGAGGCAGTCGACGTCGATCTCGGTTGCGTCCGAGAGATAGCGATCGAACAGCAGCGGGTTCTTGCCGAGCACGGTGTTGATCTGCCCGGTCTTGTCGTTCGGATAGCGCGCCTTGACGTCCGCCGGCACCAGCTCCGGCAGCGTGCCGAGCAGATAGTCGTTGAGCTGGTTCTCCTCGCGGATGATCTGCATCGCACGGCCGCCGAGCACGTAGGACGGGCGCACCACCAGCGGCAGGCCGAGATCGGCAGAGACGAGCCTTGCCTGCTCGACCGAATAGGCGATGCCGTTCTTGGGCTGCTTGAGACGCAGCTTGTCGAGCACGCGCTTGAAGCGGTCGCGGTCCTCGGCAAGATCGATGGCGTCAGGCGAGGTGCCGAGGATCGGCACTTCGGCGGCTTCCAGCGCGCGCGCGAGCTTCAGCGGCGTCTGGCCGCCGAACTGCACGATCACGCCGTGCAGCGTGCCGTTCGTGCGCTCCTTGGCGATGATCTCCAGCACGTCCTCGGCAGTGAGCGGCTCGAAATACAGCCGGTCGGCGGTGTCGTAATCGGTCGACACGGTTTCCGGGTTGCAGTTGACCATGATGGATTCATAGCCGGCATCATGCAGCGCGAAGCAGGCGTGACAGCAGCAATAGTCGAATTCGATGCCCTGGCCGATGCGGTTCGGTCCGCCGCCGAGAATGATGACCTTCTTCTTGTCGGACGGCGTGCTCTCGTCCGCCGGTGCGCCCGCGAACAGTGCCTCATAGGTCGAATACATATAGGCGGTCGGCGAGGCGAATTCGGCCGCGCAGGTGTCGATGCGCTTGTACACCGGACGAACGCCGAGCGCGTGGCGCTTCGCGGTGACCTCGGCTTCCGTCGTCTCGGCAAGCACCGCGAGCCGCGCATCGGAGAAGCCCATGGCCTTGAGCGTGCGCATGCCGAAGGCATTGCCCGGCAGGCCGTTCTTGCGAACCTTCTCCTCCATGTCGACGATGCCGCGCATCTCGCTGAGGAACCACGGATCGATCTTGCAGGAGTTGAAGATCTCCTCGTTCGACCAGCCGAGCCGCATCGCCTGGGCGACCTGGAGCAGCCGGTTCGGCGTCGGCGTGCCGAGCGCGGCCCGGATCGCGTTCTTGTCGTCGTCGCGGCCGAGACCCTCGATCTCGATCTCGTCGAGGCCGGTCAGTCCGGTCTCGAGCCCGCGCAGCGCCTTCTGCAGGCTTTCCTGGAAGGTGCGGCCGATCGCCATGACTTCGCCGACCGACTTCATCGACGTGGTCAGCGTGGTGGAGGCGCCGGGGAATTTCTCGAAGGCGAAGCGCGGCACCTTGGTGACGACGTAGTCGATGGTCGGCTCGAACGAGGCCGGCGTGGCGCCGCCGGTGATGTCGTTGGCGATCTCGTCGAGCGTGTAGCCGACCGCGAGCTTAGCCGCGACCTTCGCGATCGGGAAGCCGGTGGCCTTCGAAGCCAGAGCGGACGAGCGCGACACGCGCGGATTCATCTCGATGACGACCATGCGGCCGTCCTCGGGATTGACGCCGAACTGCACGTTGGAGCCGCCGGTCTCGACGCCGATCTCGCGCAGCACCGCCAGCGAGGCGTCGCGCATGATCTGGTATTCCTTGTCGGTCAGCGTCAGCGCCGGCGCCACCGTGATAGAATCGCCGGTGTGCACGCCCATCGGATCGAGGTTCTCGATCGAGCAGACGATGATGCAATTGTCCTTCTTGTCGCGCACCACCTCCATCTCGTACTCTTTCCAACCGAGCACGGATTCTTCGATCAGCACTTCGTTGGTCGGAGACGCATCCAGGCCGCGCTCGATGATGTCGAGGAACTCTTCCTTGTTGTAGGCAATGCCGCCGCCGGTGCCGCCCATGGTGAAGGAGGGGCGGATGATCGCGGGCAGGCCGATCTCGGACAGCGCCATCATGGCCTGGCCGAAGGCGTATTCCTGGTAGCGCTTGCGGCGCTCGCTCTCGCCCAGCGTCCACTGCCGCTCATGCTCTTCGAGCGCGGCGCCGGAGAGTTTTTCGCGCTCGGCCTGATATTTGTCGCGGAACGATTTCTTCAGCGCCGAGGCGTTGGCGAGCCGCGACTTCGGCGTCTCGAGCCCGATCTTGGTCATGGCCTCGCGGAACAGCTGGCGGTCTTCCGCCTTGTCGATCGCATCAGCGGTCGCGCCGATCATTTCGACGTCGAACTTGTCGAGCGTGCCCTGGCGGCGCAGCGACAGCGCGCAGTTCAGCGCGGTCTGTCCGCCCATGGTCGGCAGCAGCGCGAAGCCGCCGGGGATGACGTGACGTTCCTTCTCGATGATCTTGGCGACGATCTCGGGCGTGATCGGCTCGATATAGGTCGCATCGGCCAATTCCGGGTCGGTCATGATGGTGGCCGGGTTGGAATTGACGAGGACGATGCGATAGCCCTCTTCCTTCAGCGTCTTCACCGCCTGGGTGCCCGAATAGTCGAACTCGCAGGCCTGGCCGATCACGATGGGACCGGCGCCGATGATCAGGATGGTGGTGATGTCTGTACGTTTGGGCATCAACTCTCGCCGGACTGGAATTTAGGCACAAAAAAAGGGCGCGCTCCTGCGCGTCCCTTTGGCCGAAGCGCGATCAGCAAAAGTGGCCACCGGTTTTGCGTCCGATCGCGCTTCTACTCTTATAAGAGGCGCATGATCTTGACGCCAAACCGCCTACACTTTGGCGGATCATGCGCGCGCGCGGTGGTCTCCCTCGCGCGCGGGTGGGTCTTAGACCAGATTCCGGAGCGGCGAAACCCCGAAAAACGCCCATCAACCGGCAATTTTGACGGGTTTTGGCCTGGCCTGCCAGCCACGGGCGAGATGCACCAGAAGTGAGGCCGCAACGCTCGTTCCGCCGATCCAGCCGAGGTCGGTCGGCGAGAGGGTGGCCAGCACCGCCCCGCCCAATGCCCCGCCGATGGCGAAGCCGAGATACATGGCGGAGGCGTTGAGCGAGAGCGCAATCATCGAGGCCTGCGGCTCGATCCGGATGATGCTGGCGACCTGGGCCGGGTAGAATGCCCAGCCCGAGATGCCCCAGAGGAAGATCGCGCCCAGCACCGCATAGTGCGCCTGGCCCGGCATCAGCTTCAGGACCACCGAGTGCAGGATCAGCGCTGCTGCCATGCCGGCGAGCCCGAGGCCCACGGTGGCGAGCGTACCGAGCCGGTCGGCAAGTAAGCCGCCGAACATGTTCCCGATCGCGGCCGCGCCGCCAAACACCAGCAACGCAAGGCTGATTTGCTGCGCATCGAAGCCGAGGCCGCGCAGCGGAATCGCGAAATAGGTGAACACGGTGAAGCCCCCGAGCGCCCATAGGATGGTGATCACAAGCGCGACCAGGACATTGCTGTGACGCGCCACGGCCAGCCGTTCGCCGAGCGAGGCGGTGTTGCGCGGCAGGCCGCGGGGCAGGCCGAGCAGCAGCCCGGCAAGCGCGACGGTGCCGATCATAGCGACCATGGCAAAGGTCGCGCGCCAGCCGAGCAGGCTGCCGACGAGATTGCCGAGGGGAACGCCAATGACGGTCGCGACCGTCAGGCCCGACGTGACCAGCGCCACCGCTCGGCCGCGCCGTTCCGGCGAGGCGACCGCCACGGACACTGCGAGCGCCGTCGGCATGCAAAGCCCGGAGCCCAGCGCCATCAGCATCCGCGAGGCCAGCAGCAGGGCGTAGCTGGAAGCCACCATCGCAGCGAGATTACCGGCGATGAAGGTCGCCAGTGCCAGGGCGAGCACGGTGCGGCGGTCGATATTGTTCAGCGCGACGGCCAGGATGGGGGAGCCCACGGCATAGGTGAGGGCGTAGGCCGTGACCAATTGGCCGGCGGCGGAGACCGAAATCTGTAGATCGGCGGCGATGCCGGGCAAAAGGCCTGCGATTACAAAGCCTTCGGTGCCGATCGCAAAGGCCGCCAAGGCCAGCCAGAATACGCTCATTGGACGAGATTCCTATGTTCAACGTTTATTGAACTATTGAATGTGAGGATATGGATGTCAATTGGTTCAAGAACTATTGAACATTGTGGCCGCTTCGCTATGATTCCCGGATCATGAGCCGCACACCTCTCCACCCGACCCCCGAGCAGATCGAGTTGCCGATGGTGCTGGATTGCCTGAGCGATCCGATCCGGCTCGCCATCGTCTATCAGCTTGCCCAGCAGGAAGGTGTCAGCAGCGAGCTCTGCTGCGGCGACTTCAACGGGCTCGCGGGCAAGTCCAACCTCGCCTATCACTTCGCCAAGCTGCGCGAATGCGGCCTGATGCAGACGCGCGTGGCCGGCACCAACCGCTTCATGCGGCTGCGCCGCGAGGATCTGGACGCGCGTTTTCCCGGCCTGCTCGATGCGGTGATCAAATCCGCGGCCAGGGACGCCGAGCGGCTTCAGTTGCTGCCGGAGGGTGAAGTGGTTGCGGCAGATTGAGGTTGGGGTGGGCAGTCCGTCTTCGCTTCCGCTGCGCTCCAGTTACGCCGGACACGCTTCGTGCCTGCGGATGGCTGCACCACGCCCGGCTTCGCCCTTCGGGCATGGCCGCGGCAGCCTTCGCCACGAAAAGGCTTGCCGAGCCGAAGCTGCGTAAGCAGCGAAGGCTGGAGACCCGGCCTGGATTTGAACCAGGATGTAGAGCGTTGCACCGCCCTCGCGTAGACGCTTCCGCCACCGGGCCGAGGCGATCATTACCGATTGCAGTGCGACAAGCTACAACGGCTAATTGTTATGCTTAACGAACCAGAGGCGGCCGCGCGATGAAGGTCATGCGCCAGCGATTGTGGCCGATATTGGTGTGGGCGCGCTGGACCGCGAACCCGGCCGCTCTCAGCTTGGCGGTGATTTCCTCCTCGCTGTAGCGCTGGAGCCCGATACGCGTGCGCAGATGACGGTAGTCGGACAGCGCGGTGCTGATCAGCCCGATCAGCGCGTCTTTCAGGAAACCGTGGCGCAGGCCGAAGCCGAGCAGCGCCATGACGTCCCTGAACATCCCGACGTTGGGCTGGAGGATGTCCCCCAGCACCAGCTTGCCGGAGGGCTTCAGGATACGGCGGATGGTGAGGAGCGCGGCATCAAGCTCGTCCGGCGCCATGTATTGCGCGACCGAGTTCATCACGACGAGGTCGATCGACTGGTCCTGCATCTTGCGGACATCGTCGAGCGAGCGGACACGGATCTTGGTGTTCGGGGCAAACCGCGCGATCAGCCGGCCGCGCACGCCCGGCGCGGGCTCGGCGAGGATCAGCTTGCCGCAGCTAGCGGCCACCTGGGTCGCCGAGAGCGCCTCGCCGCAGGCATAGTCCAGCACCGTCGCGTCCGGCGAGGGGATATAGCCGATGATGTCCCGCGCGATGATCTGGAAGTGCAAGTCGCGATGCAGCTTGCTGACATAGATCGTATGCGTCGAGTCGTAATAATCGATCCAATCGTCCATGGTATTCGATGGTCCCGGCCAAACGGTTCCCGTCAAGGAACCGGCGCTGCCCGCCTTGCGTTAGGGGTGCGACGGCGCGCCGTCAATGTCCGCGTCCTAACAGGAAGGCTTCCCGTGAGCAAAACCAACAACAAGGTCTCGCCCGATCTCGATACCCCCACCGACCTGTCGCCCGACGGGGTCAAGAAGGTTTCGGAGGCGCTCAACGTACTTCTGGCCGACGCCTTCGCGCTGTATCTGAAGACCAAGAATTTTCACTGGCACATCAGCGGCCGGCACTTCCGCGATTATCATCTGCTGCTCGACGAGCAGTCCGACCAGATCTTCGCCACCACCGACCAGCTCGCCGAGCGCGTCCGCAAGATCGGCGGCACCACGCTGAAGTCGATCGGCCAGGTCGCAAAGCTCCAGACCATCAAGGACAACAACGAGGACTACGTCCCGCCGCGCGAGATGCTGCGCGAGCTGATGCAGGACAACAAGCACGTCGCGGCTGCGATGCGCAAAGCGCACGAGGTCTGCGACGACGCCGGCGATGTCGCCAGCGCCAGCATTTTGGAAGTGTTCATCGACGAGACCGAGCGCCGGACGTGGTTCCTGTTCGAGGCCACGCGGCAGGAGGGTGGCAACGAGGCGTAGGGCACGGTGCCGTAGGGTGGGCAAAGGCGCGCTCTTGCGCGCCGTGCCCACTATCTTTCCTTTCGGCTTGAATAGATTGGTGGGCACGCTTCGCTTTGCCCACCCTACGGCGCCGCCGTTGTGGCTACCGCCACAGCCGCATCAACGCCCCATCCGTACCCGTCACGGGATCGGCCGGCGGCATCGCGACGTTCGGAATCGTCTTCAACGCTTTCGCGTGGCTCTCCGGCGTTGGCCGCGCGATCTCCATCTTGCTGCCCGGCGGATAGGCGCCGATCACGCAGAAATCCTCGCTCGCCCTGATGCGTTGATGGCCGGTGCCGGCGGGCAGGATCGCGACATCACCCGCCTTGATCTCGAGCTCCTGGCCATGGTCGCCGCCGAAGCGGACGCGGGCACTGCCGCGCGCGACGCCGAGCACCTCATGCAGCGTCGCGTGGTAATGCAGATAATCGTAGACGCCATTCCGCCACGTCCCGCCCCAGCCATTCGCTTCGAACAGGTTCTCGATGGTCTCTTCCGGCCGCTTCGGGTCGAGCTTCACCGCAGCCTGGTAGACCAGGAACGGAAGGATGTTGTTCGGCACGAGCCCGTCATCCTCGAACACGATGGCGAGCGGCTCGGCCTTGTCGCGGACGACCGACATGGCGGGACTCCGGCTGCAAAAGACAGCGGGACAACATTCTATCGGGTGGAGGCGTTCCTCAACAGGTCACCTGTCCCGGACGCGCTGCAGCGTGCAACGCCGCGGCGCAGAGCCGGGACCCCAGAGCCGCGAGGCCCAGTCAGCGGGGCATGAGAGCGCGCGTCTTACGCGCTCTTCTTCTGCCGCATCAGATCCGCAAAACGCTGGAACAGATAGTGCGAGTCGCGCGGGCCTGGTGAGGCCTCGGGGTGGTACTGCACCGAGAACACCGGCTTGCCGTCGAGCTGGATGCCGCAATTGGAGCCGTCGAACAGCGAGATGTGGGTCTGCGTCGCGCCCTTCGGCAGCGTGGTCTCGTCCACCGCAAAGCCGTGGTTCATCGAGGTGATCTCGACCTTGCCGGTGGTCTCGTCCTTCACGGGGTGGTTGGCGCCGTGATGGCCCTGATGCATCTTCTTCGTCTTGGCGCCGACGGCGAGGCCGAGCATCTGGTGGCCGAGGCAAATGCCGAAGGTCGGCGTGCCGGACTTGATGACGTCCCGGATCACAGGCACGGCATATTTGCCGGTCGCGGCCGGATCGCCCGGACCGTTGGACAGGAACACGCCGTCCGGCTTCATCGCCAAAATGTCTTCGGACGAGGTCGTCGCCGGCACCACCGTCACCTTGCAGCCGACGCCGGCGAGCAGGCGCAGGATGTTGCGCTTGATGCCGTAGTCGATGGCGACGACGTTGAACTCCACCTTGTCCTGGCGGCCAAAGGCCTTGTCCCACAGCCACGGCGTCTCGTCCCAGGTGAAGCGCTGGCCGCTTGTGACCATCGGCACGAGGTCCATGCCCTCGAGGCCCGGCCATTCGCGCGCCTCTTCCTTGAGGCCATGCAGGTCGAACTCGCCGTTCCTGGCGTGCGCGATCACGGCGTTGGGCATGCCCTTTGAGCGGATCAGCGCGGTCAGTGCGCGGGTGTCGATGCCGGAGAGGCCGATGATGCCGCGCGCCTTTAGCCACTGGTCGAGATGCTTGGTGGCTCGATAGTTCGAGGGATCGGTGATCGCGGTGCGCAGGATCACGCCGCGGGCGCCAGGTGTGGCGGCCATGTTCACCGTCTCGATGTCTTCCTCGTTGGTACCGACATTGCCGATATGCGGGAAGGTGAAGGTGATGAGCTGCCCGGCATAGGAGGGGTCGGTGAGGATCTCCTCATAGCCGGTCATCGCGGTGTTGAAGCAGACTTCACCGACGGCGTGGCCTTCGGCGCCGAGACCAAAGCCTTCAAGCACCGTGCCGTCGGCAAGCACGAGGAGCGCGGTCGGTTTATGGTCCGGCCAAGCGGGATCGTTGTCATGTTGTGTCATGAGCGCGTTTCATAAGCCTGCCGGACGCCCCCGTCAAAGCGCAGATGCGCCGATTCACATGCGTTTTTGCATATTTGACAGCCCGTCTCGGGCTCCTAAGCTTGGCCGCACAATTTCCGGCAAATTCCTGGGCTTGCGAGGCAATAATGGACCAGACCACCCCGATTCTGTTGGTTCCGGGGCTGGCCTCCTCGGCCCGGATCTATGCTCCGGTCATCCCGGCGCTGTGGCGTTTCGGCCCGGTCATGGTTGCCAACCATATCCGCGACGACAGCATTGCGGCGATCGCCGCCCGCGTGCTGAGCGAGGCCCCGCCGCGCTTCGCGCTCGCCGGTCATTCCATGGGCGGCTACATCGCATTCGAGATCATGCGCCAGGCGCCCGAACGGGTGTCAAAGCTCGCGCTGATCAATACCCAGGCGCGGCCCGATACGCCGGAGGCGACCGCACGCCGGGGCGGCCTGATGGAACGCGCCAGGCGCGGCGAGCTCCGCGCGGTCCGCGAGGAGAGTTTTCCGGAGCTGGTGCATCCGTCGCGGCGCGATGATGCCGATATTCTCAAGCTGGTGCATGCACAGGACGAGGATGTCGGTGTCGAGGGCTATCTGCGGCAGCAGTCCGCGATCATCGCACGGGTGGATTCACGCCCGACGCTCGCAGCCATCAAATGCCCGACGCTTGTGTTGACTGGCGATGCCGACAACACCATCCCGAACGCGCTCTCCAGGGAGATGGCCGAGGGCATCGCCGGCGCAAGGCTCAAAGTCCTCGATCGCTGCGGGCACTTGCCGCAAGCCGAGCAGCCCGAAGCGACAGTGCGGGCCCTGACCGAATGGCTCGGAACCGAGGTTGTCTAGGGGCCGCGAACGGCCTAGATCAGGCGTCAGATATTGGAAGGGATCACGATCATGTTGCGCGACGACATCAACAATGCGGTCAAGGAGGCCATGAAGGCCAAGGACGAGCGCAAGCTGTCCACGCTGCGCATGGTCAACTCGACCATCAAGAACGCCGACATCGACGCTCGCGGCAACGGCAAGCCGCCGCTGTCGGACGCCGATCTGCTCGGTGTGCTGCAGAAGATGATCAAGCAGCGCCAGGAGGCGGTCGAGCTCTACGACAAGGGCGGACGCGCCGAGCTCGCAGCCCAGGAGCGCGAGGAGATCGCGGTGATCTCGGCGTATCTGCCGAAGCAGATGGCCGACGACGAGGTGAAGAAGGCGATCGCGGATGCGATCGGCGAGACCGGTGCTGCCGGCATGAAGGACATGGGCAAGGTGATCGCCGTGCTGCGCGCGAAGTATGCCGGGCAGATGGATTTCGGCAAGGCGAGCGGCCTCGTGAAGGCCGCGCTGTCGGGCTAGCTGCTTACCCTCCCCTGGAGGGGGAGGGTCGATCGCGCGAAGCGCGAGCGGGGTGGGGTGATCTCTCCACTCGGGCAGCGCTTCCGCGGAAAGACTGTCACCCCACCTCGGTTCGCATGCCGCTTCGCTTCATGCGAACCGCTCCTCCCCCTCCAGGGGAGGATCGGTACCTTTGACGTGGCTGCGATCCGGTCTACTCTCTCGACAAGAAAAATCGGGAGGCACGATGACCGGCGCCATCAAACCGTTCCGCATCGCCATCAGCGACGATATTCTCTCCGATCTCAAGTCGCGTCTCACCCGCACGCGTTGGCCGGAGGCGGAGCTGGTCGACGACTGGAGCCAGGGCGCACCGCTGAAGTGGATCCGGGAGGTCTGTGCCTACTGGGCGAGCGAATATGACTGGCGCGCCCGCGAGGCAAAGCTCAACCGCTTCGCGCAGCTCACCACCGAGATCGACGGGCTCGACATCCACTTTATTCATGCGCGTTCGAAAGAACCAAGCGCGCTGCCGCTGATCATCACCCATGGCTGGCCGGGCTCGATCGTCGAATTCCAGAAGGTGATCGCGCCGCTCACCGATCCCGTCGCGCATGGCGGCAATCCTGCGGATGCGTTTCACGTGATCTGTCCTTCGCTGCCCGGCTTCGGCTTCTCCGCCAAGCCGAAGGCGACCGGCTGGGGCGTCGATCGCATCGCCGCGACCTGGGCGAAGCTGATGGAGCGGCTGGGCTATGCGCGCTATGGCGCGCAAGGCGGCGATTGGGGCTCGGCGGTGACGGCCTCGCTCGGTTCGCAGGATGGGGCGCACTGCGCCGGCATTCACATCACGCTGTCCTTCAACTCGCCGCCGCGCATGGAGGGCGAGCCGACGCCGGAGGAGAAGCGGGCACTCGCCGGCCTCAAGCATTACGTCGATTTCGACTCCGGCTATTCCAAGCAGCAATCGACGCGCCCGCAGACGCTCGGCTATGGCCTCACGGATTCGCCGAGCGGGCAGGCGGCCTGGATTTTGGAAAAGTTCTGGGCCTGGACCGATTGCGACGGGCACCCTGAGAACATCTTCAGCAAGGACGAGCTGCTCGACAACGTCATGCTTTATTGGGTGACGGAGACGGCGACCTCCTCGGCGCGACTCTACTGGGAGAGCTTTGGCAAGCGCCGCACCACGCCTGTCGTCAAGGTGCCGACCGGCGTCGCCGCGTTCCCCAAGGAAATCATCACGCCGGTGCGGAGCTGGATGGAACCGAACTTTCACAACATCACGCATTGGAGCGAGATGGAGAAGGGTGGCCATTTCGCCGCCTTCGAGCAGCCGGAGCTGTTCGTGCGCGATGTCAGGAAATTCTTCCGGACGATGCGGTAACTCTCTAGACTGGGCAACAACGACGAGACCCGGGAAGACGACCAAGCCCATGCTCACCGAAGCCAAGACCTACGACGAGCTCGTCCGCAACTTCCGCTGGGACATCCCGGCGCACTTCAACATGGCGGAAGCGTGCTGCGATCGCCATGCCGACGGCACCGGCCGGCTCGCGCTTGTTTATGTCGACGAGAACGGCGCCCCCACGCGCACCTCCTTCGACGAGGTCGCGGACATGTCGCGCCGCTTTGCCAACGTGCTGAAGGCCGATGGGCTTTCGCGCGGCGACCGCGTCGCGGTGTTCCTGTCGCAATCGCTGGAGCTGCCGATCGCGCATATGGCGGCGTTCCGCTCCGGCCTGGTCTCGATCCCGCTGTTCGCCCTGTTCGGCGAGGACGCGCTGGAATTCCGCCTTTCGAATTCACAGGCGAAGGCAATCATCACGGATGAGGCGGGCTGGGAGAAGCTCACGAAGATCCGCGAGCGGCTGCCCTATTTGCAGGACATCTACATCACGAGCGGCGCCGTCCACGCCGGCGCAAAGCCATTCTGGCCGGCGATCGAAACCGCGTCCGAGGACTTTGCGACCGTCGACACCGCCGCCGATGATCCTGCGCTGATCATCTACACCTCGGGCACGACGGGAAATCCCAAAGGCGCGCTGCATGCGCACCGCGTGGTGCTCGGCCATCTCCCCAATGTCGAGATGTGTCACAACTTCTTACCCAGGCCCGGCGATCTGATGTGGACGCCGGCGGACTGGGCCTGGATCGGCGGCCTCGTCAACGGCCTGCTCGCATTCTGGTATCACGGCATCCCCTTGGTCGGGCATCGCGCGCGCAAATTCGAGCCGCAGGCGGCGATGCAGATGATGGCCGATCTCGGCGTCCGCAACGTCTTCCTGCCGCCAACCGCGCTGAAGCTGATGCGGCAGGCGGGTGTGAAGCACGCGGGCCTCAAGCTCCGCAGCATCTTCACCGGCGGGGAATCGCTCGGCGGCGAGCTGCTCGGCTGGGTGCGCGAGACCTTCGGCATCGACGCCCATGAGGTGTTCGGCCAGACCGAGTGCAATCTCGTGATCGGCAGCAACTCCAACCTGTTTCCAATCCGCCCGGGTTCGATGGGCAAGGCGACGCCGGGCTTCGACGTCCGCATCGTCAACGACAAGGGCGAGGAATTGCCGCGCGGCCAGCGCGGCATCATCGGCGTGCGCCAGCCGTGTCCCGTCACCATGCTCGAATATTGGCGCAATCCGGAGGCGACGGCGAAGAAATATGCCGGCGAATTCCTGCTCACCGGCGATCTCGGCGTGCAGGATGAGGACGGCTATTTCTGGTATGTCAGCCGCGAGGACGACGTCATCACCACCGCCGGCTATCGCGTCGGTCCCTCCGAGATCGAGCACACGCTGATGAAGCACCCCTCGGTGGCAATGGCCGCGGTGGTCGGCATCCCCGATCCGATCCGCACCGAATCGATCAAGGCCTGGATCGTGCTGCGTCCGGGCTTTACCGGCACCGACGCGCTGGCGCGCGAGATCCAGGAGTTCGTCAAGGTGCAGCTCGCCGCGCATGAATATCCGCGCTTCGTCGAATTCGCCGAGACGCTGCCGATGACGGCGACGGGCAAGGTGCTGCGGCGCGAGCTGCGGGCCAAGGGCTGACTTCTTAAAAGGGCTGACTTCCGACAATGGCCAGGACGTCTCAAGCCGCGGGACTTCACCGCGCTTCGCTCGACAAGCTGCACGATCTCGATGCGGCGCTCGAGCTCATGTACTACGGCTGGCGCGGGATGACGCTGGAAGCGGACGAATATCTTGCGAAACAGGGCCTGTCGCGTCCGCATCATCGTATCCTCTACGTGGTGGCACGCCGGCCCGATATCGCGATCGGCTCGCTGCTCGAGGTCCTCGGCATTTCCAAGCAGGCCTTGAGCCGGCCGCTCAGTCTGCTGCTGGAGCGCAAGCTGGTGACGTCGAGGCGCTCGCCCGAGCAGCATCGCTCCAAGCTGCTGCGTCTGACGGCCGCCGGGCAGCGCATCGAGCAACGGGCCTCGGACCACGAGCGCAAGGTTTTGCGCGAGGCGTTCGATCGCGTCGGCGCGTCGGGGGCGGCGGCATGGATGGCTGTCATGGGGACGATCGCCGACAACAGTTGACGGTTCTTAAAGTCAATGTAGTTGACATGAGAGGCGGGCTTTGCCACTGTCTTGGCAACAGGCCGGGGAGGGCCCGTGTCGTCATGAGCGGACAGAATCCATTGAGCGCGCAGAAAATGAATCGCGCGGCCGCCGAGCGCTTCGTCGCGGCATGGTGCGCGAATTGGTGCAAGGTCGATATCGACGCGGTGGTGGCGCATTTCGCCGAGAATGCGCAGATGCGCAGCCCTCTGGCGCTGACGCTGACCGGTTCTCCTGTCGTCGCCGGCATCGAGAATATCCGCGCCTATTGGCGCAAAGCCTATGGCCACATCGAAAGCGCGGACCTGAAGATCCTGAGCTGGAGCTGGGACGACACCATCGCGCGCCTGACGGTGTGGTGGCAGCTCGGCGACACGCGCGCCAGCGAGTTCATGGATTTTGACGACGCGGGGCGCGTCGTGCGCAGCGAAGCCTTTTACGGAAAATGACCATGCGCCTTTCGGATATCGTTCTGCTCCTCAACACGCTGTGGTTCGGCGGCGCCTTCATCCAGTTCAGCATTGCGCAGGCCAACACGCTGAAGATCTTGCTGCCGCGGGAAGAGCGCAGCAATCCGATCGCGCCGACCCTGGCGGCCAGCGTTGCGTTCCTGGGCGGGATGAACCTGCCGATCGGGCTGTTGTCGTTCTACCTTCTGGTTGCGCGTCCGCTCTTCTTCCAGCCGGTCGAGGCGCAGCTCACGCTGTTCCTGTTCTTTTCGGCCTGCCATTTCAGTCAGTTCGCCTATAACCTCCCAGTGCTGATGCGTGGCGGACGTGTCGGGGTCGCCTACTGGCCGGTGTTGAAGGGCCCGATGCTCCGGATCTTCGTCATCGACGCGGGCCTGTTCGCGGCCAATCTCGCAGTGGCGCTCCAGCTCGCGATAGCGTCCTGATCTACCGCGACGGCTCCGAGAGCGCGGCCCGCAGCATCGCCGCAAGATCCTTTCGCCGGAACGGCTTGGTCAGAATGCGGGCGTCGCCAGCCCCGTCCGGTGTCTTGACGGGCGTCTGGCTGTAGCCGGAGGTGAAGAGCACTTTGAGATCAGGCCGCAGCTCGGTTGCTTGCCTCGCAAGCTCCGGCCCGAATATGCCGCCGGGCATGACGACGTCGGTGAACAGCAGCTGGATGTCTCCGGGCTGGCGCAGCACCTCCAGCGCTGCCGGTCCGTTCGACGTCGCGATGACCCGGTAGCCGAGCGTGCTGAGCTCGTTCTCGACATAGGCCCGCACCATGTCGTCGTCTTCGACGAGGAGAATGGTCTCGTGTCCCGCTTGTGTGACGGTCGCTTCCGCTGGGCGCAGGTCCTCGCCCGGCGGTGTTTCGAGACGGGGAAAGAACAGCCTGACGACACTGCCTCGTCCCGGCTCGGACTGTATCTGCACAAGTCCGCCGGACTGTTGTGCAAATCCGTAGACCATGCTCAGGCCGAGGCCGGTCCCCTTGCCAACCTCCTTGGTCGTGAAGAACGGCTCGAACGCGCGGCTGACCACCTCGGCGCTCATGCCGCTGCCGGTATCGGTCACGGCCACCATCACGTAGTCGCCGGGCCGCGGCTCGCCGTTGACGTCGAGGTCGGATTCACCGAGCGAATTGTTGCGCACCTCGACCGTCAGCTTGCCGCCCTCCGGCATCGCGTCGCGCGCGTTGAGCACGAGGTTGAGCAGGGCCGTCGTCAGCTGGCCGGGATCGACGCTGGCCGGCCATAAATCCCGTTCGAGCGCGAAGCGGCACTCGATGTGCTCGCCCAGTGTCCGACGCAGAAGCTGCTCCATGCCGAGCACTTTCTCGGCGATGTCGATCTCTCTCGGCCGCAGCGGCTGCTTGCGTGCGAAGGCGAGCAGGCTCCGTGTCAGGTCAGAGCCGCGCTCGGCGGCGGTCGCGATGTCGCCGGCGATGCGGTGCAATTCCTTGTTTCCCGCCAGCTGGTCGGCAAGATGCTCGGAGTTGCCGAGAATGACGGTCAGGAGATTGTTGAAGTCATGCGCCACGCCGCCGGTGAGCTGGCCCATGGCTTCCATCTTCTGGGATTGGCTGAGCTTCTGGTTGAGATCCGCGATCGCGGCGCGCTGCCGCTGCAGCGATTCGGCGGTGCCGTTGAGCAGGGTCATCAATCCGCCGAGCTCGCCGCCCGGATGGGGCTCCGGAATGCGCGCGCTGAGATCTCCGCGCCCGAGCCTCTTCGCCATGGTGGCGAGCCGCCCGACCTGGCGGCCGATGCTCACGGTCGTGAGGATCCATAAGCCGGCCAGGAGCAGCAGTAAGGCCACCGCGAGAATCGCCATGTCCTCGTAAAGCCGGCGGTTCGCTGCCGCGACCAGTCCGTCCTTGGAGCGTCCGACCATGATGGTGAGGCCGGCCTTGCGCATCGAGGGCGAGCGGGCAACGCCCCAGATCTGCGTGCGGCCCCCGCGGTCGGTGACTTCCCGAAATGGCTCGCCATCGGGCGCTGCCGCAAAGCGGAACAGATCGGAGCCCGCAATGGTCCCGCCAATGGGCACGCTCCAGCCGCCGCCCTTGGGGGCGACCAGGACCGTACCCTTGGCGTCGACGAACAGGATGTCCTTCTCGGCCAGCAGCCGCTTGTCGTGAAATTCCGCGAATTTGTTCAGGTTGAAGGATGCGAGCAGCACGAATTTCAGCGCGCCCGCCTCCGATCGCACGGGATAGGCGATCTGGAGCACCGATAGCCCGGTGAGGCGGCCGAACACCGGCTCCGCGGCAACGACGCCTTGAAGACCCTTGACCTCTTTGAAATAGCCGCGGTCGTTCAGGTCGAGGGTGCGGTTGGTCCGAAGCGAGTCGCAGAACAGGCTGCCGTCGGGATCGATGGTCAAGATGCCCGTGAACTGCGGATATTCTTCGCGCACTTCCGACAGGAACGCCGAGCACGCCGCCTTGTCGCGCGTGTCGAGGTCGCGGGCCCGGGCGAGCCCATAATGAAGCTGGGCGGTGCCCTGGATCTTCTCGTTCAGATCGCTCGCGATGTCGTCGGCGGATGCGGCCAGATTGGCCAGCGCCGCGTCGATCTCGCTGGCCCGGTTCTGCACAAAACGCAGCCCGACCAGGATCGCGGGCACCAGCATGGCGGCAATGACGAGGATCAGTAACCGGGTACGCAGGCTCATCGGTGGGGCGGTCCGCTCTCAGGCGCATCTGCTCGGAGGTACAATTTGCGGACGATCGTCTGCCCAGTCCATAGCATTGGCGCGAAAATCGCGCCGATGGTGAAGGATTTCGCATCGCGAGCATTGTTACCTCGCCGCTGCTCTTCGCGCCGGCTGGCATCAAGTTGCGCCTGCGCGCGGCGGCGCTAGTATCGCAGCATGCGCGCGACGAAAGATCGCGCCGATGTGTGGAGGGAGCTGATGTCCATCTCCGGCAAGGTCGATCCGGTGGTACGTCGCGTCGCGGCGACCGATATCGCCGAGGCGCTGGTCGAGGGTCTGCGCGATTTCCAGGCGCTACCGTTTTACGGTCTCTGCTTCGGCGCGCTCTACGCCGCCGGCGGCATCGCCATCATGCTGTGCCTCACCGCCTTCGGAATGGTCTATCTCGTCTATCCCCTGGCGGCAGGCTTCGCGTTGATCGGGCCATTCGTGGCGATCGGGCTCTATGAGGTCAGCCGCCGCCGCGAGCGCGGCGAGCCGGTCTCCTTCGGCGCGATCTGGTCGGCCGTGCGCGCGCGCAGCGAGATCGGCTGGATGGCGTTCGTCACGCTGTTCGTGTTCGTGATCTGGATGTATCAGGTGCGGCTCCTGATCGCGCTGCTGCTCGGTCTGCACGCTTCGTTCTCGAGCCTTCAGGAATTCATGACCGTGGTGCTGACCACGAATGAAGGCCTGCTGTTCCTCGGCATCGGCAATGCGGTCGGCGCGGTGCTGTCGCTGATCCTGTTCTCGCTGACCGTGGTGTCGTTTCCGCTGTTGCTCGACCGCGAGGTCGATTTCGTCACGGCGATGGTGACAAGCGTGCGCGCGGTGGTGACGAGCCCGCTGCCGATGATCACATGGGCCGCCGTGATCGTGATGCTGCTGATCGTCTCGGCGCTGCCTTACTTTCTCGGGCTGATCGTGACGTTACCCGTGCTCGGGCATGCGACCTGGCATCTTTATCGGCGGCTGGTGGTGCCGGTGTAGCTAGTCGCTGTCCTTTTGCCCTTGGGCGGTGCCGTAGGGTGGGCAAAGCGACTTGTCCGCCGTAGCTCGAAGAGCGAAGGCGGAAGCGTGCCCACCACCCCTCTCAACCGGGGACAGATGGTGGGCACGGCGCAAGTGCGCCTTTGCCCACCCTACGATGCCGAGTTCGCGGAGACAGACCCCGTCTCGCCCTACGGCGTCTTGATCCCCATCGCCTTCAGGGCATCCAGCATCCGCTGCGGTGGCCCCATCTTCACCGCCAGCGGCTTGCCGGTTTCCAACAGGCTCTTGAGGCTGGACAGGATCGCGGGCCAGCCCGAACGGCCACCGGCGAGGATGTCCTCGCTGAGCGGGCGGTCGTGGCCTTCGCTCATGGTAAGCCGGACCGCATCGCCGGCCTGTTCGATCTCGTAGGTGACGAGAGTCGGCCCGAGCTTCTCGATCAGCTCGGGCCAGTTGACGTTGAAGGTGACCGACAGCTTTCGCGGCGGATCGTAGGCGAGAACCTCGCCGCTGATGTGCAACGCGCCATCGGGCGTGCGCACGGTGAACGCGCCGCCAAGGCGCGGCTCGACCTCCACGGCATTGCCGAAGAAATACTGCTTGCTGAACTGGGCCGAGGTCAGCGCCTCCCACACTTTCTCCGGCGTCGAGGCGATGTAGATGGTGTAGACCGTCAGCGGCTTGAATTGATCGAGGTTCATTTTGCGTCGAATCCCTTGTTGAGCGCCGTGCGGGGAATGGCGAGCACTTTGCCCCTCTCCAGCAGGCTCTTGAGCCCGGACAGGATCGCCGGCCAGCCATTGGAGACGGCGCCGAGATATTTGCCGCCCTCGACGAAGCCGTCATGCAACACGGTCAAACGCACGAGCGCGCCGAACGGTTCGATGGTGAAGACGACGCGTGAGATTGGCTCGCCGCGCAGCTCTTCGAATTTCTGGTGCTTGAAGCTGTAGGACAGGCGGCGCGGCGGATCGGATTCCAGGATTTCGCCGGAATCGGTGATCTCGCCGTCGAGCGTGAGCGCAAAGGGCGAGCCGACCTGCCAGTCGGAGCGGACCTCGGCGCCGAACCAGTACTGCCTGGTGAATTCGCTCGACGTCAACGCCTCCCACAGCTTTTCCGGCGTGGTCTCGATATAGGTCACGTAGACGAACTCCGGCTTACTCATCGCGCTTCTCCAACTGGCGTTTCAACTCGCTGAGTGCGGCGAGCTTGCCGCGCTCGAATTTTTTGATCCAGCGTTCGCCGATCTGATGGATCGGCACCGGGTTGAGATAGTGCAGCTTCTCGCGGCCATGCCTGATGGCGGTGACGAGATTGGCCTCTTCCAGGATCGCAATGTGCTTGGTCACGGCCTGCCGCGTCATCGCAAGGCCCTCGCAGAGTTCGTTCAGCGTCTGGCCGTTCTTGGCATGAAGCCTGTCGAGCAGCGACCGTCGTGACGCATCGGCGAGCGCTTTGAAGACCTCATCCATGGTGTCGATAATAGGCAACCAAACGGTTGCATGTCAAGATGGAGTCTTTGGCGCGCGCAGTCGGCCGTGCTAGCCTCGACGCTCAGCCAACGCAGATTGGTTCCGGGAGGATTTTGATGTTCCGTCGCGTTTCACGTGTTGCCGCTCTCGTCCTTTTCGCGTGCAGCACCGCGGCCCAGGCGCAGAAGCAGACCATCGGCGCGCCGCCCGAAGCCTCCAACATGAAGCTCGTCGGGAGCAACGATCTCCAGGCCCGCAGCGCCTATCAGCCGACCATCCATCACCAGGGCGATCGCTGGATCGCCTATATCGGCCATCACGGCGGCACTGATGATGTGCCCGCGCCCGTCAATCCGATGACGGGCAAGGCCGAGCCGAACGGAACCTCGATCGTCGACGTCACCGATCCCGCGCATCCAAAATATCTGCGGCATCTGCCGGGGCAGGAGGGCAAGTACGAATCCGGCGGCGCGCAGATGGTGCGGGTGTGCGACGGCAAGGCCTTGCCGAAGGGCGATCCCAACGCGGTCTACATGCTCAGGACGTTCGGCGGCGAGGCGCACGAGATCTGGAACGTCACCGATCCCGCGAGCCCCGTGCTCATCACCCGCATCGGCGGCCTGAAGGACACCCACAAGAGCTGGTGGGAATGCGACACCGGTATCGCCTATCTCGTCTCGGGCGCGCCGGACTGGCGCACGCGGCGGATGACGCAGATCTATGATCTCTCCGATCCCGCGCGCCCGCAGAAGATCCGCGATTTCGGTCTGCCCGGTCAGGAGCCCGGTTCGACCGGCGCGGTGCCGACCGAATTGCACGGGCCGATCTCGACCGGGCCCGACGGCAACCGCGTCTATTTCGGCTACGGCACCAACAAGGGCGGCATTTTGCAGATCGTCGATCGCGACAAGCTCTTGAGCGGGGCAAAGGAGCCGACGCCGGACAATCTGCGCTATCCCGAGATTGCGCGCATGCCGATGTCCGCCTTCAACGGCGCGCACACGACGTTTCCGATGCTCGACATGCCCATCGCGGAATTCGCCGAGGACAAGGACGGCAAGACCCGCGACATCGTCATGATCGTGAATGAAGCGATCCTCAACGAATGCGGCGAGGCGCGGCAGATGGTGTGGTTCGCCGACGTCACCACCGAGACGCGGCCGATGATGATCTCGAGCTACACCGTGCCGGAGGCGAGCGGGCAGTTCTGTCAGCGCGGCGGACGCTTCGGCGCGCATTCCTCCAACGAGAGCATGGCGCCAGTCTACTACAAGAAGATGGCCTTCATCTCCTTCTTCAATGCCGGCGTGCGCGCGCTCGACATCCGCGATCCCTATCACCCGAAGGAAGTCGGCTACTTCATTCCGTCGATCACCAGCGCAACCGACAAGCGCTGCATCCCGATCGAGGGCGGCGAGCGCTGCAAGGTCGCGATCCAGACCAACAATGTCGAGACCGATGATCGCGGCTACATCTACATCGTCGACCGCGCCAATACCGGCCTGCATATCCTGGAGCTGACCGGCCCGGCCCGCAATGTCGCCGGCCTGCCGAAGAACTGACGATGCGGGGCGGAGCGATGTCGGCGTCGATGTTGGTACGCCGGCTTCCACATTCAACGCTGTCATTCCCCGCGCAGGCGGAGAATCCAGTATTCCAGAGACGTTGGTGAAGTGCGGAGGCGTCGCGGCGTACTGGATCCCCCGCTTTCGCGGGGGATCCACCGTTGGTTGAGCGCGCACCTTGCGCTCATCTCACTTCCCTCTGCGCCCGTCCCATGCATTAATGCCCGCAAGCCGCCATCAGCCGAGTCCTCCCCATGATGTCCATGCAAGCCTATTTCGCCTTCGTCGCCGCCTGCATTGCGCTGGCGCTGCTGCCGGGGCCGATCGTCACCCTCGTCATCGCCAACGGCCTGCGCCACGGCACGCGTGCCGCGCTGACCAACGTGGCCGGCGCGCAGGCCGGCCTTGCCATCGTCATCGGCATCGTCGCGGTCGGCCTGACCTCGCTGATGGCGACCATGGGCTACTGGTTCGACTGGGTGCGCTTTGCCGGCGCCGCCTATCTCGTCTGGCTCGGCATCAAGCTGATCTGGGCGCCGGTCGAGGGCGTCGATGTCGACACACCGCCACCGCCGCCGCGCGGCGGCTTCTTCCTGCAGGGTTTCCTGGTGCTGCTGTCGAATCCGAAGGTGCTGGTGTTTTTCGGCGCCTTCATCCCGCAGTTCATGGACATGAGCCAGCCGCACTTTCCGCAAGTGGCGCTGCTGGGCGCGACCTTCATGGTCACCGCCGTGGTGACCGACGCGCTCTACGCCATCGCCGCAGGCCGCGCGCGAAAATTCTTCTCGGCCCGCCGCACGCGGATGATGTCGCGCATCTCCGGCGGCTTCATGATCGGCGGCGGCATCTGGCTGGCGCTGACTAGGGCGAAGTGAGGCTTACACCAACAGCTCCACCTTCAGCTCCATCTCGACCTCGGCAAGGATCCTTGCCAGCCGTTCGGCCCATTGCTGCTGGCCGGTGTGGTCGGCGATCAGATCCTGCCGGATCTCGATGCCGGTGTTGACGAGGCCGCGCCCTTCGCCGTGGACGGGGATGGTGTAGTCGGTGAGGTCGCTGACCGCGTAAGGCTCGTTGTCGCCGACAACGAGATCGCCCTCTGCGCGCAGATGTTTCAACAGCAGTTGCGGCAGCACGGTGTCGCGGTTGTACAGCGCGGCGATGTGCCAGGGCCGCGCGACGCCGGCATAGACGGGCGTGAAGCTGTGCAGCGACACCAGCACCGTCGGCCGCTCGTCGTGCAGGCGGGCGTCGATCGCGGCATCGATGCGATCATGATAAGGCTCGAAAATCTCGCGCCGCCGTGCCTCCCGCTCCCCATCCGATATCCCTTCGTTGCGCGGGATCGCGGTGGCTTCGGAGATCACGGGGATCGAGCTTGCCGCAGAAGGCGGGCGGTTGCAGTCGATCACGAGCCGCGAATAGCGCTGCGCGATCAGATGCGCATCCAGCAACCTTGCGAGCCGCTCGGCGACGCCGGCAATGCCGATGTCCCAGCCGATGTGCCTGACAAGCTCGCTTTCCGCGATGCCGAGATCGCCGAGCGCGCGCGGCAGCACCCGTCCGTAATGATCCGAGGTGAGCAGAAAGGGCGAAGTCCCTTCGGCATTCACCTCATGCACGGGCAAAATATCGCCCTCGCCGAGCAGTTGATCGGCGGCCTCGGCCGTGTGCAGATCCATCCTGATTGCCTATGAAACGATTACGTGTCTAAACGGAGTAACGATATTGCACCGACGTCGCAACTTTAGAGCAGCATGACCTCCGATCGCCTTTTCGTCTACGGCACCCTGATGCGCGGCTTCGACCATCCGATGGCGCGGCTGCTGGCGGGACACGCGGATTTCCTCGGTGAAGCGACCTGCCGCGGCCGGCTCGTCCTGGTGAAGCATTATCCGGGATTGCTGCTGTCGAATGCTGCCTCCGACATCGTTCATGGCGAGCTCTTCCGGATGCGCGTGCCTGACGAGCTGCTGGGGGAGCTCGACATGTATGAAGCTTGCGGCGAGGGTTTTCCCGAGCCGACCGAATATCTGCGCCGGCTGATCGACGTGACGCTGCCTGATGGCGCCACGGAGAAGGCCTGGACCTATGTCTACAACTGGCCCGTCACGGGTTTGCCGCTCATCGAGTCCGGGCGGTTCTTGGCGCACTAGTTGTTTTCGAGCATGATCTTCTCGGAAAACCGCTTCGCACTTTTCCGGATCATGCTCTAAGCCGACAGCACTTCCTTCACCACGCGCACGTCGACCTCGCGCTCGACGTAACTCCATTCCTCGGTTTCCCGGAGCATCGCCACCAGCTCCTCGAACAGCGAGGCGTGCGCGGGAGCGAATTCGAACCAGGTCAGGAAATCGAAGGGCTCGCCGAGGTCGCGGCAATGATAGAGCTGGCGCGCGATCGCGGGCAGGAAACGAAGGCTGCTCGCGATGTGGTGCGACTTGTCCTCGAAGATCTGGCGTCGCTCTTCCTGCGTCAGCTCCCACCAGGCCTGCGATTTGCGGATCGGGATCAGTGCCGCGCTGGTTGCTTCCATCCGGCCGAGGCCGGCCTGCACGGCTGTGAGCTGCTGCTTCTCAGGCCGCTCGGTGTAGCGCAAATTGCTCGGGGCGCCGACCAGTCGCCACGCATTGCGCGAGGGCACCAGCGGCAATGAGACGGCCTCGCTGTCGGTCACCGACAGCGCCGGCATGAAGGGCAGGGGCTCGCCGGTCACGGGTGCGATCGAGATCACACGCCAGCCCCCGCTGTGGCCGCCCCGAAAGGTCCTGAACATGGGGATATGGAAGCGTGGAACCGGGTTAGGTTCAAGGGGCTCGTCATTTCGGCACTACGGTCCCATCATCCTGAGGCGCGAGTGGCGCGATGCCATGCATCGCGCCGGGAGCTTGAAGGATGAACGGCCGAGCTGATGCTCAGTACTCGACGCGGTTAGAGCCGGGCCGTCGCCCTTCGAGGCTCGCCGAAGAGGCGAGCACCTCAGGGTGACGGATGAAAGCAATCGCTCGTGGCATTGGGCTCGCGCTGATGCGTCCGCGGCGCTGTCAATATTCGCGTGTAGGTATTCGTCTTGGAGACAAATAGCGTATGTGGACAAAGTGGATATGGACGGAACGTATCAAGAACATTAAATGAGCAATTGAAGCAAGGCAACGATTTGCCTTTCTGAGTTGGGCGGCTCCGTGCGGCCACTGACAGAGTTCCATTCCCCCATGCGCTTCACGCCCCAATTCCTCGACGAGCTTCGTGCCCGGCTTTCGGTCTCCGAAGTCGTGGGCAAGCGCGTCAAGCTGAAGAAGGCCGGGCGGGAGTGGAAGGGGCTGTCGCCGTTCCAGCAGGAGAAGACGCCGTCCTTCTACGTCAACGACCAGAAGGGTTTTTACCACGACTTCTCCTCCGGCAAGCACGGCGACATCATCTCCTTCGTGATGGAGACCGACGGCCTGCCGTTCGCCGAGGCCGTCGAGCGGCTCGCCGGCATGGCGGGCCTGGCGCTGCCGGCGGTGACGCCGGATGCGGCGCGGCAGGAGCAGCGCCGCCGCACGCTCCATGACGTCATGGATCTCGCCGCGACCTATTTCGCGGAGACGCTGGCCTCGCGCGTCGGCGCCAAGGCGCGCGGCTATCTCGCCGACCGCGGGATCTCGCCGGCGACGCAATTGCAGTTCCGCCTCGGCTATGCCTCGCCCGATCGCTTCGCGCTGAAGGAGCATCTCGGCAAGCTCGGTGTCTCCGTCGACGACATGGTCGAGACCGGCCTGCTGGTGGCCGGAGACGACATTCCCGTTCCCTACGACCGCTTCCGCGACCGCGTGATGTTTCCGATCACGGACTTACGCGGCCGCGTCATCGCGTTCGGCGGGCGCGCGCTGGAGAAGGACGTTCCGGCCAAATATCTCAATTCGCCGGAGACGCCGCTCTTCCACAAGGGTGACAATCTCTACAATCACCAGACCGCGCGCAAAGCCACCCATGACGGCAGCGCGCTGATCGTGGTCGAAGGCTATGTCGACGTCATCGCCATGGTCACCGCGGGCTTTGCCGGCGCGGTCGCGCCGCTCGGCACCGCGCTCACCGAAAGCCAACTGGCGCTGCTGTGGAAGATGGCGGACGAGCCGATCCTCTGCTTCGACGGCGACCGCGCCGGCCAGAAGGCGGCTTATCGTGCCGCTGATCTCGCGCTGCCATTCCTCGCGCCGGGCAAGAGCTTGCGCTTCGCACTGTTGCCGGAGGGGCAGGACCCCGACGATCTCGCGCGCTCCGGCGGCCGCGGCGCGATCGAGGAAGTCATCGCGGCGGCGAAGCCGCTTGCCGAGATGATCTGGTCGCGCGAGCTCGAAGGCGGCAATTTTGCCACCCCCGAGCGCCGCGCCGCGCTGGAGGCGCGCATCAAGGAGCTCGCGAACGGCATCCGCGACGAGGTGGTGCGGCGCTATTACCGCGATGATTTTGCCGAGCGGCTGCGGCGCACTTTCGCGCCCGAGGGTGGCCGCGGCGGCTTTGCCGGACGGGGCAATCTTCAAGGCAATTCCGGCCGCCAATTCCAGCCCAGGGCTGCGGGAGGCGCGAATCGATTCGGTGGCCAGGGATTCGGCGGCGGGCGCCGCGGCGCGCCCGGCCCCACCCTGTTACCCTCCGGCCCCTACCAGGCGGCGAGCCCGCAGCTGGCGGCCAGCCCGATCATGCGCGGCCAGCGCAGCGCCATCTCCCGCCGGGAGGCCCTGATCCTGCAATGCCTGATCAACCACCCCTGGCTGCTGCACGACCACCTCGAGGAGGTCGCGGCCCTGGAGCTGGCCCATCCCGAGGCCCACAAGCTCAGGGCCGGCATCATCGCCGCCTTTGCCAATGACCACCACCATTCCCCGGACCCCGGCGAGCAGGCCGAAAAGATGCGCGGCGATCTCGCCAAAGGTGGATTTTCGCAAGTCCTTCAACGGGTTGAGAACGGCATCACCACCGCGGCGGTGTGGGGCGCCCGCGAAGGCGCCGCCCCCGACGACGTTCTCGCCACCTGGCATCAGCTGGTTGCCTTGCATCGGCAATGGCATTCACTACTTAGAGAGCTGAAAGACGCCGAGCTGGCCTTGGGGGAGGACCCCAGCGAGGCCAATTTGGCGTGGCTGCGTGACGTCAAGGCCCGGATGGCCGAGGTCGACGGCACCGAAGCCCTGATTGAGGGTTTTGGCGAGCTGTCGGGTCGGTTCCAGAAGAGCGTGTGATGAAAGAATCATGCGGACGGCCGGAGCCGGAACCGCTAAAAGACTCGCCAAATCCAAGGTTTGGCGGCAAAAACAGGGTTAATCGAGGCTTAACGGTCTTGTAGCACTTTGGCCACCAGGCGGCCGCAGGCAGAACAGACGCGTCAGGAATGAATCCGCGCAATTGCTGTTGGCACTACACCTGCATCCGCTGCGACAAAGAGGCTGACGAAGCGTTAGGCATTTCCGGCGAGAGAGAGTTGGGGGTGGCGAGAGATATGTGCGCCGCCCTTTCCGTGTCGAGAGCTGCCGAAGCGAGAGCGTCGGGCAACAGGTTCATGTGAATTCAGGCAGACGCGGCGAGCCGACTGCATTGAAGCGCGTTTAGGAGCAATGGATGGCCACCAAGGCAAAGACGCTGCAGGCGAAGGACAAGGAAAAAGACGACAAGGCAGCGGACGCGCCGGAGAAGGATTCCCAGGACGCGCCCTCGCCGTTGCTCGACCTGTCCGACGCCGCCGTAAAGAAGATGATCAAGCAGGCCAAGAAGCGCGGCTTCGTGACCTTCGATCAGCTCAACGAAGTCTTGCCGTCCGACCAGACCTCGCCCGAACAGATCGAGGACATCATGTCGATGCTCTCGGACATGGGCATCAACGTCACCGAAGCCGACGATAGCGAAGGCGAGGAGGACAAGGACGAGGGCGGCGAGGACGAGACCGACAACGAGCTCGTCGAGGTCACCCAGAAGGCCGTCACCGAGGTCAAGAAGAGCGAGCCGGGCGAACGCACCGACGATCCCGTGCGCATGTATCTGCGCGAGATGGGCACGGTCGAGCTGCTCTCCCGCGAAGGCGAAATCGCCATTGCCAAGCGCATCGAGGCCGGCCGCGAGGCGATGATCGCAGGGCTGTGCGAAAGCCCGCTGACCTTCCAGGCCATCATCATCTGGCGCGACGAGCTCAACGAAGGCAAGATCTTCCTCCGCGACATCATCGATCTCGAAGCCACCTATGCCGGCCCCGACGCCAAGGCCGGGATGAACAATGCGATGATCGCAGGTCCAACCGGCGAGAACGGTGAGGCGCCTGCCGAGGGCGGCCAGGCCGCCGCGACCGGCGCGCCCGCGCATGTCGCCCCGCCCGCCGCGCCGCCGTCGCCGACCCCGTTCCGGGCCGCGCCTGCGCCGGGCGGCACGGAAGCCGGCGAGGAGAAGGATCCGGGCGAGGCTGCGGCCGAGTCCGACATGGACGACGACGAGTTCGAGAACCAGATGTCGCTCGCGGCCATCGAGGCCGAGCTCAAGCCGAAGGTGGTCGAGATCTTCGACAAGATCGCCGACAGCTACAAGAAGCTGCGCAAGCTTCAGGAGCAGGACATCCAGAACCAGCTCCAGAACGAGTCGCTCTCGCCGCACCAGGAGCGCAAGTACAAGAAGCTGAAGGACGAGATCATCGTCGAGGTGAAGTCGCTGCGCCTCAACCAGGCCCGTATCGACTCGCTCGTCGAGCAGCTCTACGACATCAACAAGCGCCTCGTCTCGCATGAGGGCCGCCTGATGCGCCTTGCCGACAGCCACGGCGTCGCGCGCGAGGACTTTTTGCGCAACTACACCGGCTCGGAGCTCGATCCGCGCTGGCTCAATCGCGTCTCGAAGCTCTCGGCCAAGGGCTGGAAGAACTTCGTCCATCACGAGAAGGACCGCATCAAGGATCTGCGTCACGAGGTGCATCAGCTCGCCGCGCTGACCGGCCTCGAGATCGTCGAGTTCCGCAAGATCGTGCACTCCGTGCAGAAGGGCGAGCGCGAGGCACGCCAGGCCAAGAAGGAGATGGTGGAAGCCAACCTCCGTCTCGTGATCTCGATCGCCAAGAAATACACCAACCGCGGCCTGCAATTCCTCGACCTGATCCAGGAAGGCAACATCGGCCTGATGAAGGCGGTCGACAAGTTCGAGTACCGCCGCGGCTACAAGTTCTCGACCTACGCGACGTGGTGGATCCGGCAGGCGATCACCCGCTCGATTGCGGACCAGGCCCGCACCATCCGCATCCCCGTGCACATGATCGAGACGATCAACAAGATCGTGCGCACGAGCCGCCAGATGCTCAACGAGATCGGCCGCGAACCGACCCCGGAAGAGCTCGCCGAGAAGCTCGGCATGCCCTTGGAGAAGGTCCGCAAGGTCCTGAAGATCGCCAAAGAGCCGCTTTCGCTCGAAACGCCCGTCGGTGACGAAGAGGATTCACACCTCGGCGATTTCATCGAGGACAAGAACGCGATCCTGCCGATCGACGCCGCGATCCAGTCCAATCTGCGCGAGACCACCACGCGCGTGCTCGCCTCGCTCACCCCGCGCGAAGAGCGCGTGCTCCGCATGCGCTTCGGCATCGGCATGAACACCGACCACACGCTGGAAGAAGTCGGCCAGCAGTTCTCGGTGACGCGCGAGCGTATTCGTCAGATCGAAGCCAAGGCGCTGCGGAAGCTGAAGCATCCGTCGAGGAGCCGGAAGCTGCGGAGCTTCTTGGATAATTGATCGGGATTGTCATGCCCGGGCCCGACCCGGGCATCCATCGTAACGAAGACGGCGGGCCGAAAAGCCCGCCGTTTTTCTTTGTGCTAGCGCCTGGATTGCGTCGGATAGTAAATTGCGAGGCGGATGCCGTTGGTTTGCTCATTCCATCTCCGTTGCTCTTCCGCTTTTTTCAACCCCGCCAGCTATGCCCGACTATCACCTCACCGTCTGGTACAACACCCGCTGCCCCGTCTGCGACGCCGGCATCGACTGGCAGCGCAACAAGCTGCTGGCGCTGGTGCGCGCGGGTACGGTCGAGTTCAGGGACATCAACGAGCAGCCCGACGCGCTGGCGCACTTTGGTGCTTCGCTCGACGACATCAGGCGGCGCCTGCATGCGACCGATGAAGCGGGGCGGCTCATCGTCGGTGCGGATGTCGCGATTGCGTTGTGGAGGTTGACTCCGGGGGAGGGCTGGCTTGCTGCGCTGTTCGGCAATCGCGTGGCGCTGCCATTCACGCGGTTCGGCTACGACCGGTTTGCCGATCTGCTGTTTGCCTGGAATAAAAGGAGCGGGCGCTGGTGAGCGCCTGCTTATGTCGTCCTACTTCTTCTTCACCCCGACCCGCTCGATCCGCTTGATCTCGAGCGCGGGGCGGCCGCTCTTTTCGGCGATCTCGCGGTCCTGCTCCATGATGAAGGCGCGGGCGGGTTCGTCGCCGTCGAGGCCGCCGAGCAGCTCGCTGGGTACGCGGCGGTTGGAGCGCTGGGAATCGTCTTCATAGAAGACGTTGAAAAAGGCGAATTCGCCTTTGGGATTGGTTCCGGGTTTTTTGGCCATGGCGGCTTGTCGTCGATAGCCGCGTCATAGTCAAATGACTTCGCGCGTCGCCGGGGTCGGTACGGAGCCGTGGGCCCGCTGCGCAAGGGATCCTTGCCTCAATAAACGGCGGGCCGAAGCCCGCCGCTTATTTTTGGTCTTCAGCGTCACCCGGGGCTGGCAGGGTGACAACCTAAAATAGAAGGCTATAGAAGACGCCCTGCGATGGCAAGGCAAATCGTGGCGGCGTTGATGTCGCAGCGAGCGGATCAGATATGCGATGGTCGCGACATCTGGTTTCGATTCACATCGAAGCAATTGTTTAGAGCGTCAAACCAGTTTGTTCATCTTGCCGGCCCTCGCGATGCAACGCGCGTGGCGCGCTGTGTCGGAAGGCGCGCCAGCCTGCACCTCTTCCCGCCTGCGTGCAGACAGTGTGATCTCGATTTGTAAAAGCGGGTTCCATCGCCGCGGCTAATGTCTCAATGCGCGCGCGTGCGCCGCGCCGTCTCCTGCATCGCCAGCCGCGACCCGCGTCCGCCGCCCTTGCCGCTGTGCTCTTTAAGTCCCTGCGCCATGATCGCGCTGCCCATCGCAGCCGAGCCGAAGGTGATGAGGAACGAAGCCACCAGCAGCGCGAGCGCGATGCCGGGCGAGCTGTCGGCGAAGATCAGCTCGCGCAGATGTCCGGGGTTGAGCCAGAGCAGGCCGCCGACGAGGAGCGTCGCGGCGCAGGCGCCGATCGCGAGGTTGATGGCGAGCAGGCGGAACAGGGGAATGCGGAGGAGGGAGCGGGCTGGCCGGTGAGGATGTTGATGGTTGGACATGGTTGATCGCTTCATCCTGGCTCAACGTCGTCGTCGATCGCGCAGCGGTGTGGCGCAAGCAACATTGTCACAGCGCCAGCTCTCTCATCCATCAATCCGGCCGGTCATGGAGGCTTCTCCTTGGCGGCTCCCGTGTATTCGCAATCTAGACAGCAGGGCGTGAGACAGTTTGATGCGGATCAAGCTTGCTGCTTTGACGCTCGCTGCGTTCCCGGGCATGATCCGCGCGCTGCTTCGCAGCTTGAGATTTTTAAGGGGATTGCTCCACATGCTGAGACTGCTTCTCGCCGCCGCGTCCGTCATTTGTCTGGCCGGCGGGGCGCAGGCCGCGCGCTGCGGCGGGGACTTCAACAGTTTCGTCGCCACCATGGCCCAGGAAGCGCAAGCAGCCGGCGTCTCGGCAAGCGTGACCAACGCGGCGCTCAGCGGCGTCACCCCCGATGGCGCGGTGCTTGCCTTCGACCGGCGCCAGCGCCACACCTTCAACAAGAGCTTTGAGCAGTATGTCTCGACCCGCGTCGGCCCCGGCCGCATCAATGGCGGTCGTGCCCTCTTGCAGCGCCACGCCGCGCTGCTCTCGCGCATCGAGCAGCAGTTCGGCGTGCCCCGCTATATCCTGGTCGCGATCTGGGGGCTGGAGAGCGATTTCGGCAAGGGCGACATCGGCAAGATGCCGGTGGTCCGCACGCTGGCAACCCTCGCGCATGATTGCCGCCGCACCGACCTGTTCCAGGGCGAGCTGCTCGCTGCGCTGAAGATCGTGCAGCGCGGCGACCTGCCGCTGCGCGACCTGATTGGCGCCTTCGCCGGCGAGATCGGCCAGACCCAGTTCCTGCCGTCGTCCTACATCAAATACGGCGTCGATTTCGACGGTGACGGCCATGTCGACCTCCGTCACAGCGTCCCCGACGTGCTCGCCTCGACCGCGAATTTGCTCCACACCAGCGGCTTCAAGATGGGCCAGCCCTATGGCGAAGGCACCGCCAATTTCGAGGCGATGCGCGAGTGGAACAGGGCGGTGGTGTATCGCAAGACCATCGGGTATTTCGCCGATCGCCTTGCGGGACAGTGACCACATACTCAGTCTCGTAGGGTGGGCAAAGCGTAGCGTGCCCACGACTTCTGTCGGCGGCAAAGAGATCATGGGCACGCTACGCTTTGCCCACCCTACGAATTCACGTTCCCTTCGCCATCTTCTCCAGCCGCCGCTGCAGCGGCGCCCAATACGTTGCCGGCCGAAACCGCTGCAACAGGTCCATGAAGCGGGCGTCGTTGCCGATCAGGATGCGGGGCTCGTTCTTCTCGATACCCCTGATGATGCGCAGCGCGGCGTCCTTCGGCGTGGTCCTTGCCGCGGTCTCGAACCGCTCGATCGATTGCGCGCGGCGGGCATTGTCGGTGACGCCGACCCCGGTGCGGGAGTTGCGCGCGATGGCGGTAGCGACGCCGCCGGGATGCACGACCGAGAGCCTGACCGGGCTGCCCGCCACCGAAAGCTCGTGCCGCACGCTCTCGGAGAAGCCGCGCACCGCGAACTTGGCCGCCGCATAGGCCGATTGCCCCGGCGGCGCGATGATGCCGAAGATCGAGGAGAGGTTGACGATGTGCGCCTCTGCCAGCGTCTTCAGATGCGGCAGGAAGGCGCGCGTGCCGTGCACCACGCCCCAGAAATTGATGTCGAACAGCCAGTCCATCTGCGCCTGGTCGATCTCCTCGAACGAGCCCATCAGCGCGACGCCGGCATTGTTGACGACGATGCCGAGCGCGGGATGGGAGGAGGTCGCTTCGTTCGCGAACTGCGCGATGTCGTCGGGTTCGCCGACGTCGACGCGGTGCACGCTGACCTTGCGTCCCGCGCCGATCTCGGCCGCGAGCGTCTTCAGCCCGGCCTCGTCGCGATCGGCCAGCGCAAGATCGCAGCCGCGCTGTGCAAGCTCGATCGCCAGCGCCCGGCCGATGCCGCTGGCGGCTCCCGTGATGGCGGCGGCGCCGCGAATCGTGGTCATGAATCCCCCCGTCAAGTCCCTGCGCGCGGAACCATGATTTACATTTTTTCAGAATGGAACTGAACCGCAGGCGCCTTGGCTCCTTAACATACGTTACGCAAGCGATCATTGGGAGACGCTGATGGGACAGGCACAGCCATTTCGTGCAACTGCGCTGATCGTTGAAGACGACGTCATGCAGCGGGAGATGCTGAGCCTGCTGCTGGAGGAGAGCGGCTACCACGTCATCCAGTGCGAAAGCGCCGAGGCCGCCGAGCGCGTCCTCGACAAGAGCGCCGGCGCGCTCTGCCTGATGATGACCGACGTCCAGCTCGCGGGGCGCATGAACGGCGTCGAGCTCGCGCACGTCGCCAAGGACCGCAATCCCAAGCTCGACGTCGTCGTCACCTCCGGCCGCCCCCTGATGCAGCCCTTGCCCGACGGCGCAAAGTTCTGGGCCAAACCCTGGGCGCCGCTCGACGTGCTGCGCGAAGCCGAGCTCGCGCAGCTGGCTTGAAGCGAAGGTTTCGCTATCAAATCCGTCATCCTGAGGTGCGAGGCATCGGGCGCAAAGCGCCCGATGGGAAGCCTCGAAGGATGCACGGCCGAGACGCAGCCGGGCCGTCGCCCTTCGAGGCTCGCCCAAGCGGGCGAGCACCTCAGGGTGACGGTCAGAGACTGAAGGCCCGAGACCTGACTTTCCCGCCGCGAGGCGGGTTGATAAGGTCGGCCCATGTCCTGGTCCTTCCTGCTCACCTCGCTCATCGTCGTCGCCTCGCCCGGCACCGGCGTGCTCTACACCCTGGCTGCGGCGCTGACGCGCGGCTCGCGTGCCAGCCTCGCGGCCGCCTTCGGCTGCACGCTCGGGATCGTGCCGCACATGATGGCGGCCATGCTCGGGCTCGCCGCCGTGCTCCACACCAGCGCGCTCGCCTTTGCCGCGCTGAAATGGGGCGGGGTGCTCTATCTGCTCTACATGTCCTGGCAGGCGCTACGCGAGCAAGGTGCGCTGGCGGTCGAGGGCGAGATCCGCGAGCGTTCGGTCGGCCGCGTTATCGTCACCGGCTTTCTGATCAACATCCTCAATCCAAAACTGTCGATCTTCTTCCTCGCCTTCCTGCCGCAGTTCATCGCGGCGGACGAAGCCCATGTGCTGGCGCGCATGCTGGAATTGAGCGGCGCCTTCATGGCGATGACCCTTGCGGTGTTCGTGGTCTACGGCCTCTGCGCCGCCTCGGTGCGCGAGCACGTCATCTCCCGCCCGCGCATCATGGCCTGGCTGCGCCGCAGCTTCGCCGCCGGTTTCGCCGCGCTCGGCGCCAAGCTGGCCTTTGCGGAGAGGTAGTTTCTCCTTCACCTTTTGAAAGGTTCGTCATGCCCGGGCTTGTCCCGGGCATCCACGTTCTTGATGCGGCGTCCAGGAGGGGCAGCGTTCTCAACACCACCCAATAAAAAAGCGGGCCTCGCGCCCGCCACCTTCAAACTTACCCGACGCCCGGGCGGAGCAAGCTCCACCCGGGCAAAGAACAAGCCTCGTTACTTCTTCTTCGCCTTCTTGGCCTTCTTCGCCTTCTTCTTCGTCGCCTTCTTCGCTTTCTTAGCCATAGGATCCTCTTAAGGGTTAATGGTGGAACGCGACACGAGGGATGCTCGGCGGAGGGCCAGCCTCGCAACATCCTCGACGACAAACTCAGCAGATTCGCGCCTTCCTGCCCCGCGCTGTCACATCCGTGTCATCGCGTTATCCACAGCTCAGATGCATTTTCGGGTGATTTTGGTGCGCGAATCCGCATCGCGGCGTCGAAGCGGCGTCGCCGCCGACATCCCTAACGATCCGACAACGGAGCGGCGCCGTTCATGAATCCAAAACCAAAGGCGCGTTTTGCCGGAACGCGGTGAGACTCCATTAAGCGCGAAGGCCGCATTCTTCTCCGCAAGAAAACGGGGATGGGTCATGGACGGACGGCTGCCAGGGACGGGGGGCGCGACGCTGCGCATGCCGCACGCGTCATGCTGAACGTACCGACGCTCTGGACCGTCTTCGTCGTCAACTTCCTGGCGCTCGGCGTGATCTGGGCCTACGTGACGCGCTCCTATCCGAAATTCGCCGCCGCGCGGTTCTGGATGGCATCGTCCTTTGTCGGCGCGATCGGGGCGATGACGGCGCTGGTGCGCCTGTTCGTGGCGTCTCCCCTCCCGCTTCTGCTCGGCGCGGCCGGTGTCATCGCCGCGAGCTGCCTCGCCGCGATGGGCATTCAGCGCTTCTATGGCCGGCCGGTCTCATGGCGCCTGATGACGGCGACGGGAGGCTTGAGCCTTGCCGGCGTCGTGGTCTTCATGGTCGGCTTCGAGCACATGCAGCTGCGGATGCTCAGCTACACGCTCGGTCAAGCCCTGCCGCTGATGCTGGCGCTGCGTCTGCTGCTGTCGCCGCCGGAAGGGCGCGTCAGCCCGGGCGCACGGCTGTCCGGCATCGTCATCCTCACCATCATCGCGATCCTCATTGCCCGCACGATCGGCAATCTGCTCGGCCACGATCTGTCGGCGAAGGCCGGCGGCCAGACCCATGCCGTGATGGTGCTGGGGCTGCTGTTCCTGTCGATGACGCTCAATTTCGGCTTCCTGCTGATGGCGATGGACCGGCTGCGGGGCGAGGTCGCCGACCTCGCGCTGCTCGACGATCTCACCGGCGTCGCCAACCGGCGGCATCTGCTGCAGCGCCTGACCGAGGAATGCGCCCGCTCGGAGCGCAGCGGTGCGCCGTTCTCGCTGCTGGTGATCGATCTCGACGGCTTCAAGACCATCAACGACACCCACGGCCATGCCGCCGGCGATGCCTGCCTGCAGCACTTCACACTGATGGCGCAGACGCGGCTTCGGCCCGGCGACATGCTGGCCCGCACCGGAGGCGACGAGTTCTGCGTCGTGCTGCCGTCCTCGTCCTTGCGCGAGGCCGCCGCGATCGCCCGCCGCGTGCTCGAGGTCTGCCGTCAGGATGCCGAGGCCTGCACCGGCAGCGAGATCCCGATCGCGATCTCGATCGGCGTCGCGCAGTGGGATCGCGGCATCGGCGAATTCCCGGATCGCCTGATGGCCAATGCCGACCACGCCCTCTATGCCGCCAAGAAGAACGGCAAGAACGATTTTGCCGTCTACGATCCGTCGCCGCCGCTGTCGCCTGAGCCGATCGGCCGGGGCGAGACCGCGCGCCATTTCGCCTGAGGCCATGCTAGGTTGCGGTCACCGTTGGACCCGCATGATGATCGCTCGCCTGCTCGCGGCCGTTCTGGCCGCTTTCTTTCTGATCGTCCCCGCCGCTGCCGAAGATGCCGAGCTCGCAAAGCTCGCACGCGCCTCCGGCACGCCTGACATTCCCGGCCTGAAGCTGGTCTGGCTGGCGCCCTGGGGTGACGTCCGGAACGCAAACCCCTGGCGCAACATCATCGTGCACCAGACCGAAGGACCGGCGGGCTCGGCGCGCGGCGGTGCGCAAGCGCAAGCGAAGACCCCGACGCGGCGCGGCGTCACCGTGTGGGTGGAGACCGACGGCACGGTCTATTGGGCGGTCGCGGAAAACCTGGTGCCGACCCATGGCGACGGCGCCAATCGCAACGACAGCAAATATATCGACAACAGCGCGACCTATCGCCAGGTCGTGCGCGACAATTCGATCGGCGTCGAGTTCGCCGGCAACTATCCTGATGTGACGACCGGTCCGACCGACGCGCAGGTCGCGGCGTGGCGCGTGCTCGTTCAGGTCCTGCGCGCGCGCTACGACATCCCGCTCGACCGCGTCTATGCCCACAACTGGATCGACTACAAGGACGCGCGCTATTGCGAAGGCTGCTGGCTCGCCACGCTGGCGAGGATGTGGGGGGAGTAGGAGGTGCGCTCCCTCGCCCCGCTTGCGGGGAGAGGGTTGGGGTGAGGGGATTCTCCACGGGGACGGTGAGAGTTGGACTCGCGGAGAGACCCCCTCACCCGAATTCGCGCTTCGCGCAAATTCGACCTCTCCCCGCAAGCGGGGCGAGGTGAACGACCGGCGGCCCGGATTGGCTACACCGCCTGCGCCATCCAGCCGAAGAACCGTCGCATCAATCCCGGCCGCTGTGGCAATTCCGGCGGATCATCGACCGCCAGCACGCGTTTGAAGAAGTAATCCAGAAACACCATGTCGTTCGGCTCGGTGACGGTGAATGTCTCCTCGCCGAAGAACACGCTGTAACTGAAGAAGAACGGCCCCATCAGCGGAATCGTTGCCGTGCCTGCATAGTCCTTGGAGATCACGAACTCCGACGGCTCGAGCCCATGCTCGCGCATCGCCTGCTCGACCAGCGGCAGCTTGCGCATGAACTGGGCGGAAAAGCCGCCGACGGTGGATTGCAGGATGATCGACACGGTGCGTGTCCGTTCTTGAGGATGTGACCGACCATCATGTGTCGGGCGACCCGTCATAGGCGTTCAAGGTGCCCCGCCAGCTTCGCGAAGCTGCCGCAGCTCACCCAACAAAAAAGCCGGCGTTGCCGCCGGCTTTTTCTCTTTCTCGATCCGCCAATCTCTTGCCGCGGCAACGCCCCGCTTAGTGCGCGGCTTCCAGCGCGGCCTGTTCGGCCCTTGCGATCGTGCCCTTGACCGCGGACTGCACCTTCTCGAAGGCGCGGACCTCGATCTGGCGGACGCGCTCGCGCGACACGCCGAACTCGGCAGCAAGGTCTTCCAGCGTCATCGGCTCATCGGCGAGGCGGCGCGCCTCGAAGATGCGGCGTTCGCGCGGGTTGAGCACGCCCATGGCGCCGTTCAGCGCGTCACGGCGTTCGTCGTACTCCTCGTGCTCGGCCAGCATGGCTTCCTGGTTGGGCGTATTGTCGACCAGCCAGTCCTGCCATTCGCCGGCTTCGCCGTCGTCGCGGATCGGTGCGTTGAGCGACGCGTCGCCACCAAGGCGGCGGTTCATGTCGATCACGTCCTGATCGGTGACGCCGAGGCGCTTGGCAATGATCTTCACCTGGTCGGGGCGCAGATCGCCCTCGTCCAGCGCGTTGATCTTGCTCTTCGCCTTGCGCAGGTTGAAGAACAGCTTCTTCTGGTTCGCGGTGGTGCCCATCTTCACGAGCGACCAGGAACGCAGAATGTACTCTTGAATCGACGCCTTGATCCACCACATCGCATAGGTGGCGAGACGGAACCCCTTCTCGGGTTCGAAACGTTTCACCGCCTGCATCAGGCCGACATTGCCTTCCGAGACGACCTCGGAGATCGGCAGGCCGTAGCCGCGATAGCCCATGGCGATCTTGGCCACGAGCCGGAGGTGGCTGGTGACGAGTTGGTGCGCCGCGTCGCGATCGTCATGCTCGCGCCAACGCTTGGCGAGCATGTATTCCTGCTGGGGTTCCAGCATCGGGAACTTGCGGATCTCGGCGAGGTAACGGGAAAGGCCGGATTCTCCATTGAGGACCGGCAAAGCAGCGGTACGGGCCATACTGAAGCCCTCCAAAGGTTCAGGCCCCCGATAGCGGCGGGCCAGGCAGACGACCGCTGTGTTAAAGCCGGCCGTAGCTGCGATGTTCCGTTGGTCATTTCCAACGCAGCCGCAATATACCCCATGGGGGGGCAAAAAGGGAAGGATTGCTGACGTCACGACCCCGTGTGGCAGCTATAATCTTTTGTAATGTAACGCTTTTCTTAAAGGGCCTGCGTCATACCGCCGCTTTCAGGGTGCTCTGGAGGAGAAGCAAATCCTCCGGCAAAGGCGCCTCCCAGTGGAGTAATTCTCCGGTCCTCGGGTGCTCCAATACCAGCAAATACGCATGCAGGGCCTGCCGCCCAAGCGCGGCCAGAGCCGCCTGCGACGAGGGCGCCAGCTGGTTCGCCTTGGTCTTGAAATGCGGGCCATAGACGGCATCGCCCATCAGGGGATGGCCGATATGAGCGAGGTGGACGCGGATCTGGTGGGTACGCCCGGTCTCGAGCTCGCAGGCGAGCAGCGTCGCGATCGGCTTGCCGTCGCGTCCGTTAAAACTCTCCAGAATCTCCCAATGCGTCACCGCCTCGCGGCCGCCCTGGCGCACCGCCATCTTCTCGCGCGCATGCGGATGGCGGTCGATCGGGGCGTCGACGGTGCCGCGATGGCGGCCCGGGACGCCCCAGGCAAAGGCCATGTAGCCGCGGCGCATCGCACCGGTGCGGCCGTGGTCGGCGAATTGCGCGGTCAGCGAGGCATGGGCGAGGTCATTCTTGGCGACCACCATCAGCCCTGTGGTGTCCTTGTCGAGTCGGTGCACGATGCCGGGCCGGCGCACCCCGCCGATGCCCGACAGCGAAGAGCCGCAATGGGCGATCAGCGCGTTCACCAGCGTACCGGTCTCGTGGCCGGCCGCGGGGTGCACCACCAGCCCCTTCGGCTTGTTGAGGACGACGATGTCATCGTCCTCGAACACGATATCGAGGGCGATATCCTCCCCCTTCGGCTCCGGCGGGGCCGCCGCCGGCACGTCGATTATGATCGTATCGCCGGATGTGACGTGATAAGCGGGGTCGCGGACCGCGGAGGCCTTCAGGCTCACCGCGCCCGCCAGGATCAGGGCTTTCAGCCGCGATCGCGACAGGTCGGTGAGGTGTGCCGCCAGCACGCGGTCGAGCCGGGCCGACCCCTCGTTGCCGGCGACGACAACCTCCAACCTTTGCGCAGAGCCAAAATTTTCCATGACGACGACTGATACCGCTGTTCCCGAACCGAGCCCCGAGCAGGCCGCGCTGTTCGCGCGGGTGCGGCGGATGATGCTGATCGCGGGGTTGACCACGGCGCTGGCGATCTGCGCCGTGCTGATCGCGGTGGGCTACCGCCTTTTCAAGTCGGAGGGAAGGGCGGCCGAGGCGGCCAGTGACGTTACCGCCATCCTGCCGAAGGGCGCCAAAATCGTCTCGACCGGCCTCGCCGGCGACCGCCTCGTGGTCAGCCTGGATGTCGGCGGCGTCATCGAGATCCGCACCTTCGACGCCCACACGCTCAAGCCGGCCGGGCGGCTGAAATTCGCCAATGAGCCGTAAAAGGCTCCTCGGGGTCCTTGCGGCGGACAA
Organism: Bradyrhizobium sp. CIR48; assembly: GCF_014198315.1. Classification (NCBI taxonomy): domain Bacteria; kingdom Pseudomonadati; phylum Pseudomonadota; class Alphaproteobacteria; order Hyphomicrobiales; family Nitrobacteraceae; genus Bradyrhizobium; species Bradyrhizobium sp. CIR48. The sequence goes on from NZ_JACIHG010000013.1 coordinate 231,452, forward strand.
ATTTCGAGGCTATTGGCTAGCCCTCACGCTCCCTTCGTCTAGCGGTTAGGACGCGGCCCTCTCAAGGCTGAAACAGGGGTTCGATTCCCCTAGGGAGCGCCAAATCCTCGATATTCCTCGACTTTTTGCTGCGACCCCATCCGACGGCGGCCCGGTCCGGCCGCGCGATCTCGCTTGGTCATAGGTTGCGCGCCGCAGCGTCGACGCTGATGAAGCGGTCGAGTGAACCCGCCCTGACATTCACTCCGGCGCAAAGTAAGTCGCATCGCGCCGTCGCTTCTGTGCCGCGCGATGGTTGCATGACGAGCGCGTGGCTCGGGCTCCCCCTCGACGCCTGTTTGAGCGGCGATCGCGAGAGAGCCCTGGCCGCAAGTTCAGTGATGCGCCGAAATGCTCCTGACGGTCTCGGTGAGCATATCACCGGACGCGGAATGGCCGACGTCGCCCAGGCTGATGATGCCGACCATCCGCTTGCTCTTGTTGATCACCGGCAGCCTGCGGACCTGCAGCTTCTCCATGTGATGCATCGCCTTGGCGAGGTCATCGTCCTCGCGGCAGCAATGGATGCCCTCGGTCATCACGTCGCTTGCCGTCGCGCGGCCGGCATCGAAGCTGTGGCTCGCGAGCCCTTTGCAGACGATATCGCGGTCGGTCACCATTCCGACCAGCTTGTCATCCTCGCCAATCGGAATGCAGCCGATGTCATGCGCCCGCATCAGTTTGGCAATCTCGGTGATTGGGGTGTTGGGGCTGACCCAGTCGACACCCTTGTGCATCACGTCTTTGACTTTCATGGCGAGCCTCCGTTCGTGGGTTTCAAGTGCGTTGATGCAATGCAACGGCACCCCCAATCTTCCGAACTCCGACCAGACAAGCGCAGACACTCTCGCCGCCACCCTGCGGAACAGTATGACGGCAACCTCACGGCCAGAGTTCCCGCCCAAGATCGCAACGGCAATCGGCGGTCTACAAAACCTCAGTCATGCGCGCTGAAGCGCCCGTGCGGTGCGTTGGCCGTCAGGCGCGCAAACTGCGCGTGACCCATATGGAGTAGCGTCTCATGATCGCCGGCTTCCATATAGATGTCTGGCTGCGCCTCGATGCTGTCGTCGATGATCATTTCCAATCCGTAGCATTTGCCGACGGCGGGAACCGCACCGTGTGCACAGTCGCTGAACAGCCGATTGACCTCGGTTTCATTGGCCATTTGGACATTGTCGCCGAGGCTTGTCCTCAGGTCCGACAGGCGGAGGTGATGCGATGCGGGCAGGATGGCCAGCATGTATCCGCCGTCGCGCCGCAACACGATGCCCTTGGCGAGGCGGTCGCCCGAGATATGGCATGCCTCGGCCGTTCGAGCGGACGTCATGCTGAGTTCGTGCGGGATCACCTCGTACTGGATGTTCTCAGCGGCGAGGTATTTCTGGAGCGTGGGAGCAATGGCCATGGCATCACCTCCGATGCGGAATGCAAACCATCCACCGCGAGGTCGACCCTGCAGACTCTCGCCATACGATGGGCGGCTGCCTGACTAGAGACCCAACATAGGTCTTCCATCCGCAAGCTGCAATTCAGCGTTCGCGGTTTTCTTCTGCGCGGAGCGCCATCGGTCGAGACTGGCACTCAGGGGCAAGCTTCGCGCATGGCTCGGCACAGCCTCTCTCTCACGCCGTCGTGCCGTCGATCGAGCGGCGGATCACCTTCTGCACCTCCGAATTCGACAGGAACAGATCGTGGTTGATGATGCCCCAGCCTTCCTGGGAGGCATCGACCACACGCACACCGAGCCGCGCGATGACCGCTTTCTCGGCCGCGCCGACCCGCGTCATGCCACCTGCGAGCTGTCCCGACAGCGCGAGTGCGCGATCGTTCGTCGCGGCGATCACGGTGATCTTGCCGGCCAGCGGGCCGATGCGCTGGATCGCCGACGAGAACACGTCCATGTCGATATCAGGCGCGGCAAACACCACGGCGCCGATCTTGCTCGTGACCGTGTCGCCGTAACGAGCGTGGAGCTGCCGCAGGCTTTCGAGCGTCAGCATGGTTCCCATGCTGTGGGCGACGATGTGCACGCGGCCGGCGCTTGGCGCCGACACGAGCGCAGAGAGTACGCGTTCGAAATCGTCGCGCGACCACATCGCGCTGTCGCGGTCATAGGCGTAGTCGAACAGGCCGGCCTTGGAGGGCCAGGAGAACACCATGGTCCGGCCGCGGAACTTGATCCCGTCGGAGAGATGGGCGCCGTCCAGCACGGCCGTCTCGAATGTCTGCTTGAAGCCGTGCACATAAATCAGCACGTCTCCTGTCCCGGCTTGCGCAGCAAGATCGCCAGCGTCGGCCGGCACCGCTTCGACCCGATCAAGGCGCCAATCGCCAAGTCCAACGGAGGCGAGGGAAAGACGGCTCTCGTCCGGCGCCGCAAGCTTGGCCCGCGCGACCGTCATGGCCGTCGCGCGTTCCGGCCCAAACCAGGGTTTGGCACGGGCGCCGTTGACGGGCTTGCGCGTGGTGGTGACGAGCACGGTCGGGTCGACGGAGAGGGACGACGCATCGAAGCGCGCGCCGGTCGCACCCAGGCCGGCGCATCCGCCGAGCGTGAGGGCACTTCCTGCCGACATGAGTCCGCCGAGGAAAGCGCGGCGAGAAACGGAACGACGGGAGTCGCGTTGCAGAGGACGTCGGACGATCACTGGGAACCTTTGGGAACTTTGCCCACCTCACGCCGCCCCGCCTAGCTCACTGAATGACAATGCAGGCGAGAAGACGGCGGAGCCGGTTCGCGGCGGGTTCAAGTCATGGCGCACTCTCAACACGGCCTCGTAGGACGTAATTTTCTTGATCTGAGGTGCGAGCACGTCCTCTGCCGTTTCGAGGTCGAAGCGGGTCTGAATGTTCATCCACAACGCGGCGCCTGTCTTGAAGAACTTTCCGAGCCGCAGCGCAGTGTCGGCCGTGACGGGTTTTTCTTCGCGCGCTCGATCCGAGTGCGTGGCACATTCAGGGCCGCCGCGACCGCGCAGGGCGTCACTTCAGCGGAACGAGAAATTCTTCCCGTAGGATTTCTCCCGGATGAATCGGCGGGAGTTTCCTTGCCATCTGCGTACTCCTTTGGTCGGCCACGGGCGGCCTACCGGAGACCACGGAGGTTACTCGCCGGCCGTTTGCTTCTCAAGCCGGGACCGTGCATTCGAGGCGTGCCACAGATCGATCGGCGCCCGTCAAGCGAAACAGGCCAAAGTTCTGTCAACCCCTCCACGCAAAAATATTCCACTTTACCGAAATTCGGATTTGTCGTATGTGTCGGCCATTCCAGCCCACCAAAGGGGCGGTCGTACGTCGTTTCGAGCGCGGGCTGGGAGTTGCGGTGGACGCGGGCGGCGTTAAGGCGGAGCTTGCGCGTGCAGGGCGAGAGAACCTCGTGAGCATGCGTGACCTGCGAAGACGAACGGCGCCCATGTCCGGCGGAGCCTCTTGGCGAAGCCGGATGGCCTGCGTACGGCAAAACCGTGTGGTCCTGGCCGTCGTTGCTACGGTCAAGCCTTTCGCGGAGATGCGAGCGAGCCCAACCGGGCAGACTGCATCATCCAATTCGCGGGGCGAGGGAGGCCAGAAGGAAAGTTCGGCTCCCGGGAGAGCGCGGCATATTGGCCGTCAGACCATCGCGCAGGGAAGGCCTGGTTTCGGCTGCCCTGTGTCTCCCCTGTGCATTGCATGTGCAATCTGTTCAGCACGGGGGTCTTTACGGGTGCCAGCCGGCGCCCGGCCTTCCCTGCGCCCTTTCTTTCGAGAGGGTGAGGAGAGCAGCACAGCTCGGGCAAACCATGCCGCGAGGACGCGGGCGCGCGTCCGCGGGTTGCCTGCCAAATGACCTTCCGTGCGAGCATGATGCGTCGGCTTCAGTGGAGGTGGTCGTCGCTTCCGGAATCTGCCTTGATGCGATTTCGACGTGGAGGGAGTGACAATATGAGCGGCTTGGTGATCTCTGGCGGCCGGGTGGTAGATCCCGCGAGTGGGATGGACGCCGTCGGTGACGTGGCGGTGGTGGACGGCAAGGTCGCCGCGGTCGGTACGGGCCTCGGCGGCGCCGAGCGCGTGATCGACGCGACCGGGCTCGTGGTCGCCCCCGGCTTCATCGACCTGCACGCCCATGGCCAATCGATCCCGGCGGACCGCATGCAGGCGTTCGACGGGGTGACGACGACGCTCGATCTCGAGGCCGGCGTGCTGCCGGTCGGGTCCTGGTATGAGCGTCAGGCGAGAAAAGGCCGCGTGCTGAACTACGGCGCCGCCACCAACTGGGCGTTTGCGCGCATCGGCGCAATGACCGGCTCCAATGCGGAGAGCTCGCTGGAGGCGTTCGGCAACGCCATGCGCGACCGCCGCTGGATGGACAACGTGGCGAGCGATGCGGAGGTCGCCGGCATTCTCGAGCGTCTCGGGCGCGGTCTCGATGAAGGCGGCATCGGTATCGGCATCCTCAATGCCTATGCGCCGGGCGCCGGCGTGCAGGAGCTGACCGCGGTCTGCCAGCTCGCCGCCGCCAAGGACGTGCCGACCTTCACCCACGTCGCCTTCATGTCGCGCATCGACCCAGAGAGTGCGGTGGAAGCCTATATCCGCCTGATCGGTTATGCCGGCGCCACCGGCGCGCACATGCACATCTGCCATTTCAACTCGTCGAGCAAGACCGACGTCGAGCGTTGCCGTGTGCTGATCGCGAAAGCGCAGGCGCAGGGCCTGCCCATCACGGTCGAGGCCTACCCTTACGGCACCGGTTCGACCGTGCTGGCCGCCGCCTTCTTCAGCGACCCCGAATTCGTCGAACGCAACGGCACCGGCTACGATTCGGTGCAGCGCGTGACCGACGGCTATCGCTTCCACGACCGCGAGGAGCTCCTGAAGGCGCAGGCCGAGGAGCCGTCCTCGCTGGTGCTCTGGCACATCCTCGACATCGAGAACAATTCGCATCACCGCGACCTGCTCGACATGTCGGTGCTGTATCCCGGCGGCGCGATCGCGTCCGATGCGATGCCGTGGACGACGTCGGACGGCAAGACCTACACCGGCGATGCCTGGCCGCTGCCTGACGATGCCACCTCGCATCCGCGCTCAGCCGGCTGCTTCACCCGCTTCATCCGCGAATGGGTGCGCGAGCGCAAGACCGTGTCGCTGCTCGAAGGCGTGCGCAAATGCGCGCTGATCCCGGCGGAAATCCTGTCGCAGAGCACGCCGGCGATGCGCGCCAAGGGCCGGCTGACGAAGGGCGCGGACGCCGACATCGTCGTGTTCGACTACGAAAAACTCTCGGACCGCGCGACCTTCACGGCGATGAACCGTCCGTCCGAAGGCGTGCGGCATCTCGTGGTCAGCGGCCAGATGCTGATCAGCGACGGCGTGCTGGACCTCGCGGCGCGTCCGGGTAAGCCGGTGCGCCGCCCCGTGGTCGGGGGCTGACCCATGCCGGTCCCCATTCTCCTGGTGACGGGCTTTCTGGGGGCGGGCAAGACCACGGTCGTGAACCATCTCCTGGCGCATGCGGAGGGGCGGCGGATCGCCGCGATCGTCAACGATTTCGGCGCCATCAACATCGATGCGGAGCTGATCGCGGGCGCCAGCGACGGCGTGGTCAGCCTCGCCAATGGCTGCATCTGCTGCTCGCTCGAAGGCGATCTGCTGCGCACGCTCTCGACGCTGCTGCGGCGCGATCCGAAGCCCGAACACATCGTCATCGAGACCAGCGGCGTTGCCGATCCCGCCGACATCGTCCGCAATCTGATGGACCCCGTGATCCTGCGCGAGGCGCCGCTGGAGACGGTGCTGTGCGTGATCGACGCCGCGACACCGCCGGCCGCGTTTGAGGATGCGCTCCAGCGTTCGCAATTGCGCGTCGCCGATATCGTGGCTTTGACCAAGCTGGACCTGGCGGACGAGGGCGCGGGGGCGCGGATGCGTCAGGCCATCCGCGCCTTGCGCCTTCCCGCCGTGGTGGTCGATGCGCGGCATGGCGAAATCCCGTCCGCGCTGCTGTTCCCCGCGAATGTCGAGCGTGCGCCCGCGCCGCGTGATCCGGGTCCGAAACGGCCGGCAGAAGAGCGCTTCGAGACGATGAGCTGGACCTCGGACCGGCCGATCTCGCTGCCGCGCCTGCAGCAGGCCATCGGCCGTCTCGCGCCGAAGCTGGCGCGTGCGAAAGGCCTGTTCGAGACGGTCGAGCAGCCGGGACGCCAGATGGTGTTTCAATTCGCCGCCGGCCGCGCCACGCTCGCCCCGGGCGATGCGCCCGCGCCGGGGGTGCGGCGGACGCGGATCGTGTTCATCGCCGAGCTCGGGGTGCTGTCGAAAGCCGAGCTCGACGCGATCATGGAAGCGTGCGTTGCAGGCGAGTAGGGCAATCCGCGCCGATCGCAGGGCGTATCAGGCGCCTCAATCCTCGATCGGCAGGGCACCGGCAGGTCCGCCCAGCTCACGCGAATTGCGCCAGCCCGTGACCGACGGACCAGTTCTCCTTGGGGGCATCGAGCACGTTCACGAACACGTCCTCGGGCCGGACGCCCGGGCTTTCGCCGAGAAGGTCCGCGATCCGGCGATACAATGCCTTCTTCTGCTCGGGAGTGCGCGAGGCGAACACCGTGATCTGGATCAGCACCGCGTCGTCGCTGCGCTCGACGCCGTAGGCATTGCCGCAGCGGAAATTCGCCGGCTCATGCTCGGTGATGGCCATGAACGCGTCGTCCACGGGCACGTTCAGCGCCTCGCGCATGGCGCGGTAGAGGCCGTCGAGAATCGCCTGCCGGTAGGCTTGCGGCTTGCCGGCGCGCATCGAGATGTGGAGCAGAGGCATCGCGCGTCCCTTTGCATGCGGGCCCGACCAGCAAGGCGAATGCGTACGCCGCTGTTCGGTCCGGTGTTGAAACGGGCTATCAATTCCAATTGGTTTTTGACACGATGTCGAGAAAGCATGTTCTTGACGTTGTGTCAAATACTTCCCAAAGGAGCCGAGCTTGCGGCCGCGCGAATTCGACCATGACGATGTCCTGCGCATTGCGTTCGACCAGTTCTGGCGCAAGGGCGTGCGCGGCACCTCGCTGTCGGACATCGCGCGCGATGCCGGCGTCCAGCGCGGCAGCCTTTACAACGCCTTCGGCAGCAAGGAAGCGCTGTTCCTGCAGGCCTATGAATGCTATGCGGAGGATTATCTCCTCGCGCTGCAGAAGGCGCTCGGGACGGGCAGCCTGCGGAAGCGCCTCACCGCTTTCTTCGATCTGACCATCACCAACTTTCGCTCCGGCACGCCCCCGCGCGGATGTCCGACCACGCGCGGCCTGATGGAGCTCGGCGCCGCGGAAGGCGAGGGATTGGACGAAGAAGCGCGCCAGGCCTTTGCGGGCCTTATCTCGCGCATCACAGCACTGGTTCAGGACACGTTGTCGGCAGGCGCCGAGCGCGGCGAGTTCAACGGCAACGCCGGGGCCGCGGCGCTGCACATCATCACCGTGACGCGCGGTCTCGCCGTGCTCGAACGTGCCTTCGGCGATGAGCCGCAATTGCGCAAGATCGCCGCGCACACCATCGATCTCGTGCTCGGCAGGAAGGGCGGCTAGCGCATGATCCGGAAAAGTGTGAAGCGGTTTTCCGGAAAGATCATGCGCAAACAACAGCCCTCAGCACAAGGCGAGCGCGTTGACCGCCCGCGTCGCCGCAGCTTCCTTGCCGGAGCCGACGAACGCGCAGACGATGGATTCGAGCTCGCCCGGCTGCTTGCGGCGCGCGACCGCTAGCAATCGCATCAATTCCGTCTCGTCCTTCGACAGCCGACGGCAGGACGGCGGCATGAAGCACAGTTCGCATGGCCGGCCGCTGCGCAGGATCCTGACCAGCGCTGCCACGCGCGCGACCAGCAGCGGACTGTCGGCAATGCCAGGCGCCTCGTCGGCAAAGCGATAGGCGGCTTCCCAGCAATCGGAGGCGCCGGTGGTGTAGGCCGCCCCGATGAAGCGGAACAGCGACAGCGCGACGCGGCAGAAATCATCGTAGCTGTCGACGCAGGGGGGCGCTCCAAGCGCGGCCTGGAGCGGACAGAGCCGCGATGGGCCGGCGTCCGGCACCGAGGCGCAAATAGCTGAGGGCATGACCGATCTCGTCAATGCAATGTCGGGCTTCCGACCAGCCAGCTCTTCATCGCCATGGTGCGATCATGGTCGAGGGATCGCACCTGCCGGTCGGGCAGGATGAGGCCTGCCATGCGGAAGATCGTGGCGAGCCCCCGCACGGGCGCCAGCGCCCAATCGGCACCGACCGGCGGCAGCCAGCTCTCGAAGCGTTCGCGCACGATGTCGATGCGATCCTGTTGGGCCGCGGCGATGGCCTGCAGAATCCCGTGCTCGCTGTCCGACATGCGCGGACAGGTCGGGCAGTGCACTTCGATCGCGGTATGGGCCGTACAGGCGAAGATCTCGATGATGGATTCCAGCGAGAGCACGGCATCGCCCACGCGGAAATGGTCGTACACCTCCTGGATATCGGCTGCGGTCGGAACGGCGCCTCCGCTGCGTGCCTTGGCCCGGAATCCCCAGATGAAGAGCCGTTCCGCCGCACTGAGCGCGGGAAGGTCGAGAGACCCTGATGATGTCGATTGATGCATGAAACCTCTGGCCGTTGGCTGCGCTCACGCCACAGCTGGCGCTGATTGTCTGCATCGATCGTTCTGCCGGAGCCCTCTCCAAGTCAACGCTCGCAGGGGCGATATCGAGGTCTTCTAGTCTTGAAGAGGTTTATATTCGAAGACGGGGGCGGCGCCGCGAGGGTGCGAAAGCCGTGCGCGGCCGCCGGGCTTCGGCGGCCGATTGGGGAACCCGAATGCTTAAAGCTTTGCTAAGGGGATCGGGATAATCTGGCATGTCTGTCCCGCCAAATTTCGTGAGCTCCGATGATTTTCTCCCGCATCAGTTTCAAGCTGGTCCTGATTGTCGGCATCAGCCTCCTCGGCATGATCGCGCTGGCACCGATCGCCCTGTCGACCCTGCGCACGCAAATGGTCGCCGATCGCCAGGCCAAGACGCAGCAGATGGTTGATGTCGGCTACGGCATTCTCGCCCACTACCAAAAGCTCGAGAGCGAGGGGAAACTCCCGCGCGAGCAGGCCCAGGCCGCCGCGATCGCCGAGATCAAGAGTCTGCGCTACGACAAGGTCGAGTATTTCTGGATCAACGACATGGCCCCCAAGATGGTCATGCATCCGATCAAGCCCGAGCTCGACGGCAAGGATCTGTCCGGCATGAAGGATCCCGCCGGCAACGCGCTGTTCATGGGCTTCGTCGACGTCGTCAAGAAGCAGGGCGCGGGCTTCTACGGCTACCTCTGGCCGAAGCCCGGCTTCGACCAGCCGGTCGGGAAAATCTCCTATGTGAAGGGCTTTGCGCCCTGGGGCTGGATCATCGGCACCGGCATCTATCTCGACGATGTCGACGCCGTCTTCCGCCAGGCCGCGACGACGTTCGGCTATGTCTGTCTGGCCGTGCTGGTCCTGGTTCTCGGCGCGTCCTTCGTGATCGGCCGCAGCGTGACCCGGCCGCTGGCAAAAATCACCGCGCTGACCGAGCGGCTTGCCGCCGGCGACAGCGCGTTCGAGGTGCCCTATACCGACCGCAACAACGAGGTCGGCGCGCTCGCCAAGGCGCTGGCCGTGTTCAAGGACAATGCGTCGGCCGTCGGCCGCATGCATGCCGAGCAGCAGGAGCTGAAGCAGAGGGCCGACGACGAGAAGCGCAAGGCCATGACTGACCTCGCCGGCAAGTTCGAGGCGAGCGTCCAGGCCGTCGTCCGCGATGTCTTCAACGAGGCGCGCGCGATGCAGCAGGCCGCGCAGGGCATGTCGGAAACCGCGGACAAGGCGACCGACCGCGCGAGCTTCGTCGCCTCCGCCTGCCAGCAGGCCTCGAGCAACGTGCAGACGGTGGCCTCCGCCGCCGGCCAGCTGTCGTCCTCGATCTCGGAGATCAGCCAGCGCGTCGCACAGGCCGCGACGGTGGCCGACAAGGCCGCCGCCGACGGCCAGCGCACCAACGACACCGTGCAGGGGCTGGCAGCGGCCGCGCACAAGATCGGCGAGGTCATCGACCTCATCAACCAGATCGCCTCGCAGACCAATCTGCTCGCGCTCAACGCCACGATCGAGGCGGCGCGCGCGGGCGAGGCCGGCAAGGGCTTTGCGGTGGTTGCGAGCGAAGTGAAGTCGCTGGCGAGCCAGACCGCGAAGGCGACCGACGAGATCGGCGCGCAGATCACCGCGATCCAGGCCGAGACCAACCAGGTCGTCGGCAACATCGAGAGCATCCGCGCCACCATCATGGAGGTCAACGAGATCTCCTCGTCGATCGCCGCAGCGGTCGAGGAGCAGGGCGCCGCGACGCAGGCGATCGCCCACAGCGTGCAGGAGGCGGCCTCCGGAACCGATCAGGTCTCGCAGAACATCTCCGGCGTCACCGACGCGACCGCGGCGACCGGCCAGGCCGCAGGCCTCGTGCTGCAATCGAGCGGCCGGCTGACGCAGAAGCTGCAATCGCTCGAAAACGAGGTCAGCGCTTTCGTCGCGGGCGTGCGCGCGGCGTAACGAAACGCGCTGCGAGAGACTTTCTTTTTCCGCGTCGCGGCATCGGCCGCGACGCCGATGCTGTTTTTCTTGACATGACCTCTGCCGTGCTCGACGTGTAGCGATGTCGATTGACGGCACGTGCGTGCCTTCGAAAAGAAAAGCAACACGGGAAAGACGTCATGAGCGCGGGCCTCAACGAGAAGGATTATCTCGCCACCTTGCGTGGCCTGTGGGACAAGGCCTGGCCGAAAGGCATGCCGCGTTCGCCGAATTATCTGCACGGCGAAGTTCCCTTGACGGAATATCTGCGCGCCTGGGCGAAGCGCAGTCCGGAGCGGCCCGTGGTGATCTTCTACGGCCATGTCACCACCTATGCCGATCTCGATCGGCAGAGCGATCGCTTCGCGGCGCTGCTGGCGGCCAAGGGCGTCGGCAAGGGTGACCGCGTCGCCGTGTTCCTGCCGAACTGCCCGCAATTCCACATCGTGTTCTTCGGCATTTTGAAGCTCGGCGCGATCCATGTCCCCGTCAGCCCGCTGTCGCGCGCGTTCGAGCTGTCCTACGAGCTGAACGACACCCAGGCCGAAATAATCGTGGCGCTCGACCAGCTCGTCCCCGTCGTCGAGCAGGTGAAAGGCGAGGTGCGCCTGCGCGAAATCATCGTCACCAGCTTCGCCGACGTCATTCCGGTAATGCCCGCGTTCCCCACGCCGGACTCGATCCGCGCGCCGCGCGTTGCGGTCCCGGGCGCGACCGATCTGCTGCCGGCGCTGGCGGCAATGCCCACACCTCTGCCGCTGCCGCCGCCTGGGCTCGATGATGTGGCCGCGCTCAACTACACCGGTGGCACCACGGGCATGCCCAAGGGCTGCGTCCATACCCATCGCGACATGGTCTACACGGCCGCGGCCAATTACGGCATCTCGGTGCTGTCGGACGAGAGCAGCGTGTTCCTGTCGTTCTTTCCGGAGTTCTGGATCGCTGGCGAGAACTTTGGCCTGATCTTCCCGCTGTTCTCCGGCGCGACGCTGGTGCTGCTGGCGCGCTGGGATGCCGTCGGCGCGATGGCGGCGATCGACAAGTACAAGGTCACGATCACCGCGATGCCGGTCGACGGCGCGGTCGAGCTGATGGACCATCCGCGCTGGAGCGAGTTCGACCTGTCGTCGCTGCAGCAGGTCCGCGTCGTCTCCTTCGTCAAGAAGCTCAACGCCGATTATCGCAAGCGCTGGAAGGGTCTGACCGGCACGATCCTGATGGAGGCGGCATGGGGCATGACGGAAACCCACACCTCCAACACCTTCACGGCGGGCTTCCAGGATAACGATTTCGACCTCAACAATCAGCCGATCTTCGTCGGCCTGCCGGTCCCCGGCGCCGAGTTCAAGATCACCGATTTCGAGACCGGCGCATTGCTGCCGCTCGGCGCGGAAGGCGAGATCCGCGTGCGGACGCCCTCGTTGCTGAAGAGCTACTGGAACAAGCCGGAGGCGACCTCCGAGTCGCTCGTCGACGGTTGGCTGCGCACCGGCGACATCGGCACCATCGACAAGGACGGTTTTCTGCACTTCCTCGGCCGCCGCAAGGAGATGCTGAAGGTCAAGGGCATGAGCGTGTTTCCGCCGGAGATCGAGGCGCTGCTCGGCCAGCACCCGAAGGTGCTGGGCTCAGGCGTGGTCGGGCGCGACGATCCTGACAAGGGGCAGGTGCCGGTGGCCTATATCCAGCTCAAGCCGGAGGCGGTCGGCACCATCTCTGCGGAAGATCTGCGCGCCTGGTGCGCCGAGCGCATGGCCGTCTACAAGGTCCCGGAAGTGCGTATTATCGATGCCCTGCCGCTGACGGCGACGGGCAAGGTGAAGAAGCAGGATCTCGATCCGAATCTTCCTGCTGCTGTCTGAGTGAGAGAGACGATGTCGTTCAAGAAACTCCTGATCGCCAATCGCGGCGAGATCGCCATCCGCATCGCACGCGCGGCGGCCGATGCCGGCATCGCGACCGTTGCGATCCATCCCACTGATGATGCGCTGTCGCTGCACGTGCGTGTGGCCGACGAGGCGGTCGAAATCCCCGGCCGCGGCGCCCGGGCCTATCTCGACATCGATGCGGTGGTGACGGCGGCGAAAAGCGTCGGGTGCGATGCCGTGCATCCCGGCTACGGCTTCCTCAGCGAGAACGCCGCATTCGCCAAGGCGTGCGCGGACGTGGGCCTCACCTTCGTCGGGCCGAAGCCGGCGGCGCTCGAATTGTTCGGCGACAAGGTCGCGGCGCGGCAACTGGCAAAGCGTTGCGGCGTGCCGATCATTGCCGGCACCAGTGGGCCGTCCTCGCTGGAGGAGATCACGGCGTTCTTCGCTTCGCTCGGCAGCCATGCTGCGATCGTGATCAAGGCCATGGCCGGCGGTGGCGGTCGCGGCATGCGCGTGGTCGAGAACGCATCCGATCTTGCGGAAGCCTATGCGCGCTGCCAGTCCGAGGCCAAGGCGGCCTTCGGCTTCGACGGCGTCTATGCCGAGCGGCTGATCCGACAGGCGCGGCATATCGAGGTGCAGATCATCGGCGATCGTCACGGCGCGATCTCTCATCTCTGGGAGCGTGAATGCACCATCCAGCGCCGGCACCAGAAGCTGATCGAGGTGGCGCCGAGCCGTCGCTGAGCGATCCCTTGCGCGGCCGCATCATCGAGGCGGCCAAGCAGCTTGCGACGGCGGCGGCTTACGACAATCTCGGCACGTTCGAGTTCCTGGTCGACGGCACGGCCGAGGACAGTTTTGCCTTCATCGAGGCCAATCCGCGGCTGCAGGTCGAGCACACCGTGACGGAGGAGGTGCTTGGGCTCGACCTCGTCCGTGCCCAGCTTGCGGTCGCGGCGGGCAGCACGCTCGCCTCGCTTGGCCTTGCGCAGGGATCGATCCCGAAGCCACGAGGCCATGCCATGCAGCTTCGCGTCAACATGGAAACGCTGGACGAGACGGGCGCCACGCATCCGACCGGCGGCGTGCTCGCCGTGTTCGAGCCGCCGTCGGGGCCCGGCGTGCGCGTCGATAGTTTTGGTTACGCCGGCTACAAGACCAGCGCGGCCTTCGACTCGCTCCTTGCGAAAGTCATCGTGCATACGCCGGGCGAAGCCTGGCATGATGTCGTTGCAAAAGCCTCGCGTGCCCTGCGCGAATTCCGGATCGACGGCGTCGTCACCAACATCGCCTTTCTCCAGGCCGTGCTCGCGCATCCCGATTTCAGGACCAACCGCATCGCGACCGACTTCATCGATCGCAATATCGGCAAGCTCGTGGATGCCGCCGATGGCGCGGCCAAGCCGCTTTACTTTGCGCCAAGCGAGGGAAGTGGTGTTCACGGTGCCGAGACGCACGTCGTGCAAGTGGTGCCTGAAGGCACGGTAATGGTCGCTGCACCCTTGCAGGGAACCATCGTCACCATTCAGGTGAAGGAAGGCGAGATCGTGCGCCCCGGCCAGCAGCTCGCCGTGATCGAGTCCATGAAGATGGAGCATCTGGTGATGGCCGAGCAGGGCGGCCGGGTCATGACGCTCGTCGCAGGTGACGGCGCCACGTTGATGCATGGCGAGGCAATCCTCTATCTGGAGCCGCTCGACGTGGCGGCCGACAGCACGACGGCTGAGGCCGACATTGATCTGGACCACGTCCGCCCCGACCTCGCCGAGCTGATCGCCCGCCAGGCCAACACGCTGGATGCGAATCGCCCCGCCTCGGTCGAGCGCCGCCGCAACACCAACCAGCGCACCGCGCGCGAGAACGTCGCCCAGCTCGTCGACGACGGCTCGTTCATGGAGTACGGCAGCCTCGCCATCGCGGCGCAGCGCCGCCGGCGCAAACTCGACGATCTCATCAAGAACACGCCGGCCGACGGCCTCGTCATGGGCGTCGCCACGGTGAATGGCGAGAAGTTCGGACCCGAGGGCGCGCGCTGCATCGTTGTGGCCTATGACTACACCGTGCTCGCGGGCACGCAGGGCCACATGAACCACAAGAAGATCGACCGCATGCTGACCCTTGCGGAAGACTGGCGCGTGCCGCTGGTGTTCTATGCCGAGGGCGGCGGCGGCCGGCCCGGCGACACCGACCGGCTCGGTATGACCGGGCTCGACGGTCCGTCCTTCGTGCAATTCGCAAGGCTCTCCGGCCTCGTGCCCGTGATTGGTGTCGTCTCCGGCTATTGCTTCGCCGGCAACGCCGCGATGCTTGGCTGCTGCGACGTGATCATCGCCACCAAGAACGCCTCGATCGGAATGGGCGGCCCTGCGATGATCGAAGGCGGCGGCCTCGGCGTCTATCATCCGGCCGAGGTCGGCCCGGTCTCGTTCCAGTCGCCGAACGGCGTCATCGATATCCTCGTCGAGGACGAGGAGGAGGCGACATCCGTCGCGCAAAAGTATCTGTCCTATTTCCAGGGCGCGGTGACGGAATGGGAGGCCGCCGACCAGCGCCTGCTCCGACGCGCCATCCCCGAGAACCGGCTGCGCGTCTACGACATCCGCAGCGTGATCGACCTCGTCGCCGACAAGGATTCCGTGCTGGAGCTGCGCCGCGACTACGGCGTCGGCATGATCACCGCGCTGATCCGCATCGAAGGAAAGCCGTTCGGCCTGATCGCCAACAATCCGCGCCATCTCGGCGGCGCCATCGATGCCGATGCCGGCGATAAGGCCGCGCGCTTCCTCCAGCTCTGCGACGCGTTCGACCTTCCCGTCGTTTCGCTCTGCGACACGCCCGGCTTCATGGTCGGCCCGGAAGCCGAGAAGACCGCGATCGTGCGCCATGTCTCGCGCATGTTCGTGACGGGCGCGAGCCTCACCGTGCCCTTGTTCGGCATCGTGCTGCGCAAGGGCTATGGTCTCGGCGCGCAGTCGATGATCGGCGGCGGCTTCCACGCCTCGTTCTTCACAGCGGCCTGGCCGACCGGCGAGTTTGGCGGCATGGGGCTGGAGGGTTACGTCCGCCTCGGCTTCCGCAAGGAGATGGAGGCGATCACTGATCCCGAGGAACGCGAGACCTATTACCGCAACAAGGTCGCCGAGCTCTATGCCAACGGCAAGGCGGTCTCGATCGCATCGGTGTTCGAGATCGACAACGTCATCGATCCCGCCGAGACGCGCCGGTGGATCATGGCCGGCCTGCGCTCGGTGCCGAAGCCTCCGGCCAGGGTCGGGAAGAAGCGGCCGTGCATCGATACGTGGTGAGGGCGGTGCAGCAATAGATGAGCCCGTCATTCCGGGCGCGCGCAGCGCGAACCCGGAATCTCAAGATCCTAGGGTGCGCAAGGGCACACCCTAGTTCGATGCTTCGCATCGCCCCGGGATGATGAGAAGAGACAGCGTGCCTCCAAGCCGTTCCCGGTTCCCGATTGACATCCCCGCCTGTGGTGCCAGACTTTGCACAATAATACAGGGTGGAGACGTCCGCGATGGCCAGCCTGTCGGCCTCGAACCATGTCGCCCGTGTCTTGTCCGTCGCCAATCAACTGGCCGACGTCGATGCCTCTTCGCGCATTGCCGATTCCTGGCGGCGCTGCCTGATCAGCCACAAGCTCGACCCCGCCCGCCAGGGACCGCCGCAGACGCTGACTGAAGCCGAGGTCCGGCATGTCGCCGAACCCATGGAGCAGCTGATCCAGCTGGCGACGCCGGAGCTCGAAGACCTCGCGCGGGTGCTGCGCGAGGCCGGCTATTGCGTCAATCTCGCCGACCCCAGCGCCACGATGCTGTGGAGCCGACTGCCCGGCCCGGCCGATACTGAAATCTTCATGCGCTGGAAGGTCTATACCGGCTCGAATTTTTCCGAGGCTTTCGAAGGCACCAACGGGCTCGGCACCGCACTTGCGGAGCAGAAGCCGATTCTGGTGCATCGTGACGAGCATTTTCGCGCGCAGTGGCACATGTTCTCCTGCGCCGTGGCGCCGCTGTTCGACCAGGCCGGTCGCCTCGCCGGTGCCGTGAACATCACCTCATGCCGAGAGGATCTCGAGCGCGCTGCGCATCAGCTCGCGCTCGCGGTGACGATGGAGGCGACGCGGCGCATGGAGGGTGCGATCTTCCGCGGTCATTTCCGCAACGCCTGGATCGCGACCGTGCCGGGCGACGGCGGCAGCGGTCTGCTCGCCTATGACGACGATCGCCGCATCGTCGGCGCCTGCCGTTCGGCGCGCGCACTGCTGGGTCTCACCGACGGCCTGATCGCATCCGGCATCGATCTGTCGCGCTACGTCAAGTTCGATCATCATGCCGGCCGCGGCGCGGACGAGACGGTCGAGTTGCGCCGCGCCGATGGCAGTGCGTTAGGGCGGGGGCATGTTGCGCCGCCGCTGCGGGCGAGATCATCGGCGCGCCCGCTCGCACCGCGCCGCGATGCACCTGTCGATCGATTCGACGCCCTGCATCGGCTCGCCGGCCGCGATCCCGGGCTGATCAGAAGCGTGAAGCGGCTCCGAAGCATCGGCGATCACAATCTGCCGGTGCTGCTCCATGGCGAGACCGGCGTCGGCAAGGATGTGTTCGCGCGCGCCATTCACGCGGCCAGCAACCGCGCGCGCAGCAATTATGTGGCGCTGAACTGCGCGGCGATGCCGGAGAGCCTGATCGACGCCGAGCTGTTCGGCTACGAGGCCGGCGCCTTCACCGGCGCGCGGCGCGACGGCTCGAAGGGCCTGATCGTGCAGGCCGACGGCGGCACGCTGTTCCTCGACGAAATCGGCGATATGCCGATCGCGCTGCAGACGCGCTTGTTGCGCGTGCTGGAAAACCGCGAGGTCTGGCCGCTTGGCGCGCTCAAGCCTGTCGCCGTCGACATCCGCCTCATCAGCGCCACCCACCGCGATCTCGGCCGCATGGCCGAAGAAGGCGGCTTCCGCGCCGACCTCTATTTCCGCCTGCGCGGCCTCGAGGTGCGGCTGCCGGCCTTGCGCGAGCGTGCCGATCGGGACGACGTCATTCGCCAGATCGCGCGCGAAGAGGCGCCGAACTGCAGGCTTTCGGACCAGGCGTGGTCGCAACTCTCGGCCTATTCCTATCCCGGCAACATGCGCCAGCTTCGCCACGTGCTGCGGCTCGCCGGTTGCACGGCGGAGAACGGGGTCATCACCGAGGCGGATCTGGATCTGCCGCCGTTCGGAGGACGGGCGGCGGAGCCGGATCTTGCAAGCGCCGAGCGCGCCACGGTCGTGGAAGCCTTGCGCCAGCATGGCGGCCGCGTGACGGCGGCGGCCCGCGCGCTGAAGCTCAGCCGCGCCACGCTGTATCGGAGGATCAAGCAGCTGAAGATCGAGACCGCGCAGTAGCGTTCAGCTGCATGCGGCGAGACGGGTGAGGGGTCTCTCTCTCCGCGAGTCCGGAATCGTAGGGTGGGCAAAGGCGCACTTGCGCCGTGCCCACGTCGTCTCACCAATAGGCAGAACGTGGGCACGCTTCGCTTTGCCCACCCTACGATATCTGCACTTGTGGATAGATACCCCTCATCCGGCGCCATAGCCGAAGCTCTGCTTCGGCGTTCTTAAGAACGGCGGCCGAGGCAGCGTGGTCGCCGCTGTTCTTAAGAAAAATCCGTCCAGCTCAGATGCCGTGAATCGAGGTCGCCGACCGTCACCGTTTCGCGCATCTCATGCGGCGTGTGAAAACTGCTGCGCAGGTACACCAGTGGCGCTGCGGACGCCAGATGCGACACGCCGCGCACTTCGCCGACGAAGATCGAATGCGTCGTCGTCTCGAACTCCTGCGCCAGCACGCAGTCGAATGCGGCGACCGCATCCGTCAGCACCGGGGCGCCGGTGGCGCCGCGCGTCCATTGCCCGAACGCAAAACGGTCGTCGCCGTTGACGCCCTTCTGGCCGCTGAAGGTCAGCGCGAGCAGGGCGTGGTCCTCGTGCAGGAAGTTGATCGCGAACGCGCCTTCCTCGCGGATGCGCGCATGTGCGCTGGCGTTGCGGTTGACGCAGACGATCAGCGAGGGCGGGCTATCCGACAGCGAGCAGGCCGAGGTCACCGTCAATCCCGTGCGCTTGCCGTGCTCGGCGCCGACCGTGACCAGCGCGACGGCGCTGGCACATTGGCGCATCGCCTGCTTGAAATCCTTCACGTCGAGAGGATTGGCGTCGACCGTCACGCGGAAATCTCCGAAAACAGAAGCGGGTGCGACACGATCGCGCCGCACCCGCTGAGCGTCAAGCCGCCTTCTTCGCGGAGCCGAGATGCGCAAGGCGCGGCATCACCTCGTTCTTCAGCAGCGAGAGCGAGTGGTGCCAGGCTTCCGCCTTGTGCTTGTAGTCGAAGCCGAACACCAGCAGCACGCCGAAGCCGCCGACCTCGTCGTAGATCTTCTCGATCTTCTCGGCGACGGTCGCGGGCGAGCCGACGATCCAGTTCCGCTTGGCGCAATATTCGACCGTGACGTCGCTGTCGGGGACATCAGGGGCGTGCTTGAGATAATCCTTGAAGCCGAAATGGCCGAGCAGCGGCAGGAAGTACTCGCTCATCATCCGGCCCATCATGTCACCCGTCGAGAGCTTCCAGGCTTCCTCGTCGGTGTCGGCGACGAACACCTCGCGCACCAGGCGCCAGTCCTGCCGGTTCGGCTTGCGCCCGGTCTTGGCGGCGCCGATCTCGACCGAGTCCCAATGGCTGGAGACATAGGCCGGGTTGAGGTTGAGGCTCATCGGGATGAAGCCGCGCTCGCCGGCGAGCTTCAGCGTGTCCGAGTTCTTCGACAGCCCGGCAACGCCGATCGGCGGATGCGGCGCCTGCAACGGCTTGATGTGGGGCTTGAGGAAGTCGAACATCGTGTCCGGCTTGGTCACCGTCCAGAACTTGCCCTTGTGGGTGAAGGGTGCCGGCTCGGTCCACAGCTTCAGGATGATCTCCAGCGCCTCGCGCGTCATGTCGCGGTTCTGCCCGCTCATGCCGTCGACGTTGAACATCGCCCAATCGCTCGGCAGCCCCGAAGCTGCGACGCCGAAATTGAGCCGGCCCTCGGAGAGATGGTCGAGCATCGCGACGCGGTTGGCGAGCTCGGCCGGGTGGTGATAGGGCAACAGGAAGCCGCCGGGTCCGATGCGCAGCTTCTTGGTCTGCATCAGGGCCTGCGCGATCAAGAGGTCCGGCGTGGGATTGGGTTCCCAGGGCGCGGTGTGGTGCTCGCCGACCCAGGCTTCCTGATAGCCGAGCTCGTCGAGCCAGCGCATGACCTGCAGGTCCCAGTCGTGCCCTTCCTTTAGGCCGCACTCCGGCGGATGCGAAGGCATCGTGAAATAGCCGATCTCCATGGGTTTCCTCATCTGATGTTGACGCGTCTTCTCGCGCGTTGACGGAGTTGAGCGCCGAAGCTTCAGCAAGCGCTGTGCCAGCACGGCGGAGCCTCGAATTGCGGAGAAAGGGCTGGTTTGCCCGCACAATAGCCGGTATCTCGGCGGTAGACCCGCAAGACGTCGTCTCATTGTCGCGAGACGACGTCCCGGCCGTGAGACGAGGACAGAATGACCGAACCCGCTTATGTCGCGGTGGACTGGGGCACCAGCAGCTTCCGGCTGTGGCTGGTCGATCGTGCCGGCCAGGTGCTGACTGAGCGCCGCAGCGGCGAGGGCATGCTCGCCGCGGCGAAGACCGGCTTTCCCGCCGTGCTGCAATCGCATCTTGCCGCGGTCGAGGCGCCGGATCATCTGCCGGTTCTCGTCTGCGGCATGGCCGGCGCTAGGAACGGCTGGGTCGAAGCCGGCTATGTCGACACGCCGGCGCCGCTGGCCGCCATCCTGAAACAGGCCGTGCGCGTCCCCGGCGGAGCCCGCGACATCCGCATCCTGCCCGGCATCGCGCAGCGCGAGACAAAAGCGCCGGACGTGATGCGCGGCGAGGAAACGCAGCTGCTCGGCGCGCTCGGCCTCAAGGCCGCGGGCGAGGCGCTGGTCTGCATGCCCGGCACGCATTCGAAATGGGTGCGCGTGAAGGACGGCGTGGTCGAACGCTTCTCCACCTTCATGACCGGCGAGCTGTTCAGCGCCGTCTCGCGCGAGACCATCCTGTCGCTCGCGGTCGCCGGCGCCGACGAGGCCGAGGATGTCGCGAGCTTCAAGGCGGCGGTGAAAGCCGCGTATGAGGCGCCCGCCTTTGTCGCCAATCACTTGTTCGGCGCGCGCTCACGCCAGCTGCTGTTCGGCGGCACGCCGGCCGCGGCGCGCGAGACGCTGTCGGGCACGTTGATCGGCGCCGAGCTGGCGGCGGGGCTCTCCGGCCCCGTTCCCCAAGCGGGCGTCGAGCTGATTGCATCGGGGCGGCTTGCGATGCTGTACCGGCTGGCGTTCGAGGCGCTGTCGGTCAACGCAATTCCGGTCGACGCGGATGAGGCCGTCCGCCGCGGCCTGTCGATGGCGGCTGCCGCGATCTGGACGAAGCAGAAGGACTTTTGAGATGAGCGTTCCCTTTCCGCCGATGAAGCGGCCGCTGGTTGCGATCCTGCGCGGCGTCAAGCCGGAGGAGACCGAGGCGATCGTCGCCGTGCTGATCGAATCCGGCATGACCGCGATCGAAATTCCCCTGAACTCGCCCGATCCGTTCCGCTCCATCGCAACGGCCGTGAAGCAGGCGCCTTCAGGCGTGCTGATCGGCGCCGGCACGGTGCTGACCACCGCGGATGTCGATCGTCTCAACGACGTCGGCGGCAGGCTGATGGTCTCGCCGAATGTGGACACGCAGGTGCTCGCGCGTGCGCATCAGCACGGCATGGTGACCTTGCCTGGCGTGTTCTCGCCGACCGAGGCGCTGCTCGCGGCGCGCTCGGGCGCATCGGGCCTGAAATTCTTTCCGGCCAACGTGCTCGGCGCATCCGGCATTGCCGCGATCCGCGCCGTGCTGCCGCCAGGCGTCATGATCGCCGCGGTCGGCGGCGTCTCCGATCAGAATTTTGCGGAGTACATCGGGGGCGGCGTCACCGCCTTCGGGCTCGGCTCCAGCCTCTACAAGCCCGGCATGAGCGCGGCCGATGTCGCAGGCCGAGCGAAGGCAACGATCGCGGCTTACGATCGGGCAATTCAGAAAGATTGAACGGACAATAAACTAGCCGTGATCCTGACATGGCCTATTGTGCCACATAGTGTCGCGATGCTGACGTTTTGCGCATCGCATTATGTGACTGGCTGAATCAGGAGACCGACATGGCGATCAACAACGTGGCCGATCTGTTCGTGGCAACGCTCGAGCAGGCCGGCGTCAAGCGCATCTACGGCATCGTCGGCGACAGCTTGAACGCCCTGACCGAATCGCTGCGCCGCCGCGGCACGATCGAATGGATCCATGTCCGCCACGAGGAGGTCGCCGCGTTCGCCGCCGCCGGCGAAGCCGAGATGACCGGAAGCCTTGCGGTGTGCGCGGGCTCCTGCGGTCCCGGCAATCTGCATCTGATCAACGGCCTGTTCGACGCGCATCGCAGCCGCGTTCCCGTGCTGGCGATCGCGGCGCAGATCCCGACCGCCGAGATCGGCGGCGGTTATTTCCAGGAGACCCATCCGCAAAACCTGTTCCGTGAGTGCAGCCATTATTGCGAGCTGGTGTCCGACCCGAGCCAGCTTCCTTACGTGCTGGAGAATGCCATCCGCGCGGCGGTGGGCCTGCGCGGTGTCGCCGTCGTCGCCATGCCCGGCGACGTCGCATTCCGTAGCCCGCCCAAGCGCGCGCTGTCGACAACGCGCGGACTCGCGCTGTCGGCGCCGAAGGTGGTGCCGCAGGCCGATGAGCTGCAGGCGCTCGCCGAACTCCTCAACGGCACCGAGCGCGTCACCCTGTTCTGCGGCCGCGGCTGCGCCGGCGCGCATGCGCCCTTGATGCAGCTGGCGGAAGCGCTGAAGAGTCCGATCGTGCATGCGCTCGGCGGCAAGGAGCATGTCGAGTACGACAATCCCTATGACGTCGGCATGACCGGCTTCATCGGCTTCTCCTCCGGCTATGCCGCCATGCACGCCTGCGACGCCCTGGTGATGCTCGGCACCGATTTTCCCTACGAGCAATTCTTTCCGACCGATGCGAAGATCGCGCAGGTCGACATCCGCCCGGAAAATCTCGGACGACGCTGCAAGATCGATCTCGGCCTCGTCGGCGACGTCAAGCTGACCATCGAGGCGCTGCTGCCGCTGCTGAAAGCAAAGACGCAGCGCAAGCACCTCGACGATGCCGTCGCGCACTACAAGAAGGCGCGCGAGGGCCTGGATTCGCTGGCCAAGGGCACGCCGGGAAGCAAGCCGATCCACCCGCAATATCTCGCAAAAATCATCAGCGATCATGCTTCCGACGATGCGGTCTTCACCGCCGATGTCGGCACGCCCACGGTGTGGGCCGCGCGCTATCTCGACATGAACGGCCGCCGCCGGCTGGTCGGCTCCTTCGTGCACGGCTCGATGGCCAACGCCATGCCGCAGGCGATCGGTGCGCAGGCCGCCCAGCCCGGCCGCCAGGTGATCTCGCTGTCGGGCGACGGCGGTTTCTCCATGCTGATGGGCGATCTCATCACGCTGACGCAAATGAAGCTACCGGTGAAGGTCGTGATCTTCAACAACGGCGTGCTCGGCTTCGTCGCGCTGGAGATGAAGGCGGCGGGTTTCGTCGACACCAATGTCGACCTGGAGAATCCCGATTTCGCGGCGATGGCGCGCGCCATGGGAATCTTCGCCAAGCGCGTCGAGGACCCCGGCGAGCTTCCGGGCGCGGTGAAGGAGATGCTCGCCCATGACGGGCCGGCGCTGCTCGACGTCGTCACCGCCAAGCAGGAGCTGTCGATGCCGCCGACCATCACGCCCGAGCAGATCAAGGGCTTTAGCCTCTGGGTCCTGCGCGCGGTGATGAACGGCCGCGGCGACGAGGTGCTCGATCTCGCGAAGACGAACCTATTGCCGCGTTAGCCCCGCTTCACCGAAGGCGCGGGCAGTCGCTCGTGCCGGTTCTGGAAGCGTTGCCAGTGCATCACTGAGCCGATCAGCAGGGCCGGCACGAAGCCGAGCAGGATCAGGAAGTGCGGCAGCTCCTTCGGCGAGACGAAGGCGATGGCGATGTCCGAGATCAGCCAGAGCGCCGCGAACATCACCGCAAAGTCCGTTCGCGGGCAGCGCAGGTAGTAGAACACGGCGGTGATGACGATGGCGGGTCCGATCGCCACGCCGATCATGATCGCGGTCAGCTCCTTCGGCGTCAACGCGTCGAGCATCATCGAGGCCAGCAGCCAGAGTGCGGCGAACATGGCGACGATGTCGAGCGGATGCCGCAATCCAATACCTCTCGCGGGGACGTGCTATCGTTGTGGCCGGGGCTGCGGCCGTCAAGTCAAAATGCGCTTATTCCTCGTCACTTCCTGGCGTCGGGCGCAGCATGAAATGGCCGAAGGCGGTGGCGATCGGCTTGTCCGCATCGTCCTGCCAGGCGCGCGCCTCGAAGGCGACGATGCGCCGGCCCTGCTTGACGATCGAAACGTTGGCAAACGTATCGAGCGCACGGCCGGAGCGCAGATAGTTGACGGTGAGCCCGATCGGCTTCGGCGGCGCGGCGGCGCCGAGCTCGCGCGCGACGCCGATGATGGCCGTGGTCTCGAGGAAGGCCCCAGTCATGCCGCCGTGGATCGCGGGCAGGATCGGGTTGCCGATGATGATTGGCGAGAACGGCATCGTCAGCGTGCCGTCGTCATTGACGCGGATGCCGAGCGCGCGCGCGAACGGGCTGCGCGCGAACGGGCCATCCGGATCTTCCGGCGCCTCCAGCACCGGGATGCTGCGCGCATCCATCCTGCGGTCGGCGAGCATGTTGGTGCGGTTGGCACCGATCATGAAGCAGGCGGTCGCAGTCGCCACCGGATCGTCCTCGGATTCCTGATAGGCGGTGGAGCGCACGAAGGCGATCGAGCGCGTGGTGCGGTAGCACACCGAATGCGCCTTGATGTCGAGGCCCGGCGTCGCCGGCTTCTGATAGTCGATGCGCAGGTCAAGGGTTGCGATCGCGCGCGTGCCGTCGAGCGCAAGTTGCACCGCCATGCCGCAGCTCTCGTCCAGCATCGCGGTGACGACACCGCCATGCAGCACGCCGGTCTCGGTGTCGCCGACGAAGACGGGCCGGTAGGGCAGGCTCGACCAGGCCTCAGCTGGTGCAAAGCGATCGAGCTGGAGCCCGCTGATATGGCCGTAATCGGAGCGGCGGCCCTGGATGGCGTCGGCGAGTTCCTCGAATGGGAGCGTGGTCGGTATGGTGCACATGGGGACGTTTTAGACCAGTGTCGGGCGCCGCGCAAAACCCCGAATTGGCCTCGACAGAGCAGGCCGAAGCACCGATGGTGGGCGCTCCGTTCGCCGACTAGCCGCAAGGAGCGCCCATGGCCGACCCCGAAACGCCTGCCAACAATCAGGGGCCCGTCACCATTTCGAGCTCCAGCTCGGAGCGGGCGCCGATCATCTATTTCGACGGCGCGTCCTGCTTCGGTCATCACAACGGCGCGATCCAGATCGAGCTCGCCGCTAACTTGCTCATGCCGGTCGGTGCCGCGGTCAGGGTCGACGTGATCCAGACCGCGCACCTGCGCTGCAGCGTGGCCGCCGCGCTGGCGCTGCGCGAAGCCCTCGACAAGGCGCTGGCGATGTACCGGCAGGGCCAGCAGCAGCCGGTGACGGAGGAGATCCCGACGGTGAAGAATTGAAGCTGGTGGTGCGACTGCGTCGGCCTTCATGGTTCGAGACGCGCCGCAAGGCGGCGCTCCTCACCATGAGGGTCTAAGATATCGCTGCGAAATCAGACCTCATCCTGAGGAGCCCGCCAACGGCGGGCGTCTCGAAGGATGGCCGCAAGCGCAAGGCTGAAACAAACAGCCAAGCCTCAGCCTACATGCACCTTCGGCTTCTTGCCGCCGTTCCACTTGCCGTCGAGCGCGCGCTCGATCTGGGCGGCGAGTTGCAGCAGCAGGCCGTCATTGGCCTGCTTGGCGATGGCCTGGATGCCGAGCGGCAGGCCGTGGTCTTGCGTTGCCATCGGCATCGAGATCGCCGGCATGCCGCAGAGATTGGCCAGCGGCGTGAAGGCAAAGAAGCGCCAGAGATTGTCGAACCAGTCGCGCACATCGGGGTTGTCGGAAATGGTGAGATATTCTCTGGTGCCGACCTTCGGTGTCGGCAGCGCAGTGATCGGCGTCAGGATCACGTCCCATTGCTCGAAGAAGGTGCCGAAGCCGCGCGATGTGGTGTTGAATACGCCCTGCATCTTGGCACGCTCGGCGAAACTGGTGTGCCGGCCGGCTTCCCAGATGCGGATGTTCATCGGCTCGATCAGATCCTCCGGCGGCTTTTCCAGCCCGCGGGCGGCGAGCATGTTGGAGATCACCACGGCGAAGTTCGAGATGTAGCAGGTGGTCTGCGCCTCGAATGCAGCGGGAAGGTCGATCTCCGGCAGCGCATAGTCGACGTGATGGCCGAGGCCTTCGAGGAAGCGTCCGGCCTTCTCCAGCTCGGCTGCGATCTCGGGCGTCGCGGTGTAGTTGCCCCATGTATGGGACAATGCGATGCGCAGCTTCGAGGGATCGCGCTTGATCATCTCGGAATAAGGCTGCGCCGTGGTCCAGAACGGCATGAACTCGCCGGGCGCAGGCCCGCGGGTATGATCGACGAAGGCGGCGGTGTCGCGCACGCTGCGCGACTGGCAGCCCTGGATCGAGACGAGGCCGGTGAGGTCGGACATGTGCGGGGCGAGCGAGAACACGCCGCGCGAGACCTTCAGCCCGATATTGCCGTTGACGCCGGCGGGAATGCGGATCGAGCCGCCGCCGTCGGTCGCATGCGCGATCGGCACCACGCCGGCCGCGACCATCGCGGCGCTGCCCGCCGAGGAGCCGCAGGTGGTGTAGTCGGTATTCCAGGGATTGCGGGTGACATAGACTGCCGGATTGTCGGCCGAAGAGCACACGCCGAATTCCGGCGTCGTGGTGCGTCCGATCAGGTTGAGCCCCGCCTGGCGGAATTTACCGGTGAGGAACGTATCGGCCGCGGCGCGATTGCCGCGCATCAACAGCGAGCCCATTTCCTGCAGCCGGCCCTTCATGGTCGGCCCGAGGTCCTTCATCAGGAAGGGCAGGCCGGCGAACGGACCTGCGAGATTGGCGCCGTCCTTGGCGGGATCGGCGATCACGTCCTCGAACAGCTCGACCACGCCCGACAGCGCCGGATTGACCTTGGCGACACCAGCGGCAGCCTGGCGCGCCAGCTCCTTCGCCGTCAGCTCGCCCTTGCGGACCCGCCCCGCCAGCGCGACGCCATCGTGCTGCGCCCATTCCGTCCAGCTCATCGGCAACGTCATGAAGTCCTGATCTCCTTAAGATGCGGCGCCACCTTTTTCGCAAGGGACCGCCTGAATCAACTGAGCCGGCACGAGGGGCAGGGTTGCACGGGGCGGAGAGGTCGCAAGGCGGCGTCGTCCCAATCCGGCAGTTGTCCGATCGTTGCAACCCGGAGGAGCCTGTAGCCCGGATGGAGCGCAGCGTAACCCGGGGCCGCTCGCCCGGCATCTGGCACCGTCCCGGATTACGCTGGCGCTCCATCCGGGCTACGCGCCATCGTCCTGTGTCGCCCTCTGTCAATCCAGAAATGCAAAAATATTCCACTTTACCGAAATTCGGTTTCGGCGTATGTGTCGCCCATCCTGATCCGGCGAAAGGGGCGGTCGTACGTCGTCACGAGCCGCGGATCGGGGAGCGGTGGACGCGCAGCGTCGTGCACGAGAGGCGGGAGCAGGGCGGGATCAACCCCGTGAGGTCCAGGCTTCGTGCGGACGAACGGCGCTTGAAGCGTACGGCCAAATCGCGTGGTCCTGGCTGTCGTTGCTACAGCCAAGCCTTGCGGAGGTGCGCCGAGCCCGACCGGGCGAAGCGCGCCGCCATCCGTGAGGTGACGGAGGCAAGCAGGAACTCGTCTCCGGGGAGAGCGCGCCATAGGCCGTCAAACATCGCGCAGGGAAGGCCGGACGTTTCGGCTTCACCTGTTGATCCGTTGTGCATTGCGTGTGCATCTCATCGCACGACGGACCCGCGGGTGCCAGCCGGCGCCCGGCCTTCCCTGCGCCCTTTCGTTGAGGGCGCGATGCGGAGCGCAAAGCTCGGGCGGAATCGCCGCGAGGAGGTGAAGACATGTCTGCAACACACAACCGGCGTCGTAGGGTGGGCAAAGCGACTTGTCCGCCATAGCTCGAAGAGCGACGGCGGAAGCGTGCCCACGCCTCTCGTGCCGCGTTTAAATTTGGTGGGCACGGCGCGGTGCGCCTTTGCCTACCTACGGCACCGTGTCTGCCGCATACACTCGGTGTGATCGCCCGCGCAGGCGCATCCGGGATCCGCGAGGGTGTTCGCGCGCCGTCCCCACGAATGTGGCGAGATCGCATCGGTTCGACAAAAAATCCCCTGTCGACGGTCCGCCGCAGTACCTTGATGAATCAACCCCGGTTGGTCCATAAGCGGCGTCCCGTGGCCGGTGGTTCGCCCCCGCGTTGCGTGCTTGGATAGAGGAATTCTCGCGTGGCAAATATCAACCAGAAAATTGCGCAGGAGCTTGGGGTTCGGGCGGAGCAGGTCGAGGCGACGGTGACGCTGCTCGATGGCGGCGCCACGGTTCCCTTCATCGCCCGCTACCGCAAGGAAGCGACCGGTGCGCTCGACGACGCGCAATTGCGCACCCTGGAGGAGCGCCTGGGTTACCTGCGCGAGCTCGAGGATCGCCGCAAGGCCATCCTCGAATCAGTCCGCGAGCAGGGCAAGCTCGATGCGGCGCTCGAGGCCTCCATTCTCGCCGCCGACAGCAAGGCCCGTCTCGAAGACATCTATCTGCCGTTCAAGCCGAAGCGCCGCACCAAGGCGGAGATCGCCAAGGAGGCCGGCCTCGAGCCGCTCGCCAACCAGCTGGTGGCGGAGCCCACCAACGATCCGAAGGTGGTGGCCGAAGGCTTCATCAACGCCGAGAAGGGCGTTGCGGATGCCGCCGCCGCGCTGGACGGCGCCCGCGCCATCCTGGTCGAACGCTTCGACGAGGACGCCGACCTGATCGGCGCGCTTCGCGAGGAGATGTGGACCAATGCGCGCATGGCCTCCAAGGTGCGCGACGGCAAGAAGACCGAGGGCGAGAAGTTCGCCGACTATTTCGAGTTCTCCGAGCCGCTGACCAAGCTGCCCTCGCACCGCATCCTCGCGATGTTCCGCGGCGAGAAGGAGGAGATCCTCGACCTGCAGATCCAGGCCGAGGCCGAGGCGCCGCCGCCGGGCGTGCCCAGCGCCTATGAACTGAAGATCATGAAGCGGTTCGGCATCGCCGACCTCAAGCGCGCCGGCGACCGCTGGCTGATCGACACGGTGCGCTGGGCCTGGCGCACCAAGATCCAGGTGCATCTCAATATCGACCTGCGCATGCGGCTGTGGAACGCCGCCGAGACCGAGGCCGTGCGCGTGTTCGCCTCCAATTTGCGCGATCTCCTGCTGGCCGCGCCGGCCGGCACCCGCGTCACCATGGGGCTCGACCCCGGCTATCGCACCGGCGTCAAGGTCGCCGTCACCGATGCCACCGGCAAGGTCGTCGATACCGCCGTGATCTATCCGCACGAGCCGCAGCGGCAGTGGAACGAGTCGCTTGCGATCCTCGGCAAGCTCGCATTGAAGCATCGTGTCGAGCTGATCGCGATCGGCAACGGCACCGCCTCGCGCGAGACCGACAAGCTCGCAGGCGATCTCGTCAAGGGGCTGGCCGAGCTGAAGATGACCAAGATCGTGGTGTCGGAAGCCGGCGCGTCGGTCTATTCGGCCTCGGCTTTCGCCTCGGAGGAATTGCCCGGTCTTGACGTCACCCTGCGCGGCGCGGTCTCGATCGCGCGGCGCCTGCAGGATCCGCTCGCCGAGCTCGTCAAGATCGAGCCCAAGGCGATCGGCGTCGGCCAGTATCAGCACGATCTTGGCCAGGCGAAGCTCGCAAAATCGCTCGATGCCGTGGTCGAGGACTGCGTGAACGCCGTCGGTGTCGACGTCAACACCGCGTCCGCACCGCTGCTTGCCCGCGTGTCGGGCGTCGGCTCCGGCCTGGCGCAGAGCATCGTGGCGCACCGTGACGCCAACGGCCCGTTCAAGTCGCGCAAGGCGCTCAAGGACGTGCCGCGGCTCGGGCCGAAGGCGTTCGAGCAATGCGCCGGCTTCCTGCGCATTCTCGGCGGCGAGGACCCGCTCGACGCCTCCGGCGTGCATCCGGAAGCCTATCCGGTGGTGCGCCGGATCCTCAGCGCCACCAAGAGCGACATCAAGGCGCTGATCGGCAGCAGCGAGATCGTGCGCACCTTGAAGCCGAAGGATTTCGTCGACGAGACCTTTGGTCTGCCGACCGTCACCGACATTTTGAAGGAATTGGAGAAGCCCGGCCGCGATCCGCGTCCGGCGTTCAAGGCCGCCGTGTTCAAGGAGGGCGTCGAGGAGATCAAGCATCTCCAGAAGGGCATGATCCTCGAGGGCACCGTGACCAACGTCGCCGCCTTCGGCGCCTTCGTCGATATCGGCGTGCACCAGGACGGCCTCGTGCACATCTCCGCGATGTCCAAGACCTATATCAAGGACCCGCGCGAGGTGGTGAAGCCCGGCGACATCGTCAAGGTCAAGGTGCTGGACTTCGAGGTCGCGCGCAAGCGCATCTCGCTGACCTTGCGTCTCGACGACGAGGTCGGTGCCAAGAAGGACGCCCCCGGCATGCAGCGCGACAACAGCGCGCGCAACCCTTCCCGCATGACGTCGTCCGCCCCGCGAAAGCAGGAATCCTCCGGCGGCGGCGCCCTCGCCGAAGCGCTGCGCCGCGCGGCGGAGAAGAACAACGGCAAGCGGGCGTGAGATCTTGACCTCTCCCGCCCTTTGCGGGGAGAGGTCGGAATTCGCGCGTAGCGCTGATTCCGGGTGAGGGGCGTGGCAACCTGCGCGCCGAATCGATGGTCCCCCCGGCTCCCACACACGCCCTCAATTCAAATCACATTCGCGGAAGCAGCCCCTCACCCCACCCTCTCCCCGTAAGAACGGGGAGAGGGAGTGATAGAGCGTCCTCTCCCTAACACTCGCGTCAGAATCTGGCGCGTTTGTAAGTTGAAGGCGCCGATCTCTTGCTCTCATCTGATCATCCTCGTGCGACGCGCAAACCGCCGCACTGCAAGGAGGATGCTTCGATGAACAACAGGCTTCTCAAAGGCCTCACCGCGGTGACGATCGCCGCGGCGATGGCGCTCGCTTCACCGGTGCTCGCCCGTGGCGGCGGCGGACATGGCGGCTTCGGCGGCGGCGGTCATTTCGGCGGCGGTGGACATTTCGGTGGCGGCATGCACGCAGGCGGCTTCGGCGGCATGCGCGCCGGCGGGATGGGCGGTGCGCGCTTCGCCCATGTCGGCGGTCCAGCCTTTGGCGGTGCACGCTTCGCCCATGCCGGCGGTCCCGCTTTTGGCGGCGCACGCTTCGCCCATGCGGCGATCGGGCCGCGTTTCGCCGGGGCCGGCTGGCACGGCCATCGCGGCTTCCACCATCATCACCATTTCCGTCGTTTCGCCGTCTTCGGCGCGCCCTTCATTTACGCCGGCTACAACGATGGCTGCTGGCGCAGGAGCTGGACGCCCTATGGATGGCAATGGGTCAATGTGTGCGGAGACTATTGGTAGTCGCATCGCCGTACCGCACCATTGTCGCGATCGCCACCGGGCGGTTCCGTCCAGCCCCGGAACGGGATAGTCTGGTGGCGATTGTCGCGCGGAGTTTTGCATGACCGGAGGTCACCGTCGCATCCTGGTCGTCGAGGACGATCCGGAAA
Source organism: Bradyrhizobium sp. CIR48 (assembly GCF_014198315.1). Classification (NCBI taxonomy): domain Bacteria; kingdom Pseudomonadati; phylum Pseudomonadota; class Alphaproteobacteria; order Hyphomicrobiales; family Nitrobacteraceae; genus Bradyrhizobium; species Bradyrhizobium sp. CIR48. The sequence continues at coordinate 262,875 of NZ_JACIHG010000013.1, forward strand.
CAGCAGGCCAGCTCGTCGAGGAATTGACGACCTCCGGCTACGACGTCGATCTCGCAGCTAGCGGCCGTGAAGCCCTCAGCCACGGCGCCGCGCGCGACTATGCCGTGATCACGATCGACCGGATGCTGCCCGATATCGACGGCATCAGCGTGATGCGGCAATTGCGCGACGACGGCGTTGCCGCGCCGTTCCTGATCATCTCCGCGCTCGGCGAGGTCGATGATCGCGTGCGCGGCCTGCGCGCCGGCGGCGACGACTATCTCGTCAAGCCGTTCTCCTTCACCGAATTGCTGGCGCGGCTCGAGGCGCTCGGCCGCCGCAGCGAGACCATCGCCAAGGAGACGCTGCTGCGGGTCGGCGATCTCGCCATCGACCTGATCGCGCGCAACGCCAGCCGCCGCGGCCGCAAGATCCCGCTGCTGCCGCGCGAGTTCCAGCTGCTCGAATATCTCGTCCGCAACGAGGGCCGCGTCGTCTCCCGCGCGATGCTGCTCCAGCACGTCTGGGACCTGCATTTCGACCCCTCCACCAACATCATCGACGTCTATGTCGGGCGCGTCCGTCGCAAGGTCGATGATGCCCAGGCCTATCCGCTGATCCACACCATCCGCGGCATCGGATATTGCCTCCGTGCTCCTGGTTAAGACGCTCCGCTCCTCCACCTTCCGCCTGGCGCTGATCGCGATCGCGGCGTTCGGGCTGATCGTCGCGGCGATCATGGCCTATGTCTATTTCGGCACGCTGGCCTATGTGGAGAGCCGGGTCGGCGACGCCGGCGATCACAGCGGTTTCACCGCGATGATCGAGCTTGCAATGGCGGCGGTTGCCGTGCTGCTGCTGGTGCTCGCCGGGCTTGCCGCCGTGCTGGTGACCCGGCGCACGGTCGGGCGGATCGAGGAGATCAACGCCACCAGCCGCGCCATCATGCTCTCAGGCCTCGACCAGCGCATCCCCTTGCGCGGCAGTCATGACGAATGGGACCGCGTCGCCGAAAACCTCAACCAGATGCTCGACCGCATCGAGACGCTGATGGGTGAGGTCAAGCAGGTCAGCGACAACGTCGCCCATGATCTGCGCACGCCGCTGACGCGGATGCGCGGCCGGCTGGAGAAGGCCTATCACCACGAACGCAACAGCGAGGCGGATGCCGCGCTGATCGGCGACACCATCGCCGATCTCGACGCCGTGCTCGGCATGTTCGCCTCCATCACCCGGATCTCCGAGATCGAGAGCCGCGCCCGCACCGGCGCCTTCCGCGCGCTCGACCTCGCCGAGATCGCCGGCGAGGTCGTCGAGCTCTATGACGCCGCAGCCGAGCAGGTCTCAACGCGCCTCAGCCTCGCCGGAGACCGCGAGGTGCCGATCACCGGCGATCGCGACCTGCTGTTCGATGCCATCGCCAATCTCGTCGACAATTCGATCAAGCACGGCTGCAAAGGCGGGCAGGTGACCGTGACGTGCCGCAGCGCCGATGGTGGTGCGGTGATCGCCATCGCCGACGATGGTCCGGGCATTCCCACTGAGGAGCGCGATCACGTCTTCAAGCGCTTCTACCGGCTCGAGCAGAGCCGCTACACGCCGGGCAACGGTCTTGGCCTCAGCCTCGTCGCCGCGGTCGCGCGCCTTCACGGCGCGGGCGTAGCGCTGCATGACAATGCGCCGGGCCTGACGGTCGAGCTCCGCTTCCCCGGGACATCATAGCTCAATCACGCCGCGGCGTGCCGCATGCGCCACCGCATCGGTGCGGCCGGTGGCGTCCAGCTTGTCGAGCAGCGAGCCGACATGGAATTTGACGGTGTGAACGGAGATGCCGAGCCGGCGGGCGATCATCTTGTTGGAGGCACCCTCGGCCATCAGCGCCAGCACGTCGAGCTCGCGTTGCGTCAGCGCGATGTCGGCGGACATCATGCGTGGATCGCGGGCGACGACGGTCGCCGTGGCCGTCTCGCCGGGCCCGGCGAGACGCAGCCCGGTGACGTTGCCGAGCAAGGCCGCCAGGCGATCGGCGAGGGCGGGATCGTCAATCTCCAGGGCAAGCACGATCTCCGGCGTCCGGTCCTCGCTCACGCCTCCGGCCTCTCGCCGACCGTGACCTTGAAGCTGATCGGCTCGCCGCCGCGGTGCGCCGCGACGTCGACCACCGCGCCGACGCTCGAAGGACCCAGCGTTCGCGACAGCGCGCGCACGCCTGACAGCTTCTGGTCGTTAACTGCCACAATGACGTCGCCCTGGCGGATGCCGGCCGCGGCCGAAGGGCCGGCCTTGTCGACATTCATCACCATGGCGCCGATGCCGTCGTCGAGCCGGACCGGCTGGAGCCCGAGGCCGAGATATCCGCGCGCGATGCGGCCGCGCGTATCGAGTTGCGCCGCGACGCGCTCGATCGTCGCCGTCGGGATCACCAGCACGCGCCGCGGCCCGAGCACGGCCATGCCAAAGGCTTCGCCCGATGCATCGAGCGCAAGGCCGCCCTGCTGGCTGCCGCGCAGGCGGACATCGAGCTCGATCCGCGCATCGATCTCGCCGCCGCGCAGGGAGCGCCAGCCGCTGCCGGACGCCGATACCATCCCCAGCGCGGCACTCGGCGTCTCGCGGTTGGTGGCCACCACGATCGACAACGCGCCGAGGGGCGGGACCGTGGCGGCGAGCTTGACCGGCGTAGCAGCGGCCTCAGTGCGCAGCAGCGCGATGTCGGTGGTGTGGTCGCGGCCGGCGATCGTGGCAGCCACGCGGCTGCCGTCGGCGAGACCGATCTCGACCTCGCCCTCGTCGGCCAGCGCCTCGTCGGCGGTGACGATCAGCCCCCCTTTCCAGACGAAGCCGGTCGCACGGGAGCGATGCGAGTGCACAGAGACGATTGCGGGCGCAGTGCGCGCCACCACATCCGCGAGGGCGGACGATAGTGAGGACAGGGGAGTTGGGTCAGTCATAGCTGGCTCCTATAAGCTGCCCTCAATCTGGGATGTCGCGGGGAATCGCGAAACTGGCCGGGTGGTCAGGACACCGCCTGTTACGGCCGACGAACATGTGATTGGGAGCCGCTCACGGGAACGTGTAGCAATCGGCCCGACATTGCGCCGCACGGCCCCAACCAGTTTCAGCGAGCCCTGACCGATGACCATCGACCTCACCCGCCGCACCCTGCTGCAACTCGCCGGCGCGGCCTCCCTTGCCATGGCGGCCGCAGCTGCGGCGCGTGCCGAGGGCACGCCGCAGGGCGGCGGGCCGACCTATGCCAGCCGAACGCCGATGCGGATCGGCATGGTGACGCTGCGGGTGAAGAATCTCGACAAGGTCGCGGACTATTACCGCGATGTGATCGGCCTCACGGTGATGGAGCGCTCGGCGACTGCGGTGAAGCTCGGTACGGCCGGCGTCACGCTGCTGGTACTGGAGGCCCGCCCCAATGCGGAAATCGAGCCGCGCAATGCCGCAGGCCTTTACCACACCGCCTTCCTGATGCCGACGCGCAAGGACCTGGCGCGCTGGCTGGTGCACGCGGCCTCGCACCGCGTGAAGCTGTCGGGCTTTGCCGATCACCTCGTCAGCGAATCCGTCTATCTCGACGATCCCGAAGGCAACGGCATCGAGGTCTATGCCGACCGCGATCCCTCGCAATGGCAATGGAGCGAGAGCAGCGTGAAGATGGCGTCCGACGAGCTCAACATTCCGGACCTGTTGTCGCTGACCAATACGCGCGTGCCAGATTACGCCAAGGCGCCGGACGGAATGCGCATCGGCCACATGCATCTGCGGGTCGGCGATCTCGCGCAGGCCGGAGGCTTCTATCATGGCGCCATTGGCCTCGATCCGACCCGCAGCCGCAGCGGCGCCGCGTTCCTGTCGTCGGGCCGCTATCATCATCACCTCGGCATCAACGTCTGGCAAAGCCAGGGCGCCGGCCAGCGCGACGATAAGATGACGGGTCTCACCTGGTTCTCGCTGGTCATGGCCAAGCCGGAGCTGCTCGCCGCGCAGGAAGAGCGCCTGCGCAAAGGCGGTGCGAAGCTCACGGCGCTTGCCGACGGCGTGGAGGCGATTGATCCCTGGGGCACGCGGGTACGCTTGCTCAAGGTTTGATCGCGGGGGCGGGCATTGCTAAGACCCGTCGGGTGCCAGCTTCCGGAGCCCCGACATGTCCGAATTCCACGGCGTCTTCCCCTATCTCGTCTCGCCCGTCGATGCCGACGGCACGGTGCGGACGAACGTGCTCGCAAAGCTCTGTGATGATCTGATCGGCGCCGGCGTGCACGGGCTGACGCCGCTGGGTTCGACCGGCGAGTTCGCCTATCTCAATGCCGCACAACGCACCGCGGTCGTGCAGACCACGATCGAAGCCGCGCAGGGCCGCGTGCCTGTTGTCGCCGGCGTCGCCTCGACCTCGACGGCGGATGCGGTGGCGCAGGCGAGGGCCTACCAGAAATGTGGGGCCGACGGCATCTTGGCGATCCTGGAGGCGTATTTTCCGCTCAGCGACGCCCAGGTCGAATCCTACTTCCGCGCCATCGCGGATGCCGTCGACATTCCCGTCGTCATCTACACCAATCCGCAATTCCAGCGCTCCGACCTCACCCTCGACATCATCGCGCGCCTCGCCGAGCACCCGCGCATCGGCTACATCAAGGACGCCTCGACCAACACCGGCCGGCTGCTCTCGATCATGAACCGCTGCGGCGATGCCTTGCGGGTGTTCTCGGCCTCCGCCCACATCCCGGCCGCGGTGATGCTGATCGGCGGGCTTGGCTGGATGGCGGGCCCGGCCTGCATCATCCCGCGCCAGAGTGTCGCGCTCTACGACCTCTGCAAGGCCGGCCGCTGGGACGAGGCCATGGCGCTGCAGCGCCGGCTGTGGCGCATCAACGAAGCCTTCGCCCGCTTCAACCTCGCCGCCTGCATCAAGGCGGGGCTTGCAGTCCAGGGCTACGACGTCGGCGACCCCGTCCCGCCGCAGGCCGCGCTGACGGCCGAGGCGCGCAAGGTGGTGGAGGCGGCGCTGCGCGAGCTGACATAGCTCGTTGTCACGCGGCAATATGCCCCGGCGCTCGTGCGGGAGCCCCAAAAGTCCCAACCTGCGCAATCGAGAAACTTCCGAGCGTTTGCGACGTTGCCGCGTGAGCGATTTCTGTCCATGCAATGTGCATCTCAGAGCCCGCATTCAGCACAAGACACGGTGATCACCCATGAATCGTCGCTACGCGATTGCCGCGGCAGCCTTCGCCGCCCTGCTGCTCGCCGTCACGGCCGCGAAAATCCTGCATGTCCCGGTCTCCTATGCCTCATGGGCGGCACCCTCCGCACGCGCCGTCGAGCAGCGCGGCCCGCTGTCCGATGGCGAAAAGGCGACCATCGACATCTTTGAACGCGTGTCGCCCTCGGTCGTTCAGGTGGCGGTGAAATCGGCGGCGAGTCCGCTCACGGGCGAGGAAGGCCAGGGCGGCGGCGCGTCCGGCACGGGATTCGTCTGGGACCGCGAGGGCCATCTCGTGACGAACAATCACGTCGTGGCCAATGGTGGCGAGATCGCGGTGCGCTTCGCCTCAGGTGAAGTCGCGCAGGTCGACCTCGTCGGCACGGCGCCCAATTACGACCTCGCGGTGCTGAGGATCCGCAGCGTGCGCGAGCTCCCGCAGCCGGTGGCGCTCGGCAGTTCGAACGACCTGAAGGTCGGCCAATCCGCCTTTGCGATCGGCAACCCCTTCGGGCTCGATCAATCGATGACCTCTGGCATCATCAGCGCGCTCAAGCGCCGGCTTCCAACCCATGGCGGCCGGGAGATCGCCAACGTCATCCAGACCGATGCTGCGATCAATCCGGGCAATTCAGGCGGGCCGCTGCTGGACTCCGCCGGCCGGTTGATCGGCGTGACTACGGCGATCATATCGCCGTCCGGCTCGAATGCCGGCATCGGCTTCGCCGTGCCGGTCGATGTTGTGAACCGGATTGTCCCCGAGCTCATCCGCAACGGCCGCGTGCCGACGCCCGGCATCGGCATCGTCGCCGCCGGCGAGGATGTGTCGACGCGGCTTGGCGTCGAAGGCGTCATCGTGGTGCGGACGGCCCCCGGCAGCCCCGCCGAGCGGGCGGGGATTCGCGGCGTCAACTTTTCGACGGGAGCGGTCGGAGACATCATCACCGCGGTGGAAGGGAAGCCGGTGCGGCGCCTCTCCGATTTGACCGATGCGCTCGAGCAGGCCGGAGCGGGCAAGACAGTTCGCCTCACGGTCAAACGCGGCTCGGACAGCCGCGAGGTCAATATAGGCATCATCGATATCGAGCGTTCCTGACGGCGAATTCCGCGCCCGCAAGGGGGGCAGACGCGCATTGCAGATGTGTCGCGGCTCGGTTGTCTGGCGCGCAAAATCGGTTAAAACCGCCGCGGTCGTTTTTGCGGATTTCGAGGACCCCACGGAATGAACATTCTTCCCGGCAATTTGCGTTTCGGAGCGGGGCAGCCCGTCAAGCGTTTGGAAGACCAGCGGCTGCTGACCGGGAAGGGGCAGTTCATCGACGACAAGCCGGGAGACGGCGCGCTGTGGCTCTACGTGCTGCGCTCGCCGCATGCCCATGCGACGATCGTCTCGATCGACACCAGCGCGGCCGCCGCGATGCCGGGCGTTGCCGCGATCTACACCGGCGCCGACCTCGTCAAGGACGATGTCGGCAGCATCCCGACGCTGAGCATCTTCAAGCGCCCCGACGGCAAGCCGATGACGGTGCCGCCGCGCCGGCTGCTCGCCCATGAGGTCGTCCGCTACGCCGGCGAGGCCGTGGCTGCCGTTGTGGCTTCGTCCCGCGTCGAGGCGCAGAGCGCGGCCGAGGCGATCGTGGTCGAGTATGACGTGCAGCCTGCGGTGGTCGACCCTGTCGAGGCCGTCAAGCCCGGCGCGCCCGTGGTGTGGCCGGAGGCGCCCGACAACATCGTCGGTGCGATGGCTTACGGCGATGCCGCCAAGGTGGACGAGGCGTTCGCCAAGGCCGCGCACACCGTCGAGCTCGACCTCGTCAGCCAGCGCCTCGTGCCGTCGGCGATGGAGCCGCGCTCGACCATTGCCGAGATCGACAAGAAGACCGGCCGCCTGCTGCTGCATGTGCAGTCGCAGACCCCGGCCTCGACCCGCGACGTGCTCGCCGAGGCCGTGCTGAAGCGTCCCAAGGACAGTGTGCGTGTGCTGGTCGGCGATATCGGCGGCGGCTTTGGCCAGAAGACCAACCTCTATCCCGAGGACGGCATCGTCGCTTACGCCGCGACCAAGCTGAGCAAGAAGATCCGCTGGCGCGGCGATCGCACCGACGAATTCGTCGGTGGCACCCACGGCCGCGATCTCACTTCGACTGCCTCCTTTGCGCTGGACGAGAAGGGCAAGGTGCTGGCCTATCGCGTCAAGTCGATCGGCTGCACCGGCGCTTACTCCTCGGGTGCGGCGAACATCATTCCGCTGGTGCTCGGGCCGTTCGTGCAGACCGGCGTCTACGACCTGCCGCTGGTGCATTTCGAGGTGCAATCAGTGATGACCCACACCGCGCCCGTCGGTGCCTATCGCGGCGCCGGCCGGCCCGAAGCGGTCTTCATCGTCGAGCGCCTGTTCGACGCCGCCGCGCGAAAGATCGGCATCGATCCGCGCGCGATCCGCAAAGCCAACTACATCAAGCCGGCGCAGCTGCCTTATACCAATGCGGCGGGCCAGGTTTACGATTCCGGCGCCTTCGCGCACATGCTCGACCGCGCCGTGAAGCTGGCCGACTGGGACGGCTTTGCCGCGCGCAAGAAGGCGGCGAAGAAGAAGGGCCTGCTCTACGGCCGCGGGCTCACCTCCTACATCGAATGGACCGGCGGCCGCGCCCACACCGAGAAGGTCAGCCTGCACGCGACCTCTCAAGGGCGCGTCGTGCTGCATTCCGGCACCATGGCGATGGGGCAGGGGCTGCAGACCACCTACACCCAGATGATCTCCGACACGCTCGGCATTGCCATGGACAAGATCGATGTCGTGCAAGGCGACACCGATCTCGCGATGGGCTTTGGCAGCGTCGGCTCGCGCTCGTTGTTTGTCGGTGGCACCGCGGTCGCGGTCTCCTCCAACGATCTGATCCAGAAGGCGCGCGAGAAGGCGGCGAACGTGCTGGAGACCTCGGTCGAGGACATCGAATATCAGGGCGGCATGCTGACCGTGGTCGGCACCGACCGCCGTATCAGCCTGTTCGACATCGCCGAAAAGGAGAGCGGCGCCAAGCTCAGCGTCGATTCCGAGGGCGAGGTCGATGGTCCGAGCTGGCCGAACGGCACGCATATCTGCGAGGTCGAGATCGATCCCGAAACCGGCGTCTCCAAGGTCGTGCGCTACACTACGGTCGACGATGTCGGGGTCGCCGTGAACCCGATGCTGGTGACGGGGCAGATCCATGGCGGCGTCGCGCAGGGCATCGGTCAGGCGCTGTATGAAGGCGTCTCGTATGATGCCGACGGCCAGCTCCTCACCGCGAGCTATCAGGACTATTGCATCCCGCGCGCCGACGACGTGCCGCCGATCGTGGTGACGCTGGATGATTCCGCGCCCTGCCGCACCAATCCGCTCGGGGCCAAGGGCTGCGGCGAGTCCGGCGCCATCGGCGGCCCGCCTTGCGTCACCAACGGCGTGATGGACGCGCTCGCCGAGCTCGGCGTCACCCAGCTCAATACGCCGCTGACACCGCAGAAGATCTGGCAGGCGATCCGGGAGGCGAAGGCGGCGGGTTAGCGTCGAGTTATTGCGCTAGCTGCTGCCACACACTCCGCTGTCGTCCCGGACAAGCGCGCCCAAGCGCGCGCCGATCCGGGACCCATATGTGGACGGCCCCCGTGGCACAAGAGCTTTGTGAGGTTTGACCAGATCGCTTGCATCCATATGTGCGGCCTGTTGGGTGCAGCTTGTTCGCTGCTGGCCAAGATGGTTTCCGCAACACGAGTTCCAATCACCGCAGCGG
>NZ_JACIHG010000014.1:0-202854 GCF_014198315.1 Bradyrhizobium sp. CIR48
GTTCGGCTCCTGCTCGAACTTCACCAACTGGTTGTCGACGGTGTCCAGGCTCTCGCTGGTCTCCGTCAAAAACTCCCGCAACAGATCATCCATGAGCTACGCCTTACTGACCTGACCCTGGACTTCGGCGCCTGCGCCGCTTTTTGGCATGGACGGAAGTCTCTATTCTGGATCGTTAGACATCCCTTTTCACAGTCCCGTTAATTTCATCCTCCGTCCTAATACGGATATTGAAGAGAAGTTTGCGGTTCGCCCGCATGCGGCTGCGCTATTCGGCAAAAACGACTCCGCGCCGCAACGGCGGGGATGCGTGAGGTAAACGGGCCGATAACAGCGGGCGAGGCGCGCCGGAAAATCCCGCTCTTGAAGGACGATAGGGGCCGCCTGCGGGGCATCGAACAGCGCCGCCGGCAACCGGAGGCGCAGTTGCGCCCCCCGGTTCGCGTCGGCGGCGCGATCTGCGTAGTCCGCAGACGCGGTAAACGAACGGTTACCTGTGGCCACAGCGGCCCGCGCCGCGCTAACCCAATCGCGCGGCCGAGGCGATGTCGCCGTCGGGACGATGCTCCGCCAGACAATCGTTGATGGCAGCGAGCAGCGCGTGCGGAGTGAACGGCTTGCGCAGACAGCGTGAGGCGCCGAGCTCGAGTGCCATCCGGAGGAAATCGGGTGCAGGCGAATTCAGATTTGCAAAGGCGTAGCCGGACATCGCGATCAGCGGAATGACCGGCGCCCGCTCGTGGAAGATCCGGATCGATTCGAACCCGCGCATGTGCGGCATGAAGATATCGATGATCATCAGATCGAATTGCTGGTGTTCGAGCGCGCGCAGTCCGGCTTCACCTCCTTCGGCAATCGTGACTCGAAAATTGTTACGCTGGAGATAGACCTCGATGGCCATGCAGACCATCGGGTCGTCGTCGACAACGAGAATATGGCGCAGACCTTCTGTCCCCATTTGAGTTTCCCGTTTTGGCGATTCAATAATTGAACCGTGGGGCACGCCGTTCTCCTTTGCTTTCAGTCGAAAAATGGATGGTCGCGAATGCCGTTGGCGGCACGGGGAAGATGGACGCGAAATCTGCGGCCACGCGACACCAGGCTTCATGGCAATAGTGGATGGCTGTAAATGCTGGTCCAACGGACGACACTGCGCGGGTCGACCGACGTCTGATCGCAGCGCGGATGCAATGCTTCCGGCTCATGACAGCCCCCTTGCAGCTTTTTCCTGCGCAACCCCTGCAGGACCCGGCGCACCGGCTCGAGAGCGAATCAGCGCGCCATTCTTATTTCCGCCGCAAATGCCGCAGCCTGTCTGCCCTCTAACGGGTATATGGACAGCGCCACAACCTTTACAATATGTTTTTGTCACCGCGCAACTGGATGACGAGCGGGCTTTACACCGATCGTACATCGAACACGCCGGATTGACCTTCGATGATTGCGAGCGGCCGCCCGTCCAACCAATTGCTGCAAATGCTCGACGCGGCAGATCTCGATCTGCTGCGCCCGCATCTCGCGACAGTCGAACTGGTCAGGAAATCTGTCTTGTGCGAGGCGGGTGCTGCGCTGAGATATGTCTACTTCCCGCATGGCGGATCCGTTTCGATCACGGTGGGCCTGTCCGAGGGACAGATGATCGAGGTGGCGATGCTGGGCCGCGACAGTGTCGTCGGTGGCGGCGCTGCGCTTGCCGGCGGCATCGCGGCGACGGACGCGGTCGTCTTGTTCCCAGGGACTGCTTCCGTGCTTGAAATCGCAGCTTTCCGTACGGTCGCTGCCGCAAGCGCGCCGTTTCGCCAGTTGATGGTCCGCCATGAGCAGGCCTTGCTAGCGCATGCGCAGCAGTCGCTGCTCTGCAATACGCTGCACCCGGTCGAGGCGCGGCTCGCGCGCTGGCTGCTGCGCGCCCGCGATCTCTCGGACAGTGAAATCCTGCCGCTGACCCAGGAGGCGCTGGCGCAGATGTTGGGCGTACGGCGCAATGCCGTCTCGCTGGTCGCGCATGCGCTGCAGCGGGCCGGCATCATCCACTACAGCCGTGGCCAGATCGAAATCCTCGATCTACGGGCACTGGAGAAGACGTGCTGCGACTGCTATTCGGCAGTGAAAGCCCACCACCTCCGCCTGGTGGGAACCGTGCCGTGACGACAGCTCGGCGCAATCAACTGTATGCCGGCGTGCACGCAGCGTGGCAGGACCGCTGCCATGGTCGGGACAACTTGTCCCAATTGCCAATATATCCCGACGTGAACATGATGGAACTTACGCGCGCTGGGCGTGATTTCGTCCATCGCGATTCGATGGCGCGGGAACGGGAGGCAGCTTTTGGAAACGATGGTGCGTTCAGCCAACGGTTTCCTGTCTGCACTGTCGGCAGACGACTATGAATCGATCCGCCCGCACCTGCGAACAGTCGATCTGCCCCATGACGCGGTGCTGGTCGAGACCGGCGAGGCGCTGAAGCGTGCGTATTTTCCCCACCGCGGCGTCATCTCGCTGGTGGTGAAGCTCGCCAAGGGCGAGCATGTGCAAGTCGCCATGATCGGGCGCGACAGCCTGCTCGGGACGCTCTCGACCATGGGCGATGCATGCGCGCTGAACACTGCCATCGTGCTGGTTCCGGGCGTCGCGTCGGTGATGGATCTCGACCGGCTGCGGATCGCCGCCGACCAGAGCAGCACCCTGCGCACGTTGCTGACGCGCCACGGGCTGGCGGTCTACGCCCAGGTCCAGCAGACGGCAGGCTGTAATGCCGCCCATCCCGTGGAGTCGCGGCTGTCGCGCTGCCTGTTGCACACGCATGACCTCTCGGGCGACTACCGGCTGCTGCTGACCCAGGAGGCCATGGCGCAGATGATCGGGGCGCGGCGCAACAGCGTGTCGCTGGTCGCCAACACCCTGCAACAGGCCAATTTCATCCATTACAGCCGCGGGCACATCCAGATCACCAACCTCGACGGCCTGCGCCAGACGGCGTGCGAATGCTACGCCACCGTGAAGGCCCAGTACGACAGGCTGCTCGGCGCGGGCTGAGGGCCGCACCCGCATGGTAAACTGCCGGCTAATGCCGGCCTGCAAACACCTTGTGTCCTGCTACCGGAACTGAAATTCGAATGCCGTAGACATTGGGCAGCCCTCGCGCCCGGACGTGCCGCGCGACAAATGACCCCTTATCAAGGCAGCAGGCCCATGTTTGAAGTCACCGTCGCGCCCGCGCAGGAGGCGCTCGATGCCGAGCCTGCGCGCGAGCCGCACGCTTACGAAGCGCTGGTGCGAGAGATCGGCGAGGGCGGCGCCTGCGAAGTGCGCGATGTATTCTGGAGCGAGACCGGTGCGCGCCTGCAATTGTTTCGCACGCTCTCGCTGGCGCAGCACCACGCCAGGATCGCGCGCGAAGCGCATTCGCTGAAGAGCGCAGCCGGAACGTTCGGCTATGCCAGGCTCGCGGCGCTGGCGCTGCGACTGGAGAAGTCCGCGGAGAGGCTCGGCGATAGCGAATTCCGCGATCTCCTGGACCTGATGGACGCCGCCTATGCCGCCGCGCGCGCGCAGGAGCCGCAGGGCTAACCGCTCGCGTGTGCATTCCCGCCGTACTTCTACGGTTTGGGATTTTTAGAGATGGCTAATCATAGGTGGCGATAGTCGCCGGAAACCAGGAGGGTTTCCATGTTCACCTACGAGACCGCGGACCAGAAAGAGGTTCGCCGCTTCCGTATCGCACAGTTCAACGGCCGCATGGCAACGGTGAAGGCTGGCGAGTCCACGGTGACCGGCTTCGTGCGTTCGGTGCTGGAGCATGAATCGAGCATGCCGCCCCGCTGGACCATCACGATCATCCCGAACGGGCCGAAGGAAGAGATCAAGCCGTTGCGTTCGATCTCGCGCGCGCGTCCCTTCGCCGAAGATTATTTCTGAGCGCGATCGGGTTTTTAAGACGTGCCGGGAAATCTCTCGGGGTCTTGTCCGCACCGCCTGCCGGCGATGCAACACACCAGCCTCAGTCGATCGAGTGCAGCAGCGCCGCGCGGACGAGATCCGCGGTGTTGCGCGCACCGAGCTTGCGCATCGCTTCGGCGCGATGGCTCTCGAACGTGCGCGGGCTGATCTGCATCCGAAGCGCGCCCTGCTTGTTCGAATAACCTTCGCTGATCAGGCTCAGCACCTCACGCTCGCGCTTGGTCAGCCGCTTCTGACCCGACAGGCTGAGGAGTTCGGCGCTCGGCACGCGCTGGGCCTGCTGGGCGCGGACGGCCTTCGATTCCGCGTCCTCGACGCTGGACGGGATCGACAAGCCACCCTTGTGAGGACCGGCAAGCTGCTTGACCACGCCGCAAACCCGCTCGGTTTGTGCCAGCGCGTTCTCGATCACCCGCTGCAAATAGGCGCGGTCGCCGGTCACGGGCGCGAGTTGATCGCTGTGATGCTTGATCTCGCCCATGTAGAGCAGCAGGGCAGTCAGGGGGCCGTTGAGCTCGCGGGCGATGGCAGCGGCCATTTCGTCTGCGGCTTTGGCCCGGGCGGCACTCAGGCGGACGAAATCGAGCTCTTCAGTTGGAGCAGCGCTGCTTTCGTACCATTCCGACGGCCGCGAATCGGTGGCCGTATCATTCTGTGACCCCATGTCACTCGTTTAGCGGAACCGGGGGCGGTCTGTGGTTAACTTTTTACTCCGTAAGACTACGGTGATTTTGTCGGTTTTGCGTTAAAGTGGTGACGTCGGCACAATTTGTGCTTGCGTTTGGCGGCGCGCGCCCACGCTGGGGTTGAGTTTTTCGCCGGAAACTTGGGCAGACAGGCGAAACCGTCCTTAACCGCAGCCTTCGCCCCGACGCCTCCCCCCGGTTTTTACGGATTAATTAACGGCGACTTGCTTCTCTTAGGGGAAGTTGAGAGCGCGCAAATGCCTCCACGCATTGGGCCCGCACGCCCGCGGGAAACGCTGCGAAAGATTGCGTGCCATGAACGAGATCGATCGGCTGTCGGAATTCCTGCAGAGGCTGACGCCGCTGTCGCGCAGCTGTCTGCTCAGCGAACTCGAACGGCTCGAGCTGTGCGGCATCGACATGCCCGGCTCGTCCGACATCCAGTCGCGCTTGCGCGCCGAATTTCGCAAGGACGGATCGACCCAGGCGCGCGCCACTAGCCCGTCGCGCTATTTCTTCGCGCCGCTCGAACTGCTCCTGGTCGATGGCGCGCCCGAGCACGCCAATATGGGGCGGATCTCGCGCAACACCCTCACCCCGATCTGGGAGTGGATCTGCCGCGACCTGCTGCCGACCATGGCACGCGACTACATCAAGGCGATCAACGACCAGGTCGCAGCCAACAACCCGAAGGAAGTCCTGAAGGTCGCCGCGACCTTCCAGACCAAGGTCGTCAAGGTGCTCGAGAGCACCTTCGCATCAGTGGAGAGCACCGAATCCGCGCGCGGCAAGCTCGCGCAATACACGGCCTCACGCACCGCCTTCGACGACGTCAGGAAGATGCAGCACGTGCTGCGCGCGGGCAATGCGCTGCCGAAATTCAACGAAAAGCTGCCTGAGAAGATCGCGAAATTCGACGACGGACGGGTTGCCCAGATCACCGCGCAGCTCGACGCCTTCAAGAAGGCTCATCCCGATGCGCTGCCCTTCGCGCTCGCGCTGGTGGCGAGGCGCCTGACGATGCCCTGGCAATTGGCGCGTCTCGCGACCAAGGCCGCTGCGAGCAAGAGCGTCACCGATGTCGCCGCGACGCCCTATGCCTGCGTCATTCCCATGGTGCTCGACCGGCTCGACGACAAGCGCCTCGCACTTCGGATCGCGCTCCGGCACAACCGGGTGCTGGTCGCCCGCGACCTGCTCGCCGAGATCTACGACACCGAATATGCACTCAAGGTGCGCATCGACGGCATCGAAAATTGCGAATGGGGAATCCGGCTCCAGCAATTGATGGATGCGATCGCGGCGCTGGTGTCCGCCGAGGTGAGCCGCTTCCCGTCCAATGTCGGCCACATCCTCGGCTCGCGCCGGCTGCGCAGCCACGACACGCTCGGCGGCAAGCTGACCTATCTGGCCTGGAAGGGCCGCGACGTGGTGCAGGACGGCGCGGCGGCGTTTCGCAAATTGATCGGGCAGACCTGATATCGCGCGAACCGCTGCACACTTTTCCGGTTCATGCTCATTGCGCGCGCGGCAGGCACAGGAAGCGATCGAGAAATCGCCCTGACATCACGACCCTGAACCACCAATACATCATTCGCCGCATCGTCATTGTCGTAATCCTCGACAGCCCACCACCGGCTGTGCCGAGCAATAGCGCAGGTGCAGCAATGCGCGTGTGATGCACTTCACATTTGCAGCCCTGGGCCCGGACGCGGTGTCGCAGAACCGTCACGAGCGAAAGCGATACTTGCGCGCATCGCGCGAAGGCGAATCCTGCGAACGTCGCCGTCGCTCGCTCCCGATGCACCGCAAAGCGATCGGGAGAGCAACCGCCGCAATGCGGGGCCGCCCACCGCCGACGACGCGCTCCTGTTCACCGTCTTCGTCGCGCACGAGCGGGCGCACACCCCGAAGAAACGCCGGAAATTAATCTGCGCTGGTCGCGTCGTTGCTTCGAAAGGGCACACATCTGCATCGCTCATCTTCATCCACCGGCAAGCGGGACGCAGCTTTCATCGCGCGAGAGACATTTCGCGTGCGCTGACAGTCGTTGTGCGCGTGGTGCTCGGGTATGCGAACTCTTTGCGAAGAGTCTGTCGACAAATTAGCTCGAATTGCAGGGTTTAACGTTACTCAAATAATTCAAGAACGATGTGAAGCTCTCCTTATTTGAACCCACGCTCACCGTTTAAGAAACCGTCACGGAACGGGAGTGGTGTTGATGAACGATGGGATGGTTGAACTCGTCGGACGAAGGCCTGTGACCTTCGGACGACGAAAGGTAACGCCGCGCGCCTGCGTGGCCGATAGCAAGCGGCATCTGCGCGCCTTCCTCAGCGAGGTGCTGGAGGATCTCGGCTTCGTCACCAGCGAATGCGCCAGCTCGGACGAGCTGCAAACCGTGCTCGCCACCGAATTGCCGGACCTGATCCTGCTCGGCGTCGCCGCCGACGGCATCGAGCCGGGGAGATTCCTCGAAATATTGGTGCGCGAGGCATTTGCCGGCAAGGTTCTCGCCGTCGGCGCCCGCGAGTCGATCATCGTCAAGGCCGTACGGCAGGTCGGCGAGGAATATGGCCTTGCCATGCTGCCGCCGCTGACCACGCCCTTTGCGGCGGAAACGCTGCGCGAGCGCATCGCCATGCTGCTGCCGGAAGAGCCGGCGCCCAGTCCCGCCGTGCATGTCGGCGAGGCTCTGCACGCCGGCTGGCTCGAGCTCTGGTACCAGCCCAAGATCGACGCGCGCACGCTGATCCGCTGCGGTGCCGAGGCGCTGGTGCGGATGCGGCATCCGACCTGGGGCGTGGTGCCGCCGGCTTACTTCATTCCCGAGGAGCGCGATCCGCATCTGCGCGACCTCTCCGAATTCGTGATCGAGCGCGCGATACGGGACTGGCATTATCTGCTGGAGCAGCAGACCCCGGTCGATCTCTCGATCAACCTGCCCGCGTCTTATCTGAAGGAGCCGCAGGCGGTGCGCGATCTCTGCCGTCGCGTGCCGACGCATCCGGCCTTCGGCGGGCTGACGGTCGAGATCGACAGCGAGGAGGCGATCCGCGATCTCGATCTCCTGACCGAGGTCGCGCGCGAGGTCGGGCTGCACAATATCGGCCTGTCAATCGACAATCTCGGCGCCAACTGGCCGGCGCTGATGGAGCGGGACAAAGTTCCCTTCGTGAAGCTGAAGGCCGACCGGCAATTCGTCACCGGCAGCGGCAGTGACCGGTTGAAGCGCACGGTGTGCCGTCACATCGTCGAGCTCGCGCAGGGCTTTGGCGCGCGCAGCGTGGCCCAGGGGGTCGAAAGCCGCGCCGACCTCGTCGCCGCCAACGAGCTCGGCTTCGATCTGGTGCAGGGCTTCCTGTTCGGCAAGCCGATGCCGCTGAAGAAGTTTGCAAAGGGCGCGCTGACGAAGACGGTGATGGGGCAGGCGTGAGGCACAAGCCTCACGCAAACCGCCGCGCGAAGAACACGCAGGCGACCACGAGGACGGTCGCGACGATCATGCTCCAGGCGACGGGCTCGTGCAGCAGCAGGCCGGCGAGCGCGAGACCGAAGAACGGCTGGAGCTGCTGCAACTGGCCGACGCGCGCGATGCCGCCGATCGCAAGGCCGCGGTACCAGAAGATGAAGCCGACGAACATGCTGAAGATCGAGACGTAAGCGAGCCCGATCCAGGCGGGCACGCTGACGCCGTTCCAATTCGCCGGCCAGGTCAGAACCGCGACCGGCACCATCAGCGGCAGCGCGAGCAGGAGCGCCCAGGAGATCACCTGCCAGCCGCCGAGCCGGCGCGACAATGCGGCGCCTTCGGCATAGCCGAGGCCGCACAGCACGATCGCGGCCACCATCAGGAGATCGCCGGCGAGCGAGGCCGAGCCGCCGTTCGACAAGGCAAAGCCGGCTACCGTGGCGCTGCCGAGGATCGCGAACAGCCAGAACAGTGGCCGCGGCCGCTCGCCGCCGCGCAGCACGGCGAAGACCGCGGTCGAGAGCGGCAACAGGCCGATGAAGACGATCGAACGGGCCGAGGTGATGTGCTGGAGCGCGAGCGCCGTCAGCAGCGGGAAGCCGACCACGACGCCGATGGCGACGATGGTGAGGGAGGCGAAATCCGTTCGCTGCGGCCGGGCCTGCCGCAGCACGCCGAGCACGGCCACACCGATCAGCGCCGCGATGACCGCACGGGCCGATGTCAGGAACAGCGCGGAGAAGCCGCCGACCGCGACGCGCGTCGCCGGCAGCGAACCGCTGAAGATGATGACGCCGAGCAGGCCGTTGCCCCAGCCGCTCCCCGCAGATTGCATGTCCGTTCCGCCTTTCGAGAAGCGCGATACTCGGCTGTCGGCGGTGGCACGGCCAGTCACAATCCAGTACAATCCGGCAAATCTGTATGGGTATGGAAGGTGATACACCTTGGACATCGGAGCGCCATCGAAGGGACGCGGCGGCACGCGGACCATTGACGTGATGAGCGCGATCCGCGCCAAGGTCGCCGGCCGCGCGCTCAGTGCCGGCGACCGCCTGCCATCGGTCCGCAGCCTGGCCGCCACGATGGGTGTGTCGCCGTCGACCGTCGTCGAAGCCTATGATCGCCTCGCGGCCGAAGGCCTGATCCGCGCCCGTCGCGGCTCCGGCTTCTATGTCTCGCCGACGATCATGCCGCCGCTTGCGCTGGCCGAAGCCGGGCCGCGGCGCGACCGGGAGGTCGATCCGTTCTGGGTCTCCAGGCAATCGCTCGATGCCGACGCGGCAGTGCCGAAGCCCGGCTGCGGCTGGCTGCCGGCGGAGTGGATGCCGGAAGCGGCCTTGCGCCGCGCCGTCCGTGCCCTTGCGCGGACCGATGCGGATCTCTTGACGGACTATGGCAGCACGCGCGGCGGATTGGCGCTGCGCCGGCTGCTGCTCGCGCGCCTTGCCGAGGATTCGATTCCCGCGTCGGTCGATCAGCTCATGCTGACGGGCTCGGGCACGCAAGGCGCCGACCTCGTCTGCCGCTTCCTGCTCCGTCCCGGCGACACGGTGCTGGTCGACGATCCCTGCTATTTCAATTTCCGCGCGCTGCTGCGGGCGCATCAGGCCAGGATCGTCGGCGTGCCCTATACGCCATCGGGCCCTGACGTCACCCGCTTCGAGCAGATCCTCGGCAGCGAGCGTCCCAGGCTCTACATCACCAATTCAGCGCTGCACAATCCGACCGGCGCGACGATGTCGCTTGCGACCGCGCACCGGCTGCTGACCGCGGCCGCCGCGCACGACCTCACCATCATCGAGGACGACATTTTCGGCGATTTCGAGCCGGAGCGCTCGCCGCGCCTTGCCGCGCTCGACGGGCTCACCCGCGTGATCCGCATCGGCAGCTTCTCCAAGACGCTGTCGGCCTCGGTACGCTCAGGCTACATCGCCGCACGGGCCGACTGGATCGAGCATCTCGTCGACCTCCAGGTCGCAACCAGCTTCGGCGGCCCGAGCCCGGCCGCGATCGAGATCATCGCAAAGGTGCTGGCCGGCGGCAGCTATCGCAAGCACATGGACGAGCTCCGGCAAAAGCTCACGCGGACGCGCCGCGACGTCGCGCGAAAACTTGGGGCGATCGGCATCGAGCCCTGGCTGGTGCCGCGCGGCGGCTTCTTCCTCTGGTGCCGGCTCACGGGCGGACAGGATGCCGCGCAGGTCGCGCGCGCCGCACTGGAGGAAGACGTGGTGCTCGCGCCGGGCAACGTGTTCAGCGTGTCGCAAACGGCCCAGCACTTCATGCGCTTCAACGTGGCGCAGATGAACGATCCGCGAGTGTGGGAGGTGCTGCGGCGGGCGTTGAAGGCGGCGCCGGAACCGCCGCGCTAATACAGCGGCTCCTCATACACCGGCTCGCCGTCGAGCAGCAGCCGCTTGATGGCGGCGCGGCCGGAGGGCAGCACGGCGGCGACGACCCGGATTTTTTGCTGGTTGCGGGCCTGCTCGAGCTTCTTGCCCTCGCCTTCGGGCACGAAGTAGCTTTCGAGACCGTATTTGATCGGCAAATTATCGCAGAAGGTGTGACGGCCCGAGCCGCAAGCCCCGCCGTAATTGGCGACGCGGCCGCGGATCAGCACGTCGGGAGCCGTGACCGGCACCGGCTCGGCATGCACCGAGACCGCCTGATAGAGGCCGTTGGCATTGGGCGCGAGCTTGACGAACACGACAGGATGGCGCGCGTCAGCCGGCTTTCCGGCGAGCGCGCCGGCCGGCACTTGCGAGATGTCGTAGCGGAGCACGACATAGTCGCCGCGCAGGAGATCGCGGGGATCGACCGGCTGCGTCTGCAAGGTCACCTCAACGCCTTCGCGCAGGATCTGCATGCGGTCGGCGACCATCAGCACCAGCAGCAAGCATTGCAGCAGCACAGCGACGCCGAACAGCACGGCTTTCGGGATGCGCTGCCAGAGTCCGGTGATGGTACCGATCATCGCTCAGCCCTCGGCAGCATGCGATTGAGCGCGGTGGCAAAGACCACGGCGATGATTCCGGCCCCCGCAAGAAAGGCCGAGCGGCGCAGCAACGAGCCGTGCACCGCCCAGGTGATGCCGGCGATGACGCCGGCAATTCCGAGCCAGCCGGCGGCGATCCGCGGGCGCACGTCATCGAGCACACCGGAGACGACGAGGCACAGCATGGCGCAAAGCAGCGCGGCGTAAGCGAACCAGGGCTCGCCGGCCGTGGAGACCGGCCAGACCGGCGCGGCGAGCAGCACGAGCCCGATCGCGCATGATGCGAGGATTTCACCTGCGCGCTTCGTGAGCATGGCGGAGACGAGGGCGAGGATCACCCCCGCGGCCCCGCACAGGATCGCCCAAATCGGCTGGGCCGGCGCCGTGCTGCTCCTGAAGCGAATGATGTCATCGACGGTCGCCACCTCCAGGACGGCGACGCCGGCCAGCGAGAACGCCCCGTAGATCGACAGGACGGTCCCGAGACGGAGCGCCCGCGGCGAGGGCCAGGCTGCGAGCGCGAGCCCCGCGCCGAACAGCAGGGCGGCGCCGTTGGCGAGCACGAATGACGGCTGGGCGCCGTCGAGCTCGAAGCGGAGCGACGTCGCGATCCACCACGGCAGCACCGCGAGCGCGACGAGATGAGCGGCGGCGCGCGAATTCCAGGCGAAGGCGAGAACTGCTGCAATCAGCCAGACCGCCACGAACGGAAGATGCAGGACGTCGGGCGCATCATAAGTCCGCATGCAGGTCCAGATGCCGGCGGCGACGAGACCGACCGCGAGCGCACCGCGCGAGCCGGTCAGCAGCGCCGCGGCGAACGCGCCGATCGACCACAGCAGCATGCCGCCGGCGAAGTCGTCGCCGAGATGATACATCTGGCCGACCAGCGCGATGCCCGCACCGAAGATGATCGCACCGACGCTGGCGCAGAGATCGGCGAGAACGTTGCGGCCCGTCGCCGCGAACCAGGCCCCGAGGCCAGAGGTAGCGATCATGCCGGCGAGCAGGATCGCGAACCGCAACAGCCGCGCGATCTCGGTCCAGTGCGCCGCGACGAAGGCGAGGAACGCGGCCGCGATCAACAGACCGCCGACGATGCCGACGACCACGGCGATGTTGATGCCCGGCGCTAGCTGCGGCAGCGCATTGCGGATCGAGGCCGCCGCCGCCGGCGCGATCACGCCATCGGCTTCCCATTGCGCAAGATCAGCCTCGAGGCGGTCGCGGTAGGACTTTTCGAACATTGGGGTGGGTTACCTCGGGCCCGGCGGATGGCGGGGCATTGCTAGGTCGGAGCGTGGGGGCGGTGGGTTCAAGGGGGTGGCGGCCTCCGAGGGACTTTGACCCCGGACAACAAAAAACGCGAAAACAACCCCATGCACAGTAGACGGAGGCTGGAAGATCAATGGGTTACGCGGGGGCTTCAACAGGACACGCGTCGGGCAAAGCCCAGGGGCCAGCCGATGATGCGGCGCGCAGCGCGGCAGTTGTGGACATCGGTCCGTAAGCCGTCATTGGCTGCGCGTGTCCCATTCGGGCGGCACGAGGAAGCGGTTGCGGCGCCATTCCTCGACGATTGCCGCCTCGAACCACTCATCCGCTAGATGGGCGTGGTCGAGTACGATTAGTTGAAGGCCATCGATCTCTTGGCACGCGCGGTGCATCAGTTCGAACAGGGACTGCACTGCATGCCGGTCTTTGTCGTCAAGCGGATCGAGGCTGCCCTCCTGATCGCGCTCGGCGGGGTAATGCGCTTGGCTGGGCTGGTCGAAGATCAAGGTTGCTGGGACCGGCCGATTGCGCTTCCTGAACCACCAGTGCAGCGCCAGATAGGTCAGCACATGATAGCCAACCCAATTCTCGCCACTGCCCATCCGGTTGAGCGGTATCGGGCCATCGAGCGTATCGGCGACAACCGTCAGCTTTTTGATGTCTAGCCGGAGTTCGCTACCACTGTGCTCAAGATCGAGGGATTCGGCGAAGACCGACATCTGCTTGCTGATGAGGTTTAGATATGTGTCGAGCCGCTGCGCAATGTCATCGGCGTTCACGGCCGCCTCGAGTGTTTCGATCCTACGCTTCGCTATCTCGATCATTGGCGACAGGTCCGGTTCGCTCTCGCTCGGTCGGACCGCATCGAGAAAGGCGCTGATCCGGCCCACCACCCGCGCCTGATCGACTAAGAGATCCTGCTGCGCCTTGGCCCGAGCATCGTCCGCGATTAGGCGGGATAGTGAATTCTGCGCCTCAACTAGTTCGCGCTCAAGATTGCCTTTCCGCTGCTCCAAACCCTCGATGTGGCGCTGGAGATGCGGCTGCTCGACTTCGACCGCGGCGAGTTGGTCGCCGACAAGGCGCAGCGCATCGGCGACTTGGGCACTGCCCGGCGTGGGCACATCGAGCAGGGCGTCGCAGAGAGGGCATTGATGCCTGTCGGTTTCGGCTTTGAAGAGACCAATCGAGCTGAGACGAGCGCGTTGTTCATGGCCTTCACGCGAATAGGAACTCTGCTCAAACAGCATCATTCGCGAAGCCCGCACCTCGTCGTTCAGCCGTTCAAGACTGGACCTGAGCGTCGCCTGCTCACCACGAAGCCGATTGATGGACTCGCCAAAGTCGGGCAGTGCCGTGTTACTCGCGAGATCGGTACGCGCGGCGCGGTCAAGCACCTCCAGCGCGACATCGATTTCGACCGGCTCATACTCCGGGATGATCAGGCCGACGCGCTTGCCGTCCGTTATCAGTCTGCGGATGCGAGCGATGTCGACATTGTGCGCCTCATTCTGTCGCTGGGCACGTTGCTCGAGTTCGCGCAACGCCTCTCGGGCGATATCGAGCTCATGCTGCCGGAGGAAGTGTTGCTCATCGACCGCGCCAACGAAATAGGGCAGTGTGTCCTTGATCGCTTGGGGGATGAACTGGTCGCCTTGACGATGGAACAGCCGGTCCTCTTGTTTTTGGAAGCACATGAACAGGGCATGTCGGATCGTCGCCTCAAGCGGCGGTCGCGTGCCGCTCTGCGGTCGATGCTCGTTCTCCGAAATGCCGACGAAGCGCGACAAGAGCGAGATCAATTCGGACTCGATCATATTGCGCGCGAGTTCGCCGAACGAGGGCGCTGCGACGAATGCGCCGCGACGAACGTAAATTTCGCCGCCGGTATCCGTGCCCGGACCAGGATTCTTACGCGCGACGAACAGCACGTCTTCACCGTTCAAGAGGCGCACCGCAAACCAGGAAACGCTGCGCCGGATCACACCTTCGGCGACATTGCAGGTGCTTCGGCCCAGGCAGTAATCGATGATGTCGATGATGGCGGACTTGCCAGTCTTAGAGTCGCCGGTGATAACGTTGAGGCAGCCGCTCTTGAAGCTGAGTTCCCGCTGATCGCCTGAGTGAGAATAGAGTACGATCGCGCCAATGCTCATGCTCATGGTTTAATCCCCCAGGCGGCCAAGATCGTTGAAGCCGTACCCGCCTTTGCAAGCCAGCGACCCAGTAGGCGGGCAGCTGCGACGCATTCGCGAGCATCGTCGGTCAATGTGTGTTCGAATTTCTTCGTGACTGACAGCGGCTTGGGTCCGAGAATTACTCCCCCATCGCTGGCGAACGCCAGAACCGTTCGATCTACCGCGAAGCGGAGCGCTTCCTGCACGATCGGGCGTAGCGAGCGGGCGCGCTGCGCAAAGCCAACCAGCACTTCAGGATTGCGCTCCCGCCATGAATAGAGCGAGGTAAGCGTCGAACCGGGCAGCGCGCGTCTGGTCTTGCCGTGCAGCGCGATCGGCAGCATGCAAAACAGCAACACATAGGGCACGGCTTGTCCCCTCGACTTCTGGTACTCCTTTACGAACTCGTGCAGCACGGCGGCACAGAAGGCCGGGTTGAAAAGATGCGCTTCCTCGCGTGGACGCTCTTCCCAAGGCTGGAGACTCACGCGGCCTGACCCCTTGCGGGCGCGCCGAACATGTTGCCGTGATCGGGATGCCAACCTACGGTCACACCATCAGCGAGAATCTGATAGGAACCCGCGCAAAGCCATTGTTCGTGACGATTGCGGAATGGCGCTTGGGCCCGGCTTGCCCAATGAAAGAGGTCGCGGCCGAACGATTTCTTCTCGCCGTCGCTCACGGGTTTGCCGCTGCTTTCGCGGGCCAGCCGCTCGCGCTTCCAGCGCTCGACCAGATCGGCGTCGTAGCGCGCCGCCTCGCCATCGAGTAGCGCATTCTCTCGCGCCCATGTCGATCGTTGCGCCGTCGCCCGATAAAAATCGAGTTTAGCCAGCTCGATTGACTCCTCTGCAACGTCGACACAGCGCATCTGCCGTACGAAAATGCGGCCGTCGGATTCAGGCAGCGCGCTGGCCGAGACTGCGAGCGCTTCCGGGCTGATCAACAGCTCATTATTGCGAAAAGCACGGGCGATCTCGTCGATCTTCGCACGTAGCGCCAACAGAGATATCGCGGGCGCATTGGAATCGGCGAGACAGTTGACAGCTTGGGCAAACCACCAGCCTTCGAGATGATCGACGAGGTCGGCGACCTTTCCTTCGGGGGCTGAGAAAAACAGTTGCTCTTCAATCTCGCTGCGCGCGTTGGTGATACTCGGAGCATTGTCGTGAATCCGCATCGCCGCGAGGAGATTTGTTTGGTTTTGGTCCGAGAGGGCGAGGAAGGCCTTCCGGCCCGCCACAGTCTCTTGACTCGTCGAGTTCGTGGCGGCTGTTTTCAGCAGGGCCAGCGCTTTTTTCTCTGCGTCGGCGAACGGCCGCACCGCACGAAGCAGCTCGGCAGCCGAGCCGTTAGGCGCTAACGCCGTGGTGATGATGGTGAACCGACGCTCGAAGGGCAGTTGCGGATCTGCGGCGATCGCCTCGCTCCAGATCCGCAGCGTCTTCCACAGATCGACGCTCATATCGCTCAGGCTGGCCGGATTTACGTGATGCTTGAGCTGGAGATGTTCAGTAGCCGTGCCATTGTGCTCGAATGCCACATCGTCGAAGCGCTCGATTGACACCGACAGGCCGGGCTGAGATTTCGTCTCTAAGATGGAAAGAAGCAGTGCCTCGCGGCACTGGTACAGATACCCGAGCATTGACCCGGTTGCGTTATAATTCGCAGTGATAGCGCACCCCCGTCTTGTCGCGAAGCGTCGCCTCAGCTTCATAACCTTAAAGGCTATGTTTCTCGAAAAAAGTTGTAAAGTATCAAACTCTGCAACTTGCTGCAGGTATTGGTCCCCACACGACAAACGGCTGCCCGGTGTCTGCTTCCCTAGCCCATCATTGGAAGCAGGCATGGCACTGACACCTGCCAATACGCAGCCTAAGAGAACCCGCGGGTGTGGCGGCTTCGGCCTCCCAGAGGAGGAACGGCGGCAAGCAACGACGGATGCTGACTGGCGGAGAGGGAGGGATTCGAACCCCCGATAGGCTTGCACCTATGCCGCATTTCGAGTGCGGTGCATTCAACCACTCTGCCACCTCTCCTGAAGGCGCCATGGAAGGAGCAGGGCCCCTGTGGTTGGGGGCGTTAATAGGCGAGGATGGCGGGCCAGACAAGGCTGGGAGGGCGAAAATCCGCTGCCTGTTTCGCCCTCTGCCCGCCCCTTCCCGGCGCGAACGGGGGGAAAGGCGGTCCGATTAGCGATTTGCCCCGTTTTTCGCGCGCGCGAGGCGTCCGCTTCGACAACCCCAATGCGGAGACACCCTCTCCCCAACCCTCCCCCGCGCGCGGGGGAGGGGGCGCACCGCCTTCGGAGCGGGCGTCTCATTGCATGTTCGAAAAAACGGGGTGGGACCGCCAGACGCGGTAAACACTGGCGGTCCCGTGCCGCTCATTGCAATACTGGCTGGGAAGGGCGGCTTCGCCGGCCAGGTGAGGCGACAATTCGACCCTAGCGTGCGGCCTCGGCGCCGCAACGCAATCCGGTCCTTAACCTAACCAGTCAAGGTTACTCTGGAGCCCGCTTCCGTTCCGATGACACCGGAACGGGGCTCCAGTTTCCCCGTTTTGCGCGTTTTCTTGACGCGAACCGGTGTCCACTTCGCTTGAAAACGCGCAGCTAGTCGCTCTTGGCGCTGTCCTTGTTGTTTTCCTTGTTGTTTTCCTTGGCCTTTTTCTTGCCGTTCTCCGTACTGTCCCGGTCCTTGGCGCTCTCCTTGCGGCGGTTGGTGAAGCGCGCATTGCCAAGGCCCGTGCCGATGGTGAGCACGCCCCAGCGTTCGACGTCCTGCATGAACGGCACCTCGGAAAGGCCCTGAACCACGCCGTCATTGTGCATCAGGATCGCGGTGTCGTGCTCGCCGATCTCGGGGATGCCCTCGATCAGGCTCGCCGGCAGGTTGAACTTGCTGCTCTCCCAATTGCCCGGCAGGTTCTGCGCGCCCTTCTCGATCGAGCCGTCGGCATTGATCACGCCGGGACAGGCGATGCCGATGAACGGCGCGAGCTTGAAGCCTTCGTTCTCGGCTTCCGTGATCAGCCCCTTCAGCATCTTGGTGAGGCGCTTGACCGCACCTTCGCGCGTCGGCTCGTCGTCGGCATGACGCCACAGCTCGGATTTCACGACCTTGGCCTTCGACAGATCCTTGGCCTTCCTCCAGTTGGTCTCGACCAGGCCGCAGCGGATGTTGGTGCCGCCGATGTCGACGGCCAAAATGCTGTCATAGGCCTCGAAGATCCAGGACGGCGCCAGATGCAGCGCGCCGACCAGGCCGGCCTCGTCGGGATGATGGCGGATCGGCATCATGTCGATCTTGAAGTCCTCGGATTTGAGGATGATCTCGGTGCGCGCGATCGCGAGCTCGCCGAGCCGGGAATCGCGAAAGCCGCCGCCGACCACAATGCGCTCGGTCTTGGCCCAGGCCTTGGTCTTGAGGAAACGCCGGGTGACATAGGCAAGCTCCTGGGCGAAATCCTCGATCGCGCTGTGCACCACCGCGGAGGCCTCGGTGTCGTCGCCGACCAGGATGGCATCCAGCGTCTTCTTGCTGATCTCCTCCGAGGGCTCCTTGCCGAACGGGTCTTCCCCGGTCTTGCGCAGCGGCTTGCGCCAGCGGTCGAGGATGTCGCGGAACGCGCCCTTGCTGGCGCGATCGCCGAGAAAACCGTCCTCGTCCTTCATCTCGATGTTGAAACTGTCGATCTCCACCGACGGCAGCCGCTCCGCGCCGTGATGGGCGATGCCCGTCGCCTTGACCAGTTCGTCCGTTGCCATGGTAAGCCCTTGCCCGCATGTCGATTTGCGAGGACAACGGCAAGGGAACCCGATGGTTGCAATGCTATCCCGCAGATTCGACGAGGCGCCGGAAGAGGTCCAAGGCCTTCAAATCCGGGCCTTTTTCCGCGGTTTTCCTTGACTCTTCTCTGCCGGCGGCTATAAGTCCCACACCCGGCGCGGGGCGTTTCTCGCGCCGCTTGTTTTTGCGTGGGTTTTCAAAGGGATAACTCCCGCCCGCACAAAACTCGATAAACCCATAGCGACTGACAAAAAGCCGACCCCGACGATTACAGTCGCGAGGCCGGGATTGAACACGGAGAAAAAAACGATGTTCGCAGTCATCAAAACCGGCGGCAAGCAATACCGCGTCGTGCCGGATGATGTTCTCGAAGTAGGCAAGATCGAAGGCGAAGTCGGCTCGATCGTGCAGCTGAATGAAGTTCTGGTGGTCGGCGGTGACACGCCGGTGCTGGGCATTCCGACGGTCGCAGGTGCGTCCGTTGCGGTCGAGGTGCTCGACCACAAGCGCGGCCCCAAGGTCATCGCGTTCAAGAAGCGCCGCCGCAAGAATTCGCGCCGCAAGCGCGGCTATCGCGACGAGATCACGGTGCTCCGCATCTCCGAGATCCTGACGGATGGCGCCAAGCCCACCAAGGGCCCGCGTCCGAAGAAGGAGAAGGTGGCGAAGGAGCCGGCAGCGGAAGCCGCCGAGTAACGCAGAATCGATCACGCCAATTCACGAATTGATGCGTGAGAAATTTTGAAATGATTCCGTCAAGGAATTGATCTAGAAATACGCAGGATTTCGGAGACGAGCCATGGCTCACAAAAAAGCAGGCGGTTCATCGCGCAACGGTCGCGATTCCAAGGGTAAGCGCCTCGGCATCAAGGCGTTCGGCGGGGAAGTTGTGATTCCCGGCAACATCATTGCGCGTCAGCGCGGCACCACCTGGCACCCGGGCCTTAATGTCGGCATGGGCACGGACCACACTCTGTTCGCCAAGATCGAGGGTCGCGTCACGTTCCAGGCCAAAGCCAACGGCCGCACTTTCGTATCGGTGCTCCCGCTCGCAGAGGCGGCTGAATAGACGGTGGATCAAATTGGAGTCCGCCGGTCCTACCAAACCGGCGGAGTCCTTAAGATCGCAAGAGATCGAAGGCTCCAAGGGGGAGGCGGGAAACCGGCCTCCCCTTTTCTTTTGACTTGCTCACTTTGACTTAGTGACTTTCACGGAGCCGGACATGTTGCAGGATTTCTCGAGCGCGACCTTGGCTGAGGCGAGACCTGGTGTCGTCGCCACCGAACGGCTGACCTTGCGGCGACCGACTCTCGCCGATGTCAGGACCATCGCCCGGCTCGCCAACGACCGCCGCGTCGCCGAAAACACCCGCCGGCTGCCACACCCCTATTCCCAGGACGACGCCGTCGCCTTCGTCCGCGCCACTGCCGCGCTCGGCAGCGAGACCGTGTTCCTGATCGAGCACGATACCGGGCCGGTCGGCATGGTCGGCATCGACTGCTCCACGCCTGGCAATGCCGAGCTCGGCTATTGGCTCGGCGTCGAGCATTGGGGCCAGGGCTTTGCCACCGAGGCCGCGCGCGGCGCGATCGACTTCTTCTTCGAGGAGTTCGAGGACGAGCATCTCTATGCCGGCGCGCGCGTCACCAATCCCGCCTCACGCAAGGTGCTGGAGAAGTGCGGCTTCCAGTGGAGCGGCGTGCAGCTGCACCGCTTCCTGGCGCTGGGCTCGTCGACGCCGGTCGACTGCTTCCGCCTCTCGCGCGGCGTGTGGGCCTCGCTGAAGAGCTGGAGCAGTGCGCGAAGGATGAGGTAGGGGGCGCACTGCGTCCTCAATCACCAGTGTCGCCCCCGCGAAAGCGGGGGCCCATAACCACAGGGAGGAGTGTGAGGCAAAGCGCCCACTCCGAGTCTTCGCAAAACATCTCCCTGTGGGTATGGGTCCCTGCTTTCGCAGGGACGACGGCGTGAGTGGGGTTACGCCGGCGGATTCACTTCCACGCTCTCGCGACCCAAATCCCGTTCGCGCAAGTAGATGTAGAACCCCGCGCCGATGATGATCGCGGCGCCGATGAGCGTGGCCATTGACGGCACGTCGCCGAACACGACGAAGCCGAAGATCACGGCCCAGACGATCATCGAATATTGATAGGGCACCACGACGCTGGCCGGCGCCAGCTTGAGCGAGCGGTTGACGCAGAACAGCGCGGTGACCGAGACGCATCCGGCCAGCGCGAAGATCACCAGGCTGCCAGGGGTCGGCGGCACCCAGTGGAAGGCGGACAGCACCGCGCCCAGCGAAAACGTGCCGACGAATTGCGAGGATGCCATCACGATATCGGGCGTCTTGCGCAGGCTGCGGGTGATCAGCATCAAGGTCGCAAACGACAGGCTGCCGCCGAGCGCGATCAGCGCCGGCAGGCTGACGGTCTGCGCCGATGGCCGCAGCGCGATCAGGACGCCGCAGAAGCCGATCAGGATCGCGGTCCAGCGCCGCCAGCCGACCTTCTCCCCTAAGAAGATCGCCGACATCGCGGTGACGAAGATGGGACCGGCAAGATAATAGGTGATGACGTCGGCGAGCGGCAGATAGACGGTGGCGAGGAAGAAAGCGGCGACCTCGAGCGTCGACAGCACGACGCGAAACAGCTGCAGCCACGGCCGCTCAAGGCGGACGAAATCATGACGCTGCCGCCAGATCAGCGGCGCGAGCAGCAGCAGCGCCGCGCAGGCGCGCAGGAACAAGAGCTGCCCCACCGAATAAGTCCCGACCAGGAACTTGCCCATGGCGTCGCCGAACGAGAACATGAAGATCGACAGCACCATCAGCCCGATGCCGGCGAGGCGCGCGGAGCGATCGTCATAGGCGGAGAGGTTCTTGAACAGGGGCATCGAATAAGTCGGACTGTGAGAGGTCGTCATTGCGAGCGAAGCGAAGCAATCCAGACCGTCTCCATGGCGGCAGTCTGGATTGCTTCGTCGCTACGCTCCTCGCAATGACGGGCGGAGAGAGCGCAGAAAATCAGCGGCAGAGTTCGCTTGCGGTCGTTTTTAATGACGTGAGCCGCCGCGGCAACCCCGCGCAAGCCGAATTGAACGGATTGTCGCACTCTTCGCATCGCGGTAGCGATAGGCGCCTCCCGAATGAAAGAGCATGGACATGACCGATTTCGATCCGAGCCAGCACCGCATGATCCCGACGCAACGCTGGTTTGAGGATTTCGTGGTCGGCGAGCGCTTCGTGCTGCCGAGCCGGACCCAGACCCCGGCGATCTTCGCCGCGTTCCAGACCGCGAGCGGCGACACCCATCCCGTGCACTATGACGTGGAATATTGCCGCAGCCGCGGCATGCCGCATCTGCTCGCCCACGGTTTTCAGACGCTGATCCACACCGCGCCGGGCGCCGGCCTGTTTCCGTTCATGGTCGAGGAGTCCCTGGTCGGCTTCCTCGAGCAGTCGAGCCGGTTCCTCAAGCCCGTGTTTGCCGATGACACCATCTACCCCGCGCTCGAAGTCACCGAGCTGGTGCCGGGCCGCACCACCGGCGCGGTGACGCTCCGCAGCACCGTGTTCAACCAGCGCAGGGAGCTGGTGCTGGAGGGGACGCAGAAATTCCTGATCCGGCGCCGGCCGACTGGTTAAGCAAGGGGCGAAATCGCGAGAAATTCGGCCGATTTGCGGGTCTATCCGGGTTGCCGCGGGAGACCTGCTGGCCTACCTATGGCCCATGAAATTCCTCGACGAAGCAAAGGTCTATATCCGCTCCGGTGACGGCGGGAACGGCTGCGTGGCGTTCCGCCGCGAGAAGTTCATCGAATTCGGCGGCCCCTCCGGCGGCAATGGCGGCCGCGGCGGCAACGTCATCATCGAGGTCGCCGACGGCCTCAACACGCTGATCGACTACCGCTACCAGCAGCACTTCAAGGCCCAGAAGGGCGAGAACGGCTCAGGTTCGGACCGCCACGGCGCCAACGGCAAGAACATCGTGCTGAAGGTGCCGATGGGCACGCAGATCTTCGACGAGGACCGCGAGACGCTGATCCACGACTTCACCAAGGTCGGCGAAAAGTTCGTGCTGGCCGAGGGCGGCAATGGCGGCTTCGGCAACGCGCATTTCAAGACGTCGACCAACCGCGCGCCGCGCAACGCCAATCCCGGCCAGACCGGCGAAGAGCGCTGGATCTGGCTGCGGCTGAAGCTCATCGCCGATGCCGGCCTCGTCGGCATGCCCAATGCCGGCAAGTCGACCTTCCTCTCCAAGGTCAGCGCGGCGCGGCCCAAGATCGCCGACTATCCCTTCACCACGCTGCATCCGCAGCTCGGCGTCGTGAATGCTGACGGCCGCGAATTCGTGCTCGCCGATATTCCCGGCCTGATCGAAGGCGCGCATGAAGGCACCGGCCTCGGCGATCGCTTCCTCGGCCATGTCGAGCGCTGCCGTGTGCTGCTGCATCTGATCGACGCCACCTGCGAGCACGCCGGCAAGGCCTACAAGACGGTGCGCAAGGAGCTCGACGCCTATGGCGGGCTGCTCACCGACAAGATCGAGATTGTCGCGCTGAACAAGATCGACGCGGTCGAGCCGGACGAATTGAAGAAGCAGAAGGACCGGCTGAAGCGCGCCGCCAAGAAGACGCCGCTGCTGCTCTCCGGCGTCACCGGCGATGGTGTCAAGGAAGCGCTGCGCGCGCTCGTCGGGGTGATCGGCGAAGCACCGGTGTCGGCCAAGGCCAAGAGCGCGGCCGAAGCGGAGCCGTGGTCGGCGTGATTATCGTCCCTGCCTAGTGCGCAATTGCGCACGGGGCGCAGGGACCCACACCGCGTGATCTCTCGATGCGGATGGTCGTAGTACCCGAACATCGAGTCTTCGCCAAACCACGCCCTGTGGTTATGGGTCCCTGCTTTCGCAGGGACGACAGTGGAGGATGCGGCTACGCGTACGCGCATCACCGGCTTGTCTTCGCTCCTCCAATAGCGCAGCATCGAACAATCAAGAAAATGCAGGGATGACGCATGGCGCGGGCGAAGAACGTTCTCTGGATCATGTGCGACCAGCTTCGCTATGATTATCTCGGCTGCACCGGCCATCCCACGCTGAAGACGCCGAACATCGACGCCATGGCCAAGCGCGGCGTGCTGTTCAGCAAGGCCTATGTGCAATCGCCGATCTGCGGTCCGTCGCGGATGTCGTTCTACACCGGCCGCTACATGCGCTCGCACGGCTCGCACTGGAACGGCTGGCCGCTGCGCGTCGGCGAGCCGACGCTTGGCGATCACCTCAACAAGATCGGCGTGCGCAACGTGCTGGTCGGCAAGACCCACATGGCGCCCGATCTCGAAGGCATGAAAGCGCTCGGCATTCCCCCGGAATCGATGATCGGCGTGCATGTCGCCGAATGCGGTTTTGAACCGTATGAGCGCGACGACGGTCTGCATCCGACCGGCCGCCCGCGACCGAAATACGACGAGTATCTGCGCCAGAAAGGCTTTGACGCCGCCAATCCCTGGGAGCATTGGGCCAATTCGGGCGCGGCGGAAGACGGTAGCTTGCAGAACGGCTGGCTGCTGGTGCATGCCGACAAGGCCGCGCGCGTGCCGGATGAGCATTCCGAAACGCCCTACATGACGCGGCGCGCGATGGATTTCATCGGCGAGGCCGAGACCGACGGCAAGCCATGGTGCCTGCATCTGTCCTACATCAAGCCGCACTGGCCCTATATCGCGCCGGAGCCCTATGCCAGCATGTACTCGACCTCGGACATGATCCCGCCGATCCGTTCGATGCGCGAACGGCAGAATCCGCATCCGGTGTTCGGCGCCTATATGGACATGCGCTACTCCCGCAACATGGCGCGCGACGATGCCCGCGAGAAGGTGATCCCGACCTATATGGGCCTGATCACCCAGATCGACGACCAGATGGGCGTGCTGATGAAATTTCTGGAGCAACGCGGCCTGCTGGAAACCACCATGATCGTGTTCACCTCCGATCACGGCGATTATCTCGGCGATCACTGGATGGGCGAGAAGGATTTGTTCCACGAGCAGTCGGCGAAGATCCCGCTGATCATCATCGACCCTTCGCAAGAGGCTGATGCCACGCGCGGCACGCGCAGCGACGCGCTAGTGGAGGGAATCGACCTCGCGCCGACCTTCGTCGACTATTTCGGCGGCAAGGTGCCGGGGCACATCCTCGAGGGACGTTCACTATTGCCGCTGCTGCGCGGATCGACGCCGCCTGATTGGCGCAAGGTGACGTTCTCCGAATACGACTACGCCATGCAGGACGTGCGGCTGAAGCTGAACCAGCCGATCGAGCGCTGCCGCCTGTTCATGGTGTTCGACGGCCGCTGGAAATACATCCACGCCTCCGGCTTCCGCCCGATGCTGTACGATCTCGAAACCGATCCGCAAGAATATGTCGATCGCGGCGACGACCCTGAGTGCGCCGGCATCATCGCGCGGTTGCAGGCCGAGCTGTTCGACTGGGCGCTGCATCCGAGCGGTCACATCACCACGCCCCCCGAAAAGATCGCAGCCTATGCCGAGAACCAGCTCCAGGTGAAAGGCGGCTTCCTGATCGGCATCTGGGATGAGAAAGAGCTCGACGCGATCAAGGACGGCATCGCGCAACGCGCGAAGATGTAAGCCAAATCATCGCTC
The DNA here is from genome assembly GCF_014198315.1 of Bradyrhizobium sp. CIR48. NCBI lineage: Bacteria > Pseudomonadati > Pseudomonadota > Alphaproteobacteria > Hyphomicrobiales > Nitrobacteraceae > Bradyrhizobium > Bradyrhizobium sp. CIR48. Next base: position 25,022 of record NZ_JACIHG010000014.1, read on the forward strand.
GGTACGTCTTAAGGGCGGTCCACGAGTCGTCCTTCGAACTCCGGTTTGCCCGGAACCAGAAAGAGGCGATACCACTCGACATCTTTTCGCTGGGCGAATTCGACATCAGCGAGCTTCGTGCTCTCGCCGAGGCTCAATTGATCGATTCCAAGATTTTGCGCGGCCGCATAGATCGAATAATCGCCCGGCTCCACGTCTGCGGAATATGCAGACTCATTGTCGATCACCGACATGACGTGAACGCGTCCGCTCTCGGATCGGAAGTGGACGCAGGTGATCCGCTGCCATTCATCGAAGGAGGGCGGCCGGCTAGCGGCGACCAGCTCGACCCAATGGTCATTAAGATCAGCTTCGGTATTGATCATGCGGAACGTGGGCGCGCCTGCAAAGCCCCGTTTGGTTTTCTCGTCATTCCAATTTTCATCAGCACCAAGCGGTCTGCGCGGATCGTCGCAGACGACGATCTGATAGTGACTCGCAAACAACCGCGCGGCGCCAAGCAGCTGCTGTTCCATTAGCAGAGATCCACTTCACGATTACGGTTCAATTCTCGATCTTGTATCCCGTCGCCTTGACGATCGGCTGCCAGAACGCCGTGTTCGCGGCGAGCTCCTTCGAAAGCCCGTCCGCATTGCTTCCGACCGGAATCAACCCGATCGCGGTGAGCTTCTCCTTCACCTCCGGCTTGGCCAGCATCGCGACCGCGGCTGCGCTGAGCTTTTCGGCAAAATCCGGCGGGCTGCCGGCGGGGAGCCACATGCCGTACCAGCCGTCGGCAACGAGATCGATGCCGCTTTCCTTCAGCGTCGGCACATCGGGAACGAACGGCGAGCGCTCTGCGCTTGCGATCGCGAGGATCCTCACGCCGTTGGCACGATGCTGCGCGATCGCATCGGATACCGTGGTGATGCCGAATGGCAGATGGCCGGCGATGAGGTCATTCATGACAAGCGCGCTCCCGCGATAGGGCGCCCGGGTCATTGAAAGACCAAGGATCTGTTCAAGTCGCCATCCGAGGAAGTGCGGGATGTTGCCGCTGCCTGGTGTCCCATAGGCGGCCTTTGCGACATTTGCCCTCAACCAGGTGACGAGTTCACTAAAACTACCCACCCCGATCGCGGGACTTGCAACGACGGCAAACTCGAAGCGAACGAGTTGCGACACGGGGACGAAATCCCTGGCCGCGTCGAAGCTCGGTTGATTCTCCACCATCGGCAGCAGGTACATGGTCGGACCGGTCGTCACCAAGATTGTATTGCCGTCCGAGCTTGCGCCCTTCACGGCCCTGATTCCGATCAACCCGTCACCACCGGTACGATTCTCGACGATCATGGTTCGCCCAAGCGGGCCGCCGAATTGCTCGGCGATGAGACGACACAAGGCATCACCGCTGCCGCCTGCCGCGAACGGGAAGATGATGCGCGTCAGCGGACCGGATTGAGCATGTGCGCCAATGGCCTGCGCCAGCAAGGGCAGCGAGAGGCCTCCGGCAATGAAGCTGCGTCGGTCCACGTCATCCTCCCTCGTTATTGATTATTCGAGGCATAGACTGCCCGGGCCTCGGCCGACAAGGGTGCCGTTAGGCCTATTTACCGGCTCCTCTGCCTTGCGCCGGCCACCGTCCTGCTGCAAAAGCTAGCCGCATCGGCGCCGCCCCTTTTTGCTCCGCCGGACCAACGACAGAGCAATTTGACGACCGCCATGGCCAGCCCCGAACTCAGTCAATTCCGCCGCATCGTCGTCAAGGTCGGCTCCGCGCTGCTGGTCGATTCCGACAAGGGGGAGGTGCGGGCGTCCTGGCTCGCCGCGCTCGCCGACGACATGGCCAAGTTGCACAGGGAGGGACGCGACGTCCTCGTCGTCTCCTCCGGCTCGATCGCGCTCGGCCGCAGCCGCCTCAAGCTGCCGCGCGGCCCGCTCAAGCTGGAAGAGAGCCAGGCCGCCGCGGCCGTCGGCCAGATCGCGCTGGCGCGGATCTGGTCCGAGGTGCTCGGCGCGCACGGTATCGGCGCCGGCCAGATCCTGGTGACGCTGCAGGACACCGAGGAGCGCCGCCGCTATCTCAATGCACGTTCCACCATCGGCAAGCTGCTGGAGTGGCGCGCGATCCCCGTGATAAACGAGAACGACACGGTCGCCACCAACGAGATCCGCTACGGCGACAATGACCGCCTCGCCGCCCGCGTCGCCACCATGGCGAGCGCCGACCTGCTGGTGCTGCTGTCCGACATCGACGGACTCTACGACGCCCCGCCGAAGAACAATCCGAACGCAAAGCTCATTCCGGTGGTCGAGAGCATCTCCTCGGAGATCGAGGCTGTCGCTGGCGATGCCGAGTCCGAGCTGTCGCGCGGCGGCATGCGCACCAAGGTCGAAGCGGCCAAGATCGCGACCACCGGCGGCACGCATATGCTGATCGCCTCCGGCAAGATCGAGCATTCCTTGCAGGCGATCGCCGACGGCGGCCGCTGCACGTGGTTCCTGACGCCGGCCAATCCGATCACCTCGCGCAAGCGCTGGATCGCGGGCACGCTGGAGCCGAAGGGCACACTGACCATCGACGCCGGCGCCGTGACGGCGCTGCGCGCCGGCGCCAGCCTGCTGCCGGCCGGCGTGATCAAGGTCGAGGGCCAGTTCGCCCGCGGCGATGCCGTGATCGTGCGCGGCCCCGACACCAGCGAGGTCGGCCGCGGCCTGATCGCCTACGACGCCGAGGTCGCCGAGCGGATCAAGGGCCGCTCCTCCCCGGACGTGATGACCATCCTCGGTATCAGCGGAAGATCGGAGATGATCCACCGCGACGATCTCGTGGTGGGCGGGTAAGCCGCCTTCGTCATTCCGGGTCGGCGCGCTAGCACCGAACCCGGAATCTCAAGATTCCCCGGTGCGCAATTGCGCACCTGAGGTCTGGTCCTTGACCATCCCGGAATGACAGCACAAGCCAGGCCCGCGGATGGCCGGGTCAAGCCTGCCATGACGGCAGGGCTGGGCCAATGGCCGAGCCCAAACCCACCGGCCGAAGCCCTGCCATACCCTGCCGACCCTTCGCAAAAGCGGGATTTCCGTGCTAGGACACCGCCTTAGCAGAAGGTTGAAACTCCCATGGCCGCCCCCCTCAAAGCCGTCGACGGCAATGCCGATCTTCAGGCGCTGATGTCCGATCTCGGAACCCGTGCCCGCGCTGCCGCGCGCGTGCTGGCGCTGGCGCCGCCGGAGCAGAAGAACCGGGCGCTGGAGGCCATGGAGCGGGCGATCCGCGCGAGCTCTGCGGCGATCCTTGCCGCCAATGCCGAGGACGTCGCCGAAGCCCGTGCCTCCGGCAACGCCACATCCTCCTTCATCGATCGCCTGACGCTGACGCCGGCCCGCATCGAGGGCATGGCCGAGGGCATCGGCATCGTGCGCGGCATCGCGGATCCCGTCGGCATCGTCACCGAGAGCTGGCAGCGGCCGAACGGCATGAGGATCGAGCGCGTGCGCGTGCCGCTCGGCGTCGTCGGCGTGATCTTCGAAAGCCGGCCGAACGTTGCGGCCGACGCCGGCGTGCTGTGCCTGAAGTCAGGCAATGCCGTGATCCTGCGCGGCGGCTCGGACAGTTTTCGGTCCTGCCGCGCGATCCATGAATGCCTGGTGCAGGGCCTGCGCGAGGCGGGCCTGCCCGAAGCTGCGATCACGCTGGTGCCGACGCGCGACCGCGCGGCAGTCGGCATGATGCTCTCGGGCTTGAACGGCGCGGTCGACGTGATCGTTCCCCGCGGGGGAAAAAGCCTCGTCGCGCGCGTCGAGCAGGAAGCGCGCGTGCCTGTCTTCGCGCATCTGGAAGGCGTCAACCACGTCTATGTCGATGCCAGCGCCGACCTCGCCATGGCGAAGTCGCTCGTGCTCAACGCAAAAATGCGCCGCACCGGGGTCTGCGGCGCGGCCGAGACGTTGCTGGTCGATCGCGCGGCGGCCGGCAAAAATCTGAAACCGCTGGTCGAGATGCTGATCGAGGCGGGCTGCGAAGTGCGCGGCGACGAAACGGTGCAAGGAACGGATGCGCGCGTAAAACCTGCCAGCGAAGACGATTGGGACACCGAATATCTCGACGCGATCATCGCGGCGAAGGTCGTCGACGGCGTCGATGGCGCAATCGCGCACATCCAGAACCATGGCTCGCATCACACCGATGCGATCGTGAGCGCGGATGAGGCGGCTGCGAAGAAATTCCTGAGCGAGGTCGATTCCGCGATCGTGCTGCACAACGCCTCGACGCAGTTCGCCGATGGCGGCGAGTTCGGCTTCGGCGCCGAGATCGGGATTGCCACCGGCCGCTTCCACGCCCGCGGCCCTGTTGGCGCCGAGCAGCTGACGAGCTTCAAATATCGCGTTCACGGCACCGGACAGACGCGGCCGTAAGCAACGTCGCGGGGCGGGCATTGAGCAACAATTTCGTCGTGCCGCGTTTCGTGGCGCAAGCGGTCCCGCCCCACACGGAGGGCATGCGCATCGGCCTGCTCGGCGGCTCGTTCAATCCGCCGCATCAGGCGCATCGCGCGATCAGCCGGTTCGCGCTCCAGCGATTGCAACTCGATCGCGTCTGGTGGCTGGTGACACCAGGCAATCCGCTGAAGCAGAACGGTAATCTGCATGAGCTCGGCGAGCGCATGCAGGCCGCGCGCGACGTCGCCGATGATCCCCGGATCGAGGTCAGCTGTCTCGAATCCGTCATCCGTACGCGCTACACTATCGACACGATCAACACCTTGCGCCGCCGCTTCTCGGGCCTGCGCTTTGTCTGGATCATGGGCGCCGACAACCTCGCTCAATTCCATCGTTGGCAGAACTGGCGGCGCATCGCCGGCCAGGTCCCGATGGCAGTCATCGACCGCCCGCCGCAGAGTTTTCGCGCCCTCGCCTCCCCCGCAGCCCAGGCGCTGGCACGCTACCGCCTGCCCGAGAGCAAGGCAGCGCTGCTTGCGGACCGGCCGGCGCCGGCCTGGGTATTCCTGACCGGATTGAAGCTGAATCTGTCCTCAACGGGCTTACGGAACCCGGACGGGAGCTGGAAAGGTAAAATGTGAGGACGAGGGCGTGGATGTGGTGTGGGCTTTCGCCTCTCTGGCATATTGAAACCCTTAACCCCACATGATGTAGTGTAACCAGTGAGCGCGGATTCGGCGTTCGCGATACAGTGAAAGGAATGGTCCCTGACCACATCTGTATTGTCCAAGTCAGCTTCGACGAAGTCTGTTTTACCCAAGGTTGCCAAGCCGGCGCGTAAAACATCAGCCAAAGCTGCGGCCTTGAAGGCGCAACCCGACGCCGACAAGACGCTGAGCCTGATCCTCTCCCGCCTCGAGGACATGAAGGCGGAAGAGACGGTCACCATCGACCTTCGCGGCAAATCGGCGTACTCCGACTACATGATCATCACCACCGGCCGGGTGAACCGGCACGTTGGCGCGATCGCGGAAAACGTCGCCAAGGGCCTCAAGGAAAACGGCATCAAGAACATCCATGTCGAGGGCTTGCCCAATTGCGACTGGGTGCTGATCGATTCCGGCGACGTGATCGTGCACGTGTTCAGACCCGAGGTCCGCGAGTTCTACAATCTCGAGCGATTGTACACGCAGGGCCCAGGGGCGGCGAAGGCGATCTAGGCTGATCGAGCCGATTTCGAATCGGCTGACGCGCATGCTAGCGTCGTGCGCGCGCCATTTGCGCGCGGTCTTGAAAACACGACCCTGAAGATATCAGGCCCCTGAAGATATCATGCGCGTTGCTGTCATTGCGGTGGGCCGGCTGAAGCAGGGCCCCGAACGAGAGCTTGCCGACCGCTATTTCGAGCGGTTCGACGAGGCCGGCCGCAAGCTCGGATTCCGCGAACTCCTGGTCCACGAAATCCCCGAGAGCCGCGCGCGCGACACCGCGACGCGGATGACCGAAGAGGCCGCCGCGATCTCCGCGCATATTCCGGACAAATCGATCCTGGTGGCACTGGACGAGCGCGGGCAAAATCTCGACTCCACCGTATTCGCACGGCATCTCGGGCGCTGGCGGGACGAAGGGGCCGGACATACTATCTTCATGATCGGAGGGGCGGACGGACTTTCGCCCGAATTGCGCCGTAAGGCCAAGCTCGCGATCGCGTTCGGCTCTGCGACCTGGCCGCACCAAATGGTCCGCGTCATGCTTCTGGAACAGCTTTATCGGGCCGCCACCATTCTGGCCGGCCACCCCTATCACCGCGCGTGATCCGCGCCACAACGGGCACTTTTGCCGACACGATGCGAGCGCCGCTCCTCAACCTGCTGCTGATCGGAAGCGTTGCCGGCGCAAGCCTCGCGCAAGCTTACATAAGCCTCGCGCAAGCCCAGACCGCAGCGCCGGCGCCACAGACCGCCGCCGTCTCGCCCGACGCCATCAAGCAGCGCGAGCAGGAGCTCGAAGCCGCGCGCGCCCGGCAGAAGAGCGCGGAAGAGGCGCAGGCCAAGCTCAAGGCCGAGATCACCTCACTCGGCCAGGACCGCACTCAGCTCAATCAGCAGCTGATCGACACCGCCGCCAATGTGCGCAGTGTGGAGACCAAGATCGACGAAACCGAAGCCCGGCTGCGCGCGCTCAACGGACGCGAGCAGGCGATGCGCTCCTCGCTCGATTCGCGCCGTGCCGACATCGTCGAGGTGCTGGCAGCACTGCAGCGGGCCGGACGGCGCACGCCGCCGGCGCTGCTGGTGCGGCCCGAAGATGCGCTGCAATCACTGCGCACGGCGATGCTGCTCGGCGCCGTGGTGCCGGAGTTGCGCGGCCGCGCCGAAAAGATCGCAAGCGAGCTCGGCGAGCTCGTGGCCTTGCGCAAGAATATCGCCACCGAGCGCGACCAGCTCGCTTCCGATCGCGACAAGGTCAGGAGCGACCAGACCCGGCTCACCGCCCTCGTCGACGAGCGGCAGCGCCAGCAGGCGGCGCGCGAAAAGGACCTCGACGCGGAGAATTCGCGCGCCATCGCGCTTTCGAGACAGGTCGGCGATCTCCAGGGCCTGATCACCAAGATGGAGCAGGATCTGCAAAGCGCCGCCAAGGCCGCCGAGAAGGCAGCCGAGGCCGCAAGGCAGGCCGAGGCCAAGGCGGCGGCCAGCGCCAGCGCGAGCGCCAAGTCCGGGCCGGGCGTGTTCAAGGACCGGTCCCGTACCACCCCCGCGATCGTCTTTGCTTCCGCCAAGGGTCTCCTGCCTCTTCCGGTTAACGGTAACAAGATCAGGGATTTTGGCGGTTCCGACGGGGTCGGCGGGGTTCAGAAGGGCATTTCGCTGGCGACCAAGCCCGGCTCCCAGGTCACAACGCCGTGTGACGGCTGGGTGGTCTATTCAGGCCCGTTCCGCAGCTATGGACAACTCTTGATCCTCAACGCCGGGGGCGGGTATCATGTCCTGATCGCCGGGATGGAGCGCATTTCGGTCAACATCGGACAGTTTGTGCTCACGGGGGAGCCGGTTGCGACGATGGGATCGACCTCTCAGGTCGCCTCCATTCTCGCGACGAACGCGAGTCAACCTGTGCTGTATGTCGAGTTCCGTAAGGACGGCACTCCAATCGATCCAGGCCCATGGTGGGCCGCAAATGAAGGCGAGAAGGTTCGCGGATGATGCGCAAGACTTCAGTAATCCTCCTCAGCGCGGCCACCGGTGCGGCGCTGATGCTGTTCGTGACCCAGCCGCGCGCGGTGTTCATGGGCTCCAGCGCGCGAGCCGCGACCGCAGACACCTATCGCCAGCTCAATCTGTTCGGTGACGTCTTCGAGCGCGTGCGCTCCGACTATGTCGAGAAGCCCGACGACACCAAGCTGATCGAATCCGCCATCAGCGGCATGCTCACCGGCCTCGATCCGCATTCGAGCTACATGGACGCCAAGAGCTTCCGCGACATGCAGGTGCAGACCCGCGGTGAGTTCGGCGGCCTCGGCATCGAGGTCACGATGGAAGACGGCCTGATCAAGGTGGTCTCGCCGATCGACGACACCCCGGCTTCGCGCGCCGGCGTCATGGCCAACGACATCATCACCAATCTCGACGACGAGGCGGTGCAGGGCCTGACCCTGAACCAGGCGGTCGAGAAGATGCGCGGCCCCGTCAACACCAAGATCAAGCTCAAGATCATCCGCAAGGGCCAAGACAATCCGATCGATGTCACCCTGGTGCGCGACAACATCCGCGTCCGCTCGGTGCGCGCGCGCGTCGAGGCCGACGACATCGCCTATATCCGCATCACCACCTTCAACGAGCAGACCACCGAAGGCCTGAAGCGCGAGGTCGCCAACCTCTCCAATCAGATCGGCGACAAGCTGAAGGGCTACATCATCGACCTCCGCAACAATCCGGGCGGCCTGCTCGAGGAAGCGGTCACCGTGTCCGACTCGTTCCTGGAGAAGGGCGAGATCGTATCGACCCGCGGCCGCAATGCCGAGGAGACCCAGCGTCGTACCGCGCATTCGGGCGATCTGACCAAGGGCAAGCCTGTCATCGTGCTGGTCAATGGCGGCTCGGCCTCGGCATCGGAGATCGTCGCCGGCGCGCTGCAGGACCACAAGCGCGCGACCATCGTCGGCACGCGCTCGTTCGGCAAGGGCTCGGTGCAGACCATCATTCCGCTCGGAAGCGGCAACGGCGCGCTGCGCCTGACCACGGCGCGCTACTACACGCCGTCGGGCAAGTCGATCCAGGCCAAGGGCATCGTGCCCGACATCGAAGTGCTGCAGGACGTGCCGGACGAGCTGAAGTCGCGCACCGACACCAAGGGTGAGGCTTCGCTGCGCGGTCATCTGAAGAACGATGGCGACGAGAAGACCGGCTCGCAGTCCTACGTCCCGCCGGACGCCAAGGACGACAAGGCGCTCAAGCTCGCCGACGACCTGCTCCACGGCATCAAGAACAGCGCCTCCGCCGCGCCCACCCCGGGCGGCGACAACAAGGCTACGACCGACAAGCCCAAAGCGGCGAACTAAAGTCGGCGCATCCACGCGATCCCACGAAAGGGCGGCTCCTCGGAGCCGCCCTTTTTGCTTGGAACTCCTGGTTGCTGGAAACTCCTGGCATCCCCGGCCTATCCCGGCCTGCCGCCGCTTGACCCCGGCGTGGTATCGTCATTGGCAGTGATTCGGGATCGCGCATGACTGAAACGGCCGATGATCTGAGCGCCCCGCTCGGACAGGACAAGCCGCGTCGAAAACGCCGGCTGCGGTTGCCGTTCACGGCCATGCAGGCGCTCGCCGTGCTGCTCGGCCTGTTCCTCCTCACCTTTGCCGGCTTCGCCATCTTCAACAAGGATCCGCTCGGCGGCGAGCCGATGACGCGGATCGCCATCCGCGAGAACGGCGCCGACAAGGCTCCCGCCGAGAAGCCCGCCGCCGGCCACGGCCAGGACGGCAAGCAAGACAGCAAGCAGTATAGCAAGCACGACAGCCAGGAGACGCCGAAGCAGGCCGCACCGGGCGAGCAGAAGACCGTCACCATGATCGACGGCTCCACCGGCGCCCGCCACGACGTGGTGATCGGCGAGGACGCAGGCGACAAGGCCGGGGCCGCTTCGGCCCCACCGCCCGTCATGGCCGGGATCAATCCAAAACTGCTGGAGAAGTCACGCTACGGCATGATCCCGGTGGTCGCCGACGGGCTGAAAGCGTTCAACGTCTATGCGGCGGACGCCGATCGCGCCAAGGCCGCCAAGGTGCCGGTGGTGGCCATCGTGATCGGCGGGCTCGGCGTCGGCGCCGCCAAGACCACCGATGCGATCATGAGGCTGCCGGCGGCGGTGACGCTGGCCTTCACGCCCTACGGCACCGATCCCGGCAAGCTCGCCGAACGGGCCCGCGCACAGCGCCACGAGATCTTCCTCCAGATCCCGATGGAGCCCTACGACTTCCCCGACAATGATCCGGGACCGCAGACGCTGCTGACCTCGCTCAGCGCCGACCAGAACATGGACCGCCTGTTCTGGCATTTCAGCCGGATGCAGGGCTATGCCGGCATCACCAATTTCATGGGCGCCCGCTTCATCGCGACGGAGCCGGCGATGCAGCCGATCATCCGCGAGGCGGCCAAGCGCGGCCTCGGTTTCTTCGACGACGGCTCCTCGCCCCGCAGCATCGCAGCCCAGGCCGCGGCGAACCAGGCCATGCCGTTCGGCAAGGGCGACATCGCGATCGACGTGGTGCCGACCCCGACCGAGATCGACCGCGCCCTGAACAAGCTGGAATCGGCGGCACGCGAGCGCGGCGCGGCTGTCGGCACCGCCTCCGCCCTTCCCGTCTCGATCGAGCGCATCGGCGCCTGGACCAAGACGTTGGGCGACCGGGGTATCCTTTTGGTGCCATTGACAACCGCGATGCTGAAATCAAAATCCAGCTAAATCAACGGATTGGTACGGCACGGGTCCCGCGGGACCGGTCAAGCCTTACCGACAGCATGCGAGAGGTCTGGCGGAATGGCGCGTTACGAGGATCTGCCCTACCGGACCTGCGTCGGTGTGATGCTGATCAACCCAGAGGGACGGGTATTCATCGGCCGCCGCGCCGGCGGCATCGAGCATGTCGACGACACCCATGTCTGGCAGATGCCGCAAGGTGGCGTCGATCCCGGCGAAGACACCTGGGACGCCGCCAAGCGCGAGCTCTATGAGGAGACCAGCGTGCGCTCGGTCGAGCGGCTCGGCGAGGTCCCGGACTGGCTCACTTACGACATTCCGCGCACGGTCGCCGGGCGCGCCTGGAAGGGCCGCTATCGCGGTCAGCGCCAGAAATGGTACGCGGTGCGCTTCACCGGCAAGGACAGCGAGATCAATGTCGCCAGTCCCGGCGGCGGCGGCCACAAGGCCGAATTCGTGAGCTGGCGCTGGGAGCCGATGAAGAATCTGACCGGGCTGATCATTCCCTTCAAGCGCCCGGTCTATGAGCGCGTGGTGCAGGAATTTTCCGCGCTGGCGGACCAATAAATCGAATTGTCGTCCCGGCTTCGGTGCTAATGCATCGCCGGAACGACGACGAGAGATTGACGCGTGACGAATCAAAAACCCTACCGCCCCAACGTCGGGATCGCCCTCTTCAACACCGAAGGCCGCGTGCTGATCGGCCATCGCTTCAAGGGCGACGGACCCGAGATCATCCTGCCCGGCCTCGACTGGCAGATGCCGCAGGGCGGCGTCGACGACGGCGAGAATTTGCGCGATGCCGCGATGCGCGAGCTCTGGGAGGAGACCAGCGTCGTCAGCGCGGACTATCTCGGCGAGACCGACTGGCTCGCTTACGAATTCCCGCCTTACGACGGACCGCAGACGCATCGCCTCGCGAAGTTTCGCGGCCAGCGGCAAAAATGGTTCGCGCTGCGCTTCACCGGCAAGGATGACGAGATCGACCCGCTGACGCCGCGCAACGGCCAGCCCGCGGAGTTCGATGCCTGGCGCTGGGAGCGCCTCGACCGTGTTGCCGACGTCGTAGTGCCGTTCCGCCGCGAGGTTTATCAGGCCGTCGCGCAGCAGTTCGCGGCCTTCGCAAACTAAAACCGCGAAAACAACCCCATGCACAGTAGAATGGGGTTTGAAATGGTTGGAGAAATTTTGGCGGACATTTGCGTGAGGGGGCCCCGCTATCTCGCTCCCTCCCCCCTTGTGGGGGAGGGAACGCACCTATGTCGGCGCGCCGGTGGGGCCTTTATCGCATCACCCTAATTAATCGGCCCCACCGTGAACGGGCCGAGTGCGATGACGTGGCAGTCGCTGTCGCGCTTGGCGCAGTCGGATAGCGCGGAAGCGACGGCGGCCTGCTCGTCGGCGGCCTTGAGGCCGAGGCCCGGTCGGCCCGCGGTGCCGACCGCGACCGCATTCCAGCCCATGGCGTCACCGAGCTTGCGCACGACCTCGCCGCGCGCATCCGCCACGATCGACGCGTTGGAGGCGGCGTTGAAGAAGCCGGTGATCTTGAACAGGGTCGGGATCGGCACGACGAAATTATCGTCGATCGCGACCACGAGGCACGCCACGCCAGCGATCGCGCCGCACGACTCCAGCGAACGGCGCGCGGCATCTTCGGCGGACGCGGCGCCGAGCACCATGAAATATTGTCCGCCGGGGCCGAGCGCGACCGAGCGGGATTTCGCCGCGGGCACGAACATGTTCTCGAGCCGGACCTTTTGCGGGTCGCGCACCATCGGAAAATCCTTCGATGCGAAGGTCCGCTCGGTCATGGCGTCGTGCCGGAAATAGGGAGACGGCGGCATCGGCGGCTTGCCGTGCGCGTAGACGACGTTGTTGCCGACCGCATAGAGCTCGCAGCGCCGCGGCGATTGCGCGGCATCGGCACGCTTCTGGCACTGCTCGATCGCGGTGTTGCGCGCGGCCTCCTCGTTCGGCTGGTTCAGGGCCGAGCCGGTGAAGCCGCCGACATTGAGCGCGAAAGCCTTGTAGTCGCCGGCCGCGGAATAGTCGCCGGCAAGGTAGTTGCGGACGCGCTCGTTGATGAAGGGCACGCTGTCGGCCGCAAACTTGCCGGCCATCGGCGCGGCCGATGGTGACGGCGCAGGCATTGGCGCCATCGCAGCGCCGGCATTCTGCGGCGCCATTGGGGTCATCGGCGCTTTCGCCATTTGAGTCGGCGCAGGGCTCAGCGCCGCGCTTGGTGCTGCGGCCGGCGTCGCTGCGACATTCGCCGTCTGCTTGAGCTTGGTGTTGTAGAGGAAGCCGGTGACGCCGATGCCGGTGACCGAGACCACGGCGACCACCAGCGGCCACATCCACACCGGTGCTGCGGCCACCTTGGAAGCCGCCTTCTTCAGCTGCGGCTTGCTATAGCTGCCGTCCTCGCGCCGCATCGCCACCATGTAGGCATGCACCGGCGTCGGGATGTTCTTGACCTCCTGCGCGCCGATATCGGCGAACTGCACCGAGAGCTTGTTGGCGACCTGCTCATGCACCGCGCGCGAGACGCAGATGCCGCCCACCTCGGCGAGACCCTCCAGCCGCGCCGCAATGTTGACGCCGTCGCCGAGCAGATCGCCGTTGCGCTCGACCACGTCGCCGATGGTGATGCCGATGCGGAACGACATCTGCCGGCTCGGCGGATAGGCCATGTTACGGGTCCGCAAGGATTCCTGGATGTCGATCGCGCAACGCACCGCATCGACCGCGCTCGGGAATTCCGCGAGCACGGCATCGCCCGCCGTATTGAAGATGCGCCCGCCGGCCCTGGCGATGAAATCGTCGACGACCTCGCGATAGGAGGCGAGCCGCCGCAGCGTCTCCTCCTCGTCTTCGGCAACCAGTCTCGAGTAACCGGCAATATCGGCTGCGAAAATCGCTGCGATCTTGCGTTTCATCTGCGACCCGCCCCGGGAACAAATTCGCAGGGCAGAATGCCGCGATCGGTAACACGGTGCAACAAAGTTTCAGCGCCCGCCACGGGTGTGACGAGCGCTGCACTTGGTCAGGGAATGTCTTGCAGGGTTGTCTTGCAGGGTTCTCGCTCGAGCCCCGGAGCGGTGCCCCGGGGCTTAGTGCATAGCCGTCGAGTTGAGCTGCTGCTGGATGCTCTTGAAGTGGTCGAGCCGCTCGATCGCCTGATCGAGCTCGCTGCCTTCGTGCTCCTTCAGCCCCTCTTCCATCTCCGAGATGGTCGCCGCGAACTGGGCGCGGTCGAGCTCGGCCAGCGACGTCGCGACATCGGCGAGCACGGTCAGGCCCTTTTCGGAGACTTCGGCGAGACCGCCGAGCACGATGACCTTCTCATGGCGGCCAGCCGTGGTGATGGTGAGGATGCCCGGACGGATCGCGGCCACGACCGGCGCATGCCCTGCCAGCACGCCGAAATCACCCTCGACGCCGGGGATGTCGACCTGATCGACCTCGCCCGAGAACGCGAGCTTTTCCGGAGAGACGAGATCGAAGTGGAAGGTAGCCATGGTGTACCTGCGAATGGTGAGTAGCGAATGGCGAGTGGCGAAGAGAGCAGCGCGTCTATTCGCTGCTCCCCATTCGCCATTCGCGCCTTAGGCCGCTTCCGCCGCCAGCTTCTTGCCCTTCTCGACGGCTTCTTCGATCGTGCCGACCATGTAGAAGGCAGCTTCGGGCAGGTGGTCGTACTTGCCTTCCACCAGACCCTTGAAGCCCTTGATGGTGTCGGCGAGCTCGACGAACTTGCCGGGCGATCCCGTGAAGATTTCGGCGACGTGGAACGGCTGCGACATGAAGCGCTCGACCTTGCGGGCGCGTGCCACCGTCAGCTTGTCCTCTTCCGAAAGCTCGTCCATGCCGAGAATGGCGATGATGTCCTGGAGCGCCTTGTAGCGCTGCAGCACCTGCTGGACCTGACGGGCAACCGCATAGTGCTCCTCGCCGACGACCAGCGGGGAGAGCATGCGCGAGGTCGAGTCGAGCGGATCCACCGCCGGATAGATGCCCTTTTCGGCGATCGAACGCGACAGCGTGGTGGTCGCGTCAAGATGCGCGAACGAGGTCGCGGGCGCCGGGTCGGTCAAGTCGTCGGCCGGAACGTAGATGGCCTGCACCGAGGTGATCGAACCCTTCTGGGTGGTGGTGATGCGCTCCTGCAGCGCGCCCATGTCGGTGGCGAGCGTCGGCTGATAACCCACCGCCGAAGGAATACGGCCGAGCAGCGCCGACACTTCCGAGCCGGCCTGGGTGAAGCGGAAGATGTTGTCGACGAAGAACAGCACGTCCTGGCCCTTGTCGCGGAAGTCTTCCGCGATGGTCAGACCCGTGAGCGCGACGCGGGCGCGGGCGCCGGGCGGCTCGTTCATCTGGCCGAACACCAGCGCGCACTTCGACTTCACGCTCGGATCCGGATTCTTCGGATCGGCGTTGACCTTGGATTCGATGAACTCGTGATAGAGGTCGTTGCCCTCGCGGGTGCGCTCGCCGACGCCGGCGAACACGGAGTAGCCGCCGTGCGCCTTCGCGACGTTGTTGATCAGCTCCTGAATCAGCACGGTCTTGCCGACGCCGGCGCCGCCGAACAGGCCGATCTTGCCGCCCTTCGCATAGGGAGCCAGAAGATCGACGACCTTGATGCCGGTGACCAGAATTTCAGCTTCGGTCGACTGGTCGGTGTAGCTCGGCGCGTCCTGATGGATGGGGCGCAAGCCTTCGGCGTTGACCGGGCCGGCTTCGTCGATCGGCTCGCCGATGACGTTGATGATGCGGCCGAGCGTGCCTTCGCCGACGGGAACGCGGATCGGCTGGCCGGTGTCGGTCACTTCCTGGCCGCGCACCAGACCTTCGGTCACGTCCATCGCGATCGTGCGCACGGTGGACTCACCGAGATGCTGCGCAACTTCCAGCACGAGACGGATGTTACCGTTCTTGGTTTCCAGCGAATTGAGAATGGCCGGGAGGTGGCCCTCGAACTGAACGTCGACGACGGCGCCCATGACCTGGGTGACGCGACCGACCGGGTTAGCTGCTGTAGCCATGAAGCTCTCCTTCGAAATTCTTTACTTGAACGACCGTCGTTGAGTTCGTGCGTCAGACCGCCTCGGCGCCGGAGATGATCTCGATCAGCTCCTTGGTGATCTGGGCTTGACGGGTTCGGTTGTAGATCTGGGTTTGCTTGCGGATCATTTCGCCGGCGTTGCGGGTGGCGTTGTCCATCGAGCTCATCTGCGCGCCGTAGAACGAAGCAGTGTTCTCCAGCAGCGCGCGGAAGATCTGCACCGCGATGTTGCGCGGCAGCAGGCCCGAAAGGAGTTCGTCCTCCTCCGGCTCATATTCGTAGGACGTCGACGGCGCGTTCGCCGCCTTCTCTTCCACGACCAGCGGAATGATCTGCTGCGCGGTCGGGATCTGGGCGATCACCGACTTGAACTGCGCGTAGAACAGCGTGCAGACGTCGAACTCGCCGTTCTCGAAACGGGCCAGCACCTTCCTGGCGATGTCCTCGGCGTTGACGAAACCGAGCTGACGAACGCTGCGCAGGTCGAGATGCTCGACGATCTGCTTGTCGAACTGGCGGCGGAGCTGCTCATAGCCCTTGCGGCCGACGCAGAAGAATTTGACTTCCTTGCCCTGCGCCATCAGCGCCTGGGCACGATCGCGCGCGAGACGCACGATCGAGGAGTTGAAGGCGCCGGACAGGCCGCGCTCGCCGGTGCAGACCAGCAGCAGGTGGACCTG
This sequence comes from Bradyrhizobium sp. CIR48, assembly GCF_014198315.1. Lineage (NCBI taxonomy): Bacteria > Pseudomonadati > Pseudomonadota > Alphaproteobacteria > Hyphomicrobiales > Nitrobacteraceae > Bradyrhizobium > Bradyrhizobium sp. CIR48. Next base: position 41,177 of record NZ_JACIHG010000014.1, read on the forward strand.
GTCCTTGCCGGTGCCGGCCAGCAGCGCCGGCGCGCCGGGCGAACCGGCGGCAGCGCTGGCGATGTTGGAGATCACCGCGCTCATCTTGTCGGCATAGGGGCGCGCAGCTTCGGCCGCCTGCTGGGCGCGGCGCAACCTGGACGCAGCGACCATCTGCATGGCCTTGGTGATCTTTTGCGTCGCCTTGGTGGAGGCGATGCGCACGCGCATGTCTTTAAGTGACGCCATTCTTCGTTCACCCCGGCGGTTCGACTGATACGTCGGACCGCTAGCCTGTCCCGATCGCAATGCCCGGCCGGGCGCCGGGCACGCTTCTTATTGTCTTGCCTCTCGCGAAGCGATCATGGCCGGAAGACCCGGCCATGACGACGCTTAAGCGAAGCTCTTCGCAAAACCTTCGACCACCGACTTCAGCTTGGCAGCCACGTCGTCGGAGAGGTCGCGGGTGTCGCGGATCGAATTGAGGATGTCCACGTTCTTGCCACGCAGCAGCGACAGCAGGCCGTCCTCGAACGCGCGCACCTTGTTGACCGGGAGCGGATCGAGATAGCCGTTGGTGCCGGCCCAGATCACGCAGACCTGCTCTTCCATCTTCAGCGGCGCGAACTGCGGCTGCTTCAGGAGCTCGGTCAGGCGCGAGCCGCGGTTCAGCAGGCGCTGGGTCGAGGCGTCGAGATCGGAGCCGAACTGCGCGAACGCCGCCATTTCACGGTACTGCGCCAGCTCGCCCTTGATCTTGCCCGCGACCTTCTTGGTGGCCTTGGTCTGCGCCGAGGAGCCGACGCGCGACACCGACAGACCGACGTTCACCGCGGGACGGATGCCCTGGAAGAACAGGTCGGTTTCCAGGAAGATCTGACCGTCGGTGATCGAGATGACGTTGGTCGGAATGTAGGCCGACACGTCGTTGGCCTGGGTTTCGATGACCGGCAGTGCGGTCAGCGAGCCCGAGCCGTGATCCTTGCTGAGCTTGGCCGCGCGCTCGAGCAGACGGGAATGCAGGTAGAACACGTCGCCCGGATAAGCTTCGCGGCCCGGCGGGCGGCGCAGCAGCAGCGACATCTGGCGGTAGGCGACGGCCTGCTTGGACAGATCGTCATAGATGATGACCGCGTGCATGCCGTTGTCGCGGAAGAATTCGCCCATGGTGCAGGCGGTGAACGGCGCGATGTACTGCATCGGCGCCGGATCCGAAGCGGTGGCGGCGACGACGATCGAATACTCGAGCGCGCCCTGCTCTTCCAGTACCTTCACGAACTGGGCAACCGTCGAGCGCTTCTGGCCGACCGCGACGTAGACGCAGTACAGCTTGATGTTCTCGTCGGGCTGCGCGTTGAGCGGCTTCTGGTTCAGGATGGTGTCGAGCGCGATCGCGGTCTTGCCGGTCTGACGGTCGCCGATGATCAGCTCGCGCTGGCCGCGGCCGATCGGGATCAGGGCGTCGATCGCCTTGAGGCCGGTCGCCATCGGCTCGCTCACCGACTTGCGCGGAATGATGCCGGGCGCCTTGACGTCGACGCGCATGCGCTTGTCGGCCTGGATCGGGCCCTTGCCGTCGATCGGATTGCCGAGCGCGTCGACGACGCGGCCGAGCAGGCCCTTGCCGACCGGCGCGTCCACGATGGCGCGGGTGCGCTTGACGGTCTGGCCTTCCTTGATCTCACGGTCGCCGCCGAAGATCACGACGCCGACGTTGTCGGTTTCGAGGTTCAGCGCCATGCCGCGAGTGCCGTTCTCGAACTCGACCATTTCGCCGGCCTGGACGTTGTCCAGACCGTAGACGCGAGCGATACCGTCGCCGACGGACAGCACCTGTCCGACTTCGGAGACTTCAGCTTCCTGGCCGAAATTCTTGATCTGGTCCTTGAGGATCGCGGAAATTTCCGCGGCGCGGATGTCCATCAGCCTGCCTCTTTCATCGCGTGCTTGATCGAATTGAGTTTGGTGCGAAGCGAACTATCGATCATGCGGCTGCCAAGCTTGACGACGAGGCCACCGATGATCGAGGGATCGACATTCACGTTGAGCGCGACGTCCTTGCCGGTCACCGACTTCAGGGCAACCTTGAGGGCGTCGAGATTCTTGTCCGAAAGCGTTTCCGCCACGGTGACGTCGGCCGTCACCTCGCCCTTGAACCTGGCGACCAGGGCCCGGTAGGCGCGAATGACGTCGACCACCGCAAACAGGCGGCGATTGGCGGTCAGGACCTTCAGGAAATTGGCGGTGATGCCGGCGATGCCGGCCTTGGCCAGCACGGCCGAAAGGGCCTTGGACTGGGCATCGGCTGCGAAAACCGGGCTACGGACGAGGCGCTTTAGATCGGCGCTCTCATTCAGCATGGCCTCGAATTTCTCGAGATCGGCTTTGACCTCGTCGACCACTTTCTGGTCGCGGGCCAGTTCAAACAAGGCCGTTGCATAACGGCCGGACACACCTGAAACGGACGTATCTTCTGCAGCCACAGACGCGCTCTTTTTGCTGTCAAACTCGCAAGGGAAAAACCGTCGCCACAAAGCGGCGCCAAGCGATCCAAGCCCTTGGAATTCAAGCGGGACTTCGATTTCCGGCCGACACGGGACGTGCCGGATCCGTTAAAATCGCGGCTTTGCTAACATAGCAGGCGCGCAGGTGCAACATGACGCCAAATTAAAGGCACGAGGTTCTGTCGCCAGTTCGTCGCACGCTGGATGCATCGATCACACCGGGTCCGAGGACCGTAGCTAGGGCTTGATCACCTCCTTGGGTGACGGCCTGCCGCGCGACGGAATTGTCGCGGGCTTCGCCGCGATCCCCGTCTTTGGTTCCTGCCCTCAGCGCATAGCGGCCATGAACACGGATCGCTGAGGCGTGATTCCAGCCTTGCCGGCTCCACTCGCCGAATACTTACCCAATTCTAAATGCTCAAGGTCATCACTTCGCTTTTACAGTATTTACAAGTAACCAATAGGTTAACAAATCGTTAAAGGCGAAGATTAAGGGGAATCGGCTGAATATCTCGTCCCGGTAACAAGATATTTCATGACGACACAGAATGGATTTACTGCCCAATTCACGCCTCATTAGGAATCGAAACGCCAACCCGCTCACAAACTGATGGGGGCTCCACTAGCCACATGTGTGGCTATACTAGCTTAGGGACCACTAAATGCTGTCTTTGAAGACGCTGGGCTTTGTGACCCGGCCGCGCACGGCGATCGCTTTCATTGCCGCAACTCTTCTCATCGGTGGAACTGCCACCGAAGCTTCCGCCAAATCCCGGCATCACCGGCATCATCATCACCGCCACCACGCTCAGACCGATACCAACGCGACCTCCGATTGGCGCAACGCCAATGCGTCGATGACGCCGACCTCGGGCACGGGCCACAGCTTCTCCGGCATGGCCTCCTTTTACGGCAACGAGTCCGGCAGCCGCACGGCCTCGGGCCAGCGCTTCAACCAGAATGCTATGACCGCGGCGCACCGTTCGCTGCCGTTCGGCACCAAGCTGCGCGTCACCCACGGCGGCTCGAGCGTCGTCGTCACCATCAATGACCGTGGCCCGTTCATTCGCGGCCGGGTTCTCGACCTCTCCACGGGCGCTGCCCGCGCCATCGGCCTCACGGGTCGCGGCGTCGGCCGCGTCACCGCGGAAGTCGTCTCCTAAGGCGCGATAAAGCGTCTCATCGAGCGCGCGCAGTTTTCATCAGTTTGATGCGCGCATGAAACAAGCCCGCGGTCTTGGGGGACCGCGGGCTTTTTTATTGGCACGTCGTAGCCCGGGCGGAGCGCAGCTGCCGTAGGGTGGGCAAAGCATTCTCCGGCGCTTGCAGAGCGGCGGCGGATGCGTGCCCACCAAATTTCAGTGGTGGGCACGCTTACGCCTTCGTTCTTCGAACGAAGACGCGCGCTTTTGCGCACCCTACGAATGCGCGTGGCCCCTACAAAAAGCTCTGCGGATCGACGTCGACTTCGAGCTTCTGATTGCCCGTCGGCTTCGGGCAGACGGCGAGCCAGTTGCGCAAATAGTCCGAGAGGTCGAAACCGCGCGCCGATTTCACCAGGATGCGGAAGCGATAGCGGCCCTTGATCACGGCGAGCGGCGCCTCCGCCGGGCCGAGCACCACGACGCGCTCGTCGCGCGGGGCGAGCGCGACGAGACGGCGGCCAAGACCCTCCGCGCTCGGGCGGTCGCCGGCGGAGATGATCAGGCTGGCGAGCCGGCCGAACGGCGGATACAGCGTGCGTTCGCGCAGATCGATCTCGCTGTCGTAAAAGGCCTCGCGGTCGCAGGCGATCAGCGCCTTCATCACGGGATGATCGGGCTGGTGGGTCTGGAGATAGCCGACGCCGCGGCCCTGCTCGCGCCCGGCGCGGCCGATCACCTGGTTGAGCAATTGCCAGGTCCGTTCCGCCGCACGGGGATCGCCGTTGGACAGGCCAAGATCCGCATCGACCACGCCGACCAGATTGAGCCGCGGGAAATTGTGGCCCTTGGCGACGAGCTGCGTGCCGATGATGATGTCGACGCGGCCCTCCGCGATCTCGGCAAGCTCGGAGCGCATCGTCTCGATCGAGGTGATCAGATCGCTCGACAGCACCATGGTGCGCGCTTGCGGGAACAGCGCCGCCGCCTCCTCCTGCAGGCGTTCGACGCCGGGGCCGACCGCGACCAGCGATTCCTCGGCCGAACAGTTCGGACAGAGATGCGGCCGCGGCATCGAGAAGCCGCAATGATGACAGACCAGGCGCTGGCGGAAGCGGTGATCGACCAACCAGGCATCGCAGATGGTGCAGGCGAAGCGGTGGCCGCAGCCGCGGCACAGCGTCAGCGGCGCATAGCCGCGGCGATTGAGAAACAGCAGCGCCTGCTCGCGCTTTTCGATCGCGCCTCTGATTTCACCGGCCAGCCGCGGCGAGATGAAGCGGCCGCGCGCCGGCGGCTCGCGGCGCATGTCGATGGCCTCGATATGCGGCATGTGCTGGCCGCCGAAGCGCGAGGGCAGCGCGATGCGCTGATAGCGGTTCTTGCGCGCGTTGACCTCGGATTCGACCGACGGTGTCGCAGACGCCAGCACGACCGGAATCTTGGCGATATGCGCGCGCACCACCGCCATGTCGCGGGCATGATAATGCACGCCCTCGTCCTGCTTGTAGGCCTGATCGTGCTCCTCATCGACGACGATCAGGCCGAGATTGGCGTAGGGCAGAAACAGCGCCGAGCGCGCGCCGACCACGACCGGCGCGCTGCCTCCGGAGATCGCAGCCCAGTTGCGCGCGCGGGTGCGCGGCGTCAGCTCGGAATGCCATTCGATCGGCCGCACGCCGAAGCGCTGCGCGAATCGATCGAGGAACTGGCCGGTGAGCGCGATCTCCGGCATCAGGATCAGCGATTGCCTGCCGCGGCGGATGGCTTCCGCGATCGCCTCGAAATAGACCTCGGTCTTGCCGGAGCCGGTGACGCCGTCGAGCAATGCGACGTGGAAGGTGCCGTTGGCGGCGAGCGCGCGCATCGTGTCGACCGCGGCGCGCTGCAGCGGGGTAAAATCCGGCCGGCCGAAATCCGGATCGGGCACAGGCGGCGGCGCAGGCGGCGGCATCGGCTCGACCGTGAGCGTGCCTTCGTCGACCAGCCCGTCGATCACGCCCGAGGAGACGCCGGCTTCCTTGGCCGCTTCGGACTTGCCGTGCAGCAGCCGGTCCGACAACACCTCGATCACGCGCTGCCGGGCCGGCGTCAGCCTTTTCGGCGGGTCGCCGACCAGACGCACGCCGGGACGCACCCGCTCGGGGCCGAGATTCTCGCCCATCCGCAAGCACATGCGCAGCACCATGCCGCGCGGGCTCAGCGTGTAATTGGCGACCCAGTCGACCACCTGCCGCAGCTCGGGCTTGAGCGGCGGGATGTCGAGCTTCTCGCTGACCTCCTTGAGACGGTTGTGCAGGCGCGGATCCGGATTGGCGTTCTCCCCCCAGACCACGGCCAACACCTCACGCGGCCCGAGCGGCACGGCGACGAGATCGCCCGCCTTCAGCTCCATGCCGCGCGGCACCTTGTAGGAATAGGTCTGGTCGAGCGCGACCGGCACCAGCACGTCGACCATGCCGGTCGCGTTGGTGGGGGCGGTGGTGCTGCGCGAGGTGTGATCCATGAACGAAGAATCGGAACCGGGGGCCTCAAGGCTAGCGCCCTGCGGCGGCCTTAGCGAACGATAAACGGATGTGATGCGATATACTGGGTGGAATCACCACGTCCAGTGCGCATGAGCAAAGCCGTCGCCCCACAAATCGAGCTGGCCAGCGCCGATCCCTCGATCGCGCAGGAGATGACGCGCTGGCTGTCGCATCTCGGCGCCGAGCGGCGGTTGTCGCCGAAGACGCTGGAAGCCTATGGCCGCGACTTGCGGCAGTGCCTGGATTTCCTTTGCAGCCATTGGGGCGAACGCGTGACGCTGAAGCGCTTCGCGGCGCTGGAGGCCACCGACGTCCGCGCCTTCATGGCGATGCGACGCGCCGACGACATCGCCGGCCGCAGCCTGATGCGCGCGCTCGCCGGGCTGCGCTCCTTCGGCCGCTTCCTCGAGCGCGAAGGCAAGGGCAAGGTCGGCGCACTCTCGGCGATCCGTGCGCCGAAGGTGGCCAAGACCTTGCCGAAGCCGCTGCCGATGGCATCGGCCAAGCGCCTTGCCGATGCCGACGAGCGGGCCGGCGAGGATCGCGAGACCTGGATCCTGGCGCGCGACGCCGCGGTGATGGCGCTCTTGTACGGCTCCGGCCTGCGCATCTCCGAGGCGCTGGGCCTGAAGCGCCGCGAGGTGCCGCGTCCCGGCGAGGGCGACGTGCTGATCGTGACCGGCAAGGGCAACAAGACCCGCATGGTGCCGGTGCTGCAGAACGTGCTCGAGCTCGTTCAGGAATACGTCGCGATGTGCCCGTATCCGTTGCCCGCCGAGGGGCCGATCTTCGTCGGCGCGCGCGGCGGTCCCTTGAGCCCGCGCATCATCCAGCTCGCGATGGAGCGGCTGCGCGGCGCGCTCGGCCTGCCCGACAGCGCCACGCCGCACGCGCTCCGGCATTCCTTCGCCACGCATCTGCTGTCGCGCGGCGGGGACTTGCGCGCCATCCAGGAATTGCTCGGCCATTCCTCGCTCTCGACCACGCAGATCTACACCGGCATCGATTCCGAGCGCCTGCTGGAAGTCTATGCCAGCGCGCATCCAAGACGCTGACGAATTGGCGCTGACACACTGACGTCATAACTGCCTTGCCTCTTGCGCAGGCCGCGCGGTTCGGTCAATCGTTGCGGAACCGAGGCAGGAGAGACTGATGAGCGCACATGAAAGCATGGAGCACGCCGAGCACGCCGAACACGCGTCCGGCTCGAACAAGAAGATCGCGCTCTTGATCGCCGTGCTGGCGCTCTTCCTGGCGATCTCGGAGACGCTCGGCAAGGGCGCCCAGACCGAATCGATCAGCAAGAACGTCGAGGCCGCCAATCTCTGGGCGTTCTTCCAGGCCAAGAGCATCCGCCGCACCGTGGTGATCACCGCCGCCGAGCAGGGCAAGCTCGCGCTCGCCGGCGCGGACGAGGCGCAGAAGCCCGCGGTGCAGAAGCAGGTCGACGACTGGACCAAGACCGCGCAGCGCTACCGCTCCGAGCCGGAGACCGGCGAAGGCACCGAGCAGCTCGCCGAGAAGGCCAAGCATGCCGAGCACGAGCGCGACGAGGCGACCGCGAAATACCATCACTTCGAGCTGGCGTCGGCCGCCTTCCAGATCGGCATCGTGCTGGCCTCGGCCACCATCATCACCGGCATGTTCGCGCTGGCCTATGTCGCCGGCATCCTGACGCTCGCCGGCCTGCTCATGACCAGCCTCGGCCTGTGGTGGCCGCATCTGGTGCATTTGCATTGATTGGTGCAACAGCGTTGCACCAACTCCGTCATCCTGAGGTGCGAGGAGCGCAGTGCATCAGCGCTGCGCCCGGAGCCTCGAAGGATGAACGGCCGAGATGCAGACGGGCCGTCGCCCTTCGAGGGCCGCTGAAGAAGCGGCCACCTCAGGGTGACGGTGAGAGACTGAATGTGCGGGCAGCTACCGCGCCTGGTGCACGCTCTTCCTGAAACGCTGGATCACACGCAGCGTACGCGACGACCAGCCTTCGCCGTTGCCGGCGATCAGCTCGCGGATTCGGCGCTTGATCGGGTCGACCAGCAGGTGCGCCTTGGCGCGGACCTTCATCACCAGATCGTAGATCCGCTCGAACCAGTGCATCTCCAAAAGCTTGTCGCGCGTCACGTCGAACACGAAGGCGGTGACGCCGACGCCGAGCAGCTTCGCGAAAACGATCGTGAAGACCGCGCTGGTCCAGTATTCATGCGTGAGCAGCCACAGGCCGACCAGCTTGAGCGGAAACAGCGGGACGATGGGGACCGCGAACACGATCAGCGTCATGGCCGGCGACAGCGCATCGACGCGCTCCGTCAGCCATTGCTTGAAACGTGCGAGCGGGACGGCTGCGACAACCCGCGCAACGATCGGCTCGAGATGGTCCCACAGCCAGGCTTCGATCAGGAAGATGATCGCAAGCAGGACCCAGACCGGTTGAAGAAGGCGGCGCAGCATGTGTTCCCCGCCCGATTTGGCGCTGGGCGCGTTGCTACATATGGATGGCTCGCTTGCCGACTGCAAGCGCGGCTTCCTTGATCGCCTCCGAGCGGGTCGGATGCGCGTGGCAGGTGCGCGCGAGATCTTCCGCACTGCCGCCGAATTCCATGAGAACGCACGCTTCATGGATCATTTCGCCGGCCTCGCGGCCGATAATGTGTACGCCAAGCACGCGATCGGTCTTCGCATCTGCGAGAATCTTCACAAAGCCGTCAGTGGTCTGGTTGACCTTGGAGCGGCCGTTGGCGGTAAAGGGAAACTTCCCGACGGTATAAGCCACGCCCGCCTGCTTCAGCTCCTCCTCGGTCTTGCCGACGCAGGACACTTCCGGGGTGGTATACACGACGCCTGGGATCACGTCGTAGTTCACGTGGCCGGACTGGCCGGCGATGATCTCGGCCACCGCCACGCCTTCGTCCTCGGCCTTGTGAGCGAGCATGGGCCCAGCGACGACGTCGCCGATGGCATAGACGCCCTTCAGGCTGGTGGCGAAGTGCGGATCGATCTGGACGCGGCCGCGGTTGTCCAGCGCGACACCGGCTTCCTTCAGGCCGAGCGCGTCGGTGTAGGGGACGCGGCCGATGCAGACCAGAACGACGTCGGCTTCCAGCGTCTCGGCGGCGCCGCCGGCGGCGGGCTCGATGGTCGCCTTCAGCGTCTTGCCTGAGCTGTCGACGGCAGTGACCTTGGCGCCGAGCTTGAACGCAAAGCCCTGCTTTTCCAGGATGCGCTGGAATTGCTTGGCGATCTCGCCGTCCATGCCGGGCAGGATGCGATCGAGGAATTCGACGACGACGACTTCGGCACCGAGACGATGCCAGACCGAGCCGAGCTCGAGGCCGATCACGCCGGCGCCGACGATCAAGAGCTTGCCGGGCACCTTGTCGAGCGACAACGCGCCGGTCGAGGACACGATGCGCTTCTCGTCGATCTCGATACCCTTGAGGCGCGCGATGTCCGAACCGGTCGCGATCACGATGTTCTTCGTTTCGATCGTCTGCGACTTGCCGTCGGCGGAGACCGCGACCTTGCCGGTCCCCAAGATCTTGCCGGTGCCCTTGAGCACGTCGATCTTGTTCTTCTTCATCAGGAACTCGACGCCCTTGACGTTGCCGTCGATGCCCTGCTGCTTGAAGTTCATCATCGCGGGAAGATCGAGCTTCGGCGAGGACACCGACACGCCCATCTTGGCGAAGGAGTGCCCGGCTTCCTCGAACATCTCGGACGCGTGCAACAGCGCCTTCGACGGCATGCAGCCGACATTGAGGCAGGTGCCGCCGAGGGTTGCGTTCTTTTCGACCACGGCGACTTTCATGCCGAGCTGGGCTGCGCGCACCGCGCAGACATAACCGCCCGGTCCGGTGCCGATGACGACGAGATCGTAGGTAGCCATGAGAGAAAGTCCCGTAGGTTTAGCGTGATGGGGATGTGTCAGCGTCCGCGCGGCGCGTCAGCGTCCGCCGGACACATCGAGAGTTGCTGCGGTGATGTAGGAAGCCTCGTCCGACATCAGCCAGACGATGGCATTGGCGATTTCATCGGCGGTGCCGACGCGCTTCATCGGCACCATATGGGCCAGACGATGGGCGCGGTCGGGCTCGCCGCCGGCGGCGTGAATTTCCGTATCGATCAGGCCCGGCCGGATGCCCGCGACACGAATGCCCTCTCCCGCGACCTCATAGCCGAGGCCGGTGGTGAAGGAATCGATCGCGCCCTTGGACGCGGCATAGTCGACATAGGTGTTGGGCGCGCCGAGACGCGCCGCGACCGAAGACAGGTTGACGATGACGCCACCCTTGCCGCCGTGCTTGGTGGACATCCGCTTCACGGCCTCGCGCGCGCAGAGAATGGAGCCGGTGACGTTGACCGCGAGCACGCGCTGGATGCGCTCGGCCGACATCTCGTCGACCCGCACGCCGCTCTGGCCGACGATGCCGCCATTGTTGACGAGCGCCCCTAACGTGCCGAACTTGTCGGCTGCCTTGAACAGCTCGAGGATGTCGCCTTCCTCGGCGACATCGCATTTCACCGCGATCGCCTTGCCGTTGCTGGCCGCGATCTGCGCGACCACCTCGTCGGCGGCCTTCTTGTTGCTGGCATAGCCGACCACGACGCGGAAGCCGCGCGCGGCCGCCGCAATCGCGGTCGCCCGCCCGATGCCGCGGCTGCCGCCGGTGATGACAACGACTTTATCGGTCATGCGCGCCTCCATGGTTCGACATGCGCCGCCGCCAATGGCGACGGCGCTCGCAGAGCATCAGGGATCAGAGATCGAGCACCAGGCGCGCCGGATCTTCCAGGCTCTCCTTGACGCGAACCAGGAAGGTGACGGCTTCCTTGCCGTCGATGACGCGGTGATCGTAGGACAGCGCCAGATACATCATCGGGCGAACCTCGATCTTGCCGCCGACGACCATCGGCCGCTCCTGGATCTTGTGCATGCCGAGGATGCCGGACTGCGGCGCGTTCAGGATCGGGGTCGACATCAGCGAGCCGTAGATGCCGCCATTGGTGATGGTGAAGGTGCCGCCCTGCATCTCGTCGATCTTGAGCTGGCCGTCGCGGGCGCGGCGGCCGAAATCGGCGATGCCCTTCTCGATGTCGGCGATCGACTTGTGGTCGCAGTCGCGCACCACGGGCACGACGAGACCCTTGTCGGTGCCGACGGCGACGCCGATGTGGTAGTAGTTCTTGTAGATCAAATCGGTGCCGTCGATCTCGGCGTTGACCGCCGGGATATCCTTCAGCGCCTGCACGACGGCCTTGGTGAAGAAGCCCATGAAGCCGAGCTTGGAGCCGTGCTTCTTCTCGAACGCATCCTTGTAGTGGGCGCGCAGCGCCATCACGTTGGTCATGTCGACCTCATTGAAGGTCGTCAGCATCGCCGCGGTGTTCTGCACGTCCTTGAGGCGGCGCGCGATGGTCTGGCGCAGGCGGGTCATCTTGACGCGCTCTTCGCGGGCGGCATCGTCTGCCGGTGACGGCGCACGCACCTGCACGGCGGCGGCGGGCTGGTTCACCGGGGTGGGCGCCGAGGCCGCACGCTCGATCGCGGCGAGCATGTCGCCCTTGGTGACGCGGCCGTCCTTGCCGGAGCCCGGAACGGTAGAGGCATCGACGCCGGTCTCGGCCGAGAGCTTGCGCACGGAGGGGGCGAGCGGCGCGTCGGCCGGCGGCGCCTTCGGCGCGCTAGGCGCCGGCGCGGAAGCAGCGGCGGCGGCAGGAGCGGCAGCGGCGGGCTTGGCGGGAGCCGCAGCGGGCTTGGCAGCGCCTGCGCCTTCCGTGATCTGTCCGAGCAGCGCGCCGACCGCGACGGTCGCGCCATCGGCGGCGATGATCTCGCTCAGCGTGCCGGCGGAGGGCGCCGGGACCTCGATGGTGACCTTGTCGGTCTCGAGCTCCACCAAGGGCTCGTCGACGGCGACGGGGTCGCCGGCCTTCTTGAACCAGCGGCCGATGGTGGCCTCGGTGACGGATTCGCCGAGCGTCGGCACACGAATTTCAGTCATGGTCTTTTCCTTAAGGGATCGCCGGTGCGGTCATAAGTCGGTCGTCAATGGCCCGCGAAAAGCAAGCCATCCGGCAAGCCGGACGTTCGTACACTGCACGGACATCGCGACGTACCGGATGCCCCGCCCCGGTGCGCTGGTTGCGCACGAGGCGGGGCATGACGCAGTTTAAAAAGTTCAGCTCAGTGCTTCGTCCAGGAACGCCTTCAGCTGTGCCTGATGCTTGGACATCAGACCAGTAGCGGTCGCGGCGGAAGCGGCGCGGCCGACATAACGCGGACGCCGGCTCGCGCCGTTCACCTGGTTCAGCACCCATTCCAGATAGGGCTCGATGAAGTGCCAGGCACCCATGTTGCGGGGCTCTTCCTGGCACCACACCACTTCGGCCTTCTTGAAGCGCGACAGCTCGGCCACCAGCGCCTTCAGCGGCACCGGATAGAGCTGCTCGACGCGCATCAGATAGATGTCGTCGATGCCGCGCTTCTCGCGCTCCTCGTAGAGGTCGTAATAGACCTTGCCGGAGCACAGCACGATGCGGCGGACCTTCTCGTCCGGCACGAGCTTGACGGCTTCGTTCGGCAGCATCTGGGCGTCATCATAGAGGATGCGATGGAAGGTCGTGTCCTTCGCCAGTTCCTCGATGCGCGACACTGCCCGCTTGTGACGCAGCAGCGACTTGGGCGTCATCACGATCAGCGGCTTGCGGATCTCGCGATGAAGCTGGCGACGCAGCACGTGGAAGTAGTTCGCCGGCGTGGTCGGATAGACCACCTGCATGTTGTCTTCGGCGCACATCTGCAGGTAACGCTCGAGGCGCGCCGAGGAGTGCTCCGGTCCCTGACCCTCATAGCCGTGCGGCAGCAGGCAGACGAGGCCGGACATGCGCAGCCATTTGCGCTCGCCCGAGGAGATGAACTGGTCGAACACGACCTGCGCGCCGTTGGCGAAGTCGCCGAACTGGGCTTCCCAGAGAGTCAGCGTGTTCGGCTCGGCGAGCGAGTAGCCGTATTCGAAGCCGAGCACGGCTTCTTCCGACAGCAGCGAGTTGATGACCTCGTAATGGCCCTGCTCGTGGCCGAGATGGTTGAACGGCGTGTAGCGGCTCTCATCCTCCTGGTCGATCAGGACCGAGTGGCGCTGCGAGAAGGTGCCGCGCTCCGAATCCTGTCCGGACAGGCGGACGTGGTGGTTTTCCTGGAGCAGCGTACAGAACGCCAGCGCCTCGCCGGTCGCCCAGTCGATGCCCGCGTTGCCGTCGATCGCCTTGGCGCGATTTTCCAGGAAGCGCTGGATGGTGCGGTGGACGCGGAAACCATCCGGCACCTTGGTGATCTTGCGGCCGATGTCCTTGAGAACAGGCAGATCAACGCCGGTGACGCCGCGCCGCGCATCCTCTTCCTGATCGGCGATCTTGAAGCCGGACCACTTGCCGTCAAGCCAGTCGGCCTTGTTCGGCTTGTAGGAGGTGCCGGCCTCGAACTCGGCGTCGAGCCGCGCGCGCCAGTCGGCCTTCAGCTTGTCGACTTCACCCTCGGTGACCACGCCTTCGGCGATCAATCGCTTGGAGTAGAGGGTGAGGGTCGAGGCATGGGCCGCGATCCGCTTGTACATCACCGGCTGAGTGAATGCCGGCTCATCGCCCTCATTGTGGCCGTAGCGGCGATAGCACCACATGTCGATGACGACGGGCTTGTGGAATTTCTGCCGGAATTCGATCGCGACCTTGGCCGCGAACACCACGGCTTCCGGATCGTCGCCGTTCACGTGGAAGATCGGCGCGTCGATCATCTTCGCCACATCCGACGGATAGGGCGAGGAGCGCGAGTAGCGCGGATAGGTGGTGAAGCCGATCTGGTTGTTGACGATGAAGTGCACGGAGCCACCGGTGCGGTAGCCCTTCAGGTCGGACAGGCCGAAGCACTCGGCGACCACGCCCTGGCCGGCGAACGCGGCGTCGCCGTGCATCAAGAGCGGCATCACCGAGATGCGCATGTCGGGCGGATCGCCGTGCTGGTCCTGCTTGGCGCGGACCTTGCCGAGCACGACGGGATCGACGATCTCGAGATGCGAGGGGTTGGCGGTCAGCGACAGATGGATCCGGTTGCCGTCGAACTCGCGGTCCGAGGACGCGCCGAGGTGATATTTGACGTCGCCGGAGCCTTCGACCGCGTCGGGGTTGGCCGAGCCGCCTTTGAACTCGTGGAACAGGGCGCGGTGCGCCTTGCCCATCACCTGCGTCAGCACGTTGAGGCGGCCGCGATGCGGCATGCCCAGCACGATCTCCTTCACGCCGAGATTGCCACCGCGCTTGATGATCTGCTCGAGCGCCGGGATCAGCGATTCGGCGCCGTCGAGACCGAAGCGCTTGGTGCCAGTGAACTTGGTGTCGCAGAATTTCTCGAAGCCCTCGGCCTCGACCAGCTTCATCAGGATGGCGCGGCGACCTTCGCGGGTGAACGAGATCTCCTTGTCCGGACCCTCGATGCGCTCCTGGATCCAGGCCTTCTGCGCGGCATTGCTGATATGCATGAACTCGACGCCGAGCGTCTGGCAGTAGGTGCGCTCGCAGATCGCGGTGATTTCGCGCAAGCTGCCGTATTCGAGACCGAGCACGTGATCGAGGAAGATCTTGCGGTCGAAATCGGCTTCGCTGAAGCCGTAGGTGCGCGGATCGAGCTCTTCGCGGTTGCGCTGGGCTTCGATGCCGAGCGGATCGAGCTTGGCATGGAAGTGACCGCGCATGCGGTAGGAGCGGATCAGCATCAGGGCGCGGACGGAGTCGCGCGTCGCCTGGAGCAGATCGGCGGAGGAGAGGCCGGCGCCCTTATCGCCCCCCTTGGCCTGCGCCTTGGCGGCGATCTTGGCACCGACCGCCTTCTCGACCTCGGCCCAGTTGCCGTCGAGGGCGGAGGTGAGGTCATCCTGCGGGGTCAGCGGCCAGTTGTCGCGCTCCCAGGACGGCCCTTCGGCATTCTTCCGGACGTCGGAAGGCTGGTCGTTCAGGCTCTTGAAGAACTCCTGCCACTCGGCGTCGACCGAGGACGGGTCCTTCTCGTAGCGGGCGTAGATTTCGTCGATGTAGGTGGCATTGGTGCCCTGCAAAAAGGATGACAGGGCAAAGGCTGCGTTCGCGTCCTGGCGAGACATACTGGAGTTCCTGGCGATTTCGGTTCGCGCATAATAAACGGCGCTGGCACCGAGCTCCCCGGCAGAGGCTCGGCGCGACAGGCACCCTTTACCCTATTTGCTGCGAAACTTCGCCCGGAAAAGCACGAAGAAGTGAATTAGCCCTTCAACTTTTCGGCAAGCGTATGGCCGAGGCGGGCGGGCGACGGGGACACTGTAATTCCTGCCGATTTCATCGCTTCGGTCTTGGAACCGGCGTCGCCCTTGCCGCCCGAGATGATCGCGCCGGCATGGCCCATGCGGCGGCCGGGAGGAGCGGTGACGCCGGCGATGAAGCCGACCATCGGCTTCTTGCGGCCGCGCTTGGCCTCGTCCTTGAGGAACTGGGCGGCGTCCTCCTCGGCGGAACCGCCGATCTCGCCGATCATGATGATCGACTCGGTCTTGGGGTCGGCCAGGAGCATTTCGAGGACGTCGATGAACTCGGTTCCCTTGACCGGGTCGCCGCCGATGCCGACCGCGGTGGTCTGGCCGAGGCCTTCCTGGGAGGTCTGGAACACGGCTTCATAGGTCAGCGTGCCCGAGCGGGAGACGATGCCGACCGAGCCGGTCTTGAAGATGTTGGCGGGCATGATGCCGATCTTGCACTCGCCGGCGGTCATGACGCCCGGGCAGTTCGGCCCGATCAGGCGCGACTTGGAGCCGGCCAGCGAACGCTTCACGCGGACCATGTCGACAACCGGAATGCCCTCGGTGATGCAGACGATCAGCGGGATCTCGGCGTCGATGGCTTCGCAGATCGCATCGGCCGCGCCCGGCGGCGGCACGTAGATCACCGATGCATCGGCGCCGGTCTTCTCACGCGCATCGCGCACGGTGTCGAACACCGGCAGGCCCAGATGCGTCGCGCCGCCTTTGCCCGGCGAGGTGCCGCCGACCATCTTGGTGCCGTAGGCGATCGCGGCCTCCGAGTGGAAGGTGCCGTTCTTGCCGGTGAAGCCCTGGCAGATGACCTTGGTGTTCTTGTCGATCAGGATGGACATGAGGTCTGCTTTCGCGAAACTAACAGAGTGAGAGGGTCAGTGGATGCGGCGGTAGACGCCAGTGAGCACGTCGGCCCAGCCTTCCGCGTCCGGCGAGAACTGGATCTTCAACGAGTAGGAATCCTCGTTGATAATTTCGTAGACGTGGCGCGCATTGCCCCGGAGCGAGCCGCGCACCAGCGTCAGGGTATTGCCGACCCACCCGCCGGAAGCGGGCGAAGGCGGCGTATAGCCGAGCGAGTCGTACCAGAACAGTTTGTAGGTCCGGTCGTCGCGGTCGTAGGTGAAGATGCCGTGGGTGGCGAAGATCTGCTTGCCGTCGCGCATCTGCACCGCGTCCTGGATCAGATAGAATCCATTGAGGTCCATGCGCGCGACGACGCGCGAAGTTGCCGGGCCGCCCGCCGTCCAGCGCGACGGGAAGACCACCTCTTCGCCATTCCATTCGCCGGCGAACGCGGAAAGACGCGCGTGCTCGGGAAGCGGGGATGATGCGGAAAGATGGTCCTGGGCCATGGCCTTAGCCTCCCTTGACGGCCTTCACGATCTTCTGCGCGGCGTCGTCGAGATTGTCGGCCGGCACCACGTTCAGGCCGGACTCTCGGATGATCTTCTTGCCGAGCTCGACATTGGTGCCTTCGAGGCGGACCACCAGCGGCACGCTGAGGCCGACTTCACGAACCGCAGCCGTAACGCCCTCGGCGATCACGTCGCACTTCATGATGCCGCCGAAGATGTTGACCAGGATGCCCTTCACATTGGGATCGGCGGTGATGATCTTGAACGCCGCGGCGACCTTCTCCTTGCTGGCACTGCCGCCGACGTCGAGGAAGTTGGCCGGCGACATGCCGTAGAGCTTGATGATGTCCATCGTCGCCATGGCGAGACCGGCGCCGTTGACCATGCAGCCGATGTTGCCGTCGAGGGTGACGTAGTTGAGGTCGTACTTGGACGCCTCGATTTCCTTGGCGTCTTCCTCGGTCTCGTCGCGCAGCGCGAGCACTTCGGGGTGACGGAACAGCGCGTTGTCGTCGAACGACACCTTGGCGTCGAGCACGCGGAGCTGGCCCTGCTTGGTCACGACCAGCGGGTTGATCTCCAGCATGGCCATATCCTTGCCGACGAAGGCCGCGTAGAGCTGTGCGGTGAGCTTCTCGGCCTGCTTGGCGAGATCGCCGGAGAGCTTCAGCGCATTCGCAACCGTGCGGCCGTGATGGCCCATGATGCCGGTGGCGGGATCGACCGAGAAAGTCACGATCTTCTCAGGATTGTTGTGCGCGACGTCCTCGATGTTGACGCCACCCTCGGTCGAGACGACGAAGGAGACGCGCGAGGTCTCGCGGTCGACCAGGAGCGAGAGGTAGAATTCCTTGTCGATGTCGGAGCCGTCCTCGATGTAGAGGCGGTTGACCTGCTTGCCGGCGGGGCCGGTCTGGATCGTCACCAGCGTGGCGCCGAGCATCTGCTTGGCGAACTCGGTGACCTCGGCGGCCGACTTGGCGATGCGGACGCCGCCCTTGTCGCCGGCCGAGGCTTCCTTGAACTTGCCCTTGCCGCGGCCACCGGCGTGGATCTGGCTCTTCACCACATAGACCGGACCGGGCAGCGCCTTGGCGGCGGCTTCCGCGTCAGTGGCCTTGAGCACCGGCACGCCCTTGGAGATCGGCACGCCGAACTCACCCAGCAGCGCTTTGGCCTGATATTCATGGATATTCATATGGTCGCTCCCTGAACCCGCGGGCGGTGACCTCTAGGGCCCACCTCAGTCTTGTGGCTGGCATACCATATACCACAGGAACTGCAACCCGGATTCTTTGACATCGATCTCTTGGACTGCTGACCCGGAACCTGTCCCGACAGCCGGGCCCCGGAAATGAAACCGCCGAAGACCGGTTTTCGGGCTTCGGCGGGAAGTGTTGGCTCTTAGCGGCCGAGAAGATCGGGGGCGATCTTCTTGCAGGCATCGACCAGGCCCTGCACCGCGCCGACCGACTTGTCGAAGGCCTCGCGGTCCTTGCCGGCGAGCTCGATCTCGACGACGCGCTCGACGCCCTTGGAGCCGATCACGACGGGCACGCCGACATACATGTCCTTCACGCCGTATTCGCCGTTCAGGTACGCAGCCGAGGGCAGCACGCGCTTCTTGTCACGCAGATAGCTCTCGGCCATCGCGATCGCGGACGCGGCAGGCGCATAGAAGGCCGAGCCGGTCTTGAGCAGGTTGACGATCTCGGCGCCGCCGTTGCGGGTGCGGTCGACGATCTCGTCAAGACGCGCCTGCGAGGTCCAGCCCATCTTGACGAGGTCGGGCAGCGGAATGCCGGCGACGGTGGAGTACTTCACCAGCGGCACCATGGTGTCGCCATGGCCACCGAGCACGAAGGCGGTGACGTCCTCGACCGAGACGTTGAACTCGTCGGCCAGGAAGTAGCGGAAGCGGGCCGAATCCAGCACGCCGGCCATGCCGACGACCTTCTTGTGCGGCAGGCCCGAGGCCTTCTGCAGCGCCCAGACCATCGCGTCGAGCGGGTTGGTGATGCAGATGACGAAGGCGTCGGGGGCGTACTTCTTGATGCCAGCGCCGACCTGCTCCATGACCTTGAGGTTGATGGAGAGAAGATCGTCGCGGCTCATGCCGGGCTTGCGCGGCACGCCGGCGGTGACGATGCAGACCTTGGCGTTGTCGAGCGCCTCGTAGGAGTTCGCGCCGGTGTAGTGGGCGTCAAAACCGTCGACCGGCGAGGACTGCGCGATGTCGAGCGCCTTGCCCTGCGGCACGCCTTCGGCGATGTCGAACATCACCACGTCGCCCAGCTCTTTCAGGCCGATGAGATGAGCCAGCGTTCCGCCGATCTGACCGGAGCCAATCAAAGCAATCTTGTCGCGCGCCATGTGAGCCTGTCCTTTAGACACGTAAGGTGGGGAAAACTGAGAGGGTGGTTATCCCTTTCGCCTCCCCCGTTCAAGTCGCCGGATGCCCAATTGTCGGGCTTGGCGCAATAGCAGCCATACAGGTCCGTCATTCCGGGGCGCGCGAAGCGCGAGCCCGGAATGACAGCGCTGGCAAATAGGACTTAAGTCTCCACCAGCCCCTTGGTGGAGCCGCTTGCGGTGGAATCCTTGCGGCCGTGAGCCAGCGCCAGATAGGATTCCGAGCTCATCTCGATCAGGCGCGACGCCGTCCGCTTAAACTCCATGGCCTCAACGCCCTCATGGGCCAGGTAGAGCGAGATCGGGTTGGCATCGGCCGAGGCCATCAGCTTCACGGCATTGTCATAGAGCGCGTCGATCAGCGTGATGAAGCGCTTGGCGGCGTTGCGCTGGGACTGGTCCATCACTGGAATATGGTCGACCAGGATGGTGTGATAGTCGTGCGCGAGCCTGAGGTAGTCCGATGCCCCCAGCGGCTTCTCGCAGAGATCGGCAAACGAGAACCGCGCCACGCCATGGGCCGAACACGGCACGTGCAGGATGCGGCCCTTGATCGAAATATCGCGCGACTTGCATTTGGCGCTGCCCGACATCCGCGACCAGGCGCGGTCGAGCGCCGCGTCCGCATCAGCGTCCGCCGGCGTCAGCCACATCGGCACGCCCTGAAGTTTTTCCAACCGGAAGTCGGTGCGCGCATCGAGCCGCGCGACGTCCATGTGGTCGGTGATCTGCTTGATGAAGGGCAGGAACAGCGACCGGTTCAAGCCGCCCTTGTAGAGATCATCAGGCGCGACGTTGGAGGTCGCGACCACGACGGTGCCGAGCTCGAACAATTTGGCGAACAGGCGTCCGAGGATCATCGCATCCGCGATGTCGGTGACGTGGAATTCGTCGAAGCAGAGCAGCCAGCTCTCCTCGAAGATCGCGTTCGCGGTCAGCGCGATGACGTCGCTATCGGCGATCTCGCCGCGCGCGATGCTCTGGCGATAATCGTAGATGCGCTCATGCACGTCGGCCATGAATTCGTGGAAATGCGCCCGCCGCTTGTGCTCGACCGAGGCGTGCTGGAAGAACAGATCCATCAGCATGGTCTTGCCGCGGCCGACCTCGCCATGGATGTAGAGCCCGCGCGGCGCCTCATCCTTGTCACTGCTGAACAGGCGAGCGAGCAGGCCCTGCTTGCGCTGCGGCTTGTAGTCCGCGAGCCGCAGGTCGAGCGCCGCATAGGCTTCGGCGACCTCGGCCTGCGCAGCATCGGGCTCGATCGCGCCGGAGGCGATCTGGGCCTGATAGGCTTCGCTGAAGGGGGAACTGGGGGTCGAGAGCATGGCCCTTTACCGCCAGAGACCGGCGGAAATTGCAACCGCGTATTGGCGCAACGGCTTATGCGCTTGATTTTCAGAGGAGATCGCCGACCGTGGACGCCCTCCTAGCCTACTACGCCCCGTTTAGGTAGAATATACCTATTTAGGAACTAAGGATCCTCATATGGCCCTGAGCATCAAGGACCCCGAAACCGAGCGGTTGGCACGGAGTCTCGCGCAACTGACTGGCGAGAACATCACGACCGCGACCAAGCGCGCCATCGAGGAGCGGCTGCGTCGGCTCGGGGGTCAAACGCGCAAAGACGCGCTACTGGAAGACATGGCCGAGATCAGGCGTCGCTGGAGCGAAATGCGCGTCGTGGACGACCGCACGCCCGAGGAAATTCTCGGATACGACGAGCATGGATTGCCACGCTGATGGTGATGGACACATCGGCGATCGTGGCAATCGCGCTCAACGAAGACGATGCAGCCGATATTGAGCGACTGATTGTGGATGATCCGATCCGCCTGATCTCTGCAGCCACAGTGCTTGAAGCAACGATGGTGATCGAAACCCGGCTGGGCGACGCAGGCGGGCGTGAGTTCGATCTCTGGCTCGTCAAGCTCGGTGCAGAGATCGTTGCGGTCGATGCCGTGCAAGTCGATGCCGCACGGCGCGTCTGGCGGCGCTACGGCAAGGGGCGTCACGCCGCGTCGCTCAACTACGGTGATTGCTTCTCTTACGCGCTGGCTATGACTCGCGGCGAACCTTTGCTGTTCAAAGGCGAAGACTTCGCAAAGACCGATATCAGTCGAGCAGGCGCTGCGCCGCTGCGGTAACGCCGCCGAGTTTGGGAGCCTACTCACACAGCTCGTAGGCGTCCTCGACCACATACGGCCCGCCGCCAGTGGAGGCGCGCGACGAGAACAGCACAAACCGCTCCGCCATGAACGCCTTGCTCGGGAAGTAGCCACGCAGCGAGAGATAGTCGGCGACGTCGCGATCGGAGGCATCGTGCAGCCGGGCGAGCGTGACATGCGGGATGAACTTGCGGCCTTCAGGGTTGAGACCGATCCGCTGCATCATGCGCTCGAGCTCGGCCTGCAATTCCATCAGCGGCCTGCTCGGTGCGATCGTCGCAACGACCGCTCTCGGCTTGCGGCCGCCAAAACTCGTCAGCCCCTGCACCTTCACCTCGAAGGGCTTGCGGTCGACGCGAAACAGCATCGATGCGATCTCGTTGGCGGACAGGCCGTCGATATCGCCGATGAAGCGCAGGGTGACGTGATAATTTTCGGGATCGATCCAGCGGGCGCCGGGAAGGCCACCCCGCAAATTGGAAAGCGTCTGGCTGACTTCGGCCGGGATTTCCAGACCAGTGAACAAACGCGGCATCGTTTCGCACTCCCGATGCTTGGGCATGATCCGTGGGACAGACCATATCCAAATTTTAGAGCCGGTGACGAATCACCGGTACCCTGATTCCTATCGCAGTTGTGTGACTCTGCGAAGCATCGCGCGCCTCACCCCGGTAAAACCCTGGGTATGACGGTTGGCGCTGGCCGCTTTTCAACGCCGTTGCTCAGCGATGGTGCCAAGGAATGCCTCCACGGTGGGCATGATGTTGCCGACGATGATGTCGACGCCGGCCGCAGTCGGATGAATGCCGTCGGCCTGGTTGAGCTTGGCGTCGGCCGCAACGCCCTCGAGAAAGAACGGATAAAGCGGCACGTCGAATTTCTTCGCCAGATCCGGATAAATCGAATTGAAGCGCGCGGCATAGTCGGCGCCGTAATTCGGCGGCGCCAGCATGCCGCACAGCATCACCGCAATCTTGCGCGCCTTCAGCCGCTGGACGATGTCGGTGAGCGCGGCGCGCGTCAAATCGGGATCGACGCCGCGCAGGGCATCGTTGGCGCCGAGCTCGACGATGACGCCGTCGGTTCCGTCGGGGACCGACCAGTCGAGCCGGTCACGGCCGCCCGAAGAGGTGTCGCCGGACACGCCGGCGTTGGTCATGTCGACCTCTATACCTTTGTCCTGCAAGGATTTTTTGAGTTTGGCCGGGAACGAATCCTGGGCCGAGAGGCCGAGGCCCGCACTCAAGGAATCGCCGAGGACCACGAGCTTGATCGGTTTGGCCGCCGGCTGGGCCTGCAACGACGGCGTTGTCGCGATCGTCATCAAACCGAGCATCAACACGGCTATGTGCATGAACAATCCGTAACGCCTCTCGACCGCGCCATCGGAGTTGCCATATGACCGGACCATGGACACTCGCATCGAACCCTCGTCGCTCACCGCTGCCGCGGACACCATCGCCATCTCCAACGTCAATCTCTCATTGGGCACGGGCGCGGCACGCGTTCACATCCTCAAGGATATCAGCCTGCGGGTCGCCTCGGGCGAGACGATCGGCCTGATCGGCCCGTCAGGTTCGGGCAAATCCACGCTGCTGATGGTGATGGCGGGGCTGGAGCGTCCTGATAGTGGAGAGGTGGTGGTATCGGGCACGCCTTTCAATGCCCTCGACGAGGACGCGCTGGCCCGCTTCCGCGGCCGCCAGGTCGGCATCGTCTTCCAGTCCTTTCATCTGATCCCGACCATGACGGCGCTGGAGAACGTCGCGGTGCCGCTGGAGCTCGCCGGCAATCCCGATGCCGCAACGCGCGCGGCGCAGGAGCTGCAATCGGTCGGGCTCGGCGATCGCCTGCATCATTATCCGACCCAGCTCTCCGGCGGCGAGCAGCAGCGCGTCGCACTCGCCCGCGCGCTGGCGCCCGATCCCGCCATCCTGGTCGCCGACGAGCCGACCGGCAATCTCGACGAGGCCACCGGAAAGCAGATCGTCGATCTCCTGTTCAGCAAGCACGCCGAGCGCGGCATGACCCTGGTACTGGTCACGCACGATTCCTCGCTCGCGCATCGCTGCGACCGCGTGATCCGGCTGCGCTCGGGCCGCATCGACACGCAGTCTGCGCCGGCATGAGCGCCTCGGCCGAGCCGTTCGCGAAGCCAAACGGCATCGCGCTGTCCCTGCGTTACGCGCTGCGCGAATTGCGCGGCGGCCTGCGCGGTTTCTATGTCTTCATCGCCTGCATCGCGCTCGGCGTGATGGCGATCGCCGGCGTCGGCTCGGTGTCGGCGAGCCTCTCCGACGGCTTGGCCCGCGAGGGCCGCACGCTGCTCGGCGGCGACGTCTCCTTCGTGCTGTTCCAGCGCGAAGCCAAACCTGAAGAGGTCGCCTTCCTGCGCTCGCGCGGCACGGTCTCGACCGCCGCGACCTTGCGCGGCATGGCGCGCGCGGCCGATGGCCAGCTCGCACTGGTCGAGATGAAGGCGGTCGACGACACCTATCCGATGCTGGGCCAGCTGACGCTGGCGCCACAGCTGCCGATGTCCGACGTCCTTGCGGAACGCGACGGCGCGTTCGGCGCGGCCGCCGATCCGACGCTGCTGGCGCGGCTCTCGCTCAAGACCGGCGACCGCGTCACCATTGGCGCTGCGACCTTCCAGATCCGCTCGACAGTCGAAGCCGAGCCCGACAAGCTCGCAGGCGGCATCGGCTTCGGACCGCGCTTCCTGATCAGCGAGGCCGGCCTGCGCGCCACCGGCCTGATCCAGCCCGGCAGCCTGGTGCGCTGGGTCTACCGGGTGAAGCTGCCCGATACGGCGAACAACGAGCGCGCCACCGAAGCCTTCATCGCGGACGCGCGGAGCGCTGCGCCGCAGGCCGGCTGGGAGATCCGCAGCCGCTCCAACGCCTCGCCGCAACTCGAACGCAACATCAACCGATTCACGCAATTCCTGACGCTGGTCGGCCTTGCCGCGCTGCTGGTCGGCGGTGTCGGCGTCGCCAATGCCGTGAAGAGCCATATCGACCGCCGGCTCGAAGTGATCGCGGCCCTCAAGGCCGTCGGCGCCACCGGCCGCGACGTGTTCGGGATCTATCTGGCGCAGGTTCTCCTGCTCGCAGGCATCGGCTCGATCATCGGCCTTGCGCTCGGTGCCGCCATGCCGTTCGCGATCGTCGGCCTGTTCGGCAAGCTGCTGCCGCTGCCGGTGGTGCCGGCCGTGCATGCCGACGAGCTCGCGCTGTCCTTCGTCTACGGCCTCCTGACCGCGCTTGCCTTCGGCCTGTGGCCGCTCGGGCGCGTCCATGACGTGCCGGTGGCCGCGCTGTTCCGCGACACCATCAGCTCGGAATGGCATCGGCCGCGCGCGAGCTATCTCGTGTTCATGGGCGTCGTGATCGCGCTGCTGATCGCGGTCGTGATCGGGCTGTCGTTCGACAAACGCATCGCGGCGGTGTTCGTGGCCTCCTCGGTCGTCGTGTTTGCCCTGCTGCGCGGCATCGCCGCCCTGCTGATGGCCATCGCGCGGCGGCTGCCGCGGACGCGGCTGCCGATGCTGCGGCTGGCGATCGCCAACATCCACCGGCCGGGCGCGCTGACGCCCTCGGTGGTGCTGTCGCTGGGGCTTGGGCTCGCCGTGCTCGTCACCATCACCCAGATCGACGGCAATCTGCGCCGGCAGTTCCTCGCAGCCCTGCCGGACCGCGCGCCGTCCTTCTTCTTCATCGACATCCCGAGCACGCAGGCCGAGCAGTTCGACGGTTATCTGCGCCGGATCGCGCCGGGCGCGACGGTCGAGGACGTGCCGATGCTGCGCGGGCGCATCGTCGCCGCGCGCGGCGTACGCGCCGAGGAGCTCAAGCCGACCACCGATTCGGAGTGGGTGCTGCAGAGCGACCGCGGCCTGACCTATACCGGCGAGCTGCCGAAAGGCTCCAAGGTGGTCGAGGGCGAATGGTGGAGCGCCGATTATTCCGGCCCGCCGCTGGTCTCGATGGAGAAGAAGATCGCCGACGGGCTCGGCCTCAAGCTCGGCGACCAAGTCGTGGTCAACGTGCTCGGCCGCGACATCCCGGCCAAAATCGGCAATCTGCGCACCATCGACTGGCAGGGGATGGGCATCAACTTCGTTCTCGTGTTCTCGCCGAACGCCTTCAAGGGCGCCCCCCACACCCACATCGCGACGCTGACGGAAACGGGCGGAACTGCGGCAGGCGACGGCAAGATCATCAAGCAGGTCGCCGACGCCTATCCGATGGTGACGAGCGTGCGCGTGCGCGAGGTGATGGAGACGGTCGGCTCTGTCGTGACCAATCTGGCGCTGGCGATCCGCGGCGCCAGCGCCGTGACCCTGATCTCGGCGATCCTGGTGCTCGGCGGCGCGCTCGCCGCCGGCCATCGCCACCGGGTCTACGATGCGGTGATCCTGAAGACGCTGGGCGCGACCCGGCTGCGGCTGCTCGGGGCCTATGCGCTCGAATACCTCCTGATCGGGCTCGCGACCGCGGTGTTCGGGGTGATCTCCGGCAGCATCGCGGCCTGGATGATCGTGACGCGGCTGATGACGCTGAGCTTCGTCTGGCAGGCCGGCAGCGCGGCCGGCGTGGTCGCGGCCGCGCTCGTCGTCACGGTCGGACTCGGGCTCGCGGGCACGCTGCTGGCGTTGAACAAAAAGCCCGCCACGGTGTTGCGGAATTTGTGACAAAATGTAGCGGATGGCTGCACGAGAGCAGAATCGCACGATTTCTGCGATTAACCACGACTGCCCGTCAGGTTCGCGTCAGGATTGCCGCCAAGGGCGACATTCAGCCGCGCGTGGAAGGTTGCAGCTAATGTGTTAGTTTCCCACATATCGAATGGGTTCGGAGCCCCGATTGTTAGCCAAAATTTAGTCGGTTGGCGTCGGTATCCGAGATAGAGTTTGACGAACCGGCGGCATGGCGACCCTCGTGCCGGACCGGACCAACCAACGGGAATTCGACCATGTCGGACCTAGACCGTAACTACGCTTCTCCTTTCGGCAGGGCCGCCGGGCGTGTTGACGCCGCGACGGTCGATGCCGGCCTGCGCGCCTATATGCTGCGCATCTACAACTACATGAGCATTGGCCTCGCCATCACCGGCCTTGCCGCGCTCGGCGTCTACATGGCTGCCGTGACCGACGTTCCGACGGCGGAATCCGTCCGCGTCGGCAAGCTGTTCCTGACCCCGTTCGGCTACGCGATGTTCGTCAGCCCGCTGAAATGGCTGTTCATGCTCGCGCCGCTTGCCATGGTGTTCGTGATCTCGGCGGGCATCAACCGTCTCGCTCCCTCGACCGCCCAGATCCTGTTCTGGGTGTTCGCGGCGCTGATGGGCATCTCGCTGTCGTCGATCTTCCTGGTGTTCACGCACACCTCGATCGTGCGGGTGTTCTTCATCACTGCGGCCACCTTCGGTGCGCTGAGCCTCTACGGCTACACCACCAAGCGTGACCTGACCGGCATGGGCTCGTTCCTGTTCATGGGCCTGATCGGCATCATCATCGCGAGCCTGGTGAACCTGTTCCTGGCGAGCTCGATGCTGCAGTTCATCGTGTCGGTGGTCGGCGTGCTGGTGTTCGCGGGCCTCACCGCCTGGGATACCCAGCGGCTGAAGAACGACTACATCTACGGCTACGCTTCGGCCGGCGGTGACATCGCAGAGCGTGCGGCCATCACCGGCGCGCTGTCGCTGTACCTGAACTTCATCAACCTGTTCACGCTGCTGCTGCAGCTCCTCGGTCAGCGCGACTAAGCGCAACGACGAGAGAACGGATACGAACCCCGGCCGAAAGGCCGGGGTTTTTGTTTGGGGGTGCGGTGGTATCCACAAACCCCGTCGTTGCGAGCGCAGCGAAGCAATCTGGAGTCCCTCCGCGGATGCATTTCTGGATTGCTTCGCTGCGTTCGCAATGACGGGTGGGGCAACACCGTTGCCCCTTTCAGCGGAAGCGGGAAGGCTCTAATCTTGCCCCATGTCCGCACCTGAAATCAGGCCTACAACCGAGGCCGACCTTCCCGCCATCACCGCCATCTACCAGCAGGCCGTCCGCGAAGGCACCGCGACGTTCGAGCTGGAGCCGCCCGACCTCGTGGAGATGACGCGCCGTTATCGCACGCTGGTCGACGGCGGCTATCCCTATTTCGTCGCTATCCTCGACGGCCGCGTGGCCGGCTATGCCTATGCCGGCGCCTACCGCCCGCGCCCAGCCTACCGCTTCACGGTCGAGAACTCGATCTATCTCGATCCCTCCTTCCACCGCCGCGGTGTCGGATCAAAGCTGCTGGAGCGGCTGGTCGCCGAATGCGAGGCGCGCGGCTTCCGCCAGATGATCGCGGTGATCGGCGATTCCGCCAATGCCGGCTCGATCGGCGTGCACACCAAGGGCGGCTTCAAGATGATCGGCACGCATCCCAATGTCGGGCTGAAATTCGGCCGCTGGCTGGATACGGTGATGATGCAGCGCGACCTCGGCGAGGGCGCGAAGACGGTGCCGACAAAGTAGATCTCGTAGAGTGGGCAAAGCGATACCCGGGACCACCGCGAGACAAAACCCGGATGTCGCTGCGCTCATCCGGCTACGAAGAATTCGCCACATCACTGCTGTCGTAGGGTGGGCAAAGCGAAGCGTGCCCACGATTCGTGGCGATAGAGAAAGGACGTGGGCACGGCGCAATGCGCCTTTGCCCATCCTACGGCACCGTCTATGTGGCTACACCACCGCCAGCTTCCGATCGATCACCAACAGCACGCGCTCCAGCTCGTGGCCGCGGCGCAGGATCAGCCCCGTCGCCGAGATCACGCTGTACATGCCCTGCTTGCGCGCCAGCCGCGGATCCTTCTCGATGCGATAGATCGGCACTTCCGAGGCACGGCGATAGACCGAGAACACGGCCCGATCCCTCAGGAAGTCGATGGCATAATCGCGCCATTCGCCGTCCGCGACCATGCGGCCGTAGAGATTGAGAATACGATGCAGCTCGAGCCGGTTGAACGTCACCCGGCTCAGTTGCGTCGCCGCCGCGGCGGGGCGGGCCGCCGCGCGCTGCTCGCTCGGATCGGCATCCTCCGACAGACTCATGGAGCGCTTCCTCATCGCACGGCATGACCCGAATCCGCGAAGACCGTCCCCGGAACCTGGATCATGACAGCTGCATGATTGCGCCAACCGGCCACCGCCGCAAGGGGCTCCTGATTCAACCGGTCGAATCGGTTACGAATCGGGGCACACGCTATGGTGGAACTCCCTCGCGGCAAACCGTCACGGGATCGTTAGCAGGAATCATACTCTCGCCGCTTTTCCGCCTAGCGACTGCCGCCCTGCATTGCGAAAAGACTCAGGTGCGTTGACCCGGTCCTTTCGGTTCCGGATTCCTCAGCCCCCAGCCCCCCGGGGTCGAACAGGATCGGGTCTGTACGCGCGACAAGGAGGGCCAACGCAAGTTGGTCCTTTTTTGTTTGTGTCGGGATGTTTCTGCCCCGGCGAAATTCTCCTCTCATCAGCGCAAAAATTCTCTCTCCTCATCCTGAGAGCCGCGCTCTTGCGCGGCGTCTCGAAGGATTGAAGGCCCGGCTAGATCAGCGGGGCCTGCATGGTTCTCACGACGATGCGAAGCATCGTCCGGTAGACGCGCGCAAGAGCGCCCTCCTCACCATGAGGGGGGCAGTGAGTACGACGCTAGAGAATTGAAATCAGTGCAGCGACGTGTACGCCGCCCCCAGCATCGTGCCGGGCTTGTCGCGGCTGCCGTCCTGGACATAGACCACCGCGCCGTCGACGCCGTCGCGCGTGAGGTTCTCGATGGGCACCGTCCAGCTTTCCGAACGCCCGGTCCAGTCACCGACCTTGAGCAGGTTGCGCACCACGTTGTGATAGGTGACCTGCTGTCCGCGATTCTCGCCGCGGGTGATTGCGATCGGGACTGACTTGGCGATCGAACAGATCCAGACCTCGCCATGCGAGACGGCCGGCTCGTTGCTCGCCGCCACCGATACGTTGATCTGCTTGCCCGCGAGCGACATCGTCACCGGCACGCTCATCACGCCCGTGCCCTTGTCGGTCTTGCCGATCGCGCTCTCGATGCCGGCACGATCGCTGCCGATGACATGGGTGGAGCCGTTGACCACAACCTGCGGCGTGTAGACCTCGCGGTCGCCGCGCATGCGCGAGTAAGCACGCTGCCGTGCAGAGAAGCGCGAATCCGCCAGCGTGTCCTTCCAACCCAGATAGTCCCAATAGTCGATCGGCATGCTCAGCGCGATGATCGACGGGTCTTTGGAGAGATCGCCGATGATCTGGTCGGCGGGCGGGCAGGAGGAGCAGCCCTGCGAGGTAAACAATTCGACAACGGCGCGGGGATCGGCTTCGGCAGGACGGATGACGGCGACGATCGCACAGATGCCGAGAGCTCCCGACCAGAGAGCACCGGACCAACGTGAAACCAGATGAGAAGCCGTCATTGTTGTCATGTCGAACGCCGCACACCATTGCTCGTGGGAAGGAGAACTTATCGCCGGATGGTCACCGTAGTCTTACGGGGCGCGACACACCCGACCGCCCAGGCCAACCGTCCGAAAGGAGGTTTTCCGCCGGGCGGGCCCATCTGGAGCATGCCGCAAACGCACGAAGGCGGCCTTGTGATAGGCCGCCTTCGTTTAACCTTCTACTCACGTCGCGGTGAGCCACCGTTCACAAATTCGCGCTTAGGCCGCGAGCTTGCGCAGCACGTAGTGCAGGATACCGCCGTTCCGGTAGTAGTCGAGCTCGTCCAGCGTATCGATGCGGCAGAGCAGCGAAACGCGCTGCAGCGAACCGTCGCCGGAGACGATCTCCGCGGTCAGCTTCTGGCGCGGCTTGAGATCGCCGACCAGGCCACGCAGCGTGACCTTCTCGTCGCCCTTCAGGCCGAGCGACGACCAGGAGGTGCCCTCCTCGAAGGTCAGCGGCAGTACGCCCATGCCGACCAGGTTGGAGCGATGGATGCGCTCGAAGCTCTGGCAGATCACGGCGCGCACGCCGAGCAGGCGCGTGCCCTTGGCGGCCCAGTCGCGCGAGGAGCCGTTGCCGTATTCGGCGCCGGCGAACACCACCAGCGGCACCTGCTCCTGCTGGTACTTCATCGCGGCGTCGTAGATCGACATCTGCTCACCGTCGGGCCAGTGTTTTGTCAAACCGCCCTCAGGGATATTTCCATCCGCGCCCTTCAACATGAAGTTCTTGATGCGGATGTTGGCGAAGGTGCCGCGCATCATCACTTCATGATTGCCGCGGCGCGTGCCGTACTGGTTGAAGTCGGCGGGACGCACCTGGTGCTCGCTGAGATATTTTCCAGCCGGAGAGGTAAGCTTGATCGAACCGGCCGGCGAGATGTGGTCGGTGGTGATCTTGTCGCCGAACATGGCGAGGATGCGGGCCTCGACGATGTCGGTGACCGGCTCCGGCTCCTTCTTCATGCCGTCGAAATAAGGCGGGTTCTGCACATAGGTCGAAGACATGTTCCAGCGATAGGTCTCGCTCTCGACGGTCTTGATCTTGCGCCAGTTGGTGTCGCCCTTGAACACGTCGGCATACTTCTTCTTGAAGATCGACGCGGTCACGAACTTCTTCATGAAGGCGTTGATCTCCTTGGTCGTCGGCCAGATGTCCTTGAGGTACACCGGCTTGCCGTCCTTGCCCTCGCCGAGCGGCTCGACGGCGAGGTTCTTGGTGACGCTGCCCGCGAGCGCATGCGCGACCACCAGCGGCGGCGAGGCCAGATAGTTCGCCTGCACGTCGGGCGAGACGCGGCCTTCGAAGTTGCGGTTACCCGAGAGCACGGCCGCGGCGACGATGCCGTTGTCGTTGATCGACTTCGAGATCTCCTCGGGCAGCGGACCGGAATTGCCGATGCAGGTGGTGCAGCCGAAACCGACCAGGTTGAAGCCGACCTTGTCGAGATCCTTCTGCAGACCGGAATCGGCGAGATAGCCGGCGACGACCTGGCTGCCCGGCGCGAGCGAGGTCTTCACCCACGGTTTTGCTTTCAGGCCCTTCGCGGCGGCGTTACGGGCCAGCAGGCCGGCGCCGATCAGCACGCTCGGGTTCGAGGTGTTGGTACAGGAGGTGATGGCGGCGATCACGACGTCGCCATGGCCGATCTCGAAGTCCTTGCCTTCGACGGCGAAGCGCTTGCTGGGCTCCTCGGCCTTCTTGTACTCGGTGCCGAGAGCGAGCGAGAAGCCTTCGGCGACCGACGGCAGCGCGATGCGGCCTTCGGGACGCTTCGGACCGGCCATCGACGGCACGACGTCGGCGAGATCGAGCGTCAGCGTCTCCGTGAACACCGGATCGGCCGACTTGGCGGTGCGGAACAGCCCCTGCGCCTTGGCATAGGCCTGCACCAGCGCGACGCGCGGCGCCGCGCGGCCGGAGGTCTTGAGATAGTCGATCGCGGCGGCGTCAACCGGGAAGAAGCCGCAGGTCGCGCCATATTCGGGCGCCATGTTGGCGATGGTCGCCTTGTCGG
This sequence comes from Bradyrhizobium sp. CIR48, assembly GCF_014198315.1. NCBI lineage: Bacteria > Pseudomonadati > Pseudomonadota > Alphaproteobacteria > Hyphomicrobiales > Nitrobacteraceae > Bradyrhizobium > Bradyrhizobium sp. CIR48. The sequence continues at coordinate 73,120 of NZ_JACIHG010000014.1, forward strand.
CGACCGAGAGATTGTCGAGGCCGGGGCCGAAGAACTCGACGAACTTGCCGACCACGCCGAGCTTGCGCAGCATCTGCGTCACGGTGAGCACGAGGTCGGTCGCGGTGACGCCTTCCTTCATCGCGCCCTTCAGCTTGAAGCCGACGACGTTGGGCAGCAGCATCGACAGCGGCTGGCCGAGCATGCAGGCTTCCGCCTCGATTCCGCCGACGCCCCAGCCGAGCACGGCGAGACCGTTGACCATGGTGGTGTGGGAGTCGGTGCCGACCAGCGAATCGGGATAGGCGACCTCGAAGGTGCCGGTCTTCTTGCCGACAGTCATCTTCTCCTTCTTGGTCCAGACCGTCTGGGAGAGATATTCGAGATTGACCTGGTGGCAGATGCCGGTGCCGGGCGGCACGACCGAGAAGTTCGAGAACGCCTTCTGGCCCCATTTCAGGAACTCGTAGCGCTCCTGGTTCTGCTTGTATTCCTCGGTGACGTTCTTGCCGAAGGCCTTGTTGTCGCCGAAGAAGTTCACGATCACGGAATGGTCGATGACGAGATCGACCGGCACCAGCGGATTGATCTTCTCGGCGTCACCGCCAAGCTTCTGCATCGCGTTGCGCATCGCGGCGAGGTCGACCACCGCGGGCACGCCGGTGAAGTCCTGCATCAGCACGCGCGCCGGGCGGAAGGCGATCTCATGCTCCAGCGACTTCTTGCGCAGCCATTTCGAGACCGCGACGATGTCCTCTTTCTTGACCGAGCGGCCGTCCTCGTTGCGCAGGAGGTTCTCGAGCAGGACCTTCATCGAATAGGGAAGTTTCGAGATTCCCTTCAGACCATTCTTCTCGGCCGTGGGCAGGCTGTAATAGACATAGGTCTTGGCGCCGACCTTGAGGGTCTTTTTGCATTTGAAGCTGTCGAGCGAGGTCATGTAGGAATCCCAATTGTTAGTTATACCCGGCAGGGTATTTTAACACCGTTAGCGTATCAGGCTGGGCCGCTTGCAGGGGCAGGTTGAGTTGCTGCATCAAGTAGTTCCGGGCTTATAGAAGCTTTCTAACCGCGCCGCCACAGCCACAATCGTACCGCAGCATTCGCGAGCCAAAAATTCCCATGCGCTACCCCAAGTTTTCCTGAGGCCCGGCTTGAGCGGGGTGGACCAAGGCAAGATGCAGCTGTCCGGGCGCGGGGTCGTTTGCGTGCGCGGCGGCCGCGAGGTGTTTGCCGGGCTCGATTTCGAGGCTGTCGCCGGCGAAGCGGTCGCGGTCGTCGGCCGCAACGGGTCGGGCAAGACCTCGCTGCTTCGGCTGATCGCGGGTCTGCTCGTTCCGGCAGGCGGTAAGATCGCGCTGGAGGGCGGCGATGCCGAGCTGACGCTGCCCGAGCAGTGCCACTATCTCGGCCATCGCGATGCCCTGAAGCCGGCGCTCAGCGTGGCGGAAAACCTGACTTTCTGGGCCGATTTCCTTGGGGGGGAGCGTTCTGACTTCGCCGAGAGCCTCGCCACGGTGGGGCTCGAGCATGCCACCCACCTGCCCGCCGGCTTCCTGTCCGCCGGCCAGCGCCGCCGGCTGTCGCTGGCGCGCCTTTTGACCGTGCGGCGCCCGATCTGGCTGCTGGATGAGCCGACCAATGCGCTGGACGTGACGGGACAGGACATGTTCGGCGGCCTGATGCGCGAGCATCTTTCGCGCGGCGGCCTGATCGTCGCGGCAACCCATGCACCATTGGGGATCGAGTCGCGGCAGCTGCGGATCGGGGGTGTGGCGTGAGGCGACACGACCCTCAGCTTTCCGAGCGGCTGGGCCCCGCTCTCTTCGTTCCCTCCCCCCTTGTGGGGTCCGAGACGAGCGAAGCTCGCTCTCGCGGGCAGGGAGGGGGGTGCCACACGGCAAGACGTCTCGGTTCTGGCCTTCAAGAGGCGGGCGCTCTGTTGCTGGCGATCCGTTTCCACCGAGCATCTCTCCCGGGGCTACCCCTCTCCCCCGCCCTCCCCCACAGGAGGGGAGGGAGCGCACTGCGCCTGCGGCTCGATGCCATCAAACCAAGCGACTCCGCCGCGGGAGGCACCCCATGACCGCCCTCTCAGCCCTCGTCCGCCGGGACATCAGGATCGCGCTCCGCGTTGGCGGCGGGGCGCTGATTGGCGTGCTGTTCTTCCTGACCGTGGTGGTGCTGATGCCGTTCGCGGTGGGGCCGGATTTGGCGCTGCTGTCGCGGCTGGGGCCGGCCATCCTCTGGCTCGGCGCGCTGCTGGCGAGCCTGCTCACCCTCGACCGGCTGTTCATGGCCGACCACGAGGACGGCTCGCTCGACCTGATCACGATGAGCCGGACGCCGCTGGAACTCGCCTGCGCCGCCAAGGCGCTGGCGCATTGGCTGGCTGCCGGCCTGCCGCTGATTGTCGCAACCCCCGTGCTCGGCCTCTTGCTCAACCTCGACATGGTCGCGACCGGCGCGGTGGCGCTGACGCTGCTGGCCGGCACCCCGGCCCTGACCTTTACCGGCATGATCGGTGCGGCGCTGGCGGTGACGCTGCACCGCGGCGGGCTGCTGATGGCGGTGCTGGTGCTGCCGCTGTCGATTCCCGTGCTGATCTTCGGGGTGGCGGCCTCGCAGGCCGTGATCGTTGGCCCGATGACGTTCGGCGCACCATTCTCGATCCTGTGCGCTCTGTCCCTGGTCAGCCTCGTGATCGGCCCCTTCGCAGCCGCAGCGAGCCTGCGGCACGGGCTCGATTGAGATGCGCGCGATTGACCTTGACCCCGATCAACTTTCGTCCCTCGCTTTCGTGCTGATTGCCTGAGCGGCCACCGATGATTATCAGGGTACCATGACGCTGATCGACCTCGCCAACCCCACGCGGTTCCTCGCGCTGACAGCGCGGGTCTTGCCGTGGCTTGCGGCCGCGACCGTCCTGCTGCTTGCAATCGGTCTCTATCAAGCCGCGCTTGCGCCCGATGACTATCAGCAGGGCGCGACCGTGAAGATCATGTTCATCCACGTGCCCAATGCCTGGCTGTCGATGTTCGTCTGGGGCGTGATGAGCATCGCCTCGCTGGGCACGCTGGTGTGGCGGCATCCGCTGGCCGACGTCGCCGCCAAGGCCGCAGCGCCGATCGGCGCCGCCTTCACCTTCCTCGCACTGCTGACGGGCTCGCTGTGGGGCCGGCCGATGTGGGGCACCTATTGGGAATGGGATGCGCGGCTGACCTCGGTGCTGATCCTTTTCCTGATGTATCTCGGCCTGATGGCGCTGTGGCGCGCGGTCGACGATCCCTCACGCGCCGCACGCGCCGCCGCGGTGCTGACCCTGGTCGGCGCGCTCAACCTGCCGATCATCAAATTCTCGGTCGACTGGTGGAACACGCTGCACCAGCCGGCCTCGGTGATGCGCATGGGCGGCTCAGCCCTCGACAAATCGTTCCTGATTCCGCTGCTGGTGATGGCGATCGCCTTCACGCTGCTGTTCGTCACGCTGCATCTGGCGGCGATGCGCAACGAGATCCTGCGCCGCCGTGTCCGCTCCCTGCAAATGATGCAGGCAAGCCGTGTGGCGTTCTCGAACGAAATGGGCGCCGGTGCGCGCGGACAAAACGCGTCGAAAGAAATTGGGGCCGCAGGATGATGTCGCTCGGCCCTTATGCATCCTTCATCGTGACATCCTATGCCGCAGCGGCCCTCGTGGTCGCGATCCTGATCGGCTGGATCGTGCTCGATTATCGCAACCAGACGCAGCGCCTGCGCGAGCTCGACCGCAGCGGCATCACCCGCCGCTCCGGCCGTAGCGCCATGGACGCATCATGAGCGAACGATCGACCTCCGCACCGCCGCAGCGCCGCACTTTCCTGATGGTGCTGCCGCTGATCGCGTTCATCGGCCTCGCGCTGCTGTTCTGGTTCCGGCTCGGCAGCGGCGATCCCTCGCGAATTCCCTCCGCGCTGATCGGCCGTCCGGCGCCGCAGACGGCGCTGCCACCGCTCGAGGGATTGCAGATCGACAACGCGCAGGTGCCGGGCCTCGACCCCGCCGCGTTCAAGGGCAAGGTCAGCCTGGTCAATGTCTGGGCGTCCTGGTGCGTGCCGTGCCACGACGAGGCGCCGCTTTTGACCGAGTTCGCCAAGGACAAGCGCTTCCAGCTCGTCGGCATCAACTACAAGGACGCGGCCGACAACGCGCGCCGCTTCCTCGGGCGCTACGGCAACCCGTTCAGCCGGGTCGGCGTCGACGCCAACGGCCGTGCCTCGATCGAATGGGGCGTCTATGGCGTGCCCGAAACCTTCGTCGTCGGTCGCGAAGGCACCATCGTCTACAAGCTGGTCGGCCCGATCACCCCGGACAATCTGCGGACGGTGCTGTTGCCCCAGATGGAGAAGGCGCTGAAGGCAGCGGGGAGCTGAGCGCCGCGCTCGTGCCACACGCTCAACTGTCATCGCCCGACTTGATCGGGCGATCCAGTATTCCAGAGACGTCAGTCGTATACGGAAAAGCTGCGGCGTACTGGATGCCCCGGTCAAGCCGGGGCATGACAGCGGTATGTGGAGCGACGCTTCGGCCTACCCCTTCCGCACATCCCCCGCTTCCGCCTCGCTCGCCTCGAGCGACGCGGGCTCGATCCCGTAGCGCTTGGTCAGCGGCATCTGGGCGATGGCGAAGATCATCGTGATCGGGGTGACGCCGAACACCTTGAAGTTCACCCAGAAGTCCGTGCTCTGGGTGCGCCAGACGATCTCGTTCAGCACCGCCATTCCGGCGAAGAACAACGCCCAGCGCAGCGTGAGGATACGCCAGCCCTGCGGCGTCAGATTGAACATCTGGTCGAACATCACGGCGATGAAGGAGCGGCCGAACAACAAGCCGCCGCCGAGGATCGCGGCGAACAGGCCGTAGATGATGGTCGGCTTGAGCTTGATGAAGGTCTCGTCGTGCAGCACCAGCGTCAGCGTGCCGAATACCAGCACGATCACGCCCGTCACGATCGCCATGATCGGGATGTGGCGCGTCACCACGTAGGAGGCGACCATTGCCGCCACGATCGCGACCATGAAGGCGCCGGTCGCGGCGAACAGGTTGAACTTCGCGTTCACGAAGAAGAACACGAGCAGCGGCCCGAGCTCGGTCGCGAGCTTGAACAGCGGATGCGGCTGGGTCTTGTCCATTCTTCAGCTTTCGATTCCGGCGATGGCACGGGCGAAATCGCGCGCGGTGAACGGCGCGAGATCGTCGACGCCTTCGCCGACGCCGATGAAGTGCACCGGCAGTTTAAATTTCTCCGCGAGCGCCACCAGAATGCCGCCGCGAGCGGTGCCGTCGAGCTTGGTCATCACGAGGCCGGTGACCCCGGCGGTGCGATGGAAAGCCTCGACCTGCGACAGCGCGTTCTGGCCGACGGTGGCATCGAGCACAAGCAGCACGGCATGCGGCGCAGTGTCATCCACCTTGCGGATCACACGCACCACCTTTTCGAGCTCGTTCATCAGCTCGGCTTTGTTCTGCAACCGGCCGGCGGTGTCGATCAGGAGCACGTCGATATTCTGCTCCTTCGCCGCCGTCAGCGCGTTGAAGGCGAGGCTCGCCGAATCCGAGCCCTGCGCGCCCGCGATCACCGGCGTCTTCGTCCGCTCGCCCCACACCTTCAGTTGCTCGATCGCTGCTGCGCGAAACGTGTCGCCGGCGGCCAGCATCACCTTGCGGCCTTCTGAGGCGAATTTCTGCGAGAGCTTTCCGATCGTGGTGGTCTTGCCCGAGCCGTTGACGCCGACCACGAGGATCACGAACGGCTTTTTGGCCGCATCGATCACGAGCGGTTTTGCCACGGGCGACAGCACCTTCTCGACCTCGGTGGCGACGACGTCCTTGACCTCGTCCGCCGAGATCGCCTTGTCGTAGCGGCCGGTGCCGACCGCGTCCGCGATCCGCACCGCGACCGACGTGCCGAGGTCGGCGCGCAGCAGCACGTCCTCGATGTCGTCGAGCATGGCGCGGTCGAGCTTTCGCTTGGTGACGAGGTCGGCGACCGCGGTCCCGAGCGAGGACGAGGTGCGCTTCAGCCCGTTGGACAGGCGGCGCCACCAGCTCAGCTTGGGGGGATCTGACGTGGTATCGTTCATGGCGGGGGTGTGTTAGCCGTTCCGGCTGCCAAACGAAAGTCTTGACCGAAAGTCTTGCAATTGCTCGATGTTCCCCAATTGACGGCCGATGAAATTCTGGCCCGCGTGCTCCATCGCGACGGGCTGATGCTGGTCATCGACAAGCCGGCCGGCCTTCCCGTGCATCGCGGTCCCAAGGGCGGCGCCAATCTGGAGGCCTCGTTCGACGCGCTCTGTTTCGGCCTGCCGCGGCCGCCGGTGCTGGCTCACCGGCTGGACAAGGACACCTCCGGCTGCCTCGTCCTCGGCCGCCACCGCAAGGCGACGGCCTCGCTCGGCCTCCTGTTCAAGCACGGCAAGATCGGCAAGACCTACTGGACCGTGGTCGAGGGCGGGCCAGCCGAGGACGAGGGCACCGTCGACATGCCGCTCGGCCGGCTCAATGCCGAACGCGGCTGGTGGCAGAAGCCTGATCCGGAGGGACAGAAGGCGATCACCAACTGGAAAGTGATGGGGCGGGGCGACGGTTTTACCTGGCTGGCCATGGAACCGGTGACCGGGCGGACCCATCAATTGCGGGTGCATTCGGCCGCGACCGGCTGGCCGATCTTCGGCGATAACATTTACGGCAACGGCCCGCGCTTCGGCGAGCCGAAGCTGCACCTGCATTCCCGCGAGATCGTGGTGCCGATCTCCCGGAACAAGGAGCCCGTCCGCGTCGTGGCGCCGGCCCCGCCCCACATGCACGAAAAGCTCCGCGCCTGCGGCTGGAACGGGGAATAGCCTTTCAGATCCTCATAGTGAGGAGCTTAGCAGTGCCGGGCTACCGGCCCATGGTTTACGAAACGTTCAGCGCTCGCCGCTAATGATGACGGTTGCTTAGAACAAGCTTCTGTAACCGCTCAGGATGAGCAGGGCGTGATGTCCAAGGCCGAGCTATCGATCATCGAAGAGGTCGAATCCGCGATTCGCGCAGGCTCGGCGGAAAAGGGCCTGGAAACGGCCCGGCGCGTCACCGACCTGTTCCTCTCCTCTGCCGGCAAATTCGACGACGAGCAGATCGCGTTGTTCGACGAGGTGCTCGAGCGTCTGATCGGCACCATCGAGCTGCGGGCGCTTGCCGACATGGGCGCACGCATCGCGCTCGCCGAGATCAGCGCGCAGCTGGCGCCGATCGCGCAGGCGCCGCCCTCGGTAATCCGCCGCCTCGCCAGCAATGACGAGATCCGCATCGCCGGTCCCGTGCTGCAGGAATCGGCCCGCCTCGACGACGGCGAGCTGGTGAAGATCGCCTCCAGCAAGGGCGAGCCGCATCTGCTGGCGGTCGCCGGCCGCTGGTGGCTGAAGGAGATCGTCACCGACGCACTTCTGGCGCGGCGCTATCCCAGCGTCAGCCGGCGGCTCGCCGCCAATCCCGGCGCGCGCGTCTCCGGAAACGGATTCGCCGTCATGATCGGGCAGGCCGAAGCCGATCCCGAACTTGCCGTCAGCGTCGGCGTCCGCGTCGACCTGCCGTCGGAGCTGCGCCGCCGATTGCTGCGCTCGGCGAGCGACGCCGTGCGCGCCCGCCTGCTGTCGCGCGCGCCGCCGCATCTATTCGAGGAAATCCAGAGCGCGATCGCCGCCGTCACCGTCGGTGTCGATCGCGAGATGTCGGGCGTCCGCGATTTCGAAGGTGCCAAGCGGGCGATTGCAATGCTCAAGGCGACCAGCCAGCTCAGCGAAGCGACGCTGTTCGGTTTCGCCACGCAGCGGCGCTATGAAGAGACCGCCGCGGCGCTGGCCGCATTGTCCGGATCGACCGTCGAGGTGATCCGCCCGCTGATGCAGAGCCTGCGCGACGACGGTTTGCTGGTGCCGTGCAAGGCGGCGCAGCTCAGCTGGGAGACCACCACAGCCGTGCTCGAAAGCCGTTTTGCAACAGGCGCCATGAAGCCGGCCGATCTTGCACGGGCGCAAGGTCACTACGCGCGCATGACGCCGGAGAATGCCAAGCGGACGCTGCGGTTCTGGCAGGTCAGGGCGTCGTAGGGGGCGCGTTCCGCGGACGAAGTATCCACACTCTCGGTGTCGTCCCTGCGAACGCAGGGACCCATAACCACAGGGAGACGTTTGGCGAAGATTCGCAATTCGGTACTGCGACCATCCACAACCGATAAATCACGCGGTATGGGTCCCTGCGTCCGCAGGGACGACGCTGGGGATATAGCGCGTCGCAACTCGCCGCAGCCCGACTAAGCAGTCAGGCGCTCACCATCGCTGCCGGCAATTCTGCGCGGCACCACGCTTCCCACGCGCCCGCCCGCGATCGCCACCGGCAGATAGTGCTCCGTACGCCCCTGGCCCTCGCTCTCGATCAGCACCTCGCGAGTGGCACCGATCTCGGCTTGTAGCCGCTTGCGTAGTGCCATCTCGCCCGCCGCACGCAGCCGCTTCGCGCGCTCCTTGATCGCCGGCCCCGCCACCTGCGGCATCCGCGCGGCCGGCGTGCCGGGGCGGGGCGAATAGGGGAAGACGTGCAGGAATGTCAGGCCGCATTCCTCGACCAGATCGAGCGAGCGCGAGAACATCTCCTCCGTCTCGGTCGGGAAACCCGCGATGATGTCGGCGCCGAAGGCGATGTCCGGGCGCAGGCGGCGGACCTGCTCGCAGAACGCGATCGCGTCCTGCCGCGAATGGCGCCGCTTCATGCGCTTCAAGATCATGTCGTCGCCGGACTGCAACGACAGATGCAGATGCGGCATCAGCCGCGCATCGCCGGCGATGGCGTCAAGCAGATCGTCATCCGCCTCGATCGAATCGATCGAGGAAATGCGCAGGCGCTTCAGCTCCGGCACGTGCCGCAAGATCTGCTTGGTCAGCATGCCGAGCTTCGGCGTGCCCGGAAGGTCAGCGCCGTAGCTGGTGAGATCGACGCCGGTCAGCACGATCTCGGCATGGCCACGCTCGGCCAGCGTCCGCACCTGCTCGACCACCGCACCCATCGGCACCGAGCGCGAATTGCCGCGGCCATAGGGGATGATGCAGAAGGTGCAGCGATGGTCACAGCCGTTCTGCACCTGCACGAACACGCGGGGCAGGCCGCTGGCATAGCCGTCGATGAGATGCGGCGCCATCTCCCTCACGGCCATGATGTCGCTGACGGCGATCTTCTCGCCGGCGCCGAGATCGAAGGCATCGCGGGCATCGCGCCACACGGATGACCGCATCTTGTCGTCATTGCCGACGACGCGATCGACCTCGGTCATGTCGGCGAACATCGCAGCTTGCGTCTGCGCCGCGCAACCGGTGACGACGATGCGCGCGTCGGGCCGCTCACGCTTCAATTTGCGGATCGATTGCCGCGCCTGCGCCACCGCCTCATTGGTGACGGCGCAACTGTTGATGACGATAGTGTCGGAGAGTCCAGCGCCCTCGGCCTCGCGGCGGATCACCTCGGCCTCGAAGGCGTTGAGGCGGCAGCCAAAGGTGACAACGTCGACGGCCATCAGGCGACCGGCGCAAACAGCGCCGGATCGAACCTGCCCTCATATTCGAAGGTCGCAGTGCCCGTCATCAGCACGTTGTCGTCGCGCTCGCGCCATTCGATGCCGAGCTTGCCGCCGGGCAGCGTGATCTCGACATTGCGCTCGACACGCTTCAGGCGGGCCGCGGCCACTGCCGTGGCGCAGGCCGCCGAGCCGCAGGCCCTGGTCAGGCCGGCACCGCGTTCCCAGGTGCGGATCGTGATGTGCTTGTCATCGACGATATGGGCGAGCGTGATGTTGGCGCGCTCCGGGAAGATCGGATGGTTCTCGAGCAGCGGACCGAAACGCTCGAGATCATAGGCGTTGACGTCGTCGACCCAGAAGATCGCATGCGGGTTGCCCATGCTCACCACAGAGGGCGAATGCAGGATCGGATTGTCGATCGGCCCGATCTGCAATTCGATGTAGCGGGTATCGCGGAACTCTTCCGCCAGCGGAATGTCCTGCCAGCCGAACTTCGGCGCGCCCATATCGACGGTGTAGAGATCGGGCGCCGGGCCCTGCCAGGCATTGAGCAAGCCGGCCGCCGTCTCGAACGTCGCGGCGGTCTGCCCGTTCTTCTCGAAGATGCGCCGCACCACACATCGCATGCCGTTGCCGCAGGCGCCGGCCTCCGAGCCGTCATTGTTGTAGATGCGGATGAAGGCTTCGGTGCCGTCGAGCCGCGGCTTCTGCAGCACCATGAGCTGGTCGTAGGCCACACCGCCGTTCGCAGACGCCACCGCGCGGGCGTCGTCCGGCGTCACCGGGCCCGCAGAATCGCGCATGTCGACAACGACGATCTCGTTGCCGATGCCGTTCATCTTGGCAAATGCGTGATTGGCGAGCGCGCTCATGAAAAATCCCGAATTTCGCCTGTCTTATATGGCGATCCTTGCCGGCTTGGCCAGTGATTTGCGGTCGGCGGCCGAGCGGTCTGCCATGACGCATCTGTCATGGGACGAATTCCGCGCCCGCGTGTTAGAACGGCGCAGCTCGCCGCGAACCGGGATGCGCGGCCGGGCTCAAGCCGGATTAGGCCTTGGTGGGCAAGGTCTTGCTGATGAAGGGCCTTGGTTAAGGCCTTGGGGAGAATAAAAATGATCAGGTTTCGTCGTCTTGCTCTGGCCGCGCTGATCCCGGCAGCGGCCTTGTCGCTTGGCCTGCCTGAGGTTCTGGCGCAAACCCCGAGCCCGGCACCGGCGGCCTCGGCAAGTCCCTCGCCGGCCCCATCGGCTTCTCCCACCCCGGCCGCGAGCGCCTCGCCGGCCCCTGTGGCGACGGCCTCACCCGCGCCGTCGCCTGCCGCCAGCGCGTCGCCGGCCCCGACAACGTCGCCCTCGCCCGCAGCCAGTGCCTCACCCAGCCCAACGGCCCCGCCACCGGCGGCGGCCGCAACACCTGCCCCGGTGCAGACCGCCGATCCGTTCGGCCTGGAGACCACGCTCGAGGCCAAGAAGGTCGTGATGGTCAAGGGCACTGCCAATTGGGACTCGGCCTTCGACACGCTGATCGACGCCTTCAAGGCACTGAACACGCTCCTGGACAAGCAGGGCATCAAGCCATCAGGCAATGCGATGATCGTCTACACCTCGACGGACGATACCGGCTTCACCTTCCTTGCCGAGATCCCGGTCGAGCAGGATCCCAAGAACCTCGCCAAGGACATGAGCATCGGCAAGTCGCCGGAAGGCAAGGTGCTGAAATTCGTCCATCGCGGCTCCTACGACAACATGGACAACACCTATGAGGCGATCACCAACCACCTCGACGACAAGAGGCTGGAAGCCAAGGATACCTTCATCGAGGAATACCTCACCGATCCGCTGAAGACGGCAGAGGACAAGCTCGTGATCAACGTTTTCGTGCCGCTGAAGTGAGACCAATGAAAAAGACTGCCATACTTGCTACGTCCCTTGCCGCCGTTTTCGCCGCCACGCTGCTGACAACGCCCGCGCTTGCCGATGATTTTCCATCCGCCATTACGGTGAGCGGCGAAGCCAACATTTCCGCGGCGCCCGATCTGGCGCAGATCGACGCCGGCGTCGCCAACGACGCCAAGACGGCGAAGGAAGCGTCCGATGCCAACAACGCCGCGATGGGCAAGGTGCTGCTGGCGTTGAAGGGCGCCGGCATTGCCGAGAAGGATTACCAGACCTCGCGGCTGTCGCTGCAGCCGCAATACGGCCAGAACAAATCCACCGGCGCATCCCCGGTGGTCGGCTTCCGCGCTTCGAACCGCGTCACCGTGAAAATTCGCGACGTGACCAAGGTCGCCGGCATCATCGACACGCTGGTCAGCGCCGGCGCCAACGACATCGGCAACATCTCCTTCGAGGTGACGCAGGCCTCAAAACTGCTCGACGACGCGCGCGAGCAGGCGATCGTGGACGCCCGCCGCAAGGCGGAGATCTACGCCAAGGCCACCGGCGTGACGCTGGGCGCGCCGCTCAGCGTCACCGAGGGCGGCGGCCCGGTGCCGCTGTTCAAGGGGCGGATGGCTGCCGAACCGATGGCCAGAGCATCCGCTGCCGTCGCGCCGGGCGAAGAAACGCTGTCGGTGACGGTGAATGTGAGCTGGGCGATCAAGCAGGGGCAGTAGTCCCGTTCCTAAGAGGCACGTCGCCGCAACACCAATGGTGCAGTCCCTGCGAACGCGTTCGCAGGGACTTATCATGCATGCCCGTTAAGGGAGGTTCGCGGCGAGTCTTTCCGTTGATGAATCGGCCCATCGCCCAAGTTGCTGTATCCAGTATGTCGCTGAGCGAGGCGACCGATCAAACGTCCGGCGGCAGTGGATAGCATTGTTGCCTGATCAATCATTCACGCTGATATCAGTAAAAAGGAAACCCGCCGGCGTCTTGGTAAAGACGAAGATGAGCTCGCCGCAGAAGACGAAGTAACTGTCGTTCTTATAATCGTCGCGATCGTAGACGGCCTTGCCGCGCTGGATACACGCGCGATTTTTCGCCGTGAACGAGGTCCGATAGGTCTTGGCGCCAAATTGCGCGGCGTCGCGAATTGCGTTGTCGTTCATGAACGGCAGTCGTGTCATACCGGCGACGGCGACGGAATCGTTTGCCTTCAGCGCCGCGCGAAACTTCTCGATGAAGCCATCGAATTCCTTCTGCAAGGCAGGAGAAGCGACGGCGTTCTTCGCCCGGGCGACGGCTGGAGCAAGGTTCACAAGAGCGGTTGCGAGCACAATTCTCAGCAAAAATCCCACAGGCCGGCTCCATCCATCGATCAATCAAGGTCTTCCGACCAAAAGAAATCCATGGCGTTTTGTTGCGTCATGGGCTTTCTGGTTCAACCGCGGCAGAGCCATACGCAATTGTCGCTATAGGAGCAAAGCGGACATTGCTGTCGTCGCATCACGCCGCCGGGTTTATGGGTACACGACCTAAATCTCCACCACCTGCCCCGGCTGCATCGCCACGAAGCGCTCCTGCGGAAGCTTCGCAGCATCCAGCGCCTCGACCAGCGCCTTGGCCGGCGCGTCGATCGCCTCATCCGTGAGCTGGAACGTACCGTGATGATGCCCGAGCGCGGCCTCGGCGCCGCAATCGCGTAGCGCCTTCACCGCGTCCTCCGGATTCATATGCTGGTCGCGCATGAACCAGCGCGGCTCGTAGGCGCCGATGGGGAGGATCGCCAGACGCAGCTTGCCGTGCTTCTCGGCGACGCGGCGGAAATGCCGGCCATCGCCATAGCCGGAATCGCAGACGACGTAGATTTTCCCCCCAGGCGTCTCCAGCACAAAACTCGCCCATAGCGCCTTGTTGCGATCGAACATGCCGCGCGCCGTCCAATGCCGGGTCGGCACCAAATGCACGGCGATGCCCCCGCCGAGCTCGACGCGGTCGTGCCAGTCGAAGGCTTCCACCTTGATCGTGGAATCCCAGCTGCGCATCGTCACGTCGTTGCCGAGAGGGGTGACCACGCGCGGGGCAAAATTCTTGGTGAGCCGCGACAGCGTCGCGATGTCGAGATGATCGTAATGGCCGTGCGAGACCAGCACGACGTCGATCTTCGGCAGCTTCTCGAAGGCGATGCCGGGATCGTTGTGCCGCTTCGGCCCGGCCCAGGCGACCGGCGAGACCCGCGTCGACCAGACGGGGTCGACCAGGATGTTGAGGCCGCCGGTCTGGATCAGCCAGCTGGCATGCCCGACGAAGGAGAGCCGCACCTTGTCGCCGTCGACGCGGGCTGGCGGCGTGTCGGCATGGGGGCTGGGCGCCCAGTCGGGCCAGGTGGCGCGCTGCCGCTTGCCGCCGAGCTGCCAGCGCAGCACCTCCCGAAGCGATTTCGGCGGCGCGCCGTCCGGATCGAAGAAGTTCAGACCGTCGAAATGGTCGGAGGCGGGACCGTCATAGGTTTTCATGCGGGACATCCAGAGGGACGGGACACCGACCAGGGCGCCGGCCCCGGCAAGCAGTCCGAACAGGCGGCGGCGGGTGATCGGCACAGCGGGCTTCAGGAAATGGTGGCGGAGGTAAGTCATCACCTTCTATATGGGCGGGGCAAAAGGAAAAGGAACCGGCAGTCGAAAGCGACATATTTTCAGTACGTTACCTTGATAGAGACATTCCGGCCCCCCAACTTTCCTTGACTTTTGGGCGGGAGCGGCGTTTAACCCCGCCACTTTCTCGGAAAGGCTTTCTTTTCGACCCGCCGACTGGTCCTCAAGGCCAGAGGTCAACGCCCGACAGCGCTGTGCGCCCTCGGGCGTAAAGGTGTTTGGAAGATCGCTTGCCCAAGGAGGTGGTCATCGCCCGACTTGATCGGGCGATCCAGTATCCCAGAGGCGGCTCGGCTGGAACCGAGGTGCCGCGGCGTACTGGATGCCCCGGTCAAGCCGGGGCATGACAGCAGTGAATAACGGAGCGCTCCTCCCGTCAGGAGGACAGCAACAGGACAACGGCATTGTTCGACAATCTGTCGGAACGGCTTGGCGGAATTCTCGATCGTCTGACGGGGCGCGGTGCGCTGACCGAAAAGGACGTCGATGCCGCGATGCGCGAGGTGCGCCGCGCGCTGCTGGAGGCCGACGTCGCGCTGGAAGTGGTGCGCAGCTTCACCGAGCGCGTGCGCGAGCAGGCGATCGGCGCCACCGTCGTCAAGTCGGTCACCCCCGGCCAGATGGTGGTCAAGATCGTCCATGACGAGCTGATCAACACGCTCGGCGCCGAAAGCCAGACCATCGACGTCAACTCCGTGCCGCCGGTGCCGATCATGATGGTCGGTCTGCAGGGCTCGGGTAAGACGACCACCACCGCAAAGCTCGCCCGCCGCCTGGTCCAGCGCGACAAGCGCAAGGTGCTGATGGCCTCGCTCGACGTCTATCGTCCGGCGGCGATGGAGCAGCTGGCCGTGCTCGGCCGCGACCTCGACATTCCGACCCTGCCGATCGTGGCGGGACAGCAGCCGCCGCAGATTGCCAAGCGCGCGCTGGAAGCCGGCAAGCTCGGCGGCTACGACATCGTGCTGCTCGACACCGCCGGCCGCACCACGCTCGACGAAGATATGATGGCGGAAGCAGCCGCGATCAAAGCCGCGGCCAATCCGCACGAAGTGCTGCTGGTCGCCGACAGCCTCACCGGTCAGGACGCCGTAAATCTCGCGCGCGCGTTCGATCAGCGCGTCGGCCTCACCGGCATCGTGCTGACCCGTGTCGACGGCGACGGCCGCGGCGGTGCTGCGCTGTCGATGCGCGCGGTCACCGGCAAGCCGATCAAGCTGATCGGCACCGGTGAAAAGACCGACGCGCTGGAAGACTTCCATCCCGACCGTATCGCCGGCCGCATCCTCGGCATGGGCGACGTGGTGTCGCTGGTCGAGCGCGCCGCCGCCAATATCGACGCCGAGAAGGCCGCGCGCACCGCCGAGCGCATGCGCAAGGGTCAGTTCGACCTCAACGACATGCGCGAGCAACTGCTGCAGATGGCCAACATGGGCGGCATCAGCGGCCTGATGGGCATGATGCCCGGTATCGCCAAGATGAAGAACCAGATCGCGGCCGCGGGGATCGACGACAAGATCCTGAAGCGCCAGGTCGCGGTGATCGATTCCATGACGCGCGACGAGCGCCGTCATCCCGATTTGCTCAAGGCCAGCCGCAAGAAGCGTATCGCTGCAGGGTCCGGCCAGAGCGTCGAGCAGGTCAACAAGCTGCTCAAGATGCACCGGAACATGGCCGACGTGATGAAGGCGATGGGCTCGGGCAAGCGCGGCCCGCTCGCCGGCATCGCGCAGGCCATGGGCTTTGGCGGCGGCATGAAGCCGCCCTCGCCGGAAGAGATGAAGGCGCTGCAGGAAAAGATGCAGAGCGGCGGCGGACAGGGCTTGCCCAATTTGCCGAAGGATCTGCCGGCCGGCTTGCGGCAGGGCCTGCCGAATGTGCCGGGCCTCACGGGCCTCAGCGGCAAGCCGATGCTGCCGGGCCTCGGCGGTTTTCCCGGCAAGAAGAAATGAGGAATTCGTCGCACGGGATCGATAAGCGTCCCGCGCAACGCGGAATACCAATCAACCGAACAAACCGTACTTTGAAGGAGAACTGAATGTCCGTCGTTATCCGCCTCGCTCGCGCAGGCACCAAGAAGCGTCCCGTCTATCACGTCGTCGTCGCCGACTCGCGCTTCCCGCGCGATGGTCGCTTCATCGAGCGTCTCGGCTATTTCAACCCGCTGCTGCCGAAGGACAACGAGACCCGTCTGAAGCTCGACATGGACAAGGTGAAGGCCTGGCTCGCCAAGGGCGCGCAGCCGTCCGATCGCGTGGCGCGTTTCCTCGACGCTGCCGGCGTCAAGAAGCGCGAAGCGCGCAACAACCCCGAGAAGGCCGTGCCGCGCAAGGAGCGCAAGGCGCAGGCGGAAGCCGCCGCGAAGGGCTAAGGCTAGATCATGTCGGCGCTGGTCTGCGTCGCGCGGATCGGCGCCGCGCATGGTGTGCGCGGTGCGGTCAAATTGTGGACCTTCACCGAGGATCCCTTTGCCGTCAGGCGCTACGGTCCGCTTGTGTCCAAGGACGGCAAGCGCCAGTTCGAGGTCGCAACGGCGCGCGAGGCCAAGGATCATCTGGTCGCGACGTTCAAGGGCGTCACGACCCGCGATGAGGCCGAGCGCCTCAACGGCATCGAGCTCTACGTCGCGCGCGAAAAACTGCCCGCGACCGATGCGGACGAATATTACCACGCCGATCTGATCGGGCTCGCCGCCGTCACCACGGAGGGCGACGCGCTCGGCCGCGTGCTCGCGATCCACAATTTCGGCGCCGGCGACATCATCGAAATCGCGCCCCCAAAAGGCACGACGATGCTGCTGCCGTTCACGAATGCAGTGGTGCCGGAGGTCGATCTCGAAGGCGGCCGCGTCGTGATCGCGCTGCCGCAGGAGATCGAGGGCGACGACGCTCCCTCGGCGGGTCCCCGCGAACGCGGGGACCCATAACCACGGGCCGTGGTTTTTGGCTAAGCTGATTGCGATGGCAAACCCCTCACCCTGGCGCGCGACGGTGCTGACGCTGTTTCCGGAGATGTTTCCGGGGCCGCTCGGCGTGAGCCTTGCCGGCCGGGCGCTGGCCTCGGGGCTCTGGGAGATTGAGGCGCGGGACATCAGGGCGTCCGCCACCGACCGCCATCGCAGCGTCGACGACACCCCGGCCGGTGGCGGGCCGGGCATGGTGCTGCGGGCGGATGTTCTGGCGGCAGCCATCGATGCCGCCGAGATCGCCCCCGAGCGGCCGCGCCTGCTGATGAGCCCGCGCGGTCGGCCATTGACCCAGGCCCGGGTTGCCGAACTCGCCGGGGGCACCGGCCCCCTGATCGTCTGCGGGCGGTTCGAGGGGATCGACCAGCGGGTGATCGACGGGCGGGGCCTGGAGGAGGTCTCGATCGGGGATTACGTGCTGTCCGGGGGCGAAATCGCAGCTTTAGCCCTGATCGATGCCTGCGTCCGGCTGCTGCCGGGCGTGATGGGCAAGGAGGCCTCGGGAACTGAAGAAAGCTTCTCCGATGGCCTTTTAGAGTACCCCCAATACACCCGTCCGCAGCTGTTCGAGGGGGCCCCGATCCCGGAGATCCTGACCTCCGGCGACCATGCCAAGGTGGCCAGCTGGCGGCGGGCGCAATCCGAGGCCCTGACGGCGGCCCGGCGGCCCGATTTATGGGCCCAGATCCCACCCAAGCCGGCGAATCGGGCCGGTCGCCAAAAAACGCCAAAAAACAAGACAGACGGGTGACAAACGCTCCGGCTTGCCTTATAGGAGCGGCCAAATCCGCAATGGCTGGATAGACGAATTTTGCGCAGCCCCCCGTTTCCAGGGCTGGGCGCGCCGATGGAGATTTACCCATGAACCTGATCAAGCAGCTCGAGCAAGAGCAATTCGACAAGCTGTCCGCCGGCAAGGACATCCCGGAATTCGGTCCCGGCGACACCGTGATCGTCAACGTGAAGGTGGTCGAAGGCGACCGTACCCGCGTGCAGGCCTATGAAGGCGTCTGCATCGGCCGTTCCGGCGGTGGCCTCAACGAGAGCTTCACCGTCCGCAAGATCTCCTACGGCGAGGGCGTGGAGCGCGTGTTCCCGGTGATGTCGCCGATGATCGACTCGATCAAGGTGGTGCGTCGCGGCAAGGTGCGTCGCGCCAAGCTCTATTACCTCCGCAACCTTCGCGGCAAGTCGGCCCGCATCGTCGAGAAGCAGGATCGCCAGACCGCGGTCGGCGAGTAAGCTCCGCCCCACCAGGCAAGTTTTCGAAAGCGCGGAGCTCGGCTCCGCGCTTTTTTGTTGCGTCAGCCGTGCGCGTCAAACCACTCGCGCTTCCAATTCGGCCTGCTATATATTCTTGGAATGTTTCCAGATCCGACTAGCCTCGCCCCCGTCAAGCGCATCGTCATCGACGATCGCTCGCGGCTGCCTGGCCGGTTCTTCGGACGCTTCGCGACCTCGGCAACGTCAGAGCTTACGCGCGCAGCCTAAAAGCTGCGCTGACGATTTTGTTGCCGGCGCGCCGCGCGCGCCTATCCGCTGACACAGCATTCTTTCGGAGCTCAAGCTCATGTCCAAGCCGACCACATTGTACGACAAGATCTGGAACGACCATCTGGTGCACGAAGCCGAGGACGGCACCTGCCTGCTCTATATCGACCGCCACCTGGTGCACGAGGTGACCTCGCCGCAGGCGTTCGAAGGCCTGCGCGCGACGGGGCGCAAGGTTCACGCGCCGGAAAAGACGCTCGCCGTCGTCGACCACAACGTGCCGACCACCGATCGCACCAAGCCGAATCCCGATCCTGAAAGCATCGAGCAGATCAAGGCGCTGGCCGAGAACGCCAAGGAATTCGGCATCGAATATTACAACGAGTTCGACAAGCGCCAGGGCGTCGTCCACGTCATCGGCCCCGAGCAGGGTTTTACCCTGCCCGGCACCACCATCGTCTGCGGTGACAGCCACACCTCGACGCATGGCGCGTTCGGCGCGCTCGCGCACGGCATCGGCACGAGCGAGGTCGAGCACGTTCTGGCGACGCAGACGCTGATCCAGAAGAAGGCCAAGAACATGCGCGTCACCGTCGACGGCAAATTGCCTGACGGCGTGACGGGCAAGGACATCATCCTCGCCATCATCGGCGAGATCGGCACCGCGGGCGGCACCGGCTACGTGCTGGAATACGCCGGCGACGCCATCAGCGCGCTCAGCATGGAAGGCCGCATGACGGTCTGCAACATGTCGATCGAAGGCGGCGCGCGCGCCGGCCTCGTTGCACCCGACCAGAAGGCGTTCGACTTCCTGCGCGGCCGCCCCAAAGCCCCGAAGGGCGCCGACTGGGACGCGGCGATGCGCTACTGGGAAAAACTGCGCTCCGACGAGGGCGCGCATTTCGACAACGAACTGCGCCTCGATGCGGCCAAGCTGCCGCCGATCGTGACCTGGGGCACCAGCCCTGAAGATGTCATCTCGGTGACCGGCATCGTGCCCGATCCCGACCAGATTGCGGACGAGGCCAAGCGCCTCTCCAAGCATCGTGCGCTCAAGTACATGGGCCTGACCGCGGGTACGAAGATCACCGACATCAAGGTCGACCGCATCTTCATCGGCTCCTGCACCAACGGCCGCATCGAAGATCTGCGCGCTGCTGCGAAGATCGCCGAAGGCAAGACCGTTTCGGCGCATGTCAACGCCATGGTCGTGCCGGGCTCCGGCATCGTCAAGGAGCAGGCGGAAGCCGAGGGTCTCGACAAGATCTTCATCAAGGCCGGCTTCGAATGGCGCGAGCCGGGCTGCTCGATGTGCCTCGCGATGAACCCGGACAAGCTGGCTCCGGAAGAGCGTTGCGCCTCGACCTCGAACCGCAATTTCGAGGGCCGCCAGGGCTTCAAGGGCCGCACCCATCTGGTGTCGCCGGCGATGGCGGCAGCGGCGGCGATCGCGGGTCACTTCGTCGACGTCAGGGACTGGCGCTAAGCCACTGCCTGCAATTGTAGCGATCGCGGCAAACAGCCGTTAAACGATCGCCTGACACTCTCGTCCTCGCGAGGTTTTCGCGAGGACGCGCGCCATGGCCAACAAGCCCGAATATGTCGACCTGATCAGCGAGGCCACGCGCCAGCACCGCCGGCGCGCGCCGCGCTTGCACATCGTCGCCAAGCCCGAGGTCGAGGAGACCTCGAAGCTCAGCCGCTGGCCGCCCGCGATGTTCAAGCAGTGGAAGCTCGATAATCTGATGCGGTGGAAAGCTTCGTCGTGGAAGCTGAAGGATTGGCTGTAACAGCATTCGTCATGCCCGGGCTTGTCCCGGGCATCCACGAACTTTGCTCGAGCCAAAGAACGTGGATGGCCGGGACAAGCCCGGCCATGACGCGTGCGGAACTAGCAACTCACATCACCAATACCGATACGGATGGTGCCAGCGATGCCAGCGGCAGATGCGGCGCGGGCCGTAATAGGTCCAGATGACCCGGCAGCGGCGCGGATAGTGGTAGTAGGGATAGTAGCCGCCGACATAATAGCGCCGGTGGAAGTGGCGATGGCCGAAATGGGGACGATAGCCCCAGTGGCGGTGATAGCCGCCATAATGACGGAATCCGCCGTAGCGAATGCCGCCGCCGTGGAAGGCCGGCCCGGCGCGGAACCCGCCGCCATGAAAGCCGCCGCCGCGGAAGCCGCCGAAATGTCCGCCGCTACCGCGGAAGCCACCGCCGCCGTGAAAATGTCCGCCACCACCATGCCCACCGCCGCCGTGCCGGACCTGCGTGACGAGGTCGTCGGCCGCAGCTTTCGTCGCAGGTGACGTCGCCGGATTGATCAAGGTGAGCGCTTCAGCACGATGCGCGCTCCCGGCCGACAGCATCAGCGTCGCCGCAGCCGCAATCCCGAGTAGGCGCATCGGGCCTGCCCGGAGACCCAAACTCCTCAGCATGGACTTCTCCCTGAATCTGGACAGCGGAGCAGCGTTGCTCGTTCCCGGCCCGCGTCATCCCTGTTCAATTGCAGTCGCTCGCGGGGTTAAATTGCTAACAGCGATGTGAACGCGCCATGAATGAACGAGGCGGGCGCCTCGCTGCGGCGCTGTGCCGCTACGGGAAGGAAGTCTTGAGATGACCGTCTACGCGATTGCACAATTGAAGATGACCGACCGCGCAGCCTACGATCGCTATCAGGCGCGATTCTTCGATGTGTTCAAGAAGTACAATGGGCGCCTGCTCGCTGCCGATGAGCGACCGCGCGTGCTCGAAGGGGCGTGGCCGCACGACAAGCTGGTCATGATGTCGTTTCCGGACGAGGCCGCCTTCCTCGCCTTCTCGAACTCACCCGACTACGAGGAGATTTCGCGCGACCGCAAGGCGGGCGCGCAGGCGACCGTGTTACTGGTCAAGGGATTTGCGCCCGCCGGCTAGGACGTCACCAGAACGGCCCGTAGCCGAACACGAAGGGCGCGGGCACGCCGTAGGGATAAGGACGGTAGTGGACCGGCCGCGCGTAATAGCGGGGATCATGGCGCACGACGGGCCGCGCAATATGTTGGGTCCGCGCGGGTCGCCGCACATCGAAAACCGCGATCCCGGCCGAGGCCTCCGGCACCGTCGTCCTTGGCGCCGCGGACGCGCCGGGCAGGCCGACGGCAAGCGCGATGGCGACGGCCAATGCAAACCATCTCGCCATGACGATCCCTTGGGGCATCAGCCGGGGCGCCAGTAGCAGCTCATGCGCGGCACGATCACCGTGCCGCTGGGCCGGAATTCCTGCACATAGGTCGCGTTGCATTCGCGGACCGCATTGGGACCCGGATTGTAGCGCGGATAGACGCCGTCAGGGCTGTAATAGGGCGTGACTCGCAAACGCGGCGGTCGCTTGCGTGGCGGCGGGGCATCAGGCGGGGCTGCCTGGGCGAGGCGAATCTCGGAGCCGGCGGTCTGCGCCTCGGCGCCAACGCAAAACGGCGAAAACAACCCCATGCACAGTAGCGTCAGCGCTGTTTTCGCTCGCATTTTTCCGCCCACCTGAAACGTCCTGTTCGAGGCCCACGCTCCCCGTTTTGGCGGCGCCCGTCAACCTCGCCGCGCTTTATAAAGCGGGATGCATCAGCGGGAAACCCGCGCTGGAGCCCGTTTCAATGGAATTGAAACCGGCTCCAGATTCTTACTTTGACGCGTTTTCTTCACGCGAACCGGTATCCACTTCGCTCGAAAACGCTTTAGAACAACCCCATGTGGACGGAATTGAAAGCGCCCTCGCTGGCCGAGATGGAAGCGACGGCACACGAGATCTTCGAGCGCCTGCCGGCGGAATTTCGTAGCCTGTGCGAGGGCGTGATCCTCCGCGTCGACGACTTCCCGACCGAGGAGGTCCTGGACGAGATGGAATGCGAGAGCGAGTTCGACCTGCTCGGCCTGTTCCAGGGCGTCGGCCTGCCGCAGCAGAGCCTTGGCGATGTAGCGCGGCTGCCCAACATGGTCTGGCTCTACCGCCGGCCGATCCTGGATTACTGGGCCGAGCACGACGAGAGCCTTGGCCATATCGTCCGCCACGTCCTGATCCACGAGATCGGCCACCATTTTGGCCTGTCGGACGACGATATGGCGGCGATTGAGGCTAAGGCGGAGTAGGAAGCGCCGGCGTGAGATGAGCCCCCTCCCCCGCTTGCGGGCCGCGACGAGCTTCCCTCGCGCTGAGAGGGTTGGGGAGAGGGTCTCTCCGCAGCGGGACAGTCCCCTAGAGGCGAGAGCCCCCACCCGCCGCGCTTCGCGCGTCGACCTCCCCCGCAAGCGGGAGAGGTGAAATCCCGACGCCGTGCCAGTCCAGCCTCAAACTCCGCAAGCGGGCGAGGTAAGGCAGATCTGCCCAAATCGGCCTAGGATTCCCGCTCTAATCGCGATAAATAGCGGCTCCCTGAACCAGAAAGCGCAACAATGGACAAGTTCACCACGCTGGAAGGCGTCGCGGCGCCGCTGAAGATCATCAATGTCGACACCGACATGATCATTCCGAAGCAGTACCTCAAGACCATCAAGCGCACCGGCCTTGGCAAGGGACTCTTCTCCGAGCAGCGCTACAAGGATGACGGCAGCGAGAATCCGGACTTCGTCCTCAACCAGTCCGCCTATCGCAATGCCAAGGTGCTGGTCGCCGGCGACAATTTCGGCTGCGGATCGAGCCGCGAGCATGCGCCCTGGGCGCTGCTCGACTTCGGCATCCGCTGCGTGATCTCGACCTCGTTCGGCGACATCTTCTACAACAACTGCTTCAAGAACGGCATTCTGCCGATCCGCGTCAGCCAGGAGGACCTCGACAAGCTGTTCGACGATGCCGAGCGCGGCGCCAACGCGACGCTGACGATCGACCTGCCGAACCAGGAGATCCGCGGCCCCGACGGCGGCAAGGTCAAGTTCGAGATCGATCCGTTCCGCAAGCACTGCCTGATCAACGGCCTCGACGACATCGGCCTGACGATGGAGAAGAAGTCCTCGATCGACACCTATGAGGACAAGCTCAAGCGCGAACGCGCCTGGGCCTGATCGTAGGATTTCATTCGAGCCCCGGTGCTGTCAGCGCCGGGGCTTTTTCTTTGTCCTGAATATTATAGCTTCCGCGCATGCTGCCCGACATCGTCACCTTCTGGCACGGCCCGATGGACACCCTGCGCCAGACCTGTCTGCGCTCGCAGCTGGCGGCCGGCCACAAGGTCACGGTCTACAGCTTCGACACCATTCCCGGCCTGCCCGCCGGCGTCGCCAACGCGGACGCCGAAGCGATCCTGCCGCACGCGTTCTCGGAACGCTTGCGGCCACCGCAACCCGATGGAAGCTGGCGCGACTGGACCACGCTGCAGTTCAGCGATTTCTTCCGCATGAAGCTGATGGCGAAGAATCTCGGCCTCTGGCTCGACGCCGATGTGCTGCTCTTGAAGCCGGTCGAGATCGATCCGGCAAAACCTTACTTCGCCTGGGAGCGGCCACGCCAGCTCGGCAATTCCGTGATCTACCTGCCGCCCGGGCACGGCATCGTTGCCGCCTTCGAGGAGCTGATGGAGCAGGAGGAGCTGACGCCGAACTGGCTGTCGGTCCGCCATCGTATCACGTTCATGATGCGCCGCCTGCGCGGCGGCTCAAGCCGCCTCTCCGATATCCGCGTCGCGATCTTCGGCCCCGCGGCACTCACCGCGCTCGCGCGCCGCACCGGTGAGTTGCAAAACGCGCTGCCGAAGCAATCGTTCTATGCCGTGCATGCGGAACCAAAACTGTTCTTCGATCCCTCGAGCTATCTCGGCCTCGTCACCAACCCCGAGATCATCGGCCTCCACATCTCGCCCAAGGGGCGCGGCGGCGAAAAGCCGATTCCGGGCAGCCTGTACGCCTGGGCGGCGGAGCGGTTTTCGTAGCTCTCTCGCGTGTCCCGGACGCGGTGCAGCGTGCAACGCTGCCCCGCAGAGCCGGGACCCAGCTACCTGTGGGCCCCGGCTCTGCAACGCACCGCTGAAGAAGCGCTGCGCCGCGTCCGGGACACGAGAGCAATTTTCCCCGCTCGAATCCAGTTTGATCCAGCGCAACGCGCTTCTGCATCATTGTGCTTAATTCGCTCCAATTCCGCTGTCCGAAGGGAGCTTTCCATGAGCACCGCAAGCAGGCCATATCCCATCGTCCAGGACCTCATCGACTCCTTTGCGAGCTGGCTGAAGCATCGCCGCGAGATGAACGAGATGCGGCAGCTCGATCGCGCCGATTTCGACCGGATCGCGAGCGATCTGCGGATCGCGCCTGACGATCTCGAGGAACTGGTCCGCCACGGCAAGCATTCTGCCGACGAGCTGCCAATGATGCTGCAGCAACTCGGCATCAGCGCCGAAGGGCTAGGCCGCGCGCAGCCGCTGCTGCTCCGCGACATGGAGCGGGTCTGCTCGCTCTGCAATAACAAGGGACAATGCGACCGCGATCTGGCCGACGGCACTGCCGCGGAGAACTATCACGGCTACTGCGGCAACGCCGCGACGCTGGAATCGCTCTATCGCGCCGATGTCGCGCCGCGGTGAGCGGCGCAGAAGATTCGCTCGCCGCACACTCATCAATCCCTACCTTGGATCGGCGCAAGGATGTCTGCTGTGCCGCTGATAGCGGGGTATGGCAGGTCTCCCCAGAGATCCGCGCCGGGTCAAGGTTAAACTCGCGCGCTGCCGCAACCAGCACTGGTCGATCAGCACGTGGTGCACCTCGCCGAGCGGCAAAAGATCGCGAATAGTATGATGTATGCAAGATTCCGTTTGCGCGAGGAGGATGCCGGCAAGGCCACCGCAATTATCCGTGCTTGATCTCGACGAATGGCTCTGTTTGGATAGTTTCGCTTCGGGCAATTCGTATTTCGGATAATCATGGCAAATGAAGTAGATCCATCCCGTCGTTCATTGGGTGCTCGTTCACAAGAAAGCATCGTGACCGTCCACCGCGCGGGCATCGGGAATCGGCTGCTGGCGGCGTTGCCGCCGGCGGATCTCGGCTTGCTCACGCCCTACTTCCAGAAGGTCTCGTTCGAACCTGATGCCGTCCTGGTGCGGTCGGGCGATGAGCTCGACCCGGTTTATTTTCCCCATAGCGGCGCAATCGCCTTCATGCTCGATATGCCGGACGGGCAAACGGTCGCAACCACCTTGATGGGACGGGAAGGCGCTTTGGCCTCGTTCTCCGTGCTCGGCCCGTCGCTTTCATCCGTGACCGCGGTTACTCGCATAGCCGGCACAGCATCGCTGATTTCCGCCGCCAAATTTCGCGCCGCCTTTGCGCAAAGCACAGCCATCAGGAACGTCGTGCAGGTCCACGCCCGCGCGGTGTTATTGCAGCTCCAGCACGTAGCCGCTTGCAACGCGCTGCACCGGGTGGATGGCCGCATGGCGCGGTGGCTCCTGCAGCTTCACGACCGCGTGCCCGATGACCGGCTTCCGGTGACGCAGGAGGCGCTTGCGCAACTGCTTGGGGTGCGACGGACGACAGTAACCCTGACGATGAGCAAGCTACGCGAGGCCGGCGCGGTCCCGTCCGACGGGCGCGGGTTTGTAGAGATCGATCGGGCGCGGCTCGAGAAGGTCGCATGCGATTGTTATAGGCTCATGCAGCGCAACATCGATCGGATGTATTGCGAGGAATTGGCCGCGCCGTCCTCTGCTCTTGGCGAACAGAAGATGGCGGTTTGTCGCGGAAAAGCGGGTATCGCTTATTCGAGTTGACGCTTCAGCCCTTGCTCATCGCGGCAATAGCATCCGCGATTGCGATCGTGCGCTGTGCCATGTCGGCGTGCAGCCGCTCCACCATCGCACCATCCAACCGGATCGCGCCGCGCGAGACGTTCTCCGGCAGCTCGAACGCCGCGATGATTTTTCGCGCGCGCGCGACCTCCTCCTCGGGCGGCGTGAAGATCGCGTTGCAGGCATCGATCTGCGAGGGATGGATCAGCGTCTTGCCGTCGAAGCCGAGATCGCGGCCCTGCGCGCATTCGGTGGCGAATCCATCGGAATTGGCGATGTCGCTGTAGGGGCCGTCGAGGATCTCGAGGCCGTGGGCGCGCGTCGCAAGGATGCAGTGCGTGATCATCGGGATCATCGCGGCGCGGCCGGGCAGCATCCTGATGCGCGTTTCGCGTGAGATGTCGTTCGGGCCGAACACAAAGCCGGAGAGGCGCCGCGATTGATCGCGCCCGGCCTCGGCCAGCTCCTCCGCGTGCAGCACGGCGCGCGCGGTCTCGATCATGGCCCAGACCTTCACCGTCGGCGCCGCGCCAAGCTCGGTAAGACGGAGGCCGATCGTATCGAGATCTTCGACACTTGAAACTTTTGGAACCAGGATGCCGTCGGGCGAGGCCTTGGCGGCCATGGCGAGATCGTCGGCCCACCAGGGCGTGTCGAGACCGTTGGTCCGGATCAGGATCTCGCGCTTGCCAAAGCCCTTGGCTGCGATCGCGGCGGCGATCCCATCACGGGCCACCGCTTTGGCATCCGGCGCGACGGAATCTTCCAGATCCAGGATCAGGCCGTCGGCGGCGAGATTGCGCGCCTTTTCCAGCGCACGGGGGTTGGAGCCGGGCATGAACAGATGGCTGCGGCGCGGGCGGGTCATGCGAGCGTTCCTTCCGGTTTCCTCAAGCGGGCTCTTGATCGAAGCCGATAGCACCTGGCCTGCCTATTCGAAAGGCTTGTTCGCCCCTGCGGTCTATGATTAGGCATAGGTATGATGACATTCCCAGAGCATTTGCTGGAAGGCTACAAGGCCTTCGCCACCCAGCGGCTGCCGACCGAGCAGACCCGCTACCGCGACCTCTCGGTGAAGGGGCAATCGCCGGAAGTGATGGTGATCGGCTGCTGCGACAGCCGCGTCTCGCCGGAAGTGATCTTCGACGTCGGCCCGGGCGAATTGTTCGTGGTCCGCAACATCGCCAATCTGGTGCCCGTGTATCAGCCCGACGGCAACGCGCATGGCGTCTCGGCCGCGCTGGAATATGCGGTGACGGTGCTGAAGGTGAAGCACATCGTGGTGCTCGGCCACGCGCAATGCGGCGGCATCCGCGCCTTCGTCGACAAGATCGAGCCGCTCACGCCCGGCGACTTCATCGGCAAATGGATGCAGATGTTCATCAAGCCGGGTGAAGTGGTCGAGCAGCGCGACCATGAGAGCATGGCGCAATTCGTCGAGCGCATCGAGAAGGCCGCGGTGTTCCGCAGCCTGGAAAACCTGATGACGTTCCCATTCGTGCAGAAGGCAGTCGACAGCGGCCAGATGCAGACCCACGGCGCCTATTTCGGCGTCGCGGAGGGATCGCTGTTCGTGCTGGACAAGGTTGCGAAGGAATTCAGGAACGCGCGGGGCGTGGCGTAGGCCACCGCTCTCGTAGGGTGGGCAAAGCGAAGCGTGCCCACCACCTGTCACAATCGGAAAGAATGGTGGGCACGGCGCTTTGCGCCTTTGCCCACCCTACGGCAGCGGTGACGTGCCTTACGCCGCCTGCTTCTTCGCGCTGATCAGCTTGCGGTTGATCAGCACTTCCGCGATCTGGATGGCGTTGAGCGCGGCGCCCTTGCGGAGGTTGTCGGACACGCACCACAGCACGAGGCCGTTCTCCACCGTCGCGTCCTCGCGGATGCGGCTGATGTAAGTCGCGTCCTCGCCGGCCGCTTCGTAAGGCGTCGCGTAGCCGCCGGGCTCCTGCTTGTCGATGACGAGGCAGCCGGGCGCCTTGCGCAGGATGTCGCGCGCTTCATCCGCACTGATCGGATTCTCAAACTCGATGTTGACGGCCTCGGAGTGGCCGACGAACACCGGCACGCGCACGCAGGTGGCGGAGAGCTTGATCTTGGGATCAAGAATCTTCTTGGTCTCCGCCATCATCTTCCACTCTTCCTTGGTGTAGCCGTCCTCCATGAAGACGTCGATGTGGGGGATGACGTTGAAGGCGATGCGCTTGGGGAATTTCTTCGCGACCAGCTCGTCATTGGTGTAGACGGCCTTGGTCTGCGAGAACAGCTCGTCCATCCCGTCCTTGCCGGCGCCCGACACCGATTGATAGGTCGAGACCACGACGCGCTTGATGGTCGCCTTCTCGTGCAAGGGCTTGAGCGCGACCACGAGCTGCGCGGTCGAGCAGTTCGGGTTGGCGATGATGTTCTTCTTCTTGAAGCCTTCGGTCGCGCCTGCGTTCACCTCCGGCACGATCAGCGGCACGTCCGGATCCATGCGCCAGGCCGACGAGTTGTCGATCACGACCGCGCCGGCGGCGCCGATCTTCGGCGACCATTCCTTCGACACCTCGCCGCCGGCCGACATCAGGCAGATGTCGACGTCGGAGAAGTCGTAATGCTCGAGCGCCTTGCACTTCAGGGTGCGGTCGCCATAGGAGACCTCGACGCCGACGCTGCGGCGTGACGCCAGCGCCACGACCTCGTCCGCGGGGAATTTGCGCTCGTCGAGAATGTTGAGCATTTCCCGTCCGACATTGCCGGTCGCGCCGACGACTGCGACTTTGTAACCCATCGTTCACTCTCCGATGAAAAAGCCCGTTCCCGAAGCTGACGCTTAAACGGGAAGAGCAGCGCTTCTATGCGAGAACCGGCCTCAAGACAACGTTGGACCATGCCTTAGGGACGTGGATGCAGTCGCCTGAGGCCAGCACGGCCGTTAGCCCTACCCAGATCCAGCTGACGCTCTTGGCTATCGCCGACGAGGTCGTCGGCACGCTGGCGCATCTGGTCGCCTATGTGGGGGCCCTCGCGCTGTTTGCCATCCTCGGCCTCGCGGCGCTCGGCCAGCTGCCCGAGCTGCGCGGCGATGACCCCGCCGACAAGCCGGGCTGGAGCACGGCCGATCGCTCGCACCCGGCCTTCGCCCTGAGCCGGATCGATTCATCAGAGAAAACAGCCTCTTACACCATCCTTCGGCATCCCGAAGGCGGCCGCAAAGACGTGATGCGCTGGGCAGGCGCGGCGGACCAGCCGCTGGCCGAGCTCGAAATCTATCGGGAAGGTGGCGAATTCGATGTGACCCGTCCTGTCGCGATGGACCTCGCCGTCCAGATGAGCCTCGGAGCGGCCACCGCGCTCGAGCAAGCCGGCCTGATCGAGACGAAATTCGGCCCCGTCGCGCTGTTCCGGCCGATCGGCACGGACAAGGGGACGCCGGCCTGTCTCGGCTACCTCAAGCGCAACGAGGAGCCGGCCTTGCAGATCTCCGGCTTCTCCTGCCAGGGCGACACAATGCCTGCCCGGCGTGCGGCGATCGCCTGCACGCTGAACCGGCTGACGCTGCTGACCTCCGGCAACGAGCCGAAGCTGGCGGAATTGTTTGCCCATGCCGAGCTGAAGCGCCGCGGTTGCGACCTCGCGGGCTCGCCGGACTGGCTGCTGGGCGCCGCCAACGCGCAATTGCGCGGGGCGCTTTGATCGGCATCAAGCCCAAGTGGCTGGTATTGATGCAACTTTTGCCAGCGCGCACGATTATTCCGAGCTGGTGTGACCCAATAGACCTAGTTGCACTCACCCCGGCCGGGCTAGTATGGGGGTGAAATCGACTGGCGGCCTGCCGCCTGAAGGGGACGTGATGAGCTCGAAATTCTCTGCCAAATTGGCGACCTTGCTTGCAGCGGGCGCCGTGATTGCCATGTCCTCTGCCATTGTGGCGACGCCGGCCTCGGCCGACACCAAGACCAAGCGCTATGACGAGCGTGGCCGGCACTATTACGGCCCGAGCGGACCCAACGCCGTCTACCAGCAGGGCCGCACCCGTATCTATGTCAGCAAGCGCTCCTGGCTCGACGGCGGCACCGAGGTCAATCCGGGCGACCGCAAGTTCTCCGATTACGCCTTCCCGCCGGCGGTCGGCTATCCGTCCTTCGCCCGCGAGAATCTCAACCGCCCGATCGACCGCCAGCCGCTTTCGCCGCCGCAGGACGTCGGCGGCTACCCGCAGAATTTCCCGCTGTACTGAGCGGAGTTATCGACCGAATCAAAATGGCCGGGCTCGCGCCCGGCCATTTTTGTTTTTGCGAGGTGCCGTAGGGTGGGCAAAGGCGCCCTTGCGCCGTGCCCACGATCTCTCTCGGTCACGAAAAATGCGTGGGCACGCTTCGCTTTGCCCACCCTACGATTCCTGTTGCTTGGGTGAGATGCGTGCGCCTCACGCGTTCGCAGCCGGATCATAGCGCCTGCAAAACTCCTCGATCACTTCGGAGCGAAAATCGGCGAGGCGCTCGAAGATGAGCTCATCCGGCCAATCCCACCAGGCGATGCGGCGCAGGCTGTCCGCAACGGAATCAGGAAAGCGCTTGCGGATCGGACGCGCGGGAACGCCGCCGACGATCGTGTAGGGCTCGACATCGCGGCTGACCACCGCGCCCGCAGCGATCACCGCGCCGTCACCAACGTTCACGCCGGGCAGCAGGATGGCGGCGTGCCCGATCCAGACATCATTGCCGACGATGACCCGGTCGCCGCGGCGGTCCGCGAAGAAGTCGCGGTCGCGCGTCACGCCCGCCTCGTAATATTCAGGGCAATAGGTGAAGCGATGCTGCGACGGCCGACCCATCGGATGATTGGGCGCACCGATCCGCACCGAATTGGCGATGGCCGTGAACTTTCCGATGGCGGCGTCGGCGACCTCGCAGTTCTCGCCGAGATAGGAGTAGTCGCCGAGCGAGGCATATTCGATGCGGGTGTTGGAAAGGACCTCGCAGCGGCGGCCGATCTGCGCCTCGCGCTGGCGCACCGTGTCATGGATGATGGTTTCCGCGATCTTGGGGCGGGGTGAAGCATCCATGAATCAGCTCCGAGAGCAGGTGCCGTAGGGTGGGCAAAGGCGCAACGCGCCGTGCCCACCATCTCTTTCTAATCGCACTCAGAACGTGGGCACGCTTCGCTTTGCCCACCCTACGAGAGCGGTGCCTGCCGTTACGCGTGCAGCTTCTGCAGTTCCTTCAGGATCGCTTCGCCCATCTGCGTGGTCGAGGCGGCCGTGGTGCCTTCCGACTTGATGTCGGCGGTGCGCAGGCCGCTGGCGAGCACCGCGGCGATCGCGGCGTCGACCTTGTCGGCGAGCGCGCCCATGTCGAAGGAATAGCGCAGCGCCATGCCGAACGACGAGATCATCGCGATGGGATTGGCGAGGCCCTGGCCTGCGATATCAGGCGCCGAGCCGTGCACGGGCTCGTACAGCGCCTTGCGCTTCTTGGTCTTGACGTCGACCTCGCCGAGCGAGGCCGAGGGCAGCATGCCGAGCGATCCCGTCAGCATCGCCGCGATGTCGGACAGCATGTCGCCGAACAGATTGTCGGTGACGATGACGTCGAACTGCTTCGGCCATTTCACCAGCATCATGCCGCCGGAATCGGCGAGCTGGTGCTCGAGCGTGACATCAGGGTATTCGCGCTTGTGGACCTGGGTCATGACCTCGTTCCAGAGCACGCCCGATTTCATGACGTTGCGCTTTTCCATCGACGTCACTTTGTTCTTGCGCTTCCTGGCAAGCTCGAAGGCGACGCGGCCGATGCGCTCGATCTCATAGGTGTCGTAGACCTGGGTATCGACGGCGCGCTTCTGGCCATTGCCGAGGTCGGTGATGGTCTTGGGCTCGCCGAAATAGACGCCGCCGGTGAGCTCGCGCACGATGACGATGTCGAGGCCTTCGACGGCCTCACGCTTCAGGCTCGATGCATCGGCCAGCGCCGGGTAGCACACCGCGGGACGGAGGTTGGCGAACAAGGCCAGATCCTTGCGCAGGCGCAAGAGGCCGGCTTCCGGGCGCACCTCGTAGGGCACCGCGTCCCACTTCGGACCGCCGACCGCGCCGAAGATGATGGCATCGGCGGCAAGCGCCTTGGCCATGTCGCCCTCGGAGATCGACACCTTGTGCGCGTCATAGGCGGAGCCGCCGACGAGGCCGGTGTCCGTCTCGAACTTGGCGATCCCGGCCGAATTGAGCCAGTCGATCAGCCGCTTCACCTCGCCCATCACCTCGGGGCCGATACCGTCGCCGGGAAGCAGCAGCAATTTGTGGGTCGCCATGGTCGTTTCCTCTGAGATCGATTTCGGCCGGAGTGCTAGAGCGGCGTTGCGCGCTTGGCAAGACACCATTGCCGGGGTGCGGCTGTGCAAGGCGGACGGGGCCTGCCACACTGGGTGGGCCGGAGAACCCCTTGCACGCCCAAGACTGCTTTACTAAAGACCGCCGTGTCCCGCCCTACGCGCATCCCGCGCGGCTGATCCTGACCCTGTCGCTGGCGGCGACGGTCGGGCTCGGCATCGGCCGCTTTGCCTATGCGCTGGTGCTGCCCGACATGCGGGAGGCCCTCGGCTGGTCCTACTCGGCGGCCGGATTCATGAACACCATCAACGCCGTCGGCTATCTCG
This sequence comes from Bradyrhizobium sp. CIR48, assembly GCF_014198315.1. Lineage (NCBI taxonomy): Bacteria > Pseudomonadati > Pseudomonadota > Alphaproteobacteria > Hyphomicrobiales > Nitrobacteraceae > Bradyrhizobium > Bradyrhizobium sp. CIR48. Next base: position 106,074 of record NZ_JACIHG010000014.1, read on the forward strand.
TCGGCGCGCTGGTGGCGTCGCGCCTGATCCAGCGCGTCGGCTGGGCAGCCGCGATCCGCGGCGGAACTGTGGCCTGCGTCGCCGCGCTCGCCATTTGCGCGCTGACGGGGAATTTCGTCGCGCTGAGCCTGGCGCGCCTCGTACTCGGTCTCGGGGCCGCGGCGGGCTTCGTCGCCGGCGGCGCGCTCGCTGCGACCATCGCCCAGTCGCGCCCGGAGCGGGCCAATTTCCTGCTCAGCCTGTTCTATGCCGGGCCCGGCATCGGCATTCTGTCCTCGGGGCTGATCGCGCCGTTCACGCTGCAATATTTCGGGCCGGGCTCGTGGTGGATGGTGTGGTGGGCGCTGACACTGCTCTCGGCCGCGATGACCGTGCCGCTGTTCCTGATCCGCATCGAGAGCGGCGCCCGTTTCTCCGAAGGCAGCCACGCCGCCTTCGCGATTCGTCCCGTGCTGATCTACCTCGCGGGCTATTTCCTGTTCGGCGCGGGCTACATCGCCTACATGACCTTCATGATCGCCTATGTACGCGACGGCGGCGGCGGGGCCGCAGCGCAAGCGGCGTTCTGGGGCCTGATCGGCCTGTCCGCCTTCGTCACACCCTGGGCCTGGCGCGGCGTGCTGGCGCTCGACCGCGGCGGATTGGCGACCGCCATCATCCTCGGCACCAATGCACTCGGTGCGGCCCTGCCGATGCTCGGGCATTCGCCGGCATGGCTCGCGGTCTCCGCCGTGGTGTTCGGCGTCGCCTTCTTCGCCGTGGTCGGCTCGACCACCGCCTTCGTGCGCTTCAACTATCCGCCGGCGATGTGGCCGACCGCGATCGCGGCGATGACGATTTCGTTCGGCGTCGGGCAAACGCTGGGGCCGATCGTGGTCGGCGCCATCACGGACGCGCTGGGGAGCTTGAGCTACGCGCTCAACGTATCGGCGGCGCTGCTGGCGCTGGGGGCGGTCGCGTCGCTGTGTCAGCGGAAGGTGGGGCCAGCCAAGGAATCGGCGCCGTAGGGTGGGCAAAGGCGCGTAGCGCCGTGCCCACGGTTTTATTCATGATGGATGGAATGGTGGGCACGCTTCGCTTTGCCCACCCTACGGCAGCTTCGCCGGAACGGCGATCAGCTCCCGCTAAACGAATTATACCCCTGGTCTTCCCAATAGCCGCCCTTGTAGTCGTTGGTGACTTCCATCGAGACCACGTATTTCGGGTTCTTGAAGCCGAGTTTTGTCGGCACGCGGATCTTCATGGGAAAACCATAGGCGCGCGGCAGGATTTCATTCGCGTATTTGAACGTCATCTGGGTCTGCGGATGCAGCGCGCTGCGCATGTCGAGCGGCGAATTGTAGCCGTCCTTGTCGGCGCACTGGAACCAGACGTATTTGGCGCGCGTGTCGGCGCCGATCAGCTTGAGGAAATCGCGCAAGGGCGTGCCGGTCCAGCTGCCGATCGCGCTCCAGCCCTCGACGCAGATGTGGCGCGTGATTTGCGTGACTTGCGGCAGCTTGTAGAGCTCGTCCAGCGTCCAGGACTTGTTGTTGTCGACAAGGCCGCGAACCTCGAGTTTCCAGTCGGCGCCAGCGACGTCGGGTGCGTCGTCGAGATCGTAATAGGCATTGAACGGGAACGGCTTCGTGATCGCGCTCTCGGGAAAAGTCGGCGCCAGCGCGTCGGGATTGAAGATGAAGGCCTGCACCGCGTCGTTGAATTTCGAGACCTGCTTCAGCATCTCCTCCGCCGAGGACGAGTCGATCACATCGCAGCCGGTGAGCAGCGTCAGCGCGCCGAGACTGGCGCCGCCCGCGATGAAGCGACGGCGGGTGACGTCGGGCATCGTCTTGATGGAGTCCTTGATCAGGAGCCGCTTGTCGACGCCGGGGATCAGGAATGAACGCTTGGCCATGCTCTCCTCACATATCTATTTTGAGCATGATCTTGTCGGAAAACCGCTTTACACTTTTCCGGATCATGCTCTAGCGACCGATGATCATGGCGCGCAGGCTCTTCGGCACGAGCAGCGCGAGCAGGACGTGAACGACGAGGAACGCGCAGATCGCGACCATGCAGAAGAAATGGATGTAGCGCGCGGTCGGGTAGTCGCCGAACAGGGCGACGAGATAATAGAGCTGCACCGGCTTCCACATCCCCAAGCCCGTGAGCACGATCAGCACGCCGACCACGATGATGCCGGCATAGAGCAGGCGCTGTACGTAATTGTAGACGGTGAGGTCGTCATGGCCGAGCTTGAAGGTCAGCGCGGCCCTGACATCGTGGAGCACGCCCGACGGTGTGATCGGCAACAGCTTCTTGCGGAAGCGGCCGGTGGCAAAGCCCGTGATGAGATAGGCGAGGCCGTTGATCATCAACAGCCACATCGCGGCAAAGTGCCAGAGCAGCCCGCCGCCGAGCCAGCCGCCGAGCGTGTACTCGCGCGGAAAACTGAAGCCGAACAGCGGCGAGGCGTTGTAGATCTGCCAGCCCGACAGGATCATCAGGATCATGGCCAGCGCATTGACCCAGTGCATGACGCGGACCCAGGCCGGCTGGATCACTTTGGCCGGGGCGGCGCTGACCTGCTCGTCGGTGACTGTGAGGCTCGACATGATGGTTCCGTCCTGAACGTCGTGTGACACCGATTATACGCCGATGCGCCCGCTTTCGTTACGCCCTGTCCGCCATCGAATCGATAGCGTCGGGCTATGGCGGTCACAATAAAGCGAGCCGGGTGCCCCCGGCTCGCCGTTTCGTCGCATCCTGCTCGGGGAAGAAACAGGATCGCGTGGTGTTACGTCGCCGGCATCAGCACGGTGTCGACCACATGGATCACGCCGTTGGACTGGTTGACGTTGGAGATCGTGACCATCGAGGTGCCGCCCTTGGCATCGACGATCCAGGTCTTGCCGTCCATCTTCTTGACCGTCAGTTCCTCGCCTTCGGCGGTCTTCAGCTTCTTGCCCTCGGTGAGGTCGGAGGCCTCGAGCTTGCCGGGCACGACGTGGTAGGTGAGGATCTTGGTCAGCGTCGCCTTGTTCTCGGGCTTGACCAGATTGTCGACGGTGCCGGCCGGCAGCTTGCCGAAGGCGGCGTTGGTCGGCGCGAACACCGTGAACGGACCCTTGCCTTCCAGCGTCGGCACCAGGCCGGCCGCCTTCACCGCCGCGACCAGCGTGGTGTGGTCCTTCGAATTGACCGCGTTCTGGACGATGTTCTTGGACGGGAACATCGCGGCGCCGCCGACCATGACGGTCTTCTCCTCTGCGCGGACAGGCGCGACGACGGTCGCGGTGATGGCCAGGGCGCTGAAGGCGGCGGCGGCGAGATAGGCAATGCGCTTCGACATGGAAAGTCTCCCGATTGAATTGGTACCGGCGATGGCCGGTGTTGGGTTGGGGCAACAACGGCGACTGCGACCTATTGGCGTGAAGCAGCAGCGCCGTCGTTGGACCGAACTACGGGAGGGTTCGGGTTGCGGTTTCGGAGAAAAATTCTTTGTGATGCGTGAAACTATGGAGCGGCGTGTCCGTGTGATGCGAACACGCGCCAAGCGGGCGGTGCCGTAGGGTGGGCAAAGCGCAGCGTGCCCACCAACCGCAAATGGAGAGAGGTGGTGGGCACGGCGCTTTGCGCCTTTGCCCACCCTACGACAGTGCGCCCGTTGCAGTAGTTGTGCCCGCACTAATCCCTGTTGTTCGGCGTCTGAATGAATCCGCGATTATGCGTCGGGCTGATCAGCACCTCGTTGATGCAGACGCGCGGCGGCATCGAGGCGATGAACGCGATGGTGCGGCCGAGATCTTCGGATTGCAGCATCTTCGCCTGCTCGTCCTCGCTCGGCACCACCGGGCGCAGCTTGAGGATCGGCGTCGCTACCTCGCCCGGCATCAGGCAGCAGGCGCGCAGGCCATTGACGCATTCGTCCATATTGAAGGAATGGGTCAGCGCCAGCACCGCATGCTTGGTCGTGGTGTAGGCCGGCCCCGACATCTTCGAGACGTGGCGGCCGGCCCAGGACGAGACGTTGATGATCGCGCCGTCCTGCTGCTTGCGCATCGTCGGCAGCACCGCGCGCATGCAATAGAGCACGCCGTTGAGATTGACCTGGACCAGTCTGTCCCAGCCCTCCAGTTCCATGTCCTTCCAGCTGCGCTTGGGAACATTGATGCCGGCATTGTTGACCAGGAGGTCGATGCGGCCGTGCCTGGCGACGATCTGATCGGCGGCTTTCTGGGCTTCCGCAGCGTTGGCCACGTCCAGCGCGATGGCCTCGGCCGCCCCGCCCGTCTTGGCGATTTTGGCAACCACGGTATTCAGAGCGTCCTTCAGCCGGCCCGACACCACCACCGTCCAGCCGTCGGCCGCCAGCGCCTCGGCGCCGGCCTCGCCGATCCCGCTGCCTCCGCCCGTGACCCAGGCCACGCGTTTCCCACCTTTTGTCATGCAAACTGTCTCCGTTGCTTCATTGGGGCGGTTTTTGCTAATCCAGCCCTCGGTTTGACCGGCCTTCGCCGGCGAGGAATGTTGCATGAACCCAGCTGCCAACGCCAATTTGTTCTCCCGCCTGTTCGACGGCCTGGACGATCCGAAGCGCCTCGCGATCGAGACGCATGACGGCGGCCATATCAGCTATGGCGAGTTGATCGCGCGGGCCGGGCAGATGGCAAATGTGCTGGTCGCGCGCGGCGTGAAGCCGGGCGACCGCGTTGCGGTACAGGTCGAGAAATCCGTCGCCAATATCGTGCTGTACCTCGGCACTGTCAGGGCCGGCGCGGTCTACCTTCCGCTCAACACCGCCTATACGCTGAACGAGCTTGACTACTTCATCGGCGACGCCGAGCCGTCGCTGGTGGTCTGCGATCCCTCCAAGGCGGAGGGCCTCGCCCCGATCGCCGCCAAGGTAAAGGCCAAGATCGAGACGCTCGGAGCTGACGGCAAGGGCTCGCTGACGGAAGCCGCCGACAAGGCCGGCAGCGAATTCACGACCGTCGCGCGGGCGAACGACGATCTCGCCGCCATCCTCTACACCTCGGGCACCACGGGGCGCTCCAAGGGCGCGATGCTGACGCATGATAATCTGGCGTCGAACTCGCTCTCGCTCGTCGGCTATTGGCGCTTCACCGACAAGGACGTGCTGATCCACGCACTGCCGATCTATCATACCCACGGCCTGTTCGTGGCGACCAACGTGACACTGTTCGCGCGGGCGTCGATGATCTTCCTGCCGAAGCTCGATCCGGATCTCATCATCAAGCTGATGGCGCGCGCCACGGTGCTGATGGGCGTGCCGACCTTCTATACGCGCTTGCTCCAGAACCCTGCGCTGTCGAAGGAGACGACCAAGCATATGCGGCTGTTCATCTCGGGCTCGGCGCCGCTGCTGGCGGAGACCCATCGCGAATGGTCGGCGCGCACGGGGCACGCAGTGCTCGAGCGCTACGGCATGACCGAGACCAACATGAACACGTCGAACCCCTATGACGGCGAGCGCGTGCCCGGCGCAGTCGGCTTTCCCTTGCCCGGCGTCTCCGTGCGCGTGACCGAGCCCGAGACGGGCAAAGAGCTGCCGCACGAGGAGATCGGCATGATCGAGGTCAAGGGCCCGAACGTCTTCAAGGGCTATTGGCGCATGCCGGAGAAGACCAAGTCCGAATTCCGCGACGACGGCTTCTTCATCACCGGCGACCTCGGCAAGATCGACACCAAGGGCTACGTCCACATCCTCGGCCGCGGCAAGGATCTCGTGATCTCCGGCGGCTTCAACGTCTATCCGAAAGAGATCGAGAGCGAGATCGACGCCATGCCGGGCGTGGTGGAATCCGCTGTGATCGGCGTGCCGCACGCCGATTTCGGCGAGGGCGTCACGGCGGTTCTGGTCTGCAACAAGGGCGCGGACGTGAGCGAGGCCTCGGTACTGAAGGCGCTCGACGGGCGGCTTGCGAAGTTCAAGATGCCCAAACGCGTCTTCGTCGTCGACGAGCTGCCGCGGAACACCATGGGCAAGGTGCAGAAGAACATCCTGCGGGATACGTACAAGGATATCTACGCGAAGAAGTGAGGGGACTCGTCGCAGGTTGCGACGAGGAGCATCCACAAAACGCGCTATCATGCCCGGCTTGACCGGGGTATCCAGTACGCCGCAGCCTTTCGAGGCAAGCACCGCCGTCTCTGGAATACTGGATCGCCCGATCAAGTCGGGCGATGACAGCGGAGTGTGTGGTAAGCGTTATGGCGCACGCCACTCACAGTCCGCCGACCAGACTCATCACGAACCGGCTGCCGACGATCAACAGATAACATCCGAACGCCATTTCCAGCGTCCGCTTCGACATCGCATGCGCGGCTCTCACGCCTAGCGGCGCGGTGACGAGGCTCATCGGCATCACCAGCACGGCGCCGATCAGCGAGACGTAACCGAGCGCGAACGGGATCTGCAGGGCTGCGACGGCCGGATAGTTCGCCGCCGCAGGCCAGCCCGCATAGATGTAGCCGAGCGCGCCGGGGATCGAGATCAACACCGCGAGCGCGGATGACGTCGCCACCGCCTGATGGATCGGACGGCTGTAGAAGGTCATCAGCAGGTTCGAGAACAGGCCGCCGCCGATGCCCATCAGCGTCGAAAGAATACCGACGCAAAAGCCGTAGACGCGCATCAAGGGGCCCTTCGGCAGATCGTCGCCCAACTTCCAGCCTTCGCGCGCGAAGATGAGGCGTGCCGCCGCCGACCAGGCGACACAGACGAACACGATCTTGAACAGCCGCTCCGGCGCATAGCGCGCGACCACGCTGCCGGCGACCACGCCGATCACGATCGGCAACCACCAGACCCTGAGGATGGCCATATCGACGGCGCCGCGCTTGTAATGCGCCTGGAACGAACGGATCGAGGTCGGGATGATCACCGCGAGCGAGGTGCCGATGCAGAGCGGCATGCGCACCTGCAACGGCACGCCGGCAATGCGAAAGCATTCGTAGAACACCGGCACGAGAATCGCGCCCCCGCCGATGCCGAACACGCCGGCCAAAAATCCCGAAAGCGCCCCGGTTGCGATCAGCAGCAGCGCGAGCTCGACGATGTTCTTGATATCAAGTCCTGCAATCACCCCAGACCTGCCCCGGCGACTGGTCGCAACCTCTCCCGACGTCAGCCGCAGACGGCTGCGGTCCCAGCTTTAGGCGATCCGGGTTGCGTGGTCGACGCACCGGACGTGCCGGCTGGGGTGGAATGCGGGCTGCGCATATCCGCGGTCCCAGCGAAACGGGCCCAGCGTGCGGTGGGCCGAGTCGCCCTGGCCCTGACGGGCCGGCTACGGCCGACACGGACCGATTGCTGCGAGCGGCAAGCGGCGGGCAGTGAGTTAGAGGCGTTCCAATAGCGATTTCAATGCGCCCTGCTGGCGCCACCAAGTAATGAGCTTGGATTCTGAATTTCGCTGGCAGACAGATGCTCTGGTATACCAAGCCCCTGATTGGCCTTGTTTCATCAAGGCTCTAGAGCTGAACCATGGTTCGATTTATGGCAATTTGGAGATTGCGCAGGCCAAATCGACTCCGTAAATAGAGCCGACCTTTCCGATCCCCGGGCGCCCCCTGCTGGGCCGCCATAAAACATCAAAGCCCATGACCGCACGGATCGAACGACCCCTCTCGCCGCACATGCAAGTCTACCGCTGGACGCTGACGATGGCTCTGTCCATCATCCATCGCGCCACCGGTATTGCCCTCTATTTCGGAACCCTGCTGCTGGTCTGGTGGCTGGTTGCCGCGGCTTCCGGCCCGGCCGCTTACGCGCACGTCCAGGCCTTCGCCGGCAGCATCATCGGGCGGCTGATCGTGTTCGGCTACACCTGGGCGCTGATGCACCATATGCTCAGCGGCATCCGGCATTTCGTGTGGGACCTCGGCTACGGCTTCAAGGCCAATGAGCGGGAAGCGCTGACCTGGGGCGCCCTGATCGGCGGCATCGCGCTGACGGTGCTGATCTGGATCATCGCCTATGCGAACGGAGGTGGACGATGAGCGCATCCGATACGCCGAAGCGCAGCCTGCGCACCCCGCTCGGCCGCGTCCGCAATCTCGGCGCCGCGCATTCCGGCACGTCCGATTTCTGGCGTCAGCGCATCACCGGCGTCGCCATGACGCTGCTGATGATCCCGGCGCTGGTGATCATCGTGATGCTGCTCGGCCGCAACCAGGTCTACGCTGCGCAGACCCTGAGCTCCATTCCCGTCGCGGTGATCCTGCTCCTCTTCATTTTCGCCAGCGCCTGGCACATGAAGATCGGCATGCAGGTGGTGATCGAGGACTACGTCCATAACGAGAAGCTGAAGCTCGTCTCGATCATGCTCAACAATTTCTTCTCGGTCGCCGTGGCGCTCGCCTCGACCTACGCGATCCTGAAACTGTCCTCCGGAGTGTAACCCATGGCCACCACAACGAATGGCACGGGCAACGGCGCTCCCGCCACCAACGGCAAAGCCTATCCGATCGAAGACCACACCTATGACGTCGTCGTGGTCGGCGCCGGCGGCGCGGGCCTGCGCGCCGTGGTCGGCTGCAGCGAAGCCGGCCTGCGCACGGCCTGCATCACCAAGGTGTTTCCGACCCGCTCGCACACGGTGGCGGCGCAGGGCGGCATCTCCGCCTCGCTCGGCAACATGCACAAGGACGACTGGCGCTGGCACATGTACGACACCGTGAAGGGGTCGGACTGGCTCGGCGACCAGGACGCGATCGAATACATGGTGCGCAACGCGCCCGACGCGGTCTACGAGCTCGAGCATTGGGGCGTTCCGTTCTCGCGCACCGAGGACGGCAAGATCTATCAGCGTCCGTTCGGCGGCATGACCATGGACTACGGCAAGGGCCAGGCGCAGCGCACCTGCGCCGCCGCCGACCGCACCGGTCACGCCATGCTGCACACGATGTACGGCCAGTCGCTGCGCCACGCTGCCGAGTTCTTCATCGAGTTCTTCGCCATCGACCTGATCATGGACGACCAGGGCACCTGCCGCGGCGTCATCGCGCTCAAGCTCGACGACGGCACGCTGCACCGCTTCCGCGCCCAGACCGTGATCCTCGCGACCGGCGGCTACGGCCGCGCCTATGCCTCCTGTACCTCGGCGCACACCTGCACCGGTGACGGCGGCGGCATGGTGCTGCGCGCCGGCCTGCCGATGCAGGACATGGAGTTCGTGCAGTTCCATCCGACCGGCATCTACGGCTCGGGCTGCCTCGTCACCGAAGGCGCCCGCGGCGAAGGCGGCTATCTCGTCAACTCGGAAGGCGAGCGCTTCATGGAGCGCTATGCGCCCTCGGCCAAGGACCTCGCCTCGCGCGACGTCGTCTCGCGCGCGATGACCATCGAGATCCGCGAAGGTCGCGGCGTCGGCAAGAAGAAGGACCACATCTTCCTGCATCTGGACCATCTCGATCCCGCGGTGCTGGCCGAGCGGCTGCCGGGCATCTCCGAATCCGCAAAGATCTTCGCCAATGTCGACGTGACGCGCGAGCCGATCCCGATCGTACCGACCGTGCACTACAACATGGGCGGCATCCCCACCAACTATCACGGCGAAGTCCTGACCAAGAAGGACGGCGACGACAACGCCATCATCCCCGGCCTGATGGCGATCGGCGAAGCCGCCTGCGTCTCCGTGCACGGCGCCAACCGCCTCGGCTCCAACTCGCTGATCGACCTCGTCGTGTTCGGCCGCGCCGCAGCGCTCCGCCTCGCCGAGAAGCTGACGCCCAATGCCAAGCAGCCGGAGCTGCCGGCGAACTCGTCCGAGCTCGCGCTCGGCCGGCTCGACCATTACCGCTACGCCTCCGGCGGCACGCCGACCGCAAAGCTGCGCGAAGGCATGCAGCACGTGATGCAGAGCAATTGCGCGGTGTTCCGCACCGGCGAAGTCCTCAGCGAGGGCCAGAACCTGATCGAGAAGGTCCACAGCGGCATCACCGACATCGCCGTGTCCGACCGCTCGCTGGTGTGGAATTCGGACCTCGTCGAGACGCTCGAGTTCGACAATTTGATCTCGCAGGCGGTGGTGACGATGAATTCGGCCGCCAACCGCACCGAAAGCCGCGGCGCGCATGCGCGCGAGGATTTCTCCGAACGCGACGACAAGAACTGGATGAAGCACACGCTGGCCTGGCTGGACGATGCCGGCAAGGTCAAGATCGAGTACCGCCCGGTTCACGACTACACCATGACCAACGACGTGCAGTACATCCCGCCGAAAGCGCGTGTGTACTGAGCGAACAGCGAAGGCCTTATCGAGATGGTTGAATTCGCACTTCCGAAGAACTCCAAGATCACTGGCGGCAAGACCTGGCCGAAGCCCGCGGGCGCGACCGAGACCCGCGAGTTTCGCGTCTATCGCTGGAATCCGGACGACGGCAAGAATCCGAGCGTCGACACCTATTACGTCGACACCAATGATTGCGGTCCGATGGTGCTGGACGGCCTGATCTGGATCAAGAACCACATCGACCCGTCGCTGACCTTCCGCCGCTCCTGCCGCGAAGGCGTCTGCGGCTCCTGCGCCATGAACATCGACGGCCAGAATACGCTCGCTTGCACCCGCTCGATGCACGACGTGAAGGACGGCGCGGTGAAGATCAATCCGCTGCCGCACCAGCCGGTGGTGAAGGACCTCGTCCCCGACCTCACCAATTTCTACGCCCAGTACGCATCGGTCGAGCCGTGGCTGAAGACCACCTCGCCGACGCCGCAGAAGGAATGGCGCCAGACCCACGAGGATCGCGAGAAGCTCGACGGCCTCTACGAGTGCATCCTGTGCGCCTGCTGCTCGACCTCGTGCCCGAGCTATTGGTGGAACAGCGAACGTTATCTCGGCCCCGCAGCGCTGCTCCAGGCCAACCGCTGGGTGTCCGATTCGCGCGACGAGGCGACCGGCGAGCGGCTCGACAATCTCGAGGATCCATTCCGCCTCTACCGCTGCCACACCATCATGAATTGTGCCAAGGCCTGCCCGAAGGGACTGAACCCGGCCGAAGCCATCGCCGAGCTCAAGCTCAAGATGGTCGAGCGCCAGATCTAAAGGCGCGGTTCATGCTTCCTGTCCCGGCCAGTCCGGCCGGGACATTCCGAGATCGCAGTCAATTCGAGTAGAATTTTCTCCGACCCGCGGTGCGCGTAAGTTCCCGGCGCACAACCAGCGGTTCCGGCACAAGTTGCTTCCTTCCCCGCGCGAGATTCAGTTAAGCTCCCGTCAGGGACGGAGCGACTGTGCAGAGGGCGCAACGCAATTCGCTGAAGCTGTTGCAGTGGATGATGGCGGCATCCCTGGCGCTGCCGGTTGCGCTGTTCATCATCACCTCCGCGATCTCCTACACCTCGACCAGGGACATCGCCGACCGGGAGATCGAGCGCACGCTCGACGTCGTGCATGAGCACGCGCTCAAGGTGTTCGAGACCATCGATCGCAGCCTGGCCGAGCTCAACGAGGTCGTGCGCGGCCTTCCCGACGACGTCATCCGCGAGCGCGAGCCGGCGCTGCACCGCCGCCTGAGGCGGCTGACCGATTCGCTGCCGCAGCTCAAATCGGCCTGGATCTTCGACGCGGACGGAAGAGCGCTGGTCAACAGCCTCGCCTCGCCGCCGCCGGAGCTCCGCTTTGCAGACCGCGACTATTTTTACGCTCATGTCGACCAGACCATCGGCAGCTTCATCGGCACGGCCCTGACACCCCGTCCGCCCTATCAGGGCGCACGCTTCTTCGGGATGAGCCGCCGCCGAGACTCCGACGACGGCAGCTTCATCGGGGTGATCCAGGCCTCCGTCCTGCCCGAATATTTCGAGAGTTTCTATGCGCGGATCGGCTCCGATGCCGGCAGCTTCTTCGCGATGGGCCGCGCCGACGGTGTGCTGCTCGCGCAGTTCCCGCGGCTCGAGCGCGACCTTCGGCTCGATCCGACTGGACCGGTCGGCCGGGAAATCGCGGCGCGGCCCGCGCACGGCCTCATCACCGTCGCCTGGCCGTCGGACGGGATCGAGCGCCGCATTGGCTATCGGCGCGTCGCCGAATATCCGATCTATGTCAGCGCCGGGCTCGAGACCTCGGCGATCCGCGCGCGCTGGCTCGCCACCATGGGCCAGCATCTGGTGTTCGGCATTCCCGCCACCGCACTCCTGTTTCTGCTGTTGGCGCTGGCGTTGCGGCGCACCCAGCACCTTCAGGCCGAAGCCGCCAAGCGGCGTGAGGCCGAGGAGGCGCTCAAGCACAGCCAGCGCCTGGAGGCGCTCGGACAGCTCACCGGCGGCGTCGCGCATGATTTCAACAATCTGCTGACGGTGATCCGCGCCTCGGTCGACCTGTTGAACCGGCCGCAACTGACGGAGGAGCGGCGGCAGCGCTACATCACGGCCATTGCGGACGCGGTGGCACGCGCGGCGAAGCTGACCTCGCAGCTGCTCGCCTTTGCGCGGCGTCAAACCCTGAAGCCGGAAGTGTTCGACGTCGGCGAGCGCATGCAGGCGCTGCACGACATGCTGGCGCCGCTGCTGGGGCCGGCCATCGAGATCACCATGCGCCTGCCCACCGAGCCCTGCCTCGTCCACGCCGATGCCGGCCAGTTCGAGACGGCGCTGATCAACATGGCGACCAACGCGCGCGATGCCATGCAGGGCAAGGGCAGGATCGTTTTCACGGTCGAGACCGCGACGACCGTTCCGGACACGCTGGCCCATGCCCCAGGCAGCCAGAACTTGGTAAGCCAGAATTTGGGAAGCCAGAGCTTGGCAAACCAGAACCTGGCAAACCGCGGCTTCATCAGCGTGACCGTCAGCGACACCGGCATCGGCATTCCTGCCGCACGACTGGAGCGCATCTTCGAACCGTTCTTCACCACCAAGCAGGTCGGCCATGGCACCGGCCTCGGCCTGTCCCAGGTGTTCGGCTTCGCCCGGCAATCCGGCGGCGAGGTGACGGTTGCGAGCGAGGTCGGTCGCGGCAGCACCTTCTCGCTCTACCTGCCGCGCGTGCCGCCGGACCTGCTGCCGCAGCGGCAGGCGCCGAACACAGCGCCGGCGGTGGCCGGCAGCGGCATGTCGGTGCTGCTGGTCGAGGACAATATCGAGCTGGCCAATTTTGCCGCCGACGGCCTCACCGAGCTCGGCTACAGCATCACGCTGGTCGACAACGCCACCGATGCGCTCGCCGAGCTCGTCATGGACGCGGATCGCTTCGACGTCGTGTTCACGGACGTGGTGATGCCTGGGATGACCGGGCTCGATCTGGCACAGGCGATCCGCGACCGCGGCATCGACGTGCCGGTCGTGCTGACCACGGGCTACAGCCAGGCCCTGTCGCAAGAGGGCGTGACCGGTTTCGAACTCGTGCAGAAGCCTTATTCGATCGAGGAATTGTCGCGCGTTCTCCACCGGGCGGCCCGGATCCGGCGCGTCCGCGACGGCGCGGCCGAATGAGGCGCCACGCGGAACCTGAGGGAACCGGTTGATTTCCTTCGCGTTGTCCGCTCATGCAAAAGCCGGCCGCGAAGCGCGAACAGGGCCCCAAACCGCCCATCGTCGGGATCAAGGGGGAGAATGGCGACGAGGTCGCCGCGCCACCGCCGGAATTGCTCGAGCCTGACCCGGAGCTAACGCCCGAGGAAGCCGAGCAGGCCCGCAAGGATTATCTGCTGACGCGGTTCTGGATCAGCGCGCGCGGCTTCTGGGGACGCAACGGCGATCGCCTCGCCTGGCCGTTCTCGCTCGGCCTCGGCGCGCTGATCGTCCTGACCGTCGGCTTCCAGTACGGCATCAATGTCTGGAACCGGGCGATCTTCGACGCGATCGAGAAACGCGATGCGACCGCTGTCTTCCATCTCACCGCTTTGTTCTTCCCGCTTGCGATCGGCAGCATCGTGCTCGGCGTCATCCAGGTGTTCGCGCGCATGGGCATCCAGCGGCGCTGGCGGGCATGGTTGACTGCGAGCGTGCTGACGCGGTGGCTCAAGAACGGGCGCTATTACCAGCTCAACCTCGTCCGCGGCGACCACGAAAATCCGGAATACCGGATTGCGGAGGATCTGCGCATCGCGACCGATTCGCCGGTCGATTTCCTCGCGGGCGTCACCTCGGCGCTGCTGTCGGCCGCGACCTTCATCGTCGTGCTCTGGACCATCGGCGGCGCGCTCACAGTCACGCTCGGCGGGTCGAGCATCACCATTCCCGGCTTCCTCGTGATCGCCGCGATGCTCTATGCCGCGATCGCGTCCGGCTCGATCCTGGTGATCGGCCGTCAGTTCGTCCAGGTCTCCGAGAACAAGAACCAGGCCGAGGCCGATTTCCGCTACACGCTGACACGCGTGCGCGAGAACGGCGAGAGCATCGCGCTGCTCGGCGGCGAGGAGGAAGAGCGCGACGGCATCGACCGCAATTTCACGAGCGTGCTCAGGCAATGGGCGCGGCTCGCCGGCCAACACATGCGCACCACGCTGGTGTCGCAGGGATCGAGCCTGGTTGCGCCGGTCGTGCCGCTTTTGCTTTGCGCGCCAAAATTCCTCGACGGCAGCATGACGCTGGGACAAGTGATGCAGGCGGCCTCCGCCTTCACCATCGTGCAGAGCGCGTTCGGCTGGCTGGTCGACAATTATCCGCGGCTCGCCGACTGGAATGCCTGCGCGCGCCGCATCGCCTCGTTGATGATGTCGCTCGACGGCCTCGAACGCGCCGAGCAAGGCGATGGCCTCGGCCGCATCAAGCGCGGCGAGACCCGCAACGACGCCATGCTGGAGCTGAACGACCTCTCAGTCACGCTCGACGACGGCACGGCCGTGGTCGGCGAGACCGAGGTGGTGATCGAGCCCGGCGAACGGCTGCTGGTCGCCGGCGAATCCGGCACCGGCAAGAGCACGCTGGTGCGTGCCATCGCAGGCCTGTGGCCATGGGGCGGCGGCAGCGTGAATTTCCATCCCGACCGGCGCCTGTTCATGCTGCCGCAGCGGCCCTACGTGCCTTCCGGATCCTTGCGCCGCGCGGTCGCCTATCCGGGCGCCGCCGACCACTGGACCGTGGAGGAGATCGGCGAAGCCCTGCACAAGGTCGGGCTCGATCATCTCAAGGAGAAGATCGAGGAAGAGGGCCCGTGGGACCAGACGCTGTCAGGCGGCGAGAAGCAGCGCCTCGCCTTCGCGCGGCTGCTGCTGCACAACCCCGATATCGTCGTGCTGGATGAGGCGACCTCGGCGCTCGACGAGAAGAGCCAGGACAAGATGATGAAGACGGTCACCGACGCGTTACCGAAGGCGACCATCGTCAGCGTCGCGCATCGTGCCGAGCTGGAAGCCTTCCACAGCCGCAAGATCGTGCTGGAGCGCCGCAAGGGCGGCGCCAAGCTCGTCAGCGACATCGAGCTGATCCCGCGCAAGGGCAAGCGCAGGCTGCTCGGCCGCTTCCTGCGGCAGCGCAAGGCACCGAAGAAGGCGGCGTGAGGAAAGCGGTGTAACGCACTCTCTCCGTCGTCCCGGACAAGCGCAGCTCTAGGTAACGCGAAGCGTTGCCTAGAGCTGCGTGCAGATCCGGGACCCATACCCACAGGGAGGAGTTTGGCGACGACTCGGAGTGGGCATCTCGCATTAGACTCCTCCCTGGGGTTATGGGTCCCCGCCTTCGCGGGGACGACCCCGAGATTGTGGCTCGCATCGAGCGTTGGAGTCCCGCGCAAAACCGGCTATGCATGCGCCGCTTGCAACGAGGATCGCCTGCTTGACGACCGACAACGCCCCTTCGTCCGCGCCGTTCGGCGCGTTTGCGCCCAATTCGGCGCAGGCTGCGATCATTCGCCTCGCACAGCAGTCGGGGCTGAAGCGCGGCGCATTCCGACCCTGGATGTCGCGGCTGGTCAACCTGCTGCGCGGCGGCCCGGTCGACGTGCAATATCAGGGCGCATCGTTCCGCTTCTATCACCAGGGCAGCGCGACTGAGCGCGGCGCGCTGTTCAATCCCGATTACAATCTCGACGAGCTCGACTTCCTGCGCCAGCACACCCCGGCGGGCGGCACCTTCGTCGACGTCGGCGCCAATGTCGGCACGTTTGCGCTGGTGATGGCGCAGCAGGTCGGCAGCTCAGGCAAGGTGGTCGCGATCGAGCCACATCCGCTGACGTTTGGACGGCTTTCGTTCAACCACACCGCGTCGAAGACGGCGCAAGTGCGCCTGGTGCAGGCTGCCGCCGGCGACAGCGACGGCGAGCTGATGATCGAGAGCGGCGGCGGTAATCTTGGCGCCACTCACGTCGTCACCGGCCCGGCGAGCGCCGAGGCGATCAAGGTGCCGTCGCTGCGGCTGACACGCATTCTCGACGAGGCCGGCGTCCGCCAAGTCGATTCGCTGAAGATCGACGTCGAGGGTTTTGAGGACCGCGTGCTGATCGGCTTCTTCCGCGATGCGCCGCCCTCGCTATGGCCGCGCGCGGTCGTCATCGAGCATCTGTCACAAAACGAATGGCAGCAGGATTGTATTGCCGACATGGTCGCGCGTGGATTCACGATCATGCGCAAGACACGAAGCAATACGTTCCTCTCACGCTGACAAGGACGAAGGAGGTTACGATGATCGACCATCTGGGTTTCTCCGTCTCCGACTATGAGCGCGCCAAGGCGTTCTACGCCAAGGCGCTGGCTCCGCTCGGCTACGGCCTGATCATGGAGGTCACGGCGGAGCAGACCGGCCACGCTGCCGCCGCAGGCTTCGGTGCCAACGGCAAGCCGGATTTCTGGATCGGCGGCGAAGGCGCCATGAACAAGCCGGTGCATGTCGCGATCGCAGCCAGGGACCGCGCCACCGTCGACGCGTTCTACACGGCGGCCATCGCGGCCGGCGGCCGCGACAACGGCCCGCCCGGCATCCGCCCGCATTACCATGCGAACTACTACGGCGCCTTCGTGCTCGACCCTGACGGCCACAACATCGAGGCCGTCTGCCACGCGCCGGAATAAGGCAGATCCAGCGCGACGCGATCTGGGAACATCGGCGCGGCATCATCGTTGTCCTTCTCCGGACAACTGATCCCGATGATGCCGATGCCGATCGAACCGCCCGAGATTCCACCGGCAACTCCGGGGACTCCAGCCGAACCGCCGCCCGGCATTCCGCCGGGCAATCCGCAGCCTGAAATCACGCCGCCGGTGCGCGAACCCGGCTCGCCACCGCGGCCCGACGAATTGCCGGGCCGCATGCCTGAAGAGATTCCATCGCGCGGGCCGAACGGGCCGCTGACGCCGAACCCTGCGACGGATGCAATTCCGCCGCGGGATCGCGCATGAAGCAGCCGATCACATGTGGGGCAATTGCAACCAGCGTCTGAATGCGCAATGAACGTTGCCGGAGTGACATGATTTCCGTGCAGAAATAAATCGGGCCGCGACCGCATCGCCCGCCACAATCCGGCCTAACGCGTAGCTGTTCATCCCAACACTTCGTCAAAGAACCTTCCGGGGAAGTTCACCACCATGACCAATCTTCGTTTCGTGCTGCTCGCGACGACGGCTCTGACCGCGATGCAATTCGCAAGCTCCGCATCGCAAGCGCAAAGTGCGCCGCCGCTCGTGGTCGCACAGGCGCAGCCTCAAGATGCAGGCCCTGACGGAAAACCGAAGCAGCCGCCGAAGGGACCCGCGGCTGCGCCGCCTGCTGGGCCCGCACGCCCGGCCGCTCCGCCGCCCGCCGCTGCACCGCCCCACCCGCCCGCTGCGCCGCCGCCGGCTGCCGCACCGCCGCGTCCCGCCGCGCCGCCACCGCCTCCGCCGCCACCTGCGGCCCGTCCGGCTCCCCCGCCGCCACCACCGCCGCCTGCTGCACCGAAGCAGCCGTCGCCGCCTCCGGCCGCGGCGCCGCAGCAGCACGCCCCGACACCTCCACCTCCGCCGCCTGCGGCACGCCCGGCTCCCACGCCGCCGGCACCGCCGCCTGCTGCAGGTCCGCAGCACGCACCCACGCCGCCGCCTCCCGCAGCACGTCCGGCCCCGACGCCACCAGCGCCGCCGCCGGCTGCAACGCCTCCGGGCCGCCCCGCTCCGGGCCCCGCGGCGACGCCTTCTCCCGCACCCGCAGCGCCGACGGCGCGACCGGGAGCGCCTGCTCCGACCGCCACACCTGCCCCGACTGCGACACCCGCGCCGACTGCAACGCCGGCTCCGGGCAGCACGCCTGGCGCACCGCCGGCGGGCCGCCCCGGCGCACCGCCGCCCGGCGCACGTCCCGGCACGCCTCCGGCTGCAGGATCGCCGGCTCCCGGTGCCGCGCCCGCTCCGACGGCCACGCCGGCTCCCGGCAGCACGCCGACGCCACCGCCCGGACGTCCGGGTGCGGCAACGCCGGGCCCCGGCGCGGCTCCGGCCCCGACTGCGACGCCAACCCCTGGTCAGCAGGGTGCAACGCCGCCCGCGGCCGGAACCCCGCCTGCCGGCCCGCAGGCTGGTGCCCCGCCCCGGCCGCCGGCGCCTCCCGCCGGCGCTGCCGCGCCGACCGTCGTCCCTGGCACACCGGCCGCCGCGCCGCCGCCCGACAGGGCACAATACAGGCCGCCGACGGTCGCGCCCGCCTTCCGGGCCGCGCCGACGGTCGCCGCGCCCTTGCCGCCTCCGCCGCGCCCACAGCAACGCGACCTGACCCCGCTCGCGATCGGTGCAGGCGTGGTGGCCGGCGCCGTGATCGGCGCCACCATTGCCGACATGCACAGCCAGCGACGCGAGGTCGTCGAAGGCGGCCGCACCGTCTACACCGAGCCGGACCGCATCATCATCCGCGATCCGGGCGGGCAGGCTTACGTCCGTGGCAACGACCTCTATCGCTTCCGCTATGGCGCCCGTGACATCCGCACCGACACCGTCGGCGGTGAAACCCGCACCGTCGTGGTCCGTCCCGACGGCAGCGAGATCATCACCGTGGTCGGTGCGGACGGTTCGCTGCGGCGGCGAATCCGCAGGGACCCCCGCGGGGGCGAGCTCGTCATCATCGACAACACCTACCGCGATCCGCGGGCAGTCGGCGGCTTCTATGTCGACGTGCCGCCGCCGGTCGTGAACATTCCCTACGACCGCTACATCGTCGACGCCCAGGAGGCATCGCCGGACGTGATCTACCAGACCATGGTGGCACCGCCGGTACAGCGGATCGATCGGCGTTACTCGCTCGACGAGATCCGCTACAGCCCCAATGTTCGCATGCAGATGCCGAGCATCGACGTCAACACGATCAACTTCGAGACGGGATCGTGGACCATCCCGCCGGACCAGGCGGCCCGGCTGCAGGTGATCGCCGACGGCCTCAACCAGGCGATTCAGCAGAACCCGCGCGCGGTGTTCCTGATCGAGGGACACACCGACGCGGTCGGCAACGAGGTCGACAATCTGTCATTGTCGGACCGTCGTGCGCAGTCCGCGGCCGAATTGCTGACGCAGCAGTTCAACGTGCCCGCGGAGAACCTGACGTCGCAGGGCTATGGCGAGCAGTATCTGAAGGAGCAGTCGCAGGGGCCGAGCCTGATCAACCGGCGCGTGACCATCCGCAACATCACGCCGCTGCTCAATGGCGGCCAGGCCAACGCGGCGCCTCCGCCGCGGCAGTAAGTCCCTCGCAACGAAAAATGGCCGGGAGCAATCCCGGCCATTTTTGTTTGGCGCGCGTCTCGCCCTTAATGCGCGGCGGCAAGCCCAAGCGCATCCGCGATGACGCGAAACACTTCCGTATTGTCCATCGAACCCTGCACGCGCTCGCTGCCCGGACCCGTCGCCGTGAGGATGACGTCCTCACCCGAATGCACACTGGCGCCGATCATCGCCGGCAGATTGCCCGGGCGCAGCACGACGCCTGGAACATCCTTGTATCTGTCGTTGGCCTTGAACGTCCCGTCCTCCGCACCCTTCACGGTCGGCTCGTTGGGATTGTCGAGCTTCGGGCGGAACGTCTCGTAATGGTCCGGCAGGCTGGCCGAGAAGATGGCAAGCCGCCGGCTCACGTCGATGCGGGCCGGATAACCCTCCGCATCCGGCGCCGGATAATTCGGAAACCCGGCCTGATCGTAGACGCCGACGCGCTCGCGCAGCGGCACGTTGGGCGCGGTGCCCATGTCGTCATTCACCGTGCCGACGAGGCTGTTGGGATGATTGTGGTCCGCCAACACCAGGATGAGGGTGTCCTCGCCGCGCGCACGCGCCCATTCACGGGTCTGGCGCACCGCGTTGTCGAGCATGATCGTGTCGAAGACGGCGCGCTCCATGTCGAGCAAATGCGCGTATTTGTCGATCATTCCGGACTCGACCATCAGGAAGAAGCCAGCCTCGTTCTTCGCCAGGATGTTCAGCGCTGCCTGCACCTGCTCGGTCAAGTCAGGCTGCTCGGGAAATTTCTTCACGCCGCCGCCTCTGAGGAATTTGCGATCCAGCGCGCCGTCCATGTTGCCGGCGGCGAACAGGCCGAGCAGCTTGCCCGTCTCCGGCTTTGCGGCAGAAGCGCCGAGCTCGCCCGCGGTGGTCGCCACCTGATAGCCTGCGTCACGAAACTTCGCGATGTAGTCGGTCTCGTCCTTGCGCTTGGAGCCGGCGGCGGATTTCGGCAGGAAATTCGCGCTGCCGCCGCCCATCAGCACATCCGGCTTGGCCGCGAACAACTGCTCGACGATCTCGTCATAGGCCGCGCGCCGGCGCGTATGCGCGACCATCGCCGCCGGCGTTGCGTCCTCGATCTCGGTGTTCGTGACGATGCCGATCGCCATGCCGAGCCGCCTCCGGGCAAGGCTCGTGATGGTTTCGACCCGGGGATCGTCGAACGGGCTTGCGGTGCGGTCCGCGTAGACGCCGAGGGCGTTGACGGCAGCCTTGTGCCCGGTCGCATAGGCGCTGGCCGAGTTAGCGGAGTCCGTGATGATCGAGTCCGAGCCCGCGGTCGCCACCAGTGCCATGTGAGGCATGTCGTCAATGGCGAGCTTGCCGCGGCTCTTGCCCTCCGAGATGCCCTTGGACAGGATTCGGGCCGCGACCCGATGCGCCGGCGACATGCCGTCACCGATGAACAGGATAACGTTCTTCGCCTTGCGCGGACCCGTGTCGTAGACCGTCCATGTGACGCTGCGCTGGCGCGTGCCGTCACTCACATCCACGGCAATGCTGCCCGGCGTGGTCAGCGTGACGTCGCGCAGGATCAGCGCCGACTGCTCCTTGCCGTCCTCGCGGTCGATGAAGGTCGCCGAACGGCCGAACGCGGTCGCGTAATCCGCGCCGTTCACCGTCACCTTCAGCTTGGCGGGATCGACCAGCCCGGGGAATTCGACCTTGAAGTCGAATTGGGCCCCAGCCAGGATCTCGGCACGATCGATCGGATAGATCGTCTGTGCCGACAGTGACGTTGTCCAAAGCAAGACGATGAGAGAGACGACGGCCGATCCCTTGACCATATTCGATGCTCCGCGATGCCCATTCCGGGGGAAACGGGGAGCCTAACGGCCGAGGATGACACCGTCATTATGTCGCGCATCGCCCGATCGGGCGGCAAAAGGCCTCAACCCTTGTCGCTCTCGAGCCGAAAGATCTGCGAGCCTTCGCTGCCCGACAAAAGGCCGGTGTCGCTGTAGAGCTTCAGCTTGGTCCGGGTGTCGGCGATGTCGAGGTTGCGCATGGTCAGCTGGCCGATGCGGTCGGCCGGCGAGAACGCGGCATCCTCGACCTTCTCCATGCTGAGCCTTTCCGGCGCATAGGTGAGGTTGGGGCTCTCGGTGTTGAGGATCGAATAGTCGTTGCCGCGGCGCAGCTCCAGCGTCACCTCGCCGGTGACGGCGCGCGCGACCCAGCGCTGCGCGGTCTCGCGCAGCATCAGGGCCTGCGAATCGAACCAGCGACCCTGATAAAGCAGGCGGCCGAGGCGCATGCCGCTGATGCGGTACTGCTCGATGGTGTCCTCGTTGTGGATGCCGGTGACGAGGCGCTCATAGGCGATGTGCAAGAGCGCCATGCCCGGCGCTTCATAGATGCCGCGGCTCTTGGCCTCGATGATGCGGTTCTCGATCTGGTCGCTCATACCGAGGCCGTGCCGGCCACCGATGACGTTGGCCTCCAGGAACAGCGCGACGGGATCGGCGAAGGTCTGGCCGTTCAGCGCTGTGGGCTGACCTTCTTCAAAGCGCACGACGACCTTCTCGGCCTTGACGGCACAATCGTCGCGCCAGAATGGCACGCCCATGATCGGGTTGACGATCTTGATGCCGCTGTCGAGGCTCTCGAGATCCTTGGCCTCGTGCGTGGCGCCGAGCAGATTGCTGTCGGTCGAATACGCCTTCTCGGCGCTCATCTTGTAGGCAAAGCCCTGCGCGGTCATGAACGCCGACATCTCGGCGCGGCCGCCGAGCTCGTCGATGAACTGCTGGTCGAGCCAGGGCTTGTAGATCTTCAGGCCGGGATTGGTGAGCAGGCCGTAGCGGTAGAAGCGCTCGATGTCGTTGCCCTTGAAGGTCGAGCCGTCGCCCCAGATATTGACGCCGTCTTCCTTCATCGCCGCGACCAGCATCGTGCCGGTGACGGCGCGGCCGAGCGGGGTGGTATTAAAATAGGTGATGCCGCCGGTCGAGATATGGAAGGCGCCCGACTGGATCGCGGCGATGCCTTCATGGACCAGCTGGGTGCGGCAATCGACGAGCCGGGCCTTCTCGGCACCGAACTCCATCGCCTTGCGCGGGATCTCGTTGTAGTCGGCCTCGTCGGGCTGGCCGAGATTGGCGGTGTAGGCGTAGCAGCGCGCGCCCTTCTGCTTCATCCAGAGCAGCGCCGCAGAGGTGTCGAGGCCGCCCGAAAAAGCGATGCCGACTTTCTCACCCTTGGGCAGGCTTTTCAGGATCGTGGTCATGGCGCTTCCAATCGGGTCTCAAAGGGCTGATGTCATGGACGGGTTGACCGCGCGAATATCAAATTTCGCGGGGCTCGGCACCCATTTAATGGCTTAAACCGTGGGTTCGGGACCGGTCTTGCCGCCGAACAGGCGTCGGCGGAGCCGGTAGGCGGGCATGTTCAGCCGGGTCAGGGCGGCATCGACCGCCTCGTCCGAGAACCGGGTCCGTGGCCAGCGGTAGATCAGCGCGTAGGCAAACCAGATCACGACGAAACTGACGAGACCGGCGATCGCCACATCGGTGAAGAAATGACCGCCAAAGGCCATGCGCAGCCCGCTGGTGACGGCGCCGAACACCACCGCGCCGGCATAGGCGAGCGGGCGCCATGCCGGCGGCGCCAGCGCGGCCGGCGCCAGCGTCCAGAACGCGGTCGCGCCCTCGCCCGAGAAGAACGAGCAGTTGCGCGCGCAGCCGCCGCGCGGATCCCACCACGCCACGAACTGCTGGTCGCCGGCAAACTGCGTCACCACCACCGGGCGCGGGCGGCCCCAATAGGTCTTGAAGGTGAGGTTGGTGAGGATGCCGGCCGACATGATGATCGTGACCAGCAGGAACACGATCGCGCGACCCGACACCATCAAGGGACGGTCGGGCCGGATCATCTTGACCACGAGCGCCACAAGCGAGGGCAGCACGAAGGCCCATGCGACCCACATCGCAGCGTCACGCGCAAAGCCCGCCCAGTCGTTCAGCTTGAGCGGAAAGGTTTTGGTTTGGGGGTCGAAGAACAGCGACGCCAGCTTGAGATCGAGCTCGGGATAGAGGCCGAAAACAACGCCGATCACGAGCCACAGCGCCAGGGCGATGAAGAGTCCAGTCCGGTTCATGGCGGGCGGTTTAGCGGAGAGACGACGACATGAAAACCCCGGTGAAGGTGCCCATCCTCCCCTGGGAGGGTGTCAGAGAGCATCATCTTGCATCCGGCCTTGAATTCGACGGCAGCGGCGGAGGCGGTCGGCGCGGGGGCGGCGGGATGCGCCAGGCGCCGGCATTGCGGCCGGCGATCAGCCAGTAGACCACGCCGGCGACGATGCCCGCGCCGGTCATGATCTCCAGATGGCGCCGCACGATGCCTTCGAACTGAAACGTGTCGGAGTGAAAGGGAACGAGGCCGAGATAGCAGGCAAGTCCGACGAGGCCGCCGCCGACGGCATAAGCGAGCGCGCTGCGGATGTAGAGGGCTTCGGTGATCGCAACGATCACTGCCGCCGGCACCAGCGCAAAGCCGGAGACGAAGATGAAGCCGAAGCCGAGCAAAATGTCGATCGCGCCCTGATCGACGGGGCCGGCGCCGAGATCGGCGAACTCCGGAAACAGCAGCGCGACGACCACGATCATGCCGCCGACGAAACAGGCGGCGAGGAAGCCGATGAAGATGACGATGAGGCGGCCGATCAGGGACATGCGGAGGAAGTCACCGTAGTCGTCATTGCGAGCGCAGCGACTTGTCCGCCGAAGCCTTGGCGAAGGCGGAAGCAATCCAGAGATACGTCTGCAGACACAGTCTGGAATGCTTCGTCGCTACGCTCCTCGCAATGACGAGGATGCGAGAGCGCGGTCATGACAACCTAATCCGTCATTGCCATGGCGCGCAGTGCCTGCCGTTCGCGTGCGCTGAGCTTCTCGGTCTCCGACTTGAGCTGGCCGCAGGCGGCGAGGATGTCGCGGCCGCGCGGGGTGCGCACCGGCGAGGAATAGCCGGCATTAAAAATGTATTCGGAGAATTTCTCGATCTGGTCCCAGTCCGAACATTCATAGGCGGTTCCGGGCCAGGGATTGAACGGGATCAGGTTGATCTTGGCGTGAATGCCCTTGAGCAGCTTCACCAGCAGTTTTGCATCGTCGAGCGAATCGTTGACGCCCTTGAGCATCACATATTCGAAGGTGATGCGGCGCGCGTTGGAGGCGCCGGGATAATCGCGGCAGGCCTGCAGCAGCTCCTTGATCGGATATTTGCGGTTGAGCGGCACCAGCTCGTTGCGCAGCTCGTCGCGCACCGCATGCAGCGAGATCGCGAGCATGACGCCGATCTCCTCGCCGGCGCGCACGATGTTCGGCACCACGCCCGAGGTCGACAGCGTGATGCGTCGGCGGGAGATGCCGATGCCTTCATTGTCGCCGACGATCAGCAGCGCATCGCGCACCGCGTCGAAATTATAGAGCGGCTCGCCCATCCCCATCATCACGATATTGGTGACGCGGCGTGTGCCGTCCTCGCGATCGGCCCAATCGTTCAGGCGATCCCGCGCCACCATGATCTGTCCGACGATCTCGCCGGCGGTGAGATTGCGCACCAGGCGCTGCGTGCCGGTGTGGCAGAACGAGCAGTTCAGCGTGCAGCCGACCTGCGAGGAGACGCACAGCGTGCCGCGATCGGTCTCGGGAATGTAGACGCATTCGACTTCATGAGCGCGCTCGACATTGTCGCCGCTCGGCAGACGCAGCAGCCATTTGCGGGTGCCGTCGTTGGAGATCTGCTCGGCCACGACTTCGGGCCGGTCGACCGTAAAATGCTGCGCGAGCTCGGCGCGAATGCCCTTCGAGATCGAGGTCATGTCGTCGAAGCTCTGGGCGCCGCGAAAATAGAGCCAGTGCCAGAGCTGCTGCACGCGCATCTTGCGCTGCGCCGGCGCGACGCCCACCTCGCCGAGGCGATCGGCAAGCTCCGTGCGCGACAGACCGATCAGCGAAGGCCTCGCCGGCGGCACATAGGTCTCGAGTGGCGTCTTCTCCACCAGGATTGCGTTATGCGGCTCGGTCGTCGGTTGCATTGAATGGACCTAAAGGTTGTGCGGCGTTTCGGAATGGTCCGAAGGGATCGCAAAGCAACCCTGAGGACCAGACCTGAGGTGCGCAACTGCGCACCGGGGAAGCTCGAGATTCCGGGTTCGATGCTGCGCATCGCCCCGGAATGACGCAAGAAATCTGGAACCGGCCTTATATAGCAACCGGAACAGCCGATTGCGACCGTGACTGTCGCTTAGCCTTAAAGGACTAAGCCTTACCGCCGGCAGTCCTGCGCGATCTTGTCGAGCGCCTGGGCGAGGCCCTTCAGCGAGAACGTGTCGGTCGTCTCGGTGCCCTTGGCCGAGACCCCCTTGACGACCAGCTCGGCGGATTTGCGCATGGCTTCGACCATCCGCTCCTCCTCGGCCGCGTTCTTGATCCAGAGGCCGTCGCCCTGCGTGTACATGGCGAAGGCGGCGCCGCCGACCTCGACCGACGATTCCGAGCCCGGCTTCAGGGCGTAACCGATCATGACCGAAACTTCGTTGTTCACCTTCTCGGCCGGACGGGTCGAGACGAAGGCATAAGCGGGATCGCGCGGCCGATTCGGCGGATTGGTCTTCGACGACGAGGGTTTTGCCAGCGCGAAGCAGACCTTCTTGCCGTTGGGCGTCGCCGAATAAGCGCCCCAGGTGCCGAACTGGCCGATCAGGGTCGGCTCCGCGCCACCCGCAACCGCTGCGGGCGGGGCCGCAGGCTTGCTCTCGGGCTTTGCCGCGCTCTTTGCGGCCGTATTGGCCGCCGGAGCCGCCGACTTCGGTGCGGCCTTCGGCGCCGGTTGCGTCGTCTGCGCCCGCGCAAGATCGGCGATCCCGCACGTCATCATGCCGATCATCAAAGCTAAAGATAGCACCCGCCACATGCTGGAGTGGTTCCCTCAATATTGTGACTGGAAGATGGCCCGGCCGCGCTTTGTCCCCCGGCAGGGATAACCGGAAAAGTCCAATTTGGGAAGGCAGTTAGCGGTATCAGCGGCGCCTTAAGCTTTGGACCGCGCGGCGCGCTGGTCGGCCCATTGCGTCTCGGTCCAACGTAACAAATCCTCGGCGCCGGAACTGCGCAAATGCGCGCCACCGTCGATGACGACCATCTCGCCATTGATGTAGGCGGCGCGGTCCGAGACCAGGAAGCTGGCGAGATCGGCAAGCTCGCCGTGCTCTCCGGTCCGGCCAAGCGGATTGCGCGCGGTCCAGCCTTCGTCACGGCCTTCGGGGCGGAGCTGCCCCGACGCGCCCGCGGTCGGGAACGGACCAGGGGCGATGGCGACGGTGCGGATGCCTTTCGGGCCCCATTCCACGGCGAGACTTCTGGTCATCGCCAGCAGCGCCGATTTCGCCATCGCCGAGGGCACGGTGAAGGCGCGGCCGGTGATGGTCGAGGTCGAGAGGATCGAGAGCACGACGCCGCCATGCTGGTCCTCGATCCAGCGCCTGCCGGCGGCCAGCGTGCAGTACATCGCGCCATGCAACGTCGGCGCCAGGATCGCATCGGCGGCGCGGAACGACAGATGCTCGCTCTGTGCGATGAACGTCGCGGCGGCGTTGTTGACGAGGATGTCGAGCGGCGCCTCGCGCCAGATCTGCTCCATCATGCTGTCGACGGCCGCGCCGTCGCGGATGTCGCAGGCGATCGTCGTGACCTTGCCACCTGTCTCCTCGCGCATCTCGCTCGCGGTTGCTTCCAGCCGGTCGAGCTTGCGGCCGCAGATCACGAGCTCGGCGCCGAGTGCAAGGAAACGGCGCCCCATCGCGGCGCCGAGGCCCGAGCCGCCGCCGGTGACGAGGATGCGCTTGTCCCTCAGCAGGCCTGTTTCAAACATCGTTTGAATCCTCCCTTTTCTTCTTGCTCCGTCATTGCGAGCGCAGCGAAGCAATCCAGAATCCGTCCGGCGGAAATAGTCTGGATTGCTTGCTGCGCTCGGATGACGAGGATAGGCCCTCGCGCCGCCCGAGACAAAGAATCCGGATTGTCCGGCCGCAGTAAATCCGGCAGAAACGGCCAAACTATAATTCCACCCAAAACGCCCAAGGTGCCGCCATGAAAGCCATCCTCTGCTCGCAATATTGCCAGCCTGACGATCTCGTACTGGCTGAGGTGCCGGATCCGGTGGCAGGTCCCGGTGAAGCGGTGATCGCGATCAAGGCGGCGGCGCTGAACTTCTTCGACATCCTGATGATTCAGGGCAAGTATCAGATCAAGCCGCCGTTCCCGTTCTCGCCGGCCGCGGAAGTCGCGGGCGTGATCGAAAGCATCGGCTCCGGCGTGACCGATCTGAAAGTCGGCGATCGCGTCGTCGCTTCCTGCGGCCACAACGGCGCGCGCGAGAAGATCGCGCTGCCGGCGGCGTCGATCGTGAAGATCCCCGACAATCTCGACTACGACCGCGCGGCCGGCATCATCATCATCTACGGCACGGCGCTGCATGCGTTGGAAGATCGCGCCAGCCCGAAGCCGGGCGAGACGCTTGCGGTGTTAGGTGCGGCCGGCGGCACCGGCCTTGCCGCCTGCGAGCTCGGCAAGCTGATGGGCCTGAAGGTGATCGCCTGCGCCTCGTCGGACGAGAAGCTCGAGTTCGCGAACGCGCACGGCGCCGAGCTGACGCTGAACTACGCCAAGGAAGACCTCAAGGAAGGTTTGCGAAAACTCACGGGTGGCAAGGGCGTCGACATCATCTTCGATCCGGTTGGTGGTGCCTATGCCGAGCAGGCGCTGCGCTCGATCGCCTGGGAAGGCCGCTTCCTCGTGATCGGTTTCGCCGCGGGCGACATTCCGAAGATGCCGCTGAACCTCGCGCTGCTGAAAGGCTGCGACATCCGCGGCGTGTTCTGGGGTGCCTGGACGCGGCAGAATCCAGAGAAGAACCGCGCCAATCTCGAGAAGCTCGTGAAGTGGACGGCGGAAGGAAAGATCTCGTCGCATGTCGACCGCACCTTCCCGCTGGCGCAGACAGCAGATGCACTGAAGGTGCTCGCGGGACGTCAGGCCATGGGCAAGGTGATTTTGCATCCGTGAGGATGTAGGCGTCGCCATCGCCACACACAAAACTGTCACCGCTCGAATCGCTGGCGTCGCTGAAGCTGCGCCAGCTTTTTCGTGCGCCGTCGCTTGGTAATGAGCCCTCAACCATTCCCGCCAAAATTGCGGTGCATTCCCCTGCTTTGCCGCAATCAAACCCAAATCTCTCCCGATTCGCGCAAATCGTCGTCGTTTTTTGGGCTGATTCAGACGGCGATTTACCGGTTCCAGTTTGCGGGGTACCTCTGGACAACAATAAAAAGACTGAAGCCGGGAATGCCCCTGCGTTGCGTTAGTAATGGGGAGCATCACCATGGAGACGACGGCGTACCGCCCGTCCAAGGAGTCGAGTGCGCTCGACTTCAATCGAGCCGCATCACATCCGCCGACCGCGTCCTTTGTCCGTGCGCGCGCCGCACGGGCCGATCTTTCGCAGGACGATCCGATTCCGCTGTTCCTGTCCGATCCGCTCGGCGCGCCGGACCCAAGCGAATATACGCCGGTGGAGTTGCGTTCCAGAATTGTGCCGCGTGTTCTCGCGGCTGTTCTGGCAGCGTCCACCCTGGCAGTTCTGGCCGTACTGTATCAATCCGACTTTCGCGGCTTCTTCACCGCC
The DNA here is from genome assembly GCF_014198315.1 of Bradyrhizobium sp. CIR48. NCBI lineage: Bacteria > Pseudomonadati > Pseudomonadota > Alphaproteobacteria > Hyphomicrobiales > Nitrobacteraceae > Bradyrhizobium > Bradyrhizobium sp. CIR48. The sequence continues at coordinate 135,387 of NZ_JACIHG010000014.1, forward strand.
AACGCCGGTAGCTGGGTGGGGCTCGCGCCGGACATGGCCATGGCGTCGGCCAACGCGCCGGCGATACCACAGACCCCGCTCAAGGATCCGGCCCGCGTGTCCAACACGACGCTGGCGAGCGCCGACGCACGGGACCTCCCTGCACCGACGGTGCCAAGCCGCGAAGCGATAGCGACCGCCTATCAGGTTGCGCTGCAAGCGCAAGGACCGGTGCAAGGACCGGTGCAAGCACCGGAGCCCGTCGCCGCACAGCCTGCACCGCCTGAACCGGTCAGGACGCTCGACGCCGACACGCTGGCAGCGTTGATGACGCGCGCGAAGAGCCTGTTGAGGATCGGTGACATCGCCGCAGCGCGGCTGCTGCTCGAACGCGCGGCCAATGCGCAAGATGCAACGGCGGCGCTTCTGCTGGCGCAGACCTATGATCCCACGGTGCTCGGCACCAGCGATGCGCGAAGTGTCATTGCCGACGCATCCGCCGCACGTGACTGGTACCAGCGGGCTGCATCACTCGGATCGGCGGAGGCGCGCCAGCGTCTCGTCCGGATTCAGAACTAGAACTATTCAGGGGACATCATGCGTAACGCTTTTGGAATGGCACTTGCCGCCATCATGACGATCTATGCCTCCACCGCCGGCGCCGAGCAGACCGAATACGATCCGGCCAAGGTCTCGGACGGCCTGAAGGCCATCTTCCAGTTCGGCTCGACCTCGACCAAGCAGGCGCTGAACGCCAACACCGTCACGCTGATCACCGGCACGATCGGCGGCACCTACGTGCAGTTCGGCGCCGACCTCGCCTCGGTGCTCGACGACGGCAACAAGATCCGCGTGCTGCCGATCGTCGGCCGTGGCTCGGTGCAGAGCGTCGCCGACATCCTATTCCTGCAAGGGGTCGATCTCGGCATCGTGCGGGCCGACACGCTCGACTATCTCGAGCGCAAGGGTTTTGCCAAGGACATCAAGAAGCAATTCACCTATGTGACGAAGCTCTACAACGAAGAGATGCAGGTGATCGCGCCGAAATCGGTTGCGACGCTGAAGGATCTCGAAGGCAAGACGGTCAGCGTCGACCTGCCCAATGGCGGCACCTTCGTCACCGCGCTCACCGTATTCGAGCGGCTCGGCATCAAGGCGAAATTCGTCTATGTCGAGCAGCGCATCGCAATGGAAAAGCTGAAGGCCGGTGAGATCGACGCCGTCATCGTGGTCGGCGGCAAGCCGTACAAATCAGTCTCGACCTTCGGCAATGACGGCCGCTTCCATCTTGCCAAGGTCGACTATGCAAAGCCGCTCCAGAGCGACTATCTGCCGGCGACGCTGACGACCAAGGACTATCCGAATCTGATCAAGGAGGGCGAGAGCGTGGACACCATCGCGGTGCCCGCGGTGCTCGCGGCCTATAGTTGGGCGCCAAACACCGAACGCTATCGCAAGCTCGCGCTGTTCGTGGACGCGTTCTTCACGAAATTCCCGGCGCTCCAGAACCCGCCCTTCCATCCCAAGTGGAAGGAGGTCTCGCTCGCGGCGCCCCTGTCGGGTTGGAACAGATTGCCGGTGGCGCAGCAATGGCTCGACAAGCACGGCGTCGAGCCGGTGACACGGCAACGATTCGAGGCGTTCCTGAAGCAGAGCCCCACGGCCGCAAAGGTCTCCGACGCGGACAGGGAAACGCTGTTCAAGCAATTCCAGGCATGGGACGCGGAGAAGGCGCGGGTGGAGGCGGGCAAGAAATAGCGAGCGCGTTTCGTCGCCACACACTCCGTGTCATCGCCCGGCTTGACCAATGGCCAACCTGTCAGTGATGTGTCCGAACAGGTGTCAGCCATGTCCCCGGACTACACATCAAGCCGGGGCATGACAGCGGAATGTGTGGTTGAATCCGCGTTGACTACGCCGCCTCCACGTCCGCATCGCCCTCCTCACCCACCCCCCGCTTCAGCACAGCACGGGCGGCTTCGCGGTGCTCATTGGTGATGTGGCCGGAAACCATGCGGATGGCGGTGGCGAGCACGGCGGCATCGTCGGCGAAGCCGAGGACCGGCATCACGTCGGCGACGAAATCGAACGGCAGGATGAAATAGGCGATCGCACCCAACAGCGCGGCCTGGACGTGGCGCGGGGTCTGCCGGTCGAACGCGCAGTAATAAGCAGCAAGCAGGTCTTCCGCGAACGGCAGCTGCGCGGCGACACGCTTCAACTTGCGCCAGAAGCGCCGGCGTACGCTCTCACGGTCTTCCGCGAGCCGATCGGCCGGCTCGAAACCGACGCTGTGTTCGGCAGCCATGTTCGACAAACTCCCCGTTCAGCCCCGGGCGGCGGATCGCCGATCCCGGCTGATCACAAGATGGGGATGTGGCCGATCCCTGCAAGACGTCGGCCCGGTCTCAGCCTGCGATCGCATTCATCGTCTTGGCCAGCGCGACGTCGAGCGCGGTGACGCCGCCGGCGTCGTGGGTCGACAGCACCACCTCCACCGTCTTGTAGACGTTGCGCCATTCGGGGTGGTGATCCATCTTCTCGGCGGCCAGCGCAGCGCGGGTCATGAAGCCGAACGCCTCGTTGAAATCCTTGAAGATAAAGGTTTTGCCGATGGCATCCCGGCCCTGAACCTCGCTCCAACCGGGTAGTCCGCCCAGCGCCTGCCTGCGCGCCTCCGCCGAAAGCCGATCTGCCATGGTCATGTCTCCGTCCTTCAGGGGAACTTTACCCTAACACCCTGCTGGCGCCCGGGTTCATACGGGGATTTCCGCCATCCGCTAACCATGACGGAGATGTAACCCCGCCGCACAAGAAATTTGCTACAATTGCGGGCGTAAATCGCCGGCCAAGATGAAACTGAGCCTGAAGCGCCTGTTTGGGAGATCGATGACCGGGGGATTGGACCTGGCCGAAACGCCCTCTCCGCCTTCGCCGCGATCCGCGGCGCGGAAGACCGCGCTCGTGTCTCTTGCGCTCGTGCTTGCGATCATCGGCGCGCTCGTCGGCGGCTACTACTTCGCCATGCGGCCGGTGACGTTGAAGATCGCGGTCGGTCCCGCCAACAGCGACGACGTCAAGGTCGTGCAGGCGCTGACGCAGGCCTTCACGCAGAGCAAGGGCCAGGTGCGGCTGCGGCCGATCCAGACCGACGGCGCCACCGCCAGTGCCAATGCGCTTGCGGAAGGCAAGGTCGATCTCGCCATCGTGCGCGGCGACCTCGACGTGCCCAAGAACGCGCAAGCGGTCGCGACCCTGCGCAAGAACGTCGTGGTGCTGTGGTCCGTGCCTAGCAAAGGCAAGAAGCGGGGCGCGAAGATCACCAAGATCTCGCAACTCACCGGCCATCGCGTCGGCGTCGTCGGCCGCACCCAGGCCAACGTCAATCTGCTCAAGGTGATCCTCCAGCAATACAACGTCGATCCCGCCAAGGTCGAGATCGTGCAATTCCCGGCCAACGAGGTCGCCGAAGCGATCAAGGCCCAGAAGGCCGACGTCTATCTCGCAGCCGGCCCGGTCAACAGCAAGATCACGGCAGACGCGATCGCCGCCTCCACCAAGGATTTCGGTGCGCCCAGCTTCCTCGCGATCGAGTCCGCGGATGCGATCGCGCAGAACCATCCGGTCTACGAAGCGTCCGAGATTCCCGCCGGCACCTATGGCGGCTCGCCCGCCCGCCCGGATGACGAGGTCAAGACCATCAGCTTCTCGCACCACGTCGTGGCGCGCAAAGGCGTGTCCGAAACCACCATCGCGGCGTTCACGCGCCAGCTCTTCGCCGTGCGCCAGCAGCTGGTGACGGAATTCCCGCTGGCGGCGAAGATCGAGACACCCGACACCGACAAGGACGCGGTGATCCCCGTGCATCCGGGCGCTGCCGCCTTCGTCGACGGCGAGGAAAAGACCTTCCTCGACAAATACAGCGATTACATCTGGTGGAGCCTGATGGCGTTGTCCGCCATGGGCTCGATCGGCGCCTGGTTCGCGGGCTATCTGAAGAAGGACGAGCGCGACAACAACAACCATCAGCGCGAACGGCTGCTCGACATGATCGCCGCCGCACGCAAATGCGAGACGACCGAAGAGCTCGACCAGATGCAGACCGAGGCCGACGAGATCCTGCGCGACACGCTGCGCTGCTTCGATCACGGCGCGATCGAGGAAGCCGCGCTCACCGCCTTCAACATCGCACTCGACCAGTTCCACGCCGCCGTCGCCGACCGCAAGGCGGTGCTGTTCAGCCTGCCACAGAACCTGCAGCGGGCCGGCGCCCAGTTCAGGGCCGCCGGCAACGCGTGAACGCTTGCGCGCGTTATCGCTGCGTCACATTGTCTCAATATAGGTTCACCGTCATTCCGGGGCGCGCAACGCGCGAATCCAGAATCCATCGAGCCGCATTCGCGAGGAGAAATGGATCCCGGGCTCGCGCCTGGCGGCGCGCCGGAATGACGGGCTTTCGTGCGAGCTCGGGTTCGGAGCATTCTTCATGAACATCAAATTCTCCCGCCGCCGCTTCCTCGCCACCGGCGCCGGAGCGCTCGGCGCGATCGCGATGCCCTATCTCTCGCGCGCGGCCGATCGGCCGATGGTCACTCATGGCGTCCAGTCGGGCGACGTCACTATCGACGGCGGCGTGGTGTGGGCGCGCACCGATCGGCCCGCGCAGATGCTGGTCGAGGTGGCGACGACGGAGTCATTCAGGGATGCCCGCGCGCTGCCGCCGATCGCAGCGCTCCCCGAGAGCGACTTTACCGCGAAGATGCTGATCGAGAATCTGCCGGCTAGCCAGGACATCTTTTACCGCGTCCGCTTCCGCGATCTCTCCCACAGCGCCATCGAGGGCGAGCTGGTGGTCGGCCGCTTCCGCACCGCGCCGGCCGACCGCCGCGACGTCAGCTTCGTCTGGGGCGGAGACGTCGCCGGCCAGGGCTGGGGTATCAATCCCGATGACGGCGGCATGTTCACCTTCTCGGCGATGCGCAAGCACCGTCCGGATTTCTTCCTGCATTCGGGCGACACCATCTATGCCGACGGCCCGATTGTATCCGAGGTGAAGCTCGCCGACGGCAAGATCTGGAAGAATGTCACCATCCCCGAGAAGGCCAAGGTCGCCGAGACGCTGGACGAGTACCGCGCCGCGCACAAATACAATTTCACCGACGACAACCTCCGCGCCTTCAATGCCGAGGTGCCGATCTTCGTGCAATGGGACGACCACGAGGTGACCAACAACTGGTCGCTCTCGAAGGAATTACCGGCCGCCTACAAGGAGCGCGACATCGCCCTGCTCGCCGCCCGCGCGGGCCGCGCCTTCCACGAGATGTATCCGATGCGCGAGAGCATCGTTGAGCCGGGCCGGGTCTATCGCCAGATCTCCTACGGCCCGCATCTCGACGTGTTCGTGCTCGACGAGCGCAGCTATCGCGGTCCGAACGGCGCCAATCTCGAAACCGCTTACGGCCCCGCCAGCTACTTCCTCGGCCCGGACCAGATCGCCTGGCTCAAGCGCGGCCTGCTCAATTCACGCGCGACCTGGAAGGTGATCGCTTCCGACATGCCGCTCAGCCTCGTCGTCGCGGACACGCCGAAGGGCGGCTCGGAAGCAATCGCGCAGGGTGACGGCCCGGTCCGCGGCCGCGAGTTCGAGATCGCCGACATCCTGCGTTTCATCAAGATGGCGCCGATCAGCAACACGGTGTGGCTGACGGCGGACGTGCACTACGCCGCCGCGCATTATTACGATCCGAACAAGGCGCAATTCCAGGAGTTCGAGCCGTTCTGGGAATTCGTCTCGGGCCCGCTGCATGCCGGCACGTTCGGTCCGAACGCGCTCGACAACACCTTTGGACCCGAGGTGCGCTTCGTCAAGGCGCCGGGCAAGGACAGCCAGAACCTGCCGCCCTCCGCCGGCATGCAGTTCTTCGGTCACGTCAAGATCGACGGCGCCTCGGGCCAGATGACGGTGACCTTGCGCGACCGCACCGACGTCGCGCTGTGGTCGACCACGCTCGATCCGAAGCAGGCCTGATCGCTAGTCGAGGGCGCGCACCTTCAGCGCCGCCTCCAGCGCGTCGCTCGAGCACGGCTTCTGCAACCGCGGCTGGCTGGAGAATTCAGGCGGAATGCGCGCCTCGGCGCCATAGCCGGTGACGAAGACGAACGGGATCTTCAGCGCAGCCAGCCGCTCCGCGACCGCAAAGCTCGTCTCGCGGATCAACTCGACATCGAGCAGCGCGAAATCGGGCGCGCGGTTGGCGATGGCGCCGAGCGCCTGCGTCACCGACCCGACGGTCCGCACGCCCGGCACTCCAAACCCGAGCAGACGGTCCTCGAAATCGATGGCGATGATCGGATCGTCTTCGACGATCAGAACGTCGGCCGGCCAGCTTGAGCCATTGGAAAGTGCGGGTGTCATGATCGCATCTTGTGTGTGGGGGTTCGGATCAGGACTGCCGCGACACGATGCCTGCGCACAGCGCATCGGAGGGTTCCCGGAACGAAACCCACCACATTGCCGTTCTCTAGTCTGTCCACTTGTGCACACAGGGAATGCAAGGAACTCGTTAAGGTGGGGAGGAGGATGGGAGTTCACGATGGATGCGCGTATCAGCAAGATGACCGACGTCGAGAGCCGTCCGGCCAACAATTTGTTGCGGCGCTTGAGCCAGGCAGACTACGCGCTGCTCGCACCGCATGTGACCGTCGAAAATTCCGCAGCCAGCCAGCTGCTCTACAGCCCCGGTGACGACGTCCAGGTCGTCCACTTCCCCTGCGGACCGGCGCTCGCGACCTTTCTAGTCCCCAACGAGGATGGCCGAGACGTCGAGACCATCCTGGTCGGCCGCGAAGGCGCGGTGGGCGGCATCGTCAGCGAGGGATTCCTGCCGGCCTATACCCGGATCTGCGTGAAATTCGGCGGCCCGTTTGCGCGCGTTCATGTCGCCAAGCTGGAAGCGGCCAAGCTGCGCTCGGCGTCGCTGCGCAACATCTTTGCCCGCTATGCCGATTGCATGCTGGCGCAGATCTTCCAGTCGACCGCGTGCAATGCGATCCATTCGATCGAACAGCGGACCGCCAAATGGATCCTGGCGGCGATGGAGCGCACCGGCGACGAGGACAGCGTGCCGCTGACCCACGAACAGCTTGCGACGCTGCTCGGCGTTGGCCGCTCCTATGCCAGCCGTGTGCTTCAGTCGTTCAAGGCGGAACGGATTCTCGACACCAGGCGCGGATCGATCCTGGTTCGCAACCGCGACGGCCTGAGGCTTCGCGCCTGCCTGTGCAACGACGCGGTGAAGATGCATTTCGAGGAGGTGCTGCGCGGCGTCTATCCGACCGAGGAGCGAGAGGCCGGCTAGCGATCCGCCTCGCTTGCCCGGCGTGGAGAACGAGCAGGCGCACTATCCCGCTCGGCCGGAACCTGGGCTAATATCCCCCGGCATGAGCGGGGCTTTCCTACACACCATCTTCGACGTCTTGGCATGGCTGGCGGCGGCGGCGGCCGTCTATTGGCTGTCGCGACAGCGCCTGCAGTTTCCGGCGCACTCCTTCCAGCTGCCCTATGTCGCCGCGCTGGTGTTCGGCGCGGGCCTCGGCGCCTATCTGTTCGGCTCCGTCAATCTATGGCTGTCGGGGCAAAGCGGCATTGCGCGCTCGGTGGAGGGCGCGCTGGCCGGCGGCATCGTGGCGATCGAGCTCTACAAATGGTCGGCGGGCATCGCCTTGCGCACGGGCGCGCGGTTTGCGCTGCCGCTGGCGCTCGGCATCGCGATCGGCCGGCTCGGCTGCTACTTCGCGGGCCTCGACGATTTCACCTACGGCACGCCGACGGCGCTGCCATGGGCCCATGATTTCGGCGACAACATTCTGCGCCATCCCGTGCAGCTCTATGAGAGCGCGGCCATGGCCGTATTCGCGCTGCTCTATGTGCTGGCGGTCGTGAACCGGAACGCCTTTGTGATCACCAATGGTTTCTACCTGGTTCTCGTCTATTATGGAGCGCAACGCTTCCTGTGGGAATTCCTCAAGCCCTACGGCACGCTGATCGACCCCTTCACCCTGTTTCATCTGCTGTCGCTGTCCATTTTGCTCTACGCCGGCGTCATGCTGGCGACGGCGCCCAAAGCGAGACGCTTACAAAACGAGATACTTGCATGAACGCGCCGTTGCGTAAGTCGCGGCCCTATATTTTCTGGGGCCAGACCCAATCTCTTTGCGAGACCTGCCTGAAGCTGGTGCCGACCAAGATCCAGATCCTGGACAACGAGGTCTGGTACGAAAAGCGCTGCAGGGAGCACGGCGTCCAGTCGACGCTGGTGTCGACGGATGCCGCCTATTGGAGCCTGTGCAAGGATTTCATCAAGCCCGGCGACCGGCCGCTGCAATTCCAGCAGCGCACCGAATTCGGCTGCCCCTATGATTGCGGTCTCTGTTCCGACCACGAGCAGCATTCCTGCCTGGCGCTGATCGAGATCACCGAGCACTGCAACCTCACCTGCCCGGTCTGCTTCGCCGAATCCTCGCCCGCACGAACGAAATTCACGCCGCTCGCGACAGTCGAGAAGATGCTGGACGCGCTGGTCGCAAGCGAGGGCGAGCCCGACCTCGTGCAGATTTCCGGCGGCGAGCCGACGCTGCATCCTGATTTCTTCGAGATCCTGGATGCCGTGCGCGCCCGTCCGATCCGCCACGTCATGATCAACACCAACGGCCTGCGCATCGCCCGCGAAAAGGATTTCGTGGCGCGGCTCGCCGAAAACAGGCGCGGGCTGGAGGTCTATCTCCAGTTCGATTCACTGCAGCGCGATGCGCTGATCGACCTGCGCGGCGCGGATTTGCGAAAAATCCGCCAGCAGGCGCTGGAAAATCTCGAGCATTTTGGCGTGTCGACCACACTGGTTGCGACCATCAAGCGCGGCGTCAACGATTCCGAAATCGGCGACATCGTTCGCCACGCGCTGACGTGGAGATGCGTGCGCGGCGTCACGCTGCAGCCGGTGCAGGACGCCGGCCGCAACGAGAATTTCGACGAGAAAACCGACCGCATCATGCTGTCGGAGATCCGCAAGCGCGTGACCGAGACCGGCGTGTTCGGCGACAAGGACATGATCCCGCTGCCCTGCAATCCCGAAAGCATCTCGATCGGCTATGGCCTGCGCAATGGCGAGAAGGTGCTGCCGCTGACCTCGCTGATTCCGCAGGAGCAGCTGGTTGCGGTGATGCCCAACACGATCAGCCCTGAGAAATATCCAGTGCTGCGGGAAAAATTCGTCGATCTGTTCTCGCTGTCGTCGGGCCCGCTCAACACGTCCGAGCGCGTCTGCGAGCTGTTGTGCTGCCTGCCGAGCTTTCAGGTCCCGGAGGGACTCTCTTACGAGAACGTGTTCCGCGTCACCATCGTGCAGTTTCTCGATCGCTTCAATTTCTGCGTCGGCAACGTCAAGCGCAGCTGCATCCATTTCGTGACGGAGCAGGGCGCGATCATTCCGTTCGACACCTACAATCTGTTCTACCGCAACGGCAAGATCGACGGCATCCGCGCGGCGCTCGAAGGGCAGACTTATCGCGCGGCAAGGCAAAGCGAGGAGGCATCACAATGAGCGATACGCCACCGCCGGTTCTGCCGCCCGTCCCGACACCCGGCGAGGCACGCAGCGGCTGCCTGACCGCGCTGATGGCGATCGCCGGCATCTTCATGCTGCTGCCGGGGCTCTGCGCGCTCCTGTTCGGCGGAATGTCCGTGGTCGAGGGTGGCCAGATCCCCGCCGACATCGCGTCGCTGGTCTTTTTGGGACTGGTCATCGGCATCGGAGGCGTCGTCTTGATCTGGGCGGCCATCATGGGGCGAAAGGCCCCGCCGACCCGGAACGGAAGCTAACCCCCGGAGATTCCCGGGCAAAATTCAGTCAACCAAGGCCCAAAGAACGCATTGTTTTTTGGCGGTTTTTGCATATATTGCGCCGCAACGCGTAGGCTGCCCGGTCGATATGGCCGGGCTTCCTTTTTGGGCGGAAAGCGCCCCGTTTCCAGTCTTCCAGCGTTGTTTCGAGAAGAGGTCCCGGTCCGACCGGCGAGATCGCGCTTAACCCATTGTTCGAACCAAAGAAGCTCACTCATGAACCTCCGTAACGTCGCCATCATCGCTCACGTCGACCACGGCAAGACGACCCTGGTCGACAAACTCCTCCAGCAGTCCGGCACGTTCCGCGAGAACCAGAAGGTGACCGATCGCGCCATGGACTCCAACGATCTGGAGCGCGAGCGCGGCATCACCATCCTGGCCAAGGCGGCCTCGGTGCAGTGGAAAGACACCCGCATCAACATCGTCGACACCCCCGGCCACGCCGATTTCGGCGGTGAGGTCGAGCGAATCCTGAACATGGTGGACGGCGCCCTGGTGCTGGTGGACGCTGCCGAAGGCCCGCTGCCGCAGACCAAGTTCGTGGTCTCCAAGGCGCTCAAGGTCGGCCTGAAGCCGATCGTCGTCATCAACAAGGTCGACCGCCCCGACGCGCGCCCGACCGAAGTCATCAACGAGGTGTTCGACCTGTTCGCGGCGCTCGATGCCAGCGAGGAGCAGCTCGACTTCCCGATCCTCTACGGGTCGGCCAAACAGGGCTGGATGGCTGACAGCCCGGAGGGTCCGAAGGACAAGGGCATGGAGCCGCTGTTCGACCTGATCCTGCGCCACGTCGCGCCGCCGAAGGTCGAGGAAGGTCCGTTCAGGATGATCGGCACCATCCTGGAAGCCAACCCCTATCTCGGCCGCATCATCACCGGCCGCATCTCCTCCGGAGTGCTCAAGCCGAACCAGCAGGTCAAGGTGCTCAACGCCGAGGGCAAGCTGGTCGAATCCGGGCGCATCACCAAGATCCTGGCGTTCCGCGGTCTCGAGCGCACCCCGCTCGATGAAGCCGAAGCCGGCGACATCGTCGCCATTGCCGGCCTGACCAAGGGCACCGTCGCCGACACCTTCTGCGATCCGACCGTCGAAGTGCCGCTGCCGGCGCAGCCGATCGATCCGCCGACCGTGTCGATGTCGTTCATCGTCAACAACTCCCCGCTCGCCGGCACCGAAGGCGACAAGGTGACGAGCCGCATGATCCGCGACCGTCTGTTGCGCGAAGCCGAAGGCAACGTCGCGCTGCGCGTCGTCGAAGCCTCCGACAAGGACGCGATGGAAGTCTCGGGCCGCGGCGAATTGCAGCTCGCGATCCTGATCGAGACCATGCGCCGCGAGGGTTTTGAGCTCTCGGTGTCGCGCCCGCGCGTCGTGTTCCAGAAGGACGAAGCCACCGGCGCCACCATGGAGCCGATCGAGGAAGTCGTGATCGACGTCGACGAGGAGCACTCCGGCGTCGTCGTGCAGAAGATGAGCGAGCGCAAGTCCGAGCTGATCGAGATGAAGCCCTCGGGCGGCAACCGTCAGCGCCTGGTGTTCTACGCGCCGACCCGTGGCCTGATCGGCTACCAGGGCGAGCTGCTCACCGACACCCGCGGCACCGCGATCATGAACCGCCTGTTCCACGGCTACGCGCCGTACAAGGGCGAAATCCAGGGCCGCCGCAACGGCGTGCTGATCTCCAACGACCAGGGCGATGCGGTGGCCTACGCCATGTTCAAGCTGGAAGACCGCGGCCCGATGATGATCGAGCCGGGCTGGAAGGTCTACAAGGGCATGATCGTCGGCGAGCACACCCGCGACAACGATCTCGAGATCAACGTGCTCAAGGGCAAGCAGCTCACCAACATCCGCACGACCTCGAAGGACGAAGCCGTGCGCCTGACCCCGCCGATCCGCATGACGCTGGAAAAGGCGCTCGCCTATATCGAGGACGACGAGCTCGTCGAGGTCACGCCGAAGTCGATCCGCCTGCGCAAGAAGCACCTCGACCCCAACGAGCGCAAGCGCGCGGAGAAGGCCAAGGAAGCGGTGGCGTAAAGCCACCGCTCTCCGTAGTGCCGTAGGGTGGGCAAAGCGCAAGCGTGCCCACCAATGGACGATGGTGGGCACGGCGCAAGAGCGCCTTTGCCGACCCTACGAAACCGTCCGGCTTCAGCACACCCAGCGAACGTGCTAGAGCCCGCCCATGACCTCCCTCCCCTCCTCCGTGGACGTCGCGATCGTCGGCGCCGGTGCCGCCGGCCTCGGCGCTGCACACGCGCTGGCGGGCTCCGGTCTCTCCGCGATCGTACTGGAGGCACGGAACAGGCTCGGCGGCCGCGCCTGGACCGTACAGGCCTCACCTGACGTGACCTTCGACGTCGGCTGCGGCTGGCTGCACTCGGCGGACAAGAACTCCTTCGTTTCGATCGCGCAGCGGCTCGGTCTCGAGCTCAACAAGGATCTGCCGCCATGGCGCGAGCGCGCCTATGGCAACGCGTTTCCGCAAGGCGAGCGCGACGATTTCATGCGCGCGATGGACGCGTTCTATGAGCGCCTCTGGGAAGCCGCGCAGACGGGCAAGGACGAGCCTGCGAGCCGGAGCCTCGAGACGGGCAATCGCTGGAATCCCATGATCGACGCGATCTCGACCTATATCAACGGCTGCGAACTCAAGGACATGTCGACGCTGGACTGGGACGCCTATGAGGATTCTGGTCTCAACTGGCGCGTCCGTCGCGGCTATGGCGCGCTTGTTGCGGCCTATGGCGCGCCCTGCCCGGTGGCGTTGAACTGCAACGTTGCGCTGATCGATCATTCCGGCCCGCGGGTCCGCCTCGAGACGTCGCAGGGCACGCTGACCGGGGACAAGGTGATCGTCACCGTGCCGACCAATCTGATCGCCGATGAGACGATCCGCTTTTCGCCGCCGTTACGGTCCAAGGTCGACGCGGCAGCCGGCCTGCCGCTCGGCGTCGACGACAAGGTGACGCTCGCGCTCGAGGACGCCGAAGCCTTTCCCAAGGAAGCAAACCTGCGCGGTGCCACCATGCGCACCGCGATGGGCACCTACCATATCCGCCCGTTCGGCCAGCCCTGCATCGAAGGCTTCTTCGGCGGCAGCTTCGCCCGCGCGCTGGAAGATTCCGGCGACGGTGCCATCGCCGCCCATAGCATCGACGAGATCGCCGGCTTTCTCGGCAACGACATCCGCCGCAAGCTGAAGCCGCTCGCCGAGTCGCGCTGGGCGCATGATCCGTTTGCCCGCGGCTCATACTCGCACGCGCTGCCTGGCCATGCCGGCGACCGCGCCGTGCTGGCCGCGCCGGTCGATGGCCGGCTGTTCTTTGCCGGCGAGGCGACGTCGCCAACCTTCTTCACGACCGCGCATGGGGCGCGGGACAGCGGGGAACGGGCGGCGAAGGAAGTGCTGGCGGCAATCGGGAAGCGCTAACCTCCCCACCAATGTCGTCCCGGCGAACGCCGGGACCCATGCCGCGTAATCTTTCAGTCACGCGTGGTGCGCGTACCGCGGATTGACCCTAACTTCCAGTCTTCGCCAAACTCCGCTCTGTGGTGGATCCCGGCGTTCGCCGGGACGACACCAATCTTGTGGTGCCGCTGTCGCGTCACTCGATCACCCTCGCCCGCAGATCAGCATCGGGCACGAAACACGCGTCATACTTGCCGAAGATGCGATAGCGGTTGCGCGCGATGAGGCTGTACACGGGGTCCCGCAGCGGCTTCGGTACGGTGAACAGCACGCGCACCCAACCCCAGCCCGGGAGTCGCGACAGCACCGTCAACGCCGCATCCGACTTCATGTACACCTCACCTCCATGAACCACGGCATTGGTGTCGGGATCGTCGGGGTCGATGCCGAACGTCCGCGCGAGCCGGGCTCCATAATCCGACTGGATCGGCGTGAAGCGAAACCGCTTCGCCGTGTCGCGCTGCGCGACGAAGCGGACCCAGCGCGAGCAGAAGATGCAGACGCCGTCGAACAGGATCACGTCGTCATCGGGCCATTTGCTCATCAGCGGTTATCCAGCGTCAAGAGCGCCACCAACATCAGCACGATCGCCGGCCCCGTCTTCACCAGCGCGCCGAGCGGTTCGATCCAGAGATCGGGCGTCAGGACCGCCGCGCCGAACATATAGCCGAGCGAGGCGGTGATGCCAGCAGCGAGCCCGGCCGCCGCGGTGCGGCGAAAGGCAATCATCGCGCCAATGCTCATGTCCATCAGGCTGGTGCCGATGGTGATGGGATCGACCAGCGCGGCCGGGAAGTCGTGCGCCGTCAGGATGCCGGCGGCGGCACGGTAGGACACGAACAGCGCGATGAAGCCGGAGACGAGCCAGAACACGACGAGGCTGGCGAAGATCAGCGCCTTGACCAGGAATAGCCGCGCGAACCATTTGTCCTGGACGGTCGCGGGATGACGACCAATCATTTCGACCAGCGTCTTCGGTGCGATGCCCGTGGCGGCGATCCATGCCGAGGGATCACCTCGCACGCCGCGGCGCAGCTCGGCGATGGCCGTGGAGCGCATCGGCGGCATCCAGCCGAGATAATTGGCGAGATCGCCGATCCTGGCGCCAAGATCGAGCACGAAGGACGGCATCGCGACATGCGGCCAGGTGGCCGTGCCGAACGCAAGGCGGAACTGTTTGATGACGCCGGCCATGGTGACCGGCTCAGCCTGCATCAGATCCCAGCTCACGGCTTTGACAGCGGCATCGTCGATGTCGCGCACGGTGAGCCAGCCGATGGTGGCCGAGATATCCTCGACTGAAACGGGCTGGAACGGCGTCGCCATCTCCTTGTCGGGCAGATCGAGCGGGAAGGCAGCGAGCGCGCGGAGCATGGCGCTGCCGCCATAAGCGGATGGTGCAACCACGAAGCCGGGCCGCAGGACGGCGTGCGCAATGCCTGAGGCCGCGATCAGGCGCTCGGCCTCGCGCTTGGTCGTTGCGAACGCGGTGCGATCGGCTTCGGCCGCTCCGGGGATCGAGATGTGCACCAGCCGGATCGCGCGGCCGCTGTCGGTGATCGCCGCAAGCAGGCGCGCGACGAAATCGCGATGCACGGCACCTGTGTCGCTGCCGGGGCCGTCCTGGAGCACGCCGAGACAGTTAACGACGACATCCACGGCATGCTCGCGCAACAGCCGCGTCAGCACGGTCGCGTCGAGCGAGAGGATCGGCAGCTCGATGTCGAGCGCGCTCGTCTTCTGCGCCGGCGACAGGCTGCGCGCCACGCCAAGCGCGCGAAAGCCACGCGCGCGAAGATCGTCCGTAACGAAGCGGCCGATCAGGCCGGAGGCGCCGAGCACCAGGATGGTTCGCTGGTTCATCACGGCTCTCAAAACGGCTTTGCAACCATCAGCCAGAGGATCAGCATCGTCGCGCCGAAGCCGGGGAAGCCGAACGCGAACCAGCGGCGAAACAGGACGAAGTATCGTTGTGGCAATGCACGGTGCTGCTCCGCGGCCTTTCGCGCGAGATCGCGCATCTCGATCTGCATGAACACGACAGGAATCCAGAACAGGCCGGCGACAACATACAACACGAGCGAGGCGAGCAGCCAGCGCTCGGTGATCGGCATCGCCGAGAGCAACATCAGCAAGCCGCCCGTGACCGGCTGGAGGAGCACGGCCGACAGTGTGAAGATTGCGTCCGCAATGACGACGACCGAAGCGGTGCGCGCGATGAACTCCGCATCGTCGGTGCGATGCGCCATCAGCATGAAGAAGGCGATGCCGGTTCCGGTGCCGAGGATGACGATGGCGCCGAGCACATGGAGAAACTTGACCAGGAAATACAGCGTCATGGCTTCTTGGTCGCGGTTGGCCTGCCTTGGTTCAGCGCACCCACGAGCTCCCGGCTCGCGGCTTTGACGCCGGCCTCACTCTCGATCATCCAGTGCCCCTCGCTGCCGACGGCCGGCAACGTGCGGAAGTCGATCTTGCCGCCGCTGCCGCGAAACGCATCGGCCAGGCCCTTTGAAAACGCCGGCGCAAAATAGCTGTCATTGGTTGCAACGAGCCATGTGACAGGAATGCGCGCGCCCTTGCCGAACTCTGCAGCGGCGGCAAGAAGCGTGTGTGGCGCGCAGATCCGGTTCGGCTCATCATTGGCATGGCCGCCGCGCCCCGGCGCAAATACTGTGATCGCGGCGATCACCTTCGGATCGGCATTGGCGAGCGCCAGCGCACCCCAGCCGCCGGCGGAATGGCCGATCACGATGGCAGCGTCCTTGCGGATAAAATCCTGCTTTCGTAAGAACTCCAGCGCGAGCCGGATTTCCTCGGCCGTTACACGGCCCGAACGCGCATAGTCCGCCTCGTCGCAGCCGCCCTGGTCCTCGATATAGCGGCCGCCGGTCGCACCATGGCCGAGCCGCTCCGGCACTAGCACGGCAAAACCGCGCGCGACGAGATAGGCGGCGAGCGGACGATATTCCGGCTGCGGCATTTGCGCTCGACGCAATACGTTCTGCGTCGAGGCGTGTGCGATGACCACAAGCCGGAACGGACCTGCGCCGGCGGGGCGAAACAGCAGGGCACGCGCAGCGATGTCGGTATCCGGCGACGGCACCCGCCACGCTTGTCGGCGAAACGGTTCACCCTCCTCTCCCGATGGGCCAAACGTGACCTGAGCGCACAGAGGCGGCGCAGTCAGCAAGGCCAGCAGAGTCAGGAGCGCGAAGATGTTGAGAAGCCGCATGAATGGTCGAGGACGAGCACGAACAGCGACAGTCACACTAGTAGGAACGAATCACTATGGGCGGACTTTCTGCGTGGCCCTCGCCCTTCATTCGTTGCCGCAGAGGGAGTTTTGCACCGACACACGGCACGCCGGTGCCATTCGAGTCGGCGCCCTGTCTTTTTTCGGTACAACATGGTTCAGATACTGATGCACAAAGTCCACACGTTAACCGATAATTAACGATAGGTCTTGCCGCCGGCGCGGCGACTTGGTTTGATTGCGCCCATGAGCACAACCCTGATCGAGGTCCGGCCGGCCAAAGCTGCAGATGCGACTGCGGTGGCGTCGACTCATGACGAAGCCTGGCGCTCCGCCTATCAGGGCATCATTCCCGGCGCCGAGCTGGAAAAGCTCATCAACCGCCGCGGCCCGCAATGGTGGGACAGCGCGATCCGCAAGGGCAGCCGCGTCAGCGTGCTGGTGTTCGGCGACAAGATCGCGGGCTACGCCAATTACGGCCGTAATCGCGCCCGCAGCCTGCATTTCGACGGCGAGATCTACGAGCTGTACCTGCGCCCCGAATTCCAGGGCCTCGGCTTCGGCCGCCGCCTGTTCGCCTCCGCCCGCCGCGACCTGATGCAGAGCGGGCTGAAGAGCATGGTGGTGTGGGCGCTCTCGGACAACGACCCCGCGACCGAGTTCTACCGGGCGCTTGGGGGCCGTATGGTGGCCCGCTCCTCGGAGCGGTTCGGACCGAAGTCGCTCGACAAGGTTGCCTTCGCTTGGACCAATTGAGCTGCTGAAAGCCTAGGCGGCAGCGTTTCCCTTCCGTCGATACCGTTGCCTTTGAGCCGGTGACTTCCGGATTCATTATTTCACAAAAACGCGATGGATCAGCGGGCCAAGCCCGCGTATGACAGCGCCAAATCGCTGCCGGGCGCGATTTATCCTCGGCAATAACGGAGCCTTGAATGCGTATCGATGCGATCTCGATCGGGAAGAACGTACCTCACGAAGTCAACGTCCTCATCGAAGTCCCCGTGGGCGGCGAACCGATCAAATACGAGATGGACAAGGAGGCCGGCACGCTGGTGGTCGACCGCTTCCTCTACACGCCGATGCGTTACCCCGGTAACTACGGTTTCATCCCGCACACCTTGTCGGATGACGGCGATCCCTGCGACGTCCTGATCATCAACACCCGCGCCATCATTCCCGGCGCCGTCATGAGCGTGCGCCCGGTCGGCGTGCTGTTCATGGAAGACGAAGCCGGCGGCGACGAGAAGATTCTGGCGGTGCCGTCGTCGAAGCTGACGCAGCGCTACGACAAGGTGAAGTCGTACTCCGACCTGCCCGACATCACCCTGCAGCAGATCCAGCACTTCTTCGAGCACTACAAGGATCTCGAGAAGGGCAAATGGGTGAAGATCCTGCGCTGGGGCGGCCCGGAGGACGCACACAAGCTGATCCTCGAAGGCATGGATCGCGAGAAGAAGAAGAAGGGCTGAAGCATCCGTGTCCCGGACGCGGCGCGGCATGAAATGACGCGACGCTGAGCCGGGACCCACGTCGCCGCTGGGCCCCGGCTCAGCAGCGCACCGCTGAAGAAGCGCTGCGCTGCGTCCGGGGCACGAGAACCTGACCTACACCGCCGGCTTCGGTAGCTCGGCGATCGCGCAGGCCGCACGCAGCGTGTTGACCAGCAGGCACGCCACGGTCATCTGGCCGACGCCGCCCGGCACCGGCGTGATCGCGCCGGCGACCCCAAGCGCTTCCTGATAGGCGACGTCACCGACGAGGCGCGTCTTGCCGTCTTCTTTGGGTATCCGGTTGATGCCGACGTCGATCACGGTCGCCCCCGGCTTCAGCCAGTCGCCGCGCACCATCTCGGGTCTGCCGACCGCGGCATAGACGAGATCGGCCTGCTTCACGAGCCCGGGCAGATCACGCGAGCGCGAATGCGCGATCGTCACCGTGGCGTTCTCGTTCAGCAGCAATTGCACCAGCGGCCGGCCGACCAGATTGGAACGGCCGATGACGATGGCGTTCTTGCCTTCGAGCGAGGCATGCACGCTCTTGGTCAGGATGATGCAGCCGAGCGGCGTGCAGGGCGACAGCGCCTCGAAACCGCCGGCGAGCCGGCCGGCATTGTTCGGATGCAGCCCGTCGACGTCCTTGGCGGGGTCGATGGCGTTGACGACGGACTCGGTGTTCAGCCCCTTCGGCAGCGGTAGCTGCACCAGAATGCCGTGCACGGCCGGATCGCGGTTGAGCTTCGCGACCAGCGCCAGAAGCTCCGCCTGCGAGACGTCGGCCGGCAGCTTGTGCTCGAACGAGGCCATGCCGGCGGCCTGGGTCTGGGTGTGCTTGGAGCGGACATAAACCTCGCTGGCGGGGTCGCTGCCGACCAGCACGACCGCCAGCCCCGGCACCAGATTGTGCTCGCGCTTGACGCGGCCAACCTCGTCCGCGACGCGGGCCCGGAGTTCCGCGGCGATGATTTTTCCATCGATAATCTTGGCGGTCATGTCAGTTCCCTCAGTCTTTCGATTGGGCCGAGACGAGCTGGCGCAGGGCTTCGCCGAGCCGTGCCGGATCGCCGTCGACCGCGATCTGCTTCAGCCGCGAGGTGGCGCCGGACAGAAGCTTTACGCCGGCCTTGGGGACGCCCAGCGATTTCGCCAGCAGGACCAAAACGGCCTTGTTGGCCTCGCCGCCATCGGCGATGGCTCGCACCCTCACCTTGAGCACGCTGCGGCCGTCGGCCAGTTGCTCGATCCCGTCGATGCCGTCGCGACCGCCGCGCGGCGTCACCCGCAGCGCGATGCTGATTCCTGCGGCCGAGTAACGCCAGGGTTCCTTGTTTGCAACCAAGGCGCTCCAGCCCGCTCAGATCACGTTGGGGTAGATGTAGTACAGGATCACCCGCTCGATGAACATGATGATCAGGATCAGGATGATCGGAGAGATGTCGAGACCGCCGAGACTGGGCAGGAAATTGCGAATCGGCGCCAGCACAGGCTCGGTGATCCGGTACAGGAACTCCGCCACCGCCGAGACGAACTGGTTGCGCGTGTTCACGACGTTGAAGGCGATCAGCCAGGACAGGATCGCGGAGGCGATCAGCAGCCAGACGTAGAGGTCGAGCACGATGATGACGATGTCGAGAACGGCACGCATGGCTTTTGAAGCCTCTGGCTTTTGAAAACGTTGGCTGCGGTCGGGATTGACGCCTGTTGCTAGATATCGGTTCCCCCCGGCCCAAACAAGGGAAGTCCGTGCCCCGAACGGCTAAAACCGGGTGACACCCGTCCTTGACTTGACCTTGGCGGGGACTTAAATGGCGCCCGGTTGTCGGCCGCGTTTACCAGAGCGGCCAGCAAAGGGGCCATAGCTCAGCTGGGAGAGCGCGTCGTTCGCAATGACGAGGTCGGCGGTTCGATCCCGCCTGGCTCCACCACGCTTCGCCCTTCGGGCTACGCGTGGCGCAGCCGCGCGGAGCTCGAAGGGCGAAGCGTGGTGTCCGGCGAAGCCCGCAGGGCGAAGACGGACTGGTTGAGGAATACTCCCCCTACCTCCCCGTAAACCGCGGCGGCCGCTTTTCCATGAAGCTCGCCACGCCTTCCCGGAAGTCGCTGCCGGCGAGCGCCACCATCATCTCCCGATTGGCTTCAATGGTTGCCTCGGCGAGCGTCTGGAACGGCACCTCGTAGAGCTGGCGCTTGATCACAGCCATCGCGCTCGGCGAGACGAAATCGGCGAGATCGCGCGCATAGGCATAGGTCTCCTCGCGAAGCTTCTCAGGCGGGCAGAGCCGGTTCACCAGGCCGATCCGCAGCGCCTCGTCGCTCGGCACGCGCCTCGCCGAGAGCAGCAGATCCATCGCATTGGCATGACCGATGATGCGGGGCAGCATCCAGCTGATGCCGTGCTCGGCAATCAGGCCGCGCCGCGCGAAGGCCGTCGTGAACACGGTGTTGTCGGCGGCAAAGCGCAGGTCGCAATAGAGCGCGTGCACGAGCCCTATGCCGGCGGTCGCACCGTTGAGCATGGCGATCACAGGCTTCTTGATCGACGGATAGAAACCGTAGCGCGTCTGCCAATCCGGACGGCGGTTCATGTCGAACGGCGGCAGGTTCGAGGCGCGCCGGACGTCGTCGGGGTCGAGCCCCTTCAAAGCATCCATATCGGCGCCGGCGCAAAACGCGCGGCCCGCACCGGTGAGGATGATGACGCGGACATTGTCATCGGCGCTTGACGCTTCCATCGCATGGCGCACATCGCGCTCCATGGTCGGCGTCCACGCATTCATGCGATCGGGACGGTTGAGCGTGATGGTCGCGATCTTGTCGCTCACCTCATAGAGAATGTGCTCGTAGGCCATGACGCTCTCCCTTTGTCTGCCGGCGCAATTTCGCGCGCTCGTTGGGGAGCGAGCCTAGCATATCCAGGGATGAGGCAAGGGCTTCGCGCGAACGCGCGGATCACTCGGCGGCTTGCGCCAGCACCGGCCGGCGCGCCAGCCAGCCGTCGATGAAATGATCGAGCCAGGCGCGCTCCGCGACATCGTATACGGCACGATCGGCGAAATGATGATGTCGCTGCCGCGCACCGGGCGCGCTGAAGCCGTCATAGCCGCGCGTGGTCCAGCGATGCATCATCGCATAGGTCACGTCGGGATGAAACTGCACGCCGAAGGCATTGCCGGTGCGGAACGCCTGCACCGGAAAATCGTCGCCTTCTGCAAGCAGCTCGGCGCCGACAGGCAGCTCAAATCCTTCGCGATGCCAGTGATAGACCTGGGCCGGCCAGGCCGGGCAGAGGGCGTGGCCCGCGGCTGTGGGCCGGATCGGGTAGTAGCCGATCTGGGTCAGCGCATCGGCATGCGGCGCGACGCGGGCGCCGAGCTGCATCGCCAGCATCTGGGCACCAAGGCAGATGCCGAGAAATGGCCGCTGCTCGCGCAGCGGAATTTCGATCCAGTCGATCTCGCGGCGAACATAGTCGTCGGAATCATTCGCGCTCATCGGGCCGCCGAAGACCACGGCGCCGGCATGCTGATCGAGCGTCTCGGGCAGGGGATCACCGAAGCGGGGACGGCGGATGTCGAGCCGATGGCCAAGCGCACGCAGCGCATTGCCAACACGGCCCGGCGTCGAGGATTCCTGGTGCAGGATGATCAGAACCGGCAATTGGGTTTCGGAGGCGACGACACTTGGCGTCCTTCTCGGGAAGGGCACCACTTCTGCGCTACCAAACCTGTCCGTCCGGAACGACATGGCCTCTGCGAGTGCTATCGGTTCAGACCGTCAGCATAACTAAGCGATCGTTAATTTCGTGTGAGTTCGCGCACACATCGAAGCCGAAGCAAGCTCCGGGCCAATACGGGAGCTTCGAGGGCTAATGCCTCTGCCTCTGGAATCGGCTGGTGGCAGCCAGGATGAAGCCCCGCGGGAAGAAGCGCAGCGCGAATGGCACAATCTTGATGCCGAGACCAGGCAGCACTGCCCGTTTGTTGGCCATCAGGCCACGATAGGCCTCCTGCGCGACATCGGCGGCCGAAACATTTAGCAGGGCCGTATCATGTCCGGAGCCGACGCCCGCGCGCGCCTGGAATTCGGTGGGCACGGGACCCGGGCAAAGCACGGTGACGCGAACGCCGCGCGGCGCGAGCTCGGCCCGCAGCGCTTCGGTGAAGGAAATCACGTAGGCCTTGGACGCGTAGTAGACCGCCATGCCGGGGCCGGGCAGGAAGCCCGCGACCGAGCCGACATTGAGAAGACCGCCCTTGTTCCTGATGAGTTGATCGGCGAAGCGCAGCGACAAATCGGTCAGAGCCCGCACGTTGACATCGACAATCCCGATCTGCTCGTCGCGATCGCGCTCGATGGCATCACCGAACACGCCGAAGCCGGCATTGTTGACGAGGTGGTCGAGCTCGACGCCTTCGGCGGCGAGCGCCGCTGCGATGGTCTCGCCGGCGTCGGGGTCCTCGAGATCGCAGGCGATCACGATCGGCTTCTTGCCGCCTTTGGCGGCGAGCTCGTTCGCGAGCGCCTCCAAACGGTCCGCGCGCCGCGCTGTCAAAGCGAGACGATGTCCATTGGCGGCGAACACGCGCGCCAGCTCCGCACCTATGCCCGCCGAAGCACCGGTGATCAACGTTACCCGCTCAACCACGATCGAAGTCTCTTGAATTGAAGTATTTGGCCCCGCAATGACGGAACGAGAGCATAAGCCGTGCGCGACAGGCAAGCGGCGTCGGCCGCATGGCCGCCTGAGCGGGCGACAGGAGGCGCAGGAAAGCCGGGTTTTTACGGATGAATCCGGAGCCGGACGGCCGGCAGCTACATTAAAGTTTCGTCATGTGATCCGCACAACCGGCCATCCGCCGGTTTGCGCGGATCAGCCGCCGACGGCGCTGTCCGTCACCTGACCACCGGCGCGCTCCGCCACTGTATGCTTCAGGTCGATCCGGTCGCGCTGGGAAATCCCGAGCAGGTCGGAGGCGCGCCAGACGACGTTGTCTTCGAATTCGGAGACCTGGCCGTCGGCATAGACCAGCTCCCACATCATCCGGACGATGCGCTTGCGGCCCTCTTCGTCGAGCGAGCGCATGATGACGCTGGTGAAGTGATAGAGGTCCACCGCCTCGCCCTCGACCTGGGTGGCGTCCGCGATCAGACGATCCGCAGTGCCGCGATCGAGCTTAAAGTGGCTTTCGATCAGGCTGTGCAGCTTGCGCTGCTCGGCCGCGCTCGGCTGGCCGTTGAGCGAGATTACGTGGACCAGCAGCGCGGTGGCCGCCAACCGATAATCGCTGTCACCGAACGTGCGGTTCTGGTCATTGGGGGCAACAATATCGGCGATGAATTGGCGCAGGCCGTCGAGCATAAGATCCTACCGAAATCGATACAGCCGCGAGGCGCGGCCGTTACCAGCATTATATGAGCAGGAAACTCAACCGGCGCAACGTGCGTCAGTTCCGCGCGCTGCATTACGTTTCGGCAATCTGGATA
The DNA here is from genome assembly GCF_014198315.1 of Bradyrhizobium sp. CIR48. Taxonomy (NCBI): domain Bacteria; kingdom Pseudomonadati; phylum Pseudomonadota; class Alphaproteobacteria; order Hyphomicrobiales; family Nitrobacteraceae; genus Bradyrhizobium; species Bradyrhizobium sp. CIR48. Next base: position 158,978 of record NZ_JACIHG010000014.1, read on the forward strand.
CCGTCATTCCGGGGCGATGCGCCAGCATCGAACCCGGAATCTCGAGATTCTCAGGTGCGCAGTTGCGCACCATAGTTCGCGCTGCGCGCGCCCCGGAATGACGAATGATCTCTCACGGAATCTCGTACACCACCATCTTGTCGGCGATGCCGCGCAGCGCTGCCTGTTTCTGGATCGGCTTGATCGCGCGCTGCTCCAGCACCTCGGCAACCGCGGGCGCATCGAGCACCGAGCCGGTGATGTGAATCTCCTGCGCGGTCGACAGGCTCTGCACGCGGGCGGCGATGTTGACCGTCTGGCCGAAATAATCCTGCCGCTCGTTGAGCATCACCGCGAGGCAGGGACCTTCATGGATGCCGATCTTGACGATGAGATCATCAGTGCCGCGCCGCTTGTTGAGCTGGTCCATCGCCGCGCGCATCCGCAGGCCCGCGACGATGGCATGCTCGGGACGGATGAAGGTCGCCATCACGGCATCGCCGATCGTCTTCACCACGGCGCCCTTCTCGGAGGAGATGATCTCGAGCAGTGCATGGAAATGCGCACGCACGAGATCGAAAGCGGCGAGATCGCCGACGCGCTCGTAAAGCGCCGTCGAGCCCTTCAGATCGGTGAACAGGAAGGTGAGGGACGTGATCTGGAGCCGCTGGTCCAGACTGAGGTTGTCCGCCTTGAAGACATCGCGAAAGGTCTGGTTCGACAGCATCCGCTTGGCGGTGAGGAACGGCTTGCGCTTGCCGATGAGATGATGGAGTGCCTCGGCCGCGATGAACACCGACGGCAGCACGCGCACGCCGGCCTGGTTCTCCAGCGACAGCCGCAGCGGACCCGGCCGCATGGTCGTGGTCCCCGTCGGGGCCTGCACCTTGTTGTACATGATGGCGAGCTGCTGACGATCCTTGGTCGGCTCGCCCTGGACGTCGATGAAATGGGCGGCGTGCGTGACCGGCTCGAAGATGATGACAAAGTCACTCGGCAGCTGCAGCGACATGGTCGCCTTCTCGCCGGCCGGCAACTCCATCGTATCCAGCGTCACCTCGTTCGCCAGCGTCGCAAACGATTCCTTGTTGAAGTCGACGCCGGAGCTCCAGAACACCTGCTTGAAATACTCCCACACCGGCAGCGTGTCGGGGTCATGCGCCGCGATGCGTCTGACCCGCGGATTCACGGTGAAAGACACCTCGACCTGGTCGTCGACGGAGGCCTTGTAGCCGCAAGCGCAGAGCGCGCAGTGATAATCGTCGGGCTTGAGCGCCTTCAACGTCGTGTGCGCGCCGAGCACGCCGCCGCAGCCTGGACACAGCACGTTCCAGCCGAGATCGAACAGCCCGAGCCGTGCTGCGTGCAGGAACGCCGAGATCGCGTGCTCTTCGTCGACGGCATGGTGCGTCGCGAAGTCGAGGACATTGACGCGATTGAGCTCGTGATCCTGGCCGTCCTCGATCAGACGCGCAATCGCATCGACCACCTTCGCGTCGGCGGTCTGCTTGAGAACGGAGAACTGGGCCTGGATGTCGCTCATCGCGGGACTCTGCTGGTTGAATCACGCCATCGGCCGGGCAATCGCCTGTCACCGACGGGTGATACGGAACATGGGTGAGTGGTCCGGCTGGGTCGTGACGACGCCGAGCGGGATCACGGGATTCGCCTGATCGGCGAGCTCGACACGGAACGCGCCGATCAGCCGGGCCAGCGCCAGCACGGATTCAGCTTGCGCAAACGGTGCGCCGATGCAGACGCGCGGACCTGCGCCGAACGGCAGATAGGCGAAGCGATCGGGCGCCTCCGTCGACATGAAGCGCTTTGGAATGAACGCGTTCGGTTGATCCCACAGCTTCTCGTGCCGGTGCAAAAGCCAGGGCGCGATCATGATGATGTCGCCCTTGGCGATCTCGACGCCGGCCGCATTGTCCTTCTCGCGGGCGGCGCGCGCGACCAGGAAGGCCGGCGGATAAAGCCGCATGGTCTCGTCGATCACTGCGCGGGTGAATTTCTGGCGATCGATGTCGGCCATGCTGTCGAGATGCTCGCCGCTTGTCTCGGACGCCACCTCCTCCTGCGTCTCCGGATCGAGTGCGAGCAGATAGAGCGCCCAGAACAACGCCGTCGCCGTGGTCTCATGACCCGCCAGGATCATGGTCGCGACCTCGTCGACGAGCTGCTCGTCGGAAAAGCCCTTGCCGGTTTCCGGATCGCGCGCCACGTCCATGAGATCGAACAGGTCACGCGGCGGCGCGCCGTCCTTCTTGCCGGCGGCGCGCCGCTCGGCGATCAGCATGGCGACGAACTCGGTCCAGCGCTTGCGGAAGCGGGCGCGGGCAAAATCCATCGGGCTCGGCCACGACACCGGCAGCAGCATGTCGAGGAAGTAGGGCCGTCCCAGCCGGGACGCATACTCCATGATGAAATTGCGCAGGGTCGCGCCATGCCGGTCCATGCCGAACGAGAACATCGTGCGCCCGGCGATCTCCAGCGTCATGCGCTGCATGATTTCGCGCAGATCGACCGGCGCGCCCGTCTGCGTATCGAGCTTCGCAATGGTCTCGTCGAGCACCGCCGTCATGTGCGGCACGAGGTTGGCGGTGGCGCGCGGCGTGAAGGCCGGCGCAAGCGTCCGGCGCTGGAACGTCCAGGAATGACCTTCCGCGATCAGGAGCCCGTCGCCGAGCACCGGGCGCAGCATGCGGATGCCCGCCGGCGTGCGCGTATAGTTCTCATAATTGTTGAGCAGGACGTGCCGGATCGCATCCGGCTGATTCAAGATGAAGCTGTTGCGAAGGAAGAAGCGGCCCTTGATGACCTCTTCCTCATAGGCGGGCTGCCCCCATGTCGCGATCATGTTGCGCCGGATCACGGCAAGCCGGCCGAAGAACGACATGTCGTCGGGCGCACGCGGGGGAGCCGGGGGGATGATGGGCCTACGCACGCTGGCGATATTCATGGCTCTCTCCCGCAAGATGTGACGCAGGCAAATAGCTAGTAAGTCAGCTCGGCGACCGCAATCCTGTTCTCCTGGGCGGGCCAGGCGCGCGCCACAATTCGTTCTTCGCCGAACTCGGCCACAATGTTACGCCCAACCTCGCTGGCGGGAAGCCGCAGGGTTGCTGCCGCATCCGTGGGCACGCCCGGCTTGACATCGGCCGGCTCCTTGCCGTCGAAGAGCACCACGTCCCGCGGCAGGCCGAAATAGCCCCTCGGCCGCGACATGATCACGACCGCGCCTGCGTCCTTGTCGGCCGGCCCGAGTGGGCGCGCGGCCCGCAAATGCACGACATCGGATGAGCGCGGGAACGGCGAGCGGTAGATGTGCGTCGTCGGCGTGTCGGGCGATGCCAGCACGAATTCGAGCGACCAGGCGGGATCGACCTGAGCCGGCCCCCAGCGGCCGTCGGCACCGGTCTTCGCGCTGTGCAGCGCACCACCCTTGCGCTCTCCGGTTTCCGGATCGACGCGAAAGATATCGACGGTTGCGCCCGCCGCCGGGCGATTGGTCGGCAGGCCGCCCGGCGTCCCCGTGACGAGGCCGCTCAGCCGGACGCTTGGCTCCGGCACGATCGCGATGCGCGCGGGCTCGCGTCCCGCGATGAATTTGTAGATCTCGCGGAAGGCGCGCGGATGGAACGCCACTTCGCGATGATCGAGTGCGCCGAGCACGACATTGATGGCGCCCTTCAGCTCCGGCCCTTCATTGGTGACACCGGTCGGCGTGCCGGGCTTGCCGATGAAGCGGCCGTCGGCCTGGGCGTATTTGTCCATGCCGTCGCTGCGCAAGGTGAGGAAGGCGACACCCGGCGTCACCTCGTTCTCGCCCTCGTTCAGACCACGCAGGAATACGCCACGGCCGTTGAACTCGTTGTTGGGCTGGTCGTCGGTGGCGAACACGCCGTGATTGGGCGTGCCGCACAAGACCGCGTGGCTGACGTCGCCGGCACCGCCATTCTTGATCACGTTGCGGATCGAATAGCCGCCGCGCGAGCTGCCGACCAGCGCCACGCGCGCCGCGCCGGTGCGGCGCTTCAGCTCAGCGATGGCAGCGGCGAGCTCGCGGCGCTGGTCCTCGGTCGAGGAGCGGTTCGCCTGCTCGACCTTGTCGTCGCTGCGCGCGTTGGGATCGGTGAAATTGATCGCCATCATGCGATCGCGCGCGATGCCGTTGGATTCCATCCGCCACAAGGTCGTCATCCAGAGCGCGTCGTAGTCGCCATTGCCGTGGACGAACAGGATCGGCGGCACCTCGGTGCCCGGCGCCGCAGCGGGCGCGGATTGGGCCGATGCGCCGGTCCGCAAGCTCGCAATTGCGAAAGGCAAGCTGCCGGCCCCCTGCAGGATCGTCCGTCGCGACAGCTTCATTTGTTCCTCCCGGCAAACCAACTCTTTGCACCGCTTATAGCGGCCTAACCACTGGACAGCGAAGGACTTTCGCGGGCATCACTGAATTTGCCGGAATCGCCCAGGATCACTCCAAGACCATTCTGCCAGCCCGTTTGGAAGGGGATATGACCGAGCAGACGAACCGCCAGAAAATCGCCGCCGACGGCATCACCGCGCCTCTGCGGTACACGGTGTTCCGGCGCATCTGGCTCGCCAGCCTGCTCTCCAATCTCGGCCTCCTGATCCAGGGCGTCGGCGCGGCCTGGGCGATGACGCAGATGGCGGCCTCGGCGGACAAGGTCGCGCTGGTGCAGACTGCCTTGATGCTGCCGATCATGCTGATCTCGATGCCGGCCGGCGCCATCGCGGACATGTATGACCGCCGCATCGTCACCCTGGTCTCGCTGATGGTCGCGCTCGCCGGCGCGACGGTACTGACGGTGCTGGCAGGGTTCAATCTCATCACCCCGGAGACGCTGCTCGCCTTCTGCTTCGTGGTCGGCAGCGGCAACGCGCTGTTCGGCCCGGCGTGGCAGTCTTCGGTCAGCGAACAGGTGCCGCCCGATGCGCTGCCTTCGGCCGTCGCGCTGAATGGTATCAGCTACAACATCGCGCGCAGCTTCGGCCCCGCGGTCGGCGGCGTCATCGTCGCCGCGCTCGGCGCGGTGGCCGCCTTCGCCTGCAACGCGATCCTCTATCTGCCGCTGCTGGTGGTGCTGCTGCTGTGGCGGCGCAGCACCGAGCCCTCGCGCCTGCCGCGGGAAAAGCTCAACCGCGCCATGGTCTCGGGCTTCCGCTACATCACCAATTCACCGCCGATCAAGATCGTGCTGTTGCGCACGCTGGTGATGGGCCTGATCGGCGGCGCCATCATGGCGCTGATGCCGCTGGTCGCGCGCGACCTGCTGCATGGCGGTGCGCAGACTTACGGCATCATGCTGGGCGCCTTCGGCATGGGCGCCGTGATCGGTGCGCTCAACATCCACGAATTGCGCAAGCGCATGAGCGGCGAGGCTGCGATCCGCGCCTGCACCATCTCGATGGCCTTTGCGATGGCCGCCCTTGCCCTGAGCACCGAGCCGGTGCTGACGGCGACCGCGCTGGTATTGGCCGGGGCGGTCTGGATGGCCGCGATCGCGCTGTTCAATATCGGCGTGCAGCTCTCGGCGCCGCGCTGGGTCGCCGGCCGCTCGCTCGCGGCATTCCAGGCCTCGATTTCGGGCGGCATCGCCATCGGTGCCTGGGGCTGGGGCCATCTCACCGACTATGCCGGCGTCGAGATCGCATTGCTGACCGCCGCCGGCCTGATGCTGATCTCGCCGCTGCTCGGGATCTGGCTGACGATGCCGCGCGTCGGTGCCCGCAACGAGGATGCCGACGTGCTGGCCGATCCCGAGGTGAAGCTGTCCCTGACGGGGCGCAGCGGACCCCTGGTGGTCGAGATCGAATATCGCGTCGCTCAGGAGAACGCGCGCGCGTTCCACAACGTGATGCAGGACGTGCAGCTCTCCCGGCAGCGCAACGGCGCTTATGGCTGGTCGATCGCCCGCGACATCGCCGACCCCGAATTGTGGACCGAGCGCTATCATTGCCCGACCTGGTTCGACTATTTGCGCCAGCGCAACCGCTCGACCCAGTCCGAACGCGCGCTGCATCAGCAGGCGATCGATTTCCATATCGGTCCCGAGCCGGTGCGGATCCGCCGCATGCTGGAGCGTCCGTTCGGTTCGGTGCGCTGGAAGGAGGAGACGCCGGATCGTGCTAGTGCCGAGGTGCTGCCGGTGGTCGCGACCGCGGCGGGGAGCAGTGTCAGACCGTAGCCCGGATTACGCTTCGCTCCATCCAGGCTACGAGAACTCTTACTGCCCGTGCTCGGTCAGCACCTTGTCGCAGCCTTTGCTCAGCTTCGTGCGGTGCTGCTTCAGGCAGGCGAGCACGGCGCCATCGCCATTGTTCATCACGGCACGGCAGAAGCGGGTGACGTCGCGCGCGCAGGCATCGTGGCCCGGCTGCTGCTGCGCGGATGCGACCGATGCGCCGAGCAACAAAGGAAGTATGAAAAGAAATCTGGCCATCGCGTAATGCCTCTTACCCGGAAGAATGTGCGGGCGAAGCTAGTGCGACGATCCCTCAGCCGCAACGGCTTTATTGGCAGGCTGCATGGCGCCGCCGCGTGACCCCGGCTTGACGCCGGGGCGTATCGCGAGGGGAGCTAACCGACGCAACGATTGCAGTGTTGCGTGCTCTTACTGCTTGTCCTGGGCGTCAGCGACCTTGCGCGACGCGCCCTTGGCGAGATCCTTGTCCATCACCGCGCGGCAGCCGGCGCTCAGATCCAAGCGATGCTTCATCATGCACGCCGTGATCTTCGGGATGTTGGGGATTTCCGACGAGCACAGGCGGAAGGCGTCGCCGGTGCACTGCTGCTGCGCCTCGGCCGAGAAGGCGAAGCTCGAACTCGTCGCGACGAGCGAGACGATGGCGGCCAAGCCGAGCGCCAGGCTGGCGTCCCGGAGACTGGCAGAGAAGGACTTGGTGTTAAGAGGCTTGGTGTCAAGAGACTTGGTGTCGAGGGCCTTGGTCATCTGAAGCTCCCATTGGCGCCGTCGCAACGGTGCCTGTTGTTGATGGGAACTACGATGCTCCAGCAAAACAGTTTCCACTGTGATGATGGTCACGGGCTGCACCCCGACTGTGATGTCGGTCACTTTGGCGCACCTCCCTGAAATTCCTCCACAACCGCCGTCGTGTTGGTGTCACGTTAACTGTTACTTCGCATTAATGGCTCGTCGCGCGGGAAATTCCGCCGGTTTGGTTGCGTAATTGGAAAGAGTAGCGATGCGTAATGCGTTGGGCCTGATGTTGGCCAGTGTAGTTGCGGCGGTCGTGATCGCCGCCGGCGGTTGGTTTTATTATTCCTCGCGCGCCGATCAGGCCGCTCCCAAGACAATTGCCGCCCGTGCCGCCGATCCATTGCCGGCACCGGCGAAGCTCGCCGCCAGGGATGACGTCGAGACCACCGCGACGATCGCGGCCAAGCCGACGACAGTTGCTCAGGCACCTGCGCCCGCCCCGGCCATGCCGGTTCAGCAGAAATCGACCTGCGCCAATCCGAACGCGCTGGGCGTCTCCCGCGTGGTCGAGATCGACACCACCGGCGGCCCCGGCTTCGGCTTCGACCATTTCAAGCAATTCGACTTCCTCACCGACAAGGAGGTCGTGCTGACCTTCGATGACGGTCCCTGGCCCGTGAACACGCCGAATGTGCTGAAGGCGCTGGCGGATGAATGCACCAAGGGCCTGTTCTTCTCGGTCGGCAAGCACGCGACCTATCATCCGGAAATCCTGCGCCAGGTGCTGGCCCAGGGCCACACGGTCGGCACTCACACCTGGTCGCACGTCAATCTGAACGGCAAGAAGATGACGGAGCAGATGGCCAAGGACGAGGTCGAAAAGGGCATCAGCGCGGTGAAATTCGCGCTTGGTGCCAACCCGGCGCCGTTCTTCCGCTTTCCGCAGCTGCAGCATAATCCGGCGATCGTGAGCTATTTCGGCACCCGCAACGTCGCGATGTTCTCGACCGACGTCGACTCCTTCGACTTCCGCAAGGGCGCGACGCCGGAAAAGATCATCGAGACGGTGATGACCCGGCTCGACAAGCTCGGCAAGGGCATCATCCTGATGCACGATTTCCAGAAGAATACCGGCATAGCCCTGCCGACGCTGCTCGCGCGGTTGAAGGCCGGCGGCTACAAGGTCGTGCAGATGAAGGCCAAGACGACGCTGCAGACGCTGCCGGAATATGACGAAGCGATCATGAAGGACATGAAGGTGCCGACCGCGAGCACGAACACGCGTCCGATCGGAAGCGTGGTGCAGACGGTCTCGCAGTAAACGCCATCTATCCAATCCAAAACTCTTGCGTCATGGCCGGGCTCGTCCCGGCCATTTGCTTTTGGCGAGCCCCTTACCAATAGATGCCGTGGCGGTGCAGCTCGCTGATGATGCGGCGCTCGGTCCAGCGCTTGGACCTCGGCTTGTCCGCCCTTGCCGTTTTCTTGGTGGCGGGCTTGGTTGTCGCGACCGGCGCCGGGGTGGTCGTGGGCGTGGTCGCCGCCGGAGCGGTCGGAGTGGCCGTGGCGGCCGGCGCAGAGAGCGACACTGCCGGCGGACGATCGGAATATTTCGGCGCCTCGGTGGCCGGCGCAGCTTCGCTCGCCTGCGGCGTGGAGGTGGTCGCCGAGGTTGGCGTGGTCAGTGGAGCGGGAGCCTGGGCGCCCGCCGCGGACAGCGACAGGCTGCGGGAGCCGTCTGCCTGGGCAGAGGCAGAAGCCAGGACCATGGCGGCAACCAGAATGATCTTGCGCATGTGAAATCTCCCCGTGTTGGCGTACCCGGGACATTACGGGCAAGGTGTCCTGGGTTAAGTGAATTGGCCTCACACAATCGCGGAGCAATTTCGAACCGGCCGGCTGCGATCAACACCCCCGCCGATAAACCCGCAGCGTCACGTCCGGAAAGCTCATGCTGTCGAGCAGGCAGACGCCCCTTTCCGCGTCCATGCGGGCGATGAGCTCATCGCCGACCCGCGGTCCGACCAGCGTGTGCTGGATCGAGCTCGAGACCACGAGGATGTCCGACTGCAGAAGCGCGTCTGCGGTGGCCGCTGCCGTTCGATGCAGCATCTCGCCACGGACGACCAGATTCATCCGCGCCTGCGCCGCATACAACTGAATGGTCGCGGGCGTGACCGGGTAGGGACTCGAAAAGCCGACGTAAAGCGGGCCCGACAGCGGTGGCTTGACGTCGCGCAGAAGCGACCAGAGACGCTCGGTCGATGCGCGGATGCTGTCCTGCTGCTGTGCGCTCAGCGGCGTCGCCACGCTGAGCTGACCGATCACGACGTGCTTGACGAACAGCGCGAGGGCGATTGCGAGCGCAAGCACGCGGCCTGCCGTCAGCAGATGGCGACGGATGTCCGCCGCAAGGACCGTGCGCGCAAGCAGCGATTCCATGGACGCCATGCTGGCGCAGCCATTGAGGACCATCGCGACGATGAACACGCCGTAGAACATTGCGCCGAAAAAGTAGGTCTTGATCTCGGCAACGGACGGAATGGCGTAGGCAATCAGCACGGTCGCGAGCAGAACGACCGCATCCAGCACCGCAGCCTGGCCCTGGATCGCAGCGAGCACGAAGCGCAGCAGCATCAAGGCCAACCCGATGGCGAGCCAATAGTGCAGGCCGAACTGTCCCTCTCCACCGATGGAGAAGCGTAGCAGTCCGGGCCAGAAACCTTCGCCCGTCGTCCAGAGGTCGCGCTGGCCGACGAACACGTTGAGAATGTAGGTGACGGTCTCGACCAAGGCCGGGCCGATCAGCACGGCCGTGGTCGCGATCAACGGCAGCACGAACCACGCGAGCGCGCCGAGCGCAGTCCTGATCGACAGGCGCAATCCGCCGGCCTGGATGCAATCGACGACCAGCCGGATCGCGAATGCGCTGCCGAGCAGAGCGAGCGCGGCCGGGAACGACGTCGGCTTGATGCAGGCGGCGAGTGCGCAGGCAACGCCGAGGCCAGCCAGCGACCGGGCGCTGCGCCGGAGCACGCCGCGGTAGACGATGGCACCGGCGGCAAGACCAATGGCAAGTCCCGAGGGCAGATCGGGACGCGCCTCGGTAATCGTGTGCCACAGCACCGGCACGCACACTGCTGCGACCAGACACGATGCGATCTCGAGAACCGGCCGTCGCCGAACCAGCCAGATGATCCCGAGCAGGAAGCCGAAGACGATCACGGCATGAACGAGATAGGGACCGACATAGCTTCCGGGAAACGACCAAAAACCGGTGGCCGCCACCAGCGTCGAAAACGGCGCATGGTGATGCAGCAAGTCCCAGACGCTGCCGGCGACGCCGCGGCTTCCAAAGGCATTCACCCATCTGACCGCGTCTTCGAAATAGGCGACGTCGTCATAGAGCGGGGGAACGGACAGCCGGCTGTGCAGCCGCGACGCGTCGAGCGATTTGGAAGCGACGATGGCGGTGATCAACGCCGCAAGGATGACGAGGCCGGGCCGCCGGACCCAGTCGCTCCGATCCGCGGAGCCCGGCTCCGTTCGCGATGCCCCTGCCTGCCCCATTGCCCACACCCCGCCAGCGCGCATCGTAGAGACGCCAGCATCGCGCGCAATGCGCCGGATGCAATGGCCGGGACTGGGCTCGCGCTTCTTGGATCGGATGAGTTGAGGCGCTGGTGCCGCAAGAGGGATTCGAACCCCCGACCCCGTCATTACGAATGACGTGCTCTACCAACTGAGCTATTGCGGCGAACCCTGCCGGGGCCAAGGCGATGCCGGCCCCGATACGCGCGCTCCTGATATCGGGCATGGCCCGAATTGGCAAGGACAAGCCGGGTTCGAAATGCGGCTCACGCGCCCCAGCGGGACCAGAATCCGCGCCAGCCGCCGGCCTGGGCTTTGGGTGTACCGATTTGTTCCGTAAATTCATCACTCGGACCCTCGTCATCGATCCCGGGATCGTCGGGGGCCCGGACGATCGGGATGACCGCGGGAATCGGCGCTGGCGCCGGTTTGCCGAGGTCGGCGCGGCTCCGGAACACCGGTGTCGCCGCCGGCGGCGGTGATTCGGCGGGCTCCGGGGCCGGTTGGACCGGTTCGGCGGTCACAACGGCCGGCTCTTCTTTGGCCATCGGGGGCGAATTGTCCTGCGCGGCCGGCACTGGCGCCGGTGCTGTCACGAGCGGTTCCGCTGGGCGTTCGCTGGGAGCCACCGTCACCCGCTTCGGCGGCGGGGCCGCCAGCATGGCCTCCTCGAAGGCCGAGGATTCGATCGTGGTCCCCTTGTCCGAAGGCAGGCTCGCGACCGGGGTCTGCCACTGGAACGCATCGAGCCGCCCGGTGACCGGCGAGACCGGGCGCCAGCGGTCGCTAACGTAGCCGTCCGCAGTCCAGGCCGGATCGTGACGGGCGCGCACCGCCCGCAGGGTCCACGCGCGGGCGCGGCCGCTATCGCCATGCTCGGCACGCTCGATCTCGGCCATCAGCAGCGCGACGCGCTGGGTCGGATCGCTGAGATAAGGCGCGAGCACTTCGCGCGCGCGGGCGAACTCGGAGGCGTCGATCGCGGCACGCGCGATCGCGAGCTGGCCCTCGATATGGCCGGACTTGTCGGCAGGCGTCTTCGCCGCAAGCGTCTCGACCCGCTGCAAGCGGTGCCAGGCGGTATCGCCGAGCTTCACATGGGCATAGGCATCCGCGAGATCCGGATGCGGATTGGCGAGCCAGGCAGCTTCCACCCGCTTCATGGCGCGGCGCACCTGATGTGCCTCGCTGTCGAATTTTGCCGCGAGCACGGCCGCGGGCACCAAGGTTGGCGCAAGCTTCACCGCCTCCATCACGCTCTCGCGCGCGACGTCGCGGTCCATCGTCTGCAATTCGAGCGCGCGCGCGGTGAGCAACACACCGCTTTGGCGGCGATAGGCCTGCTTGTCGATCAGGCCTGCGGACAAATTCGAATCGAGGATCGCGAGCGCGCCGCTCCAGTCGCCGCGCGCGCAGCGGAAGCCGAGCACCGCTTGCGAGGCCCAGGTCGAGGACGGCGACAGCTTGATCGCTTCCTCCGCGATCATCACGGCGCCGACCGCATCGTCGGCGCGCTGCGCCTCAATGAACAGGCCGCGCAGGCCGAGCAGGCGCGTGTCCTCGCGCTCGGCCATGGCGCGGAAGACGCGCTGCGCCTCGTCGCGATTGCCTTCGAGCTGCGCCGACTGCGCATGCAGGAGCAGCGCGAGCGGATCATTCGGCGCATGCCGCCGCGCCGTTTCCGCGTGCCGGCGGGCGAGTGCGGTATCACCATGACCGATCGCGAGCAGGCCGTGGGTGATGGCGTGGCGGCCCCGCGCGTGGCGCTTGTCATGGCGGCGGCGGCGCAGACGCCCCGGCGTGCGCCAGATCGTCGTCACGATGCTCCAGACCAGCACGACGGCCGCGGCAAACAGGCCAAGCAGGAACACGAATTTGGGAAGCGTGGTCGAGGCGCGGAAACTGCCCGCAGTCAGGACGAGATCGCCGGGCTGGTCGGCAACCCAGGCCGCGCCGGCCGCCGCCAGCGCGATCAGGACAAGGAAGAGGACGATGCGAAGCATGGCGATCCCTATACGCGCTTAGTATTGCGCGAAGCTTTATTGAGCAGGCTTGACGAGATCCGCCATGGCATCGTCGGCTAACTTGCGGGAAGCGGCGAGCGCAGCGTCGCGGGCATCGGCCTTGTCGAGCCAGGCCTGCGCCGGCGCACGATCGGCCTCGGCCAGCGTCTTGAGCTCGCGCCGCGCTTCCACGAAATCATTGCGAAGCGCCGCCGCCGTCACCCGTGCGACGATGGCGCCACGATCGTTGCCGACCCCGTCGGTGCGCTCGATGCGGACCAGCTTTGAGGCTCCTGCCTGGAGACGCTCGACGATGCCCGTGCCGCTGGTCTGGGCTTCCGCCGGCGGCGACAGCTTCGGCACGATGTTGAGCAGCTCGCGGCTCAGCGCCACCGGCGTCGGGATGCCTGACGCGGCAAAGGTGTCGAGCGGCTTCAGCATATCGGGCTTTGTCACCATCGCCCGCGCTGCGGCCAATTGCGACTCGTAAGCATCGCCGTGACGAACGGCAACGTCGAGCAGGGCCGCCGCCACCACATGGCGCAGCGGCTTGTCGTCCAGCGTCTTCGCATCGGCGATCTTCTCGCCCTGCTGCGCGAGCTCGGCACGTTCGGCCTTGCTGGCGCGCTCGAGCTGGGCGATGCGGTCGCTCAGAGCGGCGAGGTCGGGTGCGGCAGCGCGTGGGGCAGATTTCGCATCGTTCAATGTGCTCGCGGTCTTGTCGAACTGCGTACGCAGATTGGCGACGTCGCTGCGCAAGCCGCTCGCGGATTTCTCCAGCGCGTCGATCCGCGCCGCCATCGCGGGATCGGCGGCGGGCTTGCCCGCCTTGGCTTCAACTGCCGCAACGCGACCGCTCAGCGCATCGACCGTCGCGCTCGTGACTTGCGGGGTGGCCGGCGGTGCCTGCACGGCGGGCCAGCCCAGCATCCAGCCGACCGCGATCACGACCGCCGCCGCGACAGCGCCGGAGAACGGCGCGATGACCCAGGGCGACATCGGCGCAGACACGGGAGCCGGCGCAACCGCGGCCTGCGGTTCGGTCCGCTCCGGCTCTGCGTCAACCTGGTCGGATTTTGCCTGCTCAGGCTCGGCGTGCTCCGGCGCCGGCGGTGCCTCGGGCTCGACCGCCGGCTCCTGCGGCTGGGTCGAGACTTCGCTGGCTTCGAGGTCGATGGTGGGCGGAGTGCGCTTGGCACGGCCGGACTCAGGAGCCAATCCTGCGTCTTCAGGCTTGTCGTCGGCCATCGTGACGGTTCCTCACACTTCCATACGCGGGACGGACCCGATTACGTCGGATTCGGCTCGACCTCTTACGCCAAACGGGTGCGTAACGCACGCTCCAAGGTGGTAAATAAGGCATTTTCGTCCGGTGTCGCAGCCACCAGAACCTGCGACGCGCCGGCATCACGCAGCACGCTTGCCACCGTCTCGGACAGGCAGCATTGCGGTATGGCCAGCGCCGAGATTTCGACGCCTTCGTCCCTGGCCGCATCCAGGAACGCCCGGGCGCTGCGCCGGGAGTAGTGCAGCACCGCCTCGACGCCGTGGGCGGCAAAGCCCTCGCAGACCTCGCGCGGCAGATGCTTGACCGGCGCCATGCGATAGGTCGTCTGCGTGACCACGCTAAACCCCTCCGCACCGAGCTCGCCGCCGAGGTCGCGCGACAGATCCGCGCCTGCGAGATACAGCAGCGTGCTCTTTTTCTTCAGCACCTTGTCGCGCGCGCTCTGCATCACCTTGTCGCGCAAGGACGCGGCATCGCCGCCGGCGACGATCACCTCGGCAAAGCCGGCGTCGCGCGCCGCAGCAGCCGTGTGCTCGCCGACCGCAAACAACGGCAGCTCCAACAGACCAAGATCCCGCAATTGTGGCGCGACGGCACGGATCGCGTTGGCCGATGTGACGAGGATGGCACCGTAGGGAGCTTCACTCTCGTCATGGAAGGCGACCGGCTCGAACTTGAGCACCGGCGCAAGCAGCACCGCAAGACCCCGCGCACGCAGGCTTTCCGCCGTCGCCTCATTGTCGGGATGCGGCCGTGTGACAAGGATGGACATCGCTGGTGTTCCCGGACCAATTGGCGGCGACGCATTCGTGCGGAGCCCGCGCGTGGCGATTGCGCAATCTGGCCCCGGAATGCTACCGGACGTACCAGAACTCTGCTTTACGGATGAGCGCAAGGGCGCAAATTGGATAACAATTCGCCAATGCTGGTACTGGGCATTGAAACCACCTGCGACGAGACCGCCGCGGCGGTGGTCGAACGCTCGCCTGACGGCAGCGGCAGGATCCTGTCCAACATCGTGCGGTCGCAAATCGAGGAGCACGCCCGCTTCGGCGGCGTGGTGCCGGAGATCGCCGCCCGCGCCCATGTCGACCTGCTCGATGGCATCATCGAGCGCGCGATGCAGGAGGCCGGCGTCGGCTTCGCTCAGCTGGGCGGTGTTGCTGCCGCTGCGGGGCCGGGCCTGATCGGCGGCGTCATCGTCGGGCTCACCACCGCGAAGGCGATCGCGATGGTGCACGACACGCCGCTGGTCGCGGTGAACCATCTGGAGGCGCATGCGCTGACGCCGCGCCTCACCGACGGAATCGAATTTCCCTACTGCCTGTTCCTCGCCTCGGGTGGCCATACCCAGATCGTCGCGGTCACCGGCGTCGGCCAGTATGTACGGCTCGGCACCACCGTCGACGATGCGATCGGCGAGGCCTTCGACAAGGTCGCGAAGATGCTGGGCCTGCCCTATCCCGGCGGGCCGCAGGTCGAGCGCGCGGCGGCAAGCGGCGATGCCACGCGCTTTGCGTTTCCGCGGCCGATGCAAGGGCGTCCCGATGCCAATTTCTCGCTGTCGGGATTGAAGACGGCAGTGCGCACTGAAGCGAGTCGGCTGGCCGAGATCACGCCGCAGGACGTCAGCGATCTCTGCGCGAGCTTTCAGGCCGCCGTGCTGGATTCGACCGCCGACCGGTTGAGCGTCGGCCTCAGGCTGTTCCGCGAAAAATTCGGCGCGCCGCGCGCCCTGGTCGCGGCCGGCGGCGTCGCCGCCAATCAGGCGATTCGCGGCGCCCTCGATGAGGTCGCACAGCAAGCCGGGACGCAGCTGATCATGCCGCCGCCGGCGCTCTGCACCGACAACGGCGCGATGATCGCCTGGGCCGGTGCCGAACGCCTCGCGCTCGGCCTGACCGACACGATGGAAGCGCAGCCCCGCGCGCGCTGGCTGCTCGACGCCAACGCAACGGCACCGGCGGGCTACGGCAAGACCCGGGCGGGATACTAGCCATGACTGCATTCCAATCCGTCGCGGTGATCGGGGCGGGCGCCTGGGGCACGGCGCTGGCGACCGTGGCGGCGCGGGCGGGACGGAGCGTCACGCTCTGGGCACGCAATGCCGAGCACGCAGCGCGGATCGCCTCGACACGCGATAATCCGCGCCTGCCCGGGGTGCGGCTCGCGGCGGAGATCGTCGTGACCAGCGATCTGGCGCTCACCGCGCACGCCGACATGTTGTTGATCGCAACACCGGCGCAGCATTTGCGTGGCGCCGTCAACATGCTGGCCTCGCATTTGACAGGGCCGGTGCCGATCGTCGCCTGCGCCAAGGGCATCGAGCACGGCACCCATAAATTCATGACCGACGTGATCGCGGAGGCCGCGCCGCACGCCCAGCCCGCGATCCTGTCGGGTCCAAGCTTTGCCGACGATGTCGCGCGCGGCTTGCCCACGGCGGTGACGCTGGCGGCAGGCGATGAGACGTTGGCGCGCGCACTGGTGCAGGCCCTGGGCTCGCCGACGTTCCGTCCCTATCACTCCACGGACATTCGCGGCGTCGAGATCGGCGGCGCGGCCAAGAACGTGCTTGCAATCGCAGTCGGCATCGCGGTCGGGCGCAAGCTCGGCGCCTCCGCCCAGGCTGCGCTGACGACCCGCGGCTTTGCCGAGCTGACGCGCCTCGGCCGCGCGCTCGGCGCACGCAGCGAGACACTCGCCGGCCTCTCCGGTCTCGGCGATTTGATCCTGACCTGTGCGAGCCCGCAGTCACGCAACTTCGCCCTTGGCCTTGCACTCGGCCGCGGCGAGCAACCGCCTGCCGGCAAGCTTGCCGAGGGTGAGTTCACCGCGCCGGTGCTGATCGAATTCGCAGCTTCGCAGGGCATCGAGCTGCCGGTATCAGAAGCGGTCGCGTCGATCCTGAGCGGCCGAAGCACGATCGACGCGGCTATCTCGGGGCTGCTGACGCGCCCATTCAAGTCAGAGGAATAAACATGGCGTACTGGCTGGTGAAATCCGAACCATCGGTCTGGTCCTGGGACCAGCAAGTGGCGAAGGGCGCCAAGGGCGAGGCCTGGACCGGGGTGCGCAATTACACCGCGCGCCAGAACCTCGTCGCCATGAAGAAGGGCGACAAGGCGTTCTTCTATCATTCCAACGAGGGCAAGGAGATCGTCGGCATCGCGGAGATCATCAAGGAGGCCTATCCCGATCCGACCGACAAGACCGAGAAATTCGTCTGCGTCGACATCAAGGCCGACAAGCCGTTGAAGACGCCGGTGACGATGGCCACGATCAAGGCCGAGAAGAAGCTGGCCGACATGGCGCTGGTGAAATATTCGCGCCTGTCGGTGCAGCCGGTGACAGCGGAGGAGTGGAAGCTCGTCTGCAAGATGGGCGGGATGTAGGCGCTGCCGTAGCCCGGATGGAGCGCGGCGAAATCCGGGACAGTCTTTCCGTATGCACCGATCCCGGATTACGCTGCGCTCCAACCGGGCTACGATGTCCGGTTCTGCGTCTCCGCCAGCGCAAACACCTCGCATGGCGCAGCAATGCCGCGCAGCGAATGCGATCCGAGCGCGACCAGCGGCATGTCCGTTTCCGCGGCGAGCGCTCCCGACACCAGCACGGCCCGCCCCAGCGGCTTGCACAATCCTTCGAGCCGGCTGGCGAGATTGACAGCGGGACCGATCGCCGTGAAGTCGAGCCGGTTGGCGGCGCCGATATTGCCCCACAGCATCTCGCCCAGATGGAGCGCAGCGCCGAATGCCAGCGGCGGCAACCCTTGAGCGCCGCGCTCCTTGTTGAGATAGACCATGCCGGCCTCCGCTGCGCCTGCGGCACGCAGGGCGGCCTCGCAGGCGCGGCGCGGCGATGCATCGACCACCGGAAAGATCGCGAGCACGCCGTCGCCGATGAATTTCAGCACTTCGCCGCCGAAGGCGTGAACGGCACCGGCGATGCGGTCGAACCAGGCATCGAGCGCGGCGATGACCTGTGCAGGCGGTGAGGTTTCCGACAACGTCGTGAAGTTGCGGAGGTCTGCATAGAGCAGCGCGGCCTGAATGGTCTCGCCGAGATCGCGGCGCAGAGGTGCCGCCAGCACCCGCTCCGCGCTGCGCTTGCCGAGATATGCGTCTAACGTCGCGCGCAGCGTGGCGCGCGCGGCGAGCACGGCGAGGGGCGTCGCTGCAAAACGCGCGGCCTGGCGCAATTGCCCGATGTCGTCGGCAGTGAAGGGACGCGGCCCGATCCAACAAAGCTGCGGCCCATCGGGCCGCCCGATGACGTCTTCGTGGACCTCGCCCCGCGCGATGTCGCGCAGCCAGCGGCGGCCGGCATCGTTGGGCGGATCGGGCGCCAATCCGCCGGGCGCGAAGCCGAGTGCTTCGATCACTTGGCCGCTGTCTGCACGCCACAGCCAGGTCCGCTTTGCGATCAGAGGATGCGGCACCTCCAGCGTCAGGGCGCCCGCCGCAAGCGGCACGCCGTCGGCGACCAGATGAGCGCCGAGTTCCGCAAGCAGGCGATCAGCTCCGGCGCTATCCGAGGCGGCATCGACGAGCCAGGCGAGGGTCGGGGAGAGCTGCATGGCTCGATCATGGCGAAGGCAGGCGGCCTTTGTCACGGGCAATCCTTGACGCGCCGCTTTGGCGCCGCCATGTCCTGGTGTCAGCGAAGGGATGATCGCCGATGACCGAACCGTTCATAGTGCGATGCGAGACCCAGATCGCGGCACCACGTGCCACCGTTTTCGCCTACCTGACCGACCCCGAGAAAATCCTGAGCTGGATGGGCTCCGATGCCACCACGGAGCCGCATCCGGGCGGGCTCTATCTGCTCAAGGGCGTCGGCCCGCGCGGCGGCGTCGCCCGCGGCGCCTTCCGCGAGGTCGTGCCGGTGCATCGTCTGGCCTACACGTTCGGATGGGAAGGCGGCCAGGAAGTACCGCCCGGCTCAAGCCTCATCGAGATCGACCTGATCGAGCGCGACGGCGGCACGCTGCTGCGCATGACCCATAGCGGCCTGCCGAGCGAAGCGCAGGCCGCCGCGCACGCGACGGGGTGGGCCCATTATATGGAACGGCTCACGACCGCAGCCGCAGGCGGCGATCCCGGTCCCGACATGGGTGTGTCAGATAAGAAGTAGCTCTCGTAGGGTGGGGCAAAGACGCGCTCTTCGCGCCGTGCCCACCACCTTTCACCATGAGCAAATGGTGGGCACGCTTGCGCTTTGCCCACCCTACGGCAGCGCGACGTGTCGTTACACCGCGGCGGTCGCCACCACCTGCGCCAGCAACTGCTCGCGCCTCGCCTGCGAGCGCTGGCCCTTCATGGTCGCGGCGAAGCGCTCGAGGATGCCATCCTCGAACGCCGTGACGATGGTGTCGTGGACGTAGCTCTTGCGGCAGATCGCCGGCGTGTTGGAGAGCTTGTCGGCAGCGGCGCGGATTGCGTCCAGCACCTGCTTCTTGCGGCCGCGCTGGCTGGTCGCCGGCGTGATCCGCGACAGCGATTCCACGACGACGGCAGACGCCATCAGCGTACGGAAATCCTTCAGCGAAATCTTGATGCCGGCGATCTCGCGCAAGAACGCGTTCACCTGCGTGGTGTTGACCGCGCGCACGATCCCGTAGACATCGCGATACTGGAACATGCGCTTGCCGGGGACCTCCTGCAAAATGCCGATGGCGCGCACCAGCTTGGCCGCGTCGCACTCCTTGCGCACCGCCTTGCCGCCCTTCGCCTTGAAGGTCAGCACGAAGCAATCGTCCTCCAGCGTGACGTTGGACTTCAGCAGCGTGGTCGCACCGCGGGTGCCGTTGAGACGGGCATAGGATTCATTGCCGGGACGGATCGCGGTGCGCGCGATCAGCTCGATCACGGCCGAGAGCGCGAATTCACGCGTCGGCTCGTCGCCCGACAGGAATGCCGAGACCTTGCGCCGGATCTTTGGCAGCGCGCCGACGAGCTTTTCCAGCCGATGCGCCTTGCGGTGCTCGCGGACCTTTTCCCAATCGGCGTGATAGCGATATTGCAGCCGGCCCGCGGCATCGCGGCCCACCGCCTGGAGATGCGAGCTCGGATCGGACGAATAGCGCACCTCGCGATAGGCCGGCGGCACCGCCATGGCGTGCAGCCGGCGGATGGTGCGGGCGTCGCGGATATGTGCGCCATTGGGACGCACGAAGGAATAGCCCTTGCCGCGCCGGACGCGGCGAATGGTCAGCTCGTTCTGGTCGCCGAGCCGCAGGCCGAGCTCCCTAGCGAGCGCTTCGACCGTCGCCGCGGGCGCCGTGTCGAAGGCCTTCTTCGGGCTCGGACGCCTGAAAGGGGCCGGTTTCGGCCATTGTCCGAGGGCCTTGGCCAGCGCAATAGCTGCAGGATCGGCTGAAGCGGGCCGTATCGTCCCGAGATTCTGCTGATCCATCATAGCCTTATGCCTTAGCCCTGTCTGTTACCGGTCAATGCCGCTGTTCTGATTTTTGTTCCGAAGGGCCTCTTTGGACCCGGGTTGGCCATTTAGGGTGTTCCGAACCGTATTGCGAGTCCCGAATCAGTGAGAGGCGGTTTCCAAATACCTCTACTGATGCATGGGGCCCCTGCGCCGCCTATTCCGCGGAGCTGGATCAAGGCCCCGAAAGCCGCCCGCCGGCTTGTTTCATATCTGCGACAGTCGCAGCAGGCGGGCTTGATCCTCCGCATGGCCGGCCGCCCGCCGAAGGTCCAGCTTGTGCTCCTTGTCGGGCCCGGTTAGCCCGACGCATAATCAGTCAATGATCAAGTCGGCTCGCCGGTCGCCAGCGTTCGGCCTGCCGTATGTGGAGGGAAGCATGTCCGAGAAGATCTACGACGTCCCGGCGGAGTGGGCGAAGCGCGCCTGGATCGACCAGGCCAAGTACAAGGAGATGTACGCTCGCTCGATCTCGGACCCGAACGGTTTCTGGGCGGAGCAGGCCAAGCGCATCGACTGGATGCACGCGCCGACGAAAATCGAGAACGTCTCGTTCGCGCCCGGCAACATCTCGATCAAATGGTTCGAGGACGGCATCCTCAACGTCGCCTACAACTGCATCGACCGGCATCTCGCCAAGCGCGGCAACCAGACCGCGATCATCTGGGAAGGCGACGATCCCTCGCAGTCCAAGCATATCACCTATCAGGAGCTGCACGACGAGGTCTGCCGGATGGCCAACATCCTGCGCACCCGCAACGTCAAGAAGGGCGACCGCGTCACCATCTACCTGCCGATGATTCCGGAAGCGGCCTATGCGATGCTCGCCTGCGCGCGCATCGGCGCGATCCACTCGGTGGTGTTCGCGGGATTCTCGCCGGACAGCCTCGCCCAGCGCATCAATGACTGCAAATCCAAGGTCATCATCACCGCGGACGAAGGCCTGCGCGGCGGCAAGAAGGTGCCGCTGAAGGCCAACGTCGACGCCGCGCTCGCGAAGGCCGACGACGTTGACTGGGTCGTGGTGGTCAAGCGCACCGGCGGCAAGATCGACATGAACCCGACGCGCGACCTCTGGTATCACGAGGCGGCGGCGATGGTGACGACGGAATGCCCGGTCGAGCACATGCATGCCGAGGATCCGCTGTTCATCCTCTACACCTCAGGCTCGACCGGCCAGCCCAAGGGCGTGCTGCACACCTCCGCCGGCTATCTCGTGTTCGCCTCGATGACGCATCAATACGTCTTCGATTATCACGACGGCGACATCTACTGGTGCACCGCCGATGTCGGCTGGGTCACCGGCCACAGCTACATCCTCTACGGGCCGCTCGCCAATGGCGCGACCACGCTGATGTTCGAAGGCGTGCCGAATTACCCGGATAATTCCAGGTTCTGGAACGTCATCGACAAGCACAAGGTCAACATCTTCTACACCGCACCGACCGCGATCCGCGCGCTGATGCAGTCCGGCGACGAGCCGGTGAAGAAGACATCGCGCGCCTCGCTCCGCCTGCTCGGCTCGGTCGGCGAGCCGATCAATCCGGAAGCGTGGGAGTGGTATCACCGCGTCGTCGGCGACGACCGCTGCCCGATCGTCGACACCTGGTGGCAGACCGAGACCGGCGGCATCCTGATCACGCCGCTGCCGGGCGCGACCAAGCTCAAGCCGGGCTCGGCGACGCAGCCGTTCTTCGGCGTGGCGCCTGAGATCGTCGACGCCGACGGCAAGGTGCTGGACGGCGAGACCTCGGGCAATCTCTGCCTGACGCGGTCCTGGCCCGGCCAGATGCGCACGGTCTACGGCGATCACGCCCGCTTCGAGCAGACCTATTTCTCGACCTACAAGGGCAAGTACTTCACCGGCGACGGCTGCCGCCGCGACGCCGACGGCTATTACTGGATCACCGGCCGCGTCGACGACGTCATCAACGTGTCCGGCCACCGCATGGGCACCGCGGAAGTCGAGAGCGCGCTGGTGGCGCATGAGAAAGTCTCGGAGGCTGCAGTGGTCGGCTTCCCGCACGACATCAAGGGCCAGGGCATCTACGCCTATGTCACCTTGATGGCCGGCGTGCAGCCGACCGAGGACCTGCGCAAGGAGCTCGTCACCTGGGTGCGCAAGGAGATCGGCCCGATCGCATCCCCGGATCAAATCCAGTTCGCGCCGGGTCTGCCCAAGACCCGCTCCGGCAAAATCATGCGCCGCATCCTGCGCAAGATCGCCGAGGACGAACCGGGCAGCCTGGGCGATACCTCGACGCTGGCCGATCCCGCCGTGGTCGATGATCTCGTCAAGAACCGGCAGAACCGGAAGCCGGCGTAAACGAGCTCTCGTGCCTCGGACGCAGCGCAGCGCGCACGTCGCGGTGCGCTGCTGAGCCGGGGCCCATCGAGCCGCGCACGAAGAGAAGAACTGGGTCCCGGCTCTGCGGCGCACCGCTGCGCGCTGCGCGTTGTCCGGGACACGAGACTGCCTTTCGCACCGAGGCCCCAAAACAACAGCCGTTCACATCCTCACGCACTCGTCAGCGTGCGGGCCGGTGCGGCCGCATCTTTCCCGCCGAGTGTTGTTTTCAGGTCATTTACTTTATTTCGAACATTTCCTTTGTTCCCCCTGCTGACTGGCCCTTGGCAGCCGTGCGTGGAAACCAACCGGTTAACGGGCGCGGTTAAGAATGTCCCCTGACAAGGACGTTGCCAGCTGGCGATTGCCGGTTCTGCGTAATTTTGGACGATCCGTTCGGGCTAGGGGAAAATCGATGTCGATAAGGATTGCTGTGGCGCTCGTCGCCACCATCGGGGCTGGGGTCTTGATGTCGACGGCGGCGCAGGCGCGGCCGGAAATGGTTGGGGCACATCTGGCCGACTATTCTCCGGGCACGATCGTGGTCAAAACCAGCGAGCGGCGGCTTTATCTCGTCCTCGATAACGGCCACGCCGTGCGCTATCCGGTCGGCGTCGGCAAGTCCGGCAAGCAGTGGGCCGGCACCACCCGCATCGACGGCAAGTACCGCAATCCGGCCTGGTCGCCGCCCGCCGAGGTGAAGCGCGACAAGCCGAGCATCCCTGACGTCATTCCCGGCGGCTCGCCGCGCAACCCGATGGGCGTCGCGGCGATGACGCTGGCCGGCGGTGAATACGCCATCCACGGCACCAACGTGCCGGGTTCGATCGGCGGTTTCGTCTCCTATGGCTGCATCCGCATGCTCAACGATGACATCACCGATCTCTATGGCCGCGTCTCCGTCGGCACGACGGTGGTCGTGACGCGCTGATCGCCGGGATCAAGGCAAGACAAGAAAAGGCCGCGTCCCGGGACGCGGCTTTTTTGTTACCAGAAGCGCCAGCTGCGCGCGCACCAGCCGTCGCGATGGCCGCCATTGTAGCTTCGCGCAAAACCGCCGGCGAGCAATGCCGCCGAAACGTTCGCAGTCCGCCGGGTCGCGACGTCGGCGAGAACGCGGCCGTATTTGTCAGGGCCGAGATTGGCGATCGTCACGTCGCCCTGACCGAGCAGATCGCGCAATGCGCGGGCCGCGGCTTCGGCCTTGTCCTGCTCCTCCCGGCAAGACGCTTTCATCTCGGGCGCGTCGATGCCGCGCAACCGAACCCGCACGACGAGATCGCGGCCGCCGCGCTGACGAACCCGCGCGAGAAAGGTGTCGCCGTCGACGGTGCGAATGACGTCGACCGGCTCGCGAACATCGGGATGGCGCGCTTGCTCGAGAACGATCTCGGCGTTCCGCGTACGATCGCCATCCGTGTCCGGAATTAGCCAGCCCATTCCGTGGCGGAAGGTGAGCACGACGGCCAGCGCGATGCCCACCACGAACATCCACGGCAATAATCCGGAGAAGCGCCGACCGAACGGCGAGCCGCCGAATTGCGGCCGATAGGAATTGGGTCGGTCCTGGAAACGCATCAACTCACGCTAGGACAGAGTCGGGGGAACTCAAAGCACGAGCGCGCACATAGCGGAACCATGCAGGAAAATTCCATTCTCATATACGTTGGCCGTAGTTCTACTGGAGATCCGCGAATATTACCCAAATCTCAATCATTGGTTGCGAATACCTGTTATACAGCAACGCGAGGAGAGAGCGGTGGGGTCATTCAGGTTTCGCATTGGAACAAAGCTCGGCATCGTCACCGGCGTGAGCGTTGTGCTGGTCTGCGGCATGCTGACCAACCAGATGCTCGGCAACCGGTCGATCGCCGAATCCAATCGCCTGGTCACGATCAACTATCTCAACAAAGGCAATGCGCAAGCGGCGCAGACGGCCATGGCGCGGGCGCAGCTCGCAGCTCTCGAGATCAGCTCCGCCTCGTCAGCCGGAGAGGTTGACAAGCTCCTCGAGAATCTCCGCGCGCGAGCAGGCGAAGCCGGCGCGGAAATCGATGCGGCGACCGACCGGGCGACCCGCAAGGTCACCCAGGACGCCTATCGTGAGACCAAGAAATTCGTCGATGCGTATCTGGCCAGCGGCATTGAACTGGCGGGGGCGCAAAAGTCCGTCATTGGCGCCCCCTCCGGCGGCGCCAGGACTGCGGCAGACTCGACGAAGGCAACCATTCTCGCAGAGCGTATGCGTCCGGCAGCCCTGGAAGTCAGCAAACGGATCGACGATCTGGTCGGCGTTGCCAACGAATTCGCGGCGCGCCGCAAGGGCGAGATGCTGGCCGAACTCGACCGCGTCGCCACCTTCGCATTGATCGTCGGCGTCTTCGTCGTTCTGACGTTGATCGGGTCCGCCGTCTTTTCCGTGTCGAACATCGCCCGGCCGATCCGGCGCATCGGCGACGTGCTTCTCCAGCTCGCCGGCGGCAACAAGGCGGTCGAGATTCCCTACACGCGCCGCGGCGATGAGGTCGGCGACAACGCTCGCGCGGCTCAGACCTTCAAGGAAAACCTGATCCGTATCGAGCAGATGGAGGTCGAACAGAAGAATCAGGAAGCCGCTGCGGCCGCTCAGCGCAAGGAAGAAATGGCCCAGCTCGCCGGCGTGTTCGAAGCCGCGGTCGGCGGCATCATCGACTCCGTGTCAGCAGCCTCCCAGCAGCTCGAGGCAGCCGCCGGTACGCTGTCGGGAACCGCGGAAGAGACCCAGCAACTCTCCGGAATGGTCGCGGCGGCCTCGGAGGAAGCCTCCACCAATGTCGGAGCGGTCGCGTCCGCCGCCGAGGAAATGAGTACCTCGGTCGTCGAGATCGGCCGCCAGGTCCACGATTCCAGCCGCATCGCCAGCGAAGCGGTCAGGCAGGCGGAGCGCACCGACGTCCGGATCAATGAACTGCTCAAGGCGGCGGGCCGAATTGGCGACGTCGTCAAATTGATCACCGCGATTGCCGAACAGACCAACCTCCTGGCGCTGAACGCAACGATCGAGGCGGCGCGCGCCGGCGAATCCGGCCGCGGCTTTGCAGTCGTGGCGAGCGAGGTGAAGGCGCTCGCAGCGCAAACCGCGCGAGCGACCGAAGAGATCAGCGCGCAGATCGCCGGCATGCAATCGGCAACCGAGGACTCCGTCGGAGCGATCAAGGAAATCGGCGCGACCATCGCCCGCATTTCAGACATTTCGTCCACCATTGCAGCGACGATCGAAGAACAGGGTGCAGCGACAGCCGAGATTGCGCGCAACGTCAGCGAAGCCGCCAAGGGAACCGTCGAAGTCGCAGACAAGATCGCGCAGGTCAGTCATGGCGCGAGCGCGACCGGCGCGGCGTCGGGGCAGGTGTTGGCATCGGCGCGCTCGCTGTCGAGTGAAAGCAGCCTCTTGAAGACGGAAGTCGAGAAGTTCCTCACCACCGTGCGCGCGGCATGAAACTGCATAGCGGCGACGAGCACATCTTCAATGCTCGTCGCATATGGATAGCGCCTCCGGGATTCCCCGGAATTGTCCGGCACCACCGACAACTGTAGGTTGGAGAATATCCCACGAGCAATCGTTCGTGGAACTCCCTGCAGCGGGCCCCCGACATGAACATCGACGCAATTTCCGCCGATTCGCTCGAACGAATGGCCGATCTCGTTCGGCAGCAGCATAGTTCCCTCGACACCATGCTGCTGTCCCCGGTGGGCGAATTCCAGACCAGAGCCGTCACGCTCGCGACGTTGATGCGTGAAGTGACGGACTGCCTCGCCGAGGATTTCCTGCATCGTCCGGCGCAGGACTTTCCGATGCTCTATTTTGCATGCGGCAAGGCCAGAGTCGGATCGACCGCCCTCAGCAATCTGTTCGGCATGACCGGCATGCCTTCATATTATCAACCGCTGAAGGCGATCCTGCGCGACGCGCTCGTCGGCCGCCCGCTGGCGCCCTGGATCATCCCCTCGGCAAGCGACGAGCCGCACATCTTCAGCAAGGAAACGATCGGGCCCTACGTCCTTGCCGAGAGCTTGTTCAATCCGCTGCAGCTCTTGGTCGAGGCAGGCTATCCGCGCCACCGTCTGCATCTCATCATGCTCGACCGCGAGCCGGCGAGTTCGCTGGCGTCATGGCTCGAGAAGCTGATTTCGCGCGCGCCCGAAGACACATTGCTGCGGCACTATGTCGTTGCCGCACTGAGCGCGGCCCGCGTCGCAAGTTACGCGCAACAACACGGCGTTCCCGTCACGCACTACGTCTACGAGGTGAGCAAGGAGGCGCTGTCGTCGGTGCGCGTCTTGTTCGACCGCCTCGGCCTTTCGAACAGCTTTACCGAGAATGCCGTGACGTCATGGCAGGAACCGGGAGACGTGCAAGCAAACAACGCGCGCGTCATCTTCCCGAGCGAAGCGACGATCTACAAGGTGCCCAATCTGCACACCTCCGATAGCGCCTATCGCTACCAGCGTCGCGCGACGGCCTCGATGAGCGAAGCTCAGCTGGAGATTCTGGAGCGCTGCGGGGTCAATGACGCCTATCGAGCTTCGGTCGCGGCGTGCGTTCGCGACCTCGGCCTGAATGCCGCAATTTCGGCGCATCTGTTCGGCGAATGGTTCGCCGAGGCCGCGTGATCAGCATGCTGGACATTCCCACGAGCACCGAGCCCGCCCTCCTTGAAAGAACCGGCCGCGAGCCGCTTCACGCCGCCAGCCATCTCCGGCGCCTCGAGGCGGAAAGCATCCACATCTTGCGGGAGACGGCGGCCGAATTCCGCAAGCCGGTGATGCTGTATTCGATCGGCAAGGACTCCTCGGTGCTGCTGCACCTGGCGATGAAGGCCTTTCATCCCGACAAGCCGCCGTTTCCGCTGCTGCATGTCGACACGACATGGAAATTCCGCGAGATGATCGCGTTTCGCAACCGCCGCGCGCGCGAACTCGGCATCGACCTGATCGTCCATACCAACAATGACGGCTTGAGCCAGGGCATCGACCCCTTCACTCACGGCTCAGCCCGCTACACCGATGTCATGAAGACGCAGGCGTTGCGGCAGGCGCTGGACCTCCACGGCTTCGACGCCGCGATCGGAGGCGCGCGGCGCGACGAGGAGAAATCGCGCGCCAAGGAGCGCGTGTTCTCGCACCGGAGCGCGGCACATCGCTGGGATCCGAAGAACCAGCGGCCCGAGCTGTGGAGCCTGTACAACACGATGCTGGCGCCCGGCGAGAGCATGCGGGTGTTTCCGCTGTCGAACTGGACCGAGCTCGACGTCTGGGACTACATCCTCGCCGAGGACATCCCGATCGTTCCGCTCTATCTGGCGGCTTCGCGCCCGGTGGTCGAGCGCGACGGCGCGCTGATCATGGTGGACGACGAACGGATGCCGCTGCTTGCAGGCGAAGAGCCGCGATGGCGCTCCGTCAGGTTTCGCACCCTCGGCTGCTATCCGCTCAGCGGCGCCACGGTCTCGACCGCGGCAACGCTCCCCGACATCGTGCGCGAGATGATGGCCTCGCGCACCTCCGAGAGGCAGGGACGCATGATCGACCGGGACAGTGCCGCATCGATGGAGCGCAAGAAAGCGGAAGGCTACTTCTGATGTCCTATCACGAGGCCCCCACGATCGCCGCCTCCGATGCGCCGCGGCTCGAACAGGATGACCGTCCGACGCTGCGCTTCGTCACTTGCGGCAGCGTCGACGACGGCAAGAGCACGCTGGTCGGCCGGCTGCTCTACGATTCCAAGACGCTGCTCGACGACCAGATCGACGCGCTGGCGTCCGAAAGCCGGACGGTCGGCACCACCGGCGGCGATTTCGATTTCGCGCTGCTGGTCGACGGCTTGCAGGCCGAGCGCGAGCAGGGCATCACGATCGACGTCGCCTACCGCTTCTTCGCCACCAGGCTGCGCCGCTTCATCGTCGCCGACACGCCGGGGCATGCGCAGTACACGCGCAACATGGCGACCGGCGCCTCCAACGCCGATCTTGCCGTGGTGCTGGTCGATGCCCGCAAGGGCGTGATCACGCAGACGCGGCGCCACAGCCACATCCTGTCGCTGCTGGGTATCCGTCACGTCGTGCTCGCCGTGAACAAGATGGACCTGATCGGATTCGACGGGGATCGCTTTGCGGCCATCACTGCCGAATACCTGACCATGGCCGGACAGCTCGGAATCCCGCAGGTCCAGTGCATTCCGGTCGTCGCACCCGACGGCGACAACATCGTCACGGCCAGTGCGCGGATGCCCTGGTACACCGGGCCGACGGTGACGGCCTATCTGGAATCGGTCGACGTTTCCGGCGATGTCTCGCAGCGGCCGTTCCGGTTGCCGGTGCAATGGGTCAACCGGCCGCATGCCGAGTTTCGCGGCTTCTGCGGCCGGATCGCCAGCGGAACGATCGCGTCCGGCGAGACCATCACCGTGCAGCCCTCGGGCCGCCAGACGCGCATCGCGCGCATTCTCACGCCCGGCGGCGAGCGCGATCGGGCTGCGGCGGGCGAATCGGTGACGCTCACATTGACCGACGAGATCGACGTCAGTCGCGGCGACGTTCTGACGGCGGGACCCGCGCCACAGGTCTCCGATCAACTGGCGGCGCATCTGGTCTGGTTCGACGACGAGGCCATGGTCGCGGGCCGTCGCTATTTGCTCAAATGCGGCGCGGCCTCGACCGGCGCGGTGATCACGACGCTCAAGCACCGCATCGCCATCGACACCATGGCGCATGAAAACGCCGCCACGCTCGACGCCAACCAGATCGGCTACGCCCATCTCAGCCTCGACCGTCCCTTGGTGTTCGAGGCCTATCGCGACGACCGCGACATGGGCAGCTTCATTCTCGTCGATCCGATCAGCCACCGCACCGCCGCAGCGGGAATGATCGACCTCTCGCTCCGCCGCGCCACCAACATTCATTGGCAACGGCTTGCCGTCGACAAATCCGTGCGGGCGCGGCTGAAGCAGCAGCGGCCCTGCGTGCTCTGGTTCACAGGGCTGAGCGGTGCCGGCAAATCGACAATCGCCGATCTCGTCGATCGCAGGCTTGCCGAACTCGGACGCCACGCCGTACTGCTCGACGGCGACAATCTCCGTCACGGCATCAACCGCGACCTCGGCTTCTCCACCGCGGACAGGGCGGAGAACGTCCGACGCACCGCGGAGATCGCGGCGCTGTTCGTCGACGCCGGCATGATCGCGCTGGTCGCGCTGATCTCACCGTTCCGCAGCGAGCGCGAGCTGGCGCGCGGGCGGGTCGAGACAGGCGAGTTCATTGAGATCCATGTCGCGACCCCGCTCGCCGAATGTGAGCATCGCGATCCCAAGGGGCTCTATCGCAAGGCACGGGCGGGAGAGCTGCCGTCGTTCACCGGCATCGATCATCCCTACGAGACGCCGCAGGCGCCGGAGATCACCGTCGACACGTCAGAAATGTCGACTGACGCGGCCTGCGAGCGCATCATCCGCTATCTCAGGGAGAATGATTACCTTTAGTGGCAAGACCTTTAGCAGCAAAGGCGGACAGCCTTCGGACCGGCGATCGCTCAGAAGTCGGAGGCGATGCCCTTGCGCTCCCAGTCGCCGTAGCGGGTCGGCTCGGGTCCCTTGGGCCCCTGCAATTCCTTCGGCGCCGCCTTGCCGTCCTCCTTGGCCTGCACGGCCGCGGCCTGCCGGCGCGCCTCGGCTTCGGCCAGCGCGCGCTTGGCTGCCGGCGTGAGCTGTTTGCGGTCGGAAACGGGAGACTGGTCACTCATCGTCAGGCTTTCTAGCGCAGGACGAGCCGCAACGCGATGTCCAATAACGCATTCCTGAAATCGGCCCGGAAGGGCTGAAAAAGCCGGAAGCGATTCTTACATTTGGCATATTCGCGTGCCAGAGATTGGGTTCTCAAGGCATGCGCCCATTGCGGCGGAACTGCCGCTCGCTCAGAACCTTGCTTCCGCATGCCATCTCAACGTTTCGCCCCTCCGTCCGAAGTGCCCGGTCTCGCGGCGCGACGGATTGCCGCCGACATCGTCGACGGCGTGCTGCACAAGCACCGCACGCTCGATGACCAACTCGACGGCAGCGGCGCCCATCCCGGACTGAAGACGCTGGCCGACCGCGACCGCGCGCTGATGCGGCGCCTGGTCGCCACGGTGCTGCGCCGGCTCGGCACGCTCGGCCATGTGCTGTCCCGCCTGCTCGACAAGGGCATCCCCTCCGATGCGCCGCGCGCGCAAAGCGCGCTCCTGATCGGCGCGGCGCAGATCCTCTGGATGGACGTGCCGGATCACGCGGCCGTCGACCTCTCCGTTCGCCTGGTGCAATCCGACCGGCGCGCCGCGCGCTATGCCGGCCTCGTCAATGCCGTGCTGCGCCGCTGCGCGCGCGAGGGCACGGCGCTGGTCGAGGAGGTCGCCGCGCAATCGCTGGATCTGCCGCCATGGCTGCTCGCGCGCTGGAGCGCGCATTATGGCGAAGCAACCGCAAGGGAGATGGCGCTGGCGCTCGGCCACGAGCCGTCGCTCGATCTCACGGTGAAATCCGATGCCGCGCAATGGGCGAGCCGCCTGCACGGCGAGACGCTGCCGACCGGGACGGTGCGGATGCTGCTGCACGGCTCGGTGACCATGCTGCCCGGCTTTGCCGAGGGACAATGGTGGGTGCAGGACGCCGCCGCCGCGCTGCCGGCCCTGCTGTTCGGCGACGTCAAGGGCAAGTCCATTGCCGATCTCTGCGCCGCCCCCGGCGGCAAGACCGCGCAACTGGTGCATGCCGGCGCGCATGTCACGGCGATTGACCGCTCGCCAGCCCGGGTGACGCGGCTGCGTGAAAACCTGGCGCGGCTGTCGCTCCAGGCCGAGACCGTCGTCGCTGACGCCGTGGAATGGGCCGGCCCTGCCGAAGGCTTCGACGGTATTTTGATCGATGCGCCCTGCACCTCGACCGGCACGATCCGCCGTCATCCCGATGTGGCATGGCTGCGGCAGGAATCCGATGTCACCGCCATGACTGTGCTGCAGCAGCGGCTGCTGCGAAAATCGGTATCGTTGCTCAAGCCGGGCGGCACGCTGGTCTACTGTACCTGCTCGCTGGAACCCGAAGAGGGCGAGCAGGCCGTGGCCACGCTGCTGGCAAGCGAACCCGCGCTTCGCCGCGTCCCGATCGAGGCGTCGGAAGTCGCGGGCCTCGACGAAATCATCACAGGGGACGGCGATCTGCGCACCCTGCCCAGCCATCTGCCGAACGCCGATCCCAAGCTCGGCGGGCTCGACGGGTTTTTCGCGACCCGGCTCATTAAATCCTGATTTTGCACCGGATTTTGCGGCCGCGACGCTGATTCGCACACGTTCAAGGTGGTGTCAGACGTCCGATTTTGGGATTAATAGGGATTCGTCGGAATCCTCTCCCCCTTCAAGGCAAAGCGTGTCGGTCGCTCAACGCAGACGTATCTCGACGCTGGTCATGAACCGCTTCGCGCGGAACATGCTCGCGCGCGCGAGCGGCGGTTCCGTTGCGCTGTCGCGGGTCTGGCCCGGCCGCACCGACCGGCTGATCATCGCGCCGCATGATCTGCGCACCGCGGATGCGACTCGCGCCGCTGAAATCTATGCCGGCCGCTTCGTCTTCGCCGGCAAGATCGTCAATTGCCACGGCCGTTCGATCTTCGATCTCGAGCCGCCGTCGGAGGATTGGGAAGTCGCGCTGCTCGGCTTCGGCTGGCTGCGCCATTTGCGCGCCGCCGACACCGCGCTGACACGGGCGAATGCGCGCGCGCTGATCGAGGACTGGATCGCCAACCCCGCCAACAAGCGCCGGCCGGTCGCGCGACGTGCCGACGTGCTGGCCCGGCGCGTGATCTCGCTGCTGTCGCAGGCGCCGTTGGTGCTCAACGAGACCGACAACAAGTTCTACCGCCGTTACCTGCGCGCCCTCGCGCGCGAGATCCGCTTCCTGCGCTACACCATGGTCAACATTCCCGACGGGGTGCCGAAGCTCCAGGTGCTGATGGCGCTGTGCTACGCGGCCTTGTGCCTTGCCAACCAGGCGGGCCAAATCCGCAGCGCATCGAAGAAGCTGTCGGACGAATTGCAGCGGCAGATCCTGCCCGACGGCGGACACATCTCGCGCAATCCGGGGGCGCTGATTGAACTCCTGATCGACCTGCTGCCGCTGCGGCAGACGTTTGCTGCGCGCAACATCGCACCGCCACCGGCGCTGCTCAACGCGATCGACCGCATGATGCCGATGCTGCGCTTCTTCCGCCACGGCGACGGAAATTTCGCGCTGTTCAACGGCATGAGCGCGACATCGTCCGACCTGCTCGCAACGCTGCTCGCCTATGACGACACCCACGGCGCGCCGATGGCAAACATGCCGCATACCGGCTTTCAGCGCCTCGATGCCGGCCAGACCACTGTGATCATCGACACCGGCCCGCCGCCGCCAGCCGGCGTCAGCCACGATGCCCACGCCGGCTGCCTGTCGTTCGAACTGTCTTCCGGCATCAGCCGCATCGTCACCAATTGCGGCATGCCGACCACGGGCCGCGACAATTGGCGGCCGTTCGCCCGCGGCACCGCGGCGCATTCGACGCTGACCTATCACGATACTTCGTCGTGCCAGTTCGTCGAGATGTCGGCGATGAAGCGGCTCCTGCACGGCTCGCCGGTCACGAGCGGGCCCGTCGGGGTCGAGAGCTATCGCGAGATCGTGCAGAACGGCACGCTGCTGACGACCTCGCATGACGGCTATCTTTCCAAATTCGGCGCGATCCACCGCCGCGTGCTGATGATCGCCAATGATGGTGCGCGCATCGACGGCGAGGACACGCTGTCGCCGCCGCAGGGCGGACGCTTCAAGGGCGCCGACGCTGACTTTGCGCTGCGCTTCCATCTGCATCCGGCAGTGAAGGCGAGCCGGCTGTCGGATGCGCGCGGCGTCATGCTGGTGCTGCCGAACCGCGACGTCTGGACCTTCGAGGCGCTCGACGACAAGGTCGACCTCGAGGACAGCGTGTTCCTGGCCGGCAATGACGGGCCGCGCCGCACTGCCCAGATCGTGATCCGGCAGGACGCGAGGCAGGCGCCTTCGATCCGCTGGAGCTTTGTCCGCTCCACGGCATCGCCGACCGTCACCAATGCCCGCCGCAACGCCCGGCGCGAACCGGAACTTCCGCTGTAAACGCACGGATTCAGCCCTATCTGATCGTTGTGAAGCACGCCGAAAACTGCTATCGAGCCCTCGCTCGCGCGACTGGCGACCTTGGATGGAGCACCATCGGGAAGCGCGACACATATCTGCCGCGCGCCTGGGCATAGACACTCCTTACGACAGAGGATCTTGCTCATGACTGACCATCCCCGCCGCGTCACCCGCGCGCTTCTTTCCGTCTCCGACAAAACCGGCCTGATCGAATTCGCAAAGGCGCTCGCCGCCCATGATGTCGAGCTGGTTTCGACCGGCGGCACGGCAAAAGCGATCGCCGCGGCCGGCCTCAAGGTGAAGGACGTCTCCGACCTCACCGGCTTCCCCGAGATGATGGACGGTCGCGTCAAGACCTTGCATCCGAAGGTGCATGGCGGCCTGCTCGCGATCCGCGACAATAAGGAGCACGCGGACGCGATGAAGGCGCACGGCATCGCGCCGATCGATCTTCTCGTCGTCAATCTCTATCCGTTCGAGGCGACCGTCGACAAAGGCGCCGGCTTCGAGGATTGCATCGAGAATATCGACATTGGCGGCCCCGCGATGATCCGCGCCGCCGCGAAGAACCATGATGACGTCGCCGTTGTCGTCGAGGCAGATGACTACAAGGCCGTGCTCGACGAGCTCGCCGCCAACAAGGGCGCGACCACGCTGAAACTGCGGCGGCGGCTTGCCGCGAAGGCCTATGCGCGCACCGGCGCTTACGATGCCGCGATCTCGAACTGGTTCAATCGCCAGCTCGAGATCGACGCGCCCGACTTCCGTGCCTTCGGCGGCAAGTTGATTCAGTCGCTGCGCTACGGCGAGAACCCGCACCAGACCGCGGCCTTCTACGCGACCCCCGACAAGCGCCCGGGCGTCTCCACCGCACGGCAGCTCCAGGGCAAGGAGCTCTCCTACAACAACATCAACGACACTGACGCCGCCTATGAATGCATCGGTGAGTTCGACGCCAGACGCACCGCCGCCTGCGTCATCGTCAAGCACGCCAACCCCTGCGGCGTCGCGGAGGGATCGAACCTCGTCGACGCCTATCGCAAGGCGCTGGCCTGCGATTCCACCTCGGCCTTCGGCGGCATCATCGCGATGAATCGTCCGCTGGACGCAGATACGGCCCGCGAGATCACAAAGATCTTCACCGAGGTGATCATCGCGCCCGACGCCACCGAGGAGGCGATCGCCATCATCGGCGGCAAGAAGAACCTCCGCCTCCTGCTCGCCGGCAGCCTGCCCGATCCGCGCGCGCCTGGCATCACCGCCAAGACGGTCGCCGGCGGCCTGCTGGTGCAGAGCCGCGACAACGCCGTGGTCGACGACATGACGTTCAAGATCGTGACCAAGCGCGCGCCGACCGACGCTGAAATGCGTGACCTCAAGTTTGCGTTCCGGGTCGCAAAACACGTCAAGTCCAACACCATCATCTACGCCAAGGATCTCGCCACCGTCGGCATCGGCGCCGGCCAGATGAGCCGGGTGGATTCGGCGCGGATCGCCGCGCGCAAGGCCCAGGATGCGGCGAGCGAGCTGAAGCTCGCTGAGCCGCTCACCAAGGGCTCGGTGGTGGCGTCAGATGCGTTCTTCCCCTTCGCCGACGGCATGCTCGCCTGCATCGAGGCCGGCGCCACCGCGGTGGTGCAGCCCGGCGGCTCGATGCGCGACGACGAGGTGATCAAGGCCGCCGACGAGCACGGCATCGCCATGGTATTCACGGGCACGCGGCACTTCCGGCACTGAGGCTTCACCACAAGCGTAGCCCGGATGGAGCGCAGCGCAATCCGGGTCAGCGCCTCTACGGAAACAGGTTTCCCGGATTGCGCTGCGCTTCATCCGGGCTACGAAGGCCCGCGGCTAATCCCGCACCCGCATCAACAGCCCCAGCCCAGCGACGAAGAACACCACCAGCACGGCCATGCCGGCCTTCTGACTCGCGGTCACCGCCGTGATCATGCCGATCAGCAACGGTCCGATGAAGGACGTCACCTTTCCGGTCAGCGCGAACAGGCCGAAATACTGCGCGATGCGGTCCTTCGGAGCGAGGTGAATCAGCAGCGTGCGTGAGGCCGCCTGGAGGGGGCCACCGGCCGCACCGATGAAGCAGCCCAGCACGAGATAGGCGCGCTCGGCCGCGCTCGAGAACAAGGGAGCGTCTGCTTGCGGCGGCGCGACCTTGATGAACAACACACTGTCCTTGTCGACCAGGAGAATCGCCGCCACGGACAGCAGCAGCACGAGCAAGCTGCCGGCGATGACGCGCTTCGGCCCGAGACGATCATCCAGCTTGCCGCCGAACCATGCGCCAAATGCGCCGGCAATCGCGAGCATGATGCCGAAGGTGCCGATCTGGATGGTGTGCCAGCCGAAGGTGCCCGCGGCATAGATGCCGCCAAAGGCGAACAGCGACACCAGACCATCCGTATAGATCATATTGGCGAGCAGAAATGCCGCCAGCGATCTCTGTTGCGGCAAGCCTCTGATCGATTGCCTCAGCTCCCACAGCCCCTCGCGCAACGCCTCGCGCACCGGGCGCTTCGCCGGATAATCCGGCGTGAACAGGAACAGCGGTGTCACGAAGACGATGAACCACAACCCGGTCAGCGGCCCCACGATGCGATCGCCTTGATGGCTGACCGGATCGAGCCCGAACAGCGGCGTGAAGCCCAGCAATGTGCGGCCGGTCTGCGGGTTGGCCGCGAGGAAGCCGAGCACGATGATCAGGCTGACGATCCCGCCGACATAGCCGGTGGCCCAGCCGGTGCCGGAGAGCCGTCCGATCCGCTCCGGCGGCACCAGCGTCGGCATCATCGCATTGTTGAAGAGGGTGGCGAATTCCGCGCCAACGCTGGCGAGCGCGACTGCGGTGAGCAGGGGCGGAATGATGGAGGGATCGCCGGGCTTGCCGATCCACAGCGTGCAGGATGCCGCCACCAGCAGCGCACCGAACCCCGCGATCCACGGCTTCCGGCGGCCCGAGGCGTCCGCGATGGCCCCCAGCACCGGCGACATCAACGCGATCGCAAGGCCCGCGGCCGCCATCGCAAATCCCCACAGCGATTGGCCGGTGGCGGGGTTCGGCGCAATGCTGGTGGCGAAATAGGGCGCGAACACGAAGGTCGTGATCAGCGTGAAATAAGGCTGCGCGGCCCAGTCGAAGAAAATCCAGCTGACGACGGCGGCGCGCGGCGGATAGGTCCGCGCCACGCCGGCCATGCGCACATCCGGGGCGATCGTCGTCATCGCGCAGTCCTCATCACGAACAGTTTTGCCTCTCTTGGGGCAAACCGTATAGCATTGCAGCGAGGCATGTGAACTGGTTCGAAGCCACGGCGGAAGCTTGATGATGTCGTCATATTCGACAAGGCGGACATTTTTCGCCTTCATAGCCGCCCTGGCGTTTGGTCTGTCACCGGCAGCCGCCCAGGATGCGCGACGGGCCTATGTCCCAGCCGCGCCTGACACGGTACGCGCCGTCGCCGCCGAGCACGGCATGGTCGTCGCGCAGGAGAAGATATCCGCGCAGATCGGTGCCGATATCCTGCGGAGCGGTGGCAATGCGGTCGATGCCGCGGTCGCGACCGGCTTTGCAATGGCCGTGACCTATCCGCGTGCCGGCAATATCGGCGGCGGCGGCTTCATGGTGATCCATTCCGCGGACCGCAACGAAGACATCACGATCGATTACCGCGAGACGGCGCCGGCGGCGACCACGCCGCAAATCTTCCTCGGCGCCGACGGCAAGCCCGATATTGCGAAGTCACGGGATTCCGCGCTCGGCGTCGGCGTCCCCGGCACGGTTGCCGGTCTTTCCCTCGCGCTGGAAAAATACGGCTCCGGCCAGTTCACGCTGGCGCAATTGCTCGCGCCCGCCATCGCGCTGGCCCGCGACGGCTTCGTCGTCGGTGACGACATGGCCGACACGATGCCGGCCTGGCACCGGCGGCTGGCTCGCTGGCCGTCTTCGGCCAAAATCTTCTCGAGGCCCGACGGCACGCCGATCGGTGAAGGCGACAGGCTGGTGCAGGGCGATCTCGCTGAAACGCTGTCGGCCATCGCGGCACAGGGGCCACGCGGCTTCTATGAGGGACCGGTCGCGGAAAAGCTCGCCAAGTCCGTGACGGACGCCGGCGGCATCATGACGCCCGCCGATTTGAAGGCCTATCAGGCCGTGATCCGCGCGCCGGTGCGCGGCACCTATCGCGGCTATGACATCGTGTCGATGCCGCTGCCTTCGTCGGGCGGCGTCGTGCTGGTGGAGACGCTCAACATCCTCGAGGGCTTTCAGCTTGCCGATCTGAAGCAGGGATCGCCGGCATCGCTGCATCTTCTGATCGAGGCGATGAAGCGCGCCTATGCGGATCGCGCGCGCTATCTCGGCGACCCCGCCTTCGTCAACGCACCGATCGAGACGCTCGTCGCGAAGGACTACGCCGCCAAGCTGCGCGCCGGCATCTCCGCCGAACGTGCCACGCCGTCGAAGGAGCTCGTTTCCGCGGCTCCCTCGTCGCGCGAGGGCAGCAACACCACGCATTTCTCCGTCGTCGATGGACGCGGCAATGCCGTCAGCAACACCTATACGCTGAACTTCAGCTACGGCGTGGGCCTCGTTGCCGACGGCACCGGCGTGCTGCTCAACAACGAGCTCGACGATTTCACCGCCGCAATCGGCGCCTCCAATGCCTACGGTCTCGTCGGCTTCGAGGCCAATCTGCCGGGCCCCGGCAAGCGGCCGCTGTCCTCGATGTCACCGACCATCGTGCTGAAGGACGGCAAGCCGGTGCTGGTGACGGGCTCGCCCGGCGGCAGCCGCATCATTTCAAGCGTGTTGCAGGTCGTCGTCAACGTGCTCGACTACAAGATGGATGTTGCGGCCGCCGTCGCAGCGCCACGGCTGCATCACCAATGGTTGCCCGATGAAGTGCGTGTCGAGCGCGGCTTTCCCAGCGATGTTCTGGATAAGCTGAAGGCGATGGGCCACGTCATCGTCGAGCCGATGGGGCAGACGTCGGCCAACTCGATTGTCGTGACACCCAACGGACCGCTCGGCGCGCCCGATCCGCGCACGCGGGGCGCAGAAGCTGCGGGGCAGTAACAACGTCGTCTGCATGGCACGGGAGCGCGGATCCGCTAGCTCTCGCTGTCACGCGTGCTATCGCGACATGAACACGCCGGAGCGACGGACGTACTGGGCCTACGCGGCGGGCTAGGCGCTCGACGGCATGACTAACTACCGTCCCACCTGGTATGGCCCGCCCTTTTCAAGCGCGCGCGCATAGGCCGGGCGCGCGTGGATGCGCTCGAGAAACGCCATCGCCTTGGGATGGCCCTGCTCGAGCCCGCCGCGCGCTTGCGCCGCTTCCAGCGGAAAGCTCATCTGGATGTCGGCTGCGGTGAATTCGTTGCCGGCAAACCATTCGCTCTTGCCGAGCTCGCCTTCCCAGTAATCCATGTGCTGCTTGAGCTGCGGATTGACCAGCGTGGTGAGCGCCTGGTTCGAGACCTTGCGCACCAGCGGACGAAGCAGCGCAGGCGCGCGCTTCGGCATCAGCGTGAACAGCAGCTTCAGCAGCAGCGGCTGCATCGCAGATCCCTCGGCATAATGCAGCCAATAGGTGAAGCGCAGCCGCTCCGGCGTGTTCGGCGGCGGAATCAGCCGGCCGTTGCCATAGGTCGCGATGAGATATTCGATGATCGCGCCGGACTCGGCGATGGTGTTGCCGTTGTCGGTGATGACGGGCGACTTGCCGAGCGGATGAATGGCGCGCAGCTCCATCGGCGCGCGCATGTCCGGCTGGCGCTGATAGCGCACGATCTCGTAGGGCACGCCCAACTCTTCGAGCAGCCACAGCACGCGCTGCGAGCGGGAATTGTTGAGGTGGTGAACGGTCAGCATTGGCGAGGTCCCCGGGGCTAGGCGTGGTGGCTAGGCGTGGTCGGTCGGCGGCGCCGTTCGTGCCAGCCCGAGATCACAATGTCGAGCCATCAGGACGGATATTTTCACCCGGGTATATTGACGTCGATAATTTACCCGGGTATTAAATGGCCCAACGTCGTCAAAATGGCAATGATTCCAATGCAGAAGATTTTCACCGCCTTCCAGGGGCAGCACCGCCTGGTGTCCGGGCCGGCAGGCGAGGTCGCGCTGGTCGTCAAGCGGGTGGCGACGCGGCCGGACGAGCCCATCATCATCTTCGAGGACGGCACGGGTCGATCGATCGACTTCGATCTGCGCGGCGGGGATCGCGAGGTCCTGGCGCGGTTGGCGAAGCTTGTGCCGCCGCCGGTCGAGGAGAGCACGCCGCCGAGCGAGCCGCGCGGGCGCGGGCGGCCGAAGCTCGGCGTGGTCGCGCGCGAGGTGACGTTGCTGCCGCGACACTGGGAGTGGCTCAACGCACAAGCGGGCGGCGCCTCGGTCGCGCTGCGCAAGCTCGTCGATGAGGCCAGGCGCGCGAGCGGCGACAAGGACCGCGAACGGCAGGCGCGCGATGCGGCCTATCACTTCATGTCGACCATGGCGGGCAACCTGCCGCAGTTCGAGGAAGCCTCGCGCGCGCTGTTTGCCGATGACCGGCGACGCTTCACCGGACTGATCGCGGACTGGCCGACCGATATCCGCGACCACATCGTCAAGCTCGCCTACAGCGACCGCGCTTAAGGCGCTCTGTCTCGCGTTCCCATCGACGGCCGAGCCGCGCATTGCGCGGCAACGGCTTCGCACGCCCTGATGAAAGGCCAATCCATGTCTGCCCCCAAGCCGCTCTGGACGACATTCCTCCGCTTCCTCGCACCCTTGATGCTGAGCAACGCGCTGCAATCGCTGTTCGGCACCGTCAGCAACGTCTATCTCGGCCAGATGATCGGCATTGATGCGCTCGCAGCTGCCTCGACGTTCTTCCCGGTGATGTTCTTCCTGTTCGCCTTCGTCATGGGGCTGAGCACCGGCGCGACCGTGCTGATCGGCCAGGCCTTTGGCGCGGGCGAGCATGGCCGGATCAAGAGCGTCGTAGGCACGACGCTCGCGATCGGCCTTCTGCTTTCAATCTCAGTGGCGCTGATCGGCGGGCTCTTCAGCCGTCAGCTGATGATGGCGCTCGCCACGCCCGCGGACATTCTCGACCAGGCCAGCGCGTATGCGCAGATTATGCTGCTGACGATGCCGCTCGGCTTCGTCTTCCTGCTGATGACGGCGATGATCCGCGGGGTCGGCGACGCGCTGACGCCGCTGCTGGCGCTGGCGTTGTCGACCGCGATCGGCCTGATCCTGACACCGTTGTTGATCCGTGGGTCGTTCGGACTGCCGGCGGCCGGCATCACCAGCCCGGCGTGGGCGGCGGCGATATCGAACGCGCTCACGCTGATCGTGCTGGCGTTCTATCTGCTGCGAAAGAAACACGCGCTCGCGCCGGACGCGGCGCTGCTGCGTCACCTGCGACTCAACCGCGCCATGCTCGGAAAGATTCTCGGCATCGGATTGCCGAGCGCCATCGGCATGGTGGTGATGGCGATCGCAGAGCTGGTCTTGCTCGGCCTCGTCAACGGGTTTGGATCGGACGCCACTGCGGCCTATGGCGCCGTCAACCAGGTGATGGGCTACACGCAGTTCACGGCGATGTCGATTTCGATCGCGGTCTCGATCCTCGGCGCGCAGGCTGTCGGCAGCGGCGACAGGGCCCGGCTCGACGGCATTGTGCGGACCGGGCTCGCTTTCAACCTCGTTTTGACCGGCGGGCTCGTGGCGCTGATCTATCTCGCGCCGCGCGCGATCCTCGGCATCTTCATCACCGATGCCGCCGTGGTCGATCTGGCAAGAGGCCTGCTCGACATCGCCCTGTGGAGCTCGGTGCCGTTTGGCCTCGCCACAGTGTTCTCAGGTGCCATGCGCGCGGCCGGCGTCGCATTGACGCCCATGCTGCTCTCGATCTTCGCGATCCTCGCGATCGAGCTGCCGGCCGCGGTGATCCTGAGCCACACGATCGGCCTTGCGGGCGTGTGGGCCGCCTATCCCATCGTGTTCTGCGCCATGTTCGTTTTGCAGATGGGCTATTACCTCCTGGTCTGGCGCAAGCGGGCGATCCGGCGGCTGGTCTGATTCCCAAAGTATTATGCTCATCATTAAACGGTAGACCCGCAGGGCACGCTGCGTCACAATGCGGGAAAAGCCAGATCAAAAAAGTTAGGTCACGGAGAACGATTTGCCCCGCACAGCCCCGCAGTTCCTGTTCGATTTCGGCAGCCCGAATGCCTATCTCAGCCACCTCGCGATCCCCGCGATCGAGCAGCGCATCGGCGTCAAGTTCGAATACGTCCCGATTCTGCTCGGAGGCATCTTCAAGTCGACCAACAACAAGTCTCCCGCCGAGACGCTCGCGGGCATCAAGAACAAGCGTGAATTCCAGCAGGTCGAGACCGAGCGCTTCATCAAGCGCTTCCATGTCCAGCCCTATGTCTGGAATCCGCATTTCCCCGTCAACACGCTGAACCTGATGCGCACGGCGATCGCCGCTCAGCTCGAGGGCGTGTTCGAAAGATACGTCGAGGCGGCCTTCCACCACATGTGGCGCGAGCCGAAGAAGATGGACGATCCCGAGATCGCGGCGAAGGCGCTGGCGTCCTCCGGCCTCGATGCCCAGAAGCTATTTGCCCGTGCCGGAGAGCCCGAGGTGAAGGGCAGGCTGATCAAGAACACCGAGGAAGCGGTCGCCCGGGGCGCGTTCGGCTCGCCGACCTTCTTCGTCGGCAACGAGATGTTCTTCGGCAAGGAGCAGCTGCGCGAGGTCGAGGAGATGGTGCTCGGGACCTAGCCGCTCATTCTCCGGCGACAGAATGTGATCGCCGCAACATTCTGGACTGCTTCGCTTCGCTCGCAATGACGATTATAAGTGGCCGCCAACAGCAATAATCAAGAGCAACAATGGAGTATCCCATGCGTATCCTCGTGGTCGGCGCCGGCGCCATTGGCGGCTATTTTGGTGGCAGGCTGTTGCAGGCCGGCCGCGACGTCACCTTCCTGGTCCGGCCGCGCCGCGCCGGCGAGCTCGCAAGCGCCGGCCTCGTCATCAAGAGCCCGAACGGCGACGTGACCTTGAAGAATCCGCCGACCGTGCAGGCCGACGCGCTCAAGGACAAGTTCAACGTCGTGCTCTTGAGCTGCAAGGCATTCGATCTCGACGACGCCATCAAATCGTTTGCGCCGGCGGTCGGATCTGACACGGCGATCATCCCGATGCTCAACGGCATGAAGCATCTCGATATCCTCGATGCCAAATTCGGCAAGGAGCGCGTGCTCGGCGGCCTCTGCGCCATCGCGGCGACCCTGAACGAGAAGCGCGAGGTGGTGCAGCTCCAACCGATGCAGTCGCTGAACTACGGCGAGCGCGACGGAAAGCTGTCAGATCGCGTCAAGGCGATCGACGAGGCCTTCAAGAGCGGCATCACCGGCGCCGCCGCCAGCCAGAACATCATGCAGGACATGTGGGAGAAGTGGGTGTTCCTGTCCTCGCTTGCGGCCTCCACCAGCCTGATGCGCACCTCTGTCGGCAACATCCTCGCCGCGCCCGGCGGTCGCGATTTCCTGCTCGGCATGCTGGACGAGACCAC
Source organism: Bradyrhizobium sp. CIR48 (assembly GCF_014198315.1). Taxonomy (NCBI): domain Bacteria; kingdom Pseudomonadati; phylum Pseudomonadota; class Alphaproteobacteria; order Hyphomicrobiales; family Nitrobacteraceae; genus Bradyrhizobium; species Bradyrhizobium sp. CIR48. Next base: position 202,395 of record NZ_JACIHG010000014.1, read on the forward strand.
CGCCATCGCCACCGCGTCGGGCTATACGCCGGGCGGGCCGTTCTTCGAGCGGGTGAAGGGCAACCTCACCGCCGAGGGCTCGCCGATGACGGCCTCGATGTTCCGCGACATCAAGGCGGGGCTGTCGGTCGAAGCCGATCACGTCATCGGTGATCTCATCGCGCGCGCCGATGCCGCCAAGGTGCCGGTGCCCAAGCTGCGCATCGCCTACACGCATTTGAAGGCCTATGAGAAGCAGCGGGCGGGGTAGGTCGCAGGCACACACTCCGCTGTCGTCCCGGGGCGCGCTAAGCGCGAACCCGGGACCCACCAGACGGAGCAGTGTGACGCGACCCTCCCACTCCGACTCTTCCCAAAAACAGCATCCTGTGGTGATGGGGTGGACGGCCCCCTACGGCATCAGTGTGCCAGAATGAGGTTGTCACACACCCATTCACAGGAGCCGTCCGTGAGCCAGATT